>NZ_JBISAL010000003.1:0-373383 GCF_044391765.1 Streptomyces sp. NPDC018610
TGAGTTCTCAAGGAACGGACGCTTCCTTTGTACTCACCCTCTCGGGCTTTCCTCCGGGCGCTTCCCTTCGGTCTTGCGTTTCCGACTCTATCAGATCTTTCCGATCCGATTTCCTCGGTGCTTTCCAGGTTCCCGCTTTCGCGTTTCCCTTTCCGGCGGTTCCGACTCTATCAGATCTTTCTCGACCTGATCCCCGGTCAGCGGGGCTGTCTTCCCGGTCCGTTGGGCCGTTCCGACGAGTGAGACTTTAGCGGATTCCGTGTCCCCGTGCGAATCGGGGCTGCGTTCTCGCGAACGCGGATTCCTCATTCCGTAAATGCACGCGCCAATGAAACAACGGCAGACATTGCACGACTGTCGTCGAGTAGAGGTGGTGACTTGCGGAGTGGCTGCCCGGGGACCGACCGGAGTCGGCTCTCACGTCGGACAACTCGGAGTACTGTACGGATCACGGCGAGGCGTGTCAACTCGCTGCGGAACCCGCCCTTCCGGGCGTAGCCTCGTCCCCATGATGACGCGTACGTGCACTGACCAGTGGTGGGCCGCCTGACGGCGGCCGCGCTCACGTACGCAACCAACGGCCGCCGCCTCGGCGGCCGTTCTCGTTTCCCCTCCAGGGCTCCCGGGGGCCGGCCGACCGAGGCCGGCGGCCACGACCAGGAGATGGAGCTGGAATGACACGGGTCTTCAGCGGGGTCAAGCCGACCGGACACCTCACGCTCGGGAACTACCTGGGCGCCCTGCGGCGGTGGGCCGAGGTGGACCAGCACCAGGCCGACGCCCTGTTCTGCGTCGTCGATCTGCACGCACTGACCGTCGACCACGATCCCGCGCGGGTGCGCAGACTGAGCCGGCAGGCCGCGACGCTGCTGCTGGCGGCCGGTCTCGATCCGAAGCGGTGCACGGTGTTCGTGCAGAGCCACGTGGACGAGCACGCGCGACTGTCCTATCTGCTGGAGTGCGTGGCCACCGACGGTGAGATGCGCCGGATGATCCAGTACAAGGAGAAGGCCGCGCGCGAGCAGGGGCGCGGCGGGAGCGTACGGCTGTCGCTGCTGACGTATCCGGCGCTGATGGCGGCGGACATCCTGGCGTACGGCACGGACGAGGTGCCGGTCGGGGACGACCAGACACAGCACGTGGAGCTGGCCCGGGACCTGGCCGTGCGGTTCAACCACCGCTACGGGCACACCTTCACCGTGCCGAAGGCGACAGCGCCGAAAGTGGCGGCGCGGGTGATGAACCTTCAGGACCCGGCCTCGAAGATGGGGAAGTCGGACGACTCCGGTCCGGGCATCGTCTACCTGCTGGACGAGCCCGAGGTGGTGCGCAGGAAGGTCATGCGGGCGGTGACCGACAGCGGGCGGGACGTCGTCTACGACCGTGAGGAGCGGCCGGGGGTGGCGAACCTCCTGGAGATCCTCGCCGCGTGTGAGGGCGGGGACCCGGAGGTGCTCGGCGGTGCGTACGAGTCGTACGGGGCCTTGAAGAAGGACACCGCGGAGGCCGTGGTCGAACTCCTCAGGCCCGTGCAGGAGCGGCACCGGGAACTGTGCGCGGACCCCGGGTATGTGGACGGGGTGCTGCGGGCGGGCGCCGAGAAGGCCAGGGGGATGGCGCGGCCCACGGTCGACGCTGCGTACCGGGCGATCGGGCTGCTGCCCGCCTGAAGGGCGCTCGTGCGGCGGGCGGGGAAGGCCGCCCCGCCCGCCGCACGAAGCCGGTGCCGTCCGGGGCCGGTGTCAGTTGTTTCCGGAGGCCAGCTCGCGGCTGCGGTCGCGGGCGGCCTCCAGCGCGGCGATGAGCGCGGCCCGCACCCCGTGGTTCTCCAGTTCGCGGATGGCGCTGATCGTCGTGCCGGCCGGCGAGGTGACGTTCTCGCGCAGCTTGACGGGGTGCTCGCCGCTGTCGCGGAGCATCACCGCGGCGCCGATGGCGGACTGGACGATCAGCTCGTGGGCCTTGTCGCGGGGCAGGCCGAGCAGGATGCCGGCGTCCGTCATGGCCTCGACCAGGTAGAAGAAGTACGCCGGACCGGAGCCGGACAGCGCGGTGCAGGCGTCCTGCTGGGACTCGGGGACGCGCAGCGTCTTGCCGACCGCGCCGAAGATCTCCTCGGCGTGGGCGAGGTGCGCGGCGGTGGCGTGGGTGCCGGCGGAGATGACGGACATCGCCTCGTCGACCAGGGCGGGCGTGTTGGTCATGACGCGGACGACCGGGGTGCCGGGGGCCAGGCGTTCCTCGAAGAAGGCGGTGGGGATGCCCGCGGCGCCGCTGATGACCAGGCGGTCGGCGGGGATGTGCGGGGCGAGTTCGTCGAGGAGCGTGCCCATGTCCTGGGGCTTGACCGTGAGGATCAGCGTGTCGGCGGTCTTGGCCGCCTCTGCGTTGGTGACCGGGGTGACTCCGTGGCGGGCGCGGAGTTCCTCGGCCCGCTCGGGGCGGCGGGCGGTGACCAGGAGATCGGAGGCGGCCCAGCCGGACCCGATCATTCCGCTGAGCAGGGCTTCGCCGATCTTGCCGGTGCCGAGGACTGCGACTTTCTGGCTCATGGGGTTCATCCTCGCACCGGCGGTACGGCGGACGGCGGCTTGTCCGGCAGGCGGAACAGGGTGCTCCCGGGCGGGCGCGAGGGCCCGGGCGGGCCGGGGCGGCGGGCCCGGGGCGGGGACCGTCCGTCAGGGCTTGGCGGCGACGAGGAGGAGAACGTCGTAGGTCTCCTCGACGATGCCGTCGGGGAAGAGCCTCAGCAGGTGCTCGCGCTCCTCGGCGAGGAAGGCGGTGCGCTGTTCCTCCGGGCAGACCAGGAAGAACGAGTGGCTGGCGATGTTGGCGAGGTGGGCGTCGAGGGGGATGCGGCGGCTCCAGCGCACCTCGCGGCGGGCGAAGTCGAGCCGGCCGGAGGGATCGGCCCGCTCGGTGCGGGCGGCCCGCTGCTTCTCGGCCAAGACGTCGATGCCGAAGTAGCGTCCGAGGCGGCGGCCCGCCTCGGCGATCCATTCGACGTCGAGGGCGTCCGTGTTCCACCACAGGGCGAGCGCGCCGCCGGGGCGCAGCACGCGCAGGGCCTCGGGGACCGAGCGGCCGGGGTCGGTCCAGTGCCAGGCCTGGGCGTAGGTGAGGAGGTCGACGGAGGCGTCGGCGAGGGGCAGGGCGTCGCCGCTGCCGCGCACGACGGGCAGGTCGGGGTGGCCGCGGCGGAGCTGGGCGGCCATTCCGTCGCCGGGCTCGACGGCCAGGACCCGTGCGCCGCGCTCATGGAGGAGGGCGGTGGAGATGCCGGTGCCGGCCCCGACGTCGGCGACGCGCGCGCCGGCGAGGGGGCGGCCGGTGAGTTCCTCCACCGCGTCGAAGAGCGCGGGCGGGTAGGAGGGGCGGTGGGCGGCGTACTCGGCGGCGGCCGCGTCGAAGGAGCGGGCGCGGGCGGCGTGCGCGGCCGCGGAGTCCGGGGCGGGCGACGGGGAAGCGGTCATACGTCCATGATCGGTGGACCGGCCGCCGGACGAGGGGTTCTTTTCCGGAGTGCGGTCACCGGCTCGGGCGGGGGGCCTTCCTCGGGCGTGGCCACCAGGCGTGGCCACCGGGTGGAGGGCCTTCCCCCGGCGTGGCCGGCGGACGGGGGGGACGGTCCCGGGGCGGTCACCGGGCCCGGCGCCTCGGGCGGGGCAGGAAGTGTCCGTCCCGGACCGGGTCAGGAGCGGCGGCGCTTCTTGGAGGGGTTGCCGGAGCGGCGGGTGGTGCGGCGGGCGTACTGCTCGCGGGCCTGCTCGTACTCCCCGCGGTGCAGTCTCTCGCCGGGCGCCTCGGTGAGGGAGCGGAAGAAGTAGGCGAGGAGGGAGCCGATGAACCCGATGGCGAGCAGGCCGCGCAGGGAGGCCTGGCGCTCGGGGTCGGGGCGCCGGGTGAAGCCGTCCCAGGTGTGCCGGAAGGCGAGCGCGCTGCACACGGCGAACATCACGACGACCAGGAGCGTGACGAAGGCGCCGGAGTTCGCGATCCGAAGGCCTTCGTAGGCGAAGCGGAGCACGAGGCAGGCGGCAGCGGCGGCGAGCAGTGAGCCGGCGGCGACGCCCGCGCGGCGGGCCGCGTAGCCGTTGTCGTGGTCGACCCAGGTGGTGCCGAAGAAACGCAGGGGTTCGGGCCGGGGGCCGCCGGCGGGGGCCGCGGGGCCCGCGGTCGTGTCCGGGGTGCCGTTCTCGTCGCTCACGGGACGATTATGGCGCGGTACGGCCGCGGGCCAGGGGCTCAGGGGCCCGGTTCAGGAGCAGCGTGAGGCGATGTAGCCGTCGCTGCCCGTGTGGACGTAGGCGTCCGAGACGTATCCGCCGTTGCTGATGTTGTCCCAGATGGTGGAGGTGCCGTAGGGGCCGGTGACCTTGGTGCCCGGGGACTGGCAGTAGATGGGAACCTCGGCGCCCTCGTTCAGGACGCGGATGACGCCGTAGCCGGTGCCGGGGCCGCTGCGGACGTTGAGGCGGACGCCCGGCGCGACCGGGTAGTACCGCACGGACGCCGTCGCGGCCGATTGCGTGGCCGTCGCGGCCGGTTCCGTGACGGCCTGCTCCCGGCCGCGCTCCTCGGTGTCCTCGACACGGTCGACAGACATGAAAGACCTCCCCCGTCGATCCCATGATCGCCATGGGATCGCCTCGATTCCCTCGGACCGCGCCGTCAAACACATGTGCGCGACGCGTACGCGAACGCTAGCAAGCCGCCTCTGTCCTGTTCGAACCATCGACTAGGCTCCGTGCGTCGCGCGCGCGGACGAAGAGCACGGGGGTGGTCCATGGCGCCACAGCGCAACATCGGAGCGGGCGTGGAAGCGGAACTTCCGGAGTACGCCGGTCACTACCGTCTGGAGTCGTGTCTCGGCTCTGGCGGCATGGGCGTGGTGCACCTGGCCCACAGCACCTCGGGGCTGAAGCTCGCGGTGAAGGTGGTGCATGCCGAGTTCGCCCAGGACCCGGAGTTCAGGGGGCGGTTCCGGCAGGAGGTGGCGGCGGCCCGGCGGGTCAGCGGTGCTTTCACGGCGCCGGTCGTCGACGCCGACCCGGAGGCCGGGCGGCCCTGGATGGCCACCCTGTTCATCCCCGGCCCGACCCTGTCCGAGCAGGTGAAGCGGAACGGTCCGATGGCTCCGGCCCAGTTGCGCCGGCTGATGGCCGGGCTCGCCGAGGCGCTGCGGGACATCCACCGGGTGGGCGTCGTCCACCGGGACCTGAAGCCGAGCAACGTGCTGCTCGCCGACGACGGGCCCAAGGTCATCGACTTCGGCATCTCCCGGCCGAAGGACAGCGAACTGCGCACGGAGACCGGCAAGCTGATCGGCACGCCGCCGTTCATGGCGCCGGAGCAGTTCCGGCGGCCGCGGGAGGTCGGTCCGGCCGCCGACGTCTTCGCCCTCGGGTCCGTGCTGGTGCACGCGGCCACCGGGCGCGGGCCGTTCGACTCGGACAGCCCGTACGTCGTGGCGTACCAGGTGGTGCACGACGACCCGGATCTGACCGGCGTGCCGAAGGACCTGGCGCCGCTCGTGCTGCGGTGCCTGGCCAAGGAGCCCGAGGAGCGGCCCACGCCCGACGAGCTCATGCGGGAGTTGCGGTCGCTGGCGGCGTCGTACGACACACAGGCGTTCATACCGGCTCAGCGCTCCGGTGACGTGCCACGGCCGAAGGCCGTCACCGAGCCGGCCGGGCGGCGGCCGCGCGGGGGCAGGCTCAGGCGGGCCGCGCTGGTGGCCGGGGCGTTCGGTCTGCTCGCGACCGGCGCGTTCGCCGCCGTCCAGCTGTTCGACGGCGGCGGTCCGGCGCGGGCGCGCTCGGGTGACCGGGCCGCACCGGCCGGGCCGCCCGGCGCGTGGGCGGTGCGTCCGGTGTCCGGGCGCACGGCGGCGCCGCAGTGCTCCGCCGGGGCCGGCCGGCTGTTCTGCGCGCAGCCGGGCACGGTGTTCGCCCTTCAGCCGTCCGACGGGACCGTGCTGTGGCGGCACTCCGTCGCCGGCACGGGGTCGGGGACGCCCGAGCTGTCGGGCGGCCTGGTGTACGCGGCCGCGTCCGACGGCCGGCGTCTGGAGGGGCTCGACCCCTCCTCGGGCCGGGTGCGGACGCGCCGGGAGGTCCCCGCGGGCGGCGGCTGGCGGGTGGCGGGCGAGGTGCTGCTGCTCACCGGCGCCGACGGGACGGTCACCGGCGTGGACGGCGCCTCGGGCCGCACCCGGTGGACCCGGCGGCTCGCGGGCCAGGGGCTGCCGTCCCTCGACTCGTTCGCCGGGGACACGTCGGTCTACGCGACGAGCACGTACGGCGGCGGGGCCAGTACGCGGGTCACCGCCGTGGACCCGGCGACGGGCGCCGTTCGCTGGGGGGCGCGGCTGCGCGGCACGCTGCGGCCCGTCGGCGCCGAGAACGGGTCGGTCTTCCTCCTCGACGCCGACCGGGTCGTCGGGGACGCGGAAGCGGTCGTCCGCTACACCGTCGCGACGAAGGCGGTGCGCCGGGTGCCGCTGCCCGTCCCCCGCCAGGACGCGCTGGCGCAGGTGAGCGGGGGCGTGGTGCGTCTGCTGGCGTCGGGCGGCGCGCTGGAGGCGGTCGACGTGGCCGCCGGGAAGCAGCTGTGGCACCTGGAGACGGCGGTGAGCCGCGGGTCGGCGCCGGTCTCCGACGGCCGGCATGTGTACGTCGTCGCCGCGGACGGGCGGCTGCTCGGCGTGGACGCCCGTACGGGCCGCCTGCTCGGGCAGACGCCGGCGCGGATCGGCGCGGGCGCCGGCCGGGTCCCGGGCGCCCTGGCCGCGCCCGTCCTCGTCGGCGGGCGGGTCTGCGCCGGCGCCCCCGACGGCACCGTCTTCGCCGTGGCCGGGAGCGATCCCTCGGCCTGGTGACACGGGCGAGGGCCGCCCCGTGCGGAGCGGCCCTCGCCTCGGTCGTCGCCTCGTGGGCGAGCTGGGCTCAGCCGAGCTTCGAGACGTCCCGGACGGCGCCCTTGTCCGCGCTCGTGGCCATCGCGGCGTAGGCGCGCAGGGCCGCGGTGACCTTGCGGTCGCGGTTCTTCGGGGCGTACGCGCCGTTCAGGGCCTGCTCGCGGCGGGCCAGCTCCGGCTCGTCCACCAGGAGCTCGATGGAGCGGTTCGGGATGTCGATGCGGATGCGGTCGCCGTCCTCGACGAGCGCGATGGCGCCGCCGGAGGCCGCCTCGGGGGAGGCGTGGCCGATGGACAGGCCCGAGGTGCCGCCGGAGAAGCGGCCGTCGGTGATCAGGGCGCACTTCTTGCCCAGGCCGCGGCCCTTCAGGTACGAGGTCGGGTAGAGCATCTCCTGCATGCCGGGGCCGCCCTTGGGGCCCTCGTAGCGGATGACGACGACGTCGCCCTCCTTGACCTGCTGGGTCAGGATCTTCTGGACGGCCTCCTCCTGCGACTCGCAGACGACGGCCGGGCCCTCGAAGGTCCAGATCGACTCGTCGACGCCGGCCGTCTTCACCACGCAGCCGTCGACGGCGAGGTTGCCCCTGAGGACCGCGAGGCCGCCGTCCTTGGAGTAGGCGTGTTCGAGGGAGCGGATGCAGCCGCCCTCGGCGTCGGTGTCCAGCGCCTCCCAGCGCTCGGACTGGGAGAAGGCCTCGGCGGAGCGGACGCAGCCGGGGGCCGCGTGCCACAGCTCGACCGCCTCGGGCGAGGGGGAGCCGCCGCGCACGTCCCAGGTCTTGAGCCAGTCGGCCAGGGAGGGGCTGTGCACGGCGTGCACGTCCTCGTTGAGCAGGCCGGCCCGGTGCAGCTCGCCGAGGAGGGCGGGGATGCCGCCGGCGCGGTGCACGTCCTCCATGTAGTACGTACGGTCCTTGGCGACGTTCGGGGCGACCTTGGCGAGGCAGGGGACGCGGCGGGAGACGGCGTCGATCTCCTCCAGGCCGAACTCGACGCCCGCCTCCTGGGCGGCGGCCAGCAGGTGCAGGATCGTGTTGGTGGAGCCGCCCATGGCGATGTCGAGGGCCATGGCGTTCTCGAAGGCCGCGAAGGTGGCGACGTTGCGCGGCAGGACCGTCTCGTCGTCCTGGTCGTAGTAGCGGCGCGTGATGTCCATGACCGTGCGGGCCGCGTCCTCGTACAGGGCGCGGCGGGCGGTGTGGGTGGCGAGGACCGAGCCGTTGCCGGGCAGGGAGAGGCCGATGGCCTCGGTGAGGCAGTTCATCGAGTTGGCGGTGAACATGCCCGAACAGCTGCCGCAGGTCGGACAGGCGTTCTCCTCGATACGGAGGATGTCCTCGTCGGAGACCTTGTCGTTGGCGGCTTCGGAGATGGCGTCGATCAGGTCGAGGGTGCGGACGGTGCCGTCGACCAGGGTGGCACGGCCGGCCTCCATGGGGCCGCCGGAGACGAAGACCGTCGGGATGTTCAGGCGCAGCGCGGCCATCAGCATGCCCGGGGTGATCTTGTCGCAGTTGGAGATGCAGACCAGGGCGTCGGCGCAGTGCGCCTCGACCATGTACTCGACGCTGTCGGCGATCAGGTCGCGCGAGGGCAGCGAGTAGAGCATGCCGCCGTGGCCCATCGCGATGCCGTCGTCGACGGCGATGGTGTTGAACTCGCGCGGGATGCCGCCGGCCTCGCGGACCGCCTCGCCGACGATCCGGCCGACCGGTGCGAGGTGGGTGTGGCCGGGGACGAACTCGGTGAAGCTGTTGGCGATCGCGATGATCGGCTTCCGGCCGATGTCCGCACCGGGTACACCGGAGGCACGCATAAGGGCGCGGGCGCCCGCCATGTTGCGGCCGTGGGTGACTGTGCGGGACCTCAGCTCGGGCATCGTCGCTCGCTCCTTCGGGGTGTTCTGCCAAGGAGTTCTGCCGGACCGGCGTCACGCCGTGGCATCGTGGCAGAGTTCTGACTCCGTCGAGCGTACGCCGGTCATCCAGGGAGCGGGACGGGGTGTCCGGAATACGGGACGCGTGTCTCGCGGCGGGGGGTCGCGGGGCGGTGTTCCGTGGCGGGTGTCGCGCGGCGGGGTTGCGTGGCGGTCAGCGGTGGCCGGCGGCGGCGGTCAGCGGTGGCCGACGGCGGCGGTCAGCGTCGGGGCGCCCGCACCGTCGACGCCAGGTGCAGGCGGGTGAAGGCCAGGGCCTCGGCGAGGTCGGCCTCGCGCTCCGCGCTCGACATGGCGCGGCGGGTGTTGACCTCGATGACGACATGTCCGTCGAAGCCGGAGCCGGCGATACGTTCCAGCAGCTCGGCACAGGGCTGGTTGCCGCGCCCGGGGACGAGGTGCTCGTCCTTGGCCGAGCCCTTGCCGTCGGCGAGGTGGATGTGGCCGAGGCGGTCGCCCATGCGGTCGACCATCTTCAGCGCGTCGGTACGGGCCGTCGCGGCGTGGCTGAGGTCGATCGTGAAGTGGCGGTAGTCGTCCTTGGTGACGTCCCAGTCGGGGGCGTAGGCGAGCATCTCGCGGTCGCGGTAGCGCCAGGGGTACATGTTCTCGACGGCGAAGCGCACATCGGTCTCGTCCGCCATCCGCCAGATTCCGTTCACGAAGTCGCGGGCGTACTGGCGCTGCCAGCGGAACGGCGGGTGCACGACGACCGTGCTCGCGCCCAGCTTCTCGGCCGCCGCGCGGGCCCGCTGGAGCTTGACCCAGGGGTCGGTGGACCACACCCGCTGCGTGATCAGCAGACAGGGGGCGTGCACGGCGAGGATCGGTATCCCGTGGTAGTCGCTGAGCCTGCGCAGCGCGTCGATGTCCTGGCTGACCGGATCGGTCCACACCATGACCTCGACGCCGTCGTAACCGAGGCGCGCGGCGATCTCGAAGGCCGTCGCCGTCGACTCCGGATAGACGGAGGCGGTCGACAGGGCGACCTTCGCATCCGGGACGCGCACGACTGGCTCTGCCATGGGGGACAGGTTACGGGGTGCGGTGTGCCCCTGCGGGGCGGCTCGGGGCGGTTGTGGGGTTCGTCATGTGGGGGCGGCTCGGGCGCATGAGGGGAGGGTGGGGTGCGCGGGATTCGGGTCGGTGGGGCTGAGCCGCGGTTTCCCGCGCCCGTTCTCGCAGGACCGCGCGTCCTGCGTCGGGGCGTCCTCGGGGCCGGCGGCCGGCAGGCGCGGGCGCGGACCGGGCCTGCCGGGGGCGAGGGGAACCGCGCGGCCGGCCACGACGCACACGCACCCGCACCCGCACCCGCACCCCCGAAGCGCGAGAAGTCCCCCCGCCCCTCGGGCGCCCCCGGAAACCGATGGGCGCCCCCGGAGAACCCTTACTCCGACCCCATGTGATCCAGCCGCCGCAGGATCACGCCCTCCCGCAGCGCCCACGGGCAGATCTCCAGCCGCTCCACCCCGAACAGATCCATCGCCGCCTCGGCGACCAGCGCCCCGGCCAGGAGCTGGGTGGCCCGCCCGTCGGACACGCCGGGCAGCTCCCCCCGCTCCTCCGTCGTCATCGCGGCGAGCCTCGGCACCCACGCCTCCAGCGACTCCCGCTTGAGCTCCCGCTGTACGTACAGCCCGTCGGCGGAGCGCGCCGCCCCCGCGATGCGCGCGAGCTGCCGGAACGTCTTCGACGTGGCGACGACGTGGTCGGGCGCGCCGAAGCGGGTGAACTCACCGACCGTCCGCGCGATCTCCGTACGGACGTGCCGGCGCAGCGCCCTGACGTGCTCGGGGTCGGGCGGATCGCCGGGCAGCCAGCCGGCGGTGAGCCGCCCCGCCCCGAGCGGCAGCGACACCGCGGCGTCGGGTTCCTCGTCGATGCCGTAGGCGACCTCCAGGGAGCCGCCGCCGATGTCCAGGACCAGCAGCTTGCCCGCCGACCAGCCGAACCAGCGGCGGGCGGCGAGGAAGGTCAGGCGGGCCTCCTCCGCGCCGCTGAGCACCTGGAGCCGGACGCCGGTGGCCTCACGCACCCGTGCGAGGACGTCGTCGGCGTTGCCGGCCTCGCGCACGGCGGAGGTCGCGAACGGCAGCAGGTCCTCCACGCCCTTGTCCTCGGCGGCCTGGAGGGCGTCCTTGAGTACGGCGATCAGCCTGTCGATGCCTTCGGAGCCGATCGCTCCGTCCGCGTCGAGGAGTTGGGCGAGGCGCAGCTCCACCTTGTGCGAGTGCGCGGGCAGCGGGCGCGCGCCGGGGTGCGCGTCGACCACCAGCAGATGCACCGTGTTCGAACCCACGTCGAGGACACCGAGTCTCATGTAGGGAACGCTACTGCCAGCCGGGACGCGGGCGGATCCGATCGACCGGATCGCCCGGATCGTCCCCTGGCCGTCGTCTCCTCGCCGGTCACGGACGTCAGAGGCTCCCGGGCCGGTCGCCTGGCGACTTACCCTGGACGCGTGCCAAAGACGAAAAAGGCGAAGACCGATAAATCGGCGAACCCGGCGAAGGCTGTGAAGCCGGGGAGGAAGGGCTCGGAGACGGAAGCCGACGAGAAGGGGCTCGACTTCGCGCGCGCGTGGGTGGAGTTCCCGGACCCGGCGGACGACGAGCAGGTCTTCCGCTGTGATCTGACGTGGCTGACCTCCCGCTGGAACTGCATCTTCGGCAGCGGCTGCCAGGGCATCCAGGAGGGCCGCGCGGACGACGGGTGCTGCACGCTGGGCGCGCACTTCTCCGACGAGGAGGACGAGCAGCGGGTCGCCGGGCACGTGGCCCGGCTCACGCCGGACATCTGGCAGAACCACGCCGAGGGGACCCGTGACGGCTGGGTGTCCGAGGACGAGGAGGGCTCGCGGCAGACGCGTCCCTTCCAGGGTTCGTGCATCTTCCAGAACCGGCCGGGCTTCGCGGGCGGCATGGGCTGCTCGCTGCACATCCTGGCGGTCCGGGAAGGCCGTGAGCCGCTGGAGACCAAGCCGGACGTGTGCTGGCAGCTGCCGATCCGGCGGACCTTCGAGTGGATCGACCGCCCCGACGACACCCGGGTGCTCCAGGTGTCGATCGGCGAGTACGACCGCCGGGGCTGGGGTCCGGGCGGACACGACCTGCACTGGTGGTGCACGTCGGCGACATCCGCGCACGGCGCGGGCGACCCGGTGTACGTCTCCTACCGGGCGGAGCTGACCGAGCTGATGGGCCAGGCCGGCTACGACCGCCTGGCCGAGCTGTGCGAGGAACGGCTCGCCTCCCGCCTCCCGCTGCTCGCCCCGCACCCGGCGGACCCCGAGCGGCCGGCCTGACCTCACCTTCCTCGTCGTGCGTCCGGGCCCGACGAGAGGCGCTGAGGGCTGTCCCGTAATTCCCGGTGGATCAGCGCGCGGCGTCAGATGCGGTGCATCGCAAGGCGGAGGGTCGTCCACATACTGGGCGTATTCGGGCGATCCGACAACGCGGCGTGGGGGTGCCCCCTGCTCGAAGAGCTTGGGGGAGTGCCGTAGCTGTCGTCGCGCGCCCGCCGGGGATCACGGGACAGCCCTTAGCCGTTCGACGGGCTCGGAGCGCCGGTGTCCTGCGGGGAGGACGGCGGCGGGCCGTCCGGAGCGGTCGGGGGCGGCTCGGTGGGCGTGGACGGCGGAGGGGACGCGGGCGGCGTGGTCGGCGGGGGCTCCGAGGGGTCGGCGGTGGTCGTGGGAGTGGGGGTGGGTCCCGGCTCGCCGGGCGGCGACGGGTCGGCGGGCCGCGTGGAGGCGGAGGGGCTCGGTGCGGTGCCGTAGCCGTCGATGGTGACGACGGTGCGGGCGGGCGAGATCACCACCCGGCCGCTCCAGTGGCCGGACGGCTCGCGCAGGGGGTCGACGTACACCTTGACCGTCACCGTGCCGCCCGGTTCCAGCGTTCCGGAGGAGCGGCTCAGGTAGAGCCAGGGCGCGTCGGTGGTCGCCGACCAGCGGACCGGCGCGGACCCGGACGCGGTCAGGGTGACGAGCGTGGTGTCCCCGGCGGTCGCCGCCGCCACGGTCAGCCGGCCCTCCTCGTGCCCGGCGCCACCGGCCGCGACGACCGCCACGGAGACCCCGGCGCGGGTGCCGGGTCCGTCGGCCGGTCCGGGGCCCGGGCCTGCGTCGGCGGTGGTCACGTAGCCGCCGCTCGGGGCCGAGCCGGCCGGGGCGCCGGGATCGCTCGCGTCGCGCGCGGTGGCGGAGGGGCCGGCCGGTCCCTCGCCGGTCGGGGTGCCCCGGTAGGCGGCCCACAGGGCCAGCACGGGGGCGGCGACCACGGTGGCGACGACCGTCGTCGTGACGGCACGCGCGCGCATCCGGTCCCTGCGGGCGGCGCGGTCCTTGGGGTCCATCGGGAATCCCCGCCGGTCGAACCTAGGGGTGGTGCCCCGCGCGCGCGGGTGGTGCGTCATGGCGACGCGCAGGGCCGCGCGGGGTGCGGTGAGGACGGGCAGTTCGGCGGGGGTGACGCTGGCGCCGGGCCATCGGCCGGGGACGGCGCGCTCGGCGGTGCGGCGGCAGCGCGGACAGTCGTCGACGTGCCGGACGAGTTCGCGCCGCAGCGCCGTGCTGAGCACGAACCCGCCGCTGCCGGCGAGCACGGCCACGCCCGGGCAGCCGGCCGCCTCGACGACGGCGAGCGCCGCCCGGGTGCGCTCCACCTCGCAGGCGGCGGAGGCGAGCAGTTCGCGGGCGGTGGCGAGGCCGGTGCCGAGGACCGCGGCGACCTCGTGGCCGGCCAGGCGGTGGCGGACGGCCAGTTCCAGGGCCTCCCGCTGCTCCGGGGTGGTGCCGGCTGCCTCCGGCCAGGCCAGCAGCGCGAGCTGGCGTCGCCGGATCTCCCGGACGTCCTCGGGGACGGGCGGGGCGGATCGGTCCGGGCGCTGCCGGTGGCCGTCGGGACGGCCGGCGGCGTGCGTGCCGGCGCGCCGTTGTCCGGCCGCGGCGAGCCGGCGCAGGCACGCCCAGCGGGCCAGCGCGTAGAGCCAGGCCCGGTACTCCGTCCCGTTCTCCGGGCCGCGCTGTCCGCGCCGCTCGGCGCACGCGAGCGCTTCCCCGAGGGCGGCCGTCGCCGCGTCGTGGTCGCACAGCACGGACAGGCAGTAGGTGAACAGTCCGTCGAGGTGCGGCTCGTAGCAGGCGGGCGGGTGCTCGGCCAGGGTGCGCGCGGCGGAGCGGTCGCGCGCCTCGCGGTGTGCCCGGTGCGCACCGGTCGCGCGGGTCGAGGTCTCCGGACTGCTGCTCATCACCCGTGCGACCGTAGGCGGCCGAGGTTCGTCCGTTCTTCCCCGTTGCGCACTTTTAATCCGTACGGGTGAAACGATCCCTCAAAAGAGGAGGGGCGTCTTCCGTATAAGCGGATGGGATCATTCCACACCTCTCTGTTCGAGTCTGTTCGAATACGGTGGGGCGCGTTGTCAGTGGCGGCGGCTACGGTTTCCCCCATGGCTGCCCGTACGAAGACCACCAAGGACCGCCCGTCCTACCGCTGCACGGAATGCGGCTGGCAGACGGCCAAGTGGCTCGGCCGCTGCCCCGAGTGCCAGGCCTGGGGCACGATCGAGGAGTACGGCGCGCCCGCGGTCCGCACCACGGCGCCGGGCCGGGTCACCACCTCCGCCCTGCCCATCGGCCAGGTGGACGGCCGGCAGGCCACCGCCCGCTCCACCGGAGTGCCCGAGCTGGACCGGGTGCTCGGCGGCGGGCTCGTCCCCGGCGCGGTCGTCCTGCTCGCGGGCGAGCCCGGCGTCGGCAAGTCCACGCTGCTGCTGGACGTGGCCGCCAAGGCCGCGAGCGACGAGCACCGCACGCTGTACGTCACGGGCGAGGAGTCGGCGAGCCAGGTCAGACTGCGCGCCGACCGCATCGGCGCCATCGACGACCACCTCTACCTCGCCGCCGAGACCGACCTGTCCTCCGTCCTCGGCCACCTGGACGCGGTCAAGCCCTCGCTGCTGATCCTGGACTCGGTGCAGACGGTGGCCTCCCCCGAGATCGACGGCGCGCCCGGCGGCATGGCCCAGGTGCGGGAGGTGGCCGGCGCGCTGATCCGCGCCTCCAAGGAGCGCGGCATGTCCACGCTGCTGGTGGGCCACGTCACCAAGGACGGCGCGATCGCCGGCCCGCGCCTGCTGGAGCACCTCGTGGACGTGGTGCTGCACTTCGAGGGCGACCGGCACGCGCGCCTGCGCCTGGTCCGCGGCGTCAAGAACCGGTACGGCGCGACGGACGAGGTCGGCTGCTTCGAACTGCACGACGAGGGCATCACGGGCCTGGCCGACCCCAGCGGCCTGTTCCTGACCCGGCGCGCCGAGCCGGTGCCCGGCACCTGTCTGACGGTCACCCTGGAGGGCCGCCGCCCGCTGGTCGCCGAGGTGCAGGCGCTCACCGTCGACTCCCAGATCCCCTCCCCGCGCCGTACGACGTCGGGGCTGGAGACCTCCCGGGTGTCGATGATGCTGGCCGTGCTGGAGCAGCGGGGCCGGATCAGCGCGCTGGGCAAGCGGGACATCTACTCGGCGACGGTCGGCGGCGTGAAGCTGTCCGAGCCGGCGGCCGACCTCGCCGTCGCCCTCGCCCTGGCCTCGGCGGCCAGCGACACCCCGCTGCCGAAGAACCTGGTCGCGATCGGCGAGGTGGGCCTGGCGGGCGAGGTCAGACGGGTCACGGGCGTGCAGCGGCGCCTGGCGGAGGCCCACCGCCTGGGCTTCACGCACGCGCTGGTGCCGGGCGACCCGGGGAAGATCCCACCGGGGATGAAGGTCCTGGAAGTGGCCGACATAGGGGACGCGCTGCGGGTGCTGCCCCGCTCCCGCCGCCGAGAGGCCCCACGGGAGCAGGAGGACCGCCGGTAGACTTTGCCCTGGTCTCGCCCGTCCGTACGAACCGTGTGTGCGAAACGGGAGCGCCTGAAGAACCCGCGACCGGAGGAGTGCAGTGGCAGCCAACGACCGGGCAGCAGCTCCCGGAAAGTCCGGTGGGAGTTCCGGCGCCGATGGCCTGATGCGCGCCTCGCTGAGCGCCGTGGCGCCCGGCACCGCTCTGCGGGACGGACTGGAGCGGGTGCTCCGCGGCAACACCGGCGGCCTGATCGTGCTGGGTTCCGACAAGACGGTCGAGACGATGTGCACGGGCGGTTTCGTCCTGGACGTCGAGTTCACGGCGACCCGCCTGCGCGAGCTGTGCAAGCTGGACGGCGGCATCGTGCTGTCCTCGGACCTGTCGAAGATCCTGCGGGCCGGCGTGCAGCTGGTGCCCGACCCGACGATCCCCACCGAGGAGACCGGCACCCGGCACCGCACCGCGGACCGGGTCAGCAAGCAGGTCAACTACCCGGTGGTCTCCGTCTCCCAGTCGATGCGACTGATCGCCCTCTACGTCGACGGCCAGCGCCGCGTCCTGGAGGACTCCGCGGCGATCCTCTCCCGCGCCAACCAGGCCCTGGCAACGCTGGAGCGGTACAAGCTCCGCCTGGACGAGGTGGCGGGCACGCTGTCCGCACTGGAGATCGAGGACCTGGTGACGGTCCGGGACGTCTCGGCGGTCGCGCAGCGCCTGGAGATGGTGCGCCGCATCGCCACCGAGATCGCCGAGTACGTGGTCGAGCTGGGCACCGACGGCCGCCTCCTCGCCCTCCAGCTGGACGAGTTGATCGCGGGCGTGGAGCCCGAGCGCGAGCTCGTCGTCCGGGACTACGTCCCCGAGCCCACCGCCAAGCGCTCCCGCACGGTCGACGAGGCGCTCGCCGAACTCGACAAGCTCTCCCAGGCCGAGCTGCTGGAGGTGTCCACCGTCGCCCGCGCGCTGGGCTACACCGGCTCGCCCGAGACCCTGGACTCGGCGGTCTCCCCGCGCGGCTTCCGCCTGCTGGCCAAGGTCCCGCGGCTGCCCGGCGCCATCATCGACCGCCTGGTGGAGCACTTCGGCGGCCTGCAGAAGCTGCTCGCGGCCAGCGTCGACGACCTCCAGGCGGTGGACGGCGTCGGCGAGGCGCGGGCCCGCAGCGTCCGCGAGGGCCTGTCCCGGCTGGCGGAGTCCTCGATCCTCGAACGGTACGTCTGACCCGCCGGGCCCTCGCCCGCCGCCGGATCCCCGCCGGCGCCCGAAGGACGCCTCACGGCCCGTTGCCCCGCGGCGGCGCCGTCCGCTCAGTCGGCCGACAGCACGAACGACGTCTGCAGCTTGCCGTACCCCGGCACCTTCGCCTCCACCAGGTACGTCCCCGCCGCGGCCGAGCCCGCCGGGGGTGTGGCGCACCGGGGAGCGCTCGGCTTGCGGTCCCAGCGCACGGTGTGGGTGACGGCGCTGTTCGCCGGCACCTTCAGCAGCAGCTTCCCGGCCGTCTTCGGGCAGTCGTCCGAGGACCAGTAATCGTCGCTGCTGCCCGCCGGACTGACCGTGATCACCGCGGACTTGGGCCCGAGGTCGACCTTGCAGTCCTTGCCGCCGGTGCTCTTGGCGACCAGTTCGAAGGTGGGCGTCTCGCCGGGGCCGTAGGAGTTGTGGACGCTGCGCAGGCTCAACCGGACCGTGCCGGTGGTGCAGTCGGGGAGCGTGCTCCCGGCCGGCAGCGCGGCGCCCGCGCCGTCGCCGCTCCCGGAACCGGCCCCCGAGCCGTCGGCGGACCCGCCGGAACCGCTCCCGTCCGAACCGCCGGAGCCGCCGGAGCCGTCACCGCCGCCCGCGCCGGGACCGCTTCCGGTTCCGGTTCCGGGCCCGGCGGAGTCACCGCCGCCGGACTCGTCGCGTCCGCCGGGGCGTTGGCTGATCGCGGGACCGGAACCGGAGGGTCCCGGCGTGATGGTGGACGGGGAGGGGTTCTTGCCGTCGGCCGCGCCGCCGTCGTTCCGGTGCCCGCCCCCGCCGCCCGAGGTGGTGATCCAGACGATCAGCAGGGCCAGCAGGGCGACTCCGGACACCAGAAGCACCCGCCGTCGCCAGTAGATGGAGGCGGGAAGCGGCCCGATCGGATTGCGCAGAGATCCCACGGCCCAAACTGTACGAGAGATCGTCCACTTACCCCGCGCCACCCGCCGCGCCGACCACAACTTTTCCGGATCATCATTCCGGAACACGCCCGCCAGTCGCCGTCGTTGACGGACACCGACCCCGCGCGGTCGCGCAGGGTGACGGGATTCCGGTGCCGGGTACGGTCGGTGACGAGGCGTCGCATACGCAGTCGAGGTGGGCGACGTGCGGCGAGGCTGCGCCGACCGGTTCCGTCGGCCTGGCGGCTCCGTTGACCTGGCGACTCCGTCGGCCTGGCGGTCGTTGTGCCGCTGCCCCGTCGGCCCGCGGGGACGCGCCCGGCGGACGCGGCGGTGACGCGCACGCCGTACGGGACAGGAGCCGGGCAGACCGGCCGCCACGCCCCGGGCGCGTACGGGCAGGGCGCGCGCAGGGGGAACGGCGGCCGCCCTCGTCGCCGCCGGCCACTCCCCCACCCGCCCTCGCGAACGCACGCGCCGACACCCCGCCCCGCGCCCCGGTCCCTGCCGCCCACCCGCCCGGACCGACGCGGCCTCGAGTCGGCGTACCCCCGAGCCGGCGCCCCGGCCGACGTCCCCGAGGCGGCGCACCGGCGCCCGACGGCGACCCACCGCCCGGCCTCACCTCACACCGGCTCGCACCGACACGTGGCAGGATCGGGAGGGTCATGACTGCGCCCACACTGCCCCCGCACAGCAGCCCCACTGCCCCGGCCCCCGCCACCGACACCTCCGCCGACGCCCCTGGCACCCCGCTCGGCGAGACCCTGCACACCCAGGTCATCACCTGGTTCGAGGGCAACGCCCGCGACCTGCCCTGGCGGCGCGCCGACGCCGGCGCCTGGGGTGTGATGGTCAGCGAGTTCATGCTGCAGCAGACGCCCGTCAACCGTGTGCTGCCCGTCTACGAGCAGTGGCTCCAGCGCTGGCCGCGCCCCGCCGACCTCGCCAAGGAGGCGCCGGGCGAGGCCGTCCGCGCCTGGGGTCGGCTCGGCTACCCGCGCCGCGCCCTGCGCCTGCACGGCGCCGCGGTCGCCATAACGGAACGGCACGGCGGCGACGTACCGACCGAGCACGCCCAGCTGCTCGCCCTGCCCGGCATCGGCGAGTACACGGCGGCGGCGGTCGCCTCCTTCGCCTACGGGCAGCGCCACGCGGTGCTGGACACCAACGTCCGGCGCGTCCTGGCGCGCGCGGTCACCGGCGTGCAGTACCCGCCGAACGCCACCACCGCCGCCGAACGCCGGCTGGCCCGCACCCTGCTGCCCGAGGACGAGCGGACCGCGGCCCGCTGGGCCGCCGCCTCGATGGAGCTGGGCGCACTGGTGTGCACGGCGAAGAACGAGTCGTGCCACCACTGCCCGATCGCCGGTCACTGCGCCTGGCGGCTGGCGGGCAAACCGGAGCACGACGGCCCGCCGCGCCGCGGGCAGACGTACGCCGGCACGGACCGGCAGGTGCGCGGCAAGCTGCTCGCCGTGCTGCGGGAGGCGCACACGCCCATTCCGCAGGCGGCACTGGACCGGGTGTGGCACGAGCCGGTCCAGCGGGCCCGCGCCCTGGACGGGCTGGTCGCCGACGGTCTGGTGGAGCCACTGCCGGGCGGGCTGTACCGGCTGCCGACGTCCTGACGCGCGGTCAGCCCACAGGCGGGTGACAGCCCCAGGGATGGTGCGGGGGCTCCGTGTCACAGACACACGCACCATCCAGGGGGGCAAAACCCCCTGAAACCGGACTAAATGGGACTGCCTCCTTACCCCGTCCCGTCGTCCGTTACACAACCGACGTACAGCCGAGGGCTGGCCGCAGGCTGCTTCGGACAGCGCCGTGACAACCCCTCCGTACCTTCAGTTGCGTGCCGGACAGGCACCGGGCGGCCGCCGACCACGGCCGTTCGCATCACAGCTTGGGATCCGGCCGCACACGGGCCGGAAAACGGGGAGCGGAGGCGGTTGATCATGGCGCAGGGCGAGGTGCTCGAGTTCGAGGAGTACGTGCGTACCCGGCAGGACGCGCTGCTGCGCAGCGCACGCCGGCTGGTGCCGGACCCGATCGACGCCCAGGACCTCCTGCAGACCGCGCTGGTGCGGACGTACGGCCGCTGGGACGGCATCGCCGACAAGCGGCTCGCGGACGCCTACCTGCGCCGCGTCATGATCAACACGCGGACGGAGTGGTGGCGGGCCCGCAAGCTGGAGGAGGTCCCCACCGAGCAGCTCCCGGACGCGTGCGTCGAGGACTCCACCGAGCAGCACGCCGACCGCGCACTTCTTATGGACATCATGAAAGTCCTCGCTCCCAAGCAGCGCAGCGTCGTCGTGCTGCGACACTGGGAGCAGATGTCCACGGAGGAGACGGCCGCGGCCCTCGGCATGTCCGCGGGAACGGTCAAGAGCACGCTGCACCGGGCGCTCGCCCGGCTCCGCGAGGAGCTGGAGGCACGCGATCTGGACGCACGCGCGCTGGAGCGTGAGGAGCGGGAGCGTTGCGCGGCCTGACCGGCGAGGCCGGTGTCGACCCGGAACCCGACGGTGTTCCGGGCACCTTCCAGGCGGCGTTCACGACGGTCGTCGTGCTCGCCGCCCTCGCCCTTCTGGTGTCCGCCTGCGGCACGGGCGGCACGGGCGCCCGTGACGAGGGACCGGCGCACGCCGGCAACTCGGTGGCGGGCGCCGCGGCCTCCGCCTCACCGGCCCCCAGCGAGTCGCCGCAGCCCAAGGTGGACGCGGTGAGCCTCGTGAAGGACGACCCGAAGGTGTCGGCCACCGTGAAACACGGTCTCAAGCCGTGCGCGGCCGACGAGTACCCGGTCGACGTGTCCTACGGCAAGCTGACCGCGGGCTCCGCCGACGACATTGTCGTCAACGTGCTGACCTGCGGGGACGCGGTGGGCGTGGGCGCGTATGTGTACCGTGAGCGGGGTGGCCGGTACGAGAACGTGTTCGGGACCGAGGGACCCCCGGTCTACGCGGAGATCGACCGCGGGGACCTCGTCGTGACCAAGCAGGTGTACGAGAAGGGCGACCCGGTGTCGAATCCTTCCGGCGAGGACGTGATCACGTACCGCTGGTCCGGCACCGACTTCGCCAAGGCGTTCACCACCCACAACGAATACAGCAAGGCCGTCGGCGGGGGCGCCTCGGCCTCCCCGGTCCCCGACCCGGACAACTGACGGCGGGACAATGCCGGTGACGCGGTCCGGACGGACCGGCCGGACCGGCGGCCCGGCGGCCCGGACGTACGGCGGACGGGCGGGTACCGGACAGGCGGGTACCGGACGGACGTGCACCGGGCGGACGGCCGATCGGCGCGCGCGGACGCGAGTGAACCGTTCGGGGCCGCCGGTCCGATGTACCGGTGAAGGCACGCCGACGGCCCGTCGCGATCCCGTACGGGTGAACGCCGCGCACGTCCACACAGTGAACGCAGCATTCGAAGAAAAAGACGAGGACTGAGAGCACCGGGATGGCAGAGCAGACCCACGTCCTGTTCGTCGAGGACGACGACGTCATCCGCGAGGCCACGCAGCTCGCCCTGGAGCGGGACGGCTTCGCGGTCACGGCGATGCCCGACGGGCTGTCGGGGCTGGAGGCGTTCCGGGCCGACCGCCCGGACATCGCGCTGCTCGACGTGATGGTGCCCGGCCTCGACGGCGTCAGCCTCTGCCGCCGCATCCGCGACGAGTCGACGGTCCCGGTGATCATGCTGTCGGCGCGCGCCGACTCCATCGACGTCGTCCTCGGCCTGGAGGCGGGCGCCGACGACTACGTGACCAAGCCGTTCGACGGCGCCGTCCTGGTCGCCCGGATCCGCGCGGTGCTGCGCCGCTTCGGGCACGCGGGAGGCGGACGGGCCGGCGCGGACTCCGCCGAGGCGGACGGCGGGGTGCTGACCTTCGGCGACCTGGAGGTCGACACCGAGGGCATGGAGGTGCTCCGGGCGGGCCGGCCTGTGGCGCTCACCCCGACCGAGATGCGGCTGCTCCTGGAGTTCTCCTCCGCGCCGGGCACGGTGCTCTCCCGGGACAAGCTCCTAGAGCGGGTGTGGGACTACGGCTGGGGCGGCGACACCCGGGTCGTGGACGTCCATGTGCAGCGGCTGCGCACGAAGATCGGCCAGGACCGCATCGAGACGGTCCGCGGCTTCGGCTACAAGCTGAAGGCCTGAGCGGGGCGGTCATGCGGGGGAACACGCGACGTCTGCTGCCGAGGTGCCTGGCACGGCCGGGCATCCGTACGGGGCTGAGGTGGAAGCTCAGCGCCGCCATCGCGCTGGTCGGCGCTCTGGTGGCGATCGCGCTGAGCCTGGTGGTGCACGACGCCGCCCGGGTGTCCATGCTCGACAACGCGCGCGACCTCGCCGACACCCGGCTCACGCTCGCCCAGCCGATCTACGAGCGTCCCGGCCGGCGCCCGGCCTCCTCCGTCTTCAAGATCGACGATCCGCTGCTGCCGCCCGTGCTCCAGCGCAAGGTCCAGCAGGGCCGCCGGGCCACCTACGTCACCGACCACCCGGGCGGGGCCCCCGACATCTGGGCGGCCATGCCGATCAAGGGCGGGCATGTGCTCTCCCTGCACACGCACTTCACCGACCGCAGCGCCAACATCCTCAGGGACCTCGACCAGGCGCTGGTCATCGGCTCGATCTCGGCCGTCCTGGGCGGCAGCGCCCTGGGCGTGCTGATCGGCGGACAGCTCTCCGGCCGGCTGCGCAAGGCCGCCGCCGCCGCCAACCAGGTCGCCAAGGGAGAGCCGGACGTACGGGTCCGGGACGCCATCGGCGGTGTCGTACGCGACGAGACCGACGATCTCGCGCGCGCCGTGGACGCGATGGCGGACGCGCTGCAGCAGCGTCTGGAGGCCGAGCGGCGGGTCACCGCGGACATCGCGCACGAGCTGCGCACCCCGGTGACCGGACTGCTGACGGCGGCCGAGCTGCTGCCGCCCGGCCGTCCCACGGAACTGGTCCTGGACCGGGCGAAGGCCATGCGCACGCTGGTGGAGGACGTCCTGGAGGTGGCCCGGCTCGACGGCGCCTCCGAGCGGGCGGAGCTGCAGGACATCGTGCTCGGCGAGTTCGTCGCCCGGCGGGTGGCGGCGAAGGACCCGGACGTCGAGGTCCGGGTGGTGCACGAGTCGATGGTCACGACCGACCCGCGCCGTCTGGAGCGAGTGCTGTTCAACCTGCTCGCCAACGCCGCCCGGCACGGCAGGCCGCCGATCGAGGTGACCGTGGAGGGCCGGGTCATCCGGGTGCGCGACCACGGCCCCGGCTTCCCCGAGGACCTGCTCGCCGAGGGCCCGAGCCGCTTCCGCACGGGCAGCTCGGACCGTGCCGGACGCGGTCACGGCCTCGGTCTGACCATCGCCGCCGGCCAGGCCCGCGTCCTCGGCGCCCGGCTCACCTTCCGCAACGTCCGCCCGGCGGGCGCCCCCGAGCACGTCCCCGCCGAGGGGGCGGTCGCCGTGCTGTGGCTGCCGGAGCACGCCCCGACGAACACGGGCAGCTATCCGACGCTGCCCCAGCAGCAGAACAACTGAGGCCGGCTGCCCCGGCAGCAGCGCGCCTGAGGGCCGGGGCCGCTCCAGCGGCAGGACGACACGCGGAAGGGCCCCCGGCTCACGGCCGGGGGCCCTTCCTGTGCGGTTGGTCGCTGCGTTGCGGGCGGCTCAGACCGCTTCCGCGACGCCCTCGCGGGCCGTGGCGTCGCCGTCCTTGGACTCGGCCGCGGCCGGCCCGGCGCCCTTGAGCGGCACCTCCTTGACGAACACCGCCACGACCAGCGCGATCACACCGATCGCCGAGCCCAGCAGGAACGCGGAGTGCGTACCGGAGGAGACGGCGTGCTGGTAGGCCTCACGGGCCGCCGCCGGCAGCTTCTCCAGGCTCTTGGCGTCGAGCTGCGCGGACTTCTCCGTCATCTTGGAGCCCAGCGCGCCGGCCCGCTCGCTCATGACGTGCTCGACCCGGTTGTTGAACAGCGCGCCCATGATCGCCACGCCGAAGGACGAGCCGAGCGTACGGAAGAGGGTGGTGGACGAGGAGGCCACGCCCATGTCCTTCATCTCCACGCTGTTCTGCGCGACCAGCATGGTGATCTGCATCAGACAGCCCATGCCGGCGCCGAGGACGGCCATGTAGAGGCCGGAGGTGAACCGGGTGGTGTCCGTGTCCATGAGGGACAGCAGGTAGAGGCCGACGACCATCAGGACGCCGCCGACGATCGGGAAGACCTTGTAGCGGCCGCTGTTGGTGGTGACCCGGCCCGCGACCATCGAGACGACCAGCATCGCGCCGAGCATGGGCAGCAGCAGCAGACCGGAGTTGGTCGCGGAGGCGCCCTGCACCGCCTGCTGGTACAGCGGCAGGAACAGCACCGCGCCGAACATCACGAAGCCGGTGATGAAGCCGATCAGCGACATCAGGGTGAAGTTGCGGCTGCGGAAGATGTGCAGCGGCACGATCGGCTCGGAGGCCCTGGTCTGCCAGAAGACGAACCCGACCAGCGCGACCACGCCGATCGCGGTCAGCTCCATGATCCGCGCGGAGGTCCAGGCGTACTCCGTGCCGCCCCAGGTGGTGACGAGCACGATCGAGCTGATGCCCAGAGTGAGCAGCGCGGCGCCCAGGTAGTCGACGCGCGCCTGCGAGCGCTTCTTCGGCAGGTGCAGCACGGCGCTGATCGCGACGAGCGCCACCGCGCCGAGCGGCAGGTTGATGTAGAAGGCCCAGCGCCAGCCCCAGTTGTCGGTGATGGTGCCGCCGACCAGCGGGCCGCCGATCATCGCCAGCGCCATGACGCCGGCCATCATGCCCTGGTACTTGCCGCGCTCCCGGGGCGGGATCAGGTCGCCGATGATGGCCATGACGCCGACCATCAGACCGCCCGCGCCGAGCCCCTGGACCGCGCGGAAGCCGATCAGCTGGCCCATGTCCTGCGCCATGCCGCTCAGCGCGGAGCCGACCAGGAAGAGCACGATCGAGGTCATGAAGGCGCCCTTGCGCCCGTACATGTCGCCGAGCTTGCCCCACAGCGGCGTGGCCGCGGCCGTGGCCAGGGTGTAGGCGGTCACCACCCACGACAGGTGCTGGAGGCCGCCGAGCTCGCCGACGATCGTCGGCATCGCGGTGCCCACGATCATGTTGTCGAGCATCGCGAGCATCATCGCGATCATGAGCGCGAGCAGGACGACTCGCACGCTCCTGGGTTGTTCGCCGGCCGGCGCGGTGTCCGTCCCGGCTATCGCTGCGTCCGCCATCGTTCCCTACTCCCCCAGCTGGACCTGGTACTTACTTGCCGCCCGGCAAGTCACTACACTCTGGAAGGTAGAGGTTTACTAGCCGGGCGTCAAGTAAGTTTCCGCCGACCGGCCGGCAGGTAAGTTTTCGGTAAGCGCGAGGAGTAAGAGGATGGGTGGCACGATGGACGGCACCAAGCAGCAGCGCCGCGGAGACACCCGCCAGCGCATCCAGGACGTGGCCCTCGAACTCTTCGCCGAGCAGGGGTACGAGAAGACATCCCTGCGCGAGATCGCCGAGCGCCTCGATGTCACCAAGGCGGCGCTCTACTACCACTTCAAGACCAAGGAAGAGATCATCGTCAGCCTCTTCGAGGATCTGACGCACCCGATCGAGGACCTGATCGAGTGGGGACGGCGGCAGCCGCACACCCTGGAGACCAAGCAGGAGATCGTCCGCCGTTACGGCGAGGCGCTCGCCGGGGCGGCCCCCCTGTTCCGGTTCATGCAGGAGAACCAGGCGACCGTGCGCGAGCTGCGCATCGGCGAGATGTTCAAGGACCGGATGAACGGCCTGCGGGAGATCATCACCGATCCGGACTCCAGCCTGACCGACCAGGTCCGGTGCATCAGCGCGCTTTTCACACTGCACGCCGGCATGTTCGTCATGCGGGACCTCGAAGGCGACCCCGACGACAAGCGCAAGGCCATCCTCGAGGTCGCCGTCGATCTGGTGACCCAGGCGCACCGCGACGCGCACGGTTCCTGAGACCGGGGCGCGCAGACAGCGGCACCGCCGCCCGCTGATGTCAGCAGGGCGGCGGTGCGGTGAAACGTCCGGCCGGTCGGCCGGCCGACCGGTGCGATGGCCGGCCGGCCGATCGGCCGCGTTCCGTTCTGGGTCCGGTCGGGTCAGACCGTCACGCCGTGGGCGCGCAGGAAGACGACCGGGTTGACCGCGGAGCCGTAGTTCGGCGTGGTGCGGATCTCGAAGTGCAGGTGCGGGCCGGTGGTGTTGCCGGTGTTGCCGGACAGGGCTATGTGCTGACCGGTGGCGACGACCTGGCCGACCTTCACGTCGATGCGGGACAGGTGGGCGTACTGGGAGTACGTGCCGTTGCCGTGCTTGACGACGATGGCGTTGCCGTAGGCGGGGCCGTCGCCGCCACCGTTGGGGCCGGCCTTGACGACGGTGCCGCCGTGCGCGGCGACGACGTCGGTGCCGATCGGCACGGCGAAGTCCTGACCGCTGTGCTTGTGCATCCAGTGGCTGCCGCCCTGGTCGAAGGAGGCGGTGAGCGTGTAGTGCTTCACCGGGTCGACCCAGGCGGTGGCCGACTTGGCGACGGTGGCGGTGGGGGCCGCCGCGGTCTCGGCGGCGGACGCTACTCCCGCGCCCATCGCGGCGGTGACTCCCAGGCCGGCGGCCAGGACGGCGGCACGGGTGCGGAGCTTGGCCGGACGGGCGGAACGGGACGTGGCGCGCTGGAACATCGAAACCTCTACGGGTGGGGGACGTGTGGACCACCCGGAAGACTGAGTGCCTTCGCCGGGCGGGCTCCACATTGGTAACCCCGCCGGAAAGCCGCCCTCAAGCCCCCCTACTACGACGAAACCTAGTAAGCAGGGACAGTGGCGCAGATCTCTTGACACTCCTCCCAATTGGGACAAAACCCCTGTAGAGACCACATCTCCCATCATTCCCTTGGGTTAAATGTCCGGTTTCTTAGCTCCTGTCCCCCACTAAGCGGCGTAGTACGGGACGGAGCGCCTGTGCCGCTTGTCACCGGTGGAGGGGGTGGAACCCCCCTCCCCTGTGACGGGGCTCATGTGGTCCGCGTCTCAGCAGAGTTACCACCTGGTAATCGTTCGGTTCCCCTCCCGCCACCCTGTGCTACGAGCATGCTCACAACAACCCGTCGCCACGGACGCGAGAGGACCCCCATGACCACAGGCACCTGGGCGCGCCGCACCGGTATGACCGCCGTCGCCACCGTCGCCGTCACCGCGCTGGCCGTCCCCGTGGGCGCTCAGGCGGTGACCGACGCCCCGGCCGCCACCCCCGCGGTCGCCGCCGCGTCCGGGAAGGTCGGCTACGACACCTGGCAGCAGGACTGCCGGGCCGTGATGGACCAGGCCCTGCCCTATCTGGAGCAGCGCATCGCGGACGCCCGGCCGGGCGAGAAGCAGGCCGTCGTCTTCGACGTCGACAACACGACCCTGGAGACCGACTTCGGCTTCAGCTTCCCCCAGCCGGCCAACAGACCGGTGCTGGCAGCCGCCCGGTACGCCCAGGAGCACGGCGTCGCGCTGTTCTTCGTGACCGCCCGGCCGGGCATCGTCGAGGCCCCCACCGAGTGGAACCTGGAGCACGACGGCTACCGGGTCGCCGGACTGCGCGTCCGCGGCTTCCTGGACCTCTTCAAGGACGTCGCCGCCTACAAGACGGCCCAGCGCGCCGCCATCGAGAAGGACGGCTACACGATCATCGCCAACATCGGCAACAGCGCGACCGACCTCTCCGGCGGCCACGCCGAGAGGACGTTCAAGCTGCCCGACTACGACGGGCAGCTCTCCTGACTCCCCTGACCCCGGGCAGGGCCCGCTGAGGGCCGCGGCACGGCATGGAAAAAGGGGCCTGCCCCGGGACCGAAGTCCCGGGGCAGGCCCCTTTTCCGCCGTTCAGGCCGGGCGCGTGCTCACGCGTCCTTGCTCAGGTTCGGACCGGCTCCGCCGGCCGCCTGCTCGATCGGAGGAACGTCCGGCAGCGCCGACTTCTCCTCACCGCGGAAGGTGAAGGTCTTGTCGTCGCCCTCGCCCTCGGTGTCCACGACCACGATGTGACCCGGACGCAGCTCGCCGAAGAGGATCTTCTCCGACAGCGTGTCCTCGACCTCGCGCTGGATGGTCCGGCGCAGCGGCCGGGCGCCCAGGACGGGGTCGTAGCCCTTCTTGGCCAGCAGCTCCTTGGCGGACTGGGAGAGCTCGATGCCCATGTCCCGGTCCTTCAGGCGCTCGTCCACCTTGCCGATCATCAGGTCGACGATCCGCAGGATGTCGGCCTGCGTGAGCTGCGGGAAGACGACCACGTCGTCGACACGGTTGAGGAACTCGGGGCGGAAGTGCTGCTTGAGCTCGTCCGAGACCTTGTTCTTCATGCGCTCGTAGTTGGTCTTCGTGTCACCCGTGGCCGCGAAGCCCAGGTTGAAGCCCTTGGAGATGTCCCGGGTGCCGAGGTTGGTCGTCATGATGATGACCGTGTTCTTGAAGTCCACGACCCGGCCCTGGGAGTCGGTCAGGCGACCGTCCTCCAGGATCTGCAGCAGCGAGTTGAAGATGTCCGGGTGGGCCTTCTCGACCTCGTCGAACAGGACGACCGAGAACGGCTTGCGGCGCACCTTCTCCGTCAGCTGGCCGCCCTCCTCGTAGCCCACGTAGCCGGGGGGCGAACCGAAGAGGCGCGAGACGGTGTGCTTCTCGCTGAACTCCGACATGTCGAGGGAGATCAGCGCGTCCTCGTCGCCGAAGAGGAACTCGGCGAGCGCCTTGGACAGCTCGGTCTTACCGACACCGGACGGGCCGGCGAAGATGAACGAGCCACCGGGGCGCTTCGGGTCCTTCAGACCGGCACGCGTACGGCGGATCGCCTTCGACAGCGCCTTGACCGCGTCGTTCTGGCCGATGACCCGCTTGTGCAGCTCCTCCTCCATGCGGAGCAGGCGGCTGGACTCCTCCTCGGTCAGCTTGAAGACCGGGATGCCGGTGGCCGTGGCGAGGACCTCGGCGATCAGCTCGCCGTCGACCTCGGCGACGACGTCCATGTCGCCGGCCTTCCACTCCTTCTCCCGCTTGGCCTTGGCGGCCAGGAGCTGCTTCTCCTTGTCGCGCAGGGAGGCGGCCTTCTCGAAGTCCTGCGAGTCGATCGCGGACTCCTTGTCCCGGCGCACGCCGGCGATCTTCTCGTCGAACTCGCGCAGGTCCGGCGGCGCGGTCATCCGGCGGATGCGCATCCGGGAACCGGCCTCGTCGATCAGGTCGATCGCCTTGTCCGGCAGGAAGCGGTCCGAGATGTACCGGTCGGCCAGGGTGGCGGCCTGGACCAGCGCCTCGTCGGTGATCGAGACGCGGTGGTGCGCCTCGTACCGGTCGCGCAGGCCCTTGAGGATCTCGATGGTGTGCGGCAGGGACGGCTCGGCGACCTGGATGGGCTGGAAGCGGCGCTCCAGGGCCGCGTCCTTCTCCAGGTGCTTGCGGTACTCGTCCAGCGTGGTGGCGCCGATGGTCTGCAGCTCACCGCGGGCCAGCATCGGCTTCAGGATGGAAGCGGCGTCGATGGCGCCCTCGGCGGCACCCGCACCGACCAGCGTGTGCAGCTCGTCGATGAACAGGATGATGTCGCCGCGGGTGCGGATCTCCTTGAGGACCTTCTTCAGGCGCTCCTCGAAGTCACCGCGGTAGCGGGAGCCGGCGACCAGGGCACCGAGGTCCAGGGTGTAGAGGTGCTTGTCCTTGAGGGTCTCGGGCACCTCACCCTTGACGATGGCCTGGGCGAGGCCCTCGACGACGGCGGTCTTGCCGACGCCGGGCTCACCGATCAGCACCGGGTTGTTCTTGGTACGGCGGGACAGCACCTGCATGACCCGCTCGATCTCCTTCTCGCGCCCGATGACCGGGTCGAGCTTGGACTCACGAGCGGCCTGGGTGAGGTTCCGGCCGAACTGGTCGAGGACCAGGGACGTCGAGGGGGTGCCCTCGGCAGGGCCGCCGGCGGTGGCGGTCTCCTTGCCCTGGTAACCGGAGAGCAGCTGGATCACCTGCTGCCGCACCCGGTTGAGGTCGGCGCCCAGCTTGACCAGGACCTGGGCGGCGACGCCCTCGCCCTCACGGATCAGGCCGAGCAGGATGTGCTCCGTGCCGATGTAGTTGTGGCCCAGCTGAAGGGCCTCGCGGAGCGACAGCTCCAGGACCTTCTTGGCACGGGGGGTGAAGGGGATGTGCCCGGACGGGGCCTGCTGGCCCTGGCCGATGATCTCCTCCACCTGCTGGCGGACCGCCTCGAGCGAAATCCCGAGGCTCTCAAGGGCCTTGGCGGCGACACCCTCACCCTCGTGGATCAGGCCCAGGAGGATGTGCTCGGTGCCGATGTAGTTGTGGTTGAGCATCCGGGCTTCTTCCTGAGCCAGGACGACAACCCGCCGCGCGCGGTCGGTGAACCTCTCGAACATCGTTAATCGCTCCTCAGAGCGGTCAGGCAGTGGGGGGAACTTCCCCTCCCTGTCCTTCCGCAGCTTAGTCCCGCAAGCGGGGACCGCTCATTCCAACTGCCGACACCGTCGATGGCCTCCTGACCCCGAACGCCGACATATGTCCCAACCCGATGGTGCGAGACGATGTTCCCGCAGGCCAGGCAGTTACCCCAGTCGCCAGTACGCCGATGGCGAACGTGAGACTCCTTTTCCCGGGTACACCCTGCGCGTCGCCCCCTCCCACTAGGCATGTCTTACCCGCTGGGACTGACACTCCATGCGGCGCACGCCGGTTCCCCCTCCGCTATGGGCGAACAACTTTGCGCCCCGCCCGCACTCCACGCCCGCCCGTGTTCGACACGATACGCGCACGCCGCGCAACCCAGCGTAACCTTCGCCCGGTTCCGGCGGTTGCACCCGGCATGGTCGGCAGCCCCTCCGCGGTCCCCCTCCCGGTGCCCCTCCCCCGTCGGCCGCCCGTCCCCGACGACGGGGTGCGGCGCTGGTACGAGGAGGAGCTGGGCTGGGAAACGGCGCCCGGCGCGCCGGTACGGCTCGTTGTGGGACACCGCTTCGACGTGCTGGACCTGCCGCTGGAGGCGGGCCTCGCGGCGCTGCGCCATCTGGGTCCGGCCTCCCCGGTGGCCGTGCGGGCGGACCGTATGCGGGTGCTCGTCGCGGCGGGCAGCGCGGAGGAGCTGCCGGGGCTGCTGGAGTGGCTGGAGTGGGGCGCGCTCGACCTGGACCTGGTGGGACTGGGCGCGGGCGCCGTGACGGACGCGCCGGCCCCGCCCGAGGGCGTCATCGTCCGGACAGGAGCCAAAGGGCTCCGGACGGGCGGCGTCGGTTCGCAGGGGGCCGCCGTGTGGCTGCGGCCCCCCGTGCCCGGCCGCGAGGTCGAACCCTCGCTGCCGACGCTGTCGGCGCTGGGAGGCAGGGGGGAAGCCCCCGACCTCGTGCGTCTGGTGAGCACGGCGGCGACACAGTGCCACCGGCTCCGCCTGCGGCGCGCGTGCGCCCGACCGTCGGTGCTGTCCTGACCCGGTCCCGGTCCCCCTGGCCGGGCGGGCCACCGCCGGACATCGCTGGACGGCCTGCGACCGGGCGACGCCGTGGACTCCCGGCGGCCGGTCGGCACCGTGCGCGGGCCGGCTCGCCGGTCGGCGCAGGCCTGCGGGTCGTGGCCGTCCGGCCACGGATACGCGGCCCGTCCACCGCTCGGGCGACGGGCTCGTGGCCGGTGCCGGTCGGCGGTGGGGCCGACGCCGTTCACCGGCCGGCCGAGGATTTCGCCTCCCGGCCCCTTAGCGGGGCCGGCCGTCGGCCTTCGGGTCCGGCCGTTGTCAGCCGTTGGCCTTTTCGTACGCCTCGCGGATGGTCGCGGGAACGCGGCCGCGGTCATTGACCTCCAGGCCGTTCTCCTTCGCCCAGGCGCGGATCTGCGCGGTGTCCTGGCTGCCGCCGGACGTGGCACGCGCCTTTCCGCGGCCACCCGAAGCACGGCCTCCGGTACGCCGGCCGCTCTTGAGGTAGGGCTCGAGAAGACCACGGAGCTTGTCCGCATTGGCGGTGGTGAGATCGATCTCGTACGTCTTGCCGTCCAGCGCGAACGTCACGGTCTCGTCCGCCTCGCCACCGTCGAGGTCGTCGACAAGAAGGACCTGAACCTTCTGTGCCACCGGATTTCCTTTCATCGATAACGTGCGGGCCGGGGTTGGTCGGCGTCCGCCGTTTAGCCGCTGCCCCTTGTTATATGCAGTACTGCAGTACGTCGGAAAGCAAACCGCGTTTGCGGAAAAAACACAAACCCCTGGGAGAGGCCCGGCCCTCAACTGCGACCGGAAACATGCGCGTTTCGGACATAGGGGTTCCACCGGGGCCGCCCCCGGTGATCTACAGATGCAGAAGCATCCGACTGTTGCCCAAGGTGTTCGGTTTCACTCGTTCGAGGCCGAGGAACTCCGCGACGCCCTCGTCATAGGAACGCAGGAGCTCCGCGTAGACATCGGTGTCGACGGGTGTCTCACCGATCTCCACGAAGCCGTGCTTCGCGAAGAAGTCGACTTCGAAGGTCAGGCAGAATACGCGGCGAACGCCGAGCCAGCGCGCGGTCTGGAGCAACTTCTCCAGCAACCGGTGCCCGACGCCGGCGCCCTTCAGGCCCGGCTGCACGGCGAGAGTGCGCACTTCGGCCAGGTCTTCCCACATCACGTGGAGTGCGCCGCAGCCGACGACCTCCGCGTTGTCGTCGCGTTCGGCGACCCAGAACTCCTGGATGTCCTCGTAAAGCGTCACGGTCGCTTTGTCGAGCAGGATGCGTGCGCGGCTGTAGTCGTCCAGGAGTCGGCGTACGGCCGGGACATCGCCTGTCCGGGCCCGCCGGAGGGTGATGGCTTTTGCGGAGACTTCGGAACGCTCTGCGGACATGAGCGGACGCTATCGCCTGCCGTCGCCGTCGGCGGAACCGGGGTTGTGGCCGCCGGTTTCGGAGCCGTCCGCGGCTACGGCGGTATCCGTGACTTCGCCCGTGACTTCGGCGGCGTCTTGTACCGTGCCTCGCGAGGTCTGTTCCCCGGCGCCTTCCGAGGTGCCTTGCGCGCCGGCTTCGCGAGTGGACTCCGTGACGGCTTCCGTGGTGCCCTCGACGATCCTTACGGCGTCGCGCAGGGCACGTCGCTGTTCGTCGCTCATCATGCCGAAGAACGCGACGAGAGCGGCCGCGGCGTTGTCGCTCTGCGACCAGGCGTCGTTCATCAGTGCGGCGGCGTACGCGGCCCGAGTGGACACGGCCTCATATCGATAGGCGCGGCCCTCGGCTTCGCGGCGTACCCAGCCCTTCTGATGGAGATTGTCCAAAACGGTCATCACCGTGGTGTACGCGATGGACCGTTCCCGCTGGAGGTCTTCCAGGACTTCTCGAACGGTCACCGGGCGGTTCCACTTCCACACCCGCGTCATGACCGCGTTCTCGAGTTCTCCCAATGGGCGAGGCACAACTCAGCACCCTAGTAGGAAATCCCGTCAATGGCGTGCCAGACGTGCGCTTCGTCGGCGAATCGGGGCAAAAAGGGCGCACGGTCCGCCGTGCGGCGCGCGCGAGCCCCGCGACGCCGTACGGGACAGCGGTGCGCGGAACCGTGCGCCGAGGTGTCAGGCCTCGGTGGAGGCGGCGCCCTGGCCGGCCTGCGTGCGCGCCAGGGCGGCGTCGACGGCCGCGTCCTCCTTGGCCTTGGCGGCACCGCCCTGGGTCTTCACGATCACCCGGACCAGCGCGATGAAGAACACGGCCATGACGACCGGCGGAACGAGTGCGGCGACGTAGTCCATGGCTCCAGGGTAGCCACGCCGACCGGACAAACAGGGGCGGGGTGGCCCCAGGTGTCACACCGCGGCGAGCCGCTGCCGCGGTCCGCCGGCGGGCGGGGCCGGTCTGCGGCGCGGGAAGACCTCGCCGGGGGTGGGGACGGGGCGGCGGGCGGGACCGGGGCCGCCGGGCGCGGGGGCGGGCTGGGCGGGCGCCGGACCGGGCCGGGCGGGAGCGGGCCGGGCGGGGCGCTCGGCGGGCTTGGGCGCGGGCTTCTTGGCGGGCTCGCCGCCCTGGCCCGCCCGGGCGGCGGGCAGGACCGCGCGGGGCGGGGCGGGGCGCAGCGGACCGCGGGAGGCCGGGACCGAGGCCGCGCCCGTCCAGGCCCCGCAGCGGCGCAGCAGCGCGGCGGCCGCCGGGTTGCCGCGCAGGGCCCGCAGGGCGGCGAGGTCGTCGGGGCCGGGCCGGTGTCCGGCGTCCAGCGCCTCCCCCAGGAGAGTGAAGTACCCGACGGCCGTGCCGGGCAGGGCGGCGCGGTAGCGGGCCAGGTCGGCCAACAGGAACGCGCGCAGCCGGGCGCCCTCGCGCATCGCCTCGTCGAGCGACTCGGCGAGGCGGAGACAGTCCTGCACGTCCTCGGCGCGGGCGGGGCGGAGATGGAGGGCGGCGGCCAGGGCGCGGCGGAGCACACGCAGCTCCTCCGCGCCGAAGGCGATGCCACCGCGGGTTCCGTATGGCGTGGGCATGGGCCGACCATACGCGCTAATCAGACAAATTCGACATAAGCCGCGATCGTGGCGCGCGGGTGTGACACGTGCGGGCCATTCCCGCGGGACGCGTCCCGCGGAGGAACAGATCTCGCGCGCCCACGCCGTCCGCCGTGATTCCCGCGCGTGCGGGTCCCGGGGCCGCGGTGGGGCGGGGCGCCCGGGACGTGCGCCTCACATGCGCGCCACGTTCCGCTCGTAGACGAGCCGCAGGCCGATCAGCGTCAGCCAGGGCTCGTGCTCGTCGATCGCCGAGGACTCGCCGAGCACCATCGGCGCCAGGCCGCCGGTCGCGATCACCGTGACGTCGTCCGGGTCGTCGGCCAGTTCGCGGGCCATGCGGCCCACCACCCCGTCGACCTGGCCGGCGAACCCGTAGACGATGCCCGCCTGCATGGCCTCGACCGTGTTCTTGCCGATCACGCTGCGCGGCCGGGCCACCTCGATCTTGCGCAGCATCGCCGCCCGGACGCCCAGCGCCTCCACCGAGATCTCGATGCCGGGCGCGATGACCCCGCCGACGTACTCCCCGCGCGCGGAGACCGCGTCGAAGGTGGTCGCCGTGCCGAAGTCCACGACGATCGCCGGGCCGCCGTACAGCTCGTTCGCGGCGACCGCGTTGATGATGCGGTCGGCGCCGACCTCCTTGGGGTTGTCGAACAGGATCGGCACGCCCGTCTTGACGCCCGGCTCGACCAGGACGGCCGGGACGTCGCCGTAGTAGCGCCGCGTCACCTCGCGCAGCTCGTGCAGCACCGACGGCACGGTGGCGCAGATGGCGATGCCGTCGATGCCGTGGCCCAGGTCGTCGCCGAGCAGCGGGTGCATGCCCATGAGGCCCTGCAGGAGCACGGCCAGCTCGTCGGCGGTGCGCCGGGCGTCGGTGGAGATGCGCCAGTGCTCGACGATGTCCTCGCCGTCGAACAGGCCGAGGACGGTGTGCGTGTTGCCCACGTCGATCGTCAGGAGCATGGCCGGCCTACTCCGCCTCGCGCAGGTCCAGGCCGATGTCCAGGATCGGCGAGGAGTGGGTCAGGGCGCCCACGGCCAGGAAGTCGACGCCGGTCTCCGCGTACGCCCGCGCGTTGTCCAGGGCGAGCCGGCCCGACGCCTCCAGCAGCGCGCGGCCGTCGACGATGGCCACGGCCTCCTCGCACTCGCCCGGCGTGAAGTTGTCCAGCAGGATCAGGTCGGCGCCGGCGTCCACGACCTCGCGCAGCTGGTGCAGGGTGTCGACCTCGACCTCGATCGGCACGTCGGGGAAGGACGCGCGCACGGCCTTGAAGGCCGCCGAGACGCCGCCGGCGGCGACCACGTGGTTGTCCTTGACCAGCGCCGCGTCCGACAGCGACATGCGGTGGTTCACGCCGCCGCCGCAGCGGACGGCGAACTTCTCCAGGGACCTGAGGCCGGGTGTCGTCTTGCGCGTGTCGCGCACCTTCGTCTTGGTGCCCTCCAGGACGTCCGCCCAGGCGCGCGTGGCGGTGGCGATGCCCGACAGGCGGCACAGGAGGTTCAGCGCGCTGCGCTCGGCGGTCAGCAGGTCGCGGGTGCGCGTGGTGACCGACAGCAGCTTCTGCCCGGGCTCGACGCGGTCGCCGTCCTCGACGTGCCGCTCGACCTCGAACTCGTCGGTGCAGACCACCGAGAGGACGGCCTCGGCGACCCGGAGGCCGGCCACCACGCCGGCCTCGCGCGCGGTGAAGTCGCCGGTGGCGACGGCCTCCTCGGGGATGGTCGCCACGGTCGTCACGTCCTCGCCGTGGGCGAGGTCCTCCTGGATGGCCACGTTGGCGACGTCCTCGATCTCCACGGGATCGAGTCCGGCGTCGGCCAGCAACTGGGCGAGCGCGGGGTCGAGCCCGCACTCGATGTACTCCTCGTCGGCGTCCGCGCCGCAGGCACAGCCGTCGCCGCAGCCGCCGGTGGGGGCGAGGGGAAGGTCGTCGGTGCTCACTTGGGTCACTGCTCCTGGGGACGGCGGGGCGCGGGGGCCTCGGTGCGGGTCGGGGGGAAGTCTGCGGTCTCGGTGGTGTGCACGTCGGGCGTCCGGTCGGCGTTCAGCCGTACGACGATGTGGCGGCGCCAGTCGGCGTCGTCGCGCTCGGGACGGTCCTCGCGCCAGTGGCAGCCGCGGGTCTCCTCGCGCAGCCGGGCGGCGGCGACCAGGACGCGGGCCACGCACAGGAGGTTGGTGGCCTCCCAGGTGTCGACGCCGGGTTCGGCGGTCTTGCCGTTCTCGTCCAGGGCGCCGCGGGCCTCGGCGGACAGCTGTTCGAGGCGGTCGGCGGCGGTGGCGAGGGACCCGGCGGAGCGCAGGACGCCCGCGCCCTCGGTCATGATCCGCTGGATCGCGAACCGGGTCTCGGGGGCGAGCAGCGGGTGCCCGGGCCGCTCGGAGCGGGGGGCGGGCACCGGCACGCGCGCGTGCGGGCCGGTCCCGGACCGCTCGCGCGCGATGTCGGCGGCGATCCGCTCGGCGTACACCAGTCCCTCGAGGAGGGAGTTGGAGGCGAGCCGGTTGGCGCCGTGCACGCCGGTGCAGGCGACCTCCCCGCACGCGTACAGGCCGGGCACGGTGGTGCGGCCGTGGGAGTCGGTGCGCACGCCGCCGGAGGCGTAGTGGGCGGCCGGGGCGACCGGGATCGGTTCGGTGACCGGGTCGATGCCGTGCGCCCGGCAGGCGGCGAGGATGGTCGGGAAGCGGTGCTCCCACATGTCGGCGCCGAAGTGCCGGGCGTCCAGGAACATGTGCTCGGCGTCCTGCTCCAGCATGCGGCGCGTGATGCCCTTGGCGACGATGTCGCGCGGCGCTAGTTCGGCCAGTTCGTGCCGGCCCACCATGAACCGCACGCCGTCGGCGTCCACCAGGTGGGCGCCCTCGCCGCGCACCGCCTCGGAGACCAGCGGCTGCTGTCCCTCGGCGTCCGGGCCGAGGAAGAGCACGGTCGGGTGGAACTGCACGAACTCCAGGTCGGAGACCTCGGCGCCCGCGCGCAGGGCGAGGGCCACGCCGTCGCCGGTGGACACGGACGGGTTGGTGGTCGCGGAGAAGACCTGGCCCATGCCGCCGGTCGCCAGCACCACCACGGGCGCGTGCACCGCGCCCACGCCGTCGTGCTGGCCCTCGCCCATGACGTGCAGGGTCACCCCGGCGGTGCGGCCGTCGGCGTCGGTGAGCAGGTCGAGGACGAGCGCGTTCTCGATGGTGCGCAGCTCGCGCGCGCGGACGGCCTCCACCAGGGCCCGGGAGATCTCGGCGCCGGTCGCGTCGCCGCCCGCGTGGGCGATGCGGCGACGGTGGTGGCCGCCCTCGCGGGTGAGTTCGATGCCGCCGGCGTCGTCGGTGTCGAAGTGCGCGCCGGTGGAGATCAGCCGCCGTACCGCGTCGGGGCCCTCGGTGACGAGGATCCGTACGGCCTCCTCGTCGCACAGGCCGACGCCCGCGACGAGCGTGTCGTCCAGGTGCTGTTCGGGGGTGTCGCCCTCGCCGAGGGCGGCGGCGATGCCGCCCTGGGCCCAGCGGGTGGAGCCGTCGTCCAGGCGGGCCTTGGTGACGACCACCGTGTCCAGGCCGCTCGCCGCGCAGCGCAGGGCGGCGGTGAGGCCGGCGACGCCGGAGCCCACGACCACGACGTCCGCGTCGATGGACCACCCGGGGGCGGGCGCGTGCAGTCGTATGCCTGTGCTGGTCACGAGGCGGCTCCGGGGGTTTCGTGGGCTTCGTGGGACGTACGGGTTTCGTCGGACGTACGGGCTTCCCGGTCGCCGTGGGACTCGCGGGTCCCGAAGGCGAGGGGCAGGTTGTCGATCAGCCGGGTCGCCCCCACCCGGGCGGCGACGGCGAGGACGGCCTCGCCGGTGAAGTCGTCGCCGATCTCGGTGAAGTCGGACGGGTCGACGAGGGCCAGGTAGTCGAGTGCGAGCGGCGGTTCCAGGCGGGCGGCCTCGTCGAGGACCAGCCGGGCGGCGGCGCGCACGGCGGCGGCCGCACCGGGGGTCGCCCGGGCCACGGCGGCGGCGTCGGCGGCCGCGCGGGACTCCCCGAGGGCGCTCAGGGCCTCGGCACGCGCGCGCGTGGCGGGCACTTCGCGGGCCCGCGCGCACAGCGCCTCCTGGGCGGCGTGCCGGTCGCGGCCGGCGAACAGCGCCTGGGAGAGGGCGAGCGCGGTGCGCCGCTCCGGTCCCGAGAGGTAGCGGTTGCGGCTGGACAGGGCCAGGCCGTCGTCCTCCCGCACGGTCGGCACGCCGACGATCTCCACGCCGAAGTTCAGGTCGCGCACCATGCGGCGGATCAGGGCGAGCTGCTGGGCGTCCTTCTGGCCGTAGAGGGCGACGTCGGGGCGGGTGAGGTGCAGCAGCTTGGCGACGACGGTGAGCATGCCGTCGAAGTGGCCGGGCCGCGAGGCGCCCTCCAGCCGCTCCCCCATGGGGCCGGCGGTGATCCGGACCTGCGGCTCGCCGCCGGGGTAGACCTCGTCCACGGAGGGGGCGAACACGGCGTCGGCGCCCGCCTGCTCGGCGATCTTGATATCGGCGTCCAGGGTGCGCGGGTAGCGGTCGAGGTCCTCGCCCGCGCCGAACTGGAGCGGGTTGACGAAGACGGTCACCACGACCTCGCCGTCGCTGCCGGCGAGGTCGCGGGCGGCCCGGATCAGGGTGGCGTGGCCCTCGTGCAGGGCGCCCATGGTCATCACGACGGCGCGGCGGCCTCGGCGCACGCGCGCGTGCAGCTCGTCGGCGGTGCGCAGCAGGGCTGTGGTCATCGGGCGTCTCCGTTCTCGGGCGCCGGTATCGCCGGGCGGCCCTCAGCCGCGTTCCCGGGCGCCGTCCGGGTCGTCGGGTGTGCCGTCGCGTGCGCGGTCGGCGCGGGAGCGGCGGGGCGGGCGGCTCCCGGGCGGCCGTGGGGACCTGCCGAGTGCCCCGTGCGGGTCATCGGTCATCCCCCTGACCCTCGCCGGGGCCCCCGGCGCCGGCGCCGGGGGCGCCGGGGGCGCCCGCGGCTCCGTCGGCGAGGACGCCCAGCAGGTCCTCGGCCAGTTCGGGCTTCAGCAGCCCGTGGGCGAGCGCGCGGTCGGCGGTGGCGCGGGCCATCGCCAGATAGCCGGCGACGGCCTGCGGGGCGTGCCGCCGCAGCTCGGCGACATGGGCCGCGACCGTGCCCGCGTCGCCGCGCGCGACGGGGCCGGTGAGCGCCGCGTCGCCGGAGCGCAGGGAGTTGTCCAGGGCGGCGCCGAGCAGCGGGCCGAGCATCCGGTCGGGGGCCTCGACTCCGGCCGCGCGCAGCAGCTCCATGGCCTGGGCGACCAGGGTGACCAGGTGGTTGGCGCCCAGGGCGAGGGCCGCGTGGTAGAGCGGGCGCATCTCCTCGGCGATCCACTCCGGCTCGCCGCCCATCTCGATGACGAGGGCCTCGGCGGCCGTGCGCAGTTCCTCGGGGGCCGTCACGCCGAAGGAGCACCCGGCCAGCCGCTGCACGTCCACGGGGGTGCCGGTGAAGGTCATCGCCGGGTGCAGGGCCAGCGGCAGCGCGCCCGCGCGCAGGGCGGGGTCGAGCACTTTCGCGCCGTACCGCCCGGAGGTGTGCACGAGCAGGTGCCCGGGCCGTACGGCGCCGGTCTCGGCGAGCCCCGCCACGAGGCCGGGCAGCGCGTCGTCGGGGACGGTCAGGAGCACCAGCTCGGACCGGTCCAGGACCTCGGCGGGCGGCACCAGGGGCACGTCGGGGAGCATCCGTTCAGCGCGTCGCCGGGAGGCGTCGGAGACACCGGAGACGGCCACCGGACGGTGCCCGGCGAGCTGGAGGGACGCGGCGAGCGCGGGTCCCACCCGGCCGGCGCCGACGACGCCGACGGTGAGCCGCGCGGGGCGGTCCCTGGGGTCTGGCTGTTGGCTGCTGATCACGCGACGGTGGCCTTCCCGTTCCAGTCCGCTCCGGGTACCGGACGATTTCTCGTCATGTTAACGCTATCGGGTCCCGCGGGCGTGCGGCCGTCCACAGGCTGTGGGCTTGCGCACGGGCTCGCGCGGTGAAATCGGGGTGCCCGCGTACGCCGGCGCGCGGGATGATCCGCGGCATGAACGATTCGGCGGAGCAGAGCGCACAGCGGGACGAACGGGGCTCGGGAGGCCGGCCCTGGAAGGGACACCTTTCGGAGGGGCACACCTCGCGGGATCAGGCGTCGGAGGAACAGGCCTCGGAGGGGCGGGTCACGCAAGACCGGTCCTCCGGGGGCCGGGCCTCGGACGCTCCACTCGAGGGCGCACGGCTCTCGGACGCGCCGCTCTCGGACGGCGACCGGCTCAAGCGGCTCCGGGAACGGCGCGTGGGCGCGTATAGGAGCGCGCGGCGGGTGCTCTGGCGACCCGGGTTCCTCGGCACGCTCCGGGAGCGGCTGGCGCTGCTGGACCGCGCGGGAGACGTGTACGACCTCGACGAGGCCTCGGACATGTACGGCAACGGCGTCGTCGAGGCCCTGGAGGAGAAGGTCGCCGGGCTGCTCGGCAAGGAAGCCGCCGCCTTCTTCCCGACCGGCACGATGGCCCAGCAGGTCGCGCTGCGCTGCTGGGCGGGCCGCACTCGGGACCCGGCCGTGGCCCTGCACGCCCTGTCCCATCCCGAGGTGCACGAACGGCACGCCCTGAGCCAGGTGAGCGGCCTGCGTCCGGTGCGGGTGACGGGCGAGCCCCGGCTGCCGACCGCGGACGAGGTGCGCGGCCTCGACGAGCCCTTCGGGACACTGATGCTCGAACTGCCGCTGCGCGACGCCGGCTTCCTCCTGCCCTCCTGGGAGGAGCTGACCGAGCTCGTCGAGGCGGCGCGCGAGCGCGACGCGGTGGTGCACTTCGACGGTGCGCGCCTGTGGGAGTCCACGGTGCACTTCGGCCGCTCCGTGGCGGAGATCTCGGACCTGGCCGACAGCGTGTACGTGTCGTTCTACAAGTCCCTCGGCGGCTACGGAGGCGCGGCCCTGGCCGGCCCGGGGGAGCTGGTCGAGGAGGCCAGGGCCTGGCGGCACCGGTACGGCGGCACCGTGTTCCAGCAGTTCCCGTCGGCCCTTGCGGCACTGATCGGTCTTCAGGAGGAGCTGCCCCGGCTGCCCGACTACGTGCGGCACGCGCGCGTGGTGGCCGCCGCGCTGCGCGAGGGGTTCGCGGCGGCCGGCGTGCCGTGGGCGCGGGTGCACCCCGAGGTGCCGCACACCAACGAGTTCCAGCTGTGGCTGCCGTACGACCCTGATCCGGTCGCGAGGGCGGCGATCCGGACGGCCGAGGAGACCGGGACGATGCTGTTCGCCGGCGCCTGGGACGCCGGCGGCCCCGGCCTGGCCCGGACCGAGGTCTCCGTGCGCGCCGCCGGCCTGGAGTGGACGGCGGACGACGTCATGGCCGCGGTCGCCGAGTTCGCCGCCCGGCTGGCCGAGGAGACGGGGCGGACGGGCGGCGCGTAGCGGAGGACGGGCGGCGCGCGGCGGAGGAGCCGGGGCGGACGGGCGGCGCGTGGCCGGACGGCCGGGCGGGCGTCAGCAGGTGGGGTGCGGCTGGTGGCGCGCCCGGCGGGCCCACAGCCGCCGCAGCCGCCCCTGGGCCGGGCGGCCCGCCAGGACCGCCCGGAACCGCCGGTACTCGCCGAGTTCGCGCACGACCTGCCAGTCGTCGCGGCCCGGCGCGGGCGGGGCGGGCTCGCCGTGCCGCGCCGCGCGGTACACGTCGAGTGCGTACTGCTGCGTGATGCTCATGCCGAAGCCTCTTCCAGGAGGGGGACGGACACCCGCGGTGCCGCGGCGGTACGAACGCCGCCGGGGACGCGGAGAGGACACTCCGGAGCGGGACGGGGGCCCGGGCCTCACCGTCACCGGGCCGCCCCGGTCGTGGTCCCAGCCTGCGCCGCCGCTTCGCCGAAGTCGCCCCGATTGACGAGGGCCGTCAATCGGGGCGGCGCTGTCAGTGGTGGCGTGCACCATGGGGTCATGAGCGTGCGCATCGACATCGCGGGACTGCGGCCGGAGCAGGTCGCCGTCGTCCCCTCGCCCCTGGCCGAGCTCGGCATGGCGCTGCACACGCTGTCCGAGCCCCAGCACCACCCGGGGCTCCAGGGCTGGGTCACGGGCGTGACCGCGCGGCTCGACTCGCACCTGGCGGACCGGATGTGCGAGGCCGACTTCCTGTGGCGGACGACGTTCTCCGACCTCTTCCTGCCGTACGCGGGCATACCCGGGGCCACCGCGCTGCCCGGCGCCACGCTCGACGAGGAGCTGGACCTGCTCGACAAGCTGTCCGACGAGCAGTTCGTGGCCGCGGCGCTGGAGTTCACCTGCGCCCTGCCCTACAGCGACCCGGGTCCCGGCCCGCTCGCCGACGCCGCCCTGCGCCGCCGCGCCCTGGAGCTGGCCGCCGCGCGCGGACCACAGCAGGTGCGCTTCAGCGAGCGGCTGCTGGCCGATCCGCCGCGCATCCGGGACTGGCTGCGGCAGTTCCTCAAGGACTGCGACGAGGCGTTCTTCGCGGACACCTGGTCCCGGCTGCGCCACCAGCTCGCCGCGGACGCCCGGCACAAGACGGACCTGCTGCGCCACAAGGGGCTGGCCGAGGCGCTGACCGCGGTGTCACCCGCCCTGGCGCTGGACGAAGCGGCGGGCCGGATCACCGTCGACAAGCTCGGCGAGGGCCACACCACGACGCGGGACCGCGGCCTGCTCCTGGTGCCGACCAGCCTGGGCCGGCCCCACCTGATGGTCCTGCACCGCCACGGCTGGCATCCGGTGCTCCACTACCCGGTCGGTCCCACGGAGCTCGCCGCCCCGCTCTCGGTGGAACAGCTGACCCTGCGGATGTCCGCCCTGGCCCATCCGGTGCGGATGCGCCTGTGCCGCAGCCTGGCCCGCAGCGCCTTCACCACCAGCGAGCTGACCCACGCGCACGGCATGTCCGCGCCGGAGATATCCCGGCACCTGAGCGTCCTGAAGAAGGCGGGCCTGGTGACCACCCGGCGCCGGGGACGGTACGTCTACCACCAGCTGGACGTGACGACCGTGGCGCGGCTGGGCAGCGACTTCCTGGAGAGCGTCCTGCGGTAGCCCCGCCGAGAGCGTCCCGCGGCAGTCGGGGCGTCGGGCCTCCGCCCGGGCTCCTGGGGGCGGAGGCGGTCTGCGGACGAGCCCGCGGGCGGCCTACGGCCCTCGTCGTCGCGTCCGGTCAGCCGTGTCCGCCCGCCCGGACGAGCCCCGTCTCGTAGGCGAGGACCACGACCTGCACCCGGTCGCGCAGGCCGAGCTTGGTCAGGATGCGGCCCACGTGCGTCTTCACGGTCGCCTCGGACAGCACCAGCCGGGCGGCGATCTCGCCGTTGGACAGGCCCTGCGCGACCAGGACCATGACCTCGCGCTCGCGCTCGGTGAGCCGCTGGAGCTCCTTGTGCCGGGGCTCCTGGGCGCCGGTGGGCAGCATCGGCGCGAACCGGTCGAGCAGGCGGCGCGTGGTGGAGGGCGCGACGACGGCGTCCCCGCTGTGCACGGCGCGGATCGCGGCGAGCAGGTCGCCGGGCGGCACGTCCTTGAGCATGAACCCGGAGGCGCCCGCCTTCAGCCCGGAGAAGGCGTACTCGTCGAGGTCGAAGGTGGTCAGGATCAGCACCTTGGGCGGGTTCGGCTCGGAGCAGATGCGGCGGGTGGTCTCCACGCCGTCCAGCTTCGGCATGCGCACATCCATCAGCACCACGTCGACCTGGGTCGACCGCAGCGCCTGGAGGGCTTCGACGCCGTCGCCGGCCTCGGCGACGACCTCCATGTCCGGCTGGGCGGCGAGCACCATCCCGAATCCGGTGCGCAGCAGCACCTGGTCGTCGACGAGCATCACGCGGATCGTCATCGGGGGGTCCTCTTCCGTTCGGTCGTCGGCGGGGCGTGTTCCGTGGCCGTCAGGGCGTCCAAGGCGGCGTGTTCCGTGGCCACCAGGGCGCCCGCGGGGGGCGTGACAGGTGTCAACAGGGGGCGTGCGTCGGTGTTCAATGCGCCGGTTTGAGCGGGAGCAGGGCGCTGATGCGGAAGCCCCCGCCGGGGCGCGGTCCCGCGTCCAGCGTGCCGCCGACCATACCGACCCGTTCACGCATGCCGATCAGACCGTGTCCCCGCCCGTCGGCGCCGCCCTCCTCGTACAGCTCGTGCGGGGCGCCCTTGCCGTCGTCCTCGACGAGCAGACCGAGGCCGTCGTCGAAGTACACCAGCCGCACGCTCGCCCCCGCGTTCGGTCCACCGTGCTTGCGGGTGTTGGTGAGCGCCTCCTGCACGATCCGGTACGCGGTCAGCTCGACCCCGCTGGGCAGCGGGCGCGGCGTGCCCTCCACCCGGAAGTCGACGGGCAGACCGGAGCCCCGGCACTGCTCGACCAGTTCCTCGATCTGCTCGACGTCGGGCTGCGGAACGTACTCGCCGCCCTCCTGGTGCTCGCCGGTGCGCAGCACGCCCAGCAGGCGGCGCATCTCGGCGAGCGCCTGGCGGCCGGTGGAGGAGATCGTGTCCAGGGCCTTCTTGGCCTGGTCGGGCGCGGCGTCGAGGACGTAGGCCGCGCCGTCGGCCTGCACGACCATCACCGACACGTTGTGCGCGACCACGTCGTGCAGCTCGCGCGCGATGCGGGCGCGTTCGGCGGCGACCGCGACCTTGGCCTGCGCCTCGCGTTCCTTCTCCAGCCGGGCCGCCCGCTCCTCCAGCTGCGCGAAGTAGGCACGCCGGGTGCGCATGGAGTCGCCGAGCACCCAGGCCAGCGCGAACGGCACCGTCTGGAAGACCGCTATCGCGACCTGGCCGAGCACGCTGGAGTGCTGCTGCGGCCAGCGGATCTGCGCCAGGGCCGCCGCGCACATCCCGCCGGCCAGCGCGAAGCGGGAGGCCCAGCGGGCGCCGAAGGCGGCGACCGTGTAGATGATCACCAGCATGGCGAAGTCGGCGATCGTCGTCTCGATGTCCAGGGCGAGCTGCACCACGCCCGTCGCCGCCGCGAGCAGCACCATCCTCTCCGGCATCCGGCGGCGCAGCGCGACGACCACACACAGGACGACCGACACGGCGAGCGCCCCGCCGAGTGATCCGTGGTGGTCGGGCGTCCCGTCGACGGCCACCGCGCTCGCACAGGAGAGCCCGAGCAGGACAAGGGCCCAGAAGCCGTCGACCCACATCGGGTGTCTGCGGAGGAAGTCATAGAGGCGCTGCACGTAACCCAGAGTAGGGAAGCGGAATAGGTGCAGGGGTCAACCGGAGGTTCGATCCGCGCCCGGCGCTCGTACTCCCCAAGGTGGATGCCGTGATCACCAGTACGCCTACGCTGACGACGTGGCGGACGACACTACGGACGAGGGCAGGGCACGGGGCACGGCGGGCGGCAGCGCACGGGGCGCGGTGGGCGGTCCGGCGGACGGCCCGACGGACGGCGAGCGGCGCGGACCGACGGGCGGCGCGGTCGACGGCGTCTCGGACGACGGCGTCTCGGACGAGTGGCGTGGCTGGCGGGCGGCGGCGTGGGAGGCCCTCTACGGTCCGGACGGCTTCTACCGGCGGCCCGAGGGCCCGGCCGGGCACTTCCGTACGTCCGTGCACGCCTCGCCGCTGTTCGCGACGGCCGTGGCGCGGCTGCTGTGCCGGGTGGACGAGGCGCTGGGGCACCCGGCGGAGCTCGGCTTCGTCGACATGGCCGCCGGGCGCGGGGAACTGGCCGCCGGGGTGCTCGGCGCGCTGCCCGCCGAGGTGGCCGCACGCGCGCGGGTCTGCGCCGTCGAGATCGCCGGCCGGCCCGACGGCCTGGATCCGCGGATCGAGTGGCGCTCCGAGCCTCCGGCGGCGGTCACCGGACTGCTGTTCGCCAACGAGTGGCTGGACAACGTGCCGCTGGAGGTCGCGGAGGTCGACTCCGGGGGCGTGCCCCGGCGCGTGCTCGTACGGCGCGACGGCGCCGAACGGCTCGGGGACCCGGTCGCGGGGGCCGAGGCCGAGTGGCTGGCACGGTGGTGGCCGCTGCCGGGCGAGCCGGGCCTGCGGGCGGAGATCGGCCTGCCCCGGGACGCCGCCTGGGCCGCTGCCGCGGCCCGTCTGGAACGGGGCCTCGCGGTCGCCGTCGACTACGCGCACACCGCCGCCTCCCGGCCGCCCTTCGGGACGCTCACCGGATTCCGGGAGGGGCGGGAGACGACTCCCGTGCCCGACGGGTCGTGCGACATCACGGCGCACGTCGCCCTGGACGCGTGCGCCGCGTCCGCTCCCGCGCACACCCGCGTGATCACCCAGCGTGAGGCGTTGCATGCCCTGGGCGTCACCGGCGTACGCCCCCCGCTCGCGCTCGCCTCCACCGACCCCGCGGAGTACGTGCGCGCCCTCGCGCGCGCCGGTCAGGCCGCGGAGCTCACCGCGTCCGGCGGCCTCGGTGACTTCCGCTGGCTGCTCCAGGCCGCCCCGGCGACCGGACTTCCCGGCCCGTTCCCGGGCCTGCCGGACCTGTTCCCGGACCTGCCGGACCTGCCCGGCCTATTTGTCGATGTCCCCGACCACGAAGAACATTGACCCGAGGATCGCCACCATGTCCGCCACCAGCGTCCCCGGCAGCAGTTCGGTGAGGGCCTGGATGTTGTTGTAGGACGCGGAGCGCAGCTTCAGCCGGTACGGGGTCTTCTCGCCCTTGCTGACCAGGTAGTAGCCGTTGATGCCGAGCGGGTTCTCGGTCCACGCGTAGGTGTGCCCCTCGGGCGCCTTCAGGACCTTCGGCAGCCGCTGGTTGACCGGACCGGGCGCCAGCTCGGCCAGCCGGTCCAGACAGGCGTCGGCGAGGTCGAGCGCGTTGTGGGTCTGCGCCAGCAGGCACTCGAAGCGGGCCAGGCAGTCGCCCTCCTGCCGCGTGACCACCTCGAGGACGTCCGCCAGCTCCCCGTACGCGAGGTACGGCTCGTCGCGGCGCAGGTCGAAGTCGACACCCGAGGCGCGCGCGATCGGACCGCTCACGCCGTAGGCGTGCACGGCCTGCGGAGTGAGCGCGCCCACGCCCCTGGTGCGCCCCCGGAAGATCTCGTTGCCGAGCACCAGGTCGTCGAAGACGTCCATGCGGGAGCGGACCGCGGCGACGGCGGCACGCGCGCGCGTGGACCACCCGGCCGGCAGGTCCTCCTTGAGGCCGCCGACCCGGTTGAACATGTAGTGCATCCGGCCGCCGGAGACCTCCTCCATCACGTTCTGGAGGATCTCCCGCTCCCGGAACGCGTAGAAGACAGGCGTGATGCCGCCCAGTTCCAGCGGATAGGAACCGAGGAACATCAGGTGGTTGAGCACCCGGTTCAGCTCCGCGAGCAGCGTGCGCGTCCACACCGCGCGCTCGGGGACCTCCATGCCGAGCATCCGCTCCACGGCCAGGACCACGCCCAGCTCGTTGGAGAACGCCGACAGCCAGTCGTGGCGGTTGGCGAGCATGATGATCTGCCGGTAGTCGCGCGCCTCGAACAGCTTCTCCGCGCCCCGGTGCATGTAGCCGATCACCGGCTCCGCGTGCCTGATGCGCTCGCCGTCCAGCACCAGCTTCAGCCGCAGCACACCGTGCGTGGAGGGGTGCTGGGGCCCGATGTTGAGCACCATGTCGGTGCTCTCCGCGGCGCCGCCGATCCCGACCATGGTCTCCGTCGTAGGAGTCATGCGCCCAGTTTCCCCTACGTACGCTTGCCCCATGGAAACGGGGAGCCCGGAAGAGGGCCGGGCGGCGGGGGGCGAGCCGGTGTGGACCGCACTGCCGCCGGGCCTGCTGCGGATGCGACGGCTGCTGCTGGCGGTGTGGCTGGGGGCGGCCGCCGTGGCCGTGGGAGTGGTGCTCGGCGTGACGGCCGGGCCGGTGTGGTCGGCGTTCGCGCTGCTGCCGCTGGCGCTGCTGGCCTGGGGCTGGGCGCTGCTGGGGCGCAACTGGCGCTCCTGGCGGTACGCCGAGCGCGCCGACGACCTGCTGATCAGCCGGGGCGTGCTGTGGCACGAGGAGACCGTCGTGCCGTACGGGCGGCTGCAGTTGGTCGAGGTCACCTCCGGGCCCGTCGAGCGGCGCTTCGGGCTGGCGACCGTGCAGCTGCACACAGCGGCCGCCGCGACCGACGCGACCATCCCCGGCCTCCGGCCGACCGAGGCCGAACGCCTGCGCGACCGGCTCACCGAGCTCGGCGAGGCCCGATCGGCGGGGCTGTGACGGCGGCGGAGGACCGGGGCGGCCCGGGGCGGGAACTCGCGGGCGGGTCCGCCGGGAGCCAGGACGCGACGGCCGGAAGCGAGGACGCGTCGACCGGGGACGCGCACACGACCGCCGGGGACCCGGACACGACCGCCGTGCGCGGCGGCGCCGCCGGCCAGTCGCCCCCACGGGAGCCGGCCGGCGGCGGACCCTCCGTGCCCGAACGGCGGCTGCACCCCGTAACCCCGCTCAGAAGGGCCTGGGCACCGGTCACCGTCCTCGCCGGATGGGCCGTGCACGACCCCGACCAGGCGCAGCGGCAGCTGACCCGGCTGACGACGACCACACTGCTGATCGGGCTCGCGGTGCTCGTCCCGGCCGCCGCGCTGTACGGCTTCCTGTCCTGGTGGTTCACGCACTACGCGGTGACCGACACCGAACTGCGCATCCGCACCGGCCTGTTGTTCCGCCGCACCGCGCACATCCGGCTGGAGCGGATCCAGGCCGTCGACGTCACCCGGCCGCTGCTCGCGCGCGTCGCGGGCGTGGCCAAGCTGAAGCTCGACGTCATAGGGGCCGACAAGAAGGACGAACTCGCCTTCCTCGGCGAGGACGAGGCCCGCGCCCTGCGCGCCGAACTGCTCGCCCGCGCCGCCGGTTTCGCCCCCGCGACGGCACGGGAGGTGGGCGAGGCGCCCGCGCGGCAGCTCGTGCGCGTGCCCGCCCGGGTGATCGCCGTCTCGCTGCTGCTGACCGGCGCGACCTGGGGCTCGCTGCTCACCGCCCTCGTGGTGCCGCCGCTGCTGTGGCTGGGCACCCACAGCCCGTGGACGGTGCTCGCCACCGCCGTGCCGCTGCTCGGCGGGGCCGTGACCAGCAGCGTGGGCCGCTTCGTCGGCGCCTACGACTGGACGGTGAGCGAGTCGCCCGACGGGCTGCGGATCGACCGGGGGCTGCTGGACCGCACCCACGAGACGGTGCCGCCCGGCCGGGTGCAGACCGTGCGGATCGTGGAGCCGCTGCTGTGGCGGCGGCGCGGCTGGGTCCGGGTGGAACTGGACGTGGCCGGGTCGTCGAACTCCGTGCTGCTGCCGGTCGCCCCGCGGGAGATCGCCGAGTCGGTGATCGCGCGGGTGCTGCCCGGGCTGACGGTGCCGGACGCCTCGGCGCTGCTGCGGCCGCCGCGGCGCGCCCGGTGGTGCGCGCCGGTGTGGTGGCGGGGGCACGGGATCGCCGTGACCGACGCGGTGTTCGCCGCGCGGCACGGACTGCTGCGGCGCCGGCTCGCGCTGGTGCCGCACGCCAAGGTGCAGAGCGTACGGCTGACCAGGGGGCCGTGGGAGCGGGTGTGGAACGTCGCCGACGTGCACGTGGACACGGGAGCGGACAAGACGGTCACGGCGCGCCTGCGGGACGCCGACGAGGCGGCCCGCCTGCTCCGGGCCCAGGCGGAACGCTCCCGGACGGGCCGGCGCCGAGCACGACCGGACCGCTGGATGACGACCGCCACCCCGCCCCCCGGACCGGACCCCGCCTGACCGACGACCCCGCCCCGGCGGGCCGCCCCGGGCAGCGGTGAGGGGCGTGGCAACCGGTTGCCACGCCCCTCACCGTCGTCGTCGCCCGCGCGCGGGCACCGTCCCTCAGGACGCCGCGGTCCGCAGGTCCTGTACGTCGATCTGCTCCGTCTCGTCGTGCGCCGTCAGGTCGATGACCTGGCCCACCGCCCGCGTCCCGGCGTCGGCCGGCCGGTACTGGGACTCGGCCTCGGCCTTGTGCAGCGCGAGGGCCTCCTGACCCACGACGTCGGCCAGGTCCTCGTTCTGCACGGCCTCCAGCGCGGCGGGCGGCGCGCCCTTCTTCGTGCCGAAGAAGTCGAACCCGCCCTCGACCGCCGGTCGCCGCACGGGCGCGGCCGGTACGACGGCCACCGCGGTCGGCACGGCGAAGTGGCCGTCGGGCCGCTGCCCGGGCCTGGCGGAGGCCGGCGTCGTGGCCGACTCGTCCGCCCGGTCCGCCTCGGCGGCGTCGCCGGCCGTACCGACGGCCGGATCGCCCGCCGGACCGGCGACCGTCGGCTCGTGCCCGCCGGACGCCTCGGGCCGGCCCCCGGATCCGGGTCCGTCCTCCGGCGCGGGACGCGCGTCGGCGTCGGCGTCGGCGTCGGCGTCGGCGACAACGGCGGTCTCGGCGGCCCTGCCGGCGTCGGCGACCACGTCGGTGTCCACGACGGCCGCGTCGGCGCCCGCCCCGGAGTCCGGCGCCGCGACCGGTTCGGCGTCCGACTCGGCCTCCGGTTCGGAGTTCGCCCCGGCGGCGGCCTCGAAGGCCTCGTCAGCGGCCTCTCCGCCGTCCGCCGCGAGCCGCGCCAGCGCGGCCCCCGCGCGCAGGAACAGTTCGGAGCCCTCGGGGGAGAACACGGCGGGAGCCACTGCCGCCGGCTTCTCGGTCTCCGGTGTCCGCTCCGGCGTCCCGTCCGCCGCGGCGCCGTCGCCCTCGGTTTCCGGGGCGGCGGGCGCGCCGGTGACGGCGGGCGCCGCGGACGTGACCGGAGCTGACGTGGCCGGAGCGGGCGGCAGCGCGCGGGCGTCGGGCGCCGCCTCGATCTCCAGCAGCCGGCGGCCCTCCAGGGCGCTCGCCCGCTCCGTCTCCGCCGTGGCGTACCGCCGCAGCAACGCCGCGTGCTCGTTGCGCAGGCCCGCGAGTTCGGTCCGCTTGGCCCGCAGCTTCTTCTCGAGCCGGACGCGCAGCTCGCGCGACTCCTCCAGATCGGACTCGAGTTCGGCGACGCGTTCCTCGAAGCGCCACTCGTCACCGGCCCGCGCGCGCGTGAGGTCGGCGACCTGCCGACCCGCCTGGGCGTCCCAGCGGCGCATGACGATCGCTCCGGCGATCGCCGTCACCGCGGCGGCCGCCGCGAGGGACCGCAGCAGGGCCGGCGCCGTGAACACCCAGGGGCCCAGGGCGCAGACGAGGGAGACGCCGGCGATCGCGGAGGGCGGCAGCAGCCTGTGCAAAGGAGGGGAATGGCGGTGACGTCCACGTGGCATGGCCAGAAACTTACCGCGCGTAGACGAAACATGGGCGTCCGCCCCGCAAAAAGGCGGCCATACCGAAACCTTCACCGGACATGAGGAGTTCCGTCTCCCTCACCGCTTCGCTCCGGTTTCACGCGGAGGTCCCGCTTCCGCCGCTTTCCCCGCCCCTTCCCGCTTCAAGATCCTCTCTTCCGGATCTCGCCTTCGGGCACCCTTCGGACCCCTTACGGGATCCTTTTCAAGATCATTTTCAGCGTTCGCTCAGCCGTCCGCTCAGCCACTGCAGCGTCGCCGGGATCTCGCGCTTCCAGGTGTTGAAGTTGTGGCCGCCGCTGCCGAGGATGATCGACGAGACACGGGTCGTGTTCGTCGCCTTGACCGCGTCGATGAACTTCAGGGTGTTCTTGTAGTCGCTCTCACCCTGCCTGCTGCTGGTGACGAGCAGTGAAGTGTCGGGAGCCGGGAGGTGCTTGATGCTCCACATCAGATCGGCGCGATTCTTCAGATTCTTGTCGCCGTGGAAGAGATCGCCCGTCGTCGGGTCGATCGGCGCCTTGAAGTACGGCGACAGACCCGCGCCGGCCGCGTACACGCCGGGGTGGTGCATGGCGAGTTTCAGCGCGCAGTAACCGCCCGTGGAGTCACCGACGATGCCCCAGCTGCCCGGCGTCTTGCCGACCCGGTAATGGGCGAGCACGGCGTCGGGCAGGTCCTTGGCGAAGAAGGACTCGGTCTGCGGACCGCCGGGGATGTCCACGCACTCCGTGTCGCGCGGCGGCGCCACGGTCGGCCGCAGCATGATCAGGATCATCGGCTGCATCCGGCCCTTCTTGGCCAGGTCCTGCGCCGTGCGGGGGTAGTTGAGCTTGCTGATGAGCGCCTGGGCGGTGCCCGGGTAACCGGTGAGGACGACGGCCGCCGGGAACGTACGCGTGCGGTACTGCGGCTGGAAGTACTCCGGCGGAAGGTATATGAACGCCGGTGAGGCGATGTGGGTCGTACGGCCCACGATGTCCACCTTCTGGATCTGGCCCGTCAGTTGCGGCCGCGAGCCGTTGTTCGACTGCACCCGCTGGGTGCCGACCACCTGGAGCGGACCGCCCGCGGCTCCGGTCGCCGAGTGGTCTATGACGACCCCTTGGTCGGTCTCCTGCCCGAACAGGTCCGCCCAGCTGGCGTAGAAGCCGAAGGCCTGGTTGGCGGTGAGGCCGACGCAGGCGAAGATCGCCGTCTGGGTGGCCAGCAGGATACCGACGCGCCCGCTGACGGCACGCCAGTTGCGGCGCGCCAGACGCGGCCACAGCCACACCGTGGCGACGAACAGCAGCACGGCGAACACAACCGCCAGTACCAGCACTTTTTTGCTAGTGAGACCCATGGGCGCTCTTTCCTGCCTGTACTCCCGCCCGGACCGTCCCGCCGTCTTGGCGTGAGCTTGCCCCGAGCTTTCCCTGGCCTTTGACCCGGATTTCCGTCGGGGAGTGAACCTCTCTCCCCTGGACACCGTCCTAGAGGGCGCAATGTCGCCGGATGCCCGATCGGCACCGGATTCAAGGTCTCTCGCAGAACTACGGGATGCGATGTCTGTCAGGATAGATGGGGAAATGTCGGACGGGGTTCCGAGCCGGCCGGGCCGGGTGCGGCGCATACTCCGCGGCCCCCGCCCGGAGGCCGTCCCCACGCTGATCGGCAGGGCCTGCGCGGTCGTCGGTCTCCTCGACGTCGCCGCGGCCGTCTTCCCGCGCTTCCGGCACAGCCGGATGCACACCATGGTCGAGGTGCTGCCGGGGTCCTTCGGACCGTTCGTGGCGGCCCTCTCGCTCAGCGCGGGCGTGCTGTTGCTGCTGCTCGCGCACGGTCTGAAGCGACGCAAGCGGCGTGCGTGGCGGGCCGCCGTGATACTCCTCCCGGCGGGTGCGGCAGCCGAGTTCGTCTACCGCCACTCCGTCGTCGGAGTGATCATCTCACTCGCGCTGCTGGCGCCGCTCCTGATCCACCGCAAGGAGTTCGCGGCCCTGCCCGACCCGCGCAGCCGGTGGCGGGCGCTCACCAACTTCGTGCTGATGAGCGCCGGTTCGGTGGCCCTGGGCATGCTCATCGTCAGCACCCACCCGCACCGCGTGATCGGCGACCCCAGCCTGGCCGACCGGCTGACCCACGTGCTCTACGGCCTGTTCGGCTTCGAGGGCCCCGTCGACTACCAGGGCAACACCTCCTGGACCGTCGCCTACTCCCTCGGCGCCCTCGGCTGGCTCACCGCGGTCACCACGGCCTACCTGGCCTTCCGCCCCGAGCACCCCGCCGCGCGGCTGACCGAGGAGGACGAGGACAGGCTGCGCGCCCTGCTGGCCAAGCACGGCCGCCGCGACTCCCTCGGCCATTTCGCGCTGCGCCGCGACAAGGCGGTCGTCTTCTCCCCCAGCGGCAAGGCCGCGGTGACCTACCGCGTCGTCTCCGGAGTGATGCTCGCCAGCGGCGACCCGATCGGCGACGTCGAGGCCTGGCCCGGCGCCATCGAGCGCTTCATGGACGAGGCCAGGGCCCACTCCTGGACGCCCGCCGTCGTGGGCTGCTCGGAGACCGGCGGCGAGGTGTGGACCCGGGAGACCGGCCTGGACGCCCTGGAACTCGGTGACGAGGCGGTGGTCGACGTCGCGGATTTCTCGCTCGCCGGACGCGCGATGCGCAACGTCCGTCAGATGGTCAAGCGCATCGAACGGGCCGGCTACGAAACCCGCGTACGGCGCATCCGTGACCTCGGCGACGCCGAGCTGGAGCGGATCCGCCGGGCCGCCGAGGCCTGGCGCGGCACGGACAACGAGCGCGGCTTCTCCATGGCGCTGGGCCGGATCGGCGACCCCTCCGACGGAGACTGCCTCATAGCGACCGCGCACAAGCAGGACGACGAGCCGGGCGAGTTCGGCGACCTCAAGGCGATCATCCACTTCGTTCCGTGGGGCGAGGACGGCGCGTCCCTGGAGCTGATGCGGCGCGACCGCTCGGCCGACCCGGGCATGAACGAACTGCTGATCGTCGCCGCCCTCCAGGCCGCCCCGAAACTCGGCGTCGCGCGGATCTCGCTGAACTTCGCGATGTTCCGCTCCGCGCTGGCACGCGGCGAGAAGATCGGCGCCGGCCCCGTGCTGCGGGCCTGGCGCGGACTGCTGGTGTTCCTCTCCCGCTGGTTCCAGATCGAGTCGCTGTACAAGTTCAACGCCAAGTTCCAGCCCCGCTGGGAGCCGCGGTACATCGTCTACCGCGCCTCCTCCGACCTGCCGCGCATCGGCTTCGCCACCATGCAGGCGGAGGGCTTCGTCGACCTCGCCCTGCCGATGCCGCGCTTCCTGCGCCGCCGCCGGGCCGCCCAGGACCGCGCCTGTGCGCACCGGACCGAACGGGACGTCCAGGCGGCGTGAACCCGGCCGTCACGAGCGGGCCCCTGGACGCCACCGGCGCCGGGGCCCGCTCGGGTTTCCGGGCCCGTCCCTCCCCCGGTTCCCACCCCTGTCGCTCCCGATCCGGCCCCCGGTCCGGCCCCCGGCCCGGAGGCCCTGCCGTCCGCTCCCTGGGCCTACGCTGAACGTATGAGCAACCAGAGCGGGCGCGGCCGAGTGGCGGGCCTTCCGGCATGGGACCGCTGCGCGGTCATGGGGGTCGTGAACGTGACCCCCGACTCCTTCTCCGACGGCGGCCGCTGGTTCGACACGACCACCGCCGTCAAGCACGGCCTCGACCTGATCGCCCAGGGCGCCGACCTGGTCGACGTCGGCGGCGAGTCCACCCGTCCGGGCGCCACCCGCGTCGACGAGGCCGAGGAGCTCCGGCGGGTCGTCCCGGTCGTCCGCGGCCTCGCCGCCGAGGGCGTCACGATCTCGGTGGACACCATGCGCGCCCGCGTCGCCGAGCAGGCCCTCGCGGCCGGCGCGGCACTCGTCAACGACGTCAGCGGCGGCCTCGCCGACCCCGGCATGATCCCGGTGGTCGCGGACACCGGCGCCCCGTTCGTGGTCATGCACTGGCGCGGCTTCCTGGAGGGCGGCAACGTCCGGGGCGTCTACGCCGACGTCGTCACCGAGGTCGCCGACGAGCTGCGCGCCCGTGTGGAGGCCGTCCTGGAGGGCGGCGTCGCCCCGGACCGCGTCGTCGTCGACCCCGGCCTCGGCTTCTCCAAGGACGCCGGGCACGACCTGGCCCTGCTGGCCCGCCTCGACCGACTGCTGGGCCTCGGCCACCCCGTGCTGGTCGCCGCCTCCCGCAAACGGTTCCTCGGCCGGGTGCTGGCCGGTCCGGAGGGCGCGCCGCCGCCCGCGCGCGAGCGCGACGCCGCCACGGCCGCCGTCTCCGCGCTCGCGGCGCACGCCGGCGCATGGGCGGTGCGCGTGCACGAGGTGCGCGCCACGGCCGACGCCGTGCGGGTCGCCCACGCCGTGGAGCAGGCCCGCGCCGCCGGCGCCGCACCGTCCGGCGACACGCCCGCCGCCGACCCGGCCGGCTCCTCCGAGGGAGCCCGGTGAGCGCGCCCCACACCGACGTCGAACAGGTCGAGGCGGCCAACACCGCCTACTACGAGGCGCTGGAGCGGGGCGACTTCGAGGAGCTGTCCTCGCTCTGGCTCACCCCGTCCGACCTCGGCGTCGACGAGGAGTACCACGACCCGGCCGACACCGGCGTGATCTCCTGCGTGCACCCGGGCTGGCCGGCGCTGACCGGCCGCGGCGAGGTGCTGCGCTCGTACGCGCTGATCATGGCGAACACCGACTACATCCAGTTCTTCCTCACCGACGTGCACGTCTCGGTCACCGGCGACACGGCCCTGGTGACCTGCACCGAGAACATCCTCAGCGGCGGCCCCGCCCCCGGCGACGGCGACGAGCTGGGCCCGCTGGTCGGACAGCTCGTCGTCGCCACGAACGTGTTCCGGCGCACCTCCCTCGGCTGGAAGCTCTGGTCCCATCACGCCTCCCCCGTTCTGTCCGAGAACGGCGATGACGACGACGACACCCCCGCCTGAGCGGGCGGGCACCCGGCGCGGACCCGCACGGGAGCCCGCGAGTGGCCGGAATCACGGGACCGGGGGCGAAGGCGGCCGGTGAGGCGTGGGAAGGCGGGCCCGCCAGGGTAAACGCACGTCGGGACCACCCGGGGCGGGCCCCTCGCCCGTCCCCCGCCGCCCGGCACTGTCGGTGCTCGCGGGTAGATTCGTCCGAGACCGGTGTGCCGCCCGCACGCGGCAGGCACCGGCCGTCACCGACGACTGCAGGAGTGATTCGCGTGGATCGTGTCGCGCTGCGCGGCCTGAAGGCCCGCGGGCACCACGGAGTGTTCCCCAAGGAGCGCGAGGACGGCCAGACCTTCCTCGTCGACCTCGTCCTGGGTGTGGACACCCGGCCGGCCGCCGCCGACGACGACCTGGCGAAGACCGTGCACTACGGCATCGTGGCCGAGGAGGTCGTGGCCGTGGTGGAGGGCGAGCCGGTGAACCTCATCGAGACGCTCGCCGAGCGCATCGCCCAGGTCTGTCTGAAGCACCAGGGGGTCCAGCAGGTCGAGGTCTGCGTCCACAAGCCGGACGCCCCGATCACCGTCCCCTTCGACGACGTGACCGTCACCATCACCCGGAGCCGAGTATGACCCGACCTTTCCGCCAGGGTCACAGCGACCCGACCGTCCAGCCGGTGCCCGCGTCCGTCGTCGAACAGGTCGACGCCGCCGACACCACCCTCAGCAACCCGAAACGGGCCGTGCTCTCCCTCGGCTCCAACCTCGGCAACCGCCTGGAGACCCTCCAGGGCGCCGTCGACGCCCTGGAGGACACGCCCGGCGTGCGCGTCAAGGCGGTCTCCCCCGTCTACGAGACCGAGCCCTGGGGCGTCGATCCCGGCTCCCAGCCGTCGTACTTCAACGCGGTGGTGGTCCTGAAGACGACGCTGCCGCCGTCCTCCCTCCTGGAGCGCGCCCACGCCGTCGAGGAGGCCTTCAACCGGGTCCGGGACGAGCGCTGGGGCCCGCGCACCATCGACGTCGACATCGTCGCCTACGCCGACGTCGTCTCCGACGACCCGCGCCTCACGCTGCCGCACCCGCGCGCCCACGAGCGCGCCTTCGTCCTCGCCCCCTGGCACGACGTGGACCCCGAGGCGCAGCTCCCCGGCCGCGGAGCCGTGGCCGGTCTGCTCGCCTCGGTCACCCGTGCGGGCGTCGAGCCGCGCGCGGACCTGGAACTCCGGCTGCCCGAGTAGTCGTTAAGGTCTAGGGCGTGTTTCGAAAGTAGCGTCGCGAGCCAGACGGGACTTTCGAGACACGCCCTGGAGCTGCGACCGGAAGAGGTTCACCGGCCACAGCACCGACGACGTACGGCACGGCCGGACCCACGACCGGGTCCGGCCGGAACGCCCACGCCCGACCACGGTCCGGGGGAGCTGAAGGGACACCGTGAAAGAGCTGCGCATCAGGGTGCTGGTCGGCGTGTTCGTCGTGGCCGGAGTGCTGTCCTGGGCGGCGGCCCGCCTGTGGAACGCGGTGGGGACGCTGCCCAGCGTGCCGCTGGCCGCGCCCATCGTCCTCGCCCTGATCGCCGCCGTCCTGCTGTCCACGGCGCTCTCGCTGCGCGCCCGGCTCAAGGCCCAGCGCGAGCGCCGGCCCGGCGCCAAGGGCGTCGACCCGCTGATGGCCGCCCGGGCGGTCGTCTTCGGCCAGGCCAGCGCCCTGGTGGCCGCCCTGGTCTCCGGGATGTACGGCGGCACCGGCGTGCTCCTGCTGGAACTGCTCGACATCCCCGCCCGCCGCGACCAGGCCGTCTACGCGGCCTTCTCGGTCCTGGCCGGCATCGCGGTGATAGCGGCGGCGCTGTTCCTGGAGCGGGTCTGCAAGCTCCCCGAGGACGACGACCAGGACCACGGCGGCGCGGAACCCGCCTCCTGACCCGCCCGCCCCGCACGCCCGTACGGGCGGGCCGACGACCGACGGACAGACCGGCGACGGACAGACCGATCGGCCGGGCCCGTCGGGCCCGTCGGGCGTCGGCCGGCCGAGAGGCCCAAGGGCGGCCCGCTGACGGGCCGCCCTTGGGTCTTTCGTTTGGATCACGCCGGGCTCGCGGGCCCTGGCACCGCTCCCTGACCCGGCCTGATCCAAACGAAAGACCCTGAGGTCAGCGCGCCATGATGAGGCTCATCGCCTCGTTGCGCGTCGCGGCGTCCCGCAGCTGGCCGCGGACCGCCGAGGTGATGGTCTTCGCGCCGGGCTTGCGGATGCCCCGCATCGACATGCACATGTGCTCGCACTCCACGACGACGATGACGCCGCGCGGCTCCAGGATCTCCATCAGCGAGTCCGCGATCTGCGTGGTGAGTCGTTCCTGCACCTGCGGACGGCGGGCGTAGACGTCCACGAGCCGGGCCAGCTTGGACAGACCCGTGATCTTTCCGCTGGAGGACGGGATGTACCCGACGTGGGCGACGCCGCGGAACGGGACGAGGTGGTGCTCGCAGGTGGAGAACACCTCGATGTCCTTCACCAGCACCATCTCGTCGTGGCCCAGGTCGAACGTCGTCGTCAGGACGTCCTCGGGCTTCTGCCACAGCCCCGCGAATATCTCCCTGTACGCCCGCGCCACGCGTGCTGGCGTGTCGAGCAGTCCCTCGCGGTCCGGGTCCTCGCCGACCGCGATGAGGAGCTCGCGCACGGCGTTCTCGGCGCGCTTCTCGTCGAACTCGCCGATCGTGCCCTCGCCGTCCAGCGTCACGGGGTCGGTCATGTGAAGCCTCGTTCCTGTGTGTCTCATCAGCGGACATACGAATGCCGCGCCCCCCAGGCTAGAACCAGGGGGGCGCGGCATCCATTCCGGGGCCGCAGGGGGCTCCGATGCTCCGGTCAGCTCTCCGGACGGTCCTCCGGCGCCTGCTCCGTGGCCGGGGCGGGCTCCGTCGCCGTCGACTTCACGGTGCTGATCGACGCCGTCGCGCCGTTCGCCCCGTTGGTCAGGGCCAGCTCCTTGGGGGAGAGGACCGGCGGGCGGGTGGAGGGGGTGCGGCGCGAGGAGCCGGTCCACGCGGGCCGCGGCGGGCGCTTCACGATCGGCGCGAAGATCTCCGCGATCTCCTCCTTGCCCAGGGTCTCCTTCTCCAGGAGCGCCAGGACGAGGTTGTCGAGGACGTCGCGGTTCTCGACCAGGATCTCCCAGGCCTCGTTGTGCGCGTTCTCGATGAGCTTCTTGACTTCCTCGTCCACCAGGGCGGCGACCTCTTCCGAGTAGTCGCGCTGGTGGGCCATCTCACGGCCGAGGAACGGCTCGGTGTTGTCGCCGCCGAACTTGATGGCGCCGAGACGCTCGGTCATGCCGTACTGCGTGACCATCGCGCGGGCCGTGGAGGTGGCCTTCTCGATGTCGTTCGCGGCGCCCGTGGTCGGGTCGTGGAAGACCAGTTCCTCGGCCGCCCGGCCGCCCAGCATGTAGGCGAGCTGGTCGAGCATCTCGTTGCGCGTGGTCGAGTACTTGTCCTCGTCCGGGAGCACCATCGTGTAGCCGAGGGCACGGCCCCGGGACAGGATCGTGATCTTGTGGACCGGGTCGGAGTTCGGCGAGGCCGCCGCGACCAGGGCGTGACCGCCCTCGTGGTACGCGGTGATCTTCTTCTCCTTGTCCGACATGATCCGGGTCCGCTTCTGCGGGCCCGCGACCACACGGTCGATCGCCTCGTCCAGCATCTTGTTGTCGATCAGCTTCTGGTCGCTGCGGGCCGTGAGCAGCGCGGCCTCGTTCAGGACGTTGGACAGATCGGCGCCGGTGAAGCCGGGGGTGCGGCGGGCGACGGCGGACAGGTCGACGTCGGGCGCGACCGGCTTGCCCTTCTGGTGGACCTTGAGGATCTCCAGGCGGCCCTGCATGTCGGGGCGGTCGACCGCGATCTGGCGGTCGAAGCGGCCCGGACGCAGCAGCGCGGGGTCGAGGATGTCCGGGCGGTTGGTGGCGGCGATCAGGATGACGCCGCCCTTCACGTCGAAGCCGTCCATCTCGACGAGCAGTTGGTTCAGCGTCTGCTCGCGCTCGTCGTGACCACCGCCGAGGCCGGCGCCGCGGTGGCGGCCGACCGCGTCGATCTCGTCGACGAAGACGATCGCCGGGGCGTTCGCCTTGGCCTGCTCGAACAGGTCGCGGACCCGGGAGGCGCCGACGCCGACGAACATCTCGACGAAGTCGGAACCGGAGATCGAGTAGAACGGCACGCCCGCCTCGCCCGCGACGGCACGCGCGAGCAGGGTCTTGCCGGTGCCGGGCGGGCCGTAGAGCAGCACGCCCTTGGGGATCTTGGCGCCGACGGCCTGGAACTTGGCCGGCTCCTGCAGGAACTCCTTGATCTCGTGGAGTTCCTCGACGGCCTCGTCCGCGCCCGCGACGTCCGAGAACGTCGTCTTCGGGGTGTCCTTGGTGATGAGCTTGGCCTTGGACTTCCCGAAGTTCATGACCCGGGAGCCGCCGCCCTGCATCTGGTTCATCAGGAACAGGAAGACGACGACGATGAGGACGAAGGGCAGCAGGGAGAGCAGGACGCCCACGAAGGCGTTCTGCTTGGTCGGCGAGACCGTGTAGCCCTTCGGGATCTGCTTGTCCTGGTACTTGGTCTGCAGAATGTTGGCGATGTCGACGCCCTGGTCGCCGATGTAGCTCGCCTGGATCTTCGAGCTGCCTTCGACCTTCTGGCCGTCCTTGAGCTCGACCTTGACGGTCTGCTCGTCGCCGGTGGTCAGCTTGGCCTGCTGGACCCGGTTGTCATTGATCGCCGCTACGACCTGGCCTGTGTCCACCGTCTTGTAGCCGCCGGACGAGCCGACGACTTGCATCAACACGACCACGGCAAGGACGGCCAGCACGATCCACATGACCGGCCCACGGAAGTATCGCTTCACGTCCATCCATACGGAGCGGTTCCGCCCCGTCCCTCCTGCCATAGTGAGTTTGATAAGACAGTTCTTCTGACGGTACCCCAGCATCGTGGCTCGAAGCCGCACGGGAGAGCCGGCGTCCCCGTCTGCATGCTCCAACGGCTCCGAGACCGCCGGGGTTCCCGATCTACGTACGGGGCTCGGGCCCCCGGCGGTCAGCCGCCGTAGACGTGGGGGGCGAGCGTACCGACGAACGGCAGGTTGCGGTACTTCTCGGCGTAGTCCAGGCCGTAGCCGACGACGAACTCGTTGGGGATGTCGAAGCCGACCCACTCCACGTCGATGGCGACCTTCGCGGCGTCCGGCTTGCGCAGCAGCGTGCACACCTTGAGGGAGGCGGGCTCGCGGGAGCCGAGGTTGGAGATCAGCCAGGACAGGGTCAGCCCGGAGTCGATGATGTCCTCGACGATCAGGACGTGCCTGCCCTTGATGTCGGTGTCGAGGTCCTTGAGGATCCGCACGACGCCGGAGGACTGGGTGCCCGCGCCGTAGGACGACACGGCCATCCAGTCCATGGTGACGGGGGTGGACAGCGCCCGGGCCAGGTCGGCCATGACCATGACGGCGCCCTTGAGGACACCGACGATCAGCAGGTCCTTGCCCGCGTACTCCGCGTCGATCTTCGCGGCCAGCTCCGCCAGCTTCGCGTCGATCTCTTCCTTGGTGATGAGCACCCGCTGAAGGTCGGCACCCATGTCTTTCGCGTCCACCCGCATCACTTTCGGTCGGTCGTGCCACCGGCTGTTCCGGCCCTCCCCTCCGGGGAGACCGGCCGTCCGGTACCTCCCCCGAGGGGGGAACCGGCGCCTCCCTGGAGAGGAAGGATTCAGCCTTGCCGAATCACCAGTCTGCCACCCTGCCGCTGGGCGACGACCCTGCCCGGGAGATTGATGGCTCCCTGACCGCGCCAACCGGTGATCAGCCGGTCGACTTCCTCGATGTGGCGGGCGAACAGGGAACCGGCCGGGGCGCCGGCGTCGATGGCGGCGCGGCGCAGCACGCGGCGGCGCACCGCGGGCGGCAGGGCGGACAGTTTGGCGCACTCCAGCCGGCCGGCGTCGTCCCGGACGGCGGCGTCGGCCTGCCCGGCCCAGGCGTCCAGGGCGTCGGCGTCGTCGCGGGAGAGCTGGGCGGTGCGGGCGAGGGCCTCGACGACGCCCTTGCCGAGGGCCTTCTCCAGGGCAGGCAGGCCCTCGTGCCGTAGCCGCGAGCGGGTGTAGGCGGGGTCGGCGTTGTGCGGGTCGTCCCAGACGGGCAGGGACTGGACCATGCAGGCCTTGCGGGCGGTCTGGCGGTCGATGTGCAGGAACGGGCGCCGATAACGGCCGCCGGCCCCCGAGACCGCGGCCATTCCGGACAGGGAGCGGATGCCGGACCCGCGGGCGAGGCCCAGCAGCACGGTCTCGGCCTGGTCGTCGCGGGTGTGGCCCAGGAGGATCGCGGCGGCGCCGTGGTGTTCGGCCGCGGCGTCCAGGGCGGCGTAGCGGGCGTCGCGGGCGGCGGCTTCCGGCCCGCCCTCGCGGCCCACGGCGACGGCGACGGCGTCGACCGGGTCCAGGCCGAGTTCGCGCAGCCGCTGGGCGACCTCGCCGGCCCTGAGGTCGGAGCCGGCCTGCAGTCCGTGGTCGACCGTGACGCCGCCGGCCCGGATGCCGAGCTTGGGGGCCTCGAAGGCGAGGGCGGAGGCGAGTGCCATGGAGTCGGCCCCGCCGGAGCAGGCGACCAGCACGAGCGGGGACGGCGAACGCTCGTCGTGGAGCCGCGGGCCGGGCGCGGGGCAGGGGGTGTTCTCCCGGGTGCGGCCGGGGGCGGGCATGCCGAGCGGGGAACGCCCGGGTGGCTGTGCGGCGCGCGGGCCGGGTGCGGCGTGCCGTGTCCGGGCGCCGTGGGCGGGCCGCACGAGGTGCGCGGTCCGCGGGCGGGGCGGCCCGGCGTCGGGCGCGGTCTGCTCGTCGAGGATGTCGTTCAGGACGCGGCGTACCGCCAGGCGTATCGCCGCGACCGCAGGATGGGGACCCATGTCCGGTTCCCTTCACGGAGTTTTTCGGGGGGTGAGCCCGAGATCGGTCACTCAGAGTGTGTCGATGGTGACAGAAACGGGCCGTTCCCCGAGCATTGCACGCCTACCCATTGCCTACGGTCCCTCGGACGGGTGATTGGAGGGGCGTTCGCCTGCCGTCGGCCGGATTCGGTTCGCCCCGTCCGTACACGAGTTCCTCACTCGGCCCTGCGGTGCACCCGCGCGACCCAGTCCGCCGGTTTGGCGATCTCCGCCTTGGTGGGGAGGGTGTTCGGGGAGGTCCACACGCGGTTGAACCCGTCCATGCCGACCTGGTCGACGACGGCGCGGACGAACCGCTCGCCGTCCCGGTACTGCCGCAGCTTGGCGTCCAGGCCGAGCAGCTTGCGCAGGGCGCTGTCGAGCCGGGAGGCGCCCTTGGCGCGACGCTGCTGGAACTTCTCGCGGATCTCCGCCACCGTCGGCACGACGTCGGGTCCGACGCCGTCCATCACGTAGTCGGCGTGGCCCTCCAGCAGCGACATGACAGCGGTGAGCCGGCCGAGGATCTCCCGCTGGGCGGGGGTCTGCACCAGCTCGACCAGGGACCGGCCGCCGTCGTCCTCCTCGCCCTCGGGGCGCCCGCCGACCAGCGACTGGGCGGCGTCCCGCACCCGCTCCAGGAACGCCGTGGGGTCGACGTCGGTCTCCGACAGGAAAGACTGGATTTCGCCCTCGAGGTGGTCGCGCAGCCAGGGCACCGCGGTGAACTGCGTGCGGTGCGTCTCCTCGTGCAGGCACACCCACAGGCGGAAGTCGTGGGGCTGGACGTCGAGTTCGCGTTCCACATGGACGATGTTCGGGGCGACGAGCAGCAGCCGTCCGCCGCCGCTCAGCCCCGCGGGCAGCTCCCGGCCGGCCGGGGCGAAGGTCTCGTACTGGCCGAGGACGCGGGAGGCGAGGAAGGACAGCAGCATGCCGAGCTCCACGCCGGTGACCTTGCCGCCGACGGCGCCGAGGACCGCGTTGCCGGGGCCGCTGCCGCGCCGCTCCTGCATCTTGTCCAGCAGCGGTTTGAGGAGTTCCCGGAACCCGGCGACGTTCGCCCTCACCCAGCCCGGGCGGTCGACCACGAGGACAGGCGTGTCGTGGGTCTCCTCCGTGCCCAGTCGGGTGAAGGCCCGGACGTGCTCCTCGGAGACCTTGGCGTGCCGGCGCAGCTCCGCGACGACCGCCCGGGCCTCGTCCCGGCTCACCTCGGGGCCCGGCCTGACCAGCCGGGTCGCGGTCGCCACCGCGAGATTCCAGTCGACCATCCCGGGACTTGCGGCACCACCGATGCTCGTCATGCGTCAACGGTACGTGAGCGCCGCCGCTCGGGGCAGGCCGTGACGGTGGTGCGCGGGTGGGCTACGCCGCCGCGGGGGCGGTCGTCGGCCGGTACGCCCCCTTGCCGCCGCCCGGGGCGCAGGCGGCGGCCGGGGCGCAGGCGGCGGCCGTCGGTGCTCGTGCGGTCGCTTGAGCGCAGGCGGCGGCCGGCGCCGCTCGGACGGTCGCTCGGGACGCAGCCCGGCCGGCGCCGCTCGTGCGGTCGCCCGGGTCGTGGGCCGCGCCCGCCCGTTCCGTCCGGCGCGACGCCCGCCCGACAGCGCGGGCGTGGGAAGCGGTGCCGCCCGCCCACGGGGCGGGCCCCCGGCGGAAAGGTTTCCGCCGGGAGGGCGTCCTAGCGGCAGCCGCAGGCCGCCAGCGCCGTCGCCGTCCGGTCCAGGGCCGACTGGGCCGCCTGGGGGTCCGTGGTGCCGTCGGTCAGGAAGGCGAAGGCCAGGAGGCGGCCGTCACGGTCGACGGCGGTGCCCGCCAGGGTGTTCACGCCGGTGAGGGTGCCCGTCTTGGCCCGTACGATCCCGGCCGCGCCGTCCCCGGCGTAGCGGTCGGCGAGGGTGCCGGTGAAGCCGGCCACCGGCAGGCCGGTGAGGACCGCGCGCAGTTCGGGGCGGTGGGGGTCGGCGGCGGTGCGCAGCAGGGCCGTCAGCAGGGTCGCGGTGAGCCGGTCGGCGCGGTCCAGGCCGCTGCCGTCGTGGAACGCGGAGCCCGCGAGGGGCAGTCCGAGCTTCCCCAGCTGCGCGGTGATCGCCTGCGCGCCGCCGGTGAAGTCGGTGCGCCGGCCCGTCGCCGCGGCCGTCTGCCGGGCCAGGCCCTCGGCGATGTCGTTGTCGCTGTTGGTGAGCATGCGTTCGACCACGTCGGACAGCGGGGGCGAGGACACGCTCGCGAGCGTGTCGGCGCGTCCGGTCGCCTTGGCGGGGCCGGGGTCGGAGACCTTGATGCCGTGGCCGGCCAGGAAGCGGCCGAAGGCGCGGGCGGCGTCCGCCGCCGGGTCCTCCACCCGCGGCGCCGGGCCGCTGGACGAGTCGTCGGTGCGGCCCTCGTCGGCAGTCAGCGCGGTGACCCGGGCCACGTTCTCGTTGACGCCGATGGGGTGCAGGTCGGACCCGGCGTACAGGGTGGTGTCGTACGACAGCGTCACCTCGCGCAGGCCGCGCCCGGCCAAGGCCTTCGCCGTGGTGTCGGCGAGGGTGCGCAGGGAGGCCCAGCCCCGCGCGTCCGCACGGGCGGTGAGCGTGGGGTCGCCGCCGCCGACCAGGACGAGTCTTCGGGTGCCGGGCTCCAGCGCCGCGCGGGTGGTGAGGCGGTGGTCGGGGCCGAGGGCGGACAGGACGGCCACCGCGGTGGCGATCTTGGTGATGGAGGCGGGGGTGAGCCCCTGGCCGGCGCCCCGGTCGTAGAGGGTGCGGCCGTCGGCGACGTCGACGACCGCGGCGGAGTGGCGGGCGCCGAGGGCGCGGTCGGCCAGCAGCGGGTCCAGGACGTCGGCGAGCGACGTCGTGCCGGAGGCCGACCGGACCTTCGGACCGGTGCCGTCGAGGCCTTCCAGCACCGCGGCGGCGCTGGGCGCCGGCGCCGGTCCGTCCGCCCGGGCGGTGGACGTAGCGGACGTATCGGAACCGCGGCCGTGATCTGTGCCACCCGCGTGCTCCAGGGCGGCTGCCCGCTCCCGCTCGGCCGTACGCTGACCGGTGGAGTCCCAGGGGCCGGCGGCGGTCACCACACCGGCGGCCAGTGCCAGCCCGGCGGTGGCGGCGCCGGCGGTGTACCACCAGTTCCCCGGCCGGGCCGACCGTGATCCGGTGCGCCCGGCGAGTCGTGCGACCAGCGGACGCGCGGACCGTGCCGCCCGCGCGACGCGCGGTCGTGCGGACCGCGCCAGACGTGCCAGACGCGGCCTCGCGGCCTGCCAGCCCCTCAGCTCCGGCACGACGACCAGCCCCTTTCGCGATCACACACCTGCGTGAGGGACACTTAATCACCAGAACTATGTGCTGATCATGGAGGAGCCACCGGTGGAGTTCGACGTCACGATCGAGATTCCGAAGGGTTCGCGGAACAAGTACGAGGTGGACCACGAGACCGGTCGTATCCGCCTTGACCGTCGACTCTTCACTTCGACCAGCTACCCGGCCGACTACGGCTTCGTCGAGGACACCCTCGGCGAGGACGGCGACCCGCTGGACGCGCTGGTCATCCTGGATGAGCCGACCTTCCCGGGCTGCCTCATCAAGTGCCGCGCCATCGGCATGTTCCGGATGACGGACGAGGCCGGCGGCGACGACAAGCTGCTGTGCGTGCCGGCGTCCGACCCGCGGGTGGAGCACCTGCGCGACATCCACCACGTGTCGGAGTTCGACCGCCTGGAGATCCAGCACTTCTTCGAGGTCTACAAGGACCTGGAGCCCGGCAAGTCGGTCGAGGGCGCCAACTGGGTCGGCCGCACCGACGCCGAGGCGGAGATCGAGCGTTCCCGCAAGCGCTTCCAGGAGCAGGGCGGTCACTGACCGTACGACGCCCGCGGGCCGCGTACTCCCTTCGGGAAGGACGCGGCCCTTCGGCATGCCGGTGGCCCTTCCCGCGCATACTGAGGCATACGGAAGGTGTCGTTCAGGGAGCGTTGCCCAGTGACGGATGCGGAGGACCGCAAACCGCAGTCGGACGAGGCGAGGAGCGCCTTCAAGCCTCCGTCGACCTCGTCGGTGACGCAGGTGATCCCGGTGCCGAAGACGGCCGCGGCGACCCAGACGGGCCCCGCGGTCGACAACGAGTCGTCCACGACGTCGGAGTTCGCCCTCCCCGAGGGCCTGGCGGCGCCCAAGGCGGGCAGCGAGTCCGAGACCACCTCGGAGTTCGCCCTCCCGAACGGCCTGGGCGTCCCCGAGCCGCCGGTCGCCGAGCCCGAGGGGTCGGCGTTCACCCCGCCGAGCACCTACACCGCCCGGCAGGCGCCGGCGGCCTTCACCCCGCCGAACGGCACTCCGGCGGTCAGCCTGACCAAGGACATCCCCTGGCAGGACCGCATGCGCACGATGCTGCGCATGCCGGCCACCGAGCGGCCCGCGCCCGAACACGTGCAGAAGGCGGAGGAGGGCGGCCCGGCCGTCCCGCGCGTCCTCGACCTGACCCTGCGCATCGGCGAGCTGCTGCTCGCCGGCGGCGAGGGCGCCGAGGACGTGGAGACCGCGATGTTCGCGGTGTGCCGCTCCTACGGCCTGGACCGCTGCGAGCCGAACGTCACCTTCACTCTGCTCTCGGTCTCCTACCAGCCGTCCCTGGTGGACGACCCGGTCTCCGCCACCCGCGTGGTGCGCCGCCGCGGCACCGACTACACGCGCCTGGCGGCCGTCTACCGGCTCGTCGACGACCTGAGCGACCCCGAGACCCACGTCTCCCTGGAGGAGGCCTACCGGCGGCTGGCGGAGATCCGCCGCAACCGCCACCCCTACCCCGGCTGGGCGCTGACCGGCGCCGCCGGGCTGCTGGCGGGCGCGGCCTCCTTGCTCGTCGGCGGCGGCCTGCTCGTCTTCGCGGCGGCGGCGGTCGGCGCGATGCTCGGCGACCGGCTGGCGTGGCTGTGCGCGGGGCGCGGGCTGCCGGAGTTCTACCAGTTCACGGTGGCCGCGATGCCCCCGGCCGCGATCGGCGTGGCGCTCACGGTGGCGGACGTCGACGTGAAGGCGTCCGCGGTCATCACCGGTGGTCTCTTCGCGCTGCTGCCCGGGCGGGCCCTGGTGGCGGGCGTGCAGGACGGGCTGACCGGTTTCTACATCACCGCCTCCGCGCGCCTGCTGGAGGTCATGTACTTCTTCGTCGGCATCGTGACGGGCGTCCTGCTGGTCCTGTACTTCGGGGTGAAGCTGGGCGCCCAGCTCAACCCGGACGCGGCGCTGATCGGCAGCGAGCGGCCGGTGCTCCAGATCGTCGCCTCGATGCTGCTGTCGCTGACCTTCGCCGTGCTGCTCCAGCAGGAGCGGTCCACCGTCCTGTGGGTCACGCTCAACGGCGGGGTCGCCTGGGTGGTGTACGGCGCGATGCACCTGGTCGGCGACATCTCGCCGGTGGCCTCCACGGCGGTCGCCGCGGGGCTGGTGGGCCTGTTCGGGCAGCTCATGTCCCGCTACCGGTTCGTCTCCGCGCTGCCCTACACGACCGCCGCGATCGGTCCGCTGCTGCCGGGCTCGGCGACGTACTTCGGTCTGCTGGCGATCGCGCAGAACAACGTCGACAAGGGGCTCGTGTCGCTGGCCAAGGCGGTGTCCCTCGCCATGGCCATCGCGATCGGCGTGAACCTGGGCTCGGAGATCTCGCGGCTCTTCCTGCGGATCGGCTCCGCCGGCAAGCGCCGGGCCGCCAAGCGGACCAGGGGCTTCTGAGCCCCGGCCCGCCCCGGCGCGGGTTCCCTGGGGTCTCTCAGGGGGCGCGGTAGTAGCCCTGGTTCCGCGGGTCCGGCCGGCGCCGGTCCGGGTCGTACTCGCCCTGCTGGTCGGCGTAGGGCTGCTGGTCGGCGTACGGGTGCTGACCGGCGTAGCGCTGCTCGTCGCCGTAGGACTGCTCGTCGCCGTAGGGCTGCTCGTCGCCGTAGGGCTGCTGACCGGCGTAGGGCTGCTGGTGGTGCTGCGGCGGGTACGGCTGCTGCTGGGGCTGGTGGGCGTACGGCTGCTGCTGGTGCCCGTAGGGCTGCTGATGCTGCGGTGACTGGTGCTGGGGGTGCTGCTGCTGGTGGCCGTACCGCTCGCCGTGGTGCCGGGGCTGGTTCTGCTGCTGGTGGCCGTACTGCTGCCGGCCCTGCGGGGCGTCCTGGTCGCCGTACGGCTGGCCAGGCGGCTGCTGCCGGGCGCCGCCGGCGGCCGGGTGGGCCGGGTCGATACGGCGCAGGCGGGTCGTCGCGTCGTCCGCGACCGGCTGCCCGTACGCCTGCTGCCCGTACGGCGACTGCTGTGCGAGGGCCGGCTCCTCGTCCCGGGCGGGAGCCTGCGGCTCCTTCTTCGCCTTGGAACGGGCCCTGAGGAACTCGATGCCGATCGGCACCACCGACACCAGGACGACCAGGATCAGGATGGCCTCGATGTTGTCCTTGACGAAGGCGATGTTGCCCAGCCACGAGCCGAGCAGGGTCACGCCCGCGCCCCACAGGACGCCGCCGATGAGGTTGAAGACCAGGAACGAGCGGTACTTCATGCCGCTGACGCCCGCGATGATCGGCGTGAACGTGCGCACGACCGGGACGAAGCGGGCGAGGACCAGGGACTTGGGGCCGTACTGCTCGAAGAACTCGTGCGCCTTGGTGACGTTCTCCTGCTTGAACAGGCGGGAGTCCGGACGGTTGAAGAGGGACGGGCCGACCTTCCTGCCGAACATGTAGCCGGCCTGGTCGCCGAGGACGGCGGCGATGCAGATCAGAACGATCGCGGCCCACAGCGGGAAGTCCATCTGATGCGAGGTGATCAGCAGACCGCACGTGAACAGCAGGGAGTCGCCGGGCAGGAAGAAGCCGATGAGCAGGCCCGACTCGGCGAAGACGACGAGGAGCAGGCCCCAGATGCCGAAGGTGTCGAGAAGGTGGTTCGGATCCAGCCAGCTCGGGCCGAGGGCGAGCGTCGTCACGGTACCGGGCTCCTGAGGGGGTGAGGAAGGACGGCGGCGCTACGGCCCCCGTGGTTGGTACTGCCGCACAACGTATCAACGGATGATGCGGAGCCCAGGTTCCACCAGGTCCGAAGGGAAGCGCTGTGCGCCGGCCGGGTACACCCTGTGAGCCTTGGGAATCGTAAGGGGCGCTCGCCGAGGGACGGCGCCCCTTACCGTCGCTCCGACGTCATCCCCGCAGGCGGGCGGCGTTCGCGCCGATCGCCTCCTTCAGGTGCTCGGGGAGGCCCGGGTGCATGGACTCGTAGAACTCGCGGAAGCGCGGGTCGGTGACGTACATCTCCGCCAGACCCTGGTGGATCTTCACGTGGCACTCGAAGAACCACTTGCTGATGTGCTGCCGGTGCGCCTCGGCCAGGCGCACGGCCTCCGGGGAGGTCGGCTCCTCCCCCGCCTCCATCAGGGCCGCGTACGCCTCGCCCCAGGCGGCGACCTCGGCCTGGATCCGCTTCCAGTCCTCCTTGGTGTAGCGGGCGACCCGGCGCTGCGACTCGGCGTGGCTGTAGGTGCCACCCCAGCGCCGCTCGGTCTCCTCGGCGTACTGCTCCGGGTCCTTGTCCCCGAAGACCTCGAACCGCTCCTCGGGCGTGAGGTTGATGCCCATCCTGCGTGCCTCCATGGCCTGCTCCACGGCCGCGGCCATCTTCCGCAGCTCGTCGATCCGGGCGGTCAGCAGTTCGTGCTGCCGGCGCAGGTGCGCGCGCGGGTCCGCGGCCGGGTCGTCGAGCAGCGCCGCGACCTCCTCGAGCGGGAAGCCGAGCTCCCGGTAGAACAGGATCCGCTGCAGCCGGTCGAGGTCGGCGTCGGCGTAGCGCCGGTGCCCCGCGTGGCTGCGCCCGCCCGGGACGAGCAGGCCGATGTCGTCGTAGTGGTGCAGCGTGCGCACCGTCACCCCGGCGAATCCGGCGACCTGTCCGACGGAATAGCTCACCTTCCGCTCCCTTCTCGGTGGGCCTCCACGGTCGGCCCTCACGCCACGTGAGGTGCAAGCCGCCGTCGCCGCCGGCCGTCCTCCGGGGGCGACGCTCCCCCGTCGCCCCGGTCTTCCGGCCGTCGCCGGGGCTCAGCCCCGCTGTTCCATGGCCACCAGCTCGAACGCCGTCTTCCCGTCCAACGACTCGCGGATGATGTCGGCGTGGCCCGCGTGCCGGGCGGTCTCCCGGATCAGGTGCAGGCACAGCCAGCGCACGGAGACGCGCTCGTCGGGCGGGAACCAGGGGTCGTTCGGCAGCGGGAAGGTGTCGTCGAGGCTCGGCACCGAGCGTACGTACGCCTCCGTCTCGGCGGCGACCTTCTCCCAGTACGCCAGGTACTCGGCGACCGTCTCGTTCTCGTCGAGCCGGAAGCACTCGTGCCAGTTCGACTCGTCGCGCCTGACCGCCGGCGGCTCCTGCTTCGCCCGCGCCAGCCAGCCCTGCTCGCCTTCCGCGGCGTGCTTGAGCAGCCCGCCCAGGGACAGCTCGCTCGCGCTCGGACAGGACCGGGCCTGCTCCTCGGTCAGCCCGAGCAGCGTGCGCCGGATGCCGCCGCGCTGCTCCTCCAGGAACGCCAGCAGCGCTCCGCGCTCGTCGCCCCGCTCCTCGGCTCCCACGTGAGTGACCATGTCCGGCCCCGCCTTCCGTCGTGTTGGTGACCTCTTGTCCGACATCTACGACGGTACGGACCCTTGCGGTCAGGTTCTGTCCGCAAGGGTCCGTGACACGGAGGGAAACGGAGGAGATCCGGGACGGCGCGCGTCCCCGAAGGCCCAGGCCCCTCACCCTCCCGACCACCCGGAGGGTCCGGAACCGGAGGGTCCCGAATGGGCGCCGGAGTCCCAGGCGGAGAGGGCCCGAAAGGGCCGGAGTCCGACGCCGAAAGGCCTGTCGGAGGCCTGCGGGAGGATCCGCAGGCCTCCGACAGGCCCGTGACCGAGGGGTCTGGTGACGTGATCGAGGGGTCTAGAAGGGGAACCCGCTGCGGCCGTGCTGCACGGAGATCCACTTGACCGTGGTGAAGGCGTCCACGGTCGTCTCGCCGTTCAGCCGGCCGATGCCGGAGTGCTTCTCCCCGCCGAAGGGGACGAGCGGCTCGTCGTGGACGGTGCCGTCGTTCACGTGGAACATGCCGGCGTCGATCCGCTTGGCGAAGGCGACGCCGCGCTCGACGTCCGCCGTGTGCACGGCGCCGCTGAGGCCGTACGGGGTGTCGTTGACGATGCGGACCGCCTCCTCCTCGCCGTCGAACGGGACGAGGAAGGCCACGGGTCCGAAGACCTCCTGCCTCAGCAGCGCGGAGTCGGCGGGCACGCCCGTGAGCACGGACGGCTCCACCAGGTTGTCGGTGACGGCGCCGCGCAGCAGTGCCGTGGCGCCCTCGGCGATCGCCTGCTCCACGACGCCCGAGAGCGCGTTCGCCTGGGTGGAGTTGATCACCGGCCCGATGACCGTCTGAGGGTCGCGCGGGTCACCGGCCTTCAGCGTCCGCACCTTGGCGACGAACTTCTCGGTGAACTCCTCGGCGACGGAGCGGTCGACCAGGACCCGGTTGGCGGCCATGCAGACCTGGCCCTGGTGGACGTAGCGGCTGAAGACGGCCGCGTCGACCGCGTAGTCCACGTCGGCGTCGTCCAGGACCACGATCGCGCTGTTGCCGCCGAGCTCCAGCACCGAGCGCTTGAAGTGGGCCGCGCAGACGGTGGCGACGTGCCGGCCGACCGTGTCGGAGCCGGTGAAGGAGATGACCTTGGGCACGGGGTGCTCGATGAAGGCGTCGCCGATCTCGGCGATGTCCGTGATGACGACGTTCAGCAGACCGCCCGGCAACCCCGCGTCCTCGAAGATCTTCGCCACCAGGGAGCCGCCGGCGATCGGCGTGTTCTGGTGCGGCTTGAGCACCACGCCGTTGCCGAGCGCGAGCGCCGGGGCGACCGACTTGACGGACAGCAGGAAGGGGAAGTTGAAGGGGCTGATGACGCCCACGACGCCGACCGGGACGCGGTAGACGCGGTTCTCCTTGCCGTCGGCCGGGGAGGGCAGGATCTTCCCCTCCGGGGCCAGTGCCAGGTGGACCGACTCGCGCAGGAACTCCTTGACCAGATGCAGCTCGAAGGCGGCCTTGAGGTGGGTGCCGCCCAGCTCGGCGACGATCACCTCGGTGATCTCCTGCTCGCGCTCCTCGACCAGGCGCAGCGCCCTCTCGAACACCGTGCGGCGGGCGTAGGGGTTGGTCGCGGCCCACTGCTTCTGGGCCCGGGCGGCGCTCCGGTAGGCCTGATCGACCTCGTCGGTCGTGGCTATGGTGATCGAGGCCAGCTTCTCGCCGTCGTACGGGTTGAAGTCGATGATGTCCCAGGATCCGGTGCCGGGGCGCCACTCGCCGTCGATGTACTGCTGGGCCAGGTCGGTGAAGTAGGACGACATGGTGATCCCTCGAATCCCAGGCTCGCGCTGTCTGATGGAACGTCATCGTACGCGCGTGTGACGGGAGTTGAGAGGCGATGACCAAGGGGCGTACGGTCCCTCGGCGGGGTCGGCGGGGTCGTCAGGAGAGCTGGAGGAGGCCGCGCAGCACGTCACGGCTCTCGTCGGGCCCGGGGCTGTCGTACTGGAGCTCCTCGAGGGCCTTCTCGTACTGGGCGACGTCCTCGGCCTTGTCCAGGTAGAGGGCGCTGGTCAGCTGCTCCAGGTAGACGACGTCCGAGAGGTCGGACTCCGGGAAGCTGAGGATCGTGAAGGCGCCGGACTCGCCGGCGTGACCGCCGAAGCTGAACGGCATGACCTGCAGCCGCACGTTGGGCCGCTCGGAGATCTCGATCAGGTGCTGGAGCTGGCCGCGCATCACCTCGCGGTCGCCGTAGGGGCGGCGCAGGGCGGCCTCGTCCAGGACGATGTGCAGGTCCGGGGCGTTCTCGGCGACGAGGCACTTCTGCCGCTCCAGGCGCAGCGCCACCCGCCGCTCCACGTCGGCCTCGCTCGCGCCCCGCATGCCGCGCCGGACCACCGCGCGGGCGTACGCCTCGGTCTGCAGCAGCCCGTGCACGAACTGCACCTCGTAGACACGGATCAGCGACGCCGCGCCCTCCAGTCCCACGTACGTGGGGAACCAGCTGGGCAGGACGTCGGAGTAACTGTGCCACCAGCCCGCGACGTTGGCCTCCTTGGCGAGCGAGAGGAGCGAGGTGCGCTCCGCGTCGTCCGTGATGCCGTACAGGGTCAACAGGTCTTCCACGTCTCGGGTCTTGAAGCTCACCCGGCCCAGCTCCATCCGGCTGATCTTCGACTCCGAGGCACGGATCGAGTACCCCGCCGCCTCCCGCGTGATCCCCCGCGATTCCCGCAGTCGCCTGAGTTGCGAGCCGAGCAGCATCCGCCGCACCACCGATCCGGGCTCTCCCGCGCTCACGTTCGCCAGCCTCCCCAACCGTCTTAAGGGCCGCAGTCTGCCACTAAATCACTTCGAGCAGTACTCGCCCGATTACGGAAACGGAAAGAGATCGCGGAAACCGTCCCCACACGGCAAGAAGGAGGCATGTGACGGACATGAGGATGGCGGAAAAAATGACCAGCAAGCGGTACGGGAAGGTCCAATTCGGTCGCGTGCACGTGCATCTGCCCTTGCATCTGCTGTGCGCATCCGAAACCATGGTGCCGCACCACCGCTGCATCGCAACGACCGCGGATTATCGGGAGTGCCTCGCATGGGGACGAATGGATCGACCATGCTCCAGCCGTTACGGCAGGGCCTTCCCCCACTCGACCCCGCGGCCGTGTCCGAAGCCGCCTCCTGCGCCCTGCCTGCGCGGTACGAGGCCGTGCGCGAGGCCCGGCGGTTCACCCGCGGAACACTCGACGAGTGGGAACTGGGCGACCGCTTCGACGACGTCTGCCTGGTGGTCTCCGAACTCGTCACCAACGCCCTGCGGCACGCGCTGCCGACCGCGTCGGGCCGACGGACGTGCGAGACGGGGCCGGCGGTGCGGCTGCACCTGATGCACTGGACCGAGCGGCTCGTGTGCGCCGTACGGGACCCCAGCCAGGAGAGCCCGGTCGCCCGCGACGGCACGGAGGACTTCGCCGCCGAGTCGGGCCGGGGCCTCTTCCTCGTGGACTCCTTCAGCGACAGCTGGGGCTGGCATCCGTTGGCCGGTGCACTGGGCGGCAAGGTCGTCTGGGCGCTGTTCCGGCTGCGGCCCGCCGACTGACGGACCGCCGCACTTTCGCGCGTCACGGATCTACGCGCGTCACGATCCGTCCCGGACCGTTCACCGAACGTGCGCGAGCGGTCGGCGCCCGTCAGCCCACGACGAGATGGTCGAACTCTCCGTCCTTCACGCCCAACAGCATCGCCTCGATCTCCGCGCGCGTGTAGACGAGCGCGGGCCCGTCGGGGAACCGCGAGTTCCGCACCGCCACCTCACCGCCCGGCAGCCGCGCGAACTCCACGCAGGAGCCCTGCGAGTTGCTGTGTCTGCTCTTCTGCCAGGCCACCCCGTGCAGCAGCGTGGCAGCCATGCCGTTGTGCACGTCGCACTCCCCGTACACGCCCTCGACGTCGTGGTTCACAGGTCGCTCCCCGGTGGTGCACTGGCTGGTGTGGCCATTGATGCATCGGTCAACTGATCCGGATCATAGCTCTGTTCAAGTGCACCTGCATGAGCAGATGCACGTGCACGCGGAGTGTTTCGGCGGTTACAGCTTTGACGAGCCCTTTACCGAAGCCGTTTCCAGCGCTTGCCCCCCGACTCGCGGATCATGCCTCGGCGGAGCCCGCGCCTACGCGTGCACTAGGAAGAGACGCAAGCGGCCCCTCACCTGTTCCGGTGCGGGCCTAGGAGTTCCGGAGCGGCGCGTTCGGGGAGGGGCGGAGAGGGAGGCGGGCGACGGGAAGCGGTTTCCGGAAGCGGGTGCCGGAAGCGGGCTCCGGAGGCGTTCCTCGAGGCGGGGATACGGGGGCCGGATTCGGGGGCGGGGATTTCGGGAGGTGAGACTTCCGGGGCGGGTTTCGGGAGGTGGGACTTCGAGGGCGGGGCTTCGCGGACGGCCCGGGCGGGGGCGCAGGAGCCTGGGCCGGAGGCGCGGAGGGACGCCGGGGCGGTGTGACGGCGTGGTGCCTGGAAGCGACCCGGGCGGGGATGACCACTGGTGACTTGCTGCGGTCGTACCGGCCGCAGCGCGGTCGACCGGTTCCGGCAGGGGGAGTTGGGTCACCAGTGACGAGGGCGACGAGCGTGACGGGTACGGCGCGGGCGACGGCCGCGGGCCGGGCGGTCCGGGTCACGGTGGGGAGCCTGATCGGCGCGCTCGCGCTGGTCGCCTGTGACAGCGGCAGCGGCGCTCTTCTCGACCGACCGGACCGCCTGCGGCGGGAGCGCGGCCGAGCGGGGCGGCGAGCACGTGATCCGCCTCGCCCGGTGCGAGGCCCGTACGACGGGCACGGTGGGCTCCGTCAACAAGACCACACTCCGCATTACCTGGGAGGGTGGTCTGGGCGAGGAGACGTACACACGGGCGGAGGGCGGGGCGCTACCGTCGGGGCTGCCCACGGCGAGTCTCGGCTCCTGAGCGTTCCCGGAGTCCGGTGGCGGGGCGGGCAACCGCGCCCCACGCTCGTACGTGATGATCCTTGAGCATCGTCACGACCCAAGGAACCACCTCATGCGCGCCATTGCGATCACCGTCCCCGCCCTCGCCGCGGCCCTCCTCCTGACCGGCTGCGACAGCGGCGGCAGCGACGGCGGCGGCAGCGACACCGGGAGCAAGAACACCGACGGCACGGCCTGCCGGATCGGCGAGGTCGGCCTCCAGGTCGGCCCCGCCAACGCCGCCCCCGCCGCCGGGGACACGGGCAACGTCCCGGTCACGCTCACCAACAAGGGCGCCCAGTGCACCCTGGAGGGCTTCCCGGGCATCACCCTCGCCGCCGCGAGCGGCACGGCCACCGTGCCGGCCGACCGGGCGGGGCAGCCGCAGAAGCTGACCCTCGCCAAGGGGGACACCGCGTCGTTCACCCTCACCTACGTGCGGGGCGGGGCGGGCGACGCGAAGAGCCTGGCCGCGACCTCGCTCAGGATCGCGCTGCCCGGGGCCTCGGACACCCAGAGCTTCAAATGGTCCTACGGCCCGGTGCAGGGCAAGAAGGACGCCGCTCACCCGGACGCATCGGTGACGGCGTTCCAGCAGGCCGGGGACTGACGGCCGGCCGTCCGCCCTTCGGGCACGCCCCTAAGCGGGGCGCATGCGCCCGAGCGGGGCGGATGGGCCTGCGGGACGGATGGGCCTGCGGGACGTATGGACCTGCGGGACGTTTGGGCGATGAGGCGGCTGGGCCGGTGGCGGAAGCGGGTCCCGGATCGGTCCGGACGGTCCGGTTCCAGGGCGGGAGCGGGGCTCAGGTCAGCGGCGGGCGGTGCTTCATCTGTGCCCGGTCCGCCGCCTGCGCGCCCTCCGTCCAGCCCGCCGCGTCGCTGACGCCACGCAGACGCGTGGTGGTCGTGTCCGGGAACATCCGGTCCAGCCGGTCGGTGACCGCGACCTCCCGGCTCGCCAGGACGGGGAGCAGGTCGTCGGAGACCTGGTCCTCGGCTACGGCCGCGAGACGGGTGCCGATGCGGTGCGCGTAAGCGGCGAGGAAGGACTGCCGGAAGGTCTTGGTCCGCCTGCGTCCGCCCGCCCGCTGGGCGGCCTCGGCGCGCGTCATCGCGGTCGTGGCCTGGACGAGGAGCGAGGTGTACAGCAGCTCGACCACGTCGAGGTCGGCCTCGAAACCGACGACGGTGGAGAAGCCGAGGGGCTCGTTCCACACGGCCCGGCAGTGGTTGGCCGTGGCCACGGCGTCCAGCAGCACCGCCTTGGCCTGCTCGTACGGCGGCTCGACACCGATCCGGCAGGCGCCGGGCGCGTCGGGGGACGGCGCCCGCGCGGCGAGCAGCGCCTCGTCGATGCTGTGCCGGGCCATCAGCTCCTGCGCCTTGGCGCTCAGCGCCTCCGCCTCCTCCGGGAACCCGGTCGCCTCGGCCTTGGCGAGCAGCGCCCGTATCCGGCCGAGGATCCGGGACTCGCTCCTCGGCGCCGTCGGCCTGGGCCCGGCCAGGTCGTCCAGGGTCTCGAGCGTGGGCAGCCGCAGCAGCAGGCGGTACAGCTCCAGCACGGCGGTGGCGTACGAGAAGCGGTCGGTGACCGGCTCCTGTGCGGCGGCCAGTTCGTCGAGCTGCGCGGCCCAGCGCCGGCCACGCGGCCGGTCGTGCGGGGCCTGCGCCCGCACGAGGACGGCGGCGATCCGGACGTGGACGTCGTCGAGTTCGCGCCGCACGATCCGCGCCAGGTCGCCGGGCTGCCAGCCGCGCTGCCAGGCCGTCGCGACGAACTCCTCGCCCCTGCGGGCGAGTTCGGCGTCCGACGCGGGATCGGCGGCGAGCAGCGAGGCGCCGGCGTCGAGGGAGTCGTCGGTGGCTGCGTACAGAGCGGCCCGGAAGGCGCGGTCGACGGTGCTGGACGTGGTCACGCCCCGATCGTGCCATGTCGGCACCCAAAACTTTTCCACACCCTGTGGACAGCCCCGCGCTCTCCTGTTCCGGGGCGGCCGGGGACGCGCCGGCGGTGGGCGGCGGACACGGCGGCAGTGTGGGCGGACCCAACGGCGGTGTGGGCGGACCCAACGGCTGCGGGGGCAGGCGCGACGGCGGTGGGCGACGGACACACCGAAGTGACTGTCAACCATCGGTTGACACCCTGGCACTGTCAACCTACGGTTGCCTCATGACGAACCCCACCATCAGGTCGTCCGTCCGCCTCGACGACCTCATCTCGGCCATCAAGAAGGTCCACCAGGAACCGCTCGAGCAGCTGCAGGACGCCGTTCTCGCCGGCGAGTACCTCGGCGAGGTGGCGGACCACCTCATCGGGCACTTCGTCGACCAGGCGCGGCGCTCCGGCGCCTCCTGGACCGACATCGGCAGGAGCATGGGCGTCACCCGGCAGGCCGCGCAGAAGCGGTTCGTGCCCAAGGAGTCCACCGATCTCGACCCCAGCCAGGGCTTCAGCCGCTACACGCCCCGCGCGCGCAAGGTGGTCATGGCCGCCCACGACGCGGCCAAGGCCGCCCGGAACTCCGAGGGACTGCCCGCACACCTCGTCCTCGGGCTGCTCACCGAGCCCGGGGCCATGGCCGCGAAGGCCGTCCAGGAGCAGGACGTCCCCCTGGAGAGGGTCCGCGAGGCCGCGACCGCCGCCCTCCCGCCCGCCTCCGCCGACGTCCCCGAACTCATCCCCTACGGCCCCGCCGCGAAGAAGGCCCTCGAACTCACCTTCCGGGAGGCCCTGCGCCTCGGCCACAACTACATCGGCACCGAGCACATCCTGCTGGCCCTGCTGGAGCTGGAGAACGGCGAGGGGATCCTGAGCGGCCTCGGCCTCTCCAAGGCCCGTACCGAGGAGTACGTCGTGGCCGCCCTGGCGCGGTTCCTCGAGACGTCCGAGCAGCGGGAGCCGCAGTCCGCGCGGACGGACGACGACGGTCCCGAGGACGCGCAGACGGACGGCGACGGTGCCAGGAACGCTCGGACGGACGACGGGGGTGCCGGGGACGGAACGGGGACCGGACCCGCCTGATCCCCGCGAACGGCACCGGACACGCAGGTCGGCGCCTCTGTCAGACCCACCTGCGAGACTCGCTGACATGACCGGTCGGTGGGCTCTGGCGCCGACCGAGGGAGGCGGCGCGGAGGTCGTACCCCTCGGTCCGGACGGGCTGCCCGCCGGCCCGGTGCGCCGGGAGGCGGACCTCGCCGAGGCCGTCCGCGGCAGGCCGGACGTGACGCGCTGGGTGTGGCGGTCCACCGCCGAGGTCTATCCGCGCCTGCTCGCGGCCGGAGTGCGGGTGGAGCGGTGCTACGACATCGAGGACGCCGAGACCATCCTCCTCGGCCACGAGGGCCATCACGGCGAGCCCCGCTCGGCGGCCGCCGCGCTGGCCCGGCTGCGCGGCGGCCCCGTCCCGCCGGACCCGCCGCAGCGGCCCGCCGAACCCGGCGCGCAGTCCCCGCTCTTCGAACCCCAGGGGGCCCGCCTGCCCCTGGAGGACCTGATCACGGTCCATGCCGAGCAGCAGCGGCGGCACGACCGGACCGCGCACCCCGATCGCATGCGGCTGCTGACCGCCGCCGAGTCGGCGGGCATGCTGGTCGCGGCCGAGATGAACCGCGCCGGACTGCCGTGGAGCGCGGACGTGCACCGCCGGGTGCTGCACGACCTGCTCGGCGAGCGCTACGCGGGCGGCGGCGAGCCCCGGCGCCTGGCCGAGCTCGCCGACGAGGTGTCCGCCGCCTTCGGGCACCGGGTGCGGCCCGATCTGCCCGCCGACGTCGTCAAGGCCTTCGCCCGGGCCGGGATCAAGGTCAGGTCCACGCGCCGGTGGGAGATCCAGTCCGTCGACCACCCGGCCGTGGCGCCCCTGCTCGCGTACAAGAAGCTGTACCGCATCTGGGTGGCGCACGGCTGGTCCTGGCTCCAGGACTGGGTGCGGGACGGGCGCTTCCGGCCGGAGTTCCTCGCGGGCGGCACGGTCACCGGACGCTGGGTGACCAACGGCGGAGGGGCCCTGCAGATCCCCAAGGTCATCCGCCGGGCCGTCGTCGCCGATCCCGGCTGGCGCCTGGTCGTCGCCGACGCCGACCAGATGGAGCCCCGCGTCCTGGCGGCCATCTCCCGCGACCCGGGCCTGATGGAGGTGGCCGGCCGGGCGTCCGACCTCTACCAGTCGGTCTCCGACCGCGCCTTCGCCGGCGACCGCGGCCAGGCCAAGATCGCCGTGCTCGGCGCGGTCTACGGCCAGACCTCCGGCGACGGCCTGAAGAACCTCGCCGCCCTCAGACGCCGCTTCCCCCGCGCGGTGGCCTACGTCGACGAGGCGGGCCGGGCCGGTGAGGAGGGCCGGCTCGTACGGACCTGGCTGGGCCGGACCTGCCCGCCGGCCGCCACGGACTCCGAGGACGCCGGCCAGGAGGCGGGCCTCCCCCAGGACGACCCGGCCGAGCAGTCCCCCGGCCCGTCCGCCGGCCAGGGGTGGGTCCCGGGCTACGCCTCTTCCGACTCCCGCGCCCGCGGCCGCTTCGCCCGCAACTTCGTGGTCCAGGGCAGCGCCGCCGACTGGGCCCTGCTGCTGCTCGCCGCGCTGCGCCGCACCTGCCGGGACATGGCGGCCGAGCTGGTCTTCTTCCAGCACGACGAGGTGATCGTCCACTGCCCGAAGGAGGAGGCCGACACGGTCGTCGAGGCGATCCGGGAGGCCGCGGAACTGGCGGGCAGACTGACCTTCGGCGAGACCCCGGTCCGGTTCCCGTTCACCACGGCGGTGGTGGAGTGCTACGCGGACGCCAAGTGACGGCCGCCCGGGGGAAGATCACACAGACTGGGGGAAGCGCCCCCGATCGGTCCCGACCGAGGGGGAGGACCCACATGCGGCTGCGCTGCGCCGTGCTCGACGACTACCAGAACGCCGCGACCGCCTTCGCCGACTGGTCGCCGCTGGGCGACAGAGTGGAAGTGGTCCCCCACACCGAGCACTTCGCGACGGAGGACGCGCTCGCGGCGGCACTCGCCGACGCCGACATCGTCGTGACCCTGCGCGAACGGGTCCCCTTCCCCGCCTCGCTCCTGGACCGCCTCCCCCGCCTGAAACTGCTGATCGCCTCCGGCATGCGCAACTCGGTGATCGACTACGAGGCCGCGCGGGCGAACGGCGTCACCGTGTGCGGCACGGAGAGCTCGGGGACCCCGCCGGTGGAACTCACCTGGGCCCTGCTGCTGGGCCTCGCCCGCGGGATCGTTCAGGAGAACGGCGCGCTGCGCGCCGGCGGCCCCTGGCAGTCCACCGTGGGCGCCGACCTGCACGGCCGCCGCCTCGGCCTGCTGGGACTGGGCCGGATCGGCAGCCGGGTGGCCCGGGTCGGTCTCGCCTTCGGCATGGAGGTCACCGCCTGGAGCCAGAACCTCACGAAGGAACGGGCGGACGAGACGGGGGTGGCCCTGGCGCCCTCCAAGGACGACCTGCTGGCGACGTCCGACTTCGTCTCGGTCCACCTGGCCCTGAGCGACCGCACCCGCGGCCTCGTCGGCGCCCGCGAACTGGCCCTCCTGAAACCGACGGCCTACCTGATCAACACCGCCCGCGCCGCGATCGTCGACCAGGACGCCCTGCTCACGGCCCTGCACGAGGGCCGCATCGCCGGTGCGGGCGTCGACGTCTTCGACATCGAGCCCCTGCCCGCCGACCACCCGGTGCGTACCGCCCCCCGTCTGTTGGCCACCCCGCACCTGGGCTACGTCTCCCGGTCCAACTACGAGCGCTACTACGGCCAGGCGGTGGAAGCCGTCGCCGCCTACCTCTCGGGCGCCCCCGTCCGCCTCCTCGGCTGACGGCCTCCCCGGCCGACGACGCACAGGACCCCGGGCCGGCTGCCGCCTGACCCGGGGTCCTGCCGGTGGGGCGCGTCCCTCGCCCGCCGCGTGGCCACGGGGGGAGCTCACGCGGTCCGGAGCGAAGGAGCACGCACCCGGGGAGGGAGGCTCACGCCTCCGGAGTCGTGCACACCGTCCCGGTGCCGTCCGAGACGCACGCCCGTACGGAAGCGCTGTCGACCGCGGCCAGCACACCGCCGTCGGCGATCTTCTGGTACGCACCGTCCGCGCTCTTGTCCTCCAGCCAGGCCGTCGCGCCGCCGGAGGTCTCGGCCCAGGCGTAGTAGTCGCTCACCGACCACGCCGGCAGTCCGCCCTTCAGCGACACCTGCGCGCCGGACTTCAGGGTGGCGGTCTTCCACGTCGACGCGCCGTCCCGCCACTTGGTCACCGAGCCGGGGAGGACACCCGTGCAGCGCTGCCCGGGGGCGCACGGACCGAGCGTGCCTTCGACGTCCGTCTGGTCCACGTTGTCGCCCTGGTGCGTCGCGAACGCCCACTGCTTGCCGTCGTTGACGAGCCCCGCGATCTCCGTGACGCCCGGCGCGAGGGGGTCGAGCGCGAACATCTTGGTGGTGCCCGACGCGCTCAGCGACGCGCCAGCGATCGGCACGGGCCGCTGCGTCCGGTCGTCCAGACCCTTGCTCACGTGCGTCATCAGCTGGGCGCTCACCCCGGCACGCGGCGGGAGTTCGGCCTCGCCCCAGTAGTAGTCGTGCGACGGATCCCAGGCGGGCCGACCCGTGAAGATCTTCAGACGCCCGCCCTGATAGATGTTGGCGTCCTCGATCTGGTACGGGGAGCGCGGCATCCAGTCGGTCACCGTGGCCGGGTCGATGCCCTCGCAGGGCAGGGAGGCGCACGGCGCCTTCGGGGGCTCGGTCGTCTCGGTGTCGGGGTCGTTCGTGCACTGGGTGTCCGTACCGTCCGACACACAGGCGCGCATGTTGCTCAACCCGAAGGCCTGCGTGGAACCGTCGCCGGTCAGCTGCGCCCGCGGGTCATCGATGCGGGTGTACACCTCTCCCCAGCGGCCGGAGCCCTGCCACTCCTCCAGCCACACCTTGGCGCCCGTGGGCAGATTCCCCGCCTCGGCCCAGTTGAACCGCGGCGACCGGTCCCACTGCGGCTGGCCCGACACCTGCTGCACCCATGCCCCGGACGGCAGGGTCACCTTGTCGTAGTCCGGCCTGTCCACGAAGGCCCACGTGGACAGGTCCTGCGTGGCCGGGTCGATGACGTTGCACACCGGGTCGCACGGCGAGACGGTGTTGAGCTTCACCGCCGCATCTCTGACTCCGCCTACACAGGCCTGCTTGACGCCGTCCGAGATACAGCCGCCCGCGTACTCACCCGTGAGGCGCGTCGACTTCACGAACATGCCGGTGGTGCCGGAGGTGGACCGGTGCGCCCGGGGGTGATCGGAGTTACGCCAGGCGTAGGCGGCGTCGAAGATGTTGTAGTTGTACGCCAGCCAGACCTGGCCCTTGGCCCCGTTCAGCTGGCCGTCGACCCAGGCGTACTCGGTGGCCGAGTCCCAGGACGGCTTGCCCGCCATCAGCTTGACCCGGGCCCCGGAGGGCAGGGTGGTCTGGTTCACCACCCTGGGGGCCGCCGCCCACGAGGTCACCGCGGCCGGGTCGGCGCCCTCACACGGCGGCTGCGCGCAGGGCGCCGGTGCGGCCGCCGCCGGCGCCGCCTGCGCGGGTCCGGCCGCGATCAGGCCCGTGAGGGCCGGCAGGGCCGCGCATAAGCCCACGGCCATCAGTCGTCTCGTGCGTCGCCACATGGATGCTCCCTCTGCTCCTGAGTGGTCCCCCACACCCGACGGACGCCGGGCCGGCCACGGGGCATCCAAACGCAACAGCCTCTCCCTCAGCTCCCGCCCCGGTCTCACCCCCACCCCGCCCCTTGCCCCCACACAACGCGAAAGGCCAGGTCAGCAACTTGCTGACCTGGCCTTCTCTCGGAGCCGCTTTCGGGATTCGAACCCGAGACCTACGCATTACGAGTGCGTTGCTCTGGCCATCTGAGCTAAAGCGGCGCGCTGCCGACATCAGGGTGCGATCGGCAACGTCGGTAAGTCTACACAGTTTCCGGGGGTGCTTCGTACCCGCCCCGGAGGGGGAGCCTCCGGGGCGGGCGACGGCGCTAGGAGCAGCGCTTGCCGGTCGCCGGCGGGGTGCCGTGGAGGAGGTAGGCGTCGATGGCGGAGTCGATGCAGCGGCTGCCCCGGCCGTAGGCGGTGTGGCCGTCGCCGTTGTAGGTGAGCAGGCGGCCGGAGGAGAGCTGATGGGCCAGGGCCTGGGCCCAGCGGTAGGGGGTCGCCGGGTCGCGGGTGGTGCCGACCACGAGGATGGGGGCCGCGCCCTTGGCCTCGATGCGGTGCGGCTCGCCGGTGGGCCGCACCGGCCAGTACCCGCAGTTCAGGGCGGCCCAGGCGAGGCCCTCGCCGAAGACGGGGGACGCCTTCCGGAAGGCCGGCAGCGCCTTCTTCACCTCCGCGGGAGAGGAGAAGGCGGCGGGGAGGTCCAGGCAGTTCACCGCGGCGTTGGCGTACATGAGGTTGCTGTAGCGGCCGTCCGGCTCGCGCTCGTAGTAGCTGTCGGACAGGGCCAGCAGCCCCGCTCCGGCGTTCTTGTCCATCGCCGCCGACAGCGCCGTGCGCAGTCGCGGCCAGGCCGACCGGTCGTACATCGCCGCGATGACGCCCGTGGTGCCCAGCGCCTCGCCGAGACGGCGTCCGCTCGCGTCGCCGGCGGGGACGGGGTGGGCGTCCAGCTTGTGGAAGAAGGCCGCCAGACGCTCGCCGGCCTGCTGCGGCGTGGTGCCCTTGCCGCCGAGCGGGCAGTCGCTGTGCCCCACGCAATCCTTCGCGAACGACTGGAACGCCGCCTCGAAGCCGGCCGTCTGGTCCAGGTTCGTCCGGCGCGCGGACAGGGTGGGGTCCATCGCGCCGTCCAGGACGAGCCGGCCCACCCGGTCCGGGTACAGCCCGGCGTACGTCGCGCCCAGGAAGGTCCCGTACGAGGCCCCGACGTAGTTCAGCCTCCGGTCGCCGAGGACGGCGCGCAGGATGTCCATGTCACGGGCCGCCTCCACCGTGGAGACGTGCCGCAGCAGCCGCGGCTCGTGGGCGCCGCAGCCCTCCGCGAACTTCTGGTAGGCGCCGACGAGCGCGTCGGTCTCCTTGCGGTCGTCGGGCGTGACGTCCGTCTGCGTGTACGCGTCCATGGCCTTGTCGTCCAGGCACTCGACCGGCTCGCTGCGGGCCACCCCGCGCGGATCCATCGCCACCATGTCGTAGCGGGCGCGGATCTCGGCGGGGTAGGCCAGGCCTGCGTACTGCTGGAGGTAGCCGATGGCGGAGCCGCCCGGCCCGCCCGGGTTGACCAGCAGCGAGCCCAGGCGCTTGCCCGGGCCTGTGGCCTTCTTGCGGGCCACCGCGAGCCGGACGTCCCCGGCGGACGGCTCGGCGTAGTCGAGCGGGGCCTTCATCGTGGCGCACTGGAAGCCGGGGACCCCGCAGTCCCGCCAGGCCGGCTTCTGGTCGTAGTAGGGCATCAGGGCGGCCGGCGTGGACCGTGGCAGCGCGGCCAGTACCGCCTCCGCCGCGGGAGTGGCCCGGTGCTGGGTGCTTCCGGAGGAACAGGCCGAGACGAGCAGGGCAGCGGCGGCCAGGAGGGAGCCGCCCCTGCGGGCGGTCCGCAGGCGTCGGCTGCTGCTCGGTGGGCTGTCCGGACGGGGGGCGCGCCTGAAGTACATCTCGCGATCGTAACTCTCTGCGATCATTTAGACGCGCTCCGAAGCTGTTGGGCCCCGTATGAGTGACGCCGTCAATGGTGCGTGACGGCGGGGCTGCGGACGGGCGGACGGACGGCGGTCGGACAGGAGGCGGGAGGACGGCCGTCCGTGGGAGGCGGCGGGGCGGGTGGTAAGGCGGCAGCCCGTGGGCAGCGGGGACGGCCGGTCACGGACGGTCGCCGGGCAGGTTCCGGAGCGGGCGGGCAAGCGGCGGACCTCGGGGCGGGGAGGCGGGCAGGCCTCGGGTCAGCCGGCTCTCAGGGCCATGGTCATCGCCTCCACCGCCAGCAGCGGGGCCACGTTGCGGTCGAGGGCCTCACGGCAGGCCGCGATCGCCTCTATCCGGCGCAGCGTGGACTCGGGCGAACTGCCCCGGGCGAGGCGGTCCAGGGTGTCCTCGACGTCCGCGTTGGCGATCGCCAGGCGGGAGCCGAGCTGGAGGGCGAGCACATCGCGGTACAGGGCGGTGAGGTCGGTCAGGGCGAGGTCGAGGCTGTCGCGCTGGGTACGTGTGCGGCGGCGCTTCTGCTTGTCCTCCAGATCCTTCATGACGCCCGCCGTGCCGCGCGGCAGCCGGCCGCCCTGCGCGGCGCCCAGCGCCGCCTTCAGCTCCTCGGTCTCCTTGGCGTCCGTCTCCTCGGCGAGCGCCTTGGCGTCGTCGGCGGCGGCGTCGACCAGCTGCTGCGCCGCCTTGAGGCAGCCGCCGATGTCGTCGAGACGGAGCGGGAGCTTCAGGACGGCCGCCCGGCGCTCGCGCGCGGCCGGGTCGGTGGCCAGGCGGCGGGCCCGGTCGATGTGGCCCTGGGTGGCGCGGGCGGCGGCCGCCGCGGCCTCGGGCTCGACGCCCTCGCGGCGTACGAGCATGTCGGCGACCGCGTCCACGGACGGTGTGCGCAGGTTCAGGTGGCGGCAGCGGGAGCGGATCGTGGGCAGGACGTCCTCGACGGAGGGGGCGCACAGCAGCCAGACGGTGCGCGGGGCCGGCTCCTCGACCGCCTTCAGGACGGCGTTGGCCGACTTCTCGTTCAACCGCTCGGCGTCCTCGACGAGGATCACCTGCCAGCGGCCGTTGGCCGGGGAGGTGTACGACTTGCGAACGGTGTCCCGCATGTCCTTCACGAGGATCTCCGCGCCGTCCGCGGCGACCGTGCTGACGTCGGCGTGGGTGCCGACCAGCGCCGTGTGGCAGCCGTCACAGAAGCCGCAGCCAGGGGATCCGCCGAGGGCGCGGTCGGGGCTCACGCACTGCAGCGCGGCGGCGAAGGCCCGCGCCGTCTGCGTGACGCCCGCGCCGGGGGGGCCGGTGAACAGCCACGCGTGCGTCATCTTCGACGCCTCCGGCGGCGGGGCGTCGGAGGCGGCCGCCGTGACCAGGGCGTCGGCGTCCCGGGCAGCGGCGTCCAGCTGCTCGCTGACCTTCTCCTGCCCGACGAGGTCGTCCCACACGCTCATGGGTCACGCCGCCCTTCCGTCATGTTTCGTGGTGCGGCATCCATTGTGCGGGGGGCCACTGACAAAGCGGGCCGGCGTCCGCCTTCGGACGAGGCGGCGCCCGCCGCGGACGAAGCCCGGATCGCCCGCGGGCGGGCCGGCGACGGCATGGTCCGGCGGCCGGACGGCGGTCAGTAACCGTCCCGGGCCGGCTGGACGCCCCGCTTCGGCGGCGGGCGCCGATCCGGCGGCCCACCGGCACGGCCCGCACCCCGGCACCGGCCGTCACGGCCAGTGCCGTACAGCCGTTGCTGATGCTGTTGCCGTACCCGTGCGACCACCCGGCGGCCGGTCGACCGACCGCCGGACTGACCGGCCACCGGACTGGCCGGCCGGCTCAGCGTCGTCGGCCGCGTCCGCGCCCGTCGCCGCCGTCGCCGCCCCAGCCCTCGTCGCGCTCCTCGTCGTCCCCGCGCGGGCCCAGCAGTTCGTCCGCCAGCGTCGGCAGGTCGTCCAGCGGCGTCTCCTCGGCCCAGTCCGGCCGGGGCCGCCGTCGCGCGGAGCCCTCGGGACGGACCTGAGGCAGCTCACGCGTGCGGTCGTCGGAGCCGTCGGGCCGGGCGGCCGACGGCCGCTCGTCCCGGAAGAACCCCGGCGGCACCCGGTCCGCGGGGTCCCCGCCGGGCTCCCGCACCGGACCCTCGTCCCGCACCGGCGGAAGCACCGCCGTCTCGTCGGCCGCCCCGGCGGGCGGCACCGGCGGAAGCACGGTCGTCTCGTCCGCCGCCCCCGGCGGGACCGGAGGCACCGCCGGCTGCGGCAGCTCGGCCGTGACCTCGGCCTCGGCCTCCGCTGCGGAGCCGGTCCCGGACTCCGGCTCGGGCGTGCCGGATCCACGCGTGGCGGCTCTGCCCGCGGACCCGTCCGCGGCCCCGCCGTCACCCCGGTCGTCGCGCACCGGCGGCAGCACGGCCGTCTGGTCGGCCGGGCCGCCCGAGGCGTTCGTCGGCGTCACGACCGGCGTCGGCACGGTCACCGCGTCCGAGGCCGGCGCCGCGGCGGCCGGCGGCACCGGCCGGCGGGGACCTGCCTCAGCCGCTGCCGCGGCCTGCTCGGCGGCCCGCCGGGCCTCCTCGGCCCGCAGCAGCGCCTCCTCGGCCTTGCGCTGCTTCTCCAGGCGCCGCGCCTCGGCCTCGGCGTGCAGCCGGGCCTCCTCCTCGGCCTGCTGGCGGCGCCGTTCCTCCTCGGCCTTGCGCCGGGCCTCGGCCTCCGCCCGCGCCTGCTCCTCGGCGAGCACCCTGGCCCGCTCCTCCTCGGCGCGCCGGCGCGCTTCCTCGGCCCGCAGCCGGGCCTCCTCGGCCTGCCGTTCGGCCTCGCGCCGCTGCGCCTCCTCCAGCTCGCGCCGCTTGCGCTCCTCCTCCTCGGCGCGCAGCCGGGCGAGCTGTTCCTGGCGCTCCCGCTCCAGACGCTCTTCCTCGGCCTTGCGCCGGGCCTCCTCCTCGGCCTTCTTCCGGGCTTCTTCCTCGGCCTTCCTGCGCGCCTCCTCCTGGGCCTTCACCTCGGCCTCGGACAGGGGCAGCACCTGGTCGAGCCGGTGCCGGACGACGGTGGTCACCGCCTCGGGCTCCTGCCCCGCGTCGACCACGAGGTACCGGCCGGGGTCGGCGGCGGCCAGCGCCAGGAAGCCGGAGCGCACGCGCGCGTGGAACTCGGCCGGCTCCGACTCCAGGCGGTCGGGGGCCTCCGTGAACCGCTCACGGGCGGTCTCCGGGGAGACGTCCAGCAGGACCGTCAGGTGCGGCACCAGTCCGTTCGTCGCCCAGCGGGAGATGCGCGCGATCTCGGTCGGGGACAGGTCGCGGCCCGCGCCCTGGTAGGCGACGGAGGAGTCGATGTAGCGGTCCGTGATGACGACGGCGCCACGCTCCAGGGCAGGCCGTACGACCGTGTCGACGTGCTCCGCGCGGTCGGCGGCGTACAGCAGCGCCTCGGCGCGGTGCGACAGGCCCTGCGAGGACACGTCCAGCAGGATGGACCGCAGCCGCTTGCCCACGGGCGTGGCGCCCGGTTCGCGGGTGAGGACGACCTCGTGGCCCTTGGCCCTGATCCAGTCGGCGAGCGCCTCGGCCTGCGTGGACTTGCCCGCGCCGTCGCCGCCCTCCAGAGCGATGAAGAAGCCTGACTCCGCGGGGGCCGTCACCGGGTCGTCACCGCCGCGCAGGGCGTCGACCAGGTCCTGCCGCAGCGGTACGCCGGAACGGTCGTCCACCTTGGCGAGGACCAGCGCGGCCACCGGCAGCAGCAGCGCGCCGACCAGCATCAGCGTGAAGGCGGCGCCGCCGTGCGCGAAGACGAACTTGCCGTTCTCCAGCCGGTGCGGGCCGATTCCGGCCGCGACCACCGGGGCGAGCAGGGCGCCGAGGGCGACGAAGACCCGGACCACCGCGTGCAGGTGTTCGGTCATGCGCGGCCGGCGGTGGTCCTCGGCCTCCAGGTCGAGCAGGGTGTGCCCGGTGTTGGCGGCGACTCCGGCGCTCACGCCGGCCAGGGCGAGGAGCAGCAGGACGGTGGTGACGTCCGGAACGAGCCCGGCGGCGAGCAGGGCGATGCCGGTGAAGGCGATGGCCAGCGCCAGCAGGCGGCGCCGCGACAGCGTCACGAGGGCCCTGGGCGCCGTACGGATGCCGACGGCGACGCCGCCCGTGAGGGCGAGCACGGCCAGCCCGTAGAGCACCGGGCCGCCGCCCAGGTCCGCGGTGTGCAGCGCGCAGACGGAGACCGCGGCGGCGATCGCCCCGGCGACGGCCGCGGAGGCGAGCACGAGCAGCGGGACGGCCCCGGTCCGGCCCTTGTCGACGCCGGCGCCGGTCTTCGGGCGGCGCAGCCCCTCGAGCGGCGACCGCGCGCGGGGGGTGCGCGTCCCGGGCAGCTCCAGGTAGGTCACCACGGCGAGCGAGGCGGCGAACAGTCCGGCCGCGATGTAGGAGGCGAGGGCCGCCTGGTGCTGGTCGAACCAGGCGATGCCGGTGCCGAGGAGGTTGTTGAACAGGGACGCGACGATCAGGACGGCGGCGCCCAGCGGGATCGCCAGGAAGGTCGTCCGCAGCGACAGGCGGCGCAGCGCGTCGAGGTGGTCCGGCAGGGGACGGACGGTGGCGCCCTCCGGCGGCGGGGCGGGCAGCAGCGCGGGGGCCGCGCTCTCCCGGCACACCGTCCACAGCCGCTCGGCGATCCCGGTGACGAAGACCGTGACCAGCAGGAGGGTCAGTGCGTTGCCGGGCGTCCAGTCGATCCACAGCGGCGCGGCGATCAGCAGCGCGGCACGCACTCCGTCCGCGCCCACCATGGTCCAGAGCCGGTCGAGCGGCCCCTCCTGGGAGGTGAGTGCGGTGAGCGGGCCGAGGAGGACCGCCCCGAAGAGCACGGTCGCCACGATGCGCGCCGCGAAGACGGTCGCCACTGCGAACGCCACGCCCCGGTAACCGCCGCCGAAGGAGCCTTCGGCGACCGCCGTCTGGAGGGTGAGGAGGACCAGCACCAGGAGCGCGAGGGTGTCCCCGACTCCGCCCACCAGCTGTGCGCTCCACAGTCGCTTGAGCTGCGGTCGGCGCAACAGCGCGCGGACGGCGCGCTCGCGGGAATCCGCCACCAGTGCGTCGTCCGGGGCGGAAGGAGAGGTGTGGGCCGTTGGCTGCTCGGCTCGCGTCATGCGTTCAGCCTATCGGGACACACCGACAGCACGCGGTGACCGTCCGAACGTGTGCGCGCCCCGGCACCGAAGTGGTGCCGGGGCGTTCGTTTCGCGAACGAATCGTGAAGAAGCGGCCCTGCCGGGGTCAGTCCTCCGCGGTCTTCGAGGACGTCGCCTTCTTCGCGGCCGCCGTCTTCGTGGCGGCCGACTTGGCGGCCGTCTTCTTGGCGGTGGTCGTCTTCTTCGCCGCGGTCTTCTTGGCGGCCGTGGCCGTGGTCTTCTTCGCCGCGGTCTTCTTGGCCGCCGTCTTCTTGGCGGGCGCCTTCTTCGCGGTCTTCTTCGCCGGGCCCTTGGCGCGCTTCTCCGCGAGCAGCTCGAAACCGCGTTCGGGAGTGATCGCCTCGACGCTGTCGCCGGAGCGCAGCGTCGCGTTGGTCTCGCCGTCGGTGACGTACGGCCCGAAACGCCCGTCCTTCACCACGACCGGCTTTCCGCTGACCGGGTCCTCGCCCAGCTCCTTCAGCGGCGGCTTGGCCGCGGCACGACCCCGCTGCTTGGGCTGGGCGTAGATGGCCAGCGCCTCTTCCAGCGTGATCGTGAAGAGCTGGTCCTCGGACTGCAGCGACCGGGAGTCCGTGCCCTTCTTCAGGTACGGGCCGTAGCGGCCGTTCTGGGCGGTGATCTCCTGGCCCTCGGCGTCGGCGCCGACCACGCGCGGCAGCGACATCAGCTTCAGCGCGTCGTCCAGGGTGACGGTGTCCAGGGACATCGTCTTGAAGAGAGAGGCCGTGCGCGGCTTGACCGCGTTCTTGCCCGTCTTCGGGGTGCCCTCGGGGAGGATCTCCGTCACGTACGGGCCGTAGCGGCCGGCCTTGGCGACGATCGCGTGGCCGGTCTGCGGGTCGTTGCCCAGTTCGAAGTCGCCGCTGGGCTTGGCGAGCAGCTCCTCGGCGTATTCGAGGCTCAGCTCGTCCGGTGCGAGGTCGTCCGGGATGTCGGCACGCTGGTGGGAGTCGGTGTCCTTCTCGCCGCGCTCGATGTACGGGCCGTAGCGGCCGACCCGCAGCACGATGCCGTTGCCGACCGGGAACGAGGACACCTCGCGGGCGTCGATCGCGCCCAGGTCGGTCACCAGTTCCTTGAGGCCGCCGAGGTGGTCCCCGTCGCCGTTTCCGGCGTCGGCGGCGCCGCCCTCGCCCCCCGCGGCGAAGCCGCTGTCGGGCACGGACTCACCGAAGTAGAACCGCTTCAGCCACGGCACGGCGCGGGCCTCGCCACGCGCGATGCGGTCGAGGTCGTCCTCCATCCGGGCGGTGAAGTCGTAGTCGACGAGCCGGCCGAAGTGCTTCTCCAGGAGGTTCACCACGGCGAAGGACAGGAAGGACGGCACCAGGGCCGTGCCCTTCTTGAACACATAACCGCGGTCGAGGATCGTGCCGATGATCGACGCGTACGTCGAGGGGCGGCCGATCTCGCGCTCCTCCAGCTCCTTGACCAGGCTGGCCTCGGTGTAGCGGGCCGGGGGCTTGGTGGCGTGCCCGTCGACCGTGATCTCCTCGGCGCCGAGCGCGTCGCCCTCGGCGACCTGCGGCAGCCGGCGCTCGCGGTCGTCCAGCTCGGCGTTCGGGTCGTCGGCGCCCTCGACGTACGCCTTCAGGAAGCCGTGGAAGGTGATCGTCTTGCCGGAGGCGCTGAACTCGACGTCCCGGCCGTCGGCGGCCCGGCCGCCGATCTTCACCGTGACGGAGTCGCCGGTCGCGTCCTTCATCTGGGAGGCGACGGTCCGCTTCCAGATCAGCTCGTAGAGCTTGAACTGGTCACCGGTCAGGCCGGTCTCCGCGGGCGTGCGGAAGCGGTCGCCGGAGGGGCGGATCGCCTCGTGCGCCTCCTGCGCGTTCTTGACCTTCCCGGCGTACGTACGCGGCTGCGGCGGCAGGTAGTCGGCGCCGTACAGCTGCGTGACCTGGGCGCGGGCGGCGGCGACCGCCGTCTCGCTCAGGGTGGTGGAGTCCGTACGCATGTACGTGATGTAGCCGTTCTCGTACAGCTTCTGCGCGACCTGCATCGTGGCCTTCGCGCCGAAGCCCAGCTTGCGGCTGGCCTCCTGCTGCAGCGTCGTCGTACGGAACGGGGCGTACGGCGAGCGGCGGTACGGCTTGGACTCGACGGACCGGACGGAGAAGGAGGTGTTCTCCAGGGCGGCGGCGAGGGCGCGGGCGTTCGCCTCGTCGAGGTGGAGGGTGTTCGCGGTCTTCAGCTGCCCGAGCGAGTCGAAGTCGCGGCCCTGCGCCACGCGCCGCCCGTCGACCGTCTGCAGGCGTGCGACCAGGGACGACGGGTCCGAGGGGTCACCGGCGCGGCCGGTCGAGAAGGTGCCCGTCAGGTCCCAGTACTCGGCGGAGCGGAAGGCGATGCGCTCGCGCTCCCGTTCGACCACGAGCCGGGTGGCGACGGACTGCACACGGCCGGCCGACAGCCGCGGCATGACCTTCTTCCACAGCACCGGGGAGACCTCGTAGCCGTAGAGGCGGTCGAGGATGCGGCGGGTCTCCTGGGCGTCGACCAGCTTCTGGTTGAGCTGGCGCGGGTTGGCCACGGCCGCCCGGATCGCGTCCTTGGTGATCTCGTGGAACACCATGCGCTTGACCGGGATCTTCGGCTTCAGCACTTCCTGGAGGTGCCAGGCGATGGCCTCGCCCTCGCGGTCCTCATCGGTGGCGAGGAAGAGTTCGTCGGAGTCCTTCAGCAGGTCCTTGAGCTTCTTGACCTGGGCCTTCTTGTCGGCGTTGACCACGTAGATCGGCTGGAAGTCGTGTTCGACGTCCACACCGAGGCGGCGGACCTCGCCGGTGTACTTCTCGGGGACCTCCGCGGCGCCGTTCGGAAGGTCGCGGATGTGCCCGACGCTCGCTTCGACGACGTAGCCGGGGCCGAGATAGCCCTTGATCGTCTTCGCCTTGGCAGGCGACTCGACGATGACGAGTCGGCGGCCGCCCTGTGCGGTCTCGCTGGTCGGGGACAACTTCGCTCTTCTCTCCGGTCGACGCTGGGTCTCGCTGGGTCTCCCCAGGCGTTGGTTTCCCGGGGTCGGGTGGTGCTGACGCTGCGGAGTGTGACGGTACATCCCGCCCTCGTGTCAAACGGGAAAAGCCCGCAACGGCCACTCGAACGGTAACCCGACTACCGCCCTTCCTGCCGCCCGGACCGCTGACCGGCACGTTCAGGCCGATGCGGAACGTGATGTGCCAGTTACGGAGACCGGAGCGATGCGTCCGTTCTCACAGGTGGGCGAAACACCATGCGCCGAGGGTCAGGGACACGACGGCGGCCAGCGCCACGAGGGCCGCCGAGGCCGCCCGGTCGACACCGAGGGCGACCGGCGCGCGATGCCGCACCCGATTCGCCGTCCACCCCAGCAGCACCGCTCCGAACAGGGCGAACACCGTCCCCGTGAAGATCGCCGGCCCGCTCTCCATGTACGTCCCCTCCCCGTCCGGATCCCCGGTCGGGCAGGCTGGCACCCGTGGACGACCGGGCGGCCAACCCACGGTGAACGCCGGGCGACCGGGCCGCCCGGCGCGTGCGCGGCCGGGCGGCCCGGTCGCCGGGTGGAGCCGTCCGCGTACAGGCGGCACATGACCGAAAAATGGTGGAAGACGACGACTGGGGATCTTCGTCACGCGGCCGGGCGCGTCTGTGGGGGCGCGTCTGCGGGACACCGAAGCCGGGCGCGGGTCCGGGGCCGGGGGGCTGAAGCCGGGGGGAGCCGGGGGCGGGTCTGGATCCGCTGGTCCGGGTCTGGAGCCGTCGGTCCAGGTCCGGAGCCTCTGGTCCGGGTCGGGGGGCGGCGCGGGGATGGGGGCCGGGCCCGGGGCTGTGTGGTGCCGGACCCGGGACCGGGAGACCCGGGGCGGGGCGGAGCTGGAAGCGGGCTGGGCCGGAGGGCCGCAGCCGAAGTCGGAACCCGGCGGGTCCGGATCCGCTCCCGGCGGCGGGAGGGACGTACGCTCCGCCTCAGTTCCCCGGCTCCAAAAATCCCTGTTCGACCAGCAGCCGGATCTGCGCGGGCGTGCGGTCGCGCAGCAGCACGGGGTCCTCGCCGACCAGTTGGGCGATGGCGTCCAGGATGCGCCCGGCGCTCAGCGTGCCGTCGCAGACGCCCGCGAAGCCCGCGCCGACCGTGTCCACGGTGGTGGCGCGACGCATCCCCCGGTGCTGGCGCAGCACGACGTGCTCCGGGTCCTCGGCGCCGGGCAGCCCGACCTGCTCCTGCACGATCTCGCGGGCCAGCCGGAAGTACCCGTCGAGCAGCGCCGCGTCGTCGTTGTCGCGCAGGTAGGCGATGCGGTCGAAGTGCGCGCGCACGGTGTCGCCGAGTGGCTGCTCGACCGGGTGCGGCCACTCCTCGACGGTGATCGAGGGCTCGGCGGAACCCGTCCTGCGCAGGGTGATCCAGCCGAAGCCCACGGCCCTCACCTTGCGCGCCTCGAACTCGTCGAGCCAGGCGTCGTACCGCGCCTGGTACTCCGCGGGGTCCTCGCGGTGGTCACCGGCGTCCCTGAGCCACAGCTCGGCGTACTGCGTGACGTCCTGCACCTCGCGCTGCACGATCCACGCGTCGCACCCGCGGGGCACCCACGACCTCAGTCGGTCCTGCCAGTCCTCCCCCTCCACGTGCTGCCAGTTGGCGAGGAACTGCGCGAACCCGCCCTCGTTCAGCCGCTCCCCCGACTGCTGAACGATCGTGCGGCACAGATCGTCCCCGCCCATCCCCCCGTCGCGGTACGTCAGCCGGGCGCCGGGCGAGATCACGAACGGTGGGTTGGACACGATCAGGTCGAACGTCTCGCCCTCGTGGAGCGGTTCGAACAGCGAGCCCTGACGCAGGTCGGCGGCCGGTGCGCCGGACAGCGCGAGCGTGAGGGCGGTGATGTGCAACGCGCGCGGGTTGACGTCCGTGGCGGTCACGCGCGTGGCGTGCCGGCCTGCGTGCAGCGCCTGGATCCCCGAGCCGGTGCCGAGGTCGAGCGCCGAGGCGACGGGCGTACGGACCGTGATCCCGGCCAGGGTCGTGGAGGCTCCGCCGACGCCGAGGACCACGCCCTCCTCGCGGCTGCCGATGCCGCCCGCGCCGCCGACCGCGCAGCCCAGGTCGGACACGATGAACCAGTCCTCGCCGTCGAGTCCGCCGTACGGCCGTACGTCCACGGTCGCGGCGACCTCGTCGTCCCCTACGCGCACCAGCCAGCCGGTCTCCAGGCAGTCCTCGACGGGCAGGACGCCCGCCACGCGCGCGTGCGGCACGGGCTGTTGCAGCAGGAACAGCCGGACGAGCAGCTCCAGCGGAGTGTCCCCGCGGGTGGCCCGGAGCGCGGGCACGGTCTCGCTGCGGGCGAGCGCCGCGTACGCGGGCGCACCGAGCAGTTCGAGCAGTCCGTCGGCGGTGAAGGAGACGGCGAGCAGGGCGTCCCGGAGCCGGGCGGCGATGTCCGGGCGGTCGGCGGCGGGCAGGACGGGCAGGCTGGAGTCACTCACGCCCCCATTGTGTCGGCTCCCACCGACATCGCACGCCCGCGTGCGCGCCGCGTCGGCGCCGGGCCCGGCGCTCTGGCCCTCTGGCGGCTCTGGTGTGAGGCCGCCCTCCGGCACGCGTGCGGGGCGGCCTCCGTCACGCACGCGTGCCGTGTGTCGCGGACGGGTGGATCAGTTGTTCGCCGGCGAGGCCGAGGAGGCGGCCGGCGCCGGGGCCGACGCGCCGGCCGACGCGGACTTGCAGCTCGGCTGCCCGGCCATGGCCTTGCCGACGTCGCCCTCCTCGAGGTTCTTCAGCGCGTCGCTTCCGCTCTTGCTGAGCTTGTCCAGCTGAGTGGCGATGTCCTTGAGGCCGTCGGCGAACTTGGCCTGGTCCTTGGTGTCGAGCTTGTCCACCTGCTGCTTGAGCGTGGCGTAGGAGGCGCCGAGGTCGTTGAGCTCCTTGACCGCGTCCTGCTGCTTCTGCTTGCCGTTGTCGACCTCGGGCACGCCGGCCTTGTTCACGGCCGCGCCGATCGCCTTGTAGGCGTCGGACATGTCCTGGAAGGCCTGGGCGTCGGTCTTGCGGACGTCGGCCGGGCTGCTGTTGTCCGAGGTCTCCTTCTGGATCGCGGCGTTGGCGGCCTCGATCTTCTTCGCCTGCGGCTGCACGCCCTCGCACACCTGCTTGGCCCAGGCGTCGAGCGCGTCGTTCTTGTCGTCGGCGCTGCTGCTGGAGCATCCCGTCAGTGCCAGTACCAGTACCGCACCGCCGGACAGCGCGGCCGCGAGCTTCTTGTTCACCGGATTGGTCCCTTCCATGGCTCTCGGCCCCGGAACATACACGGCACATGGGCGACGGCTGCGGCCCGGTCGTACCTTACGTACCGTCTTGCAGCCATTTGCACCAAGCGAGAGAAGGCTCACGGGCTGCGGCGCGCCGGGACGCACGACGGGCGGGCGACGCGTCGAACGCGCCGCCCGCCCGTCCTTGTCCCCGGCTCGGGAAGGAGACCGGTGGGACCGGTGGGACCGTTGTGGGACCGCTTACGAAACCACCGCCGGATCGGCCGCCTTGGCCGCCTGCCCGGCACTGTCGTCGTCCTCGTCGCCCACGGCGATCCCGCGCCTCTTGGAGACGTAGACCGAACCGACGATCACGAGCAGCGCGAGGATCGCGATCATGATCCGCACCCCGAGGCTCTTGTCGTCGCCGTAGGAGAACTTGATGACCGCGGGCGCGATGAGCAGCGACACCAGGTTCATCACCTTCAGCAGCGGGTTGATCGCGGGGCCGGCGGTGTCCTTGAAGGGGTCGCCGACCGTGTCGCCGATGACCGTGGCGGCGTGGGCCTCGCTGCCCTTGCCGCCGTGGTGGCCGTCCTCGACCAGCTTCTTGGCGTTGTCCCAGGCACCGCCGGAGTTGGCGAGGAACACCGCCATCAGCGTGCCCGCGCCGATCGCGCCCGCGAGATACGCGCCGAGCGCGCCGACGCCGAGCGTGAACCCGATGAAGATGGGCGCCATCACGGCGAGCAGCCCGGGCGTGGCGAGTTCGCGCAGGGCGTCCTTGGTGCAGATGTCGACGACCTTGCCGTACTCCGGCTTCTCGCTGTAGTCCATGATCCCGGGCTTCTCGCGGAACTGCCGCCGCACCTCGAAGACCACCGCGCCCGCCGACCGCGACACCGCGTTGATCGCCAGCCCGGAGAACAGGAAGACGACCGCCGCGCCGGCGATGAGGCCGACCAGGTTGTTGGGCTGCGAGATGTCCATGATCAGGGTCATCGGGGCGCCGGGACCGGTGAGCTTCGCCCCGACGTCCTGCGCGCCGGTGGTGATCGCGTCCCGGTACGACCCGAAGAGCGCCGACGCCGCCAGGACCGCGGTGGCGATGGCGATGCCCTTGGTGATGGCCTTGGTCGTGTTGCCGACCGCGTCCAGGTTGGTGAGCACCTGCGCGCCCGCGCCCTCGACGTCGCCGGACATCTCGGCGATGCCCTGCGCGTTGTCGGAGACCGGGCCGAAGGTGTCCATGGCGACGATCACGCCGACCGTGGTGAGCAGACCGGTGCCGGCCAGCGCCACGGCGAACAGCGCCAGCATGATCGACGTACCGCCGAGCAGGAACGCCCCGTACACGCCGAGGCCGATCAGCAGGGCGGTGTAGACGGCCGACTCCAGGCCGACCGAGATACCGGCGAGGACGACGGTGGCCGGGCCGGTGAGCGAGGTCTTGCCGATGTCCCGGACCGGACGTCGGCTGGTCTCGGTGAAGTAGCCGGTCAGCTGCTGGATCACGGCGGCGAGCAGGATGCCGATGGCCACCGCGACCAGGGCGAGGACGCGCGGGTCGCCGTCCTTGCCGCGGATCGCCGCGTCGGTGACGCCGGTCAGGGCGGAGTACGACGACGGCAGGTAGGTGTAGACGGCGGCCGCCACCAGGGCCAGGGAGATCACCGCGGAGATGAAGAAACCGCGGTTGATCGCGCTCATGCCGCTGCGGTCGGCGCGGCGCGGCGACACCGCGAAGATGCCGATCATCGCGGTGACCACGCCGATCGCCGGCACCAGCAGCGGGAAGGCGAGTCCGTCGTTGCCGAAGGCGGCCTTGCCCAGGATGAGCGCGGCGACCAGCGTGACGGCGTAGGACTCGAACAGGTCGGCCGCCATGCCCGCGCAGTCGCCGACGTTGTCGCCCACATTGTCGGCGATGGTCGCGGCATTGCGCGGATCGTCCTCCGGAATGCCCTGCTCGACCTTGCCGACCAGGTCGGCGCCGACGTCGGCGGCCTTGGTGAAGATGCCGCCGCCGACACGCATGAACATGGCGATCAGCGCGGCGCCGAGGCCGAAGCCCTCCAGCACCTTCGGCGCGTCCGCCGCGTACACCAGCACCACACAGGAGGCGCCCAGCAGGCCGAGCCCCACCGTGAACATGCCGACGACTCCGCCGGTACGGAAAGCGATCTTCATGGCCTTGTGCGAGACGGTGGTGAGATCCTTTTGAGGCTCGCCTTCGGCCGGGGTCGCTTCCCGGGCCGCCGCGGCGACGCGCACATTGCTGCGCACGGCGAGCCACATGCCGATATAACCGGTGGCCGCCGAGAACGCCGCACCGATCAGGAAGAACACTGATCGTCCGGCGCGCTGATTCCAGTCGTCCGCGGGCAGCAGCAGGAGCAGGAAGAACACCACGACGGCGAAAACGCCGAGCGTGCGCAGTTGCCGGCCCAGATAGGCGTTGGCGCCTTCCTGCACCGCTTCCGCGATCTTCTTCATGCTGTCGGTTCCCTCGCCTGCCGCGAGTACCTGGCGCACCAGGATGCCCGCGACCACGAGCGCGGCCAGCGCGACGGCCGCGATGGCCACCACGATGATCCGATTGTCGTTGGTCAGCACGGCTGCTGCGAGGGTTGTGGGGTGGCCAAACTGATGAGGGGTAGAAAGCCCCGCCATTCGTCCTCCTTGACGCTTGGGCTGAGCTCAAGATGTGGACGGATTGTAGGTAGCGGAACCCGATCAAAACAGTGTGCGGTAAATGGAATCAGCCTTCACCCGCTCATCAGCAAATGATCGCCGGGTGCGCACGGAACCCGAAAGCGGTAATGCCCCAAAACCATTGACCGTTGATCATTATCAGGCTATCGATCGTGAATGAATTCACTAAATGATGGCAGACCTACTGTAGGCCCGGTCTTCCATCACCGGATCGGCCCAACCGCGTTCCGCCATCCGGGGTGGCCACCGGCCGGATCGGCGGTTCCGGGGGCAGGCCGGCCACTGCAGGCCGGTCACGGTCACGTGCAGGTCCAGGCCAGTCACGGTCACGTGCAGGTCCAGGCCAGTCACGGTCACGTGCAGGTCCAGGCCGGTCACGGCCGGGCAGGTCCAGGCCGGTCACGGCCGGGCAGGTCCAGGCCGGTCACGGCCGGGCAGGTCCAGGCCGGTCACGGCCGGGCAGGGGGACTCACCGGGGCACTCGGATACGGGGCCACCAGGTGACCGGCTCACCAAGGACTCGTCGGGCCGACGGGTGCCGTTCGGCAGGCCGGGGTTTCTGGGGCCGGTCCGGGCTCGTTGGGCCAGTCGGGGCTCGTTGAACTGTCCGAGGCGCACTGGGCCATTCGGGTGCGCCGGGGCATCGAGCGCTCAGGCTCGCGGGGTCACCGAGTCGCCGAGGTCCCGCCGGCCCGCCTGTGAAGTGGGTACCGGACGACATGCCGACGAGCCCCGCTGCGCTGTGGCACGGGGCTCGTCGACCGAAAGCCTGTCGGCACGCCGTCGCGCTGCCGGCCCAACGGTCGGCTCGGGCGTCGACTCGGGAACGGCTCAGAGACTCGAAGGACGGCTCAGGGACTCGAAGACGGCTCAGGCACCCGGGGACGGCTCAGGAAAGGAGCACGGCCGCCGGTGGTGTGGTCGGCCAGGTCATCTTGATCTGCCCGCCGTCCTCACCACTGGTGACCTGCACGTCGTCGACGAGCCCGCTGATGACCGCGAGGCCCATCTCGTCCTCCTCGGCCTCCGCCTCGTCCACGGCGCCCGACGCTTCCCCAGGGTGGTGCGGGGCGTGCGGAGCCTCGTCGCCGACCTCGATGGAGAACTGCTTCTCCTCCTCGGTCAGCCTCACCGTCACCGGCGCCGCGATCCCGCCGCTCCGGTGCAGCCCCACCGCACGGGAGCAGGCCTCGCCGACGGCGAGCCTGACCTCGTCGAGGACGGCCTCGTCCACTCCGGCCCTGCGCGCCACCGCTGCCGCCACGAGCCGGGCGGTCCTGACGTGCTCGGGCTGCGCGCTGAAGCGGAGTTCGACGGTGGCCATGCATCCCCCTAGGAGCTACGGGCGTGCTGCCGGGGGGCCGGGCCGCCGAGACCCGGCCCCCCGCTAGAACTTCTCCCGCCCCGGACACCGGCCCGGGGCCGGCGGTCAGTCGGTGGCCGCCACCGCTTCGTCGACCGAGGTGTGGATCGGGAACACCTTGGTCAGACCGGTGATGCGGAAGATCTTGAGAATGCGCTCCTGGTTGCAGACCAGGCGCAGCGAGCCCTCATGGGCACGCACTCGCTTCAGGCCACCGACCAGGACGCCGAGACCGGTGGAGTCGAGGAAGTCCACGCCCTCCATGTCGACGACGAGGTGGAAATTCCCGTCGTTCACCAGCTCGACCAGCTGCTCGCGCAGCTTGGGCGCGGTATATACGTCGATTTCGCCACCGACCTCGACGACCGTACGATCGCCGACGGTACGGGTCGACAGGGACAGGTCCACGGATCCTCCAGCACCTTGCTATCGAGCGGTCGCCCCTCGGGCACCTCGGCTTGAAGCCCCCCGGGACGGTTCGCCAGCCGCGATGGCATTCAATCACTTACCGGCAGGCGTGCACGACGCCTTGGCTCCATTGTCCGTCACGCCGGTGACACACTCGGTGCCAATGGCCAAGAATCACCGAACCGAAGGATCCCCGACGGACTCCGCGACCCGCCCGACGCCGGGCGCGGTTCTGGACCGGCTCGCCTCGGGGCCGAGCAGGGCTGCGCGCATCACTCATACCGAGCACTTGCCCCCGCGGGCGGGTCGGCATGCCGTCTGGCCCGACCGGATTCGCCCGGAGGTCATCGCGGCCGTCCAGGCGTGCGGGATCGAACACCCGTGGGCCCATCAGGCGCTCGCCGCCGAGCACGCCCTCGACGGCGACTCGGTGGTCGTCGCCACGGGCACGGCGTCCGGCAAGTCCCTGGCGTACCTGGTGCCGGTGCTGTCCACGCTCCTGGACGGCTCCGAGGCCGCCAACGGCCGCGGCGCCACCGCCCTCTACCTGGCCCCCACCAAGGCCCTGGCGGCCGATCAGTGCCGGGCGGTTCGGGAACTCGCACGCCCCCTGGGCAATGCCGTGCGCCCCGCCGTGTACGACGGCGACACGCCGGTCGAGGAACGCGAATGGATCCGCCAGTACGCCAACCACGTCCTGACCAACCCGGACATGCTGCACCGCGGGGTCCTGCCCTCGCACCCGCGTTGGTCCTCCTTCCTGCGGGCCCTGAAGTACGTCGTCATCGACGAGTGCCACACCTACCGGGGCGTGTTCGGCTCCCACGTCGCCCAGGTCCTGCGCCGCCTGCGCCGGCTGTGCGCCCGCTACGGGTCCTCCCCCGTCTTCCTGCTGGCCTCGGCGACCGCGGCCGAGCCCTCGGTGGCCGCCCGCCGCCTCACCGGGCTGCCCGTGGTGGAGGTGGCCGACGACGCCTCGCCCCGCGGTGAACTGGTGTTCGCCCTCTGGGAGCCCCCGCTCACCGAACTGCACGGCGAGAAGGGCGCCCCCGTGCGCCGCACCGCCACCGCCGAGACGGCCGACCTGCTGACCGACCTCACCCTGCAGGGCGTGCGCTCGGTCGCCTTCGTACGCTCGCGGCGCGGCGCGGAGCTGATCTCGGTGATCGCCCAGGAGCGGCTGGCGGAGATCGACCGGTCGCTGTCCCGGCGTGTCGCCGCGTACCGGGGCGGCTACCTTCCCGAGGAGCGCCGCGCCCTGGAACGTGCCCTGCACTCCGGCGAACTGCTGGGCCTCGCCGCCACGACCGCCCTGGAACTCGGCGTCGACGTCTCCGGCCTGGACGCCGTGCTGATCGCCGGGTACCCGGGCACCCGCGCGTCCGTGTGGCAGCAGGCGGGCCGGGCGGGCCGCTCCGGACAGGGCGCCCTAGCGGTACTGGTCGCCCGCGACGACCCGCTGGACACCTTCCTCGTCCACCACCCGGAGGCGCTGTTCGACCGGCCGGTCGAATCCACGGTCCTCGACCCCGACAACCCCTACGTCCTCGCCCCGCACCTGTGCGCGGCCGCCGCCGAGCTGCCGCTCACCGAGGAGGACGTGGAACTGTTCGGTCCCGCGTGCGCGGACCTGCTGCCCCAGCTGGAGGCCGCGAAGCTGCTGCGCCGCCGGACCAGGGCCTGGCACTGGACGCGCCGGGAGCGGGCGGCTGACCTCACCGATATCCGGGGCGAGGGCGGACGGCCCGTCCAGATCGTCGAGGCCGGCACCGGACGGCTGCTCGGCACGGTCGACGAGGCCGCCTCGCACACCGCCGTGCACGAGGGCGCGGTCCACCTGCACCAGGGCCGTACGTACCTGGTGCGCTCCCTCGACCTGGACGACTCGGTCGCCCTGGTCGAACAGGCGAACCCGCCGTACACGACGGTCGCCCGCGACACGACGTCGATCTCCGTCCTGGAGACGGACGTCACCGTCCCCTGGGGCGACGGCCGGCTCTGCTACGGCTCGGTCGAGGTCACCAACCAGGTGGTCTCCTTCCTTCGCAGGCGGGTCATCACCGGTGAAGTGCTCGGTGAGACGAAACTCGACCTCCCTCCTCGTACGCTGCGCACCCGCGCGGTGTGGTGGACGGTCACCGAGGACCAGCTCGACCAGGCCCGGATCACCCCGGAGATCCTCGGCGGCGCCCTGCACGCCGCCGAGCACGCGTCGATCGGCATGCTGCCCCTGTTCGCGACCTGCGACCGCTGGGACATCGGCGGCGTGTCCATCCCGTTGCACCCGGACACGCTCCTGCCCACGGTCTTCGTCTACGACGGCCACCCCGGCGGCGCTGGCTTCGCGGAACGCGCCTTCCACACCGCCCGTTCCTGGCTCACCGCCACCCGCGAGGCCATCGCCTCCTGCGAGTGCGACGCCGGCTGCCCGTCCTGCATCCAGTCCCCCAAGTGCGGCAACGGCAACGACCCGCTCCACAAGAGAGGCGCCGTCCGCCTGCTGACCGTGCTGCTGAAGGAGGCACCGGAGGAAAAACCGGAGACGCCTTAGCCCACTCGGGTGGATGCGCGGACGGTGCGCCGTCGCGCGGGGGCGTCGGCCGGATGCACCGCACCGGTCAGCCCGGTGGTTCCGGCAGATCCGATGACCGAGACCGGCCCGGCGGCTCCGGTGATTCCGGTGGACTCGGTGACCCCGGTGGACCAGGCGAGTCCGCCGGTCCCGGCGGCCCCGCTCTTGCCCGGGCCCGCGCCGTGAACGGCCCCCGCTCCGACACCGCCGTCACGTCGGAGGTGTCGCCCACGATCGCGCACCGGACGAGACGGGTGTGCTGCGCACGTGCCAGCCGGTCCGCCCTGGCGCAGGCGGCCGCGGCGCCCTCGGCCCAGTGGTCCGCCGCCGCCAGCGCCGCGAGGTCGGCGGCGCCGGCCGCGCGGTGCCGGGTGACCACCGCCTGTCCCAGTGCGAGACCGGCGCCGAACACCACGCAGAGCAGGGCGATCACGCCGACGCTCCAGACCGTGGCGGAACCGCGGTCCCGGCCGGCGAAGCGGCCTCTCATCGGCCCACTCCCCTCGGGGGCGGCTCGCCCACCGTCTCCTCGGCGTCCGCCACGGCCTCCTCCCTCAGTTCGAAGGGCAGCGCGCCCATCCCCGGCGGGTCGGCGACGACGACCACGTGAACGTGTCCTCCTCCCCTGGCCACCGTGACCCTCGCCCCGTGCGGCGCGGCCTCCCGGGCGACCGCGACGACCGCGCTGTTCGGGTCCTGCCGCGCCGCCGCCCGCGCGCCCACCCGAGCGGCGTCCACGCACTGGATCTGGGCGACCACGACCAACAGCCCCCACACCAGCGCCGTCACCACCAGGACCAGCACGGGCAGGACCGTGGCCGCTTCCGCCGTCACGAACCCGTGGTCGCTCCCTGGTCCGCGCCGGCGCTCACATCCGGGCACTGAGCGCCCGCTTCACGATGTTCTGCAGTTCCGTCTTGACCTGCCCGCTCGTCACCACCTCGTACAGCAGCACGGCGAACGCCACCGCAGCGATGATGCCCATCGCGTACTCCGACGTGACCATTCCCGCGTCCCGGCGCATCCGGGCCGCCAGGGCACGCAGCCGTGCCCGCACCTTCTCGTACATGTGAACCCCCGTGAGGTCTCGATCCGTTGTTCGCATCGCGCCGCGCCTTCCGCGGCGCGGTCGCGTCCTGTGCGGTGCGCTCCGGGCACCGTCGCCGTCGTCCCAGTCGTTCGTGTCCGCCGCCGCTTCAGCCACCACCCCCTCTCAACGCCCCTCCCGCCAGGCCGATCACCACGGGCAGCACGCCGACCGCGACGAAAGCGGGCAGGAAGCAGAGCCCCACGGGCCCGGTGACCAGGACGGCCGCCCTACGGGCCCGGGCCGTCGCCGCCCGCGCCCGGTCGGCGCGAACGTCGGCCGCGAGGCGTGCGACCGGCCCGGCGGCGGGCAGTCCGCTCTCGTCGGCCCGCTCCAGCAGCCGTGCAAGGGCCGCCGCACCCGGTATCGAAGCGAGCCGGTGCCAGGCGTCGGCCGGCGCGCCCCCGAGGCGCACTTCCGCCGCGCCCCGCGCCAGCGTCTGCCCGACGGCTCCGCCCAGCGCCTCCCCCACCGCCTGGGCGGCGACCACGGGACCGGCTCCGGCCGCGATGCAGGCGGCCAGCAGGTCGGCGGCCAAGGGGAGTTGCCGGGCCGCCTCGGCCACGTCGAACTCGGGTTCGGGCCTGCTTCCGGCCCGTTGCCGCCACCGCCACAACCCCGCGGCGCAGCCCAGTCCGACGATGGCTCCGGCGAGTCCGCCGACCAGTACCCATCCGGCGCCCACGACCCCCGCCACCGGCAGCCACCGCCGCAGCGTCTCCGGGACGAGGAGACGAGGGCCGCCGTGCTCCGTCCGCGGAGCCGCGTCCGGTTCCAGCAGCCCGGCCGTCCGCCGCCGGGCCCTGCGCTCCCGGCGCACCACCATCGGCCAGCGCGCCGACGCCCAGAGGAAAGCGGCGACCGATGCGACCGTCCCCAGCCTGTGGACAAGGTCCGCGCTCATGCCGCCTCCGCCCGCCGCACGATCGCAGACGCCCACCACAGCCCCGCTCCCTCCAGCAATCCGCCGACGACGAGGCACCCCAGCCCCGCTCCGGTGTGCAGCAGCACGCGCAGGGGATCGGCGCCCATGGCGGTGCCGAGCAGCAGGCCGAGGGCCGGCAGGCCGGCGAGCATCACGGCGGTGGCCCGAGCGCCCGCCATCTGTGCCCGCATGTCGGCACGTTGGTCCCGGTCCGCACGCAGCGCCGCTTCCAGCCGGTCGAGCCCGTCCGCCAGACCCGCGCCCTGGTCCACGGCCACCCGCCAGCAGGCGGCGAGCCCACGCAACCCCTCCGCACCCGGTCGCCGGGCCGCCGTGGTGAGCGCGCCGGGCACATCCCCGCCGAACCGCGCCGCCGCCAGCACCGCCGCCCGGGCGTCGCCGAAGCCTCCGGAGTCCCGCGCGGCGCACAGCAGGGCCTCGCCCGGCTGCCGTCCGGCCCGCACCTCTCCGGCGAGCGCTCCGCACAGGGCGATCACCGCGTCGGCCCGCCGCTCCCGTGCCCGGCGCGCGGTCCGGGCGAGGCGGACCCGGCGCAGCACCGGTACCCCGGCCGCCCCGGCGGCCACCGGAAGCACGGACGCGCCCAGTACCGCCAGCAGGAGCCCGGCGGCCGGCGACCACCACTCCGCCGACAACCGGCTGCTCAGCCGCGCCAGTTCACCTCGCGCCCGGCGCCAGCGCGGTGGCCCCGATCCCACCGCTTCACCGCCGGCGAGCAGCGAGCGCGCCCGCCGCGCTTCGGACTCCCCTCCTCCCAACAGCCACACGGCCGTCCCGGCACACAACGCGGCCGGACCCATGAACAGCGGTCCGCCGAACAGCGGCCCCGAGGACAACTCACCCACTGCGCCCACCGTTTCCCTCCCGGTTCTCCGCCCGGAGCAGCTCCCACAGCCGCTCCCAGCCCCGCTCCGCCACGAACGCCTCCTCGCCCCAGCGCAGCGCCGGAACGGTGTGGACCAGCCCCGAGGCGTCCCGCTCCAGCACGCGCACCTCGGCGATCCGCCGCCGCCCGGACCGGTCCCGCACGAGATGCACCACGACGGACAGCGCGGCGGCCAGTTGGCTGTGCAGTGCGTGCCGGTCCAGTCCGGCGGCGGTACCCAGCGCCTCCAGCCGGGCGGGGACGTCCGCCGCCGCGTTGGCGTGCACCGTGCCGCACCCGCCTTCGTGACCGGTGTTCAGCGCGGCCAGCAGATGGACCACCTCGCCGCCGCGCACCTCACCCACCACCAGCCGGTCCGGTCGCATGCGCAGTGCCTGGCGCACCAGGTCCTCGAGGGTGACCAGGCCCGCGCCCTCCTGGTTGGCGGGTCTGGTCTCCAGGCGGACGACATGCGGGTGGTCGGGCCGCAGTTCCGCCGAGTCCTCCGCGAGCACGATCCGCTCCCCCGGCCCCACCAGTCCCAGCAGAGCGCTGAGCAGCGTGGTCTTCCCGGTGCCGGTCCCGCCACTGACGAGGAAGGACAGCCTCGCCTCGACGAGCGCCCGCAGTACGCGGTCGCCGCCCGGCGGCACGGTGCCCGCCGCCACGAGTTCGCCGAGCGTGAAGGCGCGTGGCCGCACCACCCGCAGGGACAGGCAGGCGCATCCGACGGCGACCGGGGGCAGCACCGCGTGCAGCCGGGTGCCGTCGGGCAGCCGGGCGTCGACCCATGGCCGGGCGTCGTCCAGCCTGCGTCCGGCCACGGCGGCCAGCCGCTGCGCGAGGCGCCGTACGGCCGCCGCGTCGGGGAAGGCGACGGCGGCCCGCTCCAGCCCGCCCCCGCGGTCCACCCAGACCTGGTCCGGGCCCGACACGAGGACGTCGGTCACCGAGGGGTCCGCCAGGAGCGGCTCCAGCGGGCCGCTGCCGATCAGCTCCGACCGCAGCCGCTCGGCCGTGCCGAGCACTTCCGCGTCTCCGAGCACCCGGCCCTGTTCCCGCAGTGCCTGCGCCACGCGCGCGGGCGTCGGCTCGGCTCCGCTCTGTGCGAGCCACTGCCGTACGCCGTCCAGCAGCTGCGCGGACATCCCGGGACCGGAAGCCTGCTCCTCGACGCCGACCGGCTCGGCCGCGCCTCGCGCGCCTGCCGGGTCGCCTCGGTCATCGGTGTGCCACTGACGCCCGGCCGCCGCCCTCACGCGGCACCCGCCTCGGACAGTGCCCGCTCCCAGAAGGCGGTGCAGAAGCGGGCCAGCGGGCCGCGTCCGGTCGCACCGGGCGGTGTCCGGCCCTCGGCGGAACGCCGCAGTCCTGACTCCACCGGCACCTCGCCCATCAGGGGCAGGCCGAGCAGCCGCGCCACCTCCCGGTCGTCCAGCCCGGGCGCGTACGGGCCCCTGACCGCCACGCGCAGGTCCCGCAGGACCATGCCGACGGCGGAGGCCACCCGGGAGGCGGCTGCCACGGCGCGCAGTTCGGCGGGGACGACGAGCAGTCCGACGTCGAGCTGGGCCAGGATCTCGGCGACTCCTTCGTCGACACGGCGGGGCAGGTCGACCACGACGGCACCGCCGCGCCTGCGGGCGGCGGCCAGCACCGCGCGGACCGCCTGCGGGGGCACGGTGACGCAGTCGCCGCGGTCCCAGCTGAGCACTCGCAGCGAGTGCAGTTCGGGCAGCGACTCCTCCAGGGCGCCCCCGCCGACCCGTCCGCGGGAGCCGGCGAACGCCGGCCAGCGCAGCCCCTCGGCCGCCTCCCCGCCGAGCAGTACGTCGAGACCGCCGCCCAGCGGGTCGGCGTCCACCAGAAGGGTGCGCGTCCCGTCCCGCGCGGAGGTGACGGCCAGGGCGCAGGCCAGCGTGGACGCCCCGGCCCCGCCGCGGCCGCCGATGACGCCGACGGTGAGCGCGGGCCGGCCGACGCCCTCGGCGACGTCGGCGATCCGGTCGACCAGCCACTGCTCGCCGTCGGGCAGCACCAGTACGTGGTCGGCGCCGATCTCGACGGCGCGACGCCAGACGCCGGGGTCGTCCTGATCGCGGCCGACCAGTACCACTCCTCGTCTGCGCGCGGCTCCGCGCAGGCGCCGGGCGGCGTCGTCGCCGACCAGCACCAGCGGAGCGGCCTCCCAGCCGTCCCCGCGCTCGGGCGCCGTGTGATGGACCTCGGGTGTGGCGCCCGCTGCCGCGCACAGGCGCAGCAGATCGTCGAGGAGGATGGCGTCCTCGGTGACGATCAGTGGCCTTCCCTGCCGTCCCGCGGTGCCGGACGGTGGATCGTGTGTGACGGTTCCGGCCATGGGTGGGTCCCCCTTCACTGCGTGCGACGCGCAACCCCCGCGGCCGCGCGAATCCTGAACATGTGAAGAACCGGCGAACGGCCTTCATATGGCGGCCGATAGGAACCGGCCATACGCACCCGACAAACGGAACCGGCCATGAACTCCGGCCGCAGGTGGGTGCGCAGGAATCACGGTGCAGTGATCCGGGAAATCATGTGGATCTTGATCCGAATCTGTGGACAACTCGGTGGATGTGAAAATGGCCGTCACCCATCCCGGTGACTCACCCACCGACTCGGGTGCGACTTCCGCAGAGCAGCGCTACAACTACTCACGGTCACGAAACACGGAGGTGGCAGCGAGGGCCGTACGACGCGGCGACGGCGGCACAGGGCCGCAGAGGAAGAGCGAAAACCCACCCGGACATGCGACGACCCCCGCCGGGGGGGAGAGCGGGGGTCGTCTCCACGGCCGACTCGGGGGGGGAGGAGTCGGACCGGGTTAGCACGGTCGCGAACGATCCGTGACTTCCATGGTGTACCCGAGAGCCCTCTCAGGCAAACCCACGCGCCCACCTTACGCCGAATGGGCTGCCCCTATGCTCGGAGTTGTGGAAAACCACTCCTTGCCCCGCACAGCGGCCTTCTTTGATCTGGACAAGACGGTCATTGCGAAGTCGAGCACGCTCACCTTCAGCAAGTCCTTCTACCAGGGCGGACTGATCAACCGCAGGGCCGTCTTGCGCACCGCATACGCCCAGTTCGTCTTCCTCGCCGGCGGCGCCGACCACGACCAGATGGAGCGCATGCGCGAGTACCTGTCCGCGCTGTGCCGCGGCTGGAACGTCCGACAGGTCAAGGAGATCGTCGCCGAGACGCTGCACGACCTGATCGATCCGATCATCTACGACGAGGCGGCGTCCCTCGTCGAGGAGCACCACCGCGCCGGACGCGATGTCGTCATCGTGTCCACGTCGGGCGCGGAGGTGGTGGAGCCCATCGGTGAACTGCTCGGCGCCGACCGGGTGGTGGCCACCCGGATGGTGGTGGGCGAGGACGGCTGCTTCACCGGCGAGGTGGAGTACTACGCCTACGGCCCGACGAAGGCGGAGGCGGTCCGCGAGCTGGCCGAGTCCGAGGGGTACGACCTCGACCGGTGCTACGCCTACAGCGACTCCGTCACCGACGTGCCGATGCTGGAGTCGGTGGGGAACCCGCACGCCGTGAACCCGGACCGCGCGCTGCGCAAGGAGGCCGTCGCCCGCGGGTGGCCGATTCTCGACTTCCACCGCCCCGTGCGGCTCAAGCAGCGCCTGCCCGGGTTCTCCGTGCCGCCCCGTCCGGCCCTCGTCGCGGCGGCCGCCGTGGGAGCGGCGGCGGCGACCGCGGGACTCGTCTGGTACGCGAGCCGGCGCAGGGGCGCGGTCGCCTGAGCCGGCCTCCTCGGCTTCCCGGGCACGGGTACGGAATTCCGCACGGGATCCACACGCCCGTTTAGTTCGCGTTTGAACCTAAAAGTAAAGAAGTGCAGCCGGGGGTTCCGCTTGTCCCTCGCTTGCAGTACAAAGGACTCAACGGCCCGCGAGACCGAAGGGCATCCGAAAGGATCACCTTCAAAACGCATTTGGCCCACGGACCGAAGCATGAACGCCGGGCACCCACGCGACGTCGACCCGTCGATTACGGGCCAGCCGCACCAGGTGACGGGCAAAGATCCCGGCCTGATGGGCGACATTTCGAGGACGCTTGGTAACCCGGCGGTCATGTCGGCGGCGGTACGAGTACTCGTGCCGCCGCAACCCTGTCCAAATGCGTCCTCGCCGGGCTTACGCGGCTCCGCGCTGCAGCGCCTCGCAGACCGCCGTCGACTCACGTGCGCCCAGCCCGACCGCCTTGGCGCAGTGGGTGATCCAGGCCGCCATGCCTTCGGGAGTACCGGAGACATAACCGTCGAGGGCCGCCAGATAGGCCGCGCGGCCCAGCTCTGCATGGCCGACCTCGGCCGGGCAGACCGACTTCGGGTCCAGGCCGCTGCCGACCAGGACGATGCGCTCGGCCGCCCGGGCAACCAGGCCGTTGTGGGAGACGAAGGGACGCAGCGCGAGCAGCTCGCCGTGCACGACGGCCGCCGTCACCAGGGCTGGCGCCGAACTTCCGGCGGTGATCAGCTCCGAGAGCCCTTCCAGCCGCCCGGAGACCTCCGCCGCGCCCGGCAGCCGCAGCTCGACCAGCGGCTCGTCGACCGCCTCGCCCTCCTGGCGCGGCCGCCCGACGGCGTCCTCCCGTCCCGCGGCGGCCACCAGGTGCAGCCGGGCCAGGACCCTGAGCGGGGACTGCCGCCAGATGGACAGCAGCTGGCCGGCCTCGGCCGTCAGCCGCAGGGCGGCGCCCAGCACGCGCGCCTCGTCGTCCCCGCTGAAGTCGGTCCGCCGGCGCACTTCCTCCAGGGCCCAGTCCGCCCCGGACAGCGCCGCGGAGCCGCGCGCGCCGCGCAGGGCCGCCTCGGACGTGATCGCGTTGCTCCGGCGCCGCATGATCCGGTGCCCGTAGACCCGGTCCACGGCCTTGCGCACGGACTCCACGGACTCGGCCACACCGGGCAGGGAGCCCAGGGCCGCGAGCGGGTCGACGGCCGCACCTGTCGTACTCATGAGTCCGACCCTACGCACCCGGACGGTCCCTGCCTCGAAGGAGTGGTCTTCTTCACGCGGGCTGCCACTCACAGCTATCACCCCACTACGCTTGGTGAACATGAAAATTGCTTTCGTCGGGAAGGGCGGCAGCGGCAAGACCACTCTGTCCTCCCTGTTCATCCGGCATCTCGCGGCCGCCGGTGCGCCGGTCGTCGCCGTCGACGCGGACATCAACCAGCACCTGGGCGCCGCGCTGGGGCTCGACGAGTCCCGGGCGGCGGCACTGCCCGCCATGGGCGACCGGCTCCCGCTGATCAAGGACTACCTGCGCGGCGACAATCCGCGCATCGTCTCGGCGGAGACGATGATCAAGACCACTCCGCCCGGCGAGGGTTCGCGGCTGCTGCGCGTGACCGAGGACAACCCGGTGTACGACGCCTGCGCCCACGAGGTGGAACTCGACTCCGGCACCGTGCGTTTGATGGTCACCGGCCCCTTCACGGACGCCGACCTGGGCGTCGCCTGCTACCACTCCAAGACGGGAGCGGTGGAGCTGTTCCTGAACCACCTGGTGGACGGCCGCGACGAGTACGTCGTGGTGGACATGACGGCCGGTTCGGACTCCTTCGCCTCCGGCATGTTCACCCGCTTCGACATCACGTTCCTCGTGGCCGAGCCGACCCGCAAGGGGGTCTCCGTCTACCGCCAGTACAAGGAGTACGCCCGCGACTTCGGTGTCGTGCTCAGGGTCGTCGGCAACAAGGTCCAGGGCCAGGACGACCTCGACTTCCTGCGCGCCGAGATCGGGGAGGACCTGCTCACCACCGTCGGGCACTCGGACTGGGTGCGCGCCATGGAGAAGGGCCGGCCGCCCCGCTTCGAGTTCCTGGGGGACGCCGACCGCCGCGCCCTGCGCCTGCTCCAGGTCGCCGCCGACGCCACGTACGAGCTGCGCGACTGGGAGCGGTACACCCGCCAGATGGCGCACTTCCACCTGAAGAACGCCGCCTCCTGGGGCAACGAGCGGACGGGGGCCGATCTGGCGGCGCAGATCGACCCCGGATTCGTCCTGCGTGAGGGCGTCACCGCCCCCGCCTGACGTCGCCTACGGCTTGGGCGCCCCGGGGACCCCCTTGGGCGCCGGGGCCGGGCCCGAGAGGAAGGACGCCCACCCCTGCTTGGGGGCCTCGCCGACCTCCAGGCCGCGCAGCTTGGCGAGGGTCTGCGGGTCCTGGGCGTCCAGCCAGTCGGCCAGCTGGTGGAAGGAGACGCAGCGCACGTCGGGCTTGTTGCACACCTCCTTCACGACGTCTTCGACGGCGCGCATGTACGTGCCGCCGTTCCAGGACTCGAAGTGGTTGCCGATGACCAGCGGGGCGCGGTTGCCGTCGTAGGCCCGGTAGAAGCCCTTGAGCAGGCCGTCGTGCATCTGGTCGCCCCAGTAGTCGAACTTGTCGGGGTCGCCCTGGGTCAGCGTGCCCGACTGGTTGACCATGAAGTTGTAGTCCATGGTCAGCTGCTCGAAGGTGTGCCCCGGGAAGGGCACCAGCTGCATGGACAGGTCCCACAACCCGTCCTTCTTCTTGGGCCACACCTGGTTGTCGACGCCGCTGCTGTCGTAGCGGAAGCCCATCTGGCCGGCCGCCTTCATGAAGTTCTTCTGCCCCTCCAGGCAGGGGGTGCGGGCGCCGATGAGTTCCTTGTCGTAGTCGAAGGGCAGCGGTGCGGAGGCTTTGAGGCCGCTGTTGGTCTTCCAGGTCTTCACGAACTGCTTGGCCTGGTTGATCTCGCTCTTCCACTCGTCGACCGACCACTGCCCGACGCCGCCGTCGGGGCCGCAGAAGTGGCCGTTGAAGTGGGTGCCGATCTCGTTGCCCTCGAGCCACGCCAGGCGCACCTGCTTGGCGGTGTCGGCGATGCCCTGCTCGTCGTTGAAGCCGATCTCCGAACTGCCCTGCGCGTGCTGTGGAGGCCGGTACAGATCACGCTTCTCCTTCGGCAGCATGTACACGCCGCTGAGGAAGAACGTCATCTTCGCGTTGTTCTCCGTGGCCACCTTGCGGAAGTGCGAGAACAGCTTCTGGCTGTCCTCGCCGGCGCCGTCCCAGGAGAAAACGACGAACTGCGGGGGCTTCTCGCCCGCCTTGAGCCGCTCCGGCCTGGGTAGGTACGGCTGGGCTCCGGTGTACGCGGTGGACCCGTCCCCGATCAGGCGGACGACGCTACCGGGCTGCCGCGCGGGGGCCTTCTGCGGGCCGGGCGCGCCGTTCTGGGGAGCGTGGGCGCCGCTCGCGCAACCGGCGAGCGACGAGGCGCAGGCCGCGGCGGCGACGACGCCCGCGGCGATCCTCTGGGTGGCGGCCATGTTCCGCCCACCTTCTTCCTTCTCTCGTCCAACGCCGAGACGGCGTGTGCTGGTGCTGTGCCGGACGACCGGTGCCGCGCCGGCAGCGCCGTCAAGGTCGCACGGGGCCGAGAAGGAATTAGTACGACAAGCCGATAAAAAGCCCACTTCACTCATTGAGGTGACTTGCGACCTCATTTGCCTCGAAAATCTATGCAGGGACTTTACGTGGCATTACTTTTATTTTGCCAATCGTTGAATCGCTCGCTCCCGAGGGGAGACCGGACCCATGTCGGCCTGCGCGCCCGATCACGCCACCGATTCCGCCCGTACGCAGCGCTCCCATCCGCCGCACAGCCCGCCCCCGTGGTGGCGCGGCATCCGCCCCGCCGGCGCCGACGTCTCGGCCGCCCTCGCGGTCTTCCTGATCGCCCTGCCGCTGTCCCTCGGCATCGCCCTGGCCACCGGCGCCCCGCTCCAGGCCGGTCTGGTGGCCGCCGCCGTGGGCGGGCTCGTCGCCGGACGGCTCGGCGGCTCGCCACTGCAGGTCAGCGGCCCCGCCGCCGGTCTCACGGTGGTCACCGCCGACCTGATCGCCCGCTACGGCTGGCGCACGACGTGCGCGATCACCGTCCTCGCCGGCCTCGCCCAGCTCGGCCTCGGCTGTCTGCGCGTGGCCCGCGGCGCGCTCGCGGTCAGTCCCGCGGTCGTGCACGGCATGCTCGCCGGCATCGGCGTGACCATCGCCGTCGCCCAGCTGCACATCGTCCTCGGCGGTAGCCCCCAGAGCTCCGTACTCGACAATCTCAGGGCGCTGCCTGCCCAGTTGGCCGCTCTGGACCCCGCCGCCCTCGCCGCGAGCGCGCTCACCCTCGCCCTGCTGCTGCTCTGGCCCCGGCTTCCCGGCCGGGCCGGACGGCTCCTGCGCAGAGTGCCGGCCCCGCTCGCCGCCGTGGTCGGAGCCACCGCGGTCGCCTCCCTCACCGGGCTGGCGCTGACGAGGGTCGACCTGCCGTCCTGGCGCAGTCACGCCCTGGCCGGACTGCCCGAGGGACCGGTGCTCGGCCTGGTCGCCGCGGTGCTCAGCACCACCCTGGTGTGCAGCGTGCAGTCACTGCTCGGCGCGGTCGCCGTGGACAAGCTGACGGCCGCCCGCTCCGGACCGGCGACCGGCCCCGGCCGCTCGGACCTGGACCGGGAACTGCTCGGCCAGGGCGCCGCGAACATCGTCTCCGGAGCCCTCGGCGGGCTGCCGGTCGCGGGAGTGGCGGTGCGGAGTTCGGCGAACGTCCGCGCGGGCGCCGTGAGCCGGAACGCCACGATGCTGCACGGCGCTCTCGTCGTGGTCGCCGCGCTGCTGATGGTCCCGCTCCTGGAGCTGATCCCGCTCCCCTCGCTCGCCGCCCTGGTGATGGCCGTAGGCGTCCAGATGGTCTCCCTGCACCACATCCGCACGGTGACCCGGCACCGAGAGGTGCTGGTGTACGCCGTCACCACCCTCGGCGTGGTGGCCTTCGGGGTCCTGGAAGGCGTGGTTCTCGGGGTGGCTGTGGCCGTCGCCCTCGCTCTGCACCGCCTCGCCCACACCCGTGTCACGCACGAGGAGCGGGAAGGAGCCCATTACGTGCTCGTACGGGGGCAGCTGACATTCCTCGCGGTTCCACGGCTCAGCCGCACTCTGCACCATGTGCCGCAAGGGACGCACGCGGTCGTCGAGTTGGGCGGCTCGTTCATGGACCATGCGGCATACGAGTCGCTCCAGGACTGGCAGCGCACGCACACCGCGCAGGGCGGCACCGTCACGTTCACCGGCCATCGCGCCGGACTCCGCACCGGAGCCCCGGTCCCCCCGACCACCTTGACCGTCTCGACCACCACCACCGCCACCGCCACCGCCACCGCGCCGAACGCTCCCACCGGCGCGGGATGCCCCGGCCCCGCGAACCACTGCCGGCCCTGGACTCCCTGGCGCGACCATGGATCCCGCGCCCGCTTCACGACCGGCCGTGGCTCCGGGTCACAGGACGAGTGGGGCCCGAGCAGAGAGCAACTCGCGCGTGGCGTCGGCGCCTTCCAGCGCGACACCGCACCGCACGTGCGGGGCGAACTGGCCCGGTTGGCGCGGGAGGGCCAGCGGCCGTCCCAGCTCTTCCTCGCCTGCGCCGACTCCCGGGTGGTCACCTCGATGATCACAGCCAGTGGCCCCGGTGACCTCTTCGTCGTGCGGAACGTGGGCAATCTGGTGCCACCGCCGGACGAAGGCGGCGACGACTCGGTGGCCGCCGGGATCGAGTACGCGGTCGATGTGCTCGGGGTGCGCTCCATCACGGTGTGCGGCCACTCCGGCTGCGGTGCGATGCAGGCGCTACTCGGTTCCGGTTCCGGCTCCGGCTCCGGCTCCGGCTCCCAAGATCACCGTACGCCGCTCGGGCGGTGGCTGCGGTATGGGCGGCCCAGCCTCGATCGGACGGCCGACCCCGGCGGTCTCGAGCCCGTGCTGGCCGGACGGCGGCCCGCCGACGCGGTCGAGCGGTTGTGCCTCGCCAATGTCGTCCAGCAGTTGGAGAACCTGCGCGCCCATGATGCGGTGGCCTGCGCGCTGCGTGAAGGCAGGCTGGAGCTGCACGGCCTGTACTTCCACGTGGCCGAGGCGCAGACGTACTTGCTCTCGACGACGGAAGAGAGGGAGGGAGTCTTCACCCGAGTGGATGCGACGGAGGGCCTGACGAGCCCCGCCTGACCGACGCCCGGCCGGCCCAGCCGCACATCCGCGCACCGGTCGCGCCCGGCCTGCCGGGCGACACGCGCCCCGCGGGCATGGCCCGCTCCACCCCGCGGGGGCCATGCTGAACCACGGTGCCCCGCCATCCGTGGGAACCGTCGACCGCCCCGCCCCGCCCCACTTCCCCCGGCCCCGCCACGCGCCGGCGCCCGGCCCAACCCGCACAGCCGACCCACCCCCACACACCCTGCACACTTCCACCTGACCATCCGCCCCACCCCCTTACCCGGCCGCCCGCTTGACCCCCGACCGTCGGCCCACCTGACCGCCGAAACCCCCGCACAGCACCACCGCACACCACCGGAGCTGTGCGAATACTGCACAACAGGTCTAAACCAATTTCCCGTCGACCCTTGTCATCGGACCCCCACGTCTGATGAGCTGTGGCCTGGGACACAACGGACACCCTGGGAAAGGGAGATGTCGTGAGCAACGAAAGCCTGGCCAACCTCTTGAAGGAGGAGCGACGCTTCGCGCCGCCCGCTGACCTGGCCGCGAACGCCAACGTCACGGCGGAGGCGTACGAGCAGGCCAAGGCTGACAGGCTCGGCTTCTGGGCCGAGCAGGCCCGCAGGCTGACCTGGGCCAAGGAGCCGACCGAGACCCTCGACTGGTCGAACCCGCCGTTCGCCAAGTGGTTCAAGGACGGCACACTCAACGTCGCGTACAACTGCGTGGACCGGCATGTCGAGGCCGGCCACGGCGACCGCGTCGCGATCCACTTCGAGGGCGAGCCCGGCGACAGCCGCGCCATCACCTACGCCGAACTCAAGGACGAGGTGTCCAGGGCCGCCAACGCCCTGCTCGAACTGGGCGTGCGGAAGGGCGACCGGGTCGCCATCTACATGCCGATGATCCCGGAGACCGCGGTCGCGATGCTGGCCTGCGCCCGGATCGGCGCCGCGCACTCCGTGGTCTTCGGCGGTTTCTCCGCGGACGCGCTGGCCACGCGCATCCAGGACGCCGACGCCAAGGTCGTCATCACGGCCGACGGCGGCTACCGGCGCGGCAAGCCGTCCGCGCTCAAGCCTGCCGTCGACGAGGCGGTCGGCCGCGTGGAGAGCGTCCGCAACGTGCTCGTGGTCCGCCGCACCGGCCAGGAGGTCGACTGGGACGACAGCCGCGACCTGTGGTGGCACGAGACGGTCGGGCGCCAGTCGGCGGAGCACGCCCCGGAGGCGTTCGACGCGGAGCACCCGCTGTTCATCCTCTACACCTCCGGCACCACCGGTAAGCCCAAGGGCATCCTGCACACCTCCGGCGGTTACCTGACGCAGGTCGCGTACACGCACTGGGCGGTCTTCGACCTCAAGCCGGAGACGGACGTGTACTGGTGCACCGCCGACGTCGGCTGGGTCACCGGTCACTCGTACATCGTGTACGGGCCGCTGGCCAACGGCGGGACGCAGGTCATGTACGAGGGCACGCCCGACACCCCGCACCAGGGCCGCTTCTGGGAGATCGTGCAGAAGTACGGGGTGACGATCCTGTACACGGCGCCGACCGCGATCCGCACGTTCATGAAGTGGGGCGACGACATCCCCGCGAAGTTCGACCTGTCCTCCCTGCGCGTGCTCGGCTCGGTGGGCGAGCCGATCAACCCGGAGGCGTGGATCTGGTACCGCAAGAACATCGGCGCGGACCGGACCCCGGTCGTCGACACCTGGTGGCAGACGGAGACCGGCGGCATGATGATCTCCCCGCTGCCGGGCGTGACGGACGCCAAGCCCGGCTCGGCGCAGCGCCCGCTGCCCGGCATCAGCGCGACCGTCGTCGACGACGAGGCGAACGAGGTGCCCGACGGCGGCGGTGGCTACCTGGTGCTCACCGAGCCGTGGCCGTCGATGCTGCGCACCATCTGGGGCGACGACCAGCGGTTCCTCGACACCTACTGGTCGCGCTTCGAGGGCCGCTACTTCGCGGGTGACGGGGCCAAGAAGGACGACGACGGCGACATCTGGCTGCTCGGCCGCGTCGACGACGTCATGCTGGTCTCCGGCCACAACATCTCGACCACCGAGGTCGAGTCCGCGCTCGTCTCCCACCCCTCGGTCGCCGAGGCCGCCGTGGTCGGCGCCGCGGACGAGACGACCGGGCAGGCGATCGTCGCCTTCGTGATCCTGCGCGGCGCGGTGACGGAGACCGACGACCTGGTCACGGAGCTGCGCAACCACGTGGGCAGCACGCTCGGCCCGATCGCCAAGCCGAAGCGGATCCTGCCGGTGGCGGAGCTGCCGAAGACCCGCTCCGGCAAGATCATGCGCCGTCTGCTGCGCGACGTGGCCGAGAACCGCCAGCTCGGAGACGTCACGACGCTGACGGACTCCACGGTCATGGACCTCATCCAGTCCAAGCTCCCGGCGGCGCCCGGCGAGGACTGATTCCAGGTCCTCCGGGACTGGAGGCGGCCCGGGAGGGGCACCCGGCGACACAGGCGTCGGGTGCCCCTTCCCCCACCTGCCCCCACCCCCGGCGCGCGGTGAGTAAGCTGGACGAAGCAACGACAACGTAAAGAGATCCTTCAGGTGCGCCGGGAAGTCTGGTCGGCATGTGATCCGTCCTGCCCCCGCCCGGAGGTTCCCGTGACTGCGCCACGCCCCCGCTCCACCGCCACCCGCAAAGCGTTCGGACGCCTGTCCCTGCCCGAGCGGAACTTCGTCGCGGACGCGCTGCGCACCGAGACCGTCGGCGGCGTCCTGCTGCTTGTCGCCGCACTCGCGGCACTCGTCTGGGCGAACATCCCGGCCCTGCACGCCGGCTACGAGAGCATCAGCCACTTCCGCTTCGGCCCCGCCGCCCTCGGCCTCGACCTGTCCGTCGAGCACTGGGCGGCCGATGGACTGCTCGCGATCTTCTTCTTCGTGGCCGGGATCGAACTCAAACGCGAACTGGTCGCGGGCGACCTCAAAGATCCCCGAGCCGCCGCGCTACCGGTGATCGCGGCGCTGTGCGGCATGGCGGCGCCCGCCGCGGTCTACGCCCTCACCAACCTCGTCGGGGGCGGCTCCCTCGACGGCTGGGCCGTACCGACCGCCACGGACATCGCCTTCGCCCTGGCCGTCCTCGCCGTCATCGGCACCTCGCTGCCCGGCGCGCTGCGGGCCTTCCTGCTCACCCTCGCCGTCGTGGACGACCTGTTCGCCATCCTGATCATCGCGGTCTTCTTCACCGACCACCTGAACTTCGCCGCCCTCGGCGGGGCCCTCGCCGGCCTGCTCGTCTTCTGGCTGCTGCTGCGCAAGGGCGTGCGCGGCTGGTACGTGTTCGTGCCGCTCGGCCTGGTGATCTGGGGGCTGATGTACAACAGCGGCGTGCACGCCACCATCGCGGGCGTCGCGATGGGCCTGATGCTGCGCTGCACTCCCCGGGAGGGCGAGGAGCGCTCTTCGGGCGAGCGCATCGAGCACCTCGTGCGTCCTGTGTCGGCGGGGCTGGCCGTGCCGCTGTTCGCGCTGTTCAGCGCGGGCGTGTCCCTCTCCGGCGGGGCGCTGGCGGATGTGTTCACCAGGCCCGAGACGCTGGGGGTCGTGCTCGGTCTCGTCGTCGGCAAGACGGTCGGCATCTTCGGCGGGACCTGGCTCACCGCGCGGTTCACCAGGGCCTCGCTCAGCGACGACCTGGCCTGGGCCGACGTCTTCGCCCTGGCCACGCTCGCCGGGATCGGCTTCACCGTCTCCCTGCTCATCGACGAGCTGGCCTTCGACGGCGACCCGACGCTCACGGACGAGGTCAAGGCCGCCGTCCTCACCGGATCCCTCATCGCGGCGGCGCTCGCCACGGTCCTGCTCAAGATACGGAACGCCCGCTACCGCAGGCTGTACGAGGCCGAGGAGCGGGACGAGGACCTCGACGGCATCCCGGACGTGTACGAGCAGGACGACCCGGCCTACCACCTTCGGATGGCGGACATCCTCGAACACAAGGCCGCCGAACACCGCCGGATCGCCGAGGAGAAGGAGGCCGAACGGGCACGACGGCTTGCCGAAGTGCCGGGCGGGGCAGGCGAGCAGAACGACAGTCCGGCATGATCTGACGGGACGGTACAAAAAACAGGACCGTCACCGGCCAGGCGGACGTCGGGCATCGGCACGCGATGGCGGCAGCCGAAGCCGGACGGACGCCGGACGGAAGCACAACGCCCAGTCAGGCAGGAGAGGGAGACCGCGATGAGCGCACCCGACGGCAGCCCGGTCGGCGCCGAACGCAGCATCGGCCAGCTGTTCGCCTCGGCGACGACCGAGATGTCGGCGCTGGTGCATGACGAGATCGCGCTGGCCAAGGCCCAGCTGAAGCAGGACGTCAAACGCGGCGCGGTGAGCGGCGGCGCGTTCTCGGTGGCCGGGGCGGTGCTGCTGTTTTCGCTCCCGATGCTCAACTTCGCCCTCGCCTACGGCATTCGCACCTGGAGCGGCTGGAACCTCGCGGTCTGCTTCCTGCTGTCCTTCGCGGCCAACGTCCTCGTCGCCGGTTTCCTCGGGCTGATCGGCGTGGTCTTCGCGAAGAAGGCCAAGAAGGGCAAGGGCCCGCAGAAGGTCGCCGCGTCGGTCAAGCAGACGGCCGGTGTCCTGCAGCTCGCCAAGCCGCACCCGCGCCCGGAGACCCCCGCCCTGGAGGACCGCACGCCCGCCGCCATCGAGGCTGTGGCACGCTCGTCCTCATGACGGACCCCGCCACCCCTTCGGCGCAACCGACCTCGGTCGTACGGATCGGCCTGCCCGGCGACCGGGAGGTGACCCACCGGGACGTCGCCGCCAACGGCGCCCGTTTCCACATCGCCGAACTGGGCGACGGGCCCCTGGTGCTGCTGCTGCACGGTTTCCCGCAGTTCTGGTGGACCTGGCGGCACCAGCTGGTGGCCCTCGCCGACGCGGGCTTCCGGGCGGTGGCGATGGACCTGCGCGGCGTGGGCGGCAGCGACCGCACGCCCAGGGGATACGACCCGGCGGGCCTGGCCCTGGACATCACCGGGGTGATCCGTTCCCTCGGCGAGCCGGACGCCGCGCTGGTCGGCCACGACCTGGGCGGCTATCTGGCATGGACGGCGGCCGCGATGCGTCCCAAGCTCGTCCGGCGGCTGGCGGTGGCCTCCATGCCGCACCCGCGGCGCTGGCGCTCGGCGATGCTCGCGGACGTACGGCAGTCGGCGGCGAGTTCCTACATCTGGGGGTTCCAGCGGCCCTGGATCCCCGAGCGGCGGCTCACCGCCGACGACGGGGCGCTGGTGGCCCGGCTCATCCGGGACTGGTCGGGGCCCAGGCCGCCGGACGACGAGGCGGTGGACGTCTACCGCCGGGCCATGTGCATCCCGTCGACGGCGCACTGCTCCATCGAGCCGTACCGCTGGCTGGTGCGCTCCCTGGCGCGCCCGGACGGCGTCCAGTTCTACCGCCGGATGAAACGCCCCGTGCGCGTGCCGACACTGCACCTGCACGGCTCCCTCGACCCCGTCCAGCGCACCCGCAGCGCGGCCGGCTCCGGCGAGTACGTCGAGGCCCCGTACCGCTGGCGCCTCTTCGACGGCCTCGGGCACTTCCCGCACGAGGAGGACCCGGCCGCCTTCTCCGCCGAACTGGTCAACTGGCTGAAGGACCCCGAGCCCGACCGGTGACGGAGCCGTAGCGGCCGGTATCCGGACGTGAACACCTGTCCTTCGAACGGCCACTTGCCCGGCGCATAAGCCAATTGGGTTGCCCGAGGGCGGTTATCGACCTTGGGGCGGGGGCAGACGTCCCGGTATGGGCTGGACGCACGACTACAGTGACGTAGCAAGCACCCGCCGTTCGGCGAGCGGTCCGGGCTCCCCTCACCGGGATGTCCCGCAACTGACGGACACGGACCCCCGGGTGGGCATTCCGCGTATCCTGCGTCGCCGGGCCCGCTGGGTCTCCGTACGCCTGCGCCACCCTCGCGGCTGAGCCCCGAGGCCGCGACAGGCCTCCGCGTGCACCTCGTCCACCCGAACGGACCGCCCTCGGACGGCCCGCGCCCGGACGGGGCTACATCGCGCAGCTGTCGCTGTCCACCTGCTGGTTCGCCGTGCGCCCCTTGACGATGTCCTGCTGGATCTCGTCCGCGGTGAGCGCGTAACCGGTGTCGGGGTCGTCCAGGGACTTGGCGAACACCACGCCGTACACCTCGCCGTCGGTGGTGAGCAGCGGGCCGCCGGAGTTGCCCTGGCGGACGGTCGCGTAGAGCGAGTAGACGTCACGGCGGACGGTGCCGCGGTGGTAGATGTCCGGGCCGCTGGCCGGGATGCGCCCGCGTACGCGTGCGGCCCGGACGTCGTACGCCCCGTTCTGCGGGAAGCCGGCGACGATCGCGCTGTCGTCGCTGTGCGCGGCGGTGTCGGTGAACTTCAGGGCGGGCGCCTTCAGGTCGGGCACGTCGAGCACGGCGATGTCGCGGTGCCAGTCGTAGAGGACGACGGTGGCGTCGTACTTCCTGCCCACGCCGCCTATCTGGACGGTGGGTTCGTCGACGCCGCCGACGACGTGCGCGTTGGTCATGACGCGCCGCTCGCCGAAGACGAAGCCGCTGCCCTCCAGCACCTTTCCGCAGCTGTGCGCGGTGCCCACGACCTTGACGACGGACCGCTTGGCACGGTCGGCGACGACGCTGTGCCGCAGGGCCGGGTCCGGGGGCCGTACGTGGGTGATCGGCTCGTTGTCGAACGGGCTGAAGACCTGCGGGAAGCCGTTCTGCGCGAGCACCGAGGTGAAGTTGGAGAACCAGGTGTTGGCCTGCGCGGGCATCACCCCGGAGACCCCGATCAGCACCTTGGAGTTGCGCACCTGCTTGCCCACGGTCGGTATCGTCGTGCCGCCGAGGAGCGAACCGATCACCCAGGCGACGAGCAGCAGCGCGGCCACGTTGACGACGGCGCCGCCGGTCGCGTCCAGGGCGCGGGCCGGGGACCAGGTGATGTACACGCGCAGCTTGTTGCCGAGGTGGGTCGTCAGGGCCTGGCCGACCGAGGCGCACACGATGACGACGATGACCGCGACGACGGCCGCGGTGGTGCTGACCGGGGTGTTGTCCGTCAGCGCGTCCCAGATCAGCGGCAGCGCGTACAGGGCGACGACTCCACCGCCCAGGAAACCGATCACCGAAAGGATGCCGACGACGAATCCCTGGCGATAGCCGACGACCGCGAACCACACGGCGGTGACCAGCAGCAGGATGTCCAGCACGTTCACCGTGTCGAGCCTCGCCTCATCGTCTTTCGGTCACCGGTCACCGCGGGTCGGCCGGGCCGGTGGGGTGTTCCCGGGGGTCCGGACCGGACGGCACGGAACACCCTGTCATGACCCCCAGTCGAGCGGGACCTGCTTGCCGCGGTCCCACGGCAGCTCCCAGCCCGCGTAATGGAGCAGACGGTCGATGATCCCGGCGGTGAAGCCCCAGACAAGCGCCGATTCGACCAGGAATGCCGGGCCGCGGAAGCCGCTGGGATGGACCGTGGTGGCACGGTTGTCCGGATCGGTGAGATCCGCCACGGGGACGGTGAAGACACGGGCGGTCTCGGCCGGGTCGACGACGTCCACCGGCGTGGGCGTGTGCCACCAGCCGAGCACGGGTGTGACGACGAAGCCGCTGACCGGGATGTAGAGCCGGGGCAGGACGCCGAACAGCTGTACGCCGCCGGGATCGAGTCCGGTCTCCTCCTCGGCCTCGCGCAGCGCGGCCCGCAGCGGCCCCTCACCCTGCGGGTCGCCGTCCGCGGGGTCGAGCGCGCCACCGGGGAAGGAGGGCTGCCCGGCGTGCGATCGCAGTGAGCTCGACCGCTCCATGAGCAGCAGCTCGGGCCCGCGCTCGCCCTCCCCGAAGAGGACGAGCACGGCGGACTGGCGGCCCGCGCCGTCCTCCGGTGGCAGGAAGCGGCTCAGCTGGACGGGCCGGACCGTCTCGGCGACGCGCACCACCGGCTCCAGCCACCCCGGCAGCCCTTCCTTGCTGAGGACCACCGGACCGCCGGGCGTCACCGGACCGCCGCGCGCGGCGGAGGCGCCCGGCACCGCCGGACCGCCCCGCGCCGCCGCTGGGGCACCTCGCGTCGACGAAGCGTCCTGTGCCACCGAACCGCCCTGCGTGCCGCCCGCCGTCCCGCTCGTCCGCGTCATCGCCACCCCCGTCCCCGTAGTCGTCCTGCCGTGTCCAACGCCCGGCGGCACCGGGATCGTTCCGCCGGGGTCACCCGGCCGCACCCAGGGGCGGCGCGGGCTTGCCGCCCGCGTCCAGGTAGGACTGCGGCGGCTTCAGGCGCTGCCCGGGGAACCCGCCCTTCTCGTACTTCAGCAGCTTCCTGGCCTTCTCCGGGTCGGTCTCCCCCTCGCCGTACGCCGGGCACAGCGGGGCGATCGGGCAGGCCCCGCAGGCGGGCTTGCGGGCGTGGCAGATCCGGCGGCCGTGGAAGATCACGTGGTGCGACAGCATGGTCCAGTCGCTCTTGGGGAAGAGCGCGCCGACCGCGGCCTCGATCTTCACGGGATCGGTCTCGTCGGTCCACTGCCAGCGCCGCACCAGCCGCTGGAAGTGCGTGTCCACGGTGATGCCCGGACGGCCGAAGGCGTTGCCGAGGACCACGAAGGCGGTCTTGCGGCCGACGCCGGGCAGCTTGACCAGGTCCTCGAGCCGGCCCGGGACCTCGCCGTCGAACTCCTCCACCAGCGCCTTGGACAGGCCCATGACCGACTTGGTCTTGGCCCGGAAGAAGCCGCAGGGCCGCAGGATCTCCTCGACCTCCTCCGGGACGGCGGCGGCGAGGTCCTCGGGGGTCGGGTACTTCTCGAAGAGCGCGGGCGTCGTCTGGTTCACCCTCAGGTCGGTGGTCTGCGCGGACAGGACCGTGGCGACCAGCAACTGGAAGGGGTTCTCGAAGTCCAGCTCGGGGTGGGCGTACGGATAGACCTCGGCGAGCTCGCGGTCGATGCGGCGGGCGCGGCGGACGAGGGCGGTGCGCGACTCGTCCTTCGGCGGCTTCGGCGCCACGATCTTCGCGGGCGGCGCCTTCACCGCGGCGTCGGCCTTCTTCGCCGCGGCGGCCGCCTTCCTCGCCGGCCTGGCGGCCTTCGCCGTCTTCGCCGGCTTCCTCGCTCTCGCCGCTCCCCCTCCGCTCTCCGGCTCCTGTTCGCCCACGGCGGAATCCTGACGTACGACCACTCGCCCAGCCCCCTCGGCCTGTGCTCTCACCGGCGATTTGGACACCCGGCCAGCCTACGGCCCGGCACCGACATCCGCCCCGGACCCCGAAGATCGGCGCCCGATTGGACCCCTGCCGCGTACCCCGGCACACCTGTACGGCATCCTTGTGACAGATCACACTGTTTGGACCGTCCGGCAAAATGGGGAACACGGACCCCTGGCACCCAGGGGCACAAGATCCTCTGAGCAGGTCGACAAGGAGAGAACTCGTGGACGACGTTCTGCGGCGCAATCCGCTCTTCGCGGCGCTCGACGACGAGCAGGCCGCGGAGCTTCGCGCCTCCATGACGGAGGTGACCCTCGCACGCGGCGACTCGCTGTTCCACGAGGGCGACCCGGGCGACCGCCTCTACGTGGTCACCGAGGGCAAGGTCAAGCTGCACCGCACGTCCCCCGACGGCCGCGAGAACATGCTGGCCGTCGTAGGCCCCGGCGAGCTCATCGGCGAGCTGTCGCTGTTCGACCCGGGCCCGCGCACCGCCACCGCGACCGCGCTGACCGAGGTCAAGCTGCTGGCCCTCGGCCACGGCGACCTCCAGCCCTGGCTGAACGTGCGGCCCGAGGTGGCCGGCGCCCTGCTGCGCGCCGTGGCCCGGCGCCTGCGCAAGACCAACGACCAGATGTCCGACCTGGTCTTCTCCGACGTGCCGGGTCGCGTGGCCCGCGCCCTGCTGGACCTCTCGCGCCGCTTCGGCGTGCAGTCCGAGGAGGGCATCCACGTCGTCCACGACCTGACGCAGGAGGAGCTGGCCCAGCTGGTCGGCGCGTCCCGCGAGACCGTCAACAAGGCCCTCGCCGACTTCGCCCAGCGCGGCTGGCTGCGCCTGGAGGCCCGCGCCGTCATCCTGCTGGACGTCGAGCGGCTGGCCAAGAGGTCGCGTTGACGGCCTCCCCGGAAGCCGGCCCGCACAAGGGCCTCACTCCGGAGGGCTACATCGCGCGCGAAGGATCCCTCGCGCGCGTGCAGGGGACCTTCCGTCCCGTCGTCGAGGCCGCGCGGGAGCGGCTGCCGGACGTCTACGGAACCCGGCTGCACAGCGCGTACCTCTACGGATCGATCCCGCGCGGCACCGCGCGCGTGGGACGCAGCGACCTGGACCTGCTGGTCGCGCTGCGGGACGAGCCCACGGACGCCGACCGGCGAGCGGCCCTGGCGCTCGGTACCGCACTCGACCGTGAGTTCGAGCAGATCGACGGTGCCGGCACGCTGCTCTTCGGCCGGGAGCGGCTGCTCAGCGACCTGGAGCGGTACGACCTCGGCTGGTTCGTCGCCTGCCTGTGCACGCCCCTGCTCGGCGAGGACCTGGCCGCCCGGCTCCCCCGCTACCGCCCTGGCGACCCGCTGCTCGCCCGCGAGACCAACGGGGACCTGGCACTGCTCCTGCCCCGCTGGGGGGAGCGGATCGCCTCGGCCGAGGACACGGAGGCGGCCCGCAGGCTCCTGGTGCGGTTCATGTCCCGGCATCTGGTCCGGACCGGGTTCACCCTGGTCATGGCCCGCTGGCGCGGCTGGACCAGCGACCTGCACGAGATGGCCGCAGCGTTCGGCGCCCACTACCCCGCGCGGGCCGCGCAGCTGCGCGCGGCGGCCGCGTACGGGTACGACCCCGTCGGCGATCCCGCCGTGCTGCGCTCCTACGTCGACGACCTCGGCCCCTGGCTCGCCGGGGAGTACACGCGCGTGCACGGCGTCAAGGAACCGAGACCCACTCCGTAGCGGCCGGATCCGCCCCCTGAGGCCGCCCCGCCTGTCCGCCCGCCGAGGCAGCCGCCTAGATGATCCCGTGCTCCTCCAGGTACTCCAGTTGCGCCCGCACCGACAGTTCCGCCGCCGGCCACAGGGAGCGGTCCACGTCGGCGTACACATGGGCGACGACGTCGGCCGGTGTGCGGTGACCGTCCTCCACGGCCGTCTCGATCTGGGCGAGCCGGTGGGCGCGGTGGGCCAGGTAGAACTCGACGGCGCCCTGGGCGTCCTCCAGGACGGGGCCGTGCCCCGGCAGGACCGTGTGCACGCCGTCGTCGACGGTGAGGGACCTCAGCCGCCGCAGCGAGTCGAGGTAGTCGCCGAGGCGGCCGTCGGGGTGCGCCACGACCGTCGTGCCGCGCCCGAGGACCGTGTCGCCGGTGAGGACCGCCCGGTCGGCCGGGAGGTGGAAACAGAGGGAGTCGGCGGTGTGCCCGGGGGTCGGCACGACTCTCAGCTCCAGACCGCCCACGTCGATCACGTCTCCCGCGCCCAGCCCCTCGTCACCCAGGCGCAGCGCCGGATCGAGCGCGCGCACGCGCGTACGCGTCAGCTCCGCGAAGCGGGCGGCGCCCTCGGCGTGGTCCGGGTGGCCGTGGGTCAGCAGGGTCAGGGCGACGCGTTTGCCGGCCCGCGCCGCGGTGTCGACGACATTGCCCAGATGGCCGTCGTCCAGCGGCCCCGGGTCGATGACGACCGCCAGTTCCGAGCCGGGCTCGGAGACGATCCACGTGTTGGTGCCGTCCAGGGTCATGGCGGAGGCGTTGGGCGCGAGCACGTTGACGGCCCGCGCGGTGGCGGGGCCGGAGAGGACGCCGCCCCGGGGCTGTCCGGGGAGCGCTGCTGCGTCCGTCATGCGAGGGGACCTTCCTGGACTTCGGTCGGACTGGTCCGAGCCGGGACGGGCTCGGGCAGGCTGGTTCCGGCCGTGCGGGGCCGGGGTGTGCTGATTCCGGCCGTACGGGTCCGGGACGTGCCGACGGCCGTACGGGGCCGGGGCGGGGTGGGGCGAGCCGTGCGGAGCCGGGTCATGCGGGGGCCGGGCCGCCGGTCGGGACGTGCTTGGTGAACTCGTCGTGGCCCGGCCAGGACAGGACGACCTCGCCGTCCTCCAGCCGGGCCCGAGCGAGCACAGGCGTCAGGTCACGGTCCGGCGCCGCCGCGAGGGCCTCGGCGGGGCCGGCGTACGGGATCAGCTGACGCAGGGTGGCGACGGTGGGCGGCATCATCAGCAGCCGGCCCTCGTCGTACGCGGTCGCCGCGTCCCGGGGGCGGATCCACACCGTGCGGTCGGCCTCCGTGGAGGCGTTCCGGGTGCGCTGGCCCTCGGGGAGGGCGGCCACGAAGAACCAGGTGTCGTAACGGCGGGGCTCGAACTCCGGGGTGATCCAGCGCGTCCAGGCGCCCAGCAGGTCCGAGCGCAGGGTCAGGCCCCGGCGGTCGAGGAACTCGGCGAAGGAGAGCTCACGGGCGACCAGGGCGGCGCGGTCGGTCTCCCAGTCGTCGCCCGTGGTGTCGCCGACGACCGAGTCCGGTCCGGTCCCGGCGAGCAGGACGCCCGCCTCCTCGTACGTCTCCCGGACGGCCGCGCAGACGATCGCCTGGGCCGCTGTCTCGTCCACCCCGAGCCGGTCGGCCCACCACGCGCGCGTGGGGCCCGCCCAGCGGACCTGGTGGTCGTCGTCCCGGGGGTCGACGCCGCCGCCCGGGTACGCGTACGCGCCCGCGGCGAAGGCCATGGAGGCGCGTCTGCGCAGCATGTGCACGGCGGGGCCGGCGTCGGTGTCCCTGAGGAGCATGACGGTGGCCGCCCGTTTCGGCGCGACGGGGGTGAGGGCGCCGTCCGCGAGCGCGCGGATGCGGTCCGGCCAGTCCGGGGGGAACCACTGCCCATTCGCCATGGCCGGAGGCTATCCCGTGGCGCGCGAATGTTCGAGAGGTGCCCGTGGCCGGTAAGGCGCGCGACGCCTTCCAGGGGACGCGTCGCGATCCCGGCGTCCGCCCACCTCGGGCGAGCGGTCGCCCTCCGGCCGCCTCGGGGCCGTCCGCACGCGGGCCGTCCTGTGGCGAGGCGACGAGGCTCCGAGCGGCCGGGGCCCTCCGGGGACTCCCACGGAAGTCCCCCCGAGCAGGGGCCTCGCAAGGCCCGGCTGGGCCGGAGCCGGCGGCGCCGGGCGCCCGGGAGCCTCCCAGGGGCGCGGAACGCCCCTGCGGCGTACGCCTCCCAGATCCGCCTACGGCACCAGCTCGACCTGGATCTCCACCTCGACCGGCGCGTCCAGCGGGAGCACCGCCACGCCGACCGCGCTGCGCGCGTGCACGCCCTTGTCGCCCAGAACCTCGCCCAGCAGCTCGCTCGCGCCGTTGACGACGCCCGGCTGGCCCGTGAAGTCCGCGGCCGAGGCGACGAAGCCCACGACCTTCACCACACGGGCGATGCGGTCCAGGTCGCCCACGACGGACTTGACGGCCGCCAGGGCGTTCAGCGCGCAGGTACGGGCCAGTTCCTTGGCCTCCTCCGGGGTGACCTCGAGGCCCACCTTCCCGGTGACCGGGAGCTTGCCGTCCACCATCGGCAGCTGGCCGGCGGTGTAGACGTACGGCCCGGACTGCACGGCCGGCTGGTAGGCGGCCAGCGGCGGCACGACCTCGGGCAGGGTCAGGCCGAGCTCGGCCAGCTTCGCCTCGACCGCGCTCACGCCTGCTTCTCCCGCTTCAGGTAGGCCACCAGCTGCTCGGGGTTCGGGCCGGGCACGACCTGGACGAGCTCCCAGCCGTCCTCGCCCCAGGTGTCCAGGATCTGCTTCGTGGCATGGACGAGCAGCGGCACGGTTGCGTATTCCCACTTGGTCATGGGGCGACTGTAGCCGCTGATCCGCGCCCCGCCGGCGGCGACCACGACCACGGTTGTCCACAGCCTCCCGCGTGGTCCGTGCGCCGACTGGTTAGGCTCGAAGACGTGAGCAGGCTCCAGGTCGTCAGCGGCAAGGGCGGGACCGGAAAGACGACGGTCGCCGCCGCCCTCGCGCTGGCCCTGGCCACGGAGGGGAAGCGCACGCTCCTCATCGAGGTCGAGGGTCGGCAGGGCATCGCACAGCTCTTCGAAACGGAGGCGCTGCCGTATGAAGAACGGAAGATCGCCGTCGCGCCCGGGGGCGGGGAGGTGTTCGCACTCGCCATAGACCCCGAACTGGCGCTGCTGGACTATCTCCAGATGTTCTACAAGCTGGGCAGCGCCGGACGCGCCCTGAAGAAGCTCGGGGCCATCGACTTCGCCACCACCATCGCGCCCGGGGTCAGGGACGTCCTGCTGACCGGCAAGGCGTGCGAGGCGGTGCGCCGCAAGGACAAGAGCGGGCGGTTCGCCTACGACTACGTCGTCATGGACGCGCCCCCGACCGGACGCATCACCCGCTTCCTCAACGTCAACGACGAGGTGGCCGGGCTGGCCAAGATCGGCCCGATACACAATCAGGCGCAGGCGGTCATGCGGGTGCTCAAGTCGTCCGAGACGGCCGTGCATCTGGTGACGCTCCTGGAGGAGATGCCCGTCCAGGAGACCGTGGACGGCATCGCCGAACTGCGCGCCGCGCGGCTGCCGGTGGGCCGCGTCGTCGTGAACATGGTGCGGCCGCAGGTGTTGGACGCGGCCGACCTGGAACTCGTACGGACCGTTCCGCGCGCCGACCTGGCCCGGTCGCTGTCGTCGGCCGGACTCGGCGGAGCGCGGCGCGGCGGGAACGCCGAGCGGCTGGTGGACCCGTTGCTGGCCCAGGCCGAGGAGTACGCCGAGCGGTACGCGCTGGAGCAGGAGCAGCGCTCCGCCCTGGGCGAGCTGGACCTGCCGCTGCACGAACTGCCGCTGCTCGCCGAGGGCATGGACCTGGCGGGCCTGTACGAACTGGCGACCGAGCTGCGGAAGCAGGGGATGTCATGAGCCCGGATCAGGCCCTCGCGCGGGAGACCGAGCGTTCCTTCGATGGTGCGCCCCGGGGCGCCGTAGGCACCGGCGACGGCGCGCACGGGGCGGCGCGCGCGCAGGAAGCCGTGTTCGCGCGGGAGTCCTCCGCCCGGCGACGGCCGGACGCACCGGAGTCGTCCGACGCACCGGAGTCGTCCGACGCACAGGACCCGCAGGACCCGCAGGACCCGCAGGACCCGCAGGACCCGTCGGCCGCGCACGAGCCCTCGCGCGGGCACGAGAGCGCGCGTCGTCTCGCCCACACGCGTGTGCTCGACGTCGACCCGCTGCTCGACGACCCGAAGACGCGCATCGTGGTGTGCTGCGGCTCGGGCGGGGTCGGCAAGACGACCACGGCGGCGGCCCTCGGGCTGCGGGCGGCCGAGCGCGGGCGCAAGGTGGTCGTCCTGACGATCGACCCGGCCCGCCGCCTCGCCCAGTCCATGGGCATCGACTCGCTCGACAACGTCCCCCGCCGGGTGAAGGGCACCGAGGAGGACGGCGAGCTGTACGCCATGATGCTCGACATGAAGCGCACCTTCGACGAGGTCGTCGAGGCGCACGCGGACCGGGAGCGGGCCGCCGCGATCCTGTCGAACCCCTTCTACCAGTCGCTCTCGGCGGGCTTCGCGGGCACGCAGGAATACATGGCGATGGAGAAGCTGGGGCAGCTGCGGGCCAGGGACGAGTGGGACCTCATCGTCGTCGACACCCCGCCCTCGCGCTCGGCCCTGGACTTCCTGGACGCGCCCAAGCGGCTCGGCTCCTTCCTGGACGGCCGGCTGATCCGGCTGCTGACCGCCCCGGCGAAGCTGGGCGGACGCGCGGGGATGAAGTTCCTGAACGTCGGGATGTCGATGATGACCGGCACGCTCGGCAAACTGCTGGGCGGTCAGCTGCTGAAGGACGTGCAGACGTTCGTGGCCGCGATGGACACCACCTTCGGCGGCTTCCGTACGCGCGCGGACGCCACGTACAAGCTGCTCCAGGCGCCCGGGACGGCGTTCCTGGTGGTGGCGGCGCCGGAGCGGGACGCGCTGCGCGAGGCGGCGTACTTCGTGGAGCGGCTGGCCGCGGAGAGGATGCCGCTGGCCGGTCTGGTGCTCAACCGCGTCCACGGCAGCGGCGCCGACCGGCTGTCGGCCGAACGTGCGCTCGCCGCCGCGGAAAATCTTGAGGAGCCCCGCATTGTGGATCAGGGCGACGGGAAAGCTGGACTTCGTAACTCTCCCGAAACGCCGGGCAGTTCAGACTCGCCTGGTTCATCGCCCGGCACCTCGCGCGGCTCTTCCTCCGGCTCCCCCTCCGGTCCCGCCGCCGAGTCGGCCGACCCGGTCGACCAGGTCACCGCGGGTCTGCTGAAGCTGCACGCGGAGCGCATGCAGCTGCTCTCCCGCGAGCAGCGCACGCGGGACCGCTTCACCGCCCGGCACCCCGAGGTGGCGGTGGCCGAAGTGCCCGCGCTGCCCGGCGACGTGCACGACCTCGCGGGATTGCGCGACATCGGAGACCGGCTCGCGGACAACCGCCGCGAGCTGCCGGAACCCGGCGCCTGACAGCGCACGGCGGACACACGACAGACACGACAGGCACGACAGCGCATACGACACACGGCGCACGACGGAGGCACACCCTCGCATGAGCGGCGTACGCCGCGCGTGACAGGCGCACGCGGTACGGCCCGACACCTCGGCGCACCACAGGCGCGTACGGCGGGCGGACACGCGCGACAGACACACAGGGCGCGGCACGGCGCGTGACCGACATGACGGGCGTGCACGGCACGTCCCCGACCCACGTCACAGGCGCACATGTCCGGCGCACGTCCCCGACGTGCGCCGCGGACACCATGCCGCCCACGCACAGCACGCGGAGGGCGGGCGCGGAACGCCACGGACGTACCCGGGCCCATGCGCTGCCTTGGGCCCCCGGCGGGCCTCAGCCCACCGCGGCGTAGTCCTCGTACACCTGGTCGTCGTCGAGGGACACCAGGCCCGTCCCGCGCTCGTACTCCATGCGCGCCGTCTCCAGCAGCCGGCGCCACGAGGTGACGGTCGGCCGCCGACGCAGCAGCGCGCGGCGCTCCCGCTCCGTCATGCCTCCCCACACGCCGAACTCGACGCGGTTGTCGAGCGCGTCGGCGAGGCACTCGGTGCGTACCGGGCATCCGGTGCACACCGCCTTGGCCCTGTTCTGCGCTGCTCCCTGAACGAACAGTTCATCCGGATCGGTAGTGCGGCAGGCCGCCTGCGCACTCCAGTCGGTTACCCAGCCCATACCGGCGCCGTCCTCTCCCGAATCGAGGCTCCCCCACGGCGGCAGCGGCATATTCACCGCCGCCAGTTGAGGACGTTACGGAAGGTGGGCACAGCGCAACACCCCCAGCGGGCCCAATCTTGAATGGTCCGAACGGACTATGGGGCGGTGGCAGATCACCCGGGGGAGTGAGGTGACGACTTCTGCGACATTCCCGGCAGAACAGGATGGTTCAGGTGCGCCACAACGGACGCCGGGTGACACACAAGGCGATTCCGGCACGCGTGTCCCGTGCCCGCACAGCCTTCACCGTGCCGCCCCGCACCCTCCGACACGCCTGAGCCTGCGGCCCGGTGAGAAAACCGGGCGGGCCCGGAACGTTCCGGGGTCGTCGGACGTATTGATACGCGGCCACATCGCTGTGACAGTCGAGAGCAGCTTAGGCCAAGGCATATACGCGTGTCCGGCGAATGAGAACGTAGGCTGCCCTCATGCCAAAGAAGCGCTCGGGCGGTGGCCTGTCGCCATCGCAGCAGGCCGCCAAGTTCCTCGGTGTCAGTGTGCTCGCGGGAGCGGTCCTGGCCGGTATCGCACTGCCCGCCGCCGGCGCGCTGGGTCTGGCCGCCAAGGGATCGGTCCAGGGATTCGACGACATCCCCGCCAATCTCAAGCGCCCCCCGCTCAGCCAGCGCACCACGATCCTGGACGACCAGGGCCAGCAGCTGGCCCAGGTCTACTCCCGGGACCGCACGGTGGTGGAGCTGAAGGACATCTCGCCGTACATGCAGAAGGCGATCGTCGCGATCGAGGACTCGCGCTTCTACCAGCACGGCGCGATCGACCTGAAGGGCGTGCTGCGCGCCCTCAACAAGAACGCGCAGAGCGGCGGCGTCGCCCAGGGCGCGTCCACGCTCACCCAGCAGTACGTGAAGAACGTCTTCGTGGAGGAGGCCGGCGACGACCCGACGAAGGTCGCCGAGGCCACTCAGCAGACGCTCGGCCGCAAGATCAAGGAACTGAAGTACGCGATCCAGGTCGAGCAGGACCTCGGCAAGAAGAAGATCCTCGAGAACTACCTGAACATCACCTTCTTCGGTGAGCAGGCCTACGGTGTCGAGGCCGCCTCCCAGCGCTACTTCTCCACGCACGCCAAGGACCTGACCCTGCCGCAGGCCGCGCTGCTGGCCGGCATCGTGCAGTCGCCGAGCCGCTACGACCCGGTCAACGACGAGGCGGAGGCCACCAAGCGGCGCAACACCGTGCTGCAGCGGATGGCCGAGGTCGGCGACGTCTCCCAGGCGGAGGCCGACAAGGCGAAGAAGGCCCCGCTGGAGCTGAAGGTCACCCAGCCGCGCAACGGCTGCATCACGGCCGTCAAGGACGCCAGCTTCTTCTGCAAGTACGTCGAACAGATCTTCCTCACCGACCCGACCTTCGGCAAGACGCGCGCGGAGCGGGCCAAGGTGTGGAACCAGGGCGGCCTGACCATCCGCACGACCCTGGACTCGAAGGCCCAGGCCTCGGTGCAGGACTCGCTGAAGCAGCACATCCACCAGTCGGACTCCGTCGCCGCGGCGTCCGTCCTGGTCGAGCCGGGCACCGGCAAGGTCCTGGCGATGGGCCAGTCCAAGCCGTACGGCTACGGCAAGAACGAGACCGAGATCAACTACTCGGTCGGCAGCGACCTGGGCGGCTCGAACTTCGGCTTCCCGACCGGTTCGACGTTCAAGCCGTTCGTGGCGGCGGCGGCGCTGGAGCAGGGCAAGCCGCCCACGCAGGAGTACTCCTCGCCGTACCAGATGCCGTACCCGAGCCCGGTCCAGGCGTGCGACGGCAAGCAGTGGGCGAACTCGGCCCACGAGAAGCTGGAGAACGAGAGCACCACCGAGCACGGCCCGTACGCGCTGAAGGAGGCCATGGCCAAGTCGGTCAACACCTACTTCGTGCAGATGATCAGTGACATCGGCCTGTGCCCGGTGGTCACCATGACCGACAAGCTGCACGTGGTGCAGGGCAACGGCGACAAGCTGCCGCAGACGCCCTCCATCGCGCTCGGCGCGGTCGGCATCTCCCCGCTGACGATGGCCAGCGCATACGCCACGTTCGCCTCCCGCGGCATGTACTGCACCCCGGTCGCCATCGAGTCGATCACGCAGAAGATCGGCGGCCAGGAGAAGTCGCTCGCGGTGCCGAAGACCAGGTGCACGCGCGCCATGTCCGAGAAGACCGCGGACACCGTGAACGCGCTGCTCAAGGGCGTGGTCGACTCCGGTACGGGCACGCTGGCCGGTCTCTCCGACCGCGACAACGCCGGCAAGACGGGCACCACGGACGAGCGCAAGAACGCCTGGTTCGTCGGCTACACCCCGAACCTGTCCGGCGCGGTCTGGGTGGGCAGCGCCACCCAGAAGGTCCAGATGACCCAGATCCGCATCGGCGGCGTCTACCACGAGCTCGTCTACGGCGCCGACGTCCCCGGCCCGATCTGGCGGGACGCCATGACCGGCGCCCTGCAGGGCAAGGGCGCCCCGTCCTTCAACCCCGTCGACATCCCGGACGGCGGTGACAAGGGCAAGGACAAGGACAAGGGAAAAGGAAGCGGCAGGGAGAAGGGAGACAACGGCGGAAACAACGGTGACGGCGGCCTCATCGGAGGCCTCTTCGGCGGACTGACCGGCGGCACGGGCGGCGACGGCGGCAACCCCAACCCGACCTTCACCGCCCCGGGCGGCTTCATCCAGGGCCAGACGGGCGGTTCCCGCGGCAACGGCAACGGGGGCCGGCACGGCGGCTGAGGCCGCACGCGGCACAGGGGCCGGCACGGCGGGCTGAGCCGGCTGTCGGCTGAGGCCGTACGCGGCGGAACACACGGCGAGAGGGAGGGACGCCCGGCTGTCCGCCGGGCGTCCCTCCCTCTCAGCGGTTGATCGGTCGGCCCGCAGGGGCCGCCGGGATCAGCCGGCCAGCAGCTTCTTGACCACGGCGGCCACACGGCCGCCCTCGGCCTGCCCGGCGACCTTCGGGTTCACGATCTTCATGACCGCGCCCATGGCCCGCGGCCCCTCGGCGCCGGCCGCCCGGGCCTCCTCGACGGCCTGGGCGACGATCGTGTGCAGCTCGTCGTCGGACAGCTGCTTGGGCAGGTACGCGGCGAGCACCTCACCCTCCGCCTTCTCCCGCTCGGCCGACTCCGCGCGACCACCCTGCGCGAAGGCCTCGGCCGCCTCGCGGCGCTTCTTGGCCTCCTTGGTGATCACCTTGAGGACCTCGTCGTCGGAGAGCTCGCGCTTCTCCTTGCCCGCGACCTCCTCCTTGGTGATCGCGGCGAGCGTCAGCCGGAGAGTCGCGGAGCGCAGCTCGTCGCGCTCCTTGATCGCGGCGTTGAGGTCATCCTGCAGCTTCGACTTGAGCGTGGTCATGGGCCGATTGTCGCAGGTGCGAGGGCGCCGCCGCGCGCCCATTTACGCGCCCCCGCCGACGGACCACGGCGCCCATGTCCCCATCCCCGTGGCCGGTTTCCGCTGCACCACGCGGTCCTGAGACGATGGACACATGCGCGCGCGATACGGAGTTCCCCTGGGCATCACGGCGGTGGCGACCGCCGGTCTCATCTATTCGGCGGGCTTCGAGGTCCGTTCCTTCCGGCTACGACGGGTGACGGTCCCGGTCCTGCCCTCCGGCATGCGCCCCCTGCGCGTCCTGCAGGTCTCCGACATCCACATGGTCGGCGGCCAGCGCAAGAAGCAGCGCTGGCTGCGCTCGCTGGCCGGACTGCGGCCCGACTTCGTGATCAACACGGGCGACAACCTCTCGGACCCGGAGGGCGTGCCGGAGACCCTGGACGCGCTCGGCCCGCTGATGGAGTTCCCGGGCGCGTACGTCTTCGGGTCCAACGACTACTACGGTCCCAAGCCGCGCAACCCCGCCCGCTATCTACTGGAGAAGGCGAGCGGCCGGCACGGCCTGAACGGCAACAAGCCCGTCGTCGGCGCGATCCACAACCCGTGGGAGGACCTGCGCGACGGCTTCGACGCCGCCGGCTGGCTCGACCTGACCAACACCCGCGGGACCCTGAAGGTCGACGGCGTCTCCGTGGAGCTGACCGGCCTGGACGACCCGCACATCAAGCGCGACCGCTACGCGAAGGTGGCCGGCGGCCCGTCCGGCTCGGCGGACCTCTCGCTGGGCGTGGTCCACGCGCCGTACCTGCGCGTCCTGGACGCCTTCGCGGCCGACGGCTACCCGCTGATCCTGGCCGGCCACACCCACGGCGGTCAGCTCTGCATCCCCTTCTACGGCGCCCTGGTCACCAACTGCGACCTCGACGCCGACCGGGTGAAGGGCCTGTCCACCCACACCGCCGAGGGCCGCACGTCCTACCTGCACGTCTCGGCCGGCTGCGGCACCAACCGCTACACCCCGGTCCGTTTCGCCTGCCCCCCGGAGGCGACGCTGCTGACGCTGGTGGGCCGCGAGTAGAGCGGGCGGGACGGCACCAGGCCGACACGGCGGCGCCGGGAACGACGGCACGCCGGCAGGGGTGAGCACCGGAGCGGGGGAACGGCGGGGTGGGGCCGCCGCCCTCCCGTAACCCGTACGGCCCACCCGAATCGCCCGTTGTGCCCCCTCTTCCTACCTTGAGGGCATGACCGCCGCCCCGATACCCCCCATGCCCCCACCAGGGCCGATGTCCCCGGCAGCCGCATCTTCCTCCGTCCCCTCTTCGGACCCGGCCCCCGAGACGCCGCCCTCGGCCTCCACGCCGTTCACGCCGTTCCTCCGGGACATGCCGGACCTCCCCGCGATCCCCGGCATCAGCGCGCTGGCGCCCTCCGTCGTCCCCGCGGCGGCCGTGGTGACACCGGTGCGCCGGCCCTGGACGGCGGCGTACCGTCTCCTGGTCGCCGCGGCGGCCGGGGCAGGGGTGGTCGCGGAGGCGCTGACCGGCCCCCCGCTCCACGTGATGAGCCACTTCGCCGTCCAGAGCGAGATCGTCCTCGCCCTGGTCCTCGCCTCCTCGGCCGGCAGGGCCTGGTCCGCCCGCCGCCCGGTGCCCGCGGCCCTGACGGGCGCGACCGTGCTCTACGTCACCGTCGCCGCCCTGATCGACCATCTGCTCCTGACCGGGGCCTCCCCGCCGTTCTCGCTCACGGGCAGTCCCGGCACCCATCCCCTGTGGCAGTCGACGGCCGGCCACCTCATCCACACGGCGGTCCCGCTCGCCGCCCTCCTGGACTGGCTCCTGCTGACCGCCCCGGCCCGCCTGCACCTGCGCCAGGCCGCCCCGTGGCTGCTCTACCCCCTGGCCTACCTGGCCTTCTCTCTGATCCGCGGCGAACTCCTCGCCCCGGCGACGGACAACCGCTACCTCTACCCGTTCCTGGACGTCGCCCAGCACGGCTACAAACACGTCCTGGGCAACGCCCTCCTCTTGGGCCTCTCCTTCTACGCCCTGGCCCTCCTCCTCGTGGCCGTCGACCACGCCCGTCCGAACCCGGTCCGCCGCCGCTTCAGAACCGGATTTCGTCTCCGGCCACCAGTGGGCTAAAGTAAACGACGTCGCCGCGACAAGCAGTGACATCGGGGTGTAGCGCAGCTTGGCAGCGCGCTTCGTTCGGGACGAAGAGGTCGTGGGTTCAAATCCCGCCACCCCGACGCTGGTCAGAGGGCCGATCGCAATCATGCGATCGGCCCTCTGTCGTGTCCGGGGGCCGAACAGGGTGCCAGAGGCTCCTGGCTTTGGCGGGCTTCTTCACTGCGGTGGGCGCTGGGCGCGACTACGCTCGTCAGGCATGTCGCACCCTGACGATCTGCTCGTCGAAATCGCCGCGATGGTGGAGTCGCAGCACAGCAGTCGGATGTCCCTGACCGTGGTGGTCCCCGGAGCCGTCATCACCGGGCGGCTGGCCCCCGAGACCATGTGGAAGCAGCGCGTGGCGGAGGTTCTGCGGGACTCCGACGACCTGGCCCGGTTCTCGGCCGCGTTCACCGGGGCCGGGCCCGAGGGCGGCGGTGACGCGGCGGCGCCCGCGGACCGGCCCACCCATCTGCACTTCCATGTCGCCCGCATCCTCCAGGGGAGCTTCGGCATCCCCGACACGGGCGGCATGTACCGCGTCGCGTTGAAGGACGTGAGCGCCTGGACCATCGGGGACATCGGGTACTCGGATCAGTGAGCCGGACCGCGGCGGCCTGAAGGTCAGGCGGACAGGACGACCTCGGTGCCCGGTGCGGCGCCCTGGTAGGCGTCGACGACCAGGTTGAGCTGGCGCTGCAGGTACCAGGTGTTCAGGCCGAAGACGAAGGCCAGCCAGGTGCCGGCGGCGGGGCTGCACGTCACCGGCAGGCCGGCCGCGCGCTGGGCGTTCGCGATGGCCTTCCCGGTGTTGTGGAAGGAGATCAGCGGGGCGATCAGGGTCCAGCTCAGGAAGATCAGCACCAGCACGCTGCCGGCCGGGCTGAGCACCCGGCGGCGGTCGAACTCCTGGAGCTCCTTGTGGATCTTGTAGTACCAGACCAGCTGGTAGATGCCGAGGGTGACCAGCGGCAGTCCCAGCCACACCGCGACGGGACCACGGCGCTTCATGGCCAGGCCGGTCGGACGGCTCGCGACCGGGGCGCCCGTGGCGCCGGGCACGACCGCGCCGGCCTGCTGGGCCGGGTACGCCCGGCCGGACTCGGTGGTGGGCTGGATGTCGTCCATGTGGGCTTCCTCGTCTGCTGATCCCGCTGCGGTCTGTCCGAGCGGGAGCAGCGTCCCAGGAAGTGAAGACACTGTGAAGATGGTCACCGTTTCTTGTGATCATTCGTCATGTCATCGTGATCAAAGGGGTGATGGGCGCGGCCGTCGCGGTCGGCGGGTCCAGGGACGGCGCGATCGGCCTCGTCGGCGGCTTCTACCTGGTGAGGGCGTCGGGGGCGGTCGGTGATCCGCGGCCCTGAGGGGACGGCGTCCGGTCGGCGCCCGGGCGGCGCTCCGGCAGAGGTTCCTTTCGTGGGGGTTTCCGCCGGATCGGCACTCCGTGCGGATCCGTGCTAGCGTGATTTCAGTTGCGGTTTGGTACCCACGAAGCTGAGTGTGCGCCTGGTGTATGTGACCTCGGGCGCATTTTTTGTTTTTCCGGCCAGTTCCGGATGGGTCGTTGCAGCAACGGGTGCTCCACACGGAGTGGGGCGCCAAGTGACCCGTAGAGGAGAAAAACATGGCCACCGGTACCGTGAAGTGGTTCAACTCGGAAAAGGGCTTCGGCTTCATCCAGCAGGACGGCGGCGGCCCCGACGTCTTCGCCCACTACTCCAACATCGCCACCCAGGGCTTCCGCGAGCTGCAGGAAGGCCAGCGGGTGAACTTCGACGTCACGCAGGGCCAGAAGGGCCCGCAGGCGGAGAACATCACCCCCGCGTGACGTGATCCTCGGACGCCGGTGATGACGGCGTCCACCCGGTCCGGGCCGGCCTCCTCAGGAGGCCGGCCCGGACCTTTTTCGTCACAGCGCGTCGGCCAGGCGGTCGACCTGGTCGGGGTCGAGGCCGTAGCAGTAGAGCATGACCTCGTCGGCGCCGAGGCCGCCGAAGGCCGCGATGGCTTCGCGGATCGTCCGCGGGGTGGTGAGCAGGCCGGACACCATGCGGTCGGGCGTGCCGGTGAAGGCGTAGTACGCGTGCATGGCGGTCCGGGCGTCCTCGACGACCCGCCTCGGTCCCAGCGCCACGTTCAGCTGGGCGACGATGCGCGGGGCGCCCGGGCGGCCGTACTCCTTCCACTGCTTGTGGACTGTCTCGAAGAGGCCGCCCGCCCAGGACGGCGGCGCGGCGGCGAGGAACCCGTCGCCCCAGCGGGCCACGCGTTCCAGAGCTGCGGGCCGGAAGCCGCCGAAGAGGACTTCCGGGCCGCCGGAGCGGGCGGCGAGCGGGCCGACGGGCCCCACGCCCTCGCCGTACGGCTCGCCGGACCACAGACGGCGCAGGACCGCCATCTGTCCGTCCAGGCGGCGGCCCCGGGTGCGGATGTCGACGCCCGCGGCCCGGTGGTCGTCCTCCCGGCCGCCGACGCCCACGCCGAGGGTCAGCCGGCCGCCGCTCATCCGGTCGAGCGTTGCCGCCTGCTTGGCGAGCAGGGCGGTGTCGCGCAGCGGCGCGAGCAGCACCTCGGTCTGGACGCGGACGCGGGAGGTGGCGCCGGCCAGGAGGGCCAGGGCGACCAGGGGTTCGGGGTTGTCGTACACGAGCCGGTCGAGCAGGCCGAGGGTGGTGAAGGGGCCGGCCTCGGCGCGCCGGGCCCAGGTGAGCAGGGCGGCCGGATCGCCGATGGGCAGGCCGATGCCTACGTGCATGAAGAGCCTCCGTGGGCGTGGAGAAGAAGGGTCGACAAGGACTGCTGCCGCCCCTCCGGCACCTCCACGAGGTGGGACGCTCCCGCTCTGCGGCGCACTTCCGGGGAGGTCTCTTCGAAGTGGCTTTCAGCCTAGGGCGCGGCGGGCGGGCGGGACAGTGGTTTTCTCACTGGTTCCAGCTCTCGTCGTACGGGTCGTGCGGGGTCGGGACCGGTCGGGCCGCCGTCACGTTCAGGAAGGGGATCGGACCGCCGTTCACCGGGTCGGTGGTCCGGCGGGCGGTGTAGGCGCCGGTGACCCGCAGCCAGCTGTCCGGTCGCAGCACCGGGGGGATCCGGCCGGTCAGCGCGATCTTGACGGGCTGGGCGTCGGCGGCGCAGCAGTTGAGGGCCATGCGGACCAGGTACGGCGTCCCGCTCGGGTCCAGGGCGACGAAGCCCGTGACCTGGACACGGCGGCCGGCGAGGGAGCGGCCGTGGTCGTAGACGGCGCGGCCGGCGTAGTCGACCACGCTCAGCCGCAGCGGGTCGCCGGGCGGCAGGGCCGCGTAACCGTACGGCGGCTGCAGCGCGGTTCCGGAGCGTACGGCGCTGTAGGAGCCCAGGGCGGGCGGGGCGACCAGGATCAGGGCGAGGAGGGGGAGGACGAGGAGTTAGGAGACGCGGGGCTCGCGGTGGCCGTGCGGGGCTTCGTCCGCCGGGGCGTGCCGGTGGGCCGGGTCGTCGGGGCGGCGCCCTCTTTCGAACCACAGCGTCATGAGCGCCGTCACGACGAGCACCGCGCCCGACGCCAGCAGCATCGGCCGCAGTCCCGCCTTGACGTAGCGCAGGTACAGGCCGGTGACGCCCGCGTGCAGCAGGGCCGCGCCGACCAGGAACAGGACCGCCGCCTGCGTCTGCCGGTTCACAGCAGCACCGCCCCGGTCAGCACCGAACCCAGCACGGCCAGGACGAGCGTGGCGGGCGCGAAGCGCAGGGCGAAGCCCCGGCCGAAGGCGCCCGCCTGCAGGGCGAACAGCTTCAGGTCGATCATCGGCCCGACGACCAGGAACACCAGCCGGGCCGTGAGCGAGAACTGCGACAGCGAGGCCGCGACGAACGCGTCCGCCTCCGAGCAGATCGACAGCAGCACCGCCAGCGCGGCGAGCGCGAGGACCGCGACCACCGGATTCCCGGCCGCCGTGCGCAGCCAGCTCGCCGGAGCGAGCGCCTTCAGCGTCGCGGCGGCCATCGCGCCCACCACCAGGAAGCCGCCGGCGTGCATCACGTCGTGCCGTACCGAACCCCAGAACGCCGCGCCCCTGCCCTCGCCGTCGTAGTGGGCGTGGGCGGCCGGGCGCAGCCGGTCGGCGCGGCCCAGGCGCTGCCACAGCCAGCCCATCGCGCACGCCACCAGCAGACTCGCGGCGAAGCGGGCGAGGACCATCTCCGGATCGTGGGGGAAGGCGACGGCCGTGGCCGTCAGCACGATCGGGTTGATCGCGGGGGCGGAGAGCAGGAAAGCGAGCGCGGCGGCCGGGGTGACGCCGCGCCGGACCAGAGCGCCGGCCACCGGCACGGACGCGCACTCGCAGCCGGGGAGCACCGCGCCCGCGAGCCCGGCGACCGGGACGGCGAGGGCGGGCCGGCCCGGCAGGACGCGGGCGAAGAACGACGGCGGGACGAACACGGCGAGGGCCGCCGACAGCAGCACGCCGAGCACCAGGAACGGCAGGGCCTGCACCACCACGGCCACGAACACCGTCGTCCAGCTCTGCATCACCGGCGCGGACAGCGCCCCGCGCAGCGGGCCCTGCGCCACGACCATGACGAGCAGCAGCAAGGTGAGGGCGACGGGCGAGGTGAGGTGCCAGCCGTCCCGGGCCGGCTCGGCTGGTCTGCTGTCGGCCACGGGTGCGGTACCTCCGGTGTGCTGCGGTTGCCTCCCCTCCGGTACGGCGGGGAGGGGCCGGCCGTTCAGCGCCGGAGGGCGTGCACTGCGGTGTTCTCTGGAACCGCCCGTCACGGTGAGGCAGTCTTCTCGCTCGTGGGGAGCGTTCCGAATCAAGGTGGTGCGCCGGGCGAACCGGGCGCGCACATGGTGGTGTGCGGAGACGACGGGCTCGCGCACCGGCTGGCCGCCGAGCTGCGCGGTGTGTACGGCGAGCAGGTCACGCTGGTGGTGCCGCCTCCCGAGCGTGCGGTCCGTCCGCCGGTGGTCGGCCGGGTCCGGTCGGCGTCCGCCCTGCTGGACCGGATGGTCAGCGCCGCCGTGAACCGGGCGGGCGGCAACGGCAACGGCAACGGTCATGCCGACGGAGGTGGCAGCAGCAGCGGCGGCGGTTCGAACGGGGACGGCAACGGCCGGCCGGGCCGGGACGACCGGGTGGTGGAGGCCGGGGAACCGACCGAGGCCGTGCTCGCCGAGGCGGGGGTGGAACGGGCCACGGCGCTGGCGCTCGTGTACGACGACGACGAGACCAACATCCGCGCCGCGCTCACCGCCCGCCGGCTCAACCCGAGACTGCGCCTGGTCCTGCGCCTGTACAACAGGCGACTGGGCCAGCACATCCAGGAACTCCTCGACCAGGCGGCCGCGCTGGCGACGGGTGACGGTGACGCCCCGCTCGGCGGCGACGCGTCCACGACCGTGCTCTCCGACGCCGACACGGCCGCGCCCGCGCTGGCCGCGAGCGCGGTGGCCGGCACCAGCAAGGTGGTGCAGACCGACGGGCTGCTGCTGCGCGCCGTGGAACGGCCGCCGCCCGGGCCGGGGCAGGTCGCCGACCCCGGGCTGTGCACGCTGGCACTGCTGTCGGCGACGAGCACCGATCCGGCCGGTGCGGACGGCTCCGAGAACGGCGGGGACGAGGGCGGCGGGGAGCCGCGGCCCCGGCTGCTGCCGGACGAGGCGGCGATACGGGCGGCCACCGGGCGTGGCACCGTGGTGCTGGAGCAGGTCGCGTACGCCGCGGGCACGACGCTGACGGCCGGGCGCGGGTCGGGGGTGGTGCCGTCGCTCACGTCGTTGTTCTCGCGGCGGCTGCGGTGGTCGCTGGCGGGGCTGATGGGGTGCGTGTTCGCGCTCGCGGTGGCGTTGTGGGTGGTGACCGGGGTGCATCCGCTGGGCGCCCTGTACCTGACGCTGCTCGATCTGTTCGCCATCGACGATCCGGCGCTGGGTGAGTCGCTCGGCCGGCAGATCCTGCAGCTTCTGTCGGGGCTGGTCGGGTTGTTGCTGCTGCCGGTGCTGCTGGCGGCGGTGCTGGAGGCGCTGGGCACGTTCCGCTCGACGTCCGCGCTGCGCAGGCCGCCGCGCGGGCTCGGCGGGCATGTGGTGCTGCTGGGGCTGGGGAAGATCGGCACGCGGGTGCTGACGCGGCTGCGGGAGCTGGGGATTCCGGTGGTGTGCGTGGAGTCCGGGCCTCAGGCGCGGGGGCTCGCCACGGCGCGGCGGCTGCGGGTGCCGGTGGTGCTCGGGGACGTCACGCAGGAGGGGGTGCTGGAGGCGGCGAAGATCCACCGCGCGCATGCGCTGCTCGCGGTGACCAGCTCGGACACGACGAACCTGGAGGCCGTGCTGTACGCGCGGTCCGTACGGCCCGATCTGCGGGTGGTGCTGCGGCTGTACGACGACGACTTCGCCACGGCGGTGTACCGGACGCTGCGGGCGGCGCATCCGCGGGCGTTGACGCGGAGCCGGAGTGTGTCGCATCTGGCGGCGCCGGCGTTCGCCGGGGCGATGTTCGGGCGGCAGATCCTGGGGGCGATTCCCGTGGAGCGGCGGGTGCTGCTGTTCGCGTCGGTGGAGGTGGGCGGGCATCCGCAGCTGGAGGGGCGGACGGTGGCGGAGGCCTTCCGGGCGGGGTACTGGCGGGTGCTCGCGTTGGACACGGGAGTGGTGGGGCGGGAGCGGCGGGAGCCGGCGGTTCAGGAGGCGGTGGAGGAGACGGGGGGCTTGGGGAGTGTAGGGGTTGGGGTTGGGGTTGGGGTCGGTGCTGGTGTTGGTGTTGGTGCTGGTTCCGGTGGTGCCGGCGCCGGGGTGGGGGGTGGAGCTCGGGTGGCGGGGAGTGGGCCGGTGTGGAATCCGCCGGACACGTATGTGCTGGGGGCGGAGGATCGGGTGGTGTTGGCGGCGACTCGGCGGGGGTTGGCGGAGTTGTTGGGGCGGCGAGGGCGGGGAGGGGTGGGGGCGTAGGGGTTTCGAGGGTGGGGGTGGGGCGGCGGTCGGGTGGGGGCGGGCGGTGGGGGTACGGGTCTTCGGGTTCCGCCCCCGCCTCCCTCACCCGTTCCCCTCCCCGGAAGAGGCTTCGCCCCTTCGACCCCACCAGGGGCTCCTCCCCCGGGCCCCACCAGGGGCTCCTCCCCCGGGCCCCACCAGGGGCTCCTCCCCCGGGCCCCACCAGGGGCTCCGCCCCCGGGCCCCACCAGGGGCTCCGCCCCCTGCACCCCCATCCGGAGCCCTGCCCTGCGGGCCGGCGGGGGCTTGCCCCCCCTGCACTCCCATCAGAAGCTCTGTCCCACGGCCCGCGGGGGCTCCGCACCTGCGCCCCCGTCAGATGCTCAGCCCCAGCGGTCCGGAAGGCTGGTCAGAGGGCGGGTGGCAGGTGGCGTTGGGCGAAGGTCAGTTCCAGGTGGAATTGTTTGATGCGTTCGTCGATGACCAGGGAGCCGTGGCCGGCGTCGTAGCGGTAGACCTCATGGGGAGCGCCGCGGGATTCGAGGCGCTTGACGTAGTTGTCGATCTGGCGGATGGGGCAGCGGGGGTCGTTGACGCCCGCCGAGATGTGGACGGGGGCCTTGACCCGGTCGACGTAGGTGAGGGGGGAGGACGCCTCGAAGCGTTCCGGGACCTCCTCCGGGGTGCCGCCGAGGAGGGTGCGGTCCAGGGCTTTGAGGGCCTCCATCTCGTCGTGGTACGCCGTGACGTAGTCCGCGACCGGGACGGCGGCGATGCCCAGCGTCCACGCGTCCGGCTGGGTGCCCAGGCCGAGCAGCGTGAGGTAGCCGCCCCAGGAGCCGCCGGTGAGGACCAGCCGGGCGGGGTCCGCGAGGCCGGAGGCGATCGCCCACTCGCGGACCGCCGCGATGTCCTCCAGCTCGATCAGCCCCACCCGGTGCTTGAGCGCGTCCGTCCACTCCCGGCCGTAGCCCGTGGAGCCCCGGTAGTTGACGCGGATCACCGCGTAGCCGTGGTCGACCCAGGCCGCCGGGCCGGCGGCGAAGGAGTCGCTGTCGTGCCAGGTCGGGCCGCCGTGGATGTCGAAGACCGTCGGCAGGGGGCCCGTGGCGCCGGCCGGCTTCTGGACCAGGGCGTGGATCCGGCCGCCGGGGCCCTCCACCCACACGTCCTCCACCGGCACCGAGCCGGGGCACTTCATGCCGGGCGGGTCCAGGACCACTCCCCCGGCCGTCGAGCGCACCGCCGGCGGCTCGGCCGCCGAGGACCACAGGTACTCCACGCTGCCGTCCGGCCGGGCCGTCGCCCCGGAGACCGAGCCGGGCAGCGTGGGGATCTTCGTCAGTTCCCGCGTCGCCGGGTCGTAGCGGAACAGCTCGCTGCGGGCCTCGAAGCTGTGCACGACGAGCAGTCCGCTGCCGTCCGGGTACCACTCCGCGCTGACGTCACCGGGCAGGTCGAGCGCGAGGTCGGTCTCCTCGCCCGTCACCACGTCCCACACCAGCGGCTCCCAGCGGCCGCGCCGCTGGTGGCCGACGAGCAGTCTGCCGTCGCCGGTGACCGGGGCGAAGCCCAGCACCTCCAGGCCCAGCTCGACGGTCCCGCCCTTGGTGTCGTCCAGCTCGGCGACCGTCGTGCCGTCCGGGCGCAGCACCCGCAGCGCGGAGTGCATCGCGTCGCCGTGCTCGGTGTGCTCGACGGCGATCAGCGTGCCGTCATGGGAGAGGTCGCCGACCCCGGCCGACTCGCGGTGGCGGTAGATCTCCACCGGGTCCTCGCCCGAGCCCAGGCGCGCGAGGTGGAGCGTCGTGCCGTCCTCGTCCGTGGAGCGGCCCACCACGGCCGTGCGTCCGTCCCGGCCCAGGGCGAGGCCCGCCGGGTACGACGGCTCCAGCCCTGGCACGGCCTCCTCGTCGGGTCCGCCGGTGAACGGCTGGCGGCGCCAGACGCCGAACTCGTCACCGTCCTTGTCGTCGAACCACCAGATCCACTCGCCGTCCGGGGAGAGCACGCCGTCCGTCGTGCCGTTCGGCCGGTCCGTCACCTGGCGTTGCGCGCCGGTCGCCCGGTCCCACGCGTACAGCTCGTAGGTCCCCGTCGCGTTGGACACGAACAGGGAGCGGTCGGGCGCGTCCTGCGCCCAGTCGGGCAGCGACACCCGCGGCGCCCTGAAGCGCTTCTCCCAGTCCGGCATGTCCTCGATCGGTCCCCGCGGACCGCGCCGGTCCACAGGGCCGGCCCCGTTGCTCTCAGTCATGGCCCCATAGTGCCCGCCCGGGCCGACAACGCGTCGCCCCGCTCCCCAGCCTGTGGAAAACCCACCCGGGGAAATCCGTCCGCCGGGTAGTCGCCTGTGGAAAACTCCGACCCCGCGGCCGGGTCACGCGCGGCGGGGCCGTACCGTGGGGGGCGTGTACCGGTTTCTGCTGACGCCCCGCTGGTGGGGCATCAACGTCTTCGCGCTGCTGGCCATCCCCTTCTGCATCTTCATGGGATCGTGGCAGCTGAGCCGGTTCGACGCGCGCGTGGACGAGCACCGGGCCGCGACGAAGCAGGCCGCCTCGTACCGCACGGAGGCGCCGCGCCCGCTGGACGGTCTGCTGCCCGTCGACAAGCGGACCTCCGGCATGCAGACCACCGCGACCGGCCGCTACGGCAAGCAGTTGCTGGTCCCCGGCCGGGAGCTGGACGGCAAGCACGGCTACTACGTGCTGACCCTGCTGCGGACCGCCTCCGGCAAGGCGCTGCCGGTCGTCCGCGGCTGGCTGCCGGGAACGGCCGACGCCGCCGCCGCGGCGAAGGCGCCCGCGCCGCCCACCGGTCAGGTCACGGTCACCGGCGCGCTGCAGGCCTCCGAGACGCCCGGTGACAACGGGGTCAGCGCCCAGGGCGGGCTGCCGGCCGGGCAGACCGGCGCGATCAGCGCGGCCTCGCTGGTCAACCTGGTGCCGTACGACGTGTACGACGCGTGGGTGACGCTCGACACGGCGGATTCCGGGATGAAGGCGGTGCCGGCCAAGGCGCCGGAGGGCTCCGGGCTGGACCTGAAGGCGTTCCAGAACCTCGGCTACACCGGCGAGTGGTTCGTCTTCGCCGGTTTCGTGGTCTTCATGTGGTTCCGGCTGGTGCGGCGTGAGGTGGAGGCCGCTCGGGACGCCGAGCTGGGGCTGGCCCCGGAGGAACCCTCCGCCACCGCCTCGGCCGCCGTCTGAGGGCCACCACCGCCTCGGCCACCGTCAGCGCCGCCACCGCCTCGGCCGCCGTCCCAGCGGGCCGCCGTCCCGTTCGGTCTCCCGCCCGCGGTCGGTCCGGCCCGCGGTCGGTCCGCGTCGGGTGCCGCGTCGGGCGAAGTCCGCTCGCCGGTGCACCGTCCGCCCAAGCCGTCGTCCGCCCGAGCCGTCGTTCACCCGAGCCGTCGTTCACCCGAGCCGTCGTCCGGGCCTACGACGCCGCCAGCACCCCGGTGCGGTAGACCGTGCCCGCGCAGGCGTCCGGCACCGTCGCCGTCGCCGTGGGCGCGCCGCCGTCCGGCGTGTGGGAGACCACGACGCTGCCGTCCGCGGGGCCGCCGTCCTTGGTGACGAGCTGGGTCGTGGGTCCGCCGTCGGCGCCCGTGCTCGTGCCGTCCGTCGCGTTCGTCCCCTGGCTGGGTGACGGGTCGGGCGACGGTCCGCCGGTCTCGGTGCCGCCGCTCGCGCTGCCGCCGCCTCCGGCGCCGCCACCGCCGGGGCAGGTCTCGGAGGGCACCCAGGCGAACTTCACCTCGTACGCCGCCCCCGGCGCCAGGACCAGCCCGGGCGCCTCGGTGGTCGGGTCGGGCAGGCCGGTCGCCGGGTCGCCGGCGCTGTGCTGGACGACCTTGATCTTCGCGGCGTCGGCCGAGCCCTCGGCGAGCGCGGCCACCGCGCCGGAGCCGCCGACGGTACAGCTGCCGGAGGAGACGTTGGTGACGTGGAAGGTGCCGTAGACGACGCCCGCCGAGTCGGGGGCGCCGGCCGAGCCGGTGGCGGAGCCGAGCTGGGACGCCGTGCACACGGGGGTCCCGGTGACGGCGGAGGCCGACGGGTCGGCGGCGGTCGCGCCGGTGGAGCCGCCGCCGGGGGCGGTGCTCCGGTCGTGCGTGGGGTCGCTCTTCTCGCCGCTCCCCGCCGTGCCGGGCGCCCTGTCGGCCGTGCCGCCGGCGGTGCCCGATCCGCCGGCCGGGCTCTTGCCCTGGCCGGCGCCGCCCTGGGCCTGCGAGGCCTGGCCCGCGATGGCCGGGTCGGCGGCGGAGCCGGTGGCGCCCGAGACGTGCAGGAGGGCGGGGACGGCGGTGCCGATGAACAGGGCGGCGGCGGCCATGCCGACCGCGGCCTGCCGTTTGCGGGCCCGCCGCGCCGGTACCGCGTGCCGCAGGTGGTCGAGCACGCCGTCACGCGGCTCGACGTCCTCGACCGCCCGGTGCAGCATCCTGCGCAGTTCCAGCTCGTCCGAGTCGAGCCCCTCGGGACCCTGTTCGTCGAGGCTGTTCTTCACGGTTTCGTTCCCAGCGTGCGATGGCGTGTCGTGTTGCTCCGGACGCGTCGGCTCGTGCCACGCGTAGGGCTCGTGGCGCTCGTGCGAGTCGCGCCCCTCGGCGTTCTCGCTCATGTCCGCGCCCCCATCGCGACCCGGAGCGCCGCGATGCCGCGCGAGCCGTACGCCTTCACCGAACCGAGCGACACCCCGAGGGTCTCGGCGACCTGAGCCTCGGTCATGTCGGCGAAGTAGCGCAGCACCAGCACCTCGCGCTGACGGCGCTGCAGGCCCTTCATCGCCTTGATCAGCGAGTCGCGCTCCAGCTGGTCGTAGGCGCCCTCCTCGGCGCTCGCCATGTCCGGCATCGGCTTGGAGAGCAGCTTCAGACCGAGGATGCGGCGGCGCAGCGCCGAACGGGAGAGGTTGACGACCGTCTGGCGCAGGTAGGCGAGCGTCTTCTCCGGGTCGCGGACGCGCCTGCGGGCGGAGTGGACCCGGATGAAGGCCTCCTGGACGACGTCCTCGCAGGAGGCGGTGTCGTCGAGGAGCAGCGCGGCCAGGCCGAGCAGCGAGCGGTAGTGGGCGCGGTAGGTCTCGGTGAGGTGGTCGACGGTGGTACCGGCCGCGGCGGCCTCCTCGGCGGCGCCGTCACGCTGGTTCGGTATGCGGGCGGGCCGCGCGGCGGGCATGGGGGCGATCACCGGCATGCCGCCGGACGAGCCGGGCATGCGGGGCATGCGCGGCCCGAGCGGCGTGCGGGGCGGGCGCAGGGCTGCGCCGCCGGTCGCCGCCGGGGACATCCCCGGCTCGAACAGCCTGGGGGACAAGTCGAGTACCTCTGCCACGCCAGTTGGACACGTCCGCCCCCTCGGGGGTTGTACGTGCCGGGCGTCGCTTTCGCGCCGGGCGGCACGGCCGGCCACGTCCCCGCTCCGGGCGGCACCCCGCACGGTGCCCCACATGCCCTCATGCGTCCCGCTCTTCCCCTGTGTCGTTGACTGACAGGGGCGTCCCCCACGCCCCTCAGCGTCCCCACGCCCCCCGCAGGGCGACCGCATAGACGCTCCCCGCCGTCCGCGTGGTTGCGGAGGACGGGGAAGGAAATCTTCGGACGCCGAGGCGGCACGGTTCAAGTGGCACGAACCATTGGCCGGACCACATGCACTTACACAGATCTTACAAAGGGACCCACCCTTGGCCAGGGCTTTTCCCTTTCCGCGCCGCCCGGTTCACGCGGGACGGGCCCGCCGTACGACGTCGAGGCGGGGCGCGCAATGAGTGGGAGCGGAGCGCCACGCCCGGCGCACGCAGGTGAGACGGCACGCCCGGCACGTGGAGGGAAGACGCGGCGCGCGGCGGCCGCGGCGCGGTCACCGGCCGGCGGGGGCGGCCGTCTCGGCGGCGAGGAGTTCCGCGATCTGCGCGGTGTTGAGGGCGCCGCCCTTGCGGAGGTTGTCGCCGCAGACGAAGAGTTCGAGCGCTGTCGCATCGTCGAGGGCGCGGCGTACGCGGCCGACCCAGGTCGGGTCGGTGCCCACCACGTCGGCGGGGGTGGGGAACTCGCCCGCGGCCGGTTCGTCGCACAGCACCACGCCGGGGGCGGTGGCGAGGATCTCGCGTGTGCGGTCCACGGTCACCTCGTCCTCGAACCGGGCGTGCACCGTGACGGAGTGGGCGGTGATCACGGGGACGCGTACGCAGGTCACCGCGACCGGCAGCCGGGGCAGCCCGAGGATCCTGCGGGTGGCGTCCCGTACGTCCCGCTCCCGTGACGACCAGCCGTCGTCGCACAGCGACCCGACCCACGGCACCACGTTCAGCGCCACCGGGTCGGGGAAGGGACCCGTGTCGTCGCCCACGGTCCGGCGTACGTCCCCGGGGCCGGTGCCCAGTTCCGTCCCGGCGACCAGGGACAGTTGCCGGCGCAGCGCCGCCACGCCCGCCTGCCCGGCGCCGCTCACCGCCTGGTACGCGGAGACGACCAGGTCGCGCAGCCCGAACTCGGCGTGCAGCGCGCCCAGGGCCACGATCATGGTGAGCGTGGTGCAGTCGGGGCCGGCGACGATCCCGCGCGGTCGGCGCCGCACCGCGTGCGCGTTGACCTCGGGGACGACGAGCGGGACCTCGGGGTCGGCGCGGAAGGCCCCGGAGTTGTCGACGACGACCGCGCCCTTGGCCACCGCGACGGGCGCCCACCGGGCGGCGACCTCCTCGGGGACGTCGAACAGGGCGATGTCCACCCCGTCCAGCGCCTCCTCGGTGAGGGCGACGACCTCGACCTCCTCGCCGCGCACGGCCAGCTTGCGCCCGGCCGAGCGCGGGGAGGCGATCAGGCGGATCTCGCCCCAGACGTCCGCCCGCTGGGACAGGATCCCGAGCAGGACCGTGCCGACGGCTCCGGTCGCTCCCACGACCGCGAGCGTCGGTCGTCCGGTCATCGGCGTACGCCTCCGTGCCAGGTGCCCCGGCGGGGGCCGGTCATCGCCCGGTGCCGCCGTAGACGACGGCCTCGTCGCTCTCGGAGTCGAGCCCGAAGGCGCTGTGGACGGCGCGGACGGCCTCGGCCACGTCGTCCTTGCGGGTGACCACCGAGATGCGGATCTCGGAGGTCGAGATCAGCTCGATGTTCACGCCGGCGTCGGACAGCGCGGTGAAGAAGTCGGCCGTGACGCCGGGGTTGGTCTTCATGCCCGCGCCGACCAGGGAGATCTTGCCGATCTGGTCGTCGTAGCGCAGGGAGTCGAAGCCGATGCCGGAGCGGTTCTTCTCCAGCGCGTCGATGGCCTTGCGGCCCTCGGCCTTGGGCAGCGTGAAGGAGATGTCCGTCAGACCGGTGGAGGCGGCGGACACGTTCTGCACGACCATGTCGATGTTGATCTCGGCGTCGGCGATCGTGCGGAAGATGGAGGCGGCCTCGCCCGGCTTGTCGGGCACGCCGACGACCGTGATCTTGGCCTCGGAGGTGTCGTGCGCGACACCGGAGATGATGGCCTGCTCCACCTGCTTGTCCCCTTGCTCGATCGGCTCGCTGCTGACCCACGTGCCCTGCAGCCCGCTGAAGGAGGAGCGCACGTGGATCGGGATGTTGTACCGCCGGGCATACTCCACGCAGCGGTGGAGCAGCACCTTGGACCCGGAGGCGGCCAGTTCGAGCATGTCCTCGAACGAGATCCAGTCGATCTTCCGGGCCTTCTTCACCACGCGCGGGTCGGCGGTGAACACGCCGTCCACGTCGGTGTAGATCTCGCACACCTCGGCGTCCAGGGCGGCGGCGAGCGCCACGGCGGTGGTGTCGGAGCCACCGCGCCCGAGCGTGGTGATGTCCTTCTTGTCCTGGCTGACGCCCTGGAAACCGGCGACGATGGCGATGTTGCCCTCGTCCAGCGCGGTCCGGATGCGGCCCGGCGTGACGTCGATGATCCGGGCTTTGTTGTGGACCGAGTCGGTGATGACACCTGCCTGGCTGCCGGTGAACGACTGGGCCTTGTGCCCCAGGTTCTTGATCGCCATGGCCAGCAGGGCCATGGAGATCCGCTCTCCGGCGGTCAGCAGCATGTCGAGCTCGCGCCCGGCAGGAATCGGGGATACCTGCTCGGCGAGATCGATCAGCTCGTCCGTCGTGTCGCCCATCGCGGAAACGACGACGACAACATCGTTGCCGTTCTTCTTCGCTTCCACGATCCGCTTGGCGACGCGCTTGATGCCCTCGGCATCGGCTACGGAGGAGCCTCCGTACTTCTGCACGACAAGGCCCACGTGCGCTCCTCGCTCAGTCCGTGTCTATCGCACATACGCATATGCGAGTGCGGTCGGCTCAGTCTATCGAGCGTCCGAAATCGCCCCTTCGCGATGTCGCATCGTGAGATGCCGGACGCCCGTCCGTCAGGACGGCTCATGCCCACGGGGTGGGACGCCACTCGGAACGTGGGCGGCGTCACAGCGTGTCGGTCCGCGTCAGGGCACCCGGCGCGGATCCGGCCGGGCCGGGCGGTACGTCACGGCGCGCGGCGCAGCCCCAGCGGTCCGGCGATCTCCTCGGCCATGACCTGGCCCGCCTCGAACTCCAGGGTCTCGTCGCCCATGCCCTGGTCGGTGTCCAGGCCGTCCAGCTCCGCCAGCGGCTGGTTGAGGCGGACGTGGGCGACCAGGGACTGCAGGGCGCGCAGGGCCGCGGAGGCCGTCCCGCCCCAGTTGGAGAAGTAGGAGAACTGCCACCACCACAGGGCCTCGACGGTACGGCCGGCGCGGTAGTGGGCCATGCCGTGGCGCAGGTCGGCGACGACGTCCGCGAGGTCGTCGGAGATCCGGGCGGGGACCGGGGCGCGGCGCGGCTCGTAGGGGTCGAAGACCTCGGAGTAGACGTCGATCGGCTCCAGGAGACGGGCCAGGTTCTCGCGGAGGATGTCCACGTCCTGCTCGGGGCCGGGGTCGGGCTCGTAGCGCTCGTCGGGGACGATGTCCTCGTGCGCGCCTAGCCGGCCGCCGGCCAGCAGCAGCTGGGAGACCTCCAGGAGGAGGAAGGGCACCGCGGAGTCCGGCTCGTCGCCCTTGGCGACCTCGGTGACGGCGACCAGGAAGCTCTCGATCTGGTCGGCGATCTGGACCGCGAAGTCGTCGGGGTTCTGGCTGGTCGCGTGCAGCGTGGCGTCAGACATCTAGGAGTCGTCTCCCCTCGAAGGCGCGGCCGAGGGTGACCTCGTCCGCGTACTCCAGGTCGCCACCCACCGGGAGGCCGCTGGCCAGGCGGGTGACCTTCAGGCCCATGGGCTTGATCATGCGGGCGAGGTACGTCGCCGTGGCCTCGCCCTCGAGGTTCGGGTCCGTGGCCAGGATCAGCTCGGTGACCGTGCCGTCCGCCAGGCGGGCCAGCAGTTCGCGTATGCGCAGGTCGTCCGGGCCGACGCCCTCGATGGGGCTGATCGCGCCGCCGAGCACGTGGTAGCGGCCGCGGAACTCGCGGGTGCGCTCGATGGCGACGACGTCCTTGGGCTCCTCCACCACGCAGATGACGGACTGGTCGCGGCGGCTGTCACGGCAGATGCCGCACAGCTCCTCCTGCGCCACGTTGCCGCAGACGGCGCAGAAGCGGACCTTCGCCTTCACCTCCATGAGGGCCTGGGCCAGGCGCCGCACGTCCGTCGGTTCCGCCTGCAGGATGTGGAAGGCGATCCGCTGCGCGCTCTTGGGACCGACGCCGGGCAGCCGCCCGAGCTCGTCGATGAGGTCCTGGACCACGCCTTCGTACACCGGGTCGCCGTCCTTCCTGTGTGTCGCTTCGTGCTTCGGTACGTACCGTAGTTGCCCGCGGGCGCCCTAGAAAGGCAGTCCGGGGATGCCGCTGCCGCCGCCGAGGCCCTGGGCCAGCGGGCCGAGCTTCTGCTGCTGGAGGGTCTGGGCGTTCTCGTTGGCCGCCTGGACGGCGGCGACGATCAGGTCGGCGAGGGTCTCGGTGTCGTCCGGGTCGACCGCCTTCGGGTCGATCTTCAGGGCGCGCAGCTCACCGGCGCCGGTGACGGTGGCCTTGACCAGACCGCCGCCCGCCTGCCCGTCGACCTCGGTCCGCGCCAGTTCCTCCTGGGCCCGCGCCAGGTCCTGCTGCATCTTCTGGGCCTGCTGGAGCAGCTGCTGCATGTTGGGCTGGCCACCACCGGGAATCACGATCGGCTCCTGCTTTCGTACGGCGTCTGCGCGGGGACGGTCTGGATGCTTCCCCGCTGGCACGAGCCTACGTGGTCCGGGCAGGCCGTGCCCCACCACTCTTTCGGGTGACTTCCCTGTGCGTCCTTCCCCGGGCCCGGGCCCTCTTACGGGCGGAAAAGGCGTACTTCCCGGCTGATCGCCACCCGTCGGGGGGTAGGAAGGGGTCCGGCACGGCGGCACGCGTCCCATCGGCGTGTGCCGGCGTCACGGACCGTGATCAGTAGGGAGTGCCGGGTGGGTCAGCCGGAGATGCAGCCCGAGCGTCCGCCTCGGGACGGGCGGGGGGACGGTGCGGCCGGGCTGCGGCCGGGTGATCTGACCGGACGGCCGTTCCCGCTGGGCGACTGGGGCGAGCCCGCCCAGCGGCTGGACGACCTGTACCGGTGGGTGGAGCGGGGCGCCCTGCAGACGGCGGCCTGGTATCTGACGGAGCGGGTGTGGAAGCGGCGCGGGGCGCGGGCGCTGCGGTGCGGGGCCGCGGCGGGCGCGGTGGCCGGGGCGGCGCTGCCGCTGCTGGATCTGACCGGGGTGCTGAGCGGTGCGGCGCGGTGGGGGTATCTGGCGCTGCTGGTGTCCGTGGCCTGTGCCGGGGCCGACCGCTACTTCGGGGTGACCTCGGGGTGGATGCGGGACGTGGCGACCGCGCAGGCGGTGCAGCGGCGGTTGCAGCTCCTCCAGTTCGACTGGGCCTCGGAGAACGTGCGGGAGGTCCTGGGTCCGGCCGAGGGCACGGCCGGCGAGGCCGCGGAGCGGTGCCTCGGGGTGCTGCGGCGGTTCTCGGAGGACGTGACCGAGCTGGTGCGCACGGAGACGGCCGACTGGATGGTGGAGTTCCGGGCCGGTCCGGCGCCGATGGGCCTGCAGTCGTCCGTGCCGCCCGCCGGGCGGCCGGAGCCGCACGGCGGGCAGGGGCGCCTTCCGCTGCCGCCGGGGGGCGCGCGGCCGAACATGCCCCGGCAGCGCCCGCCGGAGCCGAGGTGAACGCGCCCTCGCGGCGCGTGCGCCCCCGGGTGTCCCGGTCCGCGCTCACGCGCAGAGCTTGAGCCCCTCCGGGGTCCAGCACGGCACGTGGCCGTGGGTGCGGACGACGTCCTGTCCGTTGCCCCGGGTCAGGTAGGTGAGGAAGCTGGAGGCCAGGGAGTCGGCGGGTGGGCGGCCGTAGGTGTAGGCGTACTCGATCTCCCGGTACGGGTACGCGCTCGTGCCGTGTTCGATCGCGTCCACCGACGCGCTCTCGCCGTCCAGGTCGATACGGTGGACGCCCTTCGCCCCGGCGGCCAGGTTCAGTTCGCTGTACCCGATCGCGCCCCGGGCCGCGGCCACCTGGGCCAGCACCTGGTCGGTGGAATCGAGTTCGCAGCGGACCACCGCGGCCGTGACGTCGTCCTTGTGGACGCAGTCCACCGAGGAGGCGGCGATCTCGCCCCGGCCGCCCAGGACATGCCGCTGGAGCACCTGCCGGGTGCCGGAGCCGGAGTCCCGGCTGACCAGGACGACCGGCAGCCGGGGGCCGCCCAGCTGCCGCCAGTCGGTGACCTCGCCGCGGTAGAGCCGCCGTACGTCCTGGGTGGACAGGTTCCTCAGGGGGACGGTGTCGTTGACGACCAGGGCGAACACGGACACCGCCACCCTGTTCTCCCTCAGTCGGGGCAGGCCGCCCGGCTTGGGACCGTCGGAGAAGGCGACGACCGCCGGGGAGCCCTTCCCGTCGCGCGCGCCGGCCGCCGCCAGGTCGCGGATCCCGGCCGCCGAGCCGTGCGGGTCGACGGTGATCCTCGCGCCCGCGCAGTCGTGTTCGTACTTGGCCGCCACCTCGCGCAGCACCGGCGCGAAGACCGTGGACCCGGTGAGGGTGAGCGTGCCGCGTTCGCAGCCGACGGGCGGCGGGTCGTCGTCGCGGACGACGACGATCGCGGCCAGCGTCACCACGCACACCGTCAGCAGGATCGTGATCGTCCTGGCGGCCCGGCTGAACAGGGGCGGCTTGTCGTCGGGCGTGGCGCTGCGGTTGGGGTGCACCTCCCCGTCGCGCAGCCCGCCGGTCAGCCGGATTCCGCGGCCCACGTCCCCGCCGGAGAGCAGGACCAGCAGCTTGAAGTGGTCGCCGCGGTTGAGCGGGACGCGCGGGATGCGCAGCCGGTTGCCCTCGTAGCCGAAGCCCCGTTCCGCGGTGAAGTGGTCCATGAGGTGGTCGGCGTCGGTCGGCTGGGTGACCGACACCCCGCGGATGGTGCGGTCGGCGAACACGGCGGTCAGTCCGTGGTGTTCGGGGCCGGTGTAGTCGTCGCGGCCGATGCCCTGCGAGCCGTCGTTCTCGATGCGCAGCAGCACCAGCGTCGCGTCCGCCATGTCCGGCGTCTCGTCGAACAGCCCGAGGCGGCTGTTGGCCCGGCCCGACCGGACGTCGTCGCCGATCGGGCTGTCCATCTGCACCCGGTACCCGATGCGCTTGCGGCGCGGCACCCGGCGCTCGTACCAGAGCATCAGCCCGGACGCGGCGATGCCGAGGACCGCCGTCCCCACGGCCACGACGTTCTCCGCGCTCAGCCACTCCATCCGTGTGCCCCCGCCCCTCGGGTCCCCCTGGCCGGATCGTGTGGGTCACCGTACGTCCGCGCGGACGGCCCTTCCGGTGCCCCCGGATGAATTCCGGGGGAAGTCCGACGGACGTGGACGGGGCGGGAATCGAGTGCTCGCCTACTCCTTGGCGTAGGTCAGCGCGTCGCCGGTGGAGGGGTTCTCGCGGCGCAGCCCGCCGCCCGGGAGGAGGGTGACCTCGGTGGCCGCGCCCGGGGTGCAGGACGTGCTGTCCCGGCCGACCGTGACGGTGGAGGCGGCCGACGGCGGCGGAGCGGCCCGGCGTCTACGGTTCCGTAACGGCACGCCTTCGACAGACTGTCGTGAAAACCCCGTGACCGCAGACAGGACGCCCATGCCGGGCCCGGCGGCCCGGGTCCTAGGCTCGCGGTATGACCCCTCAGCCCTCTCAGCCGCCCCGGCCGAACCCCGAAGCCGGTGCCGCCGTCAAGGCCGCCGACCGTGCCCACGTGTTCCACTCCTGGTCCGCGCAGGACCTCATCGACCCGCCGGCCGTGGCCGGCGCCGAAGGGTCGTACTTCTGGGACTACGACGGCAAGCGCTATCTGGACTTCACCAGCGGGCTCGTCTTCACCAACATCGGCTACCAGCACCCCAAGGTCGTCGCCGCGATCCAGGAGCAGGCCGCGTCGATGACCACGTTCGCGCCGGCGTTCGCCGTCGAGGCGCGCTCGGAGGCGGCGCGGCTGATCGCCGAGCGGACGCCGGGCGACCTCGACAAGATCTTCTTCACCAACGGCGGCGCCGACGCCGTCGAGCACGCGATCCGCATGGCGCGGCTGCACACCGGGCGGCCCAAGGTGCTGTCGGCGTACCGCTCCTACCACGGCGGCACGCAGCAGGCCGTGAACGTCACCGGCGACCCGCGCCGCTGGGCCTCCGACAACGGCTCGGCGGGGGTCGTCCACTTCTGGGCGCCGTTCCTCTACCGCTCCCGCTTCTACGCCGAGACCGAGGAGCAGGAGTGCGCGCGGGCGCTGGAGCATCTGGAGACGACGATCGCCTTCGAGGGGCCCTCGACCGTCGCCGCGGTCGTCCTGGAGACGATCCCGGGCACGGCGGGGATCATGGTGCCGCCGCCCGGCTACCTCGCCGGGGTGCGGGAGATCTGCGACAAGTACGGGATCGTGTTCGTCCTGGACGAGGTCATGGCCGGGTTCGGGCGCACCGGCGAGTGGTTCGCCGCCGACCTGTCCGGTGTCGTGCCGGACCTGATGACCTTCGCCAAGGGCGTCAACTCCGGCTATGTGCCGCTCGGCGGCGTCGCGATCTCCGGGGCGATCGCCGAGACGTTCGGCAAGCGGGCCTACCCGGGCGGGCTGACGTACTCCGGGCATCCGCTGGCGTGCGCCGCCGCCGTCGCGACGATCAACACGATGGCCGAGGAGGGCGTCGTCGAGAACGCCGCCCGGCTCGGCGCCGAGGTCGTGGAGCCGGGGCTGCGCGCGCTGGCCGAGCGGCACCCGAGCGTCGGCGAGGTGCGCGGCGTCGGCATGTTCTGGGCGCTGGAGCTGGTGCGGAACCGCGAGACCCGCGAACCGCTGGTCCCCTACAACGCGGCCGGCGAGGCGAACGCGCCGATGGCCGCCTTCGCCGCCGCCGCGAAGGCCCACGGCCTGTGGCCCTTCGTGAACATGAACCGCACCCATGTCGTCCCGCCGTGCAACGCGAGCGAGGCGGAGCTGAAGGAGGGGCTGTCGGCCCTGGACGCGGCGCTGTCCGTGGCCGACGAGCACACCGAGTGACACCGCGATAGCGGAAGACCCGAACGCGTAAGGTGGCGTGCTCGTAGGGACAGATGTACGAGCACGCCACTCGCACGCGTAAGGGAGACGCTCCGACCATGCCCGGCATCAGCGGCCCGGCCGCCGTGACGCGCAGCACCCTGCGCCAGCAGATCGCGGACGCGTTGCGCGACGAGGTGCTGGCGGGGCGGCTGCAGCCGGGGCAGGAGTTCACGGTCAAGGAGATAGCCGAGCAGTACGGGGTCTCCGCGACGCCCGTGCGGGAGGCGCTCGTCGACCTGGCCGCGCAGGGGCTGCTGGAGGCCGACCAGCACCGCGGCTTCCGGGTGCACGAGTACTCGCCGGCCGACTTCGTCGAGATGATCGAGGCGCGCGGCCTGGTCACCGACGGCATGTTCCGGGCTCTCGTCGAGGGGGCCCACGGCACCGGCCGCGCGATCCTGGCCTCCAAGGCGCCCCGGGCCACCACGCCCGCCGCGTCCGCCGCGTCCGAAGGGGCCACCGCGCCCGTCCCGCCCCGCCTCCGCCCTCCGCTGGACCTGCGGACGGCCGCCACGCTCGCCGGGGTGCGCCGGCGCGGCGAGGAGGCGCAGCGGGCGGCCACCGCGGGCGACCTGACCGTGCTGATCGGCTACGACCTGCGGTTCTGGCGGGAGCTGAGCGCCCTGTTCGGCAACGCCCACCTCTCCGACTTCCTGCACCGGCTGCGCGTGCGGTCCTGGGTGTGCGCGGTGCAGCACCTGCGCCGCCACGACGATCTGCGCGGCCTGCTGTGGACCGGCCACACCGAGCTCGTGGACGCCCTCGCCCGCGACGACATACCGGCGGCCCGCGCGATCGTCGCCGACCACCACGCGCACTCGCTCACCCTGCTCGACCGGCCGGCCGGCGCATGAGCGAGGCCGCCGCCGACCGGGCCGCCGCCGACGGCGCCGCACCCGACGACCGGACCGTCGACCTGTCGGTCGTCATCCCCGCCTACAACGAGGAGGAGCGGCTCGGGCCCTCCCTCGACGCCGTCACCGCCTACCTGGGCGCCGGAGCGGCCCGATTCGGCGAGTGGGAGGTCGTCGTCGCCGACGACGGGTCCACCGACGGCACCGCCGGCCTCGTCACCGCACGCCGGGACCCGCGCGTCCGGCTGGTGACCGGCGACCGCAACCGCGGCAAGGGGCACGCGCTGCGCCTGGGCGTCGCCGCCACCCGCGGCCGGCGCGTGCTGCTGACCGACGCCGACCTGGCCGCCCCCATCGAGGAGCTGGAGCGTCTCGACGAGGCGATCGGCGAGGACACCGCCGCCGCGATCGGCTCCCGTTCCGTGCCCGGCGCGTCGATAGAGCACCACCAGCACCGGGTCCGCGAACTCCTCGGCCACGCCGGGAACGTCCTCATCCGGCGGGTCGCGGTGCCCGGGATACGCGACACCCAGTGCGGTTTCAAGCTGTTCGACGGCGAGCGCGCCCGCGCGGCCTTCGCCGCCACCCGGCTCAACGGCTGGGGCATCGACGTGGAGGTCCTCCAGCACTTCCACCGGGCCGGCTGGCCCGTCGCCGAGGTCCCGGTCCGCTGGTCCCACCGGCCCGGTTCCAAGGTCGGCCCCCTCGACTACGGCCGGGTCCTCGCCGAGCTGGCCCGGTTGCGGGCCCGTTCGGTGCGGCCCGCCGACCTGTTCGCCGCCGTCCTGTTCCTGCTGATGTCGGTGACCCTGTACTCGGGCCGCCTCTTCGACCCGGCCCACCGCTACCTGCCCGACTCGATGCAGGACCAGAACCAGTGGGAGTGGTTCTTCACCGTCGTCGCCGACAGCGTCGCCCACCCGCACAATCCCCTGTTCACCGACCTCCAGAACTTCCCCGACGGCGTGAACCTGATGGCGAACACGGCCATGCTCGGCCTGTCCGTGCCCTTCGCTCCCCTCACGCTCGCCTTCGGCCCCGCCGTCTCGCTCAGCGTCTGCATGGCGCTGGGGCTCGCCGCGACGGCCGCCGCCTGGTACTGGCTGATCGTCCGGCGCGTGACGGCGCACCGGGGCGCGGCCGTGGTCGGCGCGTCGCTGGCCGCCTTCGCCCCGCCGATGGTCAGCCACGCCAACGCGCACCCCAACTTCGTGATCCTGTTCATGGTGCCGCTGATCGTCGACCGTGCGCTGCGGCTGTGCGCGGGCGCCCGCGTCCGGCGGGACGGGATCTTGCTCGGGCTGATGGCGGCGTACCAGGTCTTCCTGGGCGAGGAGCCGCTGCTGCTGGCCGCGATCGGCATGACGCTGTTCGCCGTCGCGTACGGGGCGGCCCGCCCGGACGTGGCCCGGGCTGCCTGGCGGCCGCTGCTGAAGGGGCTGCTGACCGCCGGCGCCGTCTGCCTGCCGATCGTCGCCTTCCCGCTGTACTGGCAGTTCACGGGCCCGCAGAGCTACGGCAGCGTCCTGCACGGCGACAACGCGGGCAACAGCCCGCTGGCGCTGCTGGCCTTCGCCGAGCGTTCCCTGTTCGCGGGCGACGCGCAGAGCGCGAACGCGCTCGCCTCGAACCCCACCGAGCAGAACGCCTTCTACGGCTGGCCGCTGATCCTGGTCACCTTCGCGATCACCGTACGACTGTGGGAGTCCGCGCTGGTCAAGGCGCTGGCGGTGACGGCGGCCGGTGCGGCGTTCCTGTCCCTGGGCCCCAGGTTCCGCCTGCCGCTGACCCACACCGTCTACCCGGGCCCGTGGGCCCTGCTCGCCCACCGGCCGCTGTTCGAGTCGGTCATCGAGAGCCGGGTCGCGATGGTCTGCGCGCCCGCGCTCGGCATGCTGCTCGCGCTCGCCCTCGCCCGGCTGTCGGGCGCCCGCCCGCGCACGCTCTACGGCGGCCTGCTCGCGGTGAGCCTCGCCCTGCTCCCGCTGGTCCCGGCCCCGCTGAAGGCGGTCGACCGGGCCCCGGTGCCGGCGTTCATCGCCGACGGCATGTGGAAGCCGTACCTGCGCGACGGCGAGTCGCTGGTGCCCGTCCCGCTGCCCGACCCCGGCGCGGCGGAGGCGCTGCACTGGCAGACGGCGGCCCACCTCGGCTTCCGGCTGCCCGGCGGTTACTTCAACGGCCCCTACGGTCCCGACCGCGTCGGCATCTACGGCGCCGTGCCCCGGCCGACGTCGAGCATGCTGCGGGACGTGCGCTACACCGGCGTCGTCCCGCCGATCGACGAGACGCGGCGGCGGCAGGCGCGGCAGGACTTCGCCCACTGGCACGCGGGCGTCCTGGTCCTTGCCCCCCAGCAGAACGACGACCGGCTGCGCGAGGTGCTCTTCCGGCTGGTGGGCCGGGAGGGTAAGTGGACCGGCGGGGTATGGGTATGGGATCTGCACGGGAGGAGCTGACGGGCACCGCACCGACTACGCTCTACACTCCCCCGGGCACCGCGCCCGGTCACCCCGACCGCCGCCCCCACGACATCGCGATCCACCGAACACACGCGCCTCGCCGCGCCCACTCTTCTACGGGAGGAGCCCTCCTTGGCCTGTGACCTGTGGCTGGTACCGCTCGTCGACGTGTTGTGCCACACGCCCGACAACCCGTTCGCCGAGGAACTCGCGCAGTACAACGCGGCGTTGGCGCAGAACGGGCTGCCGCCGGTGCCGGTGTACCAGTACATGCCGGGCCTGTCCGGAGACGTCGCGCCGGTGGCCGGCTTCGACTACGACGCGCTGCACTTCCTGCGCCGCGCCCACCTCCTCCAGCTGTGCGGCCTGCCGCTCACCCCGGTCGACGAACTGGGCGGAGACTACGAGCAGTTGCTGGAGATGTTCGAGTCGACGGCCCAGCAGTCCCATCTGGTCTGGCACTACGACCACGCGGGCGCCTACGTCCCGCTGGACTTCCCGCACCCCCTGTCCAACGACGAACTCCTGTCGAGCGGCGGACCGTTGGGTTCCTCTCAGGGGCTCCTGCGGGAACTGGAGCACGTCGCGCCGGCCATCGGCATCGACCCGGCCAACCCGCCCGCTCCCCCGGCGCCGCCGACGGCCCCCACGGAGCTGGAGCAGCCGGCCGCGCCCGCCCCCTACGACCCGAGTCCCTTCGCCCGCGAGCGCCACGTCTGGCTCGGCCTGCACGCGGCGGCGACGCGCAGCCTGGCCCAGGGCTCGATGATCGTGTTCAGCTGAGGGCCGGGACGGGCCGGCCCCGCAGGGGGGCCGGCCGGAGGGATCAGAACACCGGCGTCCCGGCCTGGGTCAGCTTCCAGTTGACGGCCGCGAAATCGGCCGGGTCGAGGCTGCCCTTGCCGGTGACGTAGTCGATCATCAGCTGGCGGATCTCGTCGGTGGAGCTGTAGGCGATCTCGGCGCTCGCGATGTGCGGGTAGCCGGAGCCGCCGTTGGCGCGGTAGTTGTTCACCGCGACGACGAAGACCTGGTCGGCGGCGACCGGCGCGCCCCGGTAGGAGAGGTTCTTGATCCGGGAGCCCTCCGGCTCGGCGATGTCGATCTCGTAGTCGACGCCGGCCGCGGTGTCGTACATGTAGTCCCAGAAGCTGTTGGCGTTGGTCAGGGTGGCGGTGTCCACCTTCGTGCCGGCCGGGACCCGGTGGTAGTACTTCGCCGCGTACTCCAGGTAGTCCTTCAGCTGGGCGCCGGTGAGCTTCTTGGCGTACAGCGTGTTGTCGTAGATGTAGAGCCCCGCGATGTCGCGGATCGTCACGTCGCCGGCCGGGATGTCGGCCGTGCGGCTGAACGGCGCGGCGACGGAGACCAGCGGCAGCGCCGCGTCCGCCGCCGACAGCCCGGCGGCCACGGACTTGGACTGGACCTCGTGGATGAAGTCCATGATGGGCACGTCGCGCCAGCACGCCTCGGCCCCCGAGAGGTCCTGCGTACAGGTGCCGACCGGGGTGTTGACGTACGTGACCACCAGCTCGTGGTCGGCCTTCAGGAGCCGGGTGATCTCCGGGTCCTCCTCGGCGTCCTTCGGGTCGAGGGTCTGCGCCTTCACCTCGGTGACCTGCCAGCGGCCGTGGCGCAGTTCGAGGTCGAAGTCGAAGACGGTCAACCGCATGCCGTAGCAGTACGGCTCGGACAGGACGACGTCCTTGCCGGTCTGCTCGTTCCTCACCGTGTACGACGACACCTCGACGTGGGTGTGGCCCACCAGGATCGCGTCGATGCCGGGGACCTGTTCGGCGACGAGGTTGGAGGCGTTCTCCACGTACGGCAGCTCGTCTCCGTAGGAGGAACTGCCGTCCAGGCCCGAGTGGTCGGTGAGGAAGACGACGTCGCAGCCGAGGGCGCGCAGCCTCGGCACGTACTTCCTCGCCTGCTCCACCAGCCCGGTGAAGGCCATCTTCCCGCTGACGTTGTCCTTGTCCCACAGCGCGATGCCGGGGTTGGTCAGGCCGAGGACGCCCACCTTGATGTCGGGGGCTCCGGGGACCCGGATCCGCTTGACTGCGTACGGCTGGAAGGCGGGCCGCAGCGTCCTGGCGTCCAGCGCGTTGGCGCCGAGCAGCGGGAAGTCGCACTGCTTCTCGAACTCGCGCAGCACGTCGATGCCGTAGTTGAACTCGTGGTTGCCGAGGGCGGCGGCGTCGTAGCGCATGTGGTTCATGGCCACGGCCATCGGATGCGCGGGCCCCTTGTGGCCGCCCTTGCCGGTGATGGGGTCCACGCGCGCGAAGTAGTACGCCAGCGACGTCCCCTGGATGATGTCGCCGGCGTCGACGAGCAGCACCCGGTCCTCGCCCTTGGCCGCGCGCTGCCGCTCGACGAGCGTGGCGACGCGGGCGACGCCGACGGAGTCGCCCTGGGCGTCCTTGTAGGCGGCGTCGGTGTAGTAGTCCCAGTCGAAGACGTGGCTGTGCAGGTCGGTGGTGCCCAGGATGGAGAACGACCAGGTGCGCGGCCCGTGGTGCGACGGGTGCGGCCCGCCGTGCGCCTCGGCGGCCTGCGCCGTACCGGTCCCGGCCACTGAGGCGGCGGCCACCGCCGCCGACGTCGCGGCCGACTTCTGCATGAACTGACGGCGGTTCAGGGGGCTTGCCGGCATGCGGTTCTCCTGGGCGTGAGACACGGGCGGTACGGGCAACTACACGCGTAGAGCGTGGCCTCGGCCCGCCCGGCCGGGAACCAGGAGCAGACCATGTCCAGGTCAAGGAACGGCATGGCGTGCGGACGGGGCAGCCGGCATGCGGCGGGGGCGCACGGCAGGACGGCCGACGGGGCGGCCGGAGGGAACACGGGCACACGGCGGGGCGGCCGGCACGGAAGATCCGTGCCGGCCGCCCCGTGGGTCCGCGTCACGCGCGGGGCCCGCCTCAGATGAACGAGTTGATCTCGATCGTCTCGTCGCGGCCCGGGCCGACGCCGATCGCGGAGATCGGGGCGCCGGACATCTCCTCCAGGGCCTTGACGTAGGCCTGGGCGTTCTTCGGGAGGTCACCGAAGGTCTTGGCCTTCGTGATGTCCTCCTGCCAGCCGGGGAGGTACTCGTAGACGGGCTTCGCGTGGTGGAAGTCGGTCTGCGAGTACGGCAGCTCCTCGACGCGCCGGCCGTCGATCTCGTAGGCGACGCAGACCGGGATCTGCTCCCAGCCGGTGAGGACGTCCAGCTTGGTGAGGAAGAAGTCGGTCAGGCCGTTCACGCGGGTGGCGTAGCGGGCGATCACCGCGTCGAACCAGCCGCAGCGGCGGTCGCGGCCGGTGGTCACACCGCGCTCGCCGCCGATGCGGCGCAGCGCCTCGCCGTCCTCGTCGAGCAGCTCGGTCGGGAAGGGGCCCGAGCCGACTCGGGTCGTGTAGGCCTTGAGGATGCCGATGACCCGGCTGATCTTCGTCGGGCCCACGCCGGAACCGGTGCAGGCGCCGCCCGCCGTCGGGTTGGACGAGGTGACGAACGGGTAGGTGCCGTGGTCGATGTCCAGCAGCGTGCCCTGGCCGCCCTCGAAGAGGACCACCTTGTCGTCCTCCAGCGCCTGGTTGAGGACCAGCACGGTGTCGGCGACGTACGGCTTGATCTGCTCGGCGTAGCCCAGCAGCTCCTCGACCACCTGGCCGGCGGCGATCGCGCGGCGGTTGTACAGCTTGGTCAGGATCTGGTTCTTGGCCTCGAGAGCCGCCTCGACCTTCTGGGTCAGGATCGACTCGTCGTACAGGTCCTGGACCCGGATGCCCACGCGGTTGATCTTGTCCGCGTAGGTCGGGCCGATGCCGCGCCCGGTGGTGCCGATCTTCCGCTTGCCGAGGAAGCGTTCCGTCACCTTGTCGACGGTGACGTTGTACGGCGTGATGATGTGAGCGTTTCCGCTGATCAGGAGCTTCGACGTGTCGACGCCGCGCTCGTTCAGACCGCTCAGCTCGGAGAGCAGGACCGACGGGTCGACGACGACTCCGTTGCCGATCACCGGCGTACAACCGGGAGACAGGATTCCGGAAGGGAGGAGGTGCAGTGCATACTTCTGGTCGCCGACGACGACCGTGTGGCCGGCGTTGTTGCCGCCCTGATAACGCACTACATAGTCCACTGAGCCGCCGAGCAGGTCGGTGGCCTTTCCCTTGCCTTCGTCACCCCACTGAGCACCGAGCAGCACAAGTGCGGGCACGCGCGTACACCCCTTCCGGGCGGGGCATGTCCAAGGTCAGGGGCGTACGCGGGTTCACCGCCGCGTACACCGCGCGACCGTCTTCGGCCGCACACAACCGTCGGACCGGATGCCCCGGAATAGACGAAGCCCCTGGCGCAATAGCGCAAGGGGCTCTTGCACAAAGATGCTACCCGAGGAAGCGAGGCAGGACCGAGGTGGCGACATATCCGACGTCCGAACAGCTGCTGGTGGTCATCGACCCGGTCGCCCGGCGGACGGACGGGGAGTCCGTGCGGATCGCGAAGGACGTGCTCGGCGCGGGCGCCGCGGTGAAGGTGTGCCTGCCCGAGGACCCGGAGGAGTTCGCCCGGGCGCTGGCGCGGCGCGGGTCACGGCGGCCGGTGGTGATCGGGGACGACCGGGCGCTGCTGCGGGCGGTGTCCGTGCTGCACCGGCGCCGTGAACTGGCCGGCTGCGCGCTCTCGGCGGTGCCGGTCGGGGCGGCCGTGTCCCTGGCCCGTTCGCTGGGCGTGCCCACAGGGCCGGTGGCGGCGGCCCGGGCGGTCCTGGACGGCGCGGTGCGCCGGCTCGACCTGCTCGTCGACGACAGCGACGGCGTGGTGCTGGGGGCGCTGCGCATTCCGCCGCTGGTGGCACGGGACCTGGAGGCGGGGGCCACGGTGGTCGGCGCGGGCCCGGGAGCGGGCCTGGGCGCGGGCCGTGACTGGCTGCGCACCTGCCAGTCGCTGGTGCGGACCCTGGTGACCCGCCCCCCCCGGCCGGCCGCCGACGCCGGGCCCGGGCCCGCACGGCTGCGGGTGGAGGTCGACGGGGAGACGGTCGTGGACCTGGACCAGCCGGTGGAGGCGGTGTCGGTCGCGCCGGGCGAGTCCGGCAAGGCACAGGTGGAGGTACGGCCGGTGTCGGGGCCCGGCGCGGAGGCGTCGCCGCTGCTGGCGCGGGGACGCACGGTGACCGTCTCCGGAGCGGACTTCCGCTACCGGGCGGACGCGACGGTGTCCGGACCGGTGCGGACGCGGACGTGGCGGGTACGGGAGGACGCCTGGGGGCTGGTGGTGCCGGTGACGGGCCAAGGAGCCGACGGGTGAGTCGGCCGGAGGCCGGGCTCAGCCATGCTTTCGGTCCGTGGCGGCGTGGGACGGCCGGTGGTGTGACCGCGGGCCCGTCGGCCGACCGGACGGCCGCGTCCGCGACGGTCACCCGCCGTCGGGCTTGCGGTCGTCGGGACCGGCGGTACCGGGTCGGCGGCGGGGCCGGCGCCTGGACGATTCAGTCGGCGTACTGCTTCAGTTCGGTGGTGTCGAGTTCGATCCCCAGCGGTTCCGGCAGTGACAGCACGCCACCGAAGGATTTCCTGACCGTGCTGCCGTACCCCCGTTCCGCCCCGGGTTCGCTGAACAGCGTGACCGAGCAGTCGTCACGGTCGACCAGCAGGTAACACGGGATGCCCGCCGCGCCGTACGCCACGGGCTTCTCCTGCCGGTCACGCCGGTCGGTGTCGGAGTCGTACGACGTGACCTCCAGCACGAGGAGCACGCCCTCGGCCGGTGCCCACTCACCGTGCCCGGCGAAGTGCGCGGCGGGCACGAGCACCCCGTCCGGGCGGGCCCGACCCTTGCGGTACTTCTCCACCTTCAGCCCTTGCCCCTGGTACAGGTCCAGGTCGGGTCTCGCCTGCATGCACTGCCGCATCAGCCACATGTCGATGGTGTTGTAGTCGCCGTCCGGCACTCGCTTGGCCCCGATCCGCCCGTCGATGAACTCGAACCTGACGGCGTCGTCGGTCTCCTTGGCCGCGTACGCGGCGATCCTCTCGAACTCCTCGACCGACATCTGGGACGCGTGCGACGTGCGCTCTGCCATAACCGTCATGCTGCCTCCACTCGTAGGCGTGCACCAGCTTGCCGGGCGAGGTGGCGGCGCCGGACGCGGTCGCGCGGAGATCAGCCGATCAGGTGATCACCGCACCGTCACTTGCAACCCCTCCAGCCCCCGGATCACGAAGTTCGGCTTCCGCTCCGGCTCGGCGGCCAGGGCGAGGGCCGGGGCGCGTTCCAGCAGGGCGGTCATGGAGGCGGCCAGTTCGATGCGGGCCAGCGGGGCGCCGATGCAGTAGTGGATGCCCGCGCTGAAGGAGATGTGCGGGTTGTCGCGGCGTGCGAGGTCCAGCCGGCCGGGCTCGGTGAAGACCTCCGGGTCGTGGTTGGCCGAGCCGAAGAGCATGGCGATCTCCGCGCCCCTCGGGATGGTGGCGCCGTCGATCTCGATGTCGTCCAGCACCCACCGTTCGAAGAGCTGGAGCGGGGTGTCGTAGCGCATCAGCTCCTCGACGGCGGACGGGATCAGCGTGTGGTCGGCGCGGAGGGCCGCCAGCTGGTCCGGGTTGCGGAACAGGGCCCACCAGCCGTTGACCGTCGCGTTCACGGTGGCCTCGTGGCCGGCGTTGAGGAGCAGCACCGCCGTGGAGATCATCTCCTGTTCGGTCAGCCGGTCGCCCTCGTCGTGCGCCGCGATCAGGCCGGAGACCAGGTCGTCGCCGGGCTCCTCGCGGCGGGCCGCGATCAGTTCGCGCAGGTAGTCGGAGAACTCCACCGACGCCCGTACCGCCTTCGCCGCCGTCTCCTCCGGCGGATTCAGCTCGTACATCCCGCAGATCGCCGCCGACCAGGGCCGCAGCAGATGCCGGTCCGCCTCCGGGATGCCGAGCATCTCGGCGATCACCGCCACCGGCAGGGGTTCGGCGACGTCCGCGAGCAGGTCGCCGCCGCCCGCCTCGACGAGCCGGGACACCAGCTCGCCGGCGAGCGTCTCGACGTACGGCTTCAGCCGCTCCACCGTCCTCGGGGTGAACGCCTTGGACACCAGGCGCCGGATGCGGGTGTGGTCCGGCGGCTCCAGGTCGAGCATCCCGTGGTCGTTGAGGGTGTGGAACGGCTCCTGCTCCGGCGGGGGCGGCGTCCGCCCGAACTCCTCGTGCGTGAACCGGTGCCGGTAGGTGCGGCCCAGCCGCCGGTCCCGCAGCAGCGCCGAGACGTCCGCGTGGTGCGGGACCAGCCACTGGCCGGTGGGCTCGTAGCGGAGCACGCGGCCCCGGGCGCGCAGCTCGGCGTAGGCGGGGTAGGGGTCGGCGACGAACGCCGGGTCCCACGGGTCGAAGGCGAGATCGGATGCAGCCGTCATGGACGGACGATAGGACAGGTGACGTCCAGGCGGGGAGCCGGCCCGTGGTCAGGAGCTCCGCCGATCCGGCCGGGAGAAGCCGGGATTCAGCGGCTGACGCCGCCCGCCCCCACTTCACCCCCGCACTTCACCCCTTCGACGAAGGCCGCGAAGGAGGCAGCGGGGACGGAGAGCACGGCACGTGCGGGGTCCTTGGAGTCACGGATGGCTATACGGGAGGGGAGGGCGGCGATCTCGACGCAGGTGTTGCCCTCGCCTCCGCCGGAGTAGCTGGACTTCCGCCAGTTCATCAAAGCTCCTTCGTCAACCGGTGAATGAAGTCCCGGGACTCCAAGGGGCCCAGCGACGACTCCCTCACGGTACGGAAGACTTTTCGGAGCCGATCCAAGTGTGTTTCCTCATCGATGAACAGCGTCCCGGTAGGCGCGTCGAGGAGCCCGGTGTCCAGTTTCGGCACCCGTCCGCCCATGTACATCATCGAGGCGTCAGCACCGGCGAAACCGTCCCGGTCGATCGGGATGACTCGTACGGTGGCGTGACCCTTCTCGATCTCATCCAGAATGAGCCGGAGCTGCGACACCGCCGTCTGGCGGTCCGCCACCCGGATGCGCAGGGCGAATTCGTGGACCACCGTCTCGTACGGGGTCGGCTCGGCGCTCTCGATCACCGTGCGCCGCCTCATCCGGTGCTCCACTCGCGGCTCCAGCTCGCTATCGGGCAGCTCCGGGCGCATGTACCTGAAGACGGCACGCGCGTAATCCGGGGTTTGGAGAAGCCCGGGCACGTACGTGATCACGACTTCCCGTAGGAACGTCGCGTGGTGTTCTGCCTCCGCCACATCCAGGTTCACCTGCGGCAGGATTCCTCGGTAGTCGTCCCACCAACCACGCGAGCGTTCGCCGGCCAGAGCCGCCAAGGCCTCGATGAACTCCTCGTCCCCGCATTCGTAGTGAGCCGCAAGGCGACGAACGCGCTCCGGGCTGATTCCCGAGATGCCTGCTTCCACCTGGCTCATCTGGGCTGAAGTCGAGTTCAGGAAGGCCGCCGCTTCGCGCGCCTTCAGGCCCGCCGCATCGCGCAGCTTGCGCAACTCGGTGCCCAGTCGCACCTGCCGGGCTGTGGGAGTACTCCTCGGCGCCATTCATGCTCCTGTCACCAACGCCTGTGCAGGCGCACCACGTTCGGGTGCCTGATTATGGCAACGGCTTGCGTGAGGAGAAATTTCTCCTCTACCGTCAGTGACGCGACGCACACGCTGCGGCACCCCGGGACACCGGAAGCGCACCGCTCCGTCCTGCCATGACGGTGCGGCAATGCCACCGCCCGAAGGCCGCCACTCCCCTCACCTCATCGAACGGAGTCGACGCATGCCCGAGAACGATCCCTGGGAGTACTCCCTCTACATCCCGAACGACCCGCGCGCCGTCACCATCAGTCGCCGCACCCTCCGTCTGATCCTCACGATGCACGGGCTGATCCGTCTCGTGGACGTCGCCGAGCTGCTCGCGGCGGAGCTGGTCACCAACGCCGTGCTGCACACCAAGGGGCCCGCCGCGCTGCGGGTGCGCTGGTCGGGCACGGCGTTGCGGATCGGCGCGTGGGACGCGGACCCCGAACCGCCGGACGCGCCCGAGCGGTTGACGGACGTGGCCGAGGACGAGTCCGGGCGGGGGCTCGGTCTGGTCCGGGCCTGTGCGGACGTGTGGGGGTGGCATCCCCTCTCCAGGTTCGGCAACCGGGGCAAGTACGTGTGGTGCGAGCTCGGCGATCAGCCCGGTATGACGAGCCGTGCCTCGTAGGCGAACACCGCCGCCTGGGTGCGGTCCCGCAGGCCGAGTTTCACCAGGACCCGGCTCACATGGGTCTTGATCGTGGACTCGGCGACCACCAGCCGCTCCGCTATCTCCCCGTTCGACAGGCCCCCCGCGATCAGTACCAGCACCTCCGTCTCCCGCTCCGTCAGGTCCCCGTACGCGGCCTGCGCGGCGGCCGCCGGCCGGGGCGGCGCCTCGGCCAGCTTCGAGAACTCCGTGATCAGCCGTCTGGTGACCGAGGGGGCGAGCAGTGCCTCACCGGCGGCCACCACCCGCACCCCGTCGGCGAGCTGCCGCGCCGAGGCGTCCTTGAGCAGGAACCCGGAGGCTCCCGCCCGCAGCGCCTGATACACGTACTCGTCGAGGTCGAACGTGGTCAGCACCAGCACCTTCGCCGCGCCGTCGGCGGCGACGATCTCCCTCGTCGCCTCCAGGCCGTTCAGCTCGGGCATGCGGATGTCCATCAGCACGACGTCCGGGGAGAGCTCGCGGACCTTCACGACCGCGTCCCGGCCGTTGACGGCCTCGCCGACGACCTCGATGTCCGGCATGGCGTTGAGCAGGACGGAGAAGCCCTCGCGCACCATCATCTGATCATCCGCGATCAGTACGCGGATCGCACGGTCCGTCATGCGCCGTCCTCGGTCGGCGCGGCGACCGGCAGGAACACCGCCACCTCGTAGCCGCCGCCGTCCGTCGGGCCGGCCGTCATCTCGCCGTTCAGCATCGTCACCCGCTCCCGCATTCCGGTGATGCCGTGCCCGGCGCCGGGCGACGGCTTGACCTGATACGCCTCCGGGATCGGACCGTTGACGACCCTCAGGCCGAGACCGCCCAGGACGTAGGAGACCTCGACGCGGGCCGTCGCGCCCGGCGCGTGCCGCAGGCTGTTGCTCAGGGCCTCCTGGACGATCCGGTACGCCGACAGCTCCACGCCCGGCGGGAGTTCGCGCACCGCTCCGGTCGTCACCTTCTCCACGCTCAGGCCCGCGTCCCGCACGTTGGCCAGCAGGGTGTCGAGGTCGGCGAGGGTGGGCTGCGGGGCCTGCGGCGCCTCGTAGTCCTCCGCCCGGACCACGCCGAGGACCCGGCGCAGTTCGGTGAGGGCCGCCACCGCGTTCTCCCGGATCGTGGCGAAGGCCTTCTCCAGCTCCGGCGGCGGGTTCTGGACCCGGTAGGGGGCGGCCTCGGCCTGGATGGCGACCACGGACATGTGGTGGGCCACGACGTCGTGCAGTTCGCGGGCGATCGTGGTGCGCTCCTCCAGCAGGGTGCGGCGGGAGCGCTCGTGCGCGGTCACCGTCTGCTGCGCGGTCACCGTCTGCTCGGCGTCCCGGCGTATGTGCCAGACGGTGACGGCCAGCAACACGAACGCGGACGCCGTCAGCATGGCCGCCGAGTTGTCGTCGTAGTGGTAGCCGGACACCGCCCTACCGGTGAAGGAGCACCCCGCGGTGAGCACCCACATCCACGCCGCCGTGCGCGGCCGGGTGCGTATCGCCACGACCGTGAGCACCGTCAGGTAGGAGACGAAGCCCGCCGGCGGCCACGGCCAGTCGTCGTAGGTCCCGGCGACCACCGACCCGCCGACGGCCGCCGCCAGAGCCAGCCAGAACGCCCCCACCGGGCGGACCAGCGTGAGCAGCACCGGGACCAGCGCGGACAGTCCGTACACCGGTGCCGTCAGGTCCCTCTCGGCGGACGACCAGGCGGCGAGCATGGTCAGCAGGCCGATCCCGGACACCAGTGCGTGCGGCGCCCAAGCCGCCCACTCCCGCAGCCGGCCGGGCAGCTGCCCGATCAGCGGGCCGCAGGCGTCCCTGCGGGGCAGCGGACGGTAGGCGAAGGCGTTCTGGAACAGGTCCTGCCGCAGCCCCCGCAGGGCCTGCGCCGCCGCCCGGTACTCCGGGCTGCGCGGCTTGTAGGGGCTGAACGCGCCGTCCGGCGCCGTCTGCGTCTGGGTCGTCTCGGTCACGATGAAAACCGTAGGCGGGAACCGCCGGCGTCGGCGTCCCCAGTGAGAGGGGTTCCGCGGCCTCCCTCTCAGGTACTACGGGTAGGCCTCGGGCGGCCCGCGCTCAGTAGCCGGAGGGCCGCACCAGCCCGGATTCGTACGCGAACACCGCCGCCTGGGTACGGTCCCTGAGCCCCAGTTTGATCAGGATGCGGCCGACGTGGGTCTTCACCGTCTGCTCGGCGACGACGAGGCGCTCGGCGATCTCCGCGTTCGACAGGCCCTGGGCGATCAGCGCGAGCACCTCCGTCTCCCGCTCGGTCAGGGTGCCGACGCGCGCCTTGAGCGGGCCGCGCGGCCTGCCGTTCATCCGGGAGAACTCGGCGATCAGCCTGCGGGTGATCCCCGGCGCCAGCAGAGCGTCACCGGCCGCGACCACCCGCACCGCCTCGGCCAGCTGGTCGGCGGAGGCGTCCTTCAGGAGGAAGCCGGACGCTCCGGCGCACAGCGCCTCGTACACGTACTCGTCGAGGTCGAAGGTGGTGAGCACCAGCACTCGCGTGCCCGGCGCGTGGGCCGTGACGTGGCGGGTGGCCTCGATCCCGTTCAGCTCGGGCATGCGGATGTCCATGAGGACGACGTCCGGGGCGAGTTCGGCGACCTTGGCGACGGCGTCCCGGCCGTCCACCGCCTGGCCGACCACCTCGATGCCCGGCTGGACGTCGAGCAGGACGCCGAAGCCCTGACGGACCATCTGCTGGTCGTCGGCGATGAGGACGCGGATGCTGCCGCTGCTCATGGGATCTCTTCTCCTGTCGGGGGCGGTGGGCCCGGCGCGGCGGTGTCCTGCGGGGTACGGGGCGCGGCCGGCGGTTCGAGGACGAAGTCAGGAGCGCCGGCCGGTCCGGCGTGGGCCACGGTCAGACCGGGCAGGCCGGGACCGGCGAGGGGAGCCGTGCCGTCGCGGGGCAGGAAGGCGGTGACGGCGAAGCCTCCGTGCAGCGTCCTGACCGCGGTGACGTGGCCGCCCAGCATCGCCGCCCGCTCACGCATGCCCAGCAGACCGTGCCCCGCGCCCGCGGAGGGCGCGACGGGCCGCCGCGGACGGGAGTTGACCACACTCAGGCAGAGGCCGTCGGGGATGTGGGTGATCTCCACGCGGGCCGTCGAACCCGGGGCGTGCCGGAGGACGTTGCTGAGAGCCTCCTGGACGATGCGGTACGCCGACAGCTCCACGCCGGGCGGATACGGCCGCGGCCGGCTCCGGGCGTCCTCGGTCTCCAGGACCACCGTCAGTCCGGCGGCGCGGATGTTCTCGACCAGGGCGTCGAGGCGGTCGAGGGTGGGCTGCGGCCCCCACGGCGCCGCTGCGGCGCCCCGTTCGCCGGGGCCGTCGGGATCCTCGAGGTTCGGCGAGCGCAGGACGCCGAGCACGCGGCGCAGTTCGGCGAGCGCCTCCAGCGCGTTCTGCCGGATGCCGGCGAGGTTCTCCTTGAGCTCGTCCGAGGGATTCTCCGTCAGGTACGGCGCCACCTGTGCCTGGATGGAGATGACCGACATGTGGTGGGCGACGACGTCGTGCAGTTCCCTGGCGATGCGGCTGCGTTCCTCCAGGAGGGTGCGGCGGGCCCGTTCCTCCGCGGTCAGCGTGGTCTGGCGGCCCAGCTCCGCGCGGGCCTCGCGGCGGCCCCGCAGAGCGGCGCCGAGGACCACCGCGACCGTGAACAGGACCACCGCGAGGACCCCTGTGGGCTGGTGTCTCCCCGCGCCCCACAGACCTTCCAGGACGTAGGTGACCAGCGCGGTCACGGCCAGCGCCTCCACGGCGACGCGGACGCGCACCCGCAGGGCCAGCAGCAGCAGCACGACGAGATGGCCGATGAGCCCGGCCGACGTCCAGGGCCAGGGCCGCACGAAGTCGGCCCTCAGCCGGTCGTGCACCGCGACCGCCGCCACCACCGTGACGGCGGTCGACAGCCACCACGCCGGGACGGGCCTCCACAGGGCGAGCACCACCGCGCCGCTCTGGCACAGCGCGATGAGGAGCGCGTACGTCAGGGCCAGACCGTCGCTCTCGTGGAGCTGGGCCGGTCCGCCGGCCAGGACCCCGACGGCGAACAGCCACACGATGCCGTGCGGCAGCCAGCGCAGCCAGACGGAGGGCGGCATGGGGTCCGCCTCCAGGGTCCACAGGTCGCCGCGCAGTGTCCGCAGTCCTCGCCGGACGCGGGTCTCCCCTCCGATCACGCGTCCACCCTAGGGTCTCTCGCGGGAACCGGGCCGTGCTCGCCGGCTCCGGGGCGGTGCGTCCGGGCCACGGGGGAGCGGCGGGGGCCGGTGCCGTGTTCGCGGCCGTGAAACGCCGTCCAGCACACGGCCAGCGCCAGCGCGAAGACCGGGAGCCAGGCCAGTCGGTACGCCACCCACTCCAGGTCGTCGGGGCGGGTGTGGAGCCCGGGCAGGCGGCCGGCGAGGAGGCCCAGGGCGGTGGTCGCCATCAGAGCGGTCTGGTGCCAGAGGAAGATCGTCATCGCGGACAGGTTGACCAGGGCCACGGCCGCCCAGGCGAGCGGACGGCGCATCGCTCGGCCCAGCCGATCGCGCAGCAGCAGGGCCAGGCCGCACTGGGCGAGGCCGAAGGTGACGGTGGCCAGGGTGGGCGGGTCCAGGTTGGAGACCGCGGCGCCCGGGACGCCGACCATCGACGCCGGGTAGCCCGCCCAGACGACGAGTGCGGCGGTCGCCGCCGTGCCGCCGCCCAGCAGCAGCCAGCCCGCGCGGCGGCTTTCCAGTTCACCGCGGGACCAGGCCGCGCCGAGGGCGTACGGAACCAGCCAGCCGGCGGGCAGGTTCAGCCAGCCGAGCCGGTCGGGGGCGCCGAGGCCGAAGCGGAGGACGTCCACGTGCAGGACGACGGCCAGGGGCCACAGCGGGCTGAGCCGGGTCAGCAGCGGGGTGGCGGCGGTCAGCGCGGCGAAGACCAGCAGGAACCACATCGGGGACAACGCCAGCTTGACGAGGGTGCGGACGGTGACCGGGTCCGTCCCGGTCAGCAGGAGTGCGGTGGCGGCCGGCGCCCACAGGGCCAGTACCGCGGCGGCCGGCCTGGACAGACGGGACAGACGGGAGCGCAGCCACCGCGGATAGGTGACACCGCGGGCACGGGCCGACAGATGGCTGCGCGTGGCCACGTGGCCACCGACCAGGAAGAACACGGCCAGGGTCTGGAAGGCCCAGGAGACGGGCGCCAGCCAGGGCATGAAGTGCAGGGGACTCGCGGTGCGGAGCGTCGGCCGAGGATGGGTACGGAGGTCCGCGACCAGCGCGGTGACCAGCCAGTGCCCGAGGACCACTCCGAGGATCGCTCCCGCGCGCAGGGCGTCCACCGCGCGGTCCCGGTGCGGCGGGGTGGCGGCGTCGACACGGCGGGCGGCGGCGCGCAGACGGGAGAAGACGCGTATGCGGAAGGAGACGCGCGGGCGGGAGCAGACGCGTAGACGGCCGGGACGGGTGAGCGCGACGGTGCGGTGATCAGTGACCACGGGTCTCCTTCGCGGCGCCCAGGACGATCCGGGCAAGGTGGGACAGGGACGGGGAACCGGGCTTGAAGTAGTCGCTGTGGCCGCCTCTTCCGGCCGGGAAGACCCGGGCGCCGAAGGCCGGGTCCACGGGGTCGGCGCCGAAGCCGAACGTCCTGCCGAACAGGTCGGCGTGGACGTGCGGCACGTTCGCCACCCAGTCGTCGTCGCCACGGGCCGCCCAGACGCGGGCACGGGTGCGCAGCGCCGCCACGGAGTCGGCGCCGGTGCCGGGACTGCCGAGCAGGACCATGTCGGACACGGCCAGTCCCGCGGCGGCGCGGCCGCACACCACCGAACCGTAGGAGTGGCACACCGGGGCGATGCGCGCCGCGCGGCCGGTCAGGACCCGCAGCTCGCGGACCAGCTGCCGCAGGTGCGGGGCCGCCTGTTCGGCGCGGCGCGTGGTGAGGACCGTGGTGCTGACCGTGTCCGGTGTCTCGTAGCCGAGCCAGGCGACCACCGCCGGGTGTGTTCCGGCGGGGGCCCGGCGGGTCAGCTCCCGGGAGAGGGCGAGGGCGTCCGCCCGGAAGCGGCCGTAGGTGTCGAGCGAGGTGTCCGAGCCGGGGACGAGGACGGCGACGCGGTCCGCGTGCGCCAGGTCGCCGATCACCTCCGTGACACGGCCCGGGCCGCGGCCGTCGAAGGCGAGCAGGTGGCGGGAGGAGGACGCCAGGCTTCGGTCCACGGCCGCGCGGTGCGCGTAACCGTGCGCGGCGGCCATGCGGGACGCCTGCGCGGCGTCGGCGCGGTTCGCCGCGTAGGCCGACGTCAAAGCGGCGGGCGTGGTCGGAGCGGCGGGATCCGCCGGTGCCGGGGCGGGGATCCGGGGGCGGGCGGCCGCCGACAGGGGCACCACCACGGCCGCGACGACGAGGACGGCGAGCAGCGCCCGGACCGCTCGGCGCAGTCTCCGGGCCGCGCCACCGTCCCGCGGCCCTCGCGGCGCCGTCTCCCGCCCCCCTCCGGTGACGCCCACCGCCCGCCGCCCGTCGACGACCGCCGTATCCGGTCCCATGGCTCTCCCCCTCCGCTCCGCTCGCGCAACTGGCGCGACTGGAAGGGAAATTACGGATCGGACCGCATCGTTCGCGTCCCGCCCGGGAGCTGTCCTCCGCCGTAGCTCTCAGGTATTACGGGTATGAGGGGAGGCAGATCCCGCGGTCGCGACCAGGCGCCCGGATCCGGGATCGCTCCGGGCCTCTCGGACCGAAGCCGCTCCACAGTGCCCGGATCCGTGGCCACCCTGGCACTCAGGTCCTCGACACCCCCGGGCCGCCGGGATGCGAGGCCGCCTCAGGGGCCGGCGGGCCGCCGTTCACCACGCCAGCTGGGCGATCTCCTCCGCGACCACCGCGCAGGCGTCCGCCGCCGGGTCGATCAGGGGGAAGTGGCCGACCTCCTCCAGGAGGGTCAGGCCCACCAGTTCGCCCGCCTTCGCCGCCGCGTCCGCGTACGCCTCCGCCACCGCCTCCGGCACGACCACGTCCGCACGCCCCTGCACCAGCGTCGTCGCGATGCCCGTCGGCAGCAGCAGGGCCGGGTCGGCGTACGGCCGCCGCATTCCGAACTCCTCGCCCTCACCCAGAAGTTGGCGCACCGCACCGCCGCACACATCCAGTTCCACGGCGGTCGCGAGGTCGGCGATGGGGGCGAGCGCGACCACACCCCGCAGCGGGGCGGGTCCGTCCGTGCGCCAGGCGGAGCCGGCGGGCAGGACGTGCCGGGCCGCCGCCCACAGGGCCAGGTGACCGCCCGCCGAGTGGCCGGTGAGCACGATGCGGCGCTCATCGGCCTGCGGGAGCGCCTGCCGGAGAAGGGCGGGCAGCGCGTCGAGCGCGGCGGCCACGTCGTCGAACGTGTCCGGCCAGCGGCCCGCGACCGGCGCCTCGGCATCCCCGCCGGGGGCGTCCGCGCCGCGCCGGTACTCGACGTTGGCCACGGCGAAGCCACGCCGCGCGAGGAAGTCCGCGAACGGCGTGAGGTGGAGCCGGTCGTAAGGGGCCCGCCAGGCGCCGCCGTGCAGCACCACGACGAGCGGGGCGGAGGCGGTGGGCGCCGGGTCGCCGGGGCCGCGCGGCGCGTAGAAGTCGATCACCTGGTCGGGGTGGTCGCCGTACGCGGCGGTGGCGTCGGGGGCGACGGGCGCGTGCGAGAAGGCGGACGCCTCCTCCGCGGCGTCCCGCGCCGCCGGGTCCCGCCCGGCCCTGTCGCCTGCGGCATCGCGGGGTACGGCGGCGTCCGGCATTGCTCCAACCTCTCAGCGGTGAAACGGCGTTGCGGCGAAACGGCGGCGCAACGGAGACCGGCGAACCGGGAGTCGGGCTCGGCACCGGTTCGGCCGTTGGCGGGACGGTACCAGGCCGGTGACGTGCACCGACACGCGCGTTCGACGCCCGGCGCGGGAGCGGCCGCCGAAGGGCCGCCGAGGGCCCGGCGAAGGGCCGGCGAAGGGCCGCCGAGGCGGCGGATCGGCCTACGGGGCGGACCGTACGAACGGGCCGGAGAGATCCGCCGGGGGCGGACCGGTCGCGGACCGGGGCAGGCCCGGCAGGGCGCCCGGCCCACCCCCGCTCCCTACGACTCGCCGAGCACCTCCGCCAGCACCCGCGCCGCCCGCTCCACGTCCGCGAAGGAGACGTACAGCGGGGTGAAGCCGAAGCGCAGCACGTCCGGGTGGCGGAAGTCGCCGACCACGCCGCGCTCGATCAGCCGCCTCATCACCTCCCCGGCGTCCGGGCAGCGCAGGGCCACCTGGCTGCCCCGCCGCTCGTGCTCGGCCGGCGTCACCGATTCCACCCGCCCGGCGGGGACGTGGGCGGCGACGCACTCCAGGAAGAAGTCCGTCAGCGCCAGGGACTTGGCCCGCACCGCCTCGACCGACACCCCCTCCCAGACGTCCAGCGCCGCTTCCAGGGCGAGCAGGGAGAGGATGTCCGGGGTGCCGACCCGGCCGCGCACCGCGCCCTTCGCCGGCTCGTAGTCGGGCCGCATGCCGAACGGCTCGGCGTGCGAGTTCCAGCCGGGCAGCGGGGAGTCGAAACGGTCCTGGAGGCCGGCGCGGACGTACAGGAACGCCGGTGAACCCGGGCCGCCGTTGAGGTACTTGTACGTGCAGCCGACCGCGAGGGCCACCCCGTGCTCGTCCAGCCCGACCGGCAGGGCGCCCGCGCTGTGGCACAGGTCCCAGACGGCGTACGCCCCCGCCGCGTGCACGGCGGCCGTCAGGGACGGCAGGTCGTGCAGGCGGCCGGTGCGGTAGTCGACGTGGTTGAGCAGGACCGCGGCGGTGCGCGGGCCGAGCGCCCCGGGCACCTCGTGCGGCAGCACCGGACGCAGGACGCAGTCCGTCATCCGGGCCGCGGACCGCGCGATGTACCCGTCGGTGGGGAAGGTCGACGCGTCGATCAGGATCTCGTCCCGGACGTCCGCGCCGGCGCCGTCCCCGCGGCCCGCCTCCCGGGCCATCCGCACCGCCGCCACCAGCGCCTTGAAGACGTTGACGCTGGTCGAGTCGCCGACCACGATCTGTCCCGGCGCGGCCCCGACCAGCGGGGCGATCCGGTCGCCGATCCGCTCGGGCGCGGTCCACCAGCCGCTCTCGCCCCAGGAGCGGATGCGCAGCTCGCCCCACTGGCGGCGCACGACGTCCGCGACCCGGTCCGGGACGCCGGCCGGGAGCGCGCCCAGCGAGTTGCCGTCCAGGTAGACGCCGTCGTCGAGGACGAACCGGTCGCGCAGCGACGCCAGCGGGTCGGCGGCGTCCAGCTCCCGCGCCCTGCCCGACGGCGCCTGTGCCCCCGCCGTGGCCTCCGCCGCCCGGTCCAGGAGCGACCTCGGCTCCGCCTGCGCCGGTTCCGTCGATTCCGTCAGCTCAGACATGGGACCTCGCCGTCCACAGTTCGGGGAACACGTTCTTCCGCGCCCGCTTCTCCAGCCAGGCCACACCGGCGGAGCCGCCCGTGCCCGCCTTGGCGCCCATCGCGCGGCGGGTGGCGACCAGGTGGTCGTTGCGCCAGCGCCACACCAGTTCGGCGACATCCGTCAACGCCTCGCCCAGCCGGGCGAGTTCGTCGTTCTGGTCGCCCGCGTAAAGCGCCGTCCAGACGGCCTCCACCTCCGGGGACGGCTCGTGGCGCAGGGAGACGTCGCGCCGCAGCACGGCCTCCGGGACGGCGTGTCCGCGCCGGGCGAGCAGCCGCAGCACCTCGTCGTACAGGCTCGGCTCGTGGAGCGCCTTCTCCAGCTCGGCGTGGACGCGGGGCGCGCCGCGGTGCGGGACGAGCATCGACGCGGACTTGTCGCCGAGCAGGAACTCCATGCGCCGGTACATCGCCGACTGGAACCCGGAGCCCTCGCCGAGGGCGCCGCGGTAGCTGTTGAACTGGGCCGGGGTGAGCTGTCCGAGTGGCTTCCAGGAGGCGTTCAGCGCCTCCAGCTCCCGTACGGAGCGCTTCAGCGCGGCGATCGCCGTCGGCACGTCGTCCGTGCGCAGGGCGTGGGCCGCGGTCTCCCACTCATGGACGATGACGGTGAACCACAGCTCCATGACCTGGGTCGTGACCAGGAAGACCATCTCTCCGGGATCGTCGGAGAGGGTGTGCTGGAGGTGGGTGAGCACGTCCGCCTTGACGTAGTCCTCGTACGGCGTCGTGCCTTCGAAGTCGAGATGCGGGGTCTCGGGCTCAGCGGCGGCCCTCTCGGGCCTCGCGGTCGGTTGAGCCTGGTGGGACATCGCTGTCTCCTGCATGTACTCCGGGTAGCGGTCCGCCCCTGCCGATGCCGGCACGGGGGCCCCGGTCCCCACCCGCATCCTGCGCACCCCCGGCGCAGATCGCAAGGTCGGCCCGGTGCCGCCCGGCCCCCGGTCAGGTGCCGCCCGGTGCCGTCAGGTCCCGCCCGGTGCCGTCCGGTCTCGTCCGGTCTCGCACGGCCCTTACGGTCCGTACGGTCCGCTCGGGGGCCGGGGCGGGAAAGGCAGGGGCGGACCGGCGGCCCGGCGCCCAGTGGCAGACTGCTTCCATGACCACGCACAAGAACCTGCTCGGCGGCCCGGAGCCGACCCGCCTCCCGGAGAACGAGGAGGCGTACCGCCTGCTGGAAGAGGAGTCGCTGCCGGCGGCCGAGGTCGCGGCCCAGCACCCGACGTTCTCGCTGGCCTGGGCGGTCCTCGCCGACGACGCCTTCGCCGGGGGCCGGGTCGTCGAGTCGTACGCCTACGCGCGGACCGGGTACCACCGCGGGCTCGACCAGCTGCGCCGGGCCGGGTGGAAGGGGCACGGCCCCATCCCCTGGGACCACAGCGCCAACCGCGGCTTCCTGCGCTGCCTGGCCGCGCTCGCCCGCGCCGCCGGTGAGATCGGAGAGACGGACGAGGCGACCCGGTGCCGGGAGTTCCTGCGGGACAGCAGCGAAGAGGCGTACGCCGAACTGAAGGCCTGAGCGCACGGTCGGCGCCGAGCCCCAGGGCGCGTTGCCCTAGGGCTCCGTCGTCCCGCGCTCCGGTTCCAGGGGCGGGGCGGTCACGGAGCCGTGGGTGCGGCACTCCGGGTGCCGGCATGCGGTGACCGGGCGGCGGACGGTCGCGAAGGCCAGCACCGCCCCCGCCACCAGCACCCCCGCGCAGATCGGCATGGCCCGCCGGAACGCCGCGTCGAAGGCGTCCGCCGAGCGGTACGCGTCCGGCCCCATCCCGGCCAGCAGCGGCAGCGCCGCCACCGCGACCAGGCCCGCCGCGCGGGCGGCGGCGTTGTTGATGCCGCTGGCCAGGCCCGCACGGGAGGTGTCCACGGAGGCGAGGACGGTGGCGGTCAGCGGGGCGACCAGGGTCACCATGCCGGCGCCCATGACCAGCAGGGCGGGCAGCACGTCGGTGAGGTAGTCCGCGTCCTTGCCGACCCGCCGCATCAGCAGCATCGCGGCCGCGCACAGCAACGGGCCCACGGTCAGCGGGACGCGCGGGCCGATGCGGTCGGCGAGGGCGCCCGAGCGGGCCGAGAACAGCAGCATGAGGACGGTCGTCGGGAGCAGCGCGGTGCCCGCCCGCAGCGGCGAGTAGCCCGCCACCACCTGGAGCTGGAGGGCGGTCAGGAAGAAGAAGCCGCCGAACGCCGCGTACACGCACAGCGTGACCAGGTTGACCGCCGTGAACTGGCGGGAGGCGAAGATGTCCGGCGGCAGCATCGGGTCCGGGCGGCGCCTCTCCACGTACACGAAGGCGACGCCCGCCGCGACCCCGGCGGCCGCGGTGACCGCGACGGCCGCCGAGCCGCCGGGCGCCTCGATGAGGGCGTAGGTCACCAGGGCCAGGGCGAGCGCGCCCAGGGCCGCCCCGGTGACGTCGAAGCGGCCGTGCGCGGCGCCGGCCGAGGACTCGGGGACGTGCCGGACGGCCACGGGCGCGCACAGCAGCGCCAGCGGGACGTTGAGCAGGAACACCCAGCGCCAGCCGGGGCCGTCTACGAGCCAGCCGCCCACGAACGGGCCGACGGCCGCCCCGATGCCGCCGAAGCCCGACCACAGGCCGACCGCACGCGCCCGGTCGTCCGGGTGGAAGGATGCCTGGATCAGCGCCAGGGAGCCGGGGGTCAGCAGGGCCCCGCCGACGCCCTGGAGGGCGCGGGCGGCGATCAGCACGCCGGTGGACGGAGCGAGGCCGCACAGCAGGGAGGCCGAGGCGAACCACACCACGCCGAGCACGAAGACCTTCCGGCGGCCGTAGGTGTCGCCCAGGGAGCCGCCGAGCAGGATCAGCGCGGCCAGGGTGAGCATGTACGCGTTGACGGTCCACTGGAGGGCGGCCAGGTCGGCGTCCAGGTCCTGGCCGATCCGTGGCAGGGCGACGTTGACGACGGTCGAGTCCAGCAGGGCCATGCTGGAGCCGAGCACGGTGGTGAACAGGATCCATCGGCCGGCGGGGCTGGAGATCCTGACGTCGGGCGCGTGCTGGGGCGCGTGCTGTGCGGGGACAGCCATGCCGCGATCATCCCCCGTCGGCCGCCGACGGGCCAGACGAGAACCGCCCGGCCCGACGAGAACCGGCCGGCCGGACGAGAACGGACCGGCCGAACGCAAACCGGCGAGCCGCACCAGAACCGACCGGCCGGACCAGAACCGACCGGCCCGACGAGACCCGACCGGCCGGACCAGAACCGTCCAGCCGCACGCAAACCGGCGAGCCCCACCAGAACCGACCGGCCGGACCAGAACCGACGGGCCCGACCAGAACCGGCCGGCCGGGCCGTAACCGGCGGCCGGACGAGAACGGACCCGGCGCCTGGAGCGCCGGGTCCGCCGAAGGATCGTCTGCCGCGACGATCCGGGTGCTACTTGATGCGGGTGCCCGCCGAACGCAGGTGGCCGCAGGCCTCCACGACACGCGCCGACATGCCGCCCTCGGCCAGCTTGCCCCAGGTGCGCGGGTCGTACGTCTTCTTCGAGCCGACCTCGCCGTCGACCTTCAGGACACCGTCGTAGTTCTTGAACATGTGGTCGACGACCGGACGCGTGAACGCGTACTGGGTGTCGGTGTCGATGTTCATCTTGACCACGCCGTTCTCCAGGGCGGTGCGGATCTCCTCCTCCGAGGAACCGGAGCCGCCGTGGAAGACGAAGTCGAACGGCTGCGAGCCGGCCGGCTTGTCGTACTTCGCGGCCACGCCCTCGTTGAGCTCCTTGAGCAGCTCGGGACGGAGCACCACGTTGCCCGGCTTGTACACGCCGTGCACGTTGCCGAAGGAGGCGGCCAGCAGGTAGCGGCCCTTGTCGCCCAGGCCCAGGGCCTCGGCGGTGCGGATCGCGTCGTCGACCGTGGTGTAGAGGGAGTCGTTGATCTCGTGGGAGACGCCGTCCTCCTCGCCGCCGGTCGGGGTGATCTCCACCTCGAGGATGATCTTGGCGGCGCGGGCCTGCTCCAGCAGCTCCTGCGCGATCTGGAGGTTGTCGGCGAGGGTCTCCGCGGAGCCGTCCCACATGTGGGACTGGAACAGCGGGCTCAGGCCGGCGTCGACGCGCTTCCGGGAGAGCGCGAGCAGCGGACGCACGTACCCGTCGAGCTTGTCCTTCGGGCAGTGGTCCGTGTGCAGCGCGATGTTGACCGGGTACTTCTCGGCGACGATGTGCGCGAACTCGGCCAGGGCCACGGCGCCGGTGACCATGTCCTTGCTGTACTGGCCGCCGAGGAACTCCGCGCCACCCGTGGAGATCTGGACGATGCCGTCGCTCTCCGCCTCCGCGAAGCCGCGCAGGGCCGCGTGCAGGGTCTGGGAGGACGTCACGTTGATGGCCGGGTAGGCGAACTTGCCTGCCTTCGCCCGGTCGAGCATCTCGTTGTAGACCTCGGGGGTTGCGATGGGCATCTGTCCGCTCCTTGTATGTGCGGGGTGCGTTCTGCGTTCTTACGGCCCTGACCTAGGGAGTGACGTCATCGTCGGCCCCATCTTCGCAGACGGGGCCGGATGCTACGGACACCCTGTCCAGCCTGTGGATAACGGGTCGCGTGCGGACGGCGAACGCGCCCCCGCGCGCTCAGTCCAGGCCCAGTTCGTCCTTCGAGTACGCGAAGACGTACGGCACCCCGGCGCCCTGACGGATCTTCTCGTCGGCGCCCGTGGCCCGGTCGACGATCGTGGCGACCGCGACCACCTCCGCGCCCGCCTCGCGCACCGCCTCGACGGCGGTGAGCGGGGAACCGCCGGTGGTGGACGTGTCCTCGACGACCAGGACACGGCGGCCCTTGATGTCCGGACCCTCCACGCGCCGCTGCAGGCCGTGCGCCTTGGCGGCCTTGCGCACCACGAAGGCGTCCAGCTTCCGCCCGCGCGCGGCGGCCGCGTGCAGCATCGACGCGGCGACGGGGTCGGCGCCCATCGTCAGGCCGCCGACCGCGTCGAACTCGAAGTCGGCGGTCAGGTCGAGCAGCACCTGGCCGACCAGCGGGGCCGCCTCACCGTCGAGGGTGATGCGCCGAAGGTCGACGTAGTAGTCGGCTTCCAGACCCGACGACAGGGTCACCTTGCCGTGCACCACGGCCTTGTCCTTGATCTGCTGCAGCAGCTCGCCGCGAACGTCGCTCATGGCAGCCAGCTTAGTTGCGGCGCCAGGCCCAGGTGGTCGCGGCCTCGAGCGGCTCCAGCGGCGTGACCAGGCGCGGACGGGTGTTCAGGCCGTTGGGCGGGCCGGTCTGCGGCTCCACGCACACGGCGGCCTCCTGCTCGTCGTAGACGACGACCCACTGGTCGGGGCTGGTCACCTTCAGCTCCAGCTGCCCGGGCCAGGTGAGCGCGACGTCGACGCCGTCGGGCATCCCGAAGCAGTCGTCCCACGGACCCGGCTTCGGGTCGACGCGGCGGCCGGTGGGCAGGTGGTCCTCGCCGCGCTCCTCCTGCCAGGCGGGACGGAAGTCCAGCCGCACGTCCTCGCCGCCGAGGTTCCGGTTGAACCAGGGGTGCCAGCCGATCTGGGCCGGGAAGGAGGACGCGTACGTCTCCACCGACATCCGCAGCGTCAGGGAGTCCTCGGTCAGCGTGACGACCTGGGTGACGCGGGCGGGGTAGGGCCAGGGCTCGACGAGGTCGTACGTGATCACCGCCTCGTCCGCCGAGACGCGGGCCGTGCGCCAGGCGCCGTCGCGCGCGGTGCCGTGGATGGCGTGCGGCGGGGAGTTGAGCGGCATCCGGTGGACGGTGGCGCCGTCCCGGAACTCGCCGTCACGGATCCGGCCGCACCAGGGGACCATCGGGAAACAGCCGAACTTCCCGCCCTGGCGCAGCAGCTCCAGACCGCCCACCCGGAGTCCTCCGATGCGGCCGCCGTTGCCCGGCTGAACGGTCGCTTCCGCGTCGCCCGCGGTCAGCGTGATGTCTTCGTTACTCACGGGACGAGGCTACTGGGCCGATCAGGAGGCCGGTCCGCGCCCGGGGCGGCCGGGGTGTCAGCGGCGGCGGCGCAGGGCCCTGCCCACGACGATCGCCCCGGCCACCGCGAGCGCCGCGGCGGGGGCCGCCCAGCGCAGCGCGGAACCCGCGGAGACGGTGAGCGGCGCGGGGACGGGGGCGTAGCGACCACGCGGCGGCGCGTGGTCCACCTCCTCGGCGCTGCGCCCGATCATCGTGCGGCGCGCGTGCGCGGCCTCGGCGGGCGGCCCGGCGGACTCGGCGAAGCCTCCGGAGCCGGAACCGGGAACGGAGCCGGAACCGGAACCGGGAACGGAGCCGGAGCCGGAGCCGGAGCCGGGAACGGAGCCGGAACCGGGAACGGCGTCTTCGGCCGGGCCGTCCGCCCCGCCCTCCTCGTCCTCCTCGTCGCTCAGGCCATTCGCGCTCTCGTCGCCCTCGTACGGGCCGTACTCGTCGTCGACCGCCGGGTCGAGGGAGGGCGGCGGGACCTCGGTGTCGAAGACGGAGGCGGGCTCGGCGGGCTCGGCGGGGTGATCGGCGGGGAGCGGTCCGGCGGCGCCGGCGTCCTCGGCGGAATCCGAGACGGGGGCGGGGCCGGAGGAGGCCGCGCCACCGGGGGCCGCGTCACCGGGGCCGGTGGGGGCGGCCGGGGGCGGCGGCGCCGGGGCGTCGTCCGCGTCCGGCGTGGCCTCGAAGTCGCCCGTCGCCAGCGGGGCGAAGTCCTCGGTGGCGAGTTCCTCCGTGGACTCCGGATCCGGCTCGGCCTCCACCCCCGTCCTGCCTGCCTCCGGTCCGGCGTCCCCGTCGGCCGGGCTGCCTGCCTCCGGTCCGGCGCTCCCGTCGGCCAGGTTCTGCGCGAAGCGGTTCAGCAGCCGGGCCACGGCGGTCCGCACGGCGTCCGGGGCCAGCTCGGCGACCCGGCCGTCGGCGGACGCGGTGCCGTCGGCGATGAGCGTCGTCCCGTCGTCGGCGTCGCGGAGGCGGAGGGTGAGCGCGAGCTTCACCGATCCGGTGCCCCGGGACTCGGCCGCCTCGCCCTCGACGGCGTACGTGCCGTCGTCCCGGGCCAGGAGGCGCAGGGCGCCCCGGTAGGTGATGGAGGTGCCGCCGATCCGCATCTTCAGGCGGCCGGCGACGGGCTCGGCGCCCGCGTCCTGCTGGAACCCGGGGACCGCCCGGGCAACCTGGTCGGGGTCGGCGAGCGCCGCCCGCAGCCGCCGGGCCGGAACCGGAACGAACACCTCGTGCTCCATGTCAGCCGACATTACCCAGTGAAGGCCCCGAATACCCTTCCCGCCCCGTGACCGTTCTCGCGGGACCGCTCCCACGGGACCCTTCCCACGAGAGCGAGCACCGCCCGTGAAACGGCGGGGACTCCCGGCCCCTGCCCCGGCGAGCCGCCGGTCAGGCCTCGCCGCCCGGCCGGACGAGGCCCGTCTCGTACGCCATTACCACCGCCTGCGCGCGGCTCGCCAGGCTCAGTTTGGCCATCGTGCGGTTGAGGTGGGTCTTGATGGTGGCCTCGCTGATGAAGAGGCGGTCGGCCGCCTCGGCGTTGGTCAGGCCCCGGGCGACCAGCCGGAGCACCTCCACTTCGCGGGTGGTGAGGGCGCGCAGGCCGGGCGGGGACTCCGCGGGCGCCGGCGGGGCGTCCGTACGCTCCGTGAACGCCTCCACCAGCCGCCGGGTGACCACCGGCGCGAACAGGGAGTCGCCGCCGTGCACGGCGGCCACCGCGGCCAGCAGGCGTTCGGGGCCCGCGTCCTTGAGGAGGAAGCCGGCCGCGCCGGCCCGCAGGGCGCCGTACACGTACTCGTCGAGGTCGAAGGTGGTGAGGATCAGGATGCGGGGCGCCGGGTCCGCCGCGTCGGCGAGGATCCGCCGGGTCGCCTCGATGCCCGTCATCCCGGGCATGCGGATGTCCATCAGGATCACGTCCGGCCGGGTCCTGGCGGCCAGGGTCACCGCTTCCGCCCCGTCCGCGGCCTCCGCGACGACCTCCATGCCGGGGGCGGCGCGCAGCAGCGCGACCAGTCCGCTGCGCACGAGGAACTGGTCGTCGACCACCAGCACTCTGATCATTCCCTGACGGCGTCTCCCCGGCGTGCGGCCTGCTCCGACGTCGGAAGGGTCAGACGCACGCCGAATCCCCCCTCGCGCCGCGGGCCGACGACGATCGTCCCGCCGTAGAGCTTGGCGCGCTCGCGCATGCCGATCAACCCGTGACCGCGGTGCTGCCGCATTCTGTCCGGATCCACCCCCCTCCCACGCTCCTTGCCGTGGTCCCGGCCGTGTTCCCGCCCGCGGTCCCGGCCCGCTTCCCGGCCGGACTCCCTGCCGCGGTCCCTGCCCTGCGTCCGGCCGCCGTCCCTGCTCTGACCCCGGCCGCCGTCGCGCTCCTTGCCCCGGCCGCCGTCGCGCTCCTTGCCCGGGCCGCTCCCGTCGTCGGTGACCGACACCTCTATCTCGCCCGCGCGGTAGGCGAGTTCCACGGCGGCACGGGCCCCCGGCGCGTGCTTCAGCACGTTCGTCAGGGCCTCCTGGACGACCCGGTAGACGCACAGCTGGATCCCGGACGGCAGCGTCCTCGGCTCACCGCGCACGCGCAGGGCGACCGGGACGCCGCCCGCCCGGACCCGTTCCACCATCTCCTCCAGCCGGTCCAGGCCGGGCGTCGGCTCGGTGGCGGCGCCGCCCCGCTCCTCGCCGTCCAGGCCGTCCGCGCGCAACAGCCCCAGCATGCGGCGCAGTTCCGCCAGCGCCTCGCCGCTCGCGGTGCCGATGGTGCCCAGCGCGGCGCGCGCGGTGGGCGCGTCCGAGTCGAAGACGAACCGGGCCAGGCCCGCCTGGACGTTGATGACCGCCATGTGGTGGGCGACCACGTCGTGCAGTTCGCGCGCGATCCGCACCCGCTCCTCGGCGACCTCGCGCCGCGCCCGCTCGGCCTGCTCGGCGCGCAGCCGGACGGTCAGTTCGGCGCTCCTGCGGGCGAGGTGGCCGAACCACCACAGCGCCAGCGGATAGCCGACCGCCTGGCCCACGACCGACGCCATCATGTCCGACCCGCTGACCACTCCCGCGTAGACCCACACGGCGCCCAGCAGGGCGGCGCACACCGCGGTGGTCCGGGCGGGCCGGGTGGCGGCCACCGTGTAGAGGGCGACCATGGCGGCCGGGGAGTTCACCACCGGCCAGTTCCCGAGGGCGACGTAGAGCGCCCAGCAGACGTGGACGAAGAGGAGGACGGCGACCGGGGCCCTGCCGCGCAGGGCGAGCGGCAGGTTGGTCAGGGCGACGAGCACCCAGGCGGACACGTCGAGCGGGGGCCACCCCTGGCTGCCGGCCTCCGCGCCGAGCAGGCACGCGACGGCCGTCGGCACCAGGGCCGTCAGGCCGTCGACCACGAGGGGGTGGGTCCGCATCGCCGCAGCGTAAACCCGGTGCGCGAGGCTCCGCGTCAACCTTTCGCGGTACCGCGGAAGTTGCAGGAACCGAGCGGCTACCGCGTCGGTTCACCCCGGGCTCCACCCGCGGCGTGATGCGCCGCCGCACCATGCGGCCGTACGTTCATGACGCACCGGCAGCACTGCGTCGGACCGGGGCTTCCGGAGACGTCGGGACCGCCGGGGCCGACGACAGCCGCGGGGAACGGCCGGGGGCCGGGGCGGGGGAGGCGGGATCCCGTGCCGCCGTACGTCGCCCCGGTCGCCGCAGCGGGGGGAAGCCCGGTGGCCCGTCCCACTCCGGGGGAGGGACGGGCCACCGGCACGCCCGTACGGCGCACACGTCCCCTGCGCGCCCGGTGCCGCCTGCCGCCGAGGGGTCAGCCGGCGTAGCGCGGGTGGATCAGCGTCGACGCGGGCAGGTCGCGGACACGGGTGCGGGCGGCGGCGCGGGCGTCCGCGACGAGCGTGACCGCGGTGAGCGTGCGCGGGCGTGGCGCCCGGGGGTCCAGGGCGAGGTCCGGCGCGGTGCGGGCGGCCAGGACGAAACCCCAGTCGCGCGGGGCGCGCAGGGCGCCGGACGCCCGGTCGGGCCCGGCGGCGAAACGGGAGCCGCGGCCGCCCACCCGGTAGGGGACGGTGCGCAGCCCGGCCGCGCGGATGGTCGTGTCCACCGTCCAGAACACGCTCGGCCGGGAGGCGAGCGGGCCCGCGTGCACCGCGAGCCGCCCGCCGGGCGCCAGGGCGCGCCGGGCCAGGTCGTAGAACTCCCGCGAGTACAGCTTGGTGCTCGCCGTGATGCCCGGGTCGGGCAGGTCCTCGATCACCACGTCGTACGCCGCCGCGGGCGTCACCCGCAGCCGGGCGAACGCGTCGGCCGTCCGCACATGGACGCGCCGGTCGCCGTACACGTGCCCGTTCAGCCGGGCGAGGGCCGGGTCGGTGCGCGCCAGGCGGACGACGGCCGGGTCCAGTTCGACGACGTCCACGCGGTCCACGCCCGGGTGGCGCAGCACCTCGCGGGCGGCGAGGCCGTCGCCGCCGCCGAGGATCAGCACGCGGGCGTGCGGACCGGCCATCGCGGGCTGGACGAGCCCCTCGTGGTAGCGGCGCTCGTCCTGGCTGCTGACCCTGAGCCGTCCGTCGAGGAACAGGTCGAGCGGACGGCCCCGGGTGCCGCCGGCCAGCACGATCTCCTGGACGCCGGTCTGCATCGCCACCCGCACGTCGTCGCCGTAGACCGCCTGCCGGGCGGCCTGTTCGAAGTCGTCGGCCAGGGCGGCGGCCGAGCCGAGCAGGGCGAGCACGGCGAGGTTGGCGGCGAGCAGCAGCCGTCGCCCGCGCGGGGTGAGGTCCCGCCGGAACAGGCCGAGCACGAGGGTCCCGCCGGCCAGCACGTTGACCGCGCCGGTGAGCAGCGCGCCGGTCAGCTGGCCGAGCAGCGGCAGCAGGAGGAACGGGAAGGCGAGGCCGCCGACGAGCGCGCCGACGTAGTCGGCGGCGAACAGGTCGGCGACCGCGCCGCCGGCGTCCTGGCGGCGGATCCGCTGGATCAGCTCCATCAGCAGCGGCACCTCGGCGCCGACGAGCAGGCCGATGGCGAGCGAGAAGGCGACCAGCAGGCAGCGCGGGCCGCTCGCCCACAGGCCGCCCCAGTCGCCGGTCCACGCGAAGACGGCGTAGAGCGCCATGGCGCTGCCCCCGCCGACCAGGGCGAGCGTCGCCTCGATGGCGCCGAAGGCGATCGCCGCGCGCCGCCGCAGCCGCTTCGCGACGAGCGAGCCGACGCCCATCGCGAACACCATCACGGACAGCACGACGGACGCCTGGGTGACCGAGTCGCCCATCAGGTAAGAGGCCAGCGCGACCAGTTCGAGTTCGTACACGAGTGCGCAGGCCGCGCAGACGAAGACGCCGGTGAGGACGAGGAACCGGCCGGTTCCCGGCCGGACGGGCAGCCGGGCGCAGCCACTTCGTGGGGGCGCCGGGCGGGGCGGGGCCGGGGCGTGCGGTTCGATCACGACTGCGACGTTACGTCACGGGCCTGCCACGCTTCGTCACCCACACGTGTGGAAACGGAGTCACTGACGCATCCTTTGTTTGAACTCGCTCAGTTGACGCCGACCGGTGCGGACCGGCGTGCGCCGACCCTGGTGCGGGTCGCCACCAACTGCCCGTCCTGCGGGTAGGCGTGCCAGGTGCGCCAGTGCACCTGGCCGCCCTGCCGCTGGGCCAGCATGGCGGTGAACGCGTGCGGACTGCCCGGGAAGACGCCGGCCAGGCCGTTGGGGTGGTCGCAGACGAGGGCCAGCAGTTCCTGCGCGCGCCCGGCGAACGAACCGGGCGACAACTCCTCGACGCGCGCGGCGAACTCGTACTCCCAGTCGCCGATCCGCTTGGCGACGCCGAGCGGCAGGGGCGTGCTGGAGCCCGCGATGCACGCCACCGTCTCCGAGCAGGTGCCCCGCTCCTCCTCCAGGAGGACCTGGTGGGAGGCGCCGAGAAGTCTCAACTGCAGTTTCGCGCCGGACAGTTCGAGGTCGAGTGTGGCGAGTGCGGGCAGCGGCTCGCGTCCCAGCGCCCAGGCGAGGTCGGCCGCGCGCGTGTCGGTGTAGGAGGTCTTCAGGGTCGTGAGCATGGATCGGCTCCGCTAGCACGCTTAAGAAAGTGGGGATTCAGGGGCCGGCGCACCCCGGTCGACACGGGGGAGGACGGCCCGGTCAGCCCAGTTCAGAAGGGGTGTGAGCAGGATGTCCTGGGGGCTGCGTCGGCGAGTTAGAGGGAATCACGAACGGCGGTGCCGCCACAGCTTTTTTACCCAACTTCGTGGGGTTTCCATCCCTCAGAGGGTTTTACAGCTCAACTGTTCAACTACGGCGTACGCCAGGGCGTACATATCGGCGCACTCGGTGGTGTGCGCCGGGGCGCCCGGCGGAAGCGACTTCCCCGGCGGACGCCCCGGCACGGACGCGGCGCTCGCCGGGCCCGGTCGGCGAACCGGCCCGGAGAGCGGACCCGGGCGGCGACCGGCCCGGAGAGCGGACCGGCCGACGGCGCGGCCCGCTGGGCGCGGCCGGCCGACGACCCGGCCCAGGAGCTCAGCTGCCCCGTGTCAGCTGCCTCCGCCGCATCCGCCCCCGCACGACGAGCCGCAGGACGACCCGCCGCACGAGGAGTGACCGCCGCAGGAGGAGTGCCCCCCGCAGGAGTGGTGACCACCCGAGTGGTGACCGCCGGAATGGTGGCCGCCGGACGACGAGCTCCCGCCGTCCGACGCCCACCAACCGGCGCCCCCGCCGCCTCCCGCTCCCCCGCTGTACGCCCGCGTGCGACGCGCCTTGCCCGACCGGACCTTCCGGCCGCCGCGCGCCTTCCCCCGTGCCGCGGCGCCCAGGAACAGCACCGCGATCACCGCCAGGACCATGAAGAAGACCATGGCGTCACGCTCCTTCCGCTCCCCCGGGACGCCTCCCCGGGAACGCCCCCCGTGGGCGCTTCGCTCGCTGCGTGCCCCGGATATCCCCGGCCGCCGCGCGGACCAAAGCACACTTGAGGAAGTCCAGAGCTTGGGCGCAGGATGGCCGGCATGACCTCCAGCGCACGCCCGCTCCTCAACCGCCGGCTCGCCGAGTTCGGGACGACGATCTTCGCCGAGATGTCCGCCCTCGCCGTGAGCACCGGGGCGATCAACCTGGGACAGGGCTTCCCCGACACCGACGGCCCCGAAGCGATCCGTGAGGCGGCGGTACGGGCGCTGCGCGACGGGCGCGGCAACCAGTACCCGCCGGGGCCCGGCGTCCCCGAACTGCGCACGGCCGTCGCCGAGCACCAGCTGCGGCGCTACGGCCTCTCCTACGACCCGGACACGGAGGTGCTGGTCACCGCGGGCGCCACCGAGGCCATCGCGGCGGCCCTGCTGGCGCTGGTGGAGCCGGGCGACGAGGTGGTCGCCCTGGAGCCGTACTACGACTCCTACGCGGCCTGCATCGCCATGGCGGGCGGGCGGCGCGTACCGGTGACGCTGCGGCCGCACGAGGGCGCGTTCCGGCTGGACCTCGACGAACTGCGGGCGGCCGTGACCGACCGGACCCGGCTGCTGCTGATCAACACCCCGCACAATCCGACCGGCACGGTGCTCACCCGCGAGGAGCTGACGGCGATCGCCGAACTGGCCGTCGCGCGCGATCTGCTGGTGGTCACCGACGAGGTGTACGAGCACCTGGTCTTCGACGACGCGGAGCACATCCCGCTCGCCACGCTCCCCGGGATGCGCGAGCGCACGGTCACGATCGGCTCGGCCGGCAAGACGTTCTCGTTCACCGGCTGGAAGGTCGGCTGGATCACGGCCGCTCCCGGCCTGGTCACGGCGGTGCGCTCGGCCAAGCAGTTCCTGACGTACGTGGCCTCGGGCCCCTTCCAGTACGCGGTCGCCGAGGCGCTGGCGCTGCCCGAGTCGTTCTTCGCCGCCTTCCGCGAGGACATGCGGGCCAAGCGGGACGTGCTGGCCGCCGGGCTCGCGGAGGCGGGCTTCGGGGTCTTCCAGCCGGCGGGCACCTACTTCGTCACCACCGACATCCGCCCCCTCGGCGAGAGCGACGGCTTCGCCTTCTGCCGCGCGCTGCCCGAACGGGCGGGCGTGGTCGCCATCCCCAACGCGGTCTTCTACGACCACCGCGTCGAGGGCGCCCCCTTCGTCCGCTTCGCCTTCTGCAAGCAGATCCCCGTACTCCAGGAAGCCGCCACCCGCTTGAAAACCCTGGCGGCCTGACCCGCCGGGGACGGCGGCCGGGCAACACCCCTGCCGGGGCCGGGGGGCGGGGGGCGGGGCTCCCCGGCCGGGGCCGGGGGCGGGGCCGGGGCCGGGAGCGGAGGTCAAGGCTCCCCTGCCGGCTGGGAGCGCGGCCCCGCAAGGGCGCACGGGGCGGAGCCCCGCGAGGACTGGGACCGAACCCGCGCCGGGGGCGCAGGGGCGAAGCCCCGCGAGGGCCGAGCCGGGCGCCGGGGACGAAGCACCCGCAAGGGCCGGTGCGGAGCCCCGCCGGGGTGCGGGGGCGGAGCCCCGCGAGAACCGGGACCGACCCGCGCAGGGGGCGCAGGGGGCGGAGCCGCCCGGGGAGGGGAAACGGGTGGGGGCGGCGGGGCGAAGACACCCAGGGCCCGCACACAGCGGGAGCCCGGTGCGGGGCGTGGGACCTCGAAGGTCCCGCCCCGGCCGGGCTCCCGTCCACTCACGCGTCGTAGCCGAGGGTCCTCACGGATCCACGGCCGAACCCGCGCGGACGCGTACTACGCCTCGCCGTCCTCCGGCTTGTCCGCCTCGTCGATCTCCTCCTCCAGACCGAGCTGCTCGACCAGCCAGCGGTCGAACTCCAGCGCGGCCCGCACCCAGCTGACGGTCGAGGAGACGAAGTGCTCCAGGCTCACGCCCACGCCGATCAGCATCTGCGCCTCGCCGATGAGGCGGACGGCGCCGTCGTCGTGGGTGTGGGTGTAGACCTTCGGCCACAGGGTGCGGCGGTTCCAGTCGTCGATGGCCTCCAGCAGCTGGGGCTTGTCGTCGATCTTGTGCGGCCGGTCGTAGAACGTCCGCACCGAGAAGACCTGCTGGTCGCCCTCGCCACGGAACATGAAGTACGTGCGGAACTGCTCCCACGGCGCGACGAGGTCACCCTCCTCGTCGACGAGGTGCTTGAGCTCCATCTGGTCCAGGAGCTGCTTCACAAGGTCCTGATCCGGGACGACGGGGCCCGCCGGTCCTTGGGGCTGCGGCTCGGGCTGGCCCCCGAAGTTCGGAATCGAGGACGGGTCGATGCTCACCGTGTTTTTCCCTTCGTACGGATCCCGCCATCCTCCCCCATCCGGGGAGGGGCGTGGCAAGCCCCTCAGGCCCCTGTCAGCCCTGGGCTGACACGATCCGGTCACCCGAGCGGCCGCAGGCCGGGTACCCGCTCCGCCCCGGGCCTGACACGCCTCACCACCGCCCCGGCACGGATTGGGCCTCCTTCCCCGGGAGCCGGGGAAGGAGGCCGGGGAAGGGGGCCGTACGGCGGACCGCCGTACGGGTGGCCACCGCCGGGCGAACCGGACCGGGGCCGCCCGACGGACGACCGGCGCCACACGGCCGACGACCGCCGCGCACCGCCCCCGGTCGCTCCCGGTCGACTCCGGCCGCCCCCGGCCGCCCCCGGTCGACTACAGCGTCTTGCCGGTCGCAGGCCCCACCAGCAGCCCCTCGCCGAACCGGTCGACACGCACCGTGTCGCCGTCCTTGATCTCCCCGGAGAGGATCTCCTTGGCGAGCCGGTCGCCGATGGCCGTCTGCACCAGGCGGCGCAGCGGTCGGGCGCCGTAGGCGGGGTCCATGCCCTCGTCGGCGAGCCAGGCCAGCGCCTCGGGCGTGACGTCCAGCGCCAGGCGCCGTTCCGCCAGCCGCTTGGCGAGCCGGTCGATGGCGAGCTTCGCGATCCGGCTCAGTTCCTCCTTGGTGAGGGCCGAGAAGACCACCAGGTCGTCCAGCCGGTTGAGGAACTCCGGCTTGAAGGAGGCGCGGACGACCTCAAGGACCTGCTCCTTCTTCTCCGCCTCGCCGGCGATCGGGTCGATCAGGAACTGGCTGCCCAGGTTGGAGGTGAGGATCAGGATCGTGTTGCGGAAGTCGACCGTGCGGCCCTGCCCGTCGGTGAGCCGGCCGTCGTCCAGCACCTGGAGCAGGACGTCGAAGACCTCCGGGTGGGCCTTCTCCACCTCGTCCAGCAGCACCACGCTGTACGGCCGGCGGCGCACCGCCTCGGTGAGCTGGCCGCCCTCCTCGTAGCCGACGTATCCGGGCGGGGCGCCGACCAGCCGGGCCACGCTGTGCTTCTCGCTGTACTCCGACATGTCGATGCGGACCATCGCCCGCTCGTCGTCGAACAGGAAGTCCGCGAGCGCCTTGGCCAGCTCCGTCTTGCCCACGCCCGTCGGGCCGAGGAAGAGGAAGGAGCCGGTGGGCCGGTCGGGGTCGGCGATGCCGGCGCGGGAGCGGCGCACCGCGTCGGAGACCGCGCGCACGGCCTCGCCCTGGCCGATCAGCCGCTTGCCGATCTCGTCCTCCATGCGCAGCAGCTTCTGCGTCTCGCCCTCCAGCAGGCGGCCGGCCGGGATGCCGGTCCAGGAGGCGACCACGTCGGCGATGTCGTCGGGGCCGACCTCCTCCTTGACCATGGTGTCCTTGGCGGCCTCCTCCTCGGCGCGCGAGGCGGCCTCCAGCTCCTTCTCCAGCTCCGGGATCTCCGCGTACAGCAGCTTGGAGGCGGTGTCGAAGTCGCCGTCGCGCTGGGCGCGCTCGGCCTGGCCGCGCCGGTCGTCGAGCTTCTCCTTCAGCTCGCCGACCCGGTTGAGGGACTGCTTCTCCTTCTCCCAGCGGGCGGTCAGGCCGCGCAGCTCCTCCTCCTTGTCGGCGAGGTCGCGGCGCAGCTTCTCCAGCCGCTCGCGCGAGGCGGCGTCGGTCTCCTTGTCGAGGGCCAGCTCCTCCATGCGCAGCCGGTCGACGGCGCGCTGGAGCTCGTCGATCTCGACCGGCGAGGAGTCGATCTCCATGCGCAGCCGGGAGGCGGCCTCGTCGACGAGGTCGATCGCCTTGTCGGGCAGGAAACGGGAGGTGATGTAGCGGTCGGACAGGGTCGCGGCGGCCACCAGCGCGGAGTCGTTGATCTGCACCTTGTGGTGGGCCTCGTAGCGGCCCTTGAGCCCGCGCAGGATCGCGATGGAGTCCTCCACGCTGGGCTCGGCGACCAGCACCTGCTGGAAGCGCCGCTCCAGGGCGGGGTCCTTCTCGATCCGCTCGCGGTACTCGTCGAGCGTGGTCGCGCCGACCATGCGCAGCTCGCCGCGGGCCAGCATCGGCTTGAGCATGTTGCCCGCGTCCATGGCGGAGTCGCCGCCGGCGCCCGCGCCGACGACCGTGTGCAGCTCGTCGATGAAGGTGATGATCTGCCCGTCGGAGTCCTTGATCTCCGCCAGGACGGTCTTCAGCCGCTCCTCGAACTCGCCGCGGTACTTCGCGCCCGCGACCATCGCCCCGAGGTCGAGCGCGACCAGCCGCTTGTCCTTCAGGGACTCGGGCACGTCGCCCTTGACGATCCGCTGGGCGAGGCCCTCGACGACGGCGGTCTTGCCGACGCCGGGCTCACCGATGAGGACCGGGTTGTTCTTCGTGCGCCGCGACAGCACCTGCACGACACGGCGGATCTCCTGGTCCCGGCCGATGACCGGGTCCAGCTTCCCCTCGCGTGCCGCCGCCGTGAAGTCGGTGCCGAACTTCTCCAGGGCCTTGTACTGGCCCTCGGGGTCGGGTGTGGTCACCCGGCGCCCTCCCCTCGCCTTCTGAAACGCCTCTTGCAGCTTCTTCGCACCGGCTCCCTGACCGGCCAGCACCTCGCCGGCCGCACCGCCCTTCGCGGCGATGCCGAGGAGCAGGTGCTCGGTGGACAGGTACTCGTCGCCCAGGTCCCTCGCGCGGCTCTGCGCGTCCGCGATCACCGCCAGCAGCTCACGGTTGGGCTGCGGCGGCGCCACGGTGGAACCGGTCACGCTCGGCAGCGACGCGAGCACCCGCTCGGCGCCGGCCCGGACGGTCGCCTGGTCGGCGTCGACGGCCGACAGCAGGTCGATGATGTTCTCGTTGTCCTGCCCCTCCAGCAGCGCGAGCAGCAGGTGGGCGGGGGTCAGGTCGGGGTGTCCACCGGACACGGCCCGGTTGCCGGCCGCCTGAATCGCGTCCCGGCTCCTGTTGGTCAGCTCGGCGTCCACGGTCGCTTCTCTCCTCCTCGGCGTCGGCGGTCTGCCACGTCTCCCGGTGCTGACTCAGTCAACGTGCACAAAGTTGAGTCTATTCCACTCAACCCGGTTGCGGGAGCCCCGCCCGGCCCGGGTTTCGCGCCGCCGGACCCGCCCAACCGTCCTCCTCCCCGTTCCCGCCTCCGCCCCCGGGTCGGCTAACTTCCGTGTCCATGGCCACCACCTCGTATGCCCTGGACCCGGGGGCTCCCGACGCGGCGTATCTCAGCTTCTGGCGGGAACGGCACGTGTGCACGCTGACCACCCTCCGCCCCGACGGCACCCCGCACGTCGTCCCCGTCTCGGTGACCTACGACCCCGAGGCGCGGCTCGCCCGGGTGATCACCAGCGGGACGAGCGCGAAGGTGCGGCACGTACGGGCGGCCGGGGAGCGGGGCGCGCCGGTGGCCGTGTGCCAGGTGGACGGCCGGCGGTGGGCGACGCTGGAGGGACGCGCGTACGTCCGTACGGAGCCGGAACACGTCGCGGAGGCGGAACGCCGCTACACCGAGCGCTACGAGAAGGTCCCGAGGCCGAACCCGGCCCGCGTGGTGATCGAGATCCGGCTGACCCGGGCACTGGGGCGTGGCTGAGGGGAACGGCGCGCAGGGGCTGTTTCCGGCCACAGACCGGGGCGGAGGACAGTCACGCAACTCCACGCGAACGCGCACAAAACTGCAGCGGCGTCACCGTGTTCAGGTCACGGTGACGCCGCTGCGGGGGGGAAGCGCCTGAGCGATCTGTTACGACGGGGGAATCGCGTCAGGCACTGCGGGGGGTGGCTGAGATGGTCCTGATGTCGGCGGGCTCCGGCGCCACCTGCCGGTGGTCCCGCTGGTCCAGGTTCACGAAGATCATTCCGTAGCGGATGGCGCACCGCACGGGCTGCGGCGCCCCGCGAGGCCGGCGCAGGCATCGGAAGGCCCGCACGTCGCCGTCCTCGTCCCGCGTGACGACGACCGGCTCACCGAAGACGGTCACCATCAACGAGTCACCACTGTGGGGGATGGCGGTGACCAGGTCGATGAAGTGCCAGCCGGAGCGGTAGGCGGTGGCCATCTCGCGGCGGAAGGAGCGGTCGTCGGGTGGTGTGGTCATCGGTCAGCCCCACGTGCTGTCGTCTGGACGAACGGGGGAAGCCGAGTCGGCCACGACGAATGTCCTGGCACCACCGGGTGCGACTACTCCCCACGTGCTGTCCGCCCGGGTCGTATGACCCTCCGCGCCCGACAGGCCAGCCAGCGCGCTGATGGCCAGGACGGCAGAGCAGGCGGCAACAAGCACTGAGCGAAGCATTCTCTTATGCATAGTCGGCTTCGTCCTCACTTGAAGGTCCCCTCTCCCCCGTCAGTCATAGACGATGGCTCATTCGGGCACATCATGGCCACCCAAACGGTGCATCATGTTCCTGCACGTTCAGGACCCTGGGGGGTGGAGATTTCTTGACAAATCAGACCAATGTCTCACATCCCCATGCGATGAGTGAGCTGTGCGAGGAAGGAGCCCGTCTTTACGCGCAGGCGCTCCGCGCGGGCCGCGTGGCACGGGAAGACGCGGAGCCGGCGCCCTGCCTGGTGGAGTTCGCTCTCCTGCACCCCGATCCGGACGATCCGAACTGGCTGCGCCCAGTGCCTCCGTCGGTCGCCCTGGCCCATCGGCTCAACCCCATCGAGCGGGAGATCGCCGATCGCAGGCGGCTCTCCGTCGAACTGGCCGAGGCGTTCGAGCCATTCATGGCGCTCAGCGCGCAGGTCACCACGGCCACGCACTCCATTTCGGTGCTGGAGGGCCTGGACAGGATCAACGCGGCACTGGATCTGGCCACGTCCGAGTGCCGGTCGGAAATGCTCACCGTGCAGCCCAGCAGCCGCCGCCTCGAACACACTCTCGTACAGGGACTCGAACGCGACCGTCCGCTCATCGAACGCGGCGTACGCATCCGGACGTTGTACCAGCACACCGCTCGGTACAGTCCCGAGACACTCGGCTACGTCTCCCAGTTCGCCGACGGCAAGGTGGAGTATCGCACCATCGACGAGCTGGTCGAGCGCCTCATCATCTGCGACGAGACAGTGGCGTTCATCCCCACCCGTGACGACCGCCAGGTCGCTCTGGAGCTACGTCACCCGGGTCTCGTCCGATACCTGATCAAAGTTTTCGAGTTCATGTGGGCCAGAGCCGTACCGTTGAGCACCGGCGCCCCCTACGAGACCGCCCCCGACGGCATCACGGAGATCCAGCACTCCATCGCCAAGCTCCTCGTCGAGGGACACGTCGACGAGGCCATCGCCCGCCGTCTGGGCATGAACGTCCGCACCTGCCGCGCCCACATCGCCAAACTCGCCTCCGCTCTCGGCAGTGGCAGCCGGGCGCAACTCGGCTACCTCATCGCACAGTCCGGCATCCTGAAGCAGGAACCCTGAAGCCGACGGAAGGACACCCGGTGAGCCCGGCACCACACCCGGAGCACGGCCCGGAGGACCTCTGCGCCGAGAGAGCGGCCCTGTACGAACGCGCCCTATGGCAAGGGCACATAAACGGCCAGGAAGCGGCTCAGCAGCCGTCCGTCGGTGCCGTCACCCCCCGCCAGCACGCCATAGCCGCCCTCCTCGTCGAAGGGCACACCGACGCCGTCATCACCGAACGCCTCGGCATGAACGTCCGCACCGCCCGCGAACACATCGCCGAACTCGCCGCCACCCTCGGCAGCGCCAACCGCGCCCAGCTCGGCTACCTCATCGCACGGTCCGGGATCCTGGACCGGGAGCGCTGACCGCGGACGTCCCGCCGGTGGCCGGGGGGCCGTCCAGGCCCGCCTGGGCGATCCGGACGCCCAGCTGTGTACGGCTGGCCGCGCCGAGCGTCTCCGAGAGCCGGGCGATGTGCGCCCGGCAGGTACGCACGCTGATGCCCAGCCGCTCGGCGATCACCGCGTCCTGGTGGCCCTCCGCCAGCAGCGCGGCGATGGACCGCTCCCGGTGGGAGATGCCCTCGATGCCGGTGTCGGGCAGCGGCGCGGTCAGCGGGATCGCCAGGCGCCAGAGGCGTTCGAAGACCGTCACCAGGTACTCGACCAGGGCCGGATGGCGCAGCTCCAGGGCCATGGTGCGGTCGGAGTTGGCGGGGATGAAGGCCACCGTGCGGTCGAAGAGGATCAGCCGGTCGATGACCTCGTCCAGCGTGCGGGCCTCGACGGTGTCGCCCATCAGCTCCAGGTAGTTGAGCAGGCCCTGCCCGTGCCGGGCCACGTGCGTGTACAGGTCGCGCATGCGCACGCCCCGGCCGCGCAGCGCCAGCGCCCGGTGCAGGCCCTCCGACAGCTCGTGCTCGCGGCGGATGCCGCCGGGCTGGACGGTCAGCACCTCCGTCCGGCACGCCTCGGTCGCCTCGTCCATGGCCGCCTGGATGCGGGACAGGCCGTCCAGGACCCGGATCGCGCTGCCCTCGACGGTGGTGGCGGGCACCTGCAGCCGGCGGCCCAGTCCCGCGTACCGCTCGTAGGCCGCCACGGCCGAGCCGACCCGCCGGTGGCTCGCGCTGACCTCGTCGTACATCCCGCGCAGCAGGCGGGTCATGACCTCCTGGGGCGCGGTCGGCACCAGGAAGTCCATGTCGTCGGGGTCCGGGTGCAGCAGCGCCAGTTCGAGCAGGCAGGGCACCGGCTCCGCGTCGCGGCGCGGTACCCGGCCGCGGCGCACGGCGCGGGAGTACACCCGCTCCCCTGCGTCGCACAGCCGGTCGGCGCCGTGTGGATGCTCCTGGGTCCCGTGCCCGGCCATGGCCCGTCACACCCCCAGTCTCCGCGTCGTTCCGCAGCGCAACTATGCGCGGCCCGGACCGGCTGTGCAACACGGCTTCCCCGGACCCGAGCGCCGCAATCCACCGGTATCACCCGATGTGCACGCGCCTCCGTCCGGCGCGTTGCAGGAACCTGACGGTGTGAGCGACGGGTCCGGCGGGCCGGACGGATCAGGGCCGCGCCAGGGCTACTTGAGCCCCGCCGCGGAGCACGCCGACTTGTACTGGGCGGTGCAGATCTCGGACGTCTTGTAGATGCCGTCGGAGATGACGGTGTCCTTGATGTTGGACTTGGTCAGGGCGACCACGGGGACCAGCTGGGCCGGGATGCCCTTGGCGGTCGGGCTGTCGACCTTGTCCCGGGTCAGGGAGTCGAACTGGATGTCCTTGCCCTGCACCTTGGCGACGGCCATCTCGGCGGCGTTCTCCGCCTCCGTCGGGTAGGACTTGTAGACGCTCATGTACTGCTCGTCGGTGAGGATCCGCTGCACGGCGTCGAGTTCGGCGTCCTGGCCGGTGATCGGCGGCAGCTTGGTGACGCCCGCGGCGTGCAGGGCCTTGATGATGCCGCCGGCCATGCCGTCGTTGGCGGAGTAGACGCCGGCGATGGCGTCCTTGCCGATCGCGTTGATCGCCTCGGCCATGTTCGCCTGGGCGTTCTCCGGCTTCCAGTCCTTGGTGTCGTAGGACTTCGCGATCGTCACCTTGCCGGTCAGCTGGGCGAGGGCGCCCTCCTTGAACTGCTTGGCGTTCGGGTCGGTGGGCGAGCCGTTCATCATGACGATCTTCGCGGAGCCGGTCGATCCCACCGCGTCGAGCAGCGAGCGGCCCTGCACCTCGCCGACCAGCTCGTTGTCGAAGGAGATGTACGCCTCGATCGGACCCTCGGCGAGCCGGTCGTAGGCGATGACCGGGATGCCCGCGCTCTTGGCCTTCTTCACCTGTGCGGCGATGGCGTGCGAGTCGACAGCGTCGAGCAGGATGACGTCGACCTTCTCGTCGATCATCTTCTGCATCTGCTCGGCCTGCTTGGACGCGCTGGCCCCGGCGTTGGCGTAGTCGACGACGCCCTGCTTGTTGGTCAGCTCGGCGACCTTGCTCCGGATGATCGGGGCGTCGAACTTGTCGTACCGCGTGTTGGCGGTCTCCGGCAGCAGCAGGCCCACCTTCACGTCGTTGCCCTTCGTCGGGCTCGCGTCGCCACCGCTGCCCGACCCTCCGAGCGCCCCGCAGGCGGCCAGTGAGAGGGACAGCGTGGACGCGGCCACGGCTATGGCGATACGACGCATCGAGGTGCTCACTTCTGGTGCCTTCCGGACGAGGACGCAGCATTGCGACCCAGGTGACTGAAAAGCCAACGCGGCAGCCGGTACCGGCGTCAAGCCGTACCACTTAACGAGATGGCAACACCACATTCCGCTTCAGGTGTGAAAACCTCGGGGAGCCTTACGGAATCATCTCCAAACGCCCTTTACGGACTCTCCACGGACAGCGGCCCCCGCCCACCCGCGAGTTCGCCCCCTTCCCTCCGGCCTCACCGAAGGGCCCGCCGGAGCCGCGCCGAAGGGCCCTCGGACACCCCTTGAAGGGTTCTCGGGCACCCGCTGAGGGGTTTTCGGACACCCGCCGAAAGCCCCTCGGCGCCCGCCGGAACGGCACCGGGAAAGCCCAGCGGAGAGCCCGCGGACGCACTCCGGAAAGGGCCGGGAGAGGTGCGCCGAGGGGCGGCGGACCCGCGTCGGGAGCCCCGGGAGAGGCCCCCGAAGGGCTTGCGGAGGCGCACCCGGGAGGCTTTCGGGCAGGCACGGCGAAGGGCCGGGAGAGCGATGTCTCCCGGCCCTTCGTCCGCTGTTCCCGGCGCGCCCGCCGGCCTCGGGCCGGCCTGCCGGTCCCGCTAGTCCGACTGCTGCTGCCGCTTGGGCCGCCACACCACCAGCGCGCTGGTCTGCTGGACCTCCTGGTAGGGGACCAGATCCCGGCGGTAGGAGGCGTGGACGGCGGCCTCCCGCTGGCGCATCGTGGCCGCCGCGCCCTCCAGGGCGGACTGGAGTTCCGCGACCCGCGCCTGCAGCGCGGCGACCTGGTTCTCCAGTTCGATGATCCGCTTGATGCCCGCCAGGTTGATGCCCTCGTCCTGCGACAACTGCTGCACCTGACGGAGCAGTTCGATGTCGCGGGCCGAGTAGCGGCGGCCCCGGCCGGCGGTGCGGTCGGGTGAGACCAGGCCCAGCCGGTCGTACTGGCGGAGGGTCTGGGGGTGCAGCCCGGACAGCTGCGCCGCCACGGAGATGACGTACACCGGTGTGTCTTCCGTCAGTTCATACGGGTTACGACGGCGGCCGTCCATCTCCCTCAAGCTCCCTTCGCGGCCTCGAACAGCTCCGCCCGCGGGTCCTCGCCCGCGGTCGCCTCGCGGTACGCCTCCAGCGCGTCACGAGCCTTCCCCGACACGTCCTTCGGGACACTCACCTCGACGGTGACCAAGAGGTCGCCCCGGGTGCCGTCCTTGCGGACCGCTCCCTTGCCGCGGGCCCGCATCGTACGCCCGTTCGGTGTGCCCGGAGGCAGCTTCAGCGTCACCGGCGGGCCGCCGAGCGTCGGCACCCGCACCTCGCCGCCGAGCGCGGCCTCGTCGAACGTGACCGGCACCGTGACGGTGAGGTTGTCGTCCTTGCGGCCGAAGACCGGGTGCTCCCCGACGTGCACCACCACGTACAGGTCGCCCGCCGGGCCGCCGCGCTCGCCCGGAGCGCCCTTGCCGCGCAGCCGGATGCGCTGCCCGTCCGACACCCCGGCCGGGATGCGGACCTGCATCGTCCGGGACGACTTGGCGCGCCCGGAGCCCTTGCAGACCTCGCACGGGTTCTCCGCGATCAGCCCGCGGCCCTTGCAGTCCGGGCACGGGTCGGTCAGCGAGAAGCCACCGCCCGAACCGCGCGCCACCTGACCGGTGCCGACGCAGGTCGGGCACACGCGCGGTGTGCCGTTGGCGTCGCCGGTGCCCGAACAGGCCTTGCACGGCGCCTGCGAGGACATCCGCAGCGGAACCGTGGCGCCCTCGATGGCCTCGGTGAAGCTCAGCGTGACCTCGGACTCGATGTCCTGGCCGCGGCGTGGCTGCGTACGCGTGCCCGCGCCCGCCCCGCCCCGGTTGAACAGGCCTCCGAAGACGTCGCCGAGCCCGCCGCCGAAGCCGCCGCTCTGACCGCCGCCCCCGCCCTGGGCACCCCCGAAGAGGTCGCCCAGGTCGAAGTTGAAGGAACCGCCGCCCGGCCCGGGACGGAAGCCGCCGCCCGCGAACAGGGCGCGCGCCTCGTCGTACTCCTTGCGCTTCTTGGGGTCACCGAGGACGTCGTTCGCCTCGGAGATCTCCTTGAAACGTTCCTCCGCCTTGGCGTTGCCCTTGTTGGCGTCCGGGTGGAACTCGCGGGCGAGCTTCCGGTACGCCTTCTTGATCTCGGCCTCGGTGGCGTCCTTGGGGACGCCGAGGACCTTGTAGTAGTCCTTCTCGATGAAGTCCTTGGTGCTCATCCCCGACGTCCCTCCTCTCGTGCGTCGCGTGCTCCTGCGTCAGCCCTCGTCCGGGCCACCGCTGTCCTTGTCGTCGGCCTGCTCGGCGGCCTTGTCCGTGCCGGACTCGTCCGCCGCCTTGACCGTCTGCGCTCCCGGCTGCGGCTCGGCCACCGCCACCCGCGCGGGGCGGATGGTGCGCTCGCCGATCCGGTACCCGGGCTGCAGGATCGCCACGCACGTCGTCTCGGTGACGTCCGGCGCGTAGCTGTGCATCAGCGCCTCGTGGATCGTCGGGTCGAAGGGCTCGCCCTCCTTGCCGAACTGCTGCAGCCCCATCTTGGCGGCCACGGTCTCCAGCGACTCGCCGACGGACTTGAAACCGCCCACCAGTTCGCCGTGTTCCCGGGCGCGCCCGATGTCGTCGAGGACGGGCAGCAGCTCGGTCAGGAGGTTCGCGATGGCGATCTCCTTGACCGCGATGCGGTCCCGCTCGACCCGGCGCCGGTAGTTCTGGTACTCGGCCTGGAGCCGCTGGAGGTCCGCGGTGCGCTCGCCGAGCGCGGTGCGCACCTGGTCCAGCTGGGCCGTCAGGCCGGCCTTCTCGCTCGCGTCCCCGGCCGGGGCCGCCCCCTCCTCGGAGGAGGAGGCGGCCTTCGGCTCGGCGTCGTCAGGGGTGGCGCCGGAGGGGACGTCGGGCTTCTCCTCGAAACCCGGGGTCTCCTCCGTCACGCGGCACCGTCCTTGCGCTCGTCGTCGACGATCTCGGCGTCCACCACGTCGTCGTCGGCCTTCGCCTGGCCGGCGCCCGCGTCACCGGCGCCACCGGCGGCCTGCGCGCCCTGGGCGTCGGCGTACATCGCCTGGCCGAGCTTCTGGGAGACGGCGGCGACCTTCTCCGTGGCGGTGCGGATCTCGGCGCTGTCCTCGCCCTTGAGCTTCTCCTTCAGCTCGGCGACGGCCTCCTCGACCTCGGTCTTGACCTCGCCCGGGACCTTGTCCTCGTTGTCCTTGAGGAACTTCTCGGTCTGGTAGACGAGCTGCTCGCCCTGGTTGCGGGTCTCGGCGGCCTCGCGGCGGCGGTGGTCCTCCTCCGCGTACTGCTCGGCCTCCTGGCGCATGCGGTCGACCTCGTCCTTCGGCAGCGAGGAGCCGCCGGTGACGGTCATCTTCTGCTCCTTGCCCGTGCCCAGGTCCTTGGCGGTCACGTGCATGATGCCGTTGGCGTCGATGTCGAAGGAGACCTCGATCTGCGGGACGCCGCGCGGCGCCGGCGGCAGACCGGTCAGCTCGAACATGCCGAGCTTCTTGTTGTACGCGGCGATCTCGCGCTCGCCCTGGTAGACCTGGATCTGCACCGACGGCTGGTTGTCCTCGGCCGTGGTGAAGATCTCCGACCGCTTGGTCGGGATGGTCGTGTTGCGCTCGATGAGCTTGGTCATGATGCCGCCCTTGGTCTCGATGCCGAGGGACAGCGGGGTGACGTCGAGGAGCAGGACGTCCTTGACCTCGCCCTTGAGGACGCCGGCCTGGAGCGAGGCGCCGATGGCGACGACCTCGTCCGGGTTCACGCCCTTGTTGGCCTCCTTGCCGCCGGTCAGCTCCTTGACGAGCTCGGCGACGGCGGGCATACGGGTCGAGCCGCCGACGAGGACGACGTGGTCGATCTCGTTGATCGAGATGCCGGCGTCCTTGATGACGTTGTGGAACGGCGTCTTGCAGCGCTCCAGCAGGTCCGCGGTCAGCTGCTGGAACTGGGCGCGGGTGAGCTTCTCGTCCAGGTGCAGCGGGCCCTCGGCGGACGCCGTGATGTAGGGCAGGTTGATCGAGGTCTCGGTGGACGAGGACAGCTCGATCTTGGCCTTCTCCGCCGCCTCACGCAGACGCTGGAGGGCCATCTTGTCCTTGGACAGGTCCACGCCGTGGCCGGACTGGAACTGCTTGACCAGGTAGTCGACGACGCGCTGGTCCCAGTCGTCGCCACCGAGGTGGTTGTCGCCGTTGGTGGCCTTCACCTCGACGACGCCGTCGCCGATCTCCAGCAGCGAGACGTCGAAGGTGCCGCCACCGAGGTCGAAGACCAGGATCGTCTGGTCGTCCTTGTCGAGGCCGTACGCCAGCGCGGCGGCCGTCGGCTCGTTGACGATGCGCAGCACGTTCAGACCGGCGATCTCGCCGGCCTCCTTGGTGGCCTGGCGCTCGGCGTCGTTGAAGTACGCCGGGACGGTGATGACCGCGTCGGTCACCTTCTCGCCCAGGTAGGCCTCGGCGTCCCGCTTCAGCTTCTGCAGCACGAAGGCGCTGATCTGCTGCGGGTTGAAGTCCTTGCCGTCCAGGTTGATCTTCCAGTCGGTGCCCATGTGGCGCTTGACCGACCGGATGGTCCTGTCGACGTTGGTGACCGCCTGGCGCTTGGCCACCTCGCCGACCAGCACCTCGCCGTTCTTGGCGAAGGCGACGACGGACGGCGTGGTCCTGGCGCCCTCGGCGTTGGTGATGACGGTGGGCTCGCCGCCCTCCAGAACGCTGACGACGGAGTTAGTCGTGCCCAGGTCGATGCCGACCGCACGTGCCATGGTGAGTTCCTCCAGCTGACTTGAGTGCAACAGACTCAAGTGTGCCCGACACCCGGCACGGGGTCAAGAGACCTGAGCGGAGGAGGCTCAACTCTTATCCATCCCTTACACGCAACGACTCTCTGAGCTGCGACGACGCCGACTGCTGCGGCGGCGGAACCGGGTATTCGGAAGGACGACGGAGACCGCCGGGGCCGTATCCGGCGTCATGTCCGGAGCCGTAGCCGGAGTCACGTCCGGGGCCGTACCCGGCGCCGCGGCCGGAGTCGCGTCCGGTGCCGCGGCCGGCGGTCCGGGCGCCCCGCGCCCCGGGAGCCTCCGGACCGCGCGCGGCCGGCGGGACGCGTACCCCGCGAACACCTCGGCGCGCGTCCGTCCCCGGGTCGCGCACGTCCTGACGCGCCCCCGTCCCCGGTGCCGGGGCGCGCCCGGCGCGCGCTTCCGCGCCCGGACCCCGGGGAGCACCCAGCGCCCTCAGCCCCTTCCGGCCCTTGGACGTCTCCGGGCCCGCCGCCTCTCCGTCTCCGTCCGCTTCTGCCCGGCTCCGGGAGCCGTATGTCTCGAAAAGGGACGTTCTGCCGGACGATCTGGATCCCACGGCCGTGACGCCCGTGGAGGTTCTGGAGGCCGTGGCGGTCCTGGAGGCCGGCGTGGCCCTGGAGGCCGCGGCACCTGTGGCGTAGGAGCCGGTGTCGCGACGGGAACCGGGTGCGGGGCGGGAGCCGGTGGCCGGGCGGTGGGCGGGGGTGTGCCGGCGGGTGGTGGTGTGGCGGTGGGTGCCGGTGCCCTGCGGGCCGCCGGGGCGGCGCGGCCCGTAGACCCGTACGCGCAGCAGGCCGAGGACGGCGGCCAGGACCACCCCGGCGGTCCAGAGCGCGCCGGTCGGCGGGAGCCAGCCCGTGTGCACCAGGACCCCGACGAGCACCGTCGCGAAGGCGGCGACGCCGATCACGACGGTCGCGCCGGGCGGGGTGAGGCCGAGCCGGCGCAGCCGGTGCGCGAGGTGGTCGGGGCCGCGGCGCCGCACCGGGCGCCGGGCCAGCCGCCGGGAGAGGAGGACGAGCACCGCGTCGGCGCCGGCCGTGGCGGTGAGCGCGAACAGCACCGCCGCGGTGGGGCCGGGGTCGTAGCCGGTACGGACGAGCACCGCCGAGGCGGCGAGCACGAAGCCCGTGAACAGGGAGCCGCATGCGCCGAAGGCGATCCGCGCGGGGTGCCAGTTGTGCATCAGGAAGCCGGTGAGGGCCGCGGCCAGGATGCTGAGCAGCACCGCCAGGTCGTCCATCATCTCGGCCGCCGCGCAGGCGCCCGCGCCGAAGGCGGTCAGCACGCCGACCGTGCCCGCGAGCCCGTCGGCGTGGTCGAGCCCCCGGAAGGCCGCGGCCACGCAGGCGATCCAGGCCACGGCGGCGATCCCGGCGGGCAGCCCGGTCTCGTCGTAGGGCACCACGAAGGCCGCCGCCACGGCCGTGCCCACGAGCAGGATCCGGTTGCGCAGTCGCCAGACGTCCGCGACCAGCCCGAGGACCGCGACGCCGGCGCCGGCGGCGAGCACCCTGCCCACCCCGGGGCTGAGCGGGGCCGTACCCGTCCAGCCGCCCGCCGCCGCGACCAGGCAGGTGCTGGCCACCACGGCCACCCCGCCCAGCAGCGGCACCGGCCGCACCCGCCGCCGGTCGACCAGCCCGAGCCGCAGCGCGGGCGCCCGGAACAGGGCCGAGAGCACGGCGGCGAGAAGGAGGGCGGCGGTGGCGGTGACGATCCCGTAGAGCACGGTTCTTAAATTAGGGGTATATCGGGCGATCGGGTGTGAATAACACGATCGGAACAGGATCCGTTTCCCGGCGGCCCGACCTCCGGACACGGCCCGGATCCGGCCGGAGACCCGGCCGCGGACGGGGGCAGGGGCCCTCGTCAGGGCACCCTCAGCGACTCAGATCACCCCGCGTCCGGCTACATTGCGACGGAGGATGGGGGTAGTCTCAAACGGACTGCATAAGTTACCGCTTAGTAATTTCGAGGCCGCCTCACAGGAGCCCCAATGCAACTCGCCGCGATCATCGTGTCGCTGGTCCTGATCGTGGTCGGCGTGGCACTGTTCGGCCGCGCCGTACTGCAGATCTACAACTACATGCGGCTCGGCCAGTCCGTGCCCGCCGGGACCCGCACCGACGAGCCCGTCCAGCGCACCGTCACCGTGGTCAAGGAGTTCCTCGGCCACACCCGGATGAACCGCTGGGGTGTCGTCGGCGTGGCGCACTGGTTCGTGGCGGTGGGCTTCTTCTCGCTGCTGCTGACGATCGTCAACGCCATCGGCCAGCTCTTCCAGGCCGACTGGCTCCTGCCGATCATCGGCGAGTGGGCGCCGTACAACATGTTCGTCGAGTTCATCGGCACGATGACGGTGCTCGGCATCCTGGTCCTCATCGCGATCCGCCAGCTGAGCAAGCCGGACAAGCCGGGCCGCAAGTCCCGCTTCGCCGGCTCCAACTTCGGCCAGGCGTACTTCGTCGAGGCCGTCATCCTCATCGTCGGCGTCTGCATCTTCATGCTGCACGCCCTCGAAGGCGCCCAGCACCACGTGGACGGCTACGAGGCGTCGTTCTTCGTCTCCTACCCGGTCGTCTCCTGGCTGCGGGGCATGGACGTCTCCACGCTCCAGAACCTCACCTACTTCTTCGCCGGCCTGAAGATCGCGACCTCCTTCATCTGGATGATCACGGTCGCCCTGAAGACCGACATGGGCGTGGCCTGGCACCGCTTCCTGGCCTTCCCGAACATCTGGTTCAAGCGCGAGGCGGACGGCGGCACGGCGCTCGGCGCGCTCCAGCCGATGACCTCGGGCGGCAAGGCGATCGACTTCACCGACCCCGGTGACGACGACGTCTTCGGCGTCTCCCAGGTCGAGCACTTCTCCTGGAAGGGCCTGCTGGACTTCTCCACCTGCACCGAGTGCGGCCGCTGCCAGTCGCAGTGCCCCGCCTGGAACACCGGCAAGCCGCTCTCCCCGAAGCTCCTGATCATGTCGCTGCGCGACCACGCGCACGCCAAGGCGCCCTACCTGCTGGCCGGCGGCGGCAAGAGCATGGAGGGCGAGGAGAAGGCCTCCGAGGAGCAGCTCAAGGACGTTCCCGCCGCCGCCCTCGCCGAAGCCGAGCGCCCGCTGATCGGCACCGCCGAGGAGAACGGCGTCATCGACCCCGACGTCCTGTGGTCCTGCACCACCTGCGGCGCCTGCGTGGAGCAGTGCCCGGTGGACATCGAGCACGTCGACCACATCGTCGACATGCGCCGCTACCAGGTCATGATCGAGTCCGCGTTCCCGTCCGAGGCGGGCACGATGCTCAAGAACCTGGAGAAGAAGGGCAACCCCTGGGGCCTGGCCAAGAAGCAGCGCCTGGAGTGGACCAAGGAGGTCGACTTCGAGGTCCCGGTCGTCGGCAAGGACATCGAGGACCTCACCGAGGTCGAGTACCTGTACTGGGTCGGCTGCGCCGGCGCCCTGGAGGACCGCGCCAAGAAGACCACCAAGGCCTTTGCGGAACTCCTCCACATGGCGGGCGTCAAGTTCGCGATCATGGGCGGCGACGAGAAGTGCACCGGCGACTCCGCCCGCCGCCTCGGCAACGAGCCCCTGTTCCAGGAGCTCGGCATGGAGAACGTCGCGGCGCTGAACATGGCCTTCGGCGAGGACGACGAGGACGAGTCGACCAAGAAGCCGAAGTCCGCGAAGAAGATCGTCGCGACCTGCCCGCACTGCCTCAACACGATCGGCAACGAGTACCCGCAGCTGGGCGGCGACTACGAGGTCATCCACCACACCCAGCTGCTCCAGCACCTCGTCGACGAGGGCAAGCTGATCCCGGTCACCCCGGTCGAGGGCATCATCACCTACCACGACCCCTGCTACCTGGGCCGCCACAACAAGATCTACACGCCCCCGCGCGAGATCATCGGCAAGGTCCCGGGCCTCAGGAACGAGGAGATGCACCGCCACAAGGAGCGCGGCTTCTGCTGCGGCGCCGGCGGCGCCCGGATGTGGATGGAAGAGCGCATCGGCAAGCGCATCAACAACGAGCGCGTCGACGAGGCCCTGTCGCTGAACCCCGACATCGTCTCCACCGCCTGCCCGTTCTGCCTCGTCATGCTGACCGACTCGGTCAACGGCAAGAAGAACGACGGCAAGGCCAAGGAGTCCATCCAGGTCGTCGACGTCGCCCAGCTCCTGTTGGAGTCCGTCAAGACCCCGGTGGACGAGCCCCCGGCGGGCGAGGCGGACAGCGAGAGCGCCCCTGAGCCGGAGCCGGTGAAGTAGCGGCTCCCCCGCACGGCCCGACGCCCCCGTCTCCGTGGCACTCGCCACGGAGACGGGGGCGTCTTCCGTGCGACGGCCTGGTCGACCGGGTCCGCCGACTACCGTCCGGCTTCCGTCCGGCCACCGGTCGACTACCGTCCGGCTTCCGTCCGGCCACCGGCCGACTTCCGTCCGGCTCCGGCCGCCCCTGGTGGCCGGGAGCCGGCCGGCCACCGGTTCGGCCACCAGCCCTACCGGTTCGGCCGGTTCGGCCACCGGCCGGCCGTCGCTCGGTCGGCTACGCGCCGCCCTCGTTCCCCTTGGGGGCCGCCTGCTGCACCACCTCGAAGGACCACAGGGTGGAGCCGCTGGCGGCCGGCCGCTGCGGCTGCCCGCCGCCCTCTCCGCCGCCCCCGTGGTGCGCGGCCTTCATCGGCCCCTCCATCCAGGCCTGGAACGACTCCTCGTCCCGCCACCGGGTGTAGACGAGGTAGGTGTCGGTCCCCTCGACGGGACGCAGCAGCTCGAACCACTCGAACCCGTCGGAGTTCTCCACGGCGTGCGCACGGGAGGCGAACCGCTTCTCCAGCGTCTCCCGCTGCTCGGCCGGCACGGTCAGCACGTTGATCTTCACTACGCTCATGCCCCCATCCTGCCCGCTCCCCCGCCCCCGGCGGCGGCGGACCCGGCCGGAACGCCCCCGGACGCGGGACCGCGTCGGGGTCCGTACGGGGACGAGGCGCGGGTCCGACAGGGGCCCGCGGGGGCCGTACGGGAAACCGTCCGGGGGCACATCCGGGGGCGGATCCGGGGGTCATCCGGGAGAGCCCCCGGGGACCCGTCCGGGAGAGCACCGGGGGCCATCCGGGAGGCCCCTTAGGGGATGTCACAGCTCGGCCGCAAAGCCGCCCCCGAAGGCCCGGCCCAGGCACGTCACTCCGCGCGACCGGGTACGTTCGAGGACGTGGCTGGATTCAGGAACGGACGCGGCGGACGGGACGACCGTGCCCCGCAAGCGCGCCCCCAACAACCCCCGTACGGACGGCAGAGCCCCCAGGGCTCCCCGTCGTACGGCTATCCGCCGGCGTCACAGCCGTACCCGCAGCAGCAGCGACCGCCGCACGGCCGACCGCGCTACGCGGGCGGCGGACCGGGCGCGGGCCAGGGCGCCGGCGCGGGCCAGTGGCCCCCGGTGAACGGCGGCGGCTACGGCGGACACGGCGGCCAGGACGAGCCGGAGTACTTCGGCGACGGCGGCGCGCATCCGCACGCCGGCCCCGACCCCTACGCGGCGGACAACCCTGGCCACACCCAGGCGTTCGCGATCGGCGAGGACCCGTACTCCCAGAGCGAGACCTACCGCGCGGGTTCGGCCGCGGCCGGCCCGATCGGCCCCCGCCTGCACTGGAAGGACCTGCTGCGCGGCATCGTCCTGGCCCCCCAGCAGACGTTCCTGCAGATGCGCGACTACACGATGTGGGGCCCCGCCCTCATCGTGACGTTCCTCTACGGCCTGCTGGCGGTCTTCGGCTTCGACGGCGCCCGCAAGGACGCGATCAACGCGACCCTCTCCAACGCGGTCCCGATCGTCGTGATCACGGCCGTCGCCATGGTGATCAGCGCGTTCATCCTCGGCGTGGTCACCCACACCCTGGCCCGCCAGCTGGGCGGCGACGGCGCCTGGCAGCCCACGGTCGGCCTGTCCATGCTGATCATGTCCATCACGGACGCGCCGCGTCTGGTCGTCGCGATGTTCGTCGGCGGCGACGCGGCCTTCGTCCAGGTGCTCGGCTGGGCCACCTGGATCGCGGGCGGCGCCCTGCTGACGATGATGGTCGGCCGCTCCCACGACCTGCCCTGGCCCAAGGCCCTGGGCGCCTCGGCGATCCAGCTGATCGCCCTGCTGTCGATCGTGAAGCTGGGGACGTTCTGACGAAGACAGGCGGAAGGGGGGCCGGCGGCAGCCGGCCCCCCTTCCGCCTGTCCGGGACAGCCCTCAGGCGTCGAGCACCTGCCCCGACCGCTTGACCACGGGCGGTTCGACGGACGTGGCAAATGGACTGAATGACGGTAGTAACCTGCTGCGGTACAGACGGACCAGGTCGCAGGCAGGGGAGGCCCCGATCATGGCGCGCAAGGTGGGCATCTACACGCGGATCTCGCGTGACGACGAGGGCGAGGCCCTGGGCGTCGCTCGCCAGCGAACGGACTGCGAGCGCCTGGCAGACCTCCGCACCTGGCAACCGGTGAAGGTCTACGAGGACAACGACGTGTCCGCGTTCAAGCGGAACGTCGTCCGCGAAGAGTTCGAGCTCATGCTCAAGGACCTCCGAGCCGGCCTGATCGACGGAGTCGTGGCGTACGACCTCGACCGCCTGGCCCGCCAGCCCCGCGACCTTGAGCGCCTGATCGAGATCTTCGACGAACGCCCGCGGCTGGAGTTCGCGACCGTCACCAACGACGTGAACCTCGGCACGGCCGACGGGCGGACCATGGCCCGGATCATGGTGGCGTTCGCCAACAAGTCGTCACACGACACCTCACGGCGCATCAAGCGCAAGCACCTTGAGTTGGCCCAGCAGGGCAAGAGCAACGGAGGCCCGGCGCCCTACGGGTGGCAGAAGGAAGACCGGAACAAGGTCGACCCCGAGGCGGCGCGCCACATCCGCGCGGCCCAGAAGGAAGTACTGGCTGGGGTCCGCATCGGCACGATCCGCACGCGCTGGCAGGAAGAGGGACTGGGCAACCCTCGCGCCGGCACCAAGCGCATGGCCCACCACCACGTCGAGCACATTCTGACCAACCCGAGGTTGGTGGGCTACCGGACGTACCACGGAGAGATCCTTCACGGCGAGGACGGCAAGCCCGTCAGGGGCGAGTGGGAGACGATCAACACCCCGGAGGAGCGGGAGGCCGTCTGCGCGGCCATCGCCGAACGCAAGCAGAACAAGACCGGTCAGTCCCTCGCGCGTAAGTACCTGCTCTCCGGGATCGCCCGCTGCGGCCTGTGCAAGAACAAGATCCGGGGGCAGGTCAACCACAAGTGGAAGCCGGGGTCCAAGGGCGCGCAGTACACCTACCAGTGCTCTGGGGTGAACGGCGGCTGTGGCAAGGTCGGCCGCGTGGGCGAGCCCGTGGACAAGCTCATTGCCCGCCTCGTCCTCCAGGAGCAGCGCGAGAAGGCCGCCACAACGGCTGTGCCGACCGAGGAACGGTGGCCCAAGGAAGAGGAGTTGGAATCTCTCCTTCTGGACATCGCCCAGCTCATCGAGGCGGAGAAGGCCAAGACGATCACCGTCTCCACGCTCCTGCAACTCCTCCCCGACAAGGAGCGTGAACGGGACGCCCTGAAGCTGGAACGAGCCCGCTTCTACAAGGAACAGAAGCAGGCGGAGGCCAAGGGGAACACGGCCGATCTGACCGAGGCAGAGTTCTTCGATCTCCCGATCGAGCGCCAGCGAGAGATCGTGCTGCACAGCCTCACAGCCGTGATCGTGCACCCCGCAGGACGGGGCAAGCGAAGGTTCGACCCCAACCTGATCGACCCTGTCTGGCGATGACCAGAAGGGCCCTGGTGGTACCACCAGGGCCCTTCCCTTCGATGGCTCGGGCCGTCAGCAGCGGTGGTGCGTAGAGCCATCGCGGAGAGCGTTCAGAGGCACATCCCTCAGCAGCTGGCGCGCCCAATGACAACCTCAGCGATGCCCTGCTATCCGTGTGGCCGACGAGGTTGACCGGGCGGGTACAGCCGCGGACGTTGCGGACCTGCTCCGTCACGCGGTCGAAGTCTTCGAGTTGGGCCAGCTCGATCAGGTCCCGCAGGGCGGGGCTGACGACGTGGCGCAGGTCCAGGGGGGGCGCTTCATGGAGCGGGTTTCTCCCTTCGTGTGCCGGGCTCGGACACAGGGGCCGGATCGGCAGGGGCCGGGGTGGCGGGCACCGGTACAGCGGCAGGTCGGAGGGGCCGCCGACCTCGGTCTGTAGGAGCTGGTAAGCGGCGCCATGGGACTGACCCCAGTGCATCGCGGCCCGCCACAGAACACGCCCGAGCCCCTGCCCCCGCGCCTCGGGCAGAACGGCGAAGTACTGGGGCATGAGCTGGGGGCAGCCGCGCACGGCTCGGGCCCAGCTGTCGAGGCGGGGCCAGCTCCAGAGAGCTTTCGGTCAAAGTGACGATATGGTGGCGACTGCCGCGACGGGCGCGCGACGGAATCGGAATCACCGACGCGCAGCGCTGGCGCGGCCGATCATGATTGAGCCGGACGGCCCCGTTACTTTCACCCGTGAGAGTTGGGCAAATGTGACGTACGACCGTTTCGGTCACGCGCCGCATTCCATGGGCCTCGGTACCGGAGTAGACCGTTTCAGCAGGTCAGAGCCCTACGAAGGTCCCGTGAGCGTCGGGCCCTCCAGGGTGCCCCTCGCTTGTGGTGCGGTCTATAGTGGGCCCCAGCGACGCAACCAGAACTCTCAAATTTCACGTGTGAAAGCACGAGGCTTCTGGATCACGAACTGGCTCCAAGCAGAGGAGCTCGGCCCTGGCTGCAACCAGAGCCGAGCTCATGCGTGGAGTTCGAGCGAGCCCGGCCGACTAAGCAACGGCCGGGCTCGCTTCTTGCTGCCCAACCTTCGTCCGGTACATCGCTCTCATGGCGCTACCGCGCCAGCTGCTCCACACAGCTCGCGATCGCCACCAGCACGGCGAGGAGGTCGATCAGGAACTGGGCCTTCGCGAGGCCACTTCCTTGATCGGTCCCTTCGTGCTTCGACGTCCGCCTTCTTGCCATGTCGCACCACCAATCCGGTGAAACGGTCCCCATGGAACTGGGGTCCTCGACCTCCTGGCCGAGGCGCAGGATGGACCGGAAGTGGACGGCAAGAGCATATATGCAGGCACCGACACCAGCCGGGGGCTGTACTGTCGGCGCCTACCGCCGCTCCAGGACTACAGTGCTTCCAGGTTCGGCTTGGGCGGCTCGCCCGACTTACTTACTGGAGGCAAGACGGACCACGGGAAGTTGATCCAGTCGTCGGTGCGCTTCCAGACGTACTCGCACTTCACCAGCGAGTGGGACTTCTCGTAGACGACGGCGCTGCGGACCTCGGCGACGGTGTCGAGGCAGAAGTCGCGGACCAGCTTGAGGGTCTTGCCGGTGTCGGCGACGTCGTCGGTGATCAGGACCTTCTTGTCGGAGAAGTCGATCACGTTGGGGACGGGCGCGAGCATGACGGGCATCTCGAGGGTGGTGCCCACGCCGGTGTAGAACTCCACGTTCACGAGGTGGATGTTCTTGCAGTCCAGGGCGTAGGCGAGGCCGCCGGCGACGAAGACGCCGCCGCGCGCGATGCTGAGCACGATGTCCGGCTCGTACCCGTCGTCGGCGATGGTCTGCGCGAGCTCGCGCACCGCGGCGCCGAACCGCTCGTAGGTCAGGTTCTCTCGTACGTCGCTCATGTCGGTGGTGCCCCTCAGACCTGGGTGCGGTGGAAGTTGAGGAAGGACCGCGAGGCGGTGGGCCCGCGCTGCCCCTGGTATCGGGAGCCGTAGCGCTCGCTGCCGTACGGCGCCTCGGCGGGCGAGGTGAGCCGGAACATGCACAGCTGCCCGATCTTCATGCCCGGCCAGAGCTTGATCGGCAGGGTGGCGAGGTTCGACAGCTCGAGCGTGACGTGGCCGGAGAAACCGGGGTCGATGAACCCGGCCGTGGAGTGCGTGACGAGCCCGAGGCGCCCCAGCGAGCTCTTGCCCTCCAGGCGGGAGGCGAGGTCGTCGGGGAGCGTGATGACCTCGTAGGTACTGGCGAGGACGAACTCGCCGGGATGCAGGATGAACGGTTCGTCCCCGTCCGGCTCCACGAGCCGGGTCAGGTCCGACTGCTCCACGGAGGGGTCGATGTGGGGGTAGCGGTGGTTCTCGAACACCCGGAAGTAGCGGTCGAGCCGCACGTCGATGCTCGACGGCTGCACCATGGATTCGTCGAAGGGATCGATCCGTACCCGCCCGGATTCGATCTCGGCCCGGATGTCCTTGTCTGAGAGAAGCACGTCCCGAGGATACGCAAGGCGCGCGGAGCCCCCACAATCAGGACGACTCCACGCGCCGCGGCCTTCCGCTGGTACGGGCCGGTCTACCGCTTCTCGAGGACCACCGGCACCGCGCTGCGGAGCCGGGCACACCGAGGACACCTCACGAGCCGGCCGGGTCCGAGCCGCTCGGCCTGCTGCATCGGGAACGAAGCGGTGCTGAACACGTGCCCTTCGGCACAACGAACGACGGTGCGCTCCATCAAGCCTTCAAGTCCCTTCCCCAGAACCCCGCCAGGCCTTCTGCCGCCCGACGGCGAAAGCACACATTACGGGATCAAAGAGACGACCCTCCAGGCGGCACTCCGTCCCTCCCGGAGCCCTCCGCCGGGCGCCCACGGTACGCCCCAACTCCGTTCCCCGGCACGGCCGGTGCCCCCACTTCACCCCCTGAAACGCACGCGGGCCCCACGGCTGCGACGCCGGGGGCCAGGGATGGGGTACAGTGAGCGAGCGCCGGACACCGACTGCGGTCGGCGGCTCACGCGGGTGTAGTTTAATGGTAGAACATCAGCTTCCCAAGCTGAGAGCGCGAGTTCGATTCTCGTCACCCGCTCCATGAAGAAGGCCCAGGTCAGCGACCTGGGCCTCAGTCGTGTCCGGGCCGAACGCGGTGGCTGTCATCATCATGTGACGGCAAGGGCGCGGCTACCGGCGGGATGGACTCTGGAGGAGATCCGCGACGTCTCCGGAGATCGGGACGCCGTGGTTCTCGACACCGACCGTGTCGTGACGTGGGTGGGCCGGCCGGGAGGGGACGAACGGCTCCGTCCCGGGATCGTCCTCGGATTCCACGGGCTGTGCCTGGTGAAGCCGGTCGACGACGAGGACTGGTACATGGGCAGTCTCCACGACGACGGCAGTGTCGGCTGCTGGAGTGCCTACGGCGACCTTCGCGAGGCACTTCGCGGTCTGTAGCCCCGGTGGCCTGCCTCGCTCGGATCAGCACGGCGAGGAACGGCTCGGTCTGGCGTCTCGTCCAGCGGGAGTGGGCGCTCGGCCGCCGAGGGGCCGGTGTCGGAGGGGGAGGTCGTCGGGGAGTACTCGGAACGCCTCATGGTGGCCCAGCGGACGTGCGGCTCGGACGTCTCGTCGGTCTCGGTCGAGGGTGAGGATCGCGTCCGCGTCGGAATCGGCGGCGAGCGCCACGTTCACCGCGTCGGCGAGGCCGGGGTCCAGCGCGCGGTCGCGGACAGGGGCGGACCGGGCGGCGCCAGGGTGATCCTCCGGCCTGGCCGGGAGGGTTCGTCCCGCCGGTGGTCCGGGCGGGTCGGCCGGACCCGTGTCGGGGGCTCGGTGGTGTGGGGCGGGTCACTGGAACTCGTCGGGGCGGCCGGAGAGGTAGGGGGTGTGAGATGTGATGAGCAGGGAGACCGGGAGCGCGTGCGCGCACGGATCGGTGCGGGCGACCACGAGGCGTTCACCGCGCTCTACGAGGAACACGCGCGGGAGGTCTACAACCACGCCTACCGGCTGACGGGTGACTGGTCGACGGCCGAGGAGGTGCTCTCCGAGACCTTCCTGGCGGCCTGGCGGACCCGTCACGCCGTCGAACCGGAGGGCGGCTCGCTGCGGCCCTGGCTGCTCGGGATCGCCACCAACAAGGCACGCAACACCAACCGCGGTATCGGGCGGCGGCTGGCCTTCCTGGCCCGCCGTCCCACCCCGGAACTGGTGGCGGACATCGCGGACGCCACGGTCGGACGCGTCGACGACGCACGGCGTCTCGCCGCGGTCCGGCGGGCGCTGGGCGGGCTGCGCCGCCAGGAACACGAGGTGCTGGCCCTCTGCGTCTGGTCCGGTCTGGACTACGCCGAGGCCGCCGAGGCCCTGGACGTCCCGGTGGGCACCGTGCGGTCGCGGCTGTCCCGCGCCCGTACCCGGCTTCGCCGGCTCACCGACGAGGAACTCGGCCGGCCGCCGGGCGGGTCCGCGCGGGAGGCGCGCACCGGAGAACCGGTCCGGTCGGGGCGGGAACCCCGTCCCGGCCGCGGAGAGGTAGAGAGCAGGGCCGTGTTCGTGGCCCTGCCCATCCAGGAGGAAGCCCGATGAACGACCGTACCTCCGGCCCCGAGCGGGCCGAACGCGAGGAGCTGGCCCGGCTGTTGCCGGCCCCGGCCGAACGGGACCTGCCCCCTGGCCGTCATCTCCACCACAAGGACACCCTGATGCGTCTGATCGACCAGGACGGCGACCGCGCCCCCGCCCGCCCCCGCCTCCTGCGCCCCGCCGTTCTGCTGCCCGCCGCCGGGCTGGCCCTGGGCGGGGTGCTGCTGACCACGCTCGCGGCCACCGGCCGGGACAACGCTCCGGCACCGTCCGCCGCGAGCACGGGCTCCCGGGCCACGGCACCGCGAGGCGCGGCCGTGCTGCTCGACCGGATCGCCTCGGTCGCCGCGAAGAAGGACGAACAGAAGGTCGCCGACGACCAGTTCGTGTACGTCAGGACACTGCAGACCGAGAACGACGGCGAGTTCGGCGGCCCGGTGAAGCCGACCGAGCCGCGTGAGCGTGAGGTCTGGATGTCGCAGGAGGCGGGACCGGTGATCCATGTCGGCCTGATCCACGAGGACGGCTCGTACTACCCGATCGAGGTCGGCGTCCCGGACGGCGAGCCCGCCGTCGGCTACCCGGCGGGCCTCAGCCGGCCGACGTACAAGTGGCTGGCCTCGCTGCCCACCGGCCCCGACGCCCTGCTCCACCGGCTCACCACCGAGATCACCCGGGACCAGGACCGGCGCGACACCCCGGCCGAGGACCGGGACCGGGCCCAGGACACCTTCGACACCATCGGTGAGCTGCTGCGGGAGACCGTGATGCCGCCGAGGACCGCGGCCGCCTTCTACAAGGCCGCGGCGGAGATCCCCGGCGTGACCGTGGACCCCGACGCGGTGGACGCGGCCGGCCGGCACGGGATCGGCGTGGCCCGCGACAACACCCGCACCGGTGAACGCACCACCTGGATCTTCGACTCGACCACCCTGGAGTACCTGGGCGAACGGAGCTACCTCACCAGGGACACTTCCATGGGCAAGAAGGGCACCCTGATCAACAAGTCGGCGGTCATGGAGCGCGCGGTCGTCAACGCCCTCCGCGAGGAGCCGTCGGCAGAGAAGACCTCGGCCGGGAAGACCTCGGCCGGGAAGTCGTCGGCCGGGAAGTCGTCGACGACGGCCTGACCCTGTCAGGGAGCCGCCGGGGCGTCGCCGCGCGCCCCGGCATGCATGCTGTTGCTCCACCGTTCCCGTCCACCGGAAGTCCCACGGTCCCGCGTCCGTGTCCAGTTCGGAGTCGCAGCAGTGCTTTTCGATGTCAGTCGTGGTGAGCTCGTCGGTCTCTTCGGTGAGGCAGGGGTCGCGAGGGTGGCCGACGGCGCTTTTCCGGCGGCCGCCGCCGGTTCCGAGGGCGCCCGGATGCTGCGGGCCGTCGGGGTCCCCACCGGGACGCTCCTGCTGCGCCGGCCCGGCGAGGGGGACGGTCTGCTGCCGCTCGTCCGGGACGTCGTCCCCGTCGAGGACTTCGAGGGCGCCGAGGAGGGTGCGGGTGGCTGGCCCGTCATCGGGTGGCTGCTCAACGCGCACCTCGCCCTCGACCCCGTGTCCGGCAAGGTGTACGCCTTCGATCCCGATGAGGAGACCGTGCGGGAGCTGCACACGGACGTCTCCTCCCTCGTCCACGTCACCCTCCGGTTCCAGCGTCTGCTCGACGAGTTCGCCTTCAGCGGCGACGACGAGGAAGCCGACTTCGAGCGTCTGGACGGCGAGGTCGAGCGCATCCGTGAGGAGACCGGCCGTGTCGACCCGCTGCCCTTCCAGGACGACGAGACCGTCTGGTCGGTGGTCGGCGAGGAGATCGCCATGGGGCAGCGATTCCGGGGCGACAGCCCGGGAGCCCGCTCCCTGTACGGGTGACCGGGTGATCGGCGGCGGCTCCCGCTCTCCGTTGAACAGGTTCGAATCCCGGATGTCCCCGGTGATCACTCCTGCTACTGTCACCCTGCTCACGCAGGGACGAGCGGCGGTTCACTGAGCGCCCCCCTTGCGTCGAGTGCCCTGGGGAGGGACTTCTTTCGTGTTTCGTCCGCTGGACAAGCGGGCCCGGCGCCGGCAGCGCGCACTGGGCCGTATCGCTCTCACCGTCACGCTCTCCGTGACCGCCGGCATCGGCGTCGCCGCGGGGACCGCCGTCGCCGACGGCCCCGGCACGTCCGCCGATCCCGTCGTCGTCAGCGCGGGCGCACGCTTCGTGCCCCGCGCCACCGTCGTCCTGAACGCCGGCGAGACCGGCTTCCTCACCGCCCAGGAGGGCGACGACCGCCTCCGCTGGATCGACTACGCCACCGGGGCGACGACCGTCCTCGGCCGGCGGCTGCCCGAGCCGCTCCAGTACGACGTGGACGACTACCGCTTCACCCGGTCCCCGGGGGACTTCGGCCACGGCTCCGACACCGTCGCCCTCTACGCCGACTCCCCGGCCCCGCACGTGACGCTCCAGCAGCGGGCCGGCGGCGGAGCGGTGACCACGGTCCCGGTCCCGGAGGGCCAGACGTACGTCGCGACGTACGGCGACACCGTCATCACCCGGACCGGCGCCGCGAACGCCGTCACGAGCCTGCACCTGCTGCGCCTGGAGGACGGCGAGGTGCGGGACCGGGAGCTGGAGGGCCTGCCGCAGGGGTGGAACCTCAGCGTCGGCGACGGCGACACCCGCTCCGTCGCCGTCCGCGGCATCAAGTGGGAGGACACCACGATGTCCCAGGGGTGGTGGGTCGTCGACCTCGCCACCGGGAGCGTGAAGGCGCTCTCCACACACGGCGACAGCGTGTCCTTCGACAAGGACCACGTCTTCCAGCTCGGCGCCCCGTCCATCCAGTCCGCCCTGGTCTACCGCCGTGACGACCCGGACGCGGAGCCGGCCACCATCGACCTGCGGGACATCGCCTCGGCCGATGACGTCGTGCGGCCCCTCGGCGACGGCTTCGTCACCGTCACCCCGCCCAGCCCCGGCAACGACGGCGGGTACCGGGGCAACCAGCTGCTCCTGCGCGACGCCACTGGGGAGGCGAAGACCCTGCTGGAGGTCGCCTCCCCCGACGTGCACCGCACGCCCGACGGCTCGCTCCTGGTGGCCGGCGCGGAGAAGAGGACCGACTTCGGCCCGCTGGACTGGGGGTACTACCTCTTCACCCCCGCCGCGGACGGCACCGTCACCCGAAAGCGCCTCGCGGACATCGAGGACCGGGAGGCGAAGCCGGCCGGCATCTCGCTGGGCAGCGGCATCCTCACCACGGCCGACGACTCGCAGTACTACGACCCCGGCACCTACATCGGCGGCTACCGCAGCACCTGGCTGAAGACGACCGGCCGCCCGGAGGAGGTGAAGACGACCACCGACGGCCTCGTGTCCGGCCGGGACGACGACTGCGGCATGGTGCGCGAGTTCTACTGCGTGACCATGTTCGCGAGCGGCGACGGCGGTCACGGCCGCAAGGCGGCGACCGAGCAGGACGTCACCATGCTCTACCGCAACGGCGAGGCCTCGTGGGGCCCGCGGGTGACCTCCGGGCTCGAGAGCCCGGAACTCGTCGACCTCTCCGGCCGGTACGGCATCGTGAACCAGGCGGCCGGCGGCGAGCAGGCGGTCCTCGAATTCGAGGGGGCCGCCACCGGGAGGGTGCTCCTGAAGCGCGACCCGGTCGCCGCGTCCGTCTGGGGCGACACCCTGTGGAGCGCCCTCGGCCGCTCGGACGCCGTCGTCTCGGGCGAGTCGACCAAGGTCGCGGCGAAGAGCCTGGCGACGGGCGCCGCCGGCGAGTCCTTCGACGCGGGGTGCGTCCCCGACGAGCTCCAGGCCGTGGGCCGCTGGGTGTACTGGCGGTGCAGCGACTACTACTACTGGGACCACTACCGGGGCGCCGGCGTCTACGACCGGCAGACCAAGCGCACCCTGCGCCTCGGATCCGACCAGACGCTCCTGGGCGACGGGTACCTGGTCCACCGCTCGGACGCGGCCGGGCTGACCCTCGTCGACCTGCACAACGGGCTTCCGGCCGGCGGCACGGAGGCGGACCTGCCCCAGCGGGTGATCGTCACCGCCGCCCAGCTCGGGGACCGGACCGTGCGCCGGTCCGGGTGGACCGTCGACCGCTTCGGCGGTCACATCGCCTACACCGGCGAGGGCCGCCGGGTGCGGATCGTCCCGTCGGGCGTCCCGGCCTCGCGCATCGACGTCATCGACTCCGACACGCCCGCCCTGGACATCAAGTCCGCGGCATGGACGCCGCGGTGGTGGCTCTCGAAGCCGGCGGCGTCGTGGTCGCTGACGCTGAGGAACAAGGCGAGCGGGAAGATCGTGCGGACCTTCACCGGCGGCGAGGCACGGGGACTGATCGCGCCGTCGTGGGACGGCAAGGACACGGCCGGGGCGTACGTGCCGAACGGGGCGTACACCTGGACGCTGACCGCGAAGCCCGCCGACGGCGTCCAGGCGGACCTCTCCGTCTCCGGGACGGTGCCGGTGACCGGCGGGGCCGCCGTATGGCGGGACATGGCCGGTGACGACGGGTTCGGCGATCTGCTGGCGACGGACGCGGCCGGAGCGGTGTCGCTGTACAAGGGCGACGGGAACGGCGGGGTGTCGTCCCGGATCTCCGGGTCCGGCGACGCCTTCGACGCCGGCTCCGTGCTCGTGCCCTTCGGGGACGTGGACGGGGACCGGTGCGCCGATGTGCTCGCACGGGTGGGCGACCAGCTGCGGGCCTACCGTCCCGGGTGCGGGAAGGTCGTCACCGCCTCCTCGCCGTACACGGTGATCGGCTCCGGCTGGGGCCAGTACGACCGGCTGACGTCGCCGGGCGACATGGACGGGGACGGCCACGTCGACCTGATCGCACGCCAGGCGTCCACCGGGGACATCTACTTCTACGGCGGCACGGCCGATCACCGGCTGAGGACCCGGGTGCGGATCCAGACGAACTGGAAGCTGTACACGCAGGTCGTCGGGGCCGGTGACCTGAACGGGGACGGGCTCGGCGACCTGCTCGGGCTCGACTCCGCCGGTGTGCTGTGGGAGTACTACGGGACCTCCGCCGGCAGCGTGACCAAGCGGGTGCGGGTCGGCGGCGGGTGGAACGTCTACTCCGCCCTCGTGGGCGCCGGTGACGTGTCCGGCGACGGACGCGCCGATCTGCTGGCCCGGGACACCGCCGGGAAGCTGTGGCGGTACGCCTCCACGGGGGCCGGCACGTACGGCGGCCGGGTGCTGATCGGCACCGGCGGCTGGAACGGGTTCAAGGGCCTGTACTGAACCTGAGCGCCGTCCCGGGTCACGGACCTGGGACGGCGCCGCAGGCCCGGTGCGGCGGGTGAGGACGTCCGTTCGGGTCGACGGGCGCGGCCTCGCCGAGCGGCCGGGGTCAGGCGACCGCCCTGCGCCCGGCCGGCCACGGGCCACACGGACGAGGCGATCGCCGAGCGGCCCGGCTGCGCGGTGGTCGTCCACAGCTGTGGACGAGTGTGCGTGCGGCCGGGCGCCCCAGGGGCGGGGGCGGGCGCGTCGGTGGGCGGGTCAGGCCGACGCCCCCACCTCCGGCGCCGCCCCGGTGGTACCCGCGGCCCCGGCAGCCCCGGGCGCCTCGACCGTCCCGGCGGTACCGGCCGACCCGGGCGACCCGGTCGTGGCCTCGGCCGGCCGGCGCACGACACGGCGGCGGCGGACCGGGACGCCGAGCGTCGGGTTGGCGACGCCCCAGGCCGCGCCCTTGCAGACCACTTCCTTGTAGGCGGCGGCGAAGCGCCCCGTCAGGGCCGCCCGCACGGAGCGGTCGTCGGCGGTGACGTACTGGATGAGGCCGTCCTTGCGGCCCAGTGAGACGCACTGGTTGAAGTAGCGCAGCGGCACCTTCGGGAGCTTGCCGCCGGTGAGGCGGGCCGCGATGGCGTCCGCGGCCTGCCAGGCGCTGGGGACGCCCGAGGCGCACGACATGCGCAGCGGCTTGCCGCCGGGGCCCGCCGCCAGCGCCGCGTCGCCGATGGCGTACACGTCCGGGTGCGACACGGAGCGCATGGTCTCGTCGACCACGATCCGGCCGGTGCCGGTGACCTCCAGGGTGGTGGCCCGCGCGGTCGGGTGGACGGCGAAACCGGTGGTCCACACGGTGACGTCGGCCGGGATCGAGCCGCCGTCGGCGGTGGTGACGCGGTCGGGTCCGACGGCGGTGACGGCGGTGTGTTCGTAGGCCGTGATGCCGAGCCTGCCGAAGACCTTGTGCAGGTGCCGGCGGCCCTTGGCCGAGAGCCCGTCGCCGAGGGCGCCGCGTGCGGCGAGGGCGACGCCGAGGTCCGGACGGGCCTCGGCGATCTCGGTCGCGGCCTCCAGGCCGGTGAGTCCGCCGCCGACCACGACCACGTGCGCTCCGGCGTCCAGGCGGGCCAGGCGCTCGCGCAGCCGGTGCGCGCCGGGGCGGCCGGCGATCTCGTGGGCGTGCTCGGCGGCGCCGGGGACGCCCTGGCCGTCCCAGCCGCTGCCGAGGGCGTACACGAGGGTGTCGTAGGCCAGCTCCTCGGTCGCCGGTTCCTCCACCGGCTCACCGGTCGCGGGCTTCTGGGCGGTGGCGGTGACGGTGACGGTCCTGCGGTCGGCGTCGATGCCGGTCACCTTCGCGATCCGCAGCGCGACGCCGGTGCCCGCGAACATCTCGTCGAAGGGCCGGGGCCTGAGGTCCTGGCCGGTGGCGAGCTGGTGCAGCCGGACCCGCTCGACGAAGTCGGGCTCGGCGTTGACGAGGGTGATGGCGACGTCTTCGCGGTGCAGCCGCTTGGCGAGACGGCCTGCGGCGACGGCCCCGGTGTATCCGGCTCCGAGGACGATGATCCGGTGCTGCATCTCCTGGCTCCTGTCTTGAGCGGGTTCGCCCCTTGAACCGGGCGGCCCGCCGTTTCCTGACAGGAACAGGATGTGAAGCAGAACACACTCCAGTCGGGCTCGGGAGGCGTGCCTCGGAAGAGGCGGACTCATGAGGCGCGGCTCGGAAAGGCCGGTCCGGGGAGCGTGGCTCAGAAGAGGCGGAGCAGCGGCTCCCCGTGGTCGGCGGCCGCCCAGCGCCTGGTCGCCCGTTCGAGCTTGTCGGGGTTGGCCTGGCTGCGGAACGCGGCGATGCCCTCGGCGGTGACCTCCAGACACAGGACGCCGATGACCCGGCCGCCGACGACCGCCACGACGGCGGGGCCGCCGTTGGCGGTCGTGGCGTGGATCTCCGGGGAGCCGCCGACCAGGGCCTGCTTCGCCTTGCCGGGCTTGAACAGGCCCCGCATGAACTTCGCGACCGCCAGGGCGCCCTCGAACGGCTTGGTGCGGGCCGGGACCTTGCCGCCGCCGTCGCCGACGGCCACGGCGTCCTGGGTGAGAAGCCGTACGAGCGGTTCGGTGCGGCCGCTGGTGGCCGCGGCGAGGAACTCGTCGATGATCCTCCGGGCCGCGGCCCCGTCGATCTCGGTGCGGGCCCTGCCGTCCGCGACGTGCTTCTTGGCGCGGTGGAAGATCTGCTGGCTGGCGGCCTCGGTGAGGTCGAGGATCTCGGCGATCTCCCGGTGCGGATAGTCGAAGGCCTCGCGCAGCACGTAGACGGCCCGCTCGCCCGGCGTGAGGCGCTCCAACAGGGTGAGGACCGCGAACGAGACGGACTCGCGCTGCTCGGCGGTGTCGGCGGGGCCGAGCATCGGGTCCCCGGCGAGCAGCGGCTCGGGAAGCCACTGGCCGACGTACGTCTCGCGTCGCGCGCGGGCCGAGGTGAGCTGGTTCAGGCACAGGTTGGTGAGGACCTTGGTCAGCCAGGCCTCGGGGACCCGGACCTGTCCGGCGTCGGCGGCCTGCCAGCGCAGGAACGTCTCCTGGACGGCGTCCTCGGCCTCGCTCGCGGAGCCGAGGAGGCGGTAGGCGATGGCCTCCAGGCGGGGCCTGGACGCTTCGAACCGGTCCACGTCGTTCACGGTCAGGGCCATGGCCCGGATCCTAGCCCGCGGGCCCGGCGCGCCGACGGGGAGTTCTCCCCCGCGTCTGTGTCCCCGGTCTCCCTCCGCCCGCTGCGGCAACCGGGCCTCCGGCTGTTAACGTCTACTGATCCGTAGACGTTCATCCACAGGACAGGCTGACGTCGCAAGGATTCCACCTCTGCGTCCACGAGCGTTCCCCTCGGCGCTCACGCACCTGAGAACCCGGCCCGGAGATCCATCTGATGACGACTTCCTCCCCGCCCGTGCTCGCACTCGACGGTGCGTCCATCGACGGCGGCCTCTACACGGACGTCACCGACTTCGCCCGCCACACGCACTGGCTCAACGGGACGGCGGCGGCGTACTCGTCCGTCGGCATGGGTGTCTTCGTGCTGTTCCTGCTCGTCGCCTGGTGGCGGGCCCGGCGCGAGGGGAACGCGGTGATGGCCACGGTGCTGGCCACGCCGTTCGCGGTGATCATCGCCTACGTCGCCAACACGGCGGTCAAGGACGTCTTCCAGGAGCCGCGCCCCTGCCGGGCCCTGCCGCACGACTTCCTCATCGAGGCGTGCCCGCCGGTGGACGACTACGCCTTCCCCAGCAACCACACCACCGTCGCCTTCGCCTTCGTGGCGGCGCTGTTCCTCGTCAACCGGTGGCTGGGCTCGGTCGCGCTGCTCGCCGCCGTGGCGATGGGCTCCTCACGGGTGTACGTCGGCGCCCACTACCCGCACGACGTGGGCGTGGGCGCCCTGGTGGGCACCGTCGTGTCGCTGATCGTGGTGCTGGCCGCCCGGCGGTTCTGCCTCACCCTGGTGGGGCGGATGCGCGGCGGGGCGCTGCGCCCGTTGCTCGTCGCCGCGCCGCCCTCGCGGCACGCGGCCGGGCGTGGCGCGGCGCGGGTTCAGGAGAGCGTCCCGGAGCACGCCTCGGAGTGGCGGTAGAACGCTGAGGGGCCGGCCGCCGTCACTCGTTCCCGTACGGCGGCCGGCCCTGGAGGGCATGGGCCCTGATCTGCCGGTCCCGGCGGATCAGGGCCCATGTGCTGACCGCCACGACCAGCGTCGCGCCGGCCAGCGGCACCAGGAAGGGCGTCAGCCCGCCGATCGCGGTGGTCATCGCCGTCACCGCCGCACCCCCGTCACCGATGCCGCTGTCACGGTCGCCGCCGTCACTGTCGCCGCCGTCACCGCGGTCGGCGCCGTCACCGTCGGCTCCGCCATCGCCGTCACCGTCCCTCGTCGTCGGCCGCGTGCCGGGCCGGCCTCGGTCCGGTGGCGCCGGTGAGGGCCGCCTCGATCGCGGACATGCGGTCGGCGAGCAGCGCGAGGGCGCCCGCTGCGCGGGAGATCGGGTCCTCGGCGGGGCCGCCGAGGGTCTGGGTGCGGGCGTGGGCGGCCTTCAGCGCGGCCCAGCGCTCGGCCTGCCCGGGGGTGAGCGTGCCGCGCAGTTCGGCGAGTTTCAGCAGGTTGGCCTCGGCGCCGGTGGTGAGGGTCTGGGCCTCGGCGGTGAAGTGGTCGTCGAGCACGGCGGCCAGTTCGGCGCCGTTCATGACGGGGCGGATGCGCTGGGCGATCCGGTTCATGGTGCGGTAGGAGCCCTGGAGGCGGAACGGCGGCTCGGTGCGCGTGGCGTCGGACTGGGCGGCGGAGGCGATGTAGGCGGCGTTGACCGCTAGGACCGTCTCGCGCGCGGCGAGCAGATGGCGCAGCACGGCGGTGATCTGCTCCAGCTCGGCGGGGGCGTAGGGATGGGTGAGGCGGTCCGCGTGGGCCGCCGCATCGCCTTCGGCCAGCCGGACCAGCAGTTCCAGGTCGCTCCGGTCGCGGCCGGCCAGCGGGGCGAGGACCGGATGGGAGGTGAGCGCGTTCTCCAGGAAGCTGAGCGCGAAGGCCTCCTCCTTGCCGGTGAGGACGTCGCCGAGGTTCCACACGTCGGCGCGGTTGGCGAGCATGTCGGGTACGCGGAAGCGGTCGCCGGACTCGGTGTAGGGGTTGCCGGTCATGCAGACCGCGAAGCGCTTGCCGCGCAGGTCGTAGGTGCGCGGCTCGCCGTTCCACACGCCGTCGACACGGCGGGTGGCGTCGCACAGCGGGATGAACTTCTGGAGCAGTTCCGGCGAGGTGTGCTGGATGTCGTCCAGGTGGAGCAGCGTGTTGTTGCCGGCCGCCAACGCGAAGTTGATCTTCTCGATCTCCTGGCGGGCGGTGGCGTTCGGCGCCTCGGCCGGGTCGAGCGAGGTGACGGTGTGGCCGAGGGCCGGGCCGCTGACCCGCACCATCATCAGGCCGAGGCGGTCGGCGACGTACTCCATCAGCGTCGTCTTGCCGTAGCCGGGCGGCGACAGGAGCAGCAGCAGACCGCCGGTGTCGGTGCGCTTGGTGTCGCCGGCGGTGCCGATCTGGCGGGCCAGGCTGTCGCCGACGAGCGGCAGGTAGACCTCGTCGACGAGCCGGTTGCGCACGAAGGAGGCCATGGAGCGCGGCCGGTGCTCGTCCAGGTGCAGGCGGGCCCGCTCGGCGGCGACCAGGGCGGTGCGCCGCCGCTGGTGGGCGCGGTAGGCGGGGACGTCACGCTCGGCGAAGCGCCGGGTGCGGGCCAGGAACTCGTCGATCCGCAGCGGGAGGGCGCGGCCGGTGATGCGCGGGTGGGCGCCCAGCAGGCCTTCGGCGACGGTGACCGGGGTCAGGTCGGACTCGTGGCGGGGGAGGTCGGGGCAGAGCGAGACGGCGACCGCCTCCGCCAGGTCCCCGACCGTGACCGGGGTGCCGGTGGAGTCGGCGTACGCCGCCAGCCAGGCCCCGGCCAGCTGGTGGCGGGCGGCCAGGTCGTCGAGTGCGGCGAGGTCGTCGTCGAAGGCGGGGCCGCCCACCGTGCGGCGGAACTTGTCGAGCAGCGTGCGGGCGGCGGCGCTGACGACGAAGCCGTCGGGGCCCGAGGTCAGCTCCTCGAAAAGGTACGCGGCCGCCGCGGGGGCGAGTCCTCGGGCGTCCGGGAGTGCCGCGGGGGTGAGTCCTCGGGCGTCCGGGAGTGCCGCGGGGGTGAGTCCTCGGGCGTCCGGGAGTGCCGCGGGGGCGAGTCCTCGGGCGTCCGGGAGTGCCGCGGAAGCGGATCGGCCGGCTGCCGGGGCCGCCGCGGGGGCGAGCCCACCGGCTTCCCCGGCGGCCGGGGGCACGAGTCCGCCGTCGTACGGGGCCGCTGCGGGGGCGGAGCCGCCGGCTCCCGGGATCGCCGTGGGGGCGGGGCCGCCGGCGGACGGGGCGGGCGGCGGTGCCTCGCCGGGGGCCGGCCCCGTGGCGGCGGCCGTCGGGTGGACTCCGGACCCCGCCGTCCACCGGCCGATCGCCTCCGCGAGCTCCGCCTCCCAGGCGGTGACCGCGCCGGAGGCCGCCGGGCCGAACGTGTCGCGGGCGCGGGCCAGGGAGACGGCGCGGCGCGTCCAGGCGGCGCGGGCGGCCGGGGTGGTGCCGTGGGCCCAGAAGAGCTGGGCGGCGGCCCGGGCGGCGGGCTCGTGGCGTTCCACGCCGGCCCGCTCGTACAGGGGCAGCAGGGCGGTCAGGAGGAGGGTCGCGTCGTGGTCGTGGACGCCCCGCTCGTACCCCTCGTCGTACGCCTCCTGGGCGGCCCGGCGGACCAGGGCGGGCAGGTCGTCGGCCGCCGCCAGGGCCTCCGGCCCGGTCTCCCGCAGCAGCCGGGCGGCCAGGTGCTCGGCGCGGTAGACCTCGGGCGACTCGGACGGCAGGGTCCGCTCCCCCAGCGCGCCGGCCGCCGTGAACGCCGGGTCGGTGACCGGGGCGCGGTAGTCGGTGCCGGTGAGCGCGAAGGCGAGGCCGTCGCCGTCCGGGACGAGCGTGAGGTCGAGGGGCTGGGTGGTGACGGCGAAGCGGTGGGCGCCCAGACGGATGGTGCGGCCGCCGTCGGCGTACAGGTCGGCGCGGTCGCGCAGGGCGCGGCCGGCCTCCTGGCGGGCGGCCTTGAGCCGGCCGTCCAGCTCCTCCGCCCGCACCGGGTCGCCGAGTTCGCGCAGCTCCTCCGCGGTGCGGCGGACCTTGGCGACCATCGGGTCGGAGGCGAAGTAGGTGCTGACCGCGTCGGCGTCGGCGAGGGTGGCCGCGCGCCGGGCGACGGCCTGAAGGATGCGCGCGGCGGCGGCCGTGAGCTGCCCGGCACGCCGGGCGCGGGCGTCCAGCAGGGTCTGCTTGCGGGCGGAGAAGGCGTCGTGGACCTCGACGCGCCGGGCGGCCAACTCGCCGAGGAAGTCGTCGAACTCGGCGAAGCGGGACTCCAGGTTCTCCAGCCGCACCAGCGCGCCGGAGAGCTGTTCGTCGCACGCCTCGGGGGTGTCGGCCGCGGCTAGGGCGCCGGTGACGGCCTGGCCGAGCAGCGCGAACTCGGCGGCGAACTCGGCCCTGCCCTCCCGCTCGGCGAGTTCGCGGCGGCGGGCGACGAGCAGGGCGCGGGCACGGTTGACGCCGCCGAGCACCTCGGCGATCCGCTCCAGCACGGAGGTGCGTACGGTGGCGTCGCCGATGTCGAGTCCGGCGACGACCTCGGTGACCGTGCGCAGCGCGCCGGCCAGTTCGTCGAGGCGGGCGGCGACCGGTGCGGCAGCGGCGGCGGTCTCGATGGTCTCCGCGTCGGTGACGAGCTGCTCGACCTCCTGGTGGTGCTCGGCGAAGGCGTCCTCGCGGGAGAGGTGGGCGACGGCGCGCCTGCCGAAGGAGGCGAGGTCGCTCTCCGCCTCGGCGGCGAGTGCGTCGATGCGGGCGGTGTCGGCGTACCGCATCTCCTTGAGGGTCAGCACATGACCCTGTGCCGCGCGCAGTTCGGTGAGCCCGCCGACCCAGGCGGCGGCTCCGCGCGGGGCTTCACCGCGCAGCCGGCGCACCACCGCGGCGAGCCGTCCGGCGGCCTCCTCCAGGGCGTCGGCGGCCTGCCCGGTGAGCGTCCGCACGGTGCGGAACTCGGTCAGCACCTGTTCGGCGGTGGCGCGCACGGCCTCCAGCGGGGTGCGCAGGTCGCCCGACTCGGCCTCGCCGAGCCAGTGGTGCGTGTCGGCGGCGCGTACGCAGGCGCCGGCCAGCGCCTCGTACACCTCGACGGTCGGTGTGGTCTCGGCGACGGCGCGGCTGATGGACAGGCAGTCGGAGATGCCGCGCACCAGGTCGGCGTTGCCGATGCGGGCGAGGGGTCCGGCGCCGGCGCCGGCGGCGGCGGCGTGGGTGTCGGAGACGTACGGCGACGTCCACAGCTGGAGGGGGTGCACTCGGGCCGGCTCGCCCGTCGCCCCCGCGGGGTCCGCGCGCAGCGCCAGCAGCGCCCCGTCGTCGAACAGCGCCCAGCCGTGGCAGGTCAGCGGAGTGGCGATCTCCTCGCGGATGGTGTTGTACGACAGCAGCAGGCCGCGTCCCTCGGCGCGCGCGTGGAAGGCGTACAGCACGTCCTCGCCGTAGGGCGAGCGCACTTCCCGCTCGAACCGCAGCCCGGTGGTGTCGAGGTCGTACGTCTTGTACGTCCCGGTCGCCAGGCAGTAGCCGCCGGCGAAGACGATGCCCTGGTCGTCGGGGAGGCGGCGGCAGCCCTGGCCGATGCCGTCGAGGCGGACGACGGCGCGGGTGAGGGTGTTGAAGACGAGGTAGCGGTCGGCGTCCTCCTTGTAGGGGCGGATCCGCAGCAGGATCAGGGCGCCGACGCGGGCGTGCGCGATGTCGGCGTCGGCGAGGGCCTGCAGCGGTTCGTCGACCGGTTCGCTGTGGATGCCCTCGCCGGTCTCGGTGTCGTCCTCGGTCTTGACGGTGAGGGCGCCGCCGACGGTGGAGACGTGGATCTCGCCCTGGACCGTGACGTGCGGGTGGCGGCCCAGCCGGTGGTCCTCGCGGGTCGCCTGGGTCCAGGCGAAGTCGTGGGCGGGCGGCGGGACGTGGTCGCGGTCGCCGCGCGCGTCCAGGAAGACGGCCCGCCCGTCGTCGGCCAGGTCCCAGCGCAGCGCGCGGACGTCATCGGCCTTCTCGCCGGTGCGGAAGACGGCCAGCAGCCGGCCCTCCAGCAGCTGGAGGCGCAGCAGCCTCGCCTGCCGGTAGTAGCGGTGCAGGGCCGCGAACTCCCTCAGGAACGCGGGGTCGTCGAGGAGGCCGGGGACGGCGTCGTCGGGCAGCCGGTTCTGGTCGCGGTCGAAGAGCGCGAGGACGTCGCCGACCCGGGGTTCGGGGCGGGCGCCGGCGTGGACGCCGTTGTAGCCGAACAGCAGGCGGCCGCCGACGGCGACGACGTCGCGGGGGACGGACGGGTGCTCGGTGCGCAGCCGGCCGGTGCCGGTGAGGTCGAGCCGGACCGTGCCGAACTCCTCCGCCCGCCGGGCGTTCAACGCCTCGGCGCTGCGGGCGAGTTCGGCGGCCTGGGCGGTGAGCCGGTCGCGCAGCACCTCGTAGGTGCCGCGGTCCACGGCGTCGTGCGAACCCGTCTCCAGGGCGGTGGCCATGGGTCGTGCGTCCCTTCGCAGGAGGTGGGGGGACCGTGTCGCCGGCCCCCGAGGCGGGTCCGGACGAAGCCGCCGACCCCCGTGACGGCGGCTTCGTCCGGACCCTGGTCCGTCAGGGCCTGCGCGCGAACCCCCGCCCCGGGCGCGGGTTCGCCCTCACAGACCCTCGGGCCATCAGGCCTTCCGGCCCTCAGACCCTCGTGGTGCCGTTGACGGCGGTGAGCGCGGTCAACGGGGTGTCGGCGAGCCCGAGTTCGCCCGCGCGGTCCAGCAGCTGCCGGAACTGGCCGGCGTTGCCGCCGTCGGACTGCATCAGCTTCATCAGCAGCGCGGAGACGGTCAGGTTCTGCACGTCGGCCGTGGAGACCTGGCCGAGGACGCGGCCGAGGTCGTCGGCGAGGCTCGCGGAGCCGTCCAGGTAGGGCGTGGCCAGGGCCTGGGCGGTGCGGGAGTTCTCGACGAACCCGTCGACGCCCTTGCCGAAGGAGATCGCGGACACCAGCCGGTCGAAGAAGACCGACTCGCCGCCGACGATGTCGATGTCGGCGTTCTCCAGGCCGGTCGCCAGCACCGTGGCCTGCGCCTCGGCGACCTGGCGCTGCACGTCGAGCCCGGCGAGCCGGATCTCCTTCTCCGCCTGGAGCCTGAGGCGGTACTCCTCGTGGCCGCGGGAGGCCTCGTCCAGGGCGGCCATCGCCGCCGCCTTCTCGGTCAGGCCGGCCGCCTCCGCCTTCAGCTTCTCGCCGATCGCGGTGGCCTCGGCGATCGCCTTGGCCTGGGCGCCCTCGGCCTCGGCGCGCAGCCGCGCCTCGGTGCCCTCGGCCTCCGCGAGCATGCGGGCCTGGGTGGCCTCGGCCTCCGCGCGGCCGGCCTTCTCGATGACCTCGGCCTCCTTGTCGCGGACCTGGACGGCCGCGAGGCCTTCGGCGGCGGACTCGGCCTGCACGCCCTCGGCCAGCCGCAGCTTGGCGCGGGCGTCGAGGTCGGCGGTCTTCAACCGGGCCTCGGCGAGGGTGAGTTCCTCGGCGGCGCGGTGCGTGGCGGCCTGCTCGGCGGCCTCCGCCGCCTTGATGTCCTTGACCAGCTTCTCCTGCGCCTCGGCCTCGGCGGCGATGATGATCGCCTGCCGCTCGCGCTCGGCCTGCTCCACGGCGCGCAGCTTCTTGATGGACTCCTCCTGCTCGGCGACCGTACGGTCCACCGCGACCCGCTCGCGCACGACCTCGGCGATCTCGCGCTTCTCCGCCTCGACCTCCTTGTCGGCGGAGATCTTCGTCAGCTGGGTCTCGCGCTCGCGGGCGATGACCTCCAGCATCCGGTCCTTCTCGATGCGCTCGTTCTCCACGGCGATGACCCGCTCGCGGTTCTTGGCCGCGACGGCGACCTCGCGGGCCTGGTTCTCGCGCTGCACGCCGAGCTGTTCCTCGGTGCGCAGGAAGGCGCTCTGGGCGCGCAGCCTCTCCTCCTCGACCACGCGGGCGGTCTCGGCCTCCTCGCGGGCGCGGGAGGTCTCGATCTCGCGCTTCTGCTTGATCTCGGCGTCCGCCTGCCGGCGCTCCAGCTCCAGGATGGCCTCGCGCGCGTCGACGTTCTGCCGGGTGATCTCCTTCTCCTCGGTGCGCTGGGCCTCGTTGGTGCGCACGTGCTCGATCGCGGTGAGCTCGGTGATCTTGCGGATGCCCTGGGCGTCGAGGACGTTGGCCGGGTCGAGCTGGGTGAGCGGCGTCTGCTCCAGGTAGTCGATCGCCGCGTCCTCCAGGTGGTAGCCGTTGAGGTCGACGCCGATCAACTCGATGATCTGGAAGCGGAGTTCCTCGCGCTTGGTGTAGAGGTCGGTGAAGTCCATCTGCTTGCCGACGGTCTTCAGCGCCTCGGAGAACTTCGCGTGGAACAGCGCCTGGAGGGTGGCCTGGTCGCTGGCGCGGGCGGTGCCGACGGCCTGGGCGACCTTGATGACGTCCTGGGCGGTCTTGTTGACCTTGACGAAGAACGAGATGCGGATGTCGGCGCGGATGTTGTCCCGGCAGATGAGCCCGTCGCGTCCGGAGCGGGTGATCTCGATCGCCTTCACCGAGATGTCCATGACCTCGGCCTTGTGCAGCACCGGCAGCACGACCTGCCCGGTGAAGGACACGTCGACCCGGCGCGTCTTGGAGACGATCAGGGCCTTGCCCTGGTCGACCTTGCGGTAGAGCCGGGAGAAGAGGAACAGCAGAAGGAGAACCAGTATCAGGCAGGCAGCGGCGAGCGCGCCGAAGACATACATGGCATACGTCCTTGCGGTACAGAAGCTGAGATGGGCGCCGGCGCGGTCGGCGCCGGTCCTCGGTCTGGGGTGCTCGCCGGCGCGGTCGGTCCGGCCCCGGTCCGGGGCGTGCGTCCGCGGCGATCACCGGCGGCCCGTGGGCCGCGGCATCGGTCCCCCTCTCCCCCGCGCGGCCTGCCGGCCGGACCCCAGGCGTCTGCCGGGGTCCGGCACCGAGGCCGTCCGTAGTGCTCCCCGGATGACATGGTGCCCGGTGCCGCGGGCACCGCGCATTGCCGGTTTCCGGCAGTGTTCATGGGCTCCTGAGTGCCGGTGGGCGACCAAGGAGGCGGGTGACGGGACGCCGGCGGTCTGCCGCCGGGCCGGCGGAGAGGGCCGGTGGGCCGGGCTGGACGGTAGGCCGGGCTCTCGTCGGTGGGCCAGGCGCACGGTAAGCCGGGCTCGACGGTGGGTCAGGCGCACGCGGTGAACCGGGCTGGACCGGGGGGCCAGGCGCACGGCGGACCGTCCGGCCCGGTCGACCGGGCCGGACGGGCGGCCAGGTCGCACGAGGTCCGCTCGGTCCGCGGGCCGGGCCGTACGGGACTCGCTCGGCCTGCGGCACGATGGCCTCATGCGACCTCAGCGAACCCAGCGGCCCGACCGCGTCCCGCGGACCCGACGGCCGCGTCCCGTGCTCGTCTACGACGGGGACTGCGGCTTCTGCACGGCCTCGGTGACCTTCGCGCAGCGGCACGTCCGGCCGCGCTGCGACGTGCTCCCGTGGCAGTCCCTGCCCCTCGACGAGTACGGCGTGACCCAGGAGCGGGCCGAGTACGAGGCCCTGTGGGTGACCCCGGCGGGAACGGTGTACGGAGGCGCGCAGGCCGTCGCGAAGGCCCTGCTGAGCGCGGGCGGCCCCTGGTCCCTGCCGGGCGCGCTGCTCACCCTGCCGCCGTTCCGCTGGGCCGCGCACGCCGCGTACCGCCTCGTCGCGGAGAACCGCCACCGCCTGCCCGGCTCCACGGCGGCCTGCGCCGTACCGCCCCGCCGCTCGGGCAACCGCTGACGCACCGCGCGTGAGCACCTGTGCCGCCGCGGTGATCAGTCCGATGGAACTCGTCCCGTTCGACTGCGACCTCATGGAGCAGTGACGGCCCCCTGTCCTGCGCCACCGGGGACGATCGTTCCGGGATCGGTGATCGCGTGGCCCGGCGGCTTCCGCGTCGGGGTGACCGGCGTGAGCGGCCGCGGGGACGGACCCGTCAGGTGGGGGTCGTCCAGTGGGGGGACGTGGCTCTCCAGGCCCGGTCCCAGGCCTTGAGGTCGCGGCGGTGGAGGACGCGGGACGTGGTGGCGCAGGCGGTTGCGGCCAGGGCCGGGACGGCCAGGAAGGCGAGGATCGCCCAGCCCATGGTGCGGCTGCGGATCTGGTCCGTGGTCAGGGGCGGAGGAGTGATCCGGCCGTGGACGTCGGCCCAGACGTCGACCGTGCTGCCGACGGGCAGACCGGGGGTGACGTCCGCCTTCGCGGTGCGCGCCTGGCCGCCGGGGTCGGTGAAGCGGACCTCCACCGGGTAGCGGGTCCTCCTCTCCTCGGCGGAGCCCGGTTCGGGGTGGCGCGGGGCGTCGTGGGCCAGGACGGCGGTGGTCTGCCGCCGGTCGCCTTTCTGCCGCTCGGCCGCGTCCGTGTAGTGGCGGTAGGCGGTGTCGCCGGCCAGGAACATCGCGACGGGAGCGGCGGCCGGTACGACGAGGAACAGGGCGAGGGCCAGCCACGCCCGCAGGAGATCGGTACGGCGGCGCAGTGGGTTGCCGCGCAGCCGCCGTAGGGCGGTCCGGGGGGAGGCCGGCCGGGGGACGGGGGCGGTCGGCGCGCCGGCGAGCGGGACCGGGCGGAGACCGCCGAGGTCGCCCCGGTCGTCCGGGGGCGGCTGGGGCCGGGGGATGCCGGCGGGCATGGGGACTCCCTTGTCGGCGGGCGGGGGTGGGGACGGGGGCGTTCTCAGGACCGGTCGGGGTCCGGGGGCGCGGGGCTGGGGATCGAGGGGTGGGTGTGGGCGGAGTGGAGGAGGGTCGCGGCGCCGCGCACGGCGGCGGTGTGCGGGGCCGGTACGGCCCTGAGCGGCACGTGCAGGCGACCGGTGAGGCGGTAGGTGATCTCCGGGCGCAGCGCGCCGCCGCCCGCCAGCAGCACACCGCGCTGGAGGGCGTCGAGGGTGAGCGACGTGCGGTCCTGCCGCAGCATCGCCGCCACCATCGCGGCCACCGCCTCGCTGATCTCGGCCGACGGCGCTGTGTCCAGGTCGCTGGTGCCGAGCGCGGTGCGGCGCGCGTCGACGACCGCGCCGTCCACCAGCAGCACCACCTCGGTCAGGTGCGCGCCGATGTCCACCACGAGCAGCGGCCGGCTCAGGTCCGCGCCCGCGCCCAGGGCGACCGCGCGGGCGCCGGGGACGGTCAGCACGGTGCGTGGCCGCAGCACCTCCACGGCCGTACGGGCCTGGGCCCGGTAGGCGACCCCGTCCAGCACCGGAGCGGTCACCACGACCAGCGGACGGCTGAGGCGGGGCAGCCGGTGGCCGAGCAGCCGCTCCAGCATCCGGGCCGTGCCCGAGGCGTCGACGATGGCGCCGCGCTGGATCGGGTACACCGCACCGGCGCCGGGGAACGTCACCGTGGGGACGTCGATGATCAGGCCCCGGCCGGCGAGCCAGACGCGGGTGCGGGCGCTGCCCATGTCGAGGGCGACCCCGCAGCAGTGCCGGCACAGCGGCCAGGGCCGGTGCCGGTGCCGTACGGCGGAGACGGCCGAGCCGTGCCGGGCGGCGCGGGGACCGTGGGCGACGGTCACCGGCCGGCCTCCCTGACCTGCTGGCAGCGTGCGCAGTAGCGGGCCTGCGGCACTATCTCCAGCCGTTCCCGTGCGATGGGCCGCCGGCACAGGTGGCAGGCGCCGTAGCTGCCGTCGTCCAGGCGGGCGAGGGCGGCCTCGACGTCGGCGAGGACCATGCGGGCGGAGGCGGCGAGTTCGACCCGCACCTCGATCTGCGAGGCGGCCTGCTGCTGGAGCAGGGCGTCCGCGCGGGAGGTCGCGGCGGCGGCGATCTGCCGCAACTGCTCCTGGCGGAACAGGCGCTGCTCGTGCAGGCTCTCACGGAGCGCGGCGAGGTCCTCGGGCGTCAGGCGTGTGGCACGGTCGTGGTCGCCGATGGTCTGGTGGTTCACCGTTTCACCCCTCGGGCAGGGCGGGAGACGAGTGTCGTGATGCGGGCGGGCGGGTGGTGGTCGTACCGGAGGGCCGGGACTGCCCGGCGGTCGACAGCCGGTGGTCGGCGGTCGGCGGTCGGCGGTCGGTGGTCGGCAGTCGGCAGTCGACCGCCGGCTGGCGGTCAGGCGGATCCGGACGCTGGGACGAAGCCGGACGCTCGCACGGGAGTCGGACGGTCGGGCGGGAGCCGGCGGTCGGGCAGGGACCGGGGAGGGGTCAGGCGGTGCGGCGCAGGCAGGCGACGCAGTGGCCCGTGTACGGCAGGATCTCCAGGCGCTCGGCCGGGACCGGCTTGCCGCACCCCAGGCAGGTCCCGTAGCTGCCGTCCTCGACACGGGCGAAGGCGGCGTCGATCTCCTTGAGCACCCGCTCGATGGCGTCCTTCTGCGCGGACATCAGGTGGTCGTCCGCGCTCTGCCCGGTCTCGGTGAGCGCCCGCAGCTGGACCAGCCGTGTGCCGCGGGCGTGTTCGAGGCGCCGGCGGGCCTCGTGAGCGGTCAGGCGCTCGGGGCGGGGGTCGGTCCGGGCGGCGTCGAGCGACATGCTGGGTCCCTTCCGTGGGTCCTGCGTGGTTCCGCGGCGATGTCTCCACCCTCCTCCCGGCGGCAGCGCGAACCCATCGGGTCCAGAGCCCATTTGCGCCGGGTCGCACGATCCACTCCGTACGGTCATGGGTAGGCCGTGACCTGCCAAATGGGGGTCACGCCCCATCGACCGGGCGGGCGGGAACGGGCAGGCTCGGAGTCGGACAGGGGGCGCGACTCGTCCCGGGGGCGCGATGCCCGACAGTGGAGGCATGACGGCCCGGCACGTGAGGAGGCGCAACCGCGGTGTCCCTGTTCTGGCGGATCTTCGGACTCAACGCAGTGGTGCTGGGGTCGGCCACCGCGCTGCTGCTGTGGGCGCCGGTGACCGTCTCCGTGCCGGTCGTGCTGACCGAGGCGGTCATCCTGGTCGGCGGACTGGTCGTGATGCTGGTCGCCAACGCCGCCCTGCTGCGCTGGGGTCTGTCCCCGCTGGACCGGCTGACCCGGCTCATGACCACCGTCGACCTGCTGCGCCCCGGCCAGCGGCTGCCCGCCCACGGCGGCGCTGAGGTCGCCGAGCTGATCCGCACGTTCAACGCCATGCTCGACCGGCTGGAACAGGAGCGCGCCACCAGCAGCGCGCGCGTCCTGCTCGCCCAGGAGGCCGAACGGCGCCGTATCGCGCAGGAGCTGCACGACGAGGTGGGGCAGAGCATGACCGCGATCCTGCTCGCCCTCAAACGGGCCGCCGACGCGGCCGACCCCCCGCTGCGCGACGAACTGCACCAGGCGCAGGAGATCACCCGGGAGAGCCTGGACGAGGTACGCCGCCTGGTGCGCCGGCTGCGGCCGGGCGTCCTGGACGACCTCGGCCTGGTCAGCGCGCTGACCTCGCTCACCTCGGACTTCGCCACCCACACCGGGCTGCGGGTGGTGCGCCGTTTCGACGCCGACCTGCCCGCCCTGGACCCGGAGACGGAACTGGTCCTCTACCGCGTCGCCCAGGAGAGCCTGACCAACGCGGCCCGCCACGCGGACGCCGAACGCGTCGAGGTCGCCCTCACCCACGCCGACGGCGCCGTGGTGCTGGCCATCACGGACGACGGCCGCGGGATCAAGGCCGCCTGCGAGGGCGCCGGCATCCGCGGCATGCGCGAGCGGGCCCTGCTCATCGGGGCCGCGCTCGACATCACCGACGCCCCCGCCGCAGGTGCGCCCGCCGGTGCCGGCCTCGCCACCGCCTCCGGCGCCCCGGCCGCCCCCGCCACCGGCGCGCCCGCCACGGGCCCGTCCGGCGTCGGCCCGTCCGGCGTCGGCCCGTCCGGCGCGCTTCCGCCCGCTGCCGGTCCGTCCACCGGCGACGCGGGGGCAGGCCATGGCACCGGGCCCAACGCCCTCACCGGTCCCGGTGCCGGTTCCGGCCCCGGCCCCAGAGCCGCCGCCGGACCCGGCACCCGCGTCCGCCTCGCCGCGCCCGTCCCCAGCAAGCCCAGGAAGCAGCCCTGACCATGCCGACCACGCCCGACCGCACCCCGGACAAGATCCGCATCCTGCTCGCCGACGACCACGCCCTCGTACGGCGCGGGGTGCGGCTCATCCTCGACCAGGAGCCGGACCTCGAAGTGGTCGCCGAGGCCGGGGACGGAGCGGAGGCCATCGAGATGGCCCGTACCCACGAGATCGACCTCGCCGTCCTGGACATCGCGATGCCCCGGCTGACCGGTCTGCAGGCCACCCGCGAACTGGCCTCCCTCAAGCCCGACCTGCGCATCCTGATGCTGACGATGCACGACAACGAGCAGTACTTCTTCCAGGCGCTGAAGGCCGGCGCCTGCGGCTACGTGCTGAAGTCCGTCGCCGACCGGGACCTCGTCGCCGCCTGCCGGGCCGCGATGCGCGACGAGCCGTTCCTGTACCCGGGCGCGGTCACCGCGCTCATCCGCAACTACCTCGACCGGGTCCGCCACGGCGACGAGGCCCCCGACCAGGTGCTCACCCCCCGCGAGGAGGAGGTCCTCAAGCTGGTGGCGGAGGGGCACTCCTCCAAGGAGATCGCCGAGATCCTCTTCATCAGCGTCAAGACGGTCCAGCGGCACCGCGCCAACCTGCTGCACAAGCTCGGCCTGCGCGACCGCCTCGAACTCACCCGCTACGCCATCCGCGCCGGCCTCGTCGAGCCCTGACCCGCCCGCGCCCCCGACCACCCGGGGCCCCGGCCGCCACTCCCAGGCCGGGGCCCCGGGTCCGCACACCCGCCGCGCTCCGCAGGACGCGACCCACAGGAAAGGGGGAGGCGCATGCACCACGCGTCACGCACCGCCCCCGCCCCAGCCCGCGCCCCCACTCCCGCTCCCGCTCCCAGGGCGTCCGCCCTGTTCACGGCCGTCCTGCTGGCCCTGCTCGCGGTGTTCACCGCGAGCGGCCCGGGCACCGGCACGGACAGCGGTGCCGACCCGCGCTCCGCCCCCGCCCCCGCCTTCGTCGCCGCCGCTGCCGCCGCCCCCGGCTTCCGCCCCCTCCCGGACGCGGCCGGCGCCGACCCCGACCGCACCGCCCACGCCCCTCACACCGCCTACGGCCTTCGCTCCGGCCCCCTTCGCTCCGCCCCCGCCGCTCACACCGGACGCGCCGATCACGCCGGTCACGTCCACCACGCCGCCCGAGCTCCCCGCGCCGACGCACCGTGCACCGCCGTCTGCACCACCCAGGCCGGCACCCGGCAGGAGCACCACGGGGCACGTCCGGCCCCGCCGGGCCACCTCGTCACCACCGGCGACGCCACCGCCGTGGCGCCGCCCGCGCCCGCGCGGACCCCGCCGGCCCGCGCGCCCACGCACTCCTCCTCCCTGAGCCGTCCGGTCCCCGACCGCGACCGGGCCCCTCCCGCACCCTCCGGCGCCTGAGCCCGCATCCCACCCCAAGACCGCCGTCCGCGTCGCCCGCGGGCGTGCCGCCGGAGGCTTCCGTTGATCCGTTCCGCCCGGGTGAGGGCGCTGTTCGCCCTCGCCGTCCTCGCCGTGTCCCTGTACATCGCCGCGACCGTGCCGGTCCGTCTCGGACTCGATCTGCGCGGGGGCACCCAGATCGTCCTGGAGACCCGCTCCACCCCGACCGCCGAGGCCGACCGCGCGGCCACCGACCGCACCCTGGAGGTGCTGCGCGGCCGCGTCGACGCGCTCGGCGTCGCCGAACCGACCCTCGTCCGCTCCGGCGCCCACCGGATCATCGTCGAGCTGCCCGGCGTGCAGGACCCGAAGCAGGCGGCCGAGGTGCTCGGCCGCACCGCGCAGCTCACCATGCACCCGGTCCTCGGCCCCGCCGGGACCGAGAAGGCGGCGGCCGAGAGGACGGCGTCCGGCGAGCGGGTGCTGCCCGACGAGTCCGGGCAGCGGCTGCGACTGGCCGTCACCGCCATGACCGGCGAGGACGTCAAGGGCGCCGAGGCCCGGTTCGACGCGGAGTCCGGCACCGGCTGGCACGTCACCGTCGACTTCGACCGGGCGGGCCGCGACCGGTGGGCGAAGCTGACCGGCCAGGCCGCGTGCCGCCCGGCGGGCGATCCCGCGCGCCGGGTCGCCATCGTGCTGGACGACCGGATCATCTCCTCCCCGCAGGTCGACCCGTCGGTGGCCTGCGGGAGGGGCATCGCGGGCGGCTCCACCCAGATCACCGGCTCCTTCGACGACGGCGAGGCCCGCGAGCTGGCGTTGCTGATCAACGGCGGCGCGCTGCCCGTACCGGTCGAGACCGTCGAACAGCACACCGTGGGCCCGACGCTGGGCGCCCGCGCCATCACCGCCAGCGCCTGGGCCGCCGCCATCGGCACCGCCCTGACCGCACTGTTCGTCATCGTGGTCTACCGGCTGATGGGCGCCCTCGCCGCGGTGGCGCTGCTCGCCTACGGCCTGATCTCCTACGCTGCCCTGGCCGCCCTCGGCGCCACGCTGACCCTGCCGGGCCTGGCCGGGTTCGTGCTGGCGATCGGCATGGCCGTGGACGCGAACGTACTGGTGTTCGAACGCGCGCGTGAGGAGCATGCCTCGCGGGTGCGGCCGACCACCCGCTCCGCGCTCACCGCCGGTTTCCGCAACGCCTTCAGCGCGATCGCCGACTCCAACGTCACCACGCTCATCGCCGCCGCCCTGCTGTTCCTCCTGGCCTCGGGCCCGGTGCGCGGGTTCGGCGTGACCCTGGGCATCGGCGTCGTCGCCTCCATGATCAGTGCCTTGGTCGTCACCCGGGTGCTCGCCGGCTTCGCCGCCTCGCGCGCCTGGGTGCACCGGCGGCCCCGGCTCACCGGGCTCGCCACCACCGGCCGGGTCCGCGACGCGCTCGCGCGCCGCGATCCGCGTCCGATGCGCCGGCCGCGCCGCTGGCTGGCCGTCTCCGCCGTCGCGCTGGTGCTCGCCGGTTCGGGCATCGCGGTACGCGGCCTCGACTTCGGCATCGAGTTCACCGGGGGCAGACTGATCGAGTACGACACCGGCCGGGCCGTGGACCCCGAACGCGCCCGTGCCGCGCTCGCCGAGGCGGGCTTCCCCCGCGCCGTCGTGCAGTCCTCCGGCGCCACCGGGCTGACCGTGCGCACCGGGGAGCTGACCGACGACCGGGCGGCCGCGGTCACCCGGACCGTCGACGCGCTCGGCGGCGGCGCGGAGAAGGTCCGCGACGAGCTGATCGGCCCGAGCCTCGGCGAGGAGCTGCGCCGAGGCGCGCTGATCTCGCTGGGCGTCGCCCTCGGCGCGCAACTGCTGTACCTGGCGGCCCGGTTCCGCTGGCTGTTCGGCACGGCGGCGGTCTCCACCCTCGCCCACGACGTGGTGATCCTCGTCGGCGTGTTCGCCTGGCTGGGCAAGCCGGTGGACGGGGTGTTCCTCGCCGCGCTGCTGACCGTGATCGGGTACTCGGTCAACGACTCGGTCGTCGTCTTCGACCGCGTCCGGGAGCTGCTCCGGCAAGATCGCGAGGCGCCGCTGGCCGACGTCACCGACCGGGCGATCCTGCAGACCCTGCCGCGCACGGTGAACACCGGGATGGGCGCGGTCCTCATCCTCGCCTCGCTGGCCGTCCTCGGCGGCGACTCGCTGACCGACTTCGCGCTCGCCCTGCTCATCGGCCTCGCCGTCGGCACGTACTCGTCGGTGTTCACCGCGGCCCCGATCGCCGTCGAACTGCACCGCCTGCGCCGCCCGACGCCCCGCCGCCCCACACGGAACGGCCCCCGCCGCCCCGCGCCCCACCGCCCCCGCCCGCCCCGGCGGTACGGCTCCGCCGGGGGCCCGCCGAACGGCAGGCGCCGTACCGCCCCGGACGACCCGCCCACCCTCGCCACCCACCGCCCCTGACCGCCACCGCGCCTGACCACCGCCCCTGACCGCCCACCGCGCCTGACCTCCCGGCCCGGCCCCGCCGGGCCCGGCCTCGCCCCGTCGCCGGGGGCCGAGCCGGGCCGGGGGGCCGAAGCCGGCCGCCGGGCTCATGGGCGTCCGTGAACTCCCGCGCCCCATAACCCCGATGCCCGCTGTCAGACCCCTGTGAGAGGCTTTCGATCATCTGCGGCACACGTCATGTGCTGTTGCCATCGAGCACATCGCAGGGGGGATCCTCATGACCACCACCACCGACCACCGCCGTCGGCGCGCGCTTCGGGGCGCGCTCGCCGCCACCGCCGTCGCGGCCGCGCTGACCGCCACCGTCGGCACGGCCTTCGCCACCGGGAACCCGGCCGGGACCGGACGGGCCGAGCAGGCGCGTTCCGCGGCCGCCGCCGAGCAGCGCCCCGGCGGCGACCGGGCCGGCGCCCGTACGCCGGGCCTGCGGGCCGGGACGGCCGGCACGGTGCGCACGCCCAGCTTCTCGATGACGGCGGTGCACAAGAAGACCTCCGAGCTCTACCTGTACTTCCCCGACCACCAGGGCGGCTTCAAGCCCCAGTACGACGTGGGAGTCACCTTCGAGGGCATCGCCGACTCCATCGACGTCGACAACGACAAGGACGGTTACAACGACGGGACCTGGCACCTGGGCACCGACGGTTCCCTGACCTACGGCTACATCGACGACGACCTCGACTACCACAGCAAGGACGTCGGCAAGGGCTGGAACATCTACACCACGGTCCTGTCCCCCGGCGACCTCGGCGGGGCGAAGGAGGCCGACCTGATCGGCCTCGACAAGTCCGGCGTCCTGTGGGAGTACCTCGCCTACCCGGACGGCTCGCTCACCTCGCGCAAGCGGGTCGGCGGCGGCTGGGACCAGTACACCCAGCTCGCCGGCCAGGGCGACCTGACCGGTGACGGCAAGGCCGACATCGTCGCCCGCGACAAGTCCGGCGTCCTGTGGCTCTACAAGGGCACCGGCGACTACAAGGCCCCGTTCGCGGCCCGTACGAGGATCGGCGGCGGCTGGAACACGTACGACCGGCTGCTGTCGGTCGGCGACCTCGACGCCGACGGCACGCCGGACCTGATCGCGCGCAAGCCGGACGGCGGTCTGTACCGGTACTCGGGCACGGACGACGCCCAGGCGCCGTTCGCGAAGCCGGTGCAGATCGGCCACGGCTTCCAGGCGTACAACCTGCTGTGACGGCACGCGCCCCGCGCGCGTGAGGAACGGGCCGTCGCCTCCACCGGGAGGCGGCGGCCCGTTCGGCCTACCTGCGGGCCGTCTTCCGCACCGACCAGACCACCTGCCCGCCCTGCTGGAGTCCGCCGCCCCGTACGACTACCGCCTCGGCGTCTCCGTCTGGTTCCGCAGCCTGTTCGCGCTCGACCCCGACGTCACCGCGATGGCCCACGCCCCGCTGGTCTACCAGTGTCACGCCCTGCCGGCCCTCGCCCTCTTCGCCCTGTGGCCCTTCAGCCGCCTGGTGCACGCCCTCGCCGTCCCGCTCGGTTACGTGCTGCGCCCCTACGTCGTCTACCGCTCCCGCGGCCGCGCGGTGCCCTCCCGCGGTGGCGCGCCCCGGACCTCCGCGCGCTGAGACGAACGTCGCCCGGCGCGAGGCAACGCGGCGGGCGCCCGCGCGGTCCATACGGTTGTGCGCACGGCGGGCGGGGAACTGCTCCGGGGGACCGCGCGGTGGTGCGGTCGCGCAGGGAGCGGAAGGATCGGCCGGGGAGACAGCGTGGGACCGGGAGCACCGGCGGGGAAGCGGCGTGAGCCCGGGACGGGGACCCGGCTCACGCTGTTCGTCGTGCGCGTCCTGCGGAACGAGTGGCGGGCCATGGTCGTCGACCCGGTGCGGCGGCTGGCACGGCGCGGACTGTCCGCGCTGCTGCTGGCCTTCGTGGCCGCCTTCGGCGTGATCTTCTTCCACGCGATCGCCCAGCACCCCGGCGGCGAGAGGGCGGTACGGCTCGTCGGCGGCGTCCAGGGCGACCTGCCCCTGTGGCTGGCCCTGCTGCGCACCCCCGTCTCGCTCTACGTCCCCGCCCTGGACCTGCCGGTGTGGGCCGGGATCACCCAGCTGTTCCTGGCGTTCGCGCTGGCCGAACTCACCCTCGGCCGGACCCGCACCCTGTTCATCTCCTACGCCACCACCCTGGCCGGGACCCTCACGGTGCGGGTGATGATCGCGATGGGTCCCGGCCGGTGGGGGCTGGGCCTGCCGCCGGAGACCGGCCACGTCCTCGACACCGGTCCGTCCGCCGCCGTCGTGGGACTGTTCACCTATCTGTCCGTCGTCCGGCGCGCCCCCGTCGTCTTCCTCCTCACCGGTGGCTCGATGGTCGTCGAGTCCCTGGTCAAGCCCAATCTGGCCGGCCGCGAACATCTGATCGCGGTCGCCACCGCGCTCGTCCTGGCACTGATCGACGAGCGCGCCTGGCGCCGCCTGCGGTGGCCGGCGTGGCGGGAGCGGAAGCCGGACGGGCGGACGCCGGGGGCGGCCGGACCGGTCCGGGGCGGTGCCGCACGTCCCGCACTCGCGCTCACGCGCGACCGCGGCCGCGGCCGCGACGAAGAGCACGGCCCCGCGCCCGGGCGGGGGACCGTCCCCACCGCGCCCTGGCGGGGGACCGGTCCCGCGGCCCGTCCTCCGGGACCCTCCCGCCCGACCCGACCGCCGGCGGGCGTGGCTCGCCCGGACGGAGTAACGGCGGGCGCCGCGCGGCCGGACGGGGTGACGGCGGGCGCGGCCCGCTCGGACGGAAAGGCGGCGGGTGCGCCGCGCCCGGACCGGCCGACTGCGGGGACGGTGCGGCCGGGCGCGGTGGTGGATCCGGGCGCGGTGGCCGGGCCGGTGGAGGAGCCGGGCGGGTCGGCGGTGTCCGGTGAACCGGAGATGTCGGGCCGGCCGACCCGGCCGACGCTCAGCCGCTGAGCCGGTGGGCGGTCCTCCGTACGGCCGGACCGCCGGGCGGCGACAAGCGGCGTGCGACGGCCGTGACGGCGGACCGGCGCGACTCCCCGTCAGGGCCCTGCGGGGCGGTCAGCGCAGGACGCTCGTCCAGGCGCGCGGCGCGGAGTCGATGCCCGGGAGCACCGCGGGGGCGGGCTCGTGCGCCAGGGACGGCGCGGTGGCCGAGGACGCCGCCGGAGAGCACAGGGCGCCGCCGATGTAGTCGTTGAGGGCGTCGTCGATCGGACTCGGTTCGAAGCCGGTGCCGTCGGCGTTCAGGCGCTCGTACTTCATCAGGTTCCAGCCCGCCGCGACCTGCCGCTTGCCGTCCGGGCTGGACAGGGCGATCGTGCCCGCGCCGAACACCGCGCCGTCATGGCCCCAGAAGCGGCCGCAGCCGGGGATGTCGACGGCGTAGATGCCGAGACCGTAGGCCATTCCGTTCACGGGCACCGTGGTCTGCATCTGTTTCAGCGCGGCCGGGCCGAGCAGCCGGCCGGTCAGCAGGGCGCGGTAGAAGCGGTTCAGGTCGTCGGCGGTGGAGACGACCGAGCCCGCCGTGTACGCCCAGGACATGTCGTAGACGCTGTAGTCGCGGGGCGGGTCGATCAGGCCGTAGAAGCTCTCGTACATCCGCGGGTGCGGGCCCTGGATGTAGGGGGTGCGCGGGTAGGAGGTGTGGTGCAGTCCGGCCCGGTCGATGACGTGCCGGGTGATGTACGCCTCCGGGTCCTGGCCGGTGACCTCGGCCAGCAGCAGTCCGGCGATGACGTAGTTGGTGTTGGAGTAGTGGCCGGGCAGCGCGCCGGGCGCGCCGGTGGCGGGTGCCGCGAGGCCGATGCGGACCAGTTCCTCGGGGCGTACGGAGCGGAAGCGCTCCTCGTCGAGGCTGGCGGTCGAGCCCTGGGCGAGGGACGGGAAGGCGCCGACGACGTAGTCCCCGATGCCGCTGGTGTGGTTCAGCAGCATGCGGACGGTGATCTGCCGGCCGCGCTGACCGGGGATCAGGTCCGGCAGGTAGTCGCCGATCGGGGCGTCCAGGCGGATCCGGCCGAGCTCCACCTGCTGGAGCACGGCGACGGCGGTGAACGTCTTGCTGATGCTGCCCACCCGCTGGCGCATGTCCGGGCGGACCGGGCGGACCGTGTCCACGTCCGCGACGCCGGAGGCGCCGGACCAGGTGCGGGCGCCGTCGCGGACGGAGGAGTAGACGCCGTACATCCCGGCGTCCGTGACGGCGCGCAGGGCGGTGCGCAGCGCCGCCGGATCGGGTGCGGCCGTGGCCGGCGCGGCGGCTCGGGCGCCGGCGGAGGCCGCGGAGGCCACGGGCACGGCGGCGGTCAGTAACAGGGCGGTGGCGACGGCGGTTCCGGCACTCCGGAGGATGCGCAAGGGATTCCCCTCCCACGTGTTCGAACAGGCGTGTCCCGGTCATCCTGATCGATCACGCGCGGGCGGGGCATCCTTCGGGCGGATGAAGCGGCTTTGTCCGCCTCGGACTTGGGGAGGGGACACGGCCCCGGAACGGGCTGTGGGACCGGTCCCCGCCGACGCCCTTAGCCGGCCTTCGCGGTCAGTCCCTCTCGTCGAAGCTGGCGAAGTAGGCGGCCGCCATGTCCTCGTCGGCGTGGCCCTGCGCGGCGGCGCGGGCGAAGCGTTCGGCGCTCGCGGCGGCCACGTCGAGGCGGACGCCGTTTCGCTCACCGGCCTCGACGATCAGCCGGGCGTCCTTCTCCGCGGTGGCCACGGCGAAGCTCGGCGGCAGCAGCCTGTCCTCCAGGACGAGGGCGGCCTTGGCGTGCAGATAGCCCATGTCGAGCGGGCCGCCGGAGATGAGGTCGAAGAAGCCCTGCGGGTCGACGCCGAGCCCCTTGGCCAGGGCGAGCGCCTCGCCGGTCGCGGCGGTGGCCGCGAGGACCCAGCTGTTGGCGACCAGTTTGAGCCGGGTGGAGGTGGCCGCCGCCCCGTCCTCGCCGGTCCACACCGTGCGGGCGCCGACCGCGTCGAACACCGGGGCGACCGCGTCCCGGCCCTGCGCCGGGCCCGCCGCCAGCACGGACAGCTGCCCCGCCTCCGCGGGCTGCTTGGTGCCGAGCACCGGGGCGTCGTAGAAGAGCAGGCCGTGTTCCCCGGCGAGGGCGGCCAGTTCGGCGACCGCGTCCAGGCCGGCCGTGGTCGACTGCACCCACGCCGCGCCCGCGCGCGCCGCCGGGGCGGCCTCGCGCATGGTCTCCAGCACCGTGTCGCCGTCGTAGAGCATCGTGAGGATGACGTCGGCGTCGCGCACCGCCTCGGCGGGCGTGTCCACGACCCGCGCGCCGTCCGCGGCCAGCGGCTCCGCCTTGGCCCGGGTGCGGTTCCACGCCCGGACGGTGTGCCCGGCCCTCAGGAGGTTGCGGGCCATCGCGGCGCCCATGATCCCGGTGCCCAGGACTCCCACGGTACGGATCGTGTCGGTCATGTCCTCGTTCCCTTCCTGCTCCCTGCGGTGTCGACACGGCGAGTATCCGCGATCACCGCGCCGGTCCACGGGACGTCAGGCGCCCTCGGGACGGCGGGGCGGTGGGCGCTCCGCCCGGAAGGCGTCTCAGGCCATCCAGAAGAAGACCGCCGTCATCCGCTTCTCCTCCAGGGTCCGGCCGAAGTAGCCGGTCGCGCTGTGCACCAGATTGGCGTGGTAGAGCAGCAGCCGGTTGGCCTTGTGCGGCACGCGGACGTCCTCCTCGAAGGCGTCCGGTGCGACGAACCGGGTGCCCAGCGCCTCGACGAGGTTGGTGTGCGGGGCCTGCACGACGTTGCCGCCGAGCCGCCCGCCCGGCAGGGACTGGCGGTAGAAGCTGGTCCCGCAGTCCTTGGGGACGGCGGGATTGAGGTAGAGCACGGCCGCGTAGCGGCACAGCGCCCGGGAGTCGGTGTGCGGGCGCGGTTCGCTCTCGCCCTCGCCGACGACCTGGACGCAGTTGTGGTTGAGGGTGCCGCCGCCGGGCGCCTGCTGCACCCACAGCTCCTTCGCCCCGGTGGCCTTCTTCACCAGCCGTTCCACGCGGGCGAGTTCGGAGGGCTCCAGGCCCGGCATGGTCCGCAGGCCCGGCCACGTCTCCGAGGTGTACGGGTAGCCCTTGACCCAGTCGTCCCTGCTCAGGCACCGCTCGCGGACGGCGGCCGCGTCCGGCAGGACGTCGTCGATCACCCAGTAGTCACGGCCCTTGGTGGGCTTGCGGTAGGGCAGGACGGGCAGCGCGGTGGGCACGCCGGGACGACCGGGAGGCTGTGGGGGCATGCGGCCGAATGTAGGGCGGGCCTTCCCCAGGGCTCTCCCACGCGGGGGTCAACATTGTGTCAACGTTGCCTGCTCACACAGGGGTTGAGCGGCGCCCGCGTCGGGTTCGCGCGGTCCGGCACGGTTTCGACGACGTAGGGATTTTACCTGAACCAAAGGTTTCCACGGCTTCCCCGTCCGTACTGCTGTGCGTCCGAACCGCCCGCCACGGGGGGCGGGATCCACTGCCGGGCAGGAGGCACGGTGCGCTTTTCGCGGAACGCGACGGGAACTCTCTTCGTGACCGGAGCTCTGGGACTGACCCTCGCCGCGCTCGCCTATCCGGGCATGCTGGGCTTCCAGAACGTCTCCAGCAACCCGTCCCGGGTCATCGCCCAGACCCAGTGGGGCCCGCTCACGGAGGCGGACCGGGACTTCGTGGTCAAGGTGCGCGCGGCCGGGCTGTGGGAGTACCCCGTCGGCCAGATGGCCGTGAAGAAGGGCACCACCAAGGCGGTCGTCACCGCCGGTCAGCACCTGATCGACGGGCACGCGGCGCTGGACGCCAGCTGCCGCAAGATCGCCCCCATGCTCGACATCACGCTGCCCAACGCCGCCAGCCCGCAGCAGCAGGGCTTCGTCACCACGCTCAGCGCGGACAGCGGCAAGCAGTTCGACAGCGACATGGCCAACATCCTGCGCGTGACGCACGGCTCGATCTTCAACACGATCGCGAAAATCCGCTCCACCACCAAGAACAGCCTGGTGCGGGCGCTCGCCAACCAGGCCAACGCCACCGTCCTCGACCACATCACGGTCATGGAGGAGACGGGGCTGGTCAACTTCGACCAGGTGCTGTTCCAGCAGACGACCCCGCCGAAGCTGCCCGCCTCCGACCTCACCCCGCCGCCGCCCTCCGGCGGCCAGCCCGAGGTGGTGCTCACCCCGCCGCCCAACGCCACCTCCAGCCCGCTGGACCTCGGCGGCGGCGGACAGCCGGGCGCCACCCCGGCCCCCGGACCGACGGTGGGCTGAGCGCTTCGGACCGGCGCGGACGCTTCGGAGCGGCACGGACGCTTCGGACCGGCACGGGCTCTTCGGAGCGGCCCGCACGCTTCGGGCCGGCCTTGAAGCTCCGGCCCGGCCCGGACGCTTTCCCGCCCCCGGCACGGCGGCCGTCCCAGGCACGGGAGGGGTGCGGCCGGGGGGCTGCCACCGGTCCAGCCCGCCCGGTCCGACCAGCGCGTCCGGTCCGTCCGGCCGGTTCAGCTCTCGACGGCGGCCAGGTACAGCTTCACGTACCGGTCCACGTCGATGTCCAACGCCACGTCCACCAAGGTCTGTTCGCGGGCCTCGCCGTGCAGCTCGGCCTCGCCGGGGCGCGGGCGGCGGTCGACGACCGTCTGTCCGCGCGCCGGGCCGGGAGCGAGATGCACCTCGACCGGCAGCCGCTGTGTGGTCAGCCCGGCCGGGTCGGCGACCGCGCAGACCGCTCCCGCGTCCCCGAGGCCGCCGGCCGGGTCCTCCTCGCTGGTGACCGGGTCGCGGTGGGCCAGCAGCCGACCGGCCAGAACGGCGCCCGGCTCGCCGCTCGCGCGCAGCCGCCGCACGTGGTCGGCCGGCACGATCACCCGCTGGAACACGTCCAGCCCGTACATCGTGATCGGCACCCCGGCGGTGAGCAGGATCGCGGCGGCCTCCGGGTCGTGCCACACGTTGAACTCGGCGACCGCCGTGGCGTTCCCGGTGGCCACCGCGCCGCCCATGAACACGATCCGCTCGATGTTGCGCGTCACCTCCGGGTGGGTGCGCAGCAGCAGGGCGATGTTGGTCAGGGGCGCGGTGGGGATCAGGGTGACCGGGGTGGGCGAGGCCAGGATCTCGCGGCGCAGCAGCGTCACCGCGTCCACGTCGGCGGGCCGGCGGCTCGGCGCGGGCAGCCCCAGGTCGCCCATGCCGTCGTGGCCGTGCACGTGGTGGGCGGTGCGCACGGGCTCGATCAGCGGCCGCTCGGCGCCCCGCGCGACCGGGATCCAGGGCGAGCCCGCCTGCTCCAGGACGGTCAGCGTGTTGCGCACCACCTGGTCCACGTCGGTGTTCCCGGCCACGCAGGTGACCGCGCGCAGCTCCAGCCCCGGGTGGCGTACGGCGAACAGCAGGGCGAGCGCGTCGTCGACGCCGGTGTCGCAGTCGATGATCACGGGGGTGGGCCGACCGGTCACAGCAGGGCTCCTCGCAACGATTCGTCGTACCGCCGACCTTAGGCCCTGGCGTCCGGTTCGCGTCGTCCGTCCTCGTCCGGCGGGGGCGGCCGCCGGGTGCCTGGCGCGCCTCGCTCACCCGGACGGCCCGGCGCGCTGGTGGGCGCGGCCGCTCGGTGGTGCCGTGGGAGGAGCGCGCAGTCCAGGTCGTCCCGTCCGTCTGGAGGCAACCGCCCATGCCCCGTCTCCTGCCCGCCGCCGTGCTCTGCGCGGCCGCCCTGCTGACCGCTGCCGCCTGCTCGTCCGGCGGGTCCGGCCGGGACGCCGACGCGGCCGCCACCGAGGCGGGCGCGGCCACCCGGCCGGCCGCCCCCGTCTCGCCCAGTGCCGCCGCCATGCTCACCGCGGCCCAGGCGCAGGACGCGCTGCTCGGCGAGTCCGACCTGGGCGCCCCCTGGGGGCCCACGGAGGGCGCGGCGACCTGGCGGGACGGGGTGCTCAAGGCGCGGACCGACCTGACGGGCTGCCAACGCCTGCTCGACGCCCTCTACGCCGACGAACCGCTCGGCACCCCCACCGGGACGCGGGCGGTGGCCGCCTTCGACGACGGCGACGACCAGGCCCAGCTGCGGTACCAGGTCCTCTCGCTGCACGCGGCCGACGTGGACCGTTCGCTGGCGTGGCTGCGGACGCTGCCGCAGGGCTGCGCCCAGTTCACGGCGAGCACCACCTCGGCGGGCGAGCAGGAGGTGCGGGTCGGCGAGCTGGCCCTGCCGAAGGTCGGGGACGCCCGCCAGGGGCTGCGGGTCACCTTCACCGGCGAGTCGGACGACGGGGACACCACCACGCTCACCCTGGACGTGGTCGTCGTGCGGGTCGGCGACGACGCGATCGTCCTCACCGACGGCGCGGTCGGCGCGGTTCCGCCGGACACCGCCTCACGGGCGCTCGCCCTCGGCGTGCAGCGCCTGGCGGACGTACGCCACCAGGCCCGCGTCCAGGCCTGACCCCGACCGGGCGGCGAGGCGCGAGGCTCAGGCGACCATCCGGTCCACGGCGTCCTTCGCCTCCTTCAGGCCGGCGCCCGTGACCTCCCGGTACGTCTTGATCGCCTCGATCGTCCGGCCGGCCCGGGCGAGTTCGGCCACCTCGTCCAGCCGCGGGTCCTCCTCGCGCAGGTCCAGGTGGCCGAGGATCAGGTCGAGCTTGCGTTCGATGCGTGCCAGGCGGCGGTCGGTCCGGGCGAGCCGGCTCCCGCTGCCCGCCAGACCGGCGACGCCGGCCGACACGAGCAGGGCCACGGCAAGAAGGGTCGCTGTGTCCATGGCACCGATCCTAGGAACGCCGCCCCGCGCGGAACCTCAGGCGCAGCTCATAACTTCCCTACGGCGCGGACTTGTCGACGGCGGCTCCGCTTCCTCTCCTCCTCGCCGTTCACCCCTGCGTCTGCAGCTGCCGCAGCTGGCGCCGTACGTGGTCCAGGGCGCCCCGCCGCCGGCCCGGCACCCGGCCGCGCAGCTCCGCCAGCACCGCGCCGAGTTCACGGGCCCGCTCCGGGTCGCGGAGCCTGCCCCACTGATGGTGCGCCCGGTCCACGGCGGCCTCCACCGCCGGGGCGTCGGCGGGCTGCCCCATGGCCAGCCGGGTGGCGGCGACGGTCAGCCAGCACCGGCAGCTGCGCGCGGCGTCGCCCGCGAACATCGCCAGGTCGGCGCGGACCTCGCCCCAGTGCAGCGCGTCCTCGGAGGCCGCGCCGTACGCCCGTACGGCGGCCTGCTCCCAGCGCGCGGCGAGCGCGTCGGCGTCCCCGTGCCGCCCCGACTCCACACAGGCGGCGATCGCGGCGTGCGGGTCACCGGGCACCGGCCGCTGGGCGACGAGCGCGGCACCCGGGTCGCCCGGCGCGGACCGCTGGGCGACGACCGGGGCACGGGTGTCGCCGTCGTCCGGGACCGGCCGCCGCGCGACGACCGCGCCCGGCTCGGCGCCCGACGCGGCAACCTGTTTCGGACGGTGGACAGCCGTCCCGGGCAGCGGACCACCGGGTGCCGGCGGGGCGGCCGGCGGGCCCGGCGGCTGCTCCGGCACCGGGCCGAAGCCGGGCGCCGCGCCCCCCACGGCGCCCTGGGCCGCCGGGCGGTGGGCCGCGAGGACGAGACCCGGGCCGTTCTCCTCGCCCTCCTCACCGGCCATCCGGGCCAGCGCCTGCTCGTGCAGCTGCTCCGGCGGCGGCCGGTGCCCGCTGCGCAGGATCGTCGCCACCGCCTTCATGTACGTGGGCAGCGCCACCCTGCGCCGCACCGGCGGCGGCGCGATCCTGCCGTACAGGGCCACGTTCGGGCCGGCGTCCAGGGGCCGCTCGCACACCTGCTGCCAGCTCTCCGCGTCCGCGCGCAGGTCGGCCACGAGCGTCGTCGTGCCGTCCGGGCGCAGCCTGAGCTCCTCGCGCAGCCAGTGCCAGGGCAGGGCGGTGTAGCGGACCGTCGCCGGCGTGGTGCGGGCGAGCGCCAGATGGGGCAGGCGCTGCCGGCGGTCGAGCTGGAGCTGACCGGTGACGAAGACGGTCAGCGGGCCGGGAGCGGCCGCGGCGGCGCGCAGCCGGGTCAGCACGGCCTGCGGCTCCAGCGGATCGGCGAGTTCGACGACGGTCGCGGTCGGGGCGCCCGACAGCACGGAGGGCTCGACGGCGGCCAGCACCGGGAGCACGGACGCGGCGTCCACCAGACGCCCCTTGCCCACGGGCGAGGCCGCGAGCAGCAGCACGGTTCCTGACATGGTCCCCCCGCGTCGGTGATGGCCGTCGATCGCGTACGTCAGCACCGTAACCGCTGTGGCCGCCCGGGCGGGCGCCGGAGTGGGAACGCGGGCCGCCGAAGGGGCCGGGGCGCACCCCTCACGCCCCCGCCCGCCGACTTGCCAGGGCTCCTTCCCCGGTGTGCCCTGGTAGGCGGGGGCGGCGAGAGAGAGGAACGTTCCCATGGCTCACTCGGCACCCGTGTCCGGCCGCACCGCGCACGCCCGCACCGAGCGGCACCGGCCCACCGACTTCTTCAGCGACCGGGCGCACACCATCGGGCGCTGGGCGGTGCCCTTCGCCATCGCGCTCGTCTACGGCTACTGGGCCGCCGCCAACCGCCGCCACGGCGGGCCGATCACCGTCGGTAACCTGGTGTTCGGCTTCGTGACCGCGATCGTCTTCACGGTCCTCATGGCGGCTCTGCTGTACCTGGCCCCCCGTCTGCCGCGCGAGCTGCACGCCTTCGCGTGGTTCCTGTTCTCCGGCACGGCGTTCGGCTTCCTCGTCGGCCAGACCGGCCACTTCGAGACCCGCTGGCTGGTCGGCGTCTCCGCCGGGGTCGGTGTGCTGATCGGCCTGATCGTCTTCTACTGGGTCTACACGCACGAGGACGCCCAGGGTCATCGCATCGGCTGACCCGCGCCCCGTCGCACCGCCTCCCCACCACCGCCTCCACACCGCCGCCTCCACACCGCCGCGGGCCCCCGGCACCGGCCGGGGCCCGCGGCGTCACCGCGCCCGCCCGGCGCCCGCCCCCGGGTCCGTCCCGGCCCCCGTCCCTGAGTCCGTCCCGGCGTCGGGCCGCCCGATGCCTCCCCCTGTCCACGACGCCCTCACGGCCACGCTTCGCAGTCACCCGATCGCCTCCGTCCGCTCGCGCGCCCGCCGTCGGTGGCCTTCGCTGGGAGGGTGTCCCGACACCTGCGCAGCGGCCTGTCGGCCGTGCTGATCGCCCTCTCGTGCATGCTCGTGCCGTTCGGAGCGCTGGCGGCCTGGGCGGCGTACGGACTCACGGACACCGGTCGCTACGTCACCACCATGGCGCCGCTCGCCGCCGACCCGGACGTACGGGACGCGATCGCGCAGACGGTCGGGGACGGGATCACGCACGAGATCGGCCAGGAGATGGACGCCCGGGTGCTGCGCGGCACCGTGGCCCCGTTCGTGCACGACGCGGTCCGCTCGTTCACGCAGACCGCCGCCTTCCGCACCGCGTGGAACGAGGGCAACCGGGTCGCCCACGACGCCCTCCTGCGCGCCCTGCGCGACGAGCGCGACGCCCGGGACCGCCCGGTCACCGTCGACCTCGCCCCCGTCACCGCCCAGGTCAAGGCCCGGCTCGCCCAGGACCACGTACCGCTCGCGGCCCGCATCCCCGTCGAGCACACCGAGGTCGCCCTGCTCCCGGCCCAGCAGATGGGCCGCCTGCGGAAAGGGTTCAACGTGCTCGAAGTCGCCGGCTTCTGGCTCCCCGTCGCGGCCGTCGCGTTCGCCGTCGCCGGCATCGCGCTGGCCGTCCATCGCCGCCGCGCGCTCACCGCCACCGCGCTGGGCATCGCACTCGGCGGCGCGCTGCTCGCCCTCGCCCTCGCCCTGGGCCGCAGCCTGACCCTGGCCGATCTGCCCGACGAGGTCTCCCAGCCGGCCGCGGGCGCCGTCTACGACGCCCTGACGGCCACATTGCGCACCACGTCCTGGCTGCTGGTGGCCCTGGGCCTGACGGTGGCCGCCCTGACCTGGCTCGGCCGCCGCCGCGTCGGCCGCTCCCGCCCACGTCCCCGCCTCTGGCCTCGGTTCCCGTTCCGCCTCGGGCGGCGCAGGCGGGCGGCCGAGGCGACCGCTCCCACGCAGACCCCGCAACCCCCACCGCGCGTCCGCGCCTGACGGCGGACACCGTCCTCCACCACGCGTCCGCGTCGGCCGACCTGGAACTCCCCCGGCCGTTCGACGAGGCGCCCGGCCGCTTCCTGACGCGATGGGACCACTCGCGTAGTCGGTGCCGTGCGGCGGGGGCGACGCCCGCGGACCGCGTCGGCACGGCCGTGCTGACACGACTGTTCCCCCGTTCATCTCCCCTGCCCGGGATCCGCACACGGGGCCGCTAACCTTACGTGTCCGTCCTGGCCAGGGATCGACGGGATCAACTCACGCGAAGGGTTGCGCACATGGGCATTCTCACTCGCCTGCGGAACGCGTTCGGCCGGTCACGCAAGGGGCGTGGGGCCGAAGCAGAGGGTGCGGAGCAGGTACCGGCCCAGGAGCCGGCCCCGACCGCCGAGCAGGAGCCGAAGGCCCAAGTCCCCGCCCCGGCGCCCGAGCCGGTGCCGGATCCGCCGGTCGCGGCCCACGTCCCCGACCCCCGCACCTCGCCCCGCGAGGAGAGCGACGAACACGAACTGGTCGCCGCCGCCTTCGACAACGTCACGGTCCCCAAACCGGCGAAGCCGATCGACCCGGCCCCGGCCCTCACCACCCCGGACCCGACGCCGGAGCCGGAGCCCGAGCCGGAACCCGAGCCGGAAAAGAAGACGGAACCGGAACCGGAGCCCGAGCCCGAGCCGGAACAGAAGACGGAACCGGAGCCCGAGCCCGAGCCCACCACCCCTCCTGCGCCCGCCCCCGCCCCGGAGCCCACGACCGCTCCCGAGCCGACCCCCGCGGACCCGACCCCCGCCGAGGCATCCACCGAGGTTCCCGCCGAGACCACCGACGACCACCCCCAGCCCGCCGACGGCGAGGACCTCCCACAGGGGCCGCCCGCACCCGACGACGAGAGCCGCACGGGTGGTGCGAGCGGGAACGAGGCCCCGGCCGAAGGCGAAGCCGAGGCCGAAACGCCCCCCGCGACCGGCACCGGCACCGCCCCCAAACCCGCCACCCCCCTCACCCGCCTGAAGTCCCGCGCTCCCGCCCTCGCCACCGCCTACAAGGCGGCCACCGCGGCCCTCAGGAAGCACGACCTCACCGGCGCCCGCGCCAAGGTCTACCTCGTCCTCGACCGCTCGGCCTCCATGCGCCCGTACTACAAGGACGGTTCCGCCCAGGCCCTCGCCGAGCAGACGCTCGCCCTCGCCGCCCATCTCGACCCCGAGGCGACCGTCCACGTCACGTTCTTCTCCACGGAGGTGGACGGCACCGCCGACCTCACCCTCGCCGACCACGAGAACAGGATCGACGAGGTCCACGCCACGCTCGGCCGCATGGGCCGTACGACGTACCACGCGGCGGTCGAGGAGGTCCTCGCCCACCACGCCGGGCAGGACACCGAGGACACCGCCCTGGTGATCTTCCAGACGGACGGCGCCCCCGACGCCAAGACCCCCGCGACCCAGTCCCTCACCGACGCGGCGAAGAACCACCCCGGCGTCTTCTTCTCCTTCGTCGCCTTCGGCGAGCACGACAACAAGGCGTTCGACTACCTGCGCAGGCTGAAGACCGGCAACGCGTCCTTCTTCCACGCCGGCCCTACCCCGCGCGAACTGACGGACAAGGAGCTGTACGAGGGCGTACTCGCCGCCTGGCGGCCGTAAGCACCCCGTCGCGTCCGCTTCCCGGCCCCCCACGCCCGCGAAAACCGGGAAGCGGTCCCCCCACCCGCGTCGGATACGATTTCAAGGTTCACAGACGACCCAGAACCACGAGATCGTCACTCCGCGTAGCGACTTGGGAGCAGCCCGCGATGGCTCGACACCTCATCACCAGCGCCCTTCCGTACATCAACGGGATCAAGCACCTGGGCAACATGGTGGGGTCCATGCTCCCGGCGGACGTGTACTCCCGCTACCTGCGCCAGCGCGGCCACGACGTGCTGTACATCTGCGCGACGGACGAGCACGGCACCCCGGCCGAGCTGGCCGCGAAGGAACAGGGCCTGCCCGTCGCCGAGTTCTGCGCGCAGGCGCACGACGCGCAGAAGGCGATCTACGACGGTTTCGGCCTGGCCTTCGACCACTTCGGCCGCAGCTCCTCGCGGCAGAACCACGAGATCACGCAGGAGATCGCCCGCGAGCTGAAGGCGAACGGCTTCATCGAGGAGCGCGCCATCCGCCAGGTGTACTCCAACGCCGACGGCCGCTTCCTGCCCGACCGCTACATCATCGGCACCTGCCCGCACTGCGGCTACGACAAGGCCCGCGGCGACCAGTGCGAGAACTGCACCCGGGTGCTGGACCCGACGGACCTGATCGAGCCGCGTTCGGCGATCAGCGGCAGCAGCGACCTGGAGGTCCGCGAGACCAAGCACCTCTTCCTCCTCCAGTCGACGCTGGCCGGCGAGGTCGAGGCGTGGGTCGACGAGCGCGCCGACGCCTGGCCGGTGCTGGCCTCCTCCATCGCCCGCAAGTGGCTGACCGAAGGCCTGCACGACCGCGCCATCACCCGCGACCTGGAGTGGGGCGTCCCGGTCCCGGCCGACACCTGGCCGGACCTGGCCGCCGAGGGCAAGGTCTTCTACGTCTGGTTCGACGCGCCGATCGAGTACATCGGCTCGACGAAGGAGTGGGCGGAGCAGGACCCGGAGAACCGCGACTGGCGCTCGTGGTGGTGGGAGTCGGACGCGGACGTCCGCTACACGCAGTTCATGGGCAAGGACAACGTCCCCTTCCACAGCGTGATGTTCCCGGCGACCCTGCTGGGCACCCGCGCGCCGTGGAAGAAGGTCGACGTCATCAAGGCCTTCAACTGGCTGAACTACTACGGCGGCAAGTTCTCCACCTCGCAGCGCCGCGGCGTCTTCACCCATGACGCGCTGGAGATCCTGCCGGCCGACTACTGGCGCTACTTCATGATGGCCAACGCCCCGGAGTCGGACGACTCGTCCTTCACCTGGGAGCACTTCACGGCCACGGTGAACAAGGACCTCGCCGACACCCTCGGCAACTTCGTCAACCGCGTCCTGTCCTTCTCCCGCAAGCGTTTCGGCGACGACGTCCCGCAGGGCGGGGAGCCGGGCGAGGCGGAGGCCAGGCTGGGTGCGGAGATCGCGCGTCTGCTCGCCGAGTACGAGGAGCAGATGGAGGCCGTCCAGTTCCGCAAGGCGGCCGCCGCGCTGCGCGCCCTGTGGTCGGCGGGCAACTCCTACCTGGAGGAGAAGGCCCCCTGGCTGGAGATCAAGACCGACCAGGACGGCGCGGCCCTCACCCTGCGCACGGCGATGAACCTGATCCACCTCTACGCCGTGGTCTCCGAGCCCTTCATCCCGACGACGGCGAAGGCGATGCGCTCCGCGTTCGACCTGCCGGACGACACGGCGGCGTGGGTGACGTCCGACGAGGCGAAGGCGCTGACCGCCGTCCCCGCCGGCACCCCGTTCACGGTCCCGCCGGTCCTCTTCGCCAAGCTCACGGACGACGACCTGGCGGCGTACAAGGAGCGCTTCGGCGGCGAGCCGGCCTGATCGAGGGGCACCCCCTGCCCACACTCCGGCACCGTGCTCTCCCCCGTCCGCAGGAGATGCCGACCGCGTAACACGCTCGCTACAGCTCGGGGCCCGGGAGGCGTCACCGCTTCTCCCGGGCCCCGTGCTTTGCGAAGATCCCCGGGACGGCGACCGTCCGGTCGGCGTCACTCGTATGAGGGGGGACCTTCCATGGGACTGTTCGGCAACGCGCACAGCATCGACCCGGCCGAGGCGCAGCAGGAGTACAAGCGTCTGCTGGGGCACGGCGAGCAGGTGCACGCCGCTCATCTGCTGATCCGCGACACCATCCTGTTCACCGACCGACGCCTGATCCTGGTCGACAAGCAGGGCATCACCGGCAAGAAGACGGAGTACCACTCCATTCCGTACCGGAGCATCACGCACTTCTCCGTCGAGACGGCCGGCCACTTCGACCTCGACGCCGAGCTGAAGATATGGGTCTCCGGCACCGCGGCCCCGATCGAGAAGACGTTCACCAAGGGCGTCGACATCTACGAGGTCCAGGCCATCCTGACGCAGTTCGTCGCGAAGTGAAGGGGGCGGCCTGCGGCCGTCGAGATCGCACCCGGTCAGTGCTGCTCGCCGGTCCCGCTCTCATAGCGGGGCAGGTCGTCGGTGGAGATGGTCCAGTCGGCGATGGTGACGTCCTCGCCGTAGACGAAGTCCTTGCGGGTGGCGTAGCGGGGGCCGTCGGGGGTGGGGTGGATGTCGGTGAGGACGGCGCCCCGCCCGTGCGGGGGTCGAAGATCGCGTAGACGGGGATGCCGATCAGTGGGTAGTCGCGCGGCTTGGTGACCCAGTCGTTGTCCGGGTTGGAGCGTGCTAGCACCGGGTGCGGGCCTACCGCACGCCCGAGACAGCGCCGCCGCCCGGCACACTCCCCGGAGCGACGCGCGCCCAGCAGAAGGCGCCCGGGACCTCGTCGGTCCCGGGCGCCGTCGCGATCCGCGCGCGGCCTACTTCGGCTGCGGCTTGTTCACCGTCAGGTGCAGTTCCTTCAGGCGGGCCGGCTCCAGCTCGGTCGGCGCGCCCATCATCAGGTCCTGGGCGTTGCCGTTGAGCGGGAAGGCGATCGTCTCGCGGATGTTCGGCTCGTCGGCCAGCAGCATGACGATGCGGTCGACGCCCGGGGCGATGCCACCGTGCGGCGGGGCGCCGAAGCGCAGCGCGCGCAGCATGCCGGCGAACTCGCGCTCGACCGTCTCGTTGTCGTAGCCCGCGATCTCGAACGCCTTGAGCATGATGTCCGGCTCGTGGTTCCGGATGGCGCCGGAGGACAGCTCCACGCCGTTACAGACGATGTCGTACTGCCAGGCCAGGACGTCCAGCGGGTCCTGGTTCTCCAGGGCCTCCAGGCCGCCCTGCGGCATCGAGAACGGGTTGTGGGAGAAGTCGATCTTCCCTGTCTCCTCGTCCTTCTCGTACATCGGGAAGTCCACGATCCAGCAGAAGCGGAACACGTCCTCCTCGAACTGGCCGGCCCGCTTGGCCGCCTCGACACGGACCGCGCCCATGATCTTGGAGACCTCGTCGAACTCGCCCGCGCCGAAGAAGACGGCGTGGCCGGCGGCCAGCGACAGACGCTTGGTCAGCTCCGCGACGTTCTCCTCGGTGAGGAACTTCGCGATCGGGCCGGTCAGCGAGCCGTCCTCGCCGACGCGCACCCAGGCCAGGCCCTTCGCGCCCTGGGAGACCGCGTAGTCACCCAGCTGGTCGAAGAACTTGCGCGGCTGGTCCTGGACCGCCGGCACCGGCAGGGCGCGCACGTGCTTGCCGGCGAACGCCTTGAACTCCGAGCCCTCGAAGATGTCGGTGATGTCCACCAGCTCCAGCTTGGCGCGCAGGTCCGGCTTGTCGGAGCCGTACTTGAGCATCGCCTCGCGGAACGGGATGCGCGGGAAGGGGGAGGTGACGTGGCGGCCGCCGCCGAACTCCTCGAACAGCTCGGTCATCAGCTGCTCGATCGGCCGGAAGACGTCCTCCTGCTCGACGAAGCTCATCTCGACGTCGAGCTGGTAGAACTCGCCCGGCGAGCGGTCGGCGCGGGCGTCCTCGTCGCGGAAGCAGGGCGCGATCTGGAAGTAGCGGTCGAAGCCGGAGATCATCAGCAGCTGCTTGAACTGCTGCGGGGCCTGCGGGAGCGCGTAGAAGCGGCCGGCGTGCAGGCGGGAGGGGACGACGAAGTCGCGGGCGCCCTCGGGGGAGGTCGCCGTGAGGATCGGCGTCGCCATCTCGTTGAAGCCGAGCGCGACCATCTTGTGCCGGATCGCGGAGATCACGGCCGTGCGCAGCATGATGTTGCGGTGCATGCGCTCGCGGCGCAGGTCGAGGAAGCGGTACTCCAGGCGCCGCTCCTCGTTGACGCCGTCCTCGGCGTTGATCGTGAAGGGCAGCGGGGCGGCGGCGCCGAGCACCTCGACCTCGCCGACCTCGATCTCGACCTCGCCGGTGGGCAGGTCGGTGTTCACGTTCTCGGTTCCACGTGAAACGACGCCGCCGTCGACGCGGACGACCGTCTCCTTGGACAGCTTGTCCAGGGTCTCGTAGGCGGGCGTGCCGGGACGGGCGACGAGCTGCGTGATGCCGTAGTGATCGCGCAGATCGATGAAGAGGATGCCGCCCAGGTCGCGCCGATTGTGCAGCCAGCCACTCAGCCGGACGTCGGTGCCGACGTCAGAGGCGCGGAGCTCGCCGCAGGTGTGGGACCTGTACCGATGCATCGTCGTTCATCCAGTCTTCGCGGATCGGGGTCACCGGGCGGGCATGGCCCGGACCCACCAAGCGTACCGGCCGCCCCAAGATCGGCTCGCCCCCATTACCCGCCACGCCCCCACGCACGCCGCCGCGCACGCCCACAGCGCCGGTTCCGGCCGGCGCCGGATTCGCCCTTCTTCGGTGGCAGTGTCCGATCGCATCTTCTTACAGTGGGGCAATGCGCACTGGTGAGCCCCTGCCCGCCGTCGGGGACGTCCTCGCCGCCCTCGCGACCGGACTGTGGCACTGGGACACCGCCACCAAGATGGTCGCGGTCGACGCCGAGGCGGCCCGGCTGCTCGGGCTGCCCGCCGAGGCGGTCACCCTCACGGAGGCCCAGGTGCGCGCCCGTCTGCACCCGGTCGACTGGAACGAGATCACCGGAGTGGTCCAGCTGGCCGCCTCCGAGGGCACCCTCGCCGAGGTGCGCATACGGATCATGGACGAGCAGAACCGGATCATCCGGGTGGTGCGCAGCCGCTCCCTGCCGACCTTCGACCCGCGCAAGAAGGCGTACGAGCTGATCGGCACCCTGCAGGAGGTCACCGAGCCCACACCGGGCTCGCCCGCCGCGCGCAGCGGCGTCACCGGCGACTGGCGGCGCTCCAGGGAGGCTTTCCTGCTGGACGCCGGGCGGGCCCTGGCCGAGGCGCGGTCCACCGCCGAGGTGCTGCGGGTGGCGGCCGGCCTGTCGATGCCCGGCTTCTCCCCGGACGGACTGGCGGTCTTCGGCGTGGAGGGCGACCGGCTGTCGGTGATCGGCCACCACGGGCAGCGGCCCGGCGACGAGGCGCCGTTCGTGCAGATGTCGCTGGACACGGACTACCCGGCCGCCGAGGTGGTCCGCACCGGCCGCGCCGTGTACCTGTCCTCGCCGGAGCAGTACCGGGCCCGCTACCCGCTCACCTGGCCGCTCGCCGAGCACTTCCACCGCCGCTCCTGGGCGTATCTGCCGCTGACCGCCTCGGGCCGCACCATGGGCGCCTGGATGGCGGCCTTCGCCTATCCGGTGGCGTTCACGCCCGACGAGCGCTCGGTGCTGACCACGGTGGCCCGGATGCTCGCCCAGGCCCTCTCGCGGGCCGGGACCGCCGAGACCGAGCGGGAGCTGAGCGAGGGCCTGCAGCGCTCGATGATGCCCACGCTGGGCCCCGAGGTCCCCGGCATGGACCTGGCCGCCCGTTACGTCCCCACCGGCGGCGGCCTCCAGGTCGGCGGCGACTGGTACGACATGATCCCGCTGCCGGACGGCACCGCGCGCGACCGGGGGAAGGGGAGGCCGGGACGGTTCGCCCTGGTCATCGGCGATGTGCAGGGGCACGACGTGCGCGCCGCCGGGCTGATGGGCCAGCTGCGCATCGCCCTGCGCGCCTACGCCTCCGAGGGGCACCGCCCGGACGCGGTGCTCTCCCGCGCCTCCCGGTTCCTGCACGGCATGGTCAACGACGGCGCCACCGGCGACGACATCGCCGACCTGCGTTTCGCGACCTGCCTGTACGCCGAGGTCGACCCGCGTACGGGGGTGCTGGAGGTGGCCCGCGCCGGGCACCCCGACCCGGTGATCCGGATGGCGGACGGGACGGTGCTGCAGCGGCCGACGGCGGGCGGGCTGCCGCTCGGCGTGGACCCGGACCCCGACTACCCGACCACGCGGTTCACGCTGGAGCCCGGCGAGACGATGATGGTCTGCACCGACGGCCTGATCGAGACCGGCGGCCACGACCTGGACACCGGCTGGCAGCGCATCCGTTCGATCCTGGAGCGGCACGAGGGCGACACCGAGGAACTCGCCGACGCGCTCGTGCAGGCCGTGCACGGGCCGTCCTCGCACCACACCACGGGCCCGCTGGTGGACCGCCGCGAGGACGACATCGCCGTCCTGCTGCTGACCCGGCGCTGCGAGGGCCACGGCGGCACGGTGAGCCTGCCCGAGGTCCGGCGCACCCTGCTCACGGTCGCGCAGGCCGAGCCCGAGCGGGTCGCGGTGGCCCGCCAGCAGCTGCGGCAGCTGCTGCACGACTGGACCTCCGAGGAGCAGGTGGACTCGGCGGTGCTGCTGCTGTCGGAGATGCTGACGAACGTGCTGGTGCACACCGACACCGACGCGCTGCTGCTGGCCGAGGTGAGCGGCGAGCGGGGCGAGCGGCGGATGCGGGTGGAGGTCACCGACGCCGGCGACGACCTGCCGCACAAGCGCCGGCCGGGCGAGCTGGCCTCCTCCGGGCGCGGGCTGGTGCTGATCGAGCTGCTCGCCGACGCGTGGGGCGTCGAGCCGCGGGGGGTGGGCAAGAGCATCTGGTTCGAGCTGTACGAGCCGCCGTGGGAGAAGAAGCGGTGAGAACCGCGGACCGCCGGCCGGCCGTGCGGCGGGGCCCGGCCGTCGGCCCTACGGCTCAGCATGACGGCTCGGGGGTGACGGCTCGGCCGTACGGCTCAGGTCCGACGGTTCGAGGGTGACACGGCTCAGGCGTACCGCTCGCGGACCTCGTGCGCGATGCCGAAGGCCGCCGCCGTCAGCGGCACCGCCAGCAGCATCCCCACGATCCCGGCGACCGACGCTCCCGCGGCGATCGCCAGCAGCACCGCCGCCGGGTGCATCTGGACGGTCCGGCTCTGGATGAGCGGCTGCAGCACGTGCCCCTCCAGCAGTTGCACGGCGACGACCACGCCGAGCGCCCACAGCGCGACCACGAACCCGCGGTCGGCGAGCGCGACCAGCACGGACACCGCGCCGGAGATGAAGGCGCCCAGGTAGGGGATGTAGGCGCCGACGAAGACCAGCGCGCCCAGTCCGACGGCGCCGGGCACGTGCAGCAGGAGCAGGCCCACGGTGATGCAGACGGCGTCGATGAACGCGATGATCGTGGTCCCGCGCATGAAGCCCTCGACGGCGGTGAACGCCCGCATGGCCATGCTCTCGACCGTGTCGGCGCTGTCGCCCGGCGAGAGCGTGCGCAGGGTCCGCCGGGCCCGGCCGGCGTCGCGCAGGAAGAAGAAGACCAGCAGCAGCGCCAGCACGGCCATGGCGAGGTACTCGGCGACGACGCTGACGCCGCTGATGACGCCGGAGGCGGCGGTCCCGCCGAACTTGGACAGCAGGTTCCTGCCCTGCCCGGCGAGGTCGGACAGCGAGGTCCCGGCCGGTCCCAGATGGGAGGAGAGGGACCTCGCCGCGTGCTCCAGGGAGTCGGCGATCTGCGGCCAGCTGTCGATCAGCGCGCGCACCACGATGTATCCGGTGCCGCCGACGACGACCACGACGGCGGCGCAGGTGATCCCGGCCGCCACCGACCGGTTGACCTTCGCCCGCACCAGCCGCCGGAACAGCGGCCGCAGCAGCGCCGTGCCCAGCAGGGCCAGCAGGACGGGGATCACGGCGGTGCGGAGCACCACGCACAGCCGCACCAGGACCCACACCACCCCGGAGACGAGCAGCACGACGGCGCACCAGGCGGCGAGGCGCCGGACGGGCTCGGGCAGTGAGGTCACCCCCTCAGCGCATCACGCGCCGGGCGGACTGTCCTGTGCGGACAGTCCGCCCGGGTGAGCCCGCCCCGAGCGGATCTCGGCGTCGCCGCCGGTGGTGTCCTTGAGCGGGTACGAGTCGGGCAGCCCCGTCACGGGGCTCCCGTCCCCCTAGAACTCACCCGCGGGCACCTCGCCGAGGCGGCCCGCCTTGAAGTCGTCGAACGCCTGGACGAGCTCGGCGTGGCTGTTCATCACGAACGGCCCGTAGTGCGCCATCGGCTCCCGGATCGGCAGTCCGCCGAGCAGGATCACCTCGAAGGTGGAGCTCCGCGAGTCCTGGGTCTCGGACGCCCGCAGGGTCAGCGAGTCGCCGTCGCCGAAGACGACCGCCTGCCCCATGCCGAAGGGCCGCTTCTCGCCGCCGGCGAAGCCCTGGCCCGCGAGGCCGTAGGCGAGGGCGTTGAAGTCCGACCGCCACGGCAGCGTGACCTCGGCGCCGGGACTGACGGAGGCGTGGACCATCGTGATCGGGGTGTGCGTGATGCCGGGGCCGCTGTGGCCGTCGAGGTCGCCCGCGATGACGCGCAGGAGCGAGCTGCCGTCGGCCGAGGCCAGCAGCTTGACGGTGCCGCCGCGGATGTCCTGGTACCGGGGGTCGGACATCTTGTCCTTGGCGGGCAGGTTCACCCACAGCTGCAGCCCGTGGAAGAGGCCGCCGGACATGACCAGCTCCTCGGGCGGCGTCTCGATGTGCAGCAGGCCCGAGCCCGCGGTCATCCACTGGGTGTCGCCGTTGGTGATGGTGCCGCCACCACCGTGGGAGTCACGGTGGATGAAGGTCCCGTCGATGATGTACGTGACGGTCTCGAAGCCGCGGTGCGGGTGCCAGGGAGTCCCCTTCGGCTCGCCGGCCTCGTAGTCCACCTCGCCCATCTGGTCCATCATGATGAACGGATCCAGGTGCTTGTAGTCGATGCCCGCGAACGCGCGCCGCACCGGGAAACCCTCCCCCTCGAAACCGGACGGAGCCGTGGCCACGTGCAGGACACGGCGCTGCCGGGCGTTCGCGGAAGCGGTGACGCGGGGAAGCACGAGCGGGTTCTCGACGGTCACTGCGGGCATGTCGGTACCTCCTTGGGGGCGTGACGGCCACTCTAGTTGAGCATTCAACTTCTTGCCAGCTCCAACACGAGGAGCCCGGAGGGCATTCCCTCCGGGCTCCACAGGACCCGGAGGGCATTCCCTCCGGGCTCCACAGGACCGGGCCGTACCGCCGGGGCCTCAGCCGTACATCCGCCGCATCGCGAAGTCGACCATCTGCTCGACCGCCTTCGCGTCGAAGACGATCCGGTGCTCGCCCTCCATGTCGAGCACGAAGCCGTACCCCGTGGGCAGCAGGTCGATCACCTCCGCGCCGGTGATCACGAAGTACTTGGACTCCTTGCCCGCGTACCGCCGCAGCTCCTTCAGCGAGGTGAACATCGGGATCACCGGCTGCTGGGTGTTGTGCAGCGCGAGGAAGCCCGGTGTGTCACCGCGCGGGCAGTACACCTTCGAGGTGGCGAAGATCTGCTGGAAGTCCTCGGCGGCCATCTGCCCGGTGGTGAAGGCGCGGACCGCGTCCGCGAGCGAGGGCGGCGACGGCTCGGGGTACAACGGCTGCTGCTGGCCGTAGCCACCGGCCATGCCCCCCGCCATACCGCCCGGCATCTGCTCCTGCGGCGGCGCGTACTGCTGCTGCGCCGCGCCCCCGTCCATCGGCTGGCCGTATCCGTACATGCGGCAAGCGTACCGACGCCCCCGGGGCCGCAGGGCCGGGGCGAGCACTCCCGGCCCGGGGAGCGGACGCCTCACGGGCCGACCGGGAGGCTCACGGGCGCCGGAGATCGCCCGCCAGGACGGCGCCGACGGTCACGCCGAGGCGGTCCCCGGCGTACGCCGTCGGGACGCCGCGGACCCCGGTCCGGATTAGAGACGCGTCACAGACGCACCGTCAGGGGTTGCTTCTTATTACCGACGGGTAGCATCATCGGAGCTACTAGTTGGTACGCGAACCAGATGCGAGGAGACAGTGCCTCGCCGAGTCCTCGACGGGAGCCGTGGCCATGGGGCACTACAAGTCCAACCTCCGCGACATCGAGTTCAACCTCTTCGAGGTCCTCGGACGCGACAAGCTGTACGGCACGGGTCCGTTCGCCGAGATGGACACCGAGACCGCCAAGAGCATCCTGGAGGAGCTGACCCGCCTCTCCGAGAACGAGCTGGCGGAGTCCTTCGCCGACGCCGACCGCAACCCGCCGGTGTTCGACCCCGAGACCCACACCGCCCCGGTCCCGGCGTCCTTCAAGAAGAGCTACCAGGCCTTCATGGACTCCGAGTACTGGCGCCTCGGCCTGCCCGAGGAGATCGGCGGCACAACCTCGCCGCGCTCCCTGATCTGGGCCTACGCCGAGCTGATCCTGGGCGCCAACCCGGCCGTGTGGATGTACTCCTCGGGCCCCGCGTTCGCCGGCATCCTCTTCGAGGAGGGCAACGAGGTCCAGAAGCACATCGCCAAGATCGCCGTGGAGCGCCAGTGGGGCTCCACGATGGTGCTCACCGAGCCCGACGCGGGCTCCGACGTGGGCGCCGGCCGCACCAAGGCGGTCCAGCAGGAGGACGGCTCCTGGCACATCGAGGGCGTGAAGCGCTTCATCACCTCCGGTGAGCACGACATGTCGGAGAACATCCTCCACTACGTGCTCGCCCGTCCCGAGGGCGCCGGCCCCGGCACCAAGGGCCTGTCCCTCTTCCTCGTCCCGAAGTACGAGTTCGACTTCGAGACCGGCGAGCTGGGCGAGCGCAACGGCGTCTACGCCACCAACGTCGAGCACAAGATGGGCCTGAAGGCCTCCAACACGTGCGAGATGACCTTCGGCGACCAGCACCCCGCCAAGGGCTGGCTGATCGGCGACAAGCACGACGGCATCCGCCAGATGTTCCGCATCATCGAGTTCGCCCGCATGATGGTCGGCACGAAGGCGATCTCCACGCTCTCCACCGGCTACCTCAACGCGCTGGAGTACGCCAAGGAGCGCGTGCAGGGCCCGGACCTGGCCAACTTCATGGACAAGGCCGCGCCCAAGGTCACCATCACCCACCACCCCGACGTGCGCCGCTCGCTGATGACCCAGAAGGCGTACGCCGAGGGCATGCGCGCCCTGGTGATGTACACCGCCTCGGTCCAGGACGAGATCCAGCTCAAGGAGGCGAACGGCGAGGACGCCTCCGCCGAGCACGCCCTCAACGACCTGCTCCTGCCGATCGTCAAGGGCTACGGCTCCGAGAAGGCCTACGAGCAGCTCGCCCAGTCCCTGCAGACCTTCGGCGGCTCCGGCTTCCTGCAGGAGTACCCGATCGAGCAGTACATCCGCGACGCCAAGATCGACACCCTCTACGAGGGCACCACCGCGATCCAGGGCCAGGACTACTTCTTCCGGAAGATCGTCCGCAACCAGGGCGCCGCGCTGAACTCGCTCGCCGAGGACATCAAGAAGTTCCTCGCCCTGGGCACCGGCGGCGCCGAACTGTCCGAGGCCCGCGAGCACCTGGCCAAGGCCGCCGTCGAGCTGGAGGCCGTCGTCGGCGTCATGCTGACCGACCTCGCCGCCACCGAGCAGGACGTCAAGAACATCTACAAGGTGGGCCTGAACACCACCCGCCTGCTGCTGGCCTCCGGCGACGTGGTCGTCGGCTACCTGCTGCTGAAGGGCGCGGCGATCGCCGCCGAGAAGCTGGAGACCGCCTCCGCCAAGGACAAGCCGTTCTACACGGGCAAGATCGCGGCGGCGAAGTTCTTCGCTGCCAACGTCCTGCCGGGCGTCACGCTGGCCCGCAAGCTGTCGCAGAAGGTCGACCTGGACCTGATGGAGCTGGACGAGGCCGCCTTCTAGGAGCCCCGCCCCGAGCCGTCCCCGCGACGGCGTCCCGACGGCGCGGTGACGCCACCGCACCCGCCGCGTTCCGTACGAGGCCCGCACGAGGGTCCGCTCCCACACCGGGAGCGGACCCTCGTCCGTCGTTAAGGTGAACCCATGAGCACAAGCCGGCCCTTCGACCGAGGCCATACCGACGACCTGATGTCCTTCCTGGCGGCCTGCCCGTCGCCGTACCACGCCGTGGCGAACGCCGCCGCGCGGCTGGAGAAGGCGGGCTTCCGTCAGGTCGCCGAGACGGACGCCTGGGACACGGCGACGTCAGAGGCTTCCGCCACGGGGGCGGGCGGGAAGTACGTGCTGCGCGGCGGCGCGATCATCGCCTGGTACGTCCCCGAGGGCGCCGCGCCGCACACCCCCTTCCGCATCGTCGGCGCGCACACCGACTCCCCCAACCTGCGCGTCAAGCCGCTGCCGGACACCGGGGCGCACGGCTGGCGCCAGGTCGCCGTGGAGATCTACGGCGGCCCGCTGATGAACTCCTGGCTCGACCGCGACCTGGGCCTGGCCGGCCGGCTCACCCTGCGCGACGGCTCGACGCGCCTGGTGAACGTCGACCGCCCGCTCCTGCGCGTCCCCCAGCTCGCCATCCACCTGGACCGCGCCGTCTCCACCGACGGCCTCAAGCTCGACAAGCAGCGGCACCTCCAGCCGGTGTGGGGCCTCGGCGACGACGTCCGCGACGGCGACCTGATGGCCTTCGTGGAGCACGAGGCGGGCCTGCCCGCGGGCGAGGTCACCGGCTGGGACCTGATGACGCACTCCGTGGAGCCGCCCGCCTACCTGGGCCGCGACCGCGAGCTGATGGCCGGCCCGCGCATGGACAACCTGCTGTCCGTGCACGCCGGCACGGCCGCCCTGGCCGCGGTGGCCACCGGCGGCGCCGACCTGCCGTACATCCCGGTGCTGGCCGCCTTCGACCACGAGGAGAACGGCTCCCAGTCCGACACCGGCGCCGACGGGCCCCTGCTCGGCGGCGTGCTGGAGCGCTCGGTGTTCGCCCGCGGCGGGTCCTACGAGGACCGGGCGCGCGCGTTCGCCGGCACGGTCTGCCTCTCCTCGGACACCGGCCACGCGGTCCACCCGAACTACGCCGAGCGTCACGACCCGACCCACCACCCGCGCGCCGGCGGCGGCCCCCTGCTCAAGGTGAACGTCAACAACCGCTACGCCACCGACGGTTCGGGCCGTGCCGTGTTCGCGGCGGCCTGCGAGAAGGCGGGCGTCCCCTTCCAGTCCTTCGTGTCCAACAACTCCATGCCGTGCGGCACGACGATCGGCCCGATCACCGCGGCCCGGCACGGCATCCGGACCGTCGACATCGGCGTGGCCATCCTCTCCATGCACAGCGCGCGCGAACTGTGCGCCGCCGACGACCCGTTCCTGCTGGCGAACGCGCTGGTGGCGTTCCTGGAGGGCTGACCGGCCCGGCCGCGGGGAGCCCGCGGGCGACCCGCCGAACGACCCATGAGGGGCCACCGCCGCATGTCCACCGGGCGGGCGGGTACCCGGAGTTGACCGGAAGGGACCGGACAGGCCGGAACCACCGGACCTGACACCGGACTAGGAGGCGACACTCATGGGCCTCGGCGGGTGCATCATCCTCATCGCCGTGGGAGCCATCCTCACGTTCGCGACCGACTGGCACATGCAGGGCGTCAACCTGCACATGGTCGGCGTGATCCTCATGATCGTCGGCGTGATCGGCGTGACGACGTTCAGCAGCATCGCCCGGCGCCGCCGCGTGATGGTGCCCCCCACGACCGCGGTCGTGGAAGAGGAACGGCACCACCACGCACGCGACGGCTACAGCGACGGGTACGGCGTCTGACGGCGCCGTACGGCAACACGCATGGCGTCGCCGAACGCCGTCGCACGAGGCGGCATCGCGGAGACGTGCGGGACGCCCTCCGGCACGGCGTGGTCGATCTCCAGGGCGCGGGAAGGACCGTTTCCCGCGCCCTGATCGACGGAGCCGAAGACGGTGAGCGACCGAGCGGCAGGCGCCGGCCCGGCCGGATGCCGCCGGCTCGGTGGCAGACCGGCCTCAGCCCGTCGGCCCAGCCGCGGCGTGCCGGGCGACGGGCCGGGGAAACGGTCAGAGCATGAGATTCCTCGTACGAGACCGGATCCTGGGCATCGGCGACGACTACTGGATCGAGGACGAGCACGGCGACAAGGTGTTCCTCGTCGACGGCAAGGCGATGCGGCTGCGGGACACCTTCGAGCTGAAGGACGCCCGGGGCCGGGTGCTGATCGACATCCACCAGAAGATGCTCTCCCTGCGGGAGACCATGGTGATCGAGCGGGACGGCGAGGCCCTGGCCAAGATCCGCCGCAAACGGCTGTCGCTGCTGCGCAACCACTACCGGGTGGCCCTCGTCGACGGCACCGAGCTGGACGTCAGCGGCAAGATCCTCGACCGGGAGTTCGCCGTCGAGTACGACGGCGAACTGCTCGCGGTGATCTCCCGGCGATGGCTGAGCCTCGTCGACACCTACGGCGTCGACGTCGTACGGGACGACGCCGACCCGGCGCTGCTGATCGCGGTGGCCGTCTGCGTGATCCACCTGGCGGAGAAGGAGCGGGACGAGCGCTAGAACCTGCCCGTGGCCCCCCCGGTCAGCGGCGCGGTTTCTCCAGGCCGAGCACCCGGTCCTTCAGGGCCGGGAACTGCTCACGCGTCGTGGCGACCCTGCCCGGTTCGAAGTCGACCCTGAGGACCTCCTCCTCGTGACCGGCCTCGGCCAGGACCTCGCCCCAGGGATCCACCACGATCGAGTGACCGGCCTGGGGAACCCCGGCGTGGGCGCCGGCCGTTCCACAGGCGAGCACGAACGCCTGGTCCTCCACCGCCCGCGCCCGGGCCAGCAGCGTCCAGTGCGCGCGCCTGCGCTCCGGCCAGCCCGCCGGGACCACCAGGGTCTCGGCCCCGGCGTCGACGAGGGAGCGGAAGAGCTCGGGGAAACGGAGGTCGTAACAGGTCGCCAGACCGAGCGTGGTGTCCGGCAGGGCGACCGTCACCGGCTCGCGTCCCGCGCCCATCAGCACGGCCTCGCCCTTGTCGAAGCCGAAGCGGTGGATCTTGCGGTAGGAGGCGGCCAGGTCGCCCGAGGGGGAGAAGACCAGGGAGGTGTTGTAGAGGGTGCCGTCGGGCGCGCGTTCGGGGATCGACCCCGCGTGCAGCCACACGCCCGCGTCGCTCGCCGCCTCGCCCATCGCCTCGTACGTCGGTCCTTCGAGCGGCTCGGCCGCGCCGTCGAACTCCTCGAAGGCGAAGGCCCCGGTGGTCCACAGCTCCGGCAGCACGACGAGGTCGGCGCCGCTCTGTTCGCGCACGAGCGCGGCCGCCCGGCGCCGCCGGGATGCGACCGGTTCGTCCTCGTCCACGGCGATCTGGATCAGCGAGGCGCGCACACTACCACCGTCCTGGCAATCGAGTTGTCCACACAGGCCTACGATCGTCACACGAAAGCACTGCCGGGGTGCTTCACAGCAGCGTAACTTGGGGTTCCTCCCCGCTCGAAGCGGAGCGAGAGCGCGGGAGAATCCCAAGACACCCGCCGACAGCAGCCACCGCCCACTGGCAATGCCGCCACCACCTGCCCGTGTACCGACCGCCGAGGGGTCCCGTTCCGTGAGTCTGCATCCCACCCTCCAGCCCTACGCCGATGCCTGGACCCACTCCGTCGAGGCGATATCCGAGCTGGTGCAGCCGCTCGTGGAGGGCGAGTGGAACCGGCGGACCCCGTGCCCCGGCTGGTCGGTCCGCGATGTCGTCTCGCACGTCATCGGCATGGACTGCGAGGCCCTGGGCGACCCACGTCCCATCCACTCGCTGCCGCGCGACCTGTTCCACGTCACCAACGAGCACCAGCGCTACATGGAGATGCAGGTCGACGTCCGCCGGCACCACACGGCGCCGGAGATGACCTCCGAGCTGGAGTACACGGTCATCCGCCGCAACCGCCAGCTGCGCAACGAGTCCCGTGACCCGGGCACCAAGGTGCGCGGCCCGCTCGGCGCGGAGATCACCCTCGAGGAGTCCATGCGCTACCGCGCGTTCGACATCTGGGTGCACGAGCAGGACCTGCGCGCCGCCCTCGGCCGGCCCGGCGACCTCGACTCGCCCGGCGCGCTCGTCGCCCGCGACTACCTGCTCGACGCCCTGCCGCGCGTGGTCGCGGAGAAGGCCGACGCGCCGCGCAGCTCGGCGATCGTTTTCGACGTGCACGGTCCGGTGGAGTTCCTGCGCACGATCCGCGTCGACATCCAGGGGCGCGGCACCCTGGAGACGGCCCCGGCGCTGGGCCCGGCCGCGACCGTCGCCCTCGACTGGGAGACCTACGTCCGTCTCGCCTGCGGCCGGGTCTCCCCGGAGGCGGTGACGGACCGCGTGAAGACGGACGGCGACCCGGAACTGACGTCGGCCATCCTGCGGAACTTCACGGTGACGCAGTAGGCGTCAGGGCGGGGGCGGGTGGACTCGCCCCCGGTTCACCCCACCGAGCAGGTCGCCGTCCGCCCCGTCACACCGGCACGTGCACCGTCTCCACCCGGCTCGCCACCAGTCGCTCCCGCTCGCGCCGGGCCGCCCGCCCGCGCAGCCGCAGGATCTGACCGACCCCCAGCGCCTGCAGCACGAACACGGCCGAGAAGGCGACCCGGTAGTCGTCCCCGGTCGCGTCCAGCAGCACACCGATCGCGAACAGCGTCGTCATGGAGGCGACGAAACCGCCCATGTTGGTGATGCCGGAGGCGGTCCCCTGACGCTCGGCCGGGTTGGCCGGCCGGGAGAAGTCGAAGCCGATCATCGAGGCGGGCCCGCACGCCCCGAGCACCACGCACAGCACCACCAGCAGCCACATCGGCGCCCGGCCGCCGGGACACGCCAGTGTCGCCGCCCACATGACGGCGGTGGCCGCGACCGTGCCGAGCGCCAGCGGCAGCCGCGCCGCGTGGTGCCGGGCGACGATCTGTCCGTAGACGAGTCCGACGGCCATGTTGGACAGCACCACCAGGGTCAGCAGGTCGCCGGCGGTCGCCCGGGACAGCCCCTGCGCCTCCACCAGGAACGGCAGCCCCCACAGCAGCAGGAACACCATCGCCGGGAACTGCGTGGTGAAGTGCACCCACATCCCGAGCCGCGTCCCCGGCTCCCGCCAGGAGGCGGCGATCTGCCGGCGCACGTACGCGGCCCCCTGGTGCTGCGGCGGCTCGGGGGCGAAGCCCTCGGGGTGGTCCTTGAGGAACAGGACCAGCAGCGCCAGCACCACCGCGCCGGCCAGCGCGCTGCCGGCGAACGCCCAGGTCCAGCCGACGCTGTGCAGCACCCGGGCCAGCACCAGCGTGGAGACCAGGTTGCCCGCCATGCCGACGAGCCCGGCGAGCTGCGCGACCAGGGGCCCGCGCCGGGCGGGGAACCAGCGGGTGCCCAGCCGCAGCACGCTGATGAACGTCATGGCGTCGCCGCAGCCGAGCAGCGCCCGGGAGGCCAGCGCGGTGCCGTACGACGGCGAGAAGGCGAAGCCGAGCTGGCCGGCCGTGAACAGGACGACGCCGATGCCCAGCACCTTCTTGGTGCCGAGCCGGTCGACCAGCAGGCCGACGGGTATCTGCATGCCCGCGTAGACGAGCAGCTGGAGGATGGAGAACGTGGACAGCGCGGAGGCGTTCACGTGAAAGCGCTCGGCGGCGTCGAGTCCGGCGACGCCGAGCGAGGTGCGGAAGATGACGGCGACGAAGTAGACGGCGACGCCGATGCTCCACACGGCGACCGCGTCCCGCCCGCCGGGCGGGTCGCCCGGCAGCGTCACGGGGGCGGTGGGCCGGCTGGTCGAGGAGCTCATCGGACCTCACCCCGGGCCAGGTTGGAGAACCAGCTGACGTGTCCGTGCACGATGGCGACGGCGGCCTCCGCGTCGCCCTCGCGCAGCGCCCGCAGGATCGCCTCGTGCTCGGCGAGCGTCTTGGCGATCCGGTCGGGGTGGGAGTGCATGACGGCGACACCCATGCGCAGCTGCCGGTCGCGCAGCTGGTCGTAGAGGCGCGAGAGGATCGCGTTGCCGCCGCTGCGGACGATCTCGGCGTGGAAGCAGCGGTCGGTGACGGCGGCCGCCGCGTAGTCGCCGGTGGCGGCCTGCCGCTTCTGCTGTTCGAGCAGCTCCTCCAGCCGCTCCAGGAGCGCGGCCGGGGCGGGCACGGCCTTCCTGACCGCGTGGCCCTCGACCAGCTGCCGGGTCTCGATGACGTCCGTGATCTCCTGGGCGGAGACCGGCAGGACGAGGGCTCCCTTCTTCGGGTAGAGCTTGAGCAGCCCCTCGACCTCCAGCCGCAGCAGCGCCTCGCGCACCGGAGTGCGCGACACTCCGACGGCCTCGGCCAGCTCGCCCTCGGTCAGGAGCGTCCCGCCCTCGTAGCGGCGGTCGAGGACGGCCTGTTTGACGTGGGTGTACACACGGTCGGCGGCAGGAGGCTGCTTCACGGACAAGGTCATGGCCACATCATAGATACAACACGTACACAAGAATCGCCCCGTCCAGCATGCGGACCGGGCGGACCGGTGGGGAACCCGACCGGGCAACCGCACAACCTTCTGTGCTAGTTACGAGTCAGACACGTGCGGCCCCACTTCGCTGGGTACTCAACTCCGCCGCACTGTAGGGGCATTCAACGTATTCGGGGTACCTCACTTGAAAACCGGCATCAAGGCCATTCGTCTCCGCAGAGCGGCTGCCGTCGCCATGACCACCGGCGCCGTCCTCACCGCCGGGGCGCTCACCACCGTGCCCGCGCAGGCCGTCACCGCGCCGTCGATCGTGGCCAAGGGCGGCTACGCGATGAACAACGCCAACGGCGCGTCGCTCTACACGAAGGCCGCGGACACCAAGCTGTCCACCGGCTCCACCACGAAGATCATGACCGCGAAGGTCGTGCTGGCGCAGAAGAACCTCAACCTCGACGCCAAGGTCACCATCCAGAAGGCGTACAGCGACTACGTCGTCAGGAACAACGCCTCCCAGGCGCACCTCATCGTCGGTGACAAGGTGACCGTCCGTCAGCTGCTGTACGGGCTGATGCTGCCGTCGGGCTGCGACGCCGCGTACGCGCTGGCCGACAAGTACGGCACGGGCTCGACGATGTCCGCGCGCGTGAAGTCCTTCATCGGCAAGATGAACACCGCCGCGAAGGACCTGAAGCTGAAGAACACGCACTTCGACTCGTTCGACGGCATCGGCAACGGCAAGAACTACTCGACGCCGCGCGACCTGACGAAAATCGCCAGCAGCGCGATGAAGAACGCCAACTTCCGCGCCATCGTGAAGACCAAGTCGTACACGGCCAAGACCATCACCAAGACGGGCAGCACCCGCAAGATGGCCACGTGGACGAACACGAACACGCTGCTGAGCAGCTACAAGGGCGCCATCGGCGTGAAGACCGGATCGGGCCCGGAGGCCAAGTACTGCCTGGTCTTCGCCGCGACCCGGGGCAGCAAGACCGTCATCGGCACGGTCCTCGCCTCCTCGTCCATCAACCAGCGCTCCACCGACGCCACCAAGCTCCTCAACTACGGCTTCGCCCGCCTGGGCTGAGCCCGAGGACGCACCGCGAAGGGCCTGTCGCCGACCGGCGGCGGGCCCTTCGCCCATCAGGCCGGATTCTCCGACCGCCGCGCCGGGCGACTGGCGGCAGCGGCACTCGACCGGTCCTGACCCGCGGCCCGCTCGGGCCGGCCCGGGAACGGGAAGGAGGGGGCGGCCGCAATCCGACGTTGCGGCCGCCCCCTCCAGGCGCTCCAGGTCACGCGGTCGGCGCCGTCACGCCCAGGTGATCAGCCTCTTCGGCTGTTCCAGGACCGCCGCCACGTCCGCCAGGAACTTCGAGCCCAGCTCGCCGTCGACCAGCCGGTGGTCGAAGGAGAGCGCCAGGGTGGTGACCTGACGCGGCTTGACCTTGCCCTTGTGCACCCACGGCTGGAGCTTGATCGCGCCGACCGCGAGGATCGCGGACTCGCCCGGGTTGAGGATGGGCGTACCGGTGTCGACGCCGAAGACGCCGACGTTGGTGATGGTCACCGTGCCGCCCTGCATCGCCGCCGGGGACGTCCTGCCCTCGCGGGCCGTCGACACCAGCTCGCCGAGCGCCTGGGCGAGCTGCGGGAGCGTCTTGGCGTGGGCGTCCTTGATGTTCGGGACGATCAGGCCACGGGGGGTGGCCGCGGCGATGCCCAGGTTGACGTAGTGCTTGAGCACGATCTCCTGGTTGGCCTCGTCCCAGGACGCGTTGATGTCCGGGTTGCGCTTGACGGCCACCAGCAGGGCCTTGGCGATCAGCAGGAGGGGGTTCACGCGCAGGCCGCTGAACTCCTTGTCCTGCTTCAGCTCCTCGACCAGCTTCATCGTCCGCGTCACGTCCACCGTCACGAACTCCGTGACGTGCGGCGCCGTGAACGCGGAGCCGACCATCGCCGCCGCCGTGGCCTTGCGGACGCCCTTCACCGGGACGCGCGTCTCGCGGGCGCCGTCGTACGGCTGTGCGGGCGCCGGGACCGCCGGGGCAGCCGGCGCCGCCGGGGCGGCCACCGGTTCCGGCGTCTGCGCGGGGGCGGACGCCGCGGCCACCGCCGCGTGCACGTCCTCGCGCGTGATGACGCCGTCCGGGCCGGAGGGCACCACCGTCGTCAGGTCCACGCCCAGGTCCTTGGCCAGCTTGCGCACCGGCGGCTTCGCCAGCGGCCGGTCCTTCACGGGAGCGGCAGCGGGCGCGGCCGCTCCGGCGTGGCCGTTCAGCTCCGGCCGGGGGGCCGCCGGGGCCTGCTCGGCGGGGGCGGCCTCAAGGCCCTTGCGCGGACGGCGCTTGGTGGCGGACGTGGAGACCCCGTAGCCGACCAGGACCGGCTGGCGGCCCTGCGGCGCCGGCTCCTCGGCCTGCTGCGGCTCGGCCGCCGCGGGAGCCTGGGCCGGGGCCTCGTCCCGGTCCTCGGCCGCCGGGGCCGCGCCGGCCACCGCCACCGCGATGATGGCGGTGCCCACGTCCACCGTGGTGCCCTCGGGGAAGCGCAGCTCGCGCACCACGCCGTCGTAGGGGATGGGCAGCTCGACGGCCGCCTTGGCCGTCTCGACCTCGCACACGACCTGGCCGTCGGTGACGGTGTCACCCGGCTGGACGTACCACTTGAGGATCTCGGCCTCGGTCAGGCCCTCGCCGACATCCGGCATCTTGAACTCGCGCACGGACGCGTCGGTCATCGTCGTCACGACCCTCTCCCTCAGTACGCCAGCGAGCGGTCGACGGCGTCGAGCACGCGGTCCAGGTCCGGCAGGTAGGACTCCTCCAGGCGCGCCGGCGGATACGGCGCGTGGTAGCCGCCGACCCTGAGGACCGGGGCCTCCAGGTGGTAGAAGCAGCGCTCGGTGATCCGGGCGGCGATCTCCGCGCCGGAGCCGAAGAACACCGGCGCCTCGTGCACCACCACCAGGCGGCGGGTCTTCTCCACCGACGCCTGGATCGAGTCGAAGTCCAGCGGGGACACCGAGCGCAGGTCCAGGACCTCCAGGGACTTGCCCTCCTCGGCGGCGGCCGCGGCGGCCTCCTGGCACAGCTTCACCATCGGGCCGTAGGCCGCCAGGGTGAGGTCGGTGCCCTCACGGACGACCTGCGCCTTGTGCAGCGGGGCGGGGATGGCCTCGGTGTCGACCTCGGCCTTGTCCCAGTAGCGCCGCTTGGGCTCGAAGTAGATCACCGGGTCGTCGCTCTGGATGGCCTGCTGCATCATCCAGTAGGCGTCCGACGCGTTGGACGGGCTGACCACCTTCAGGCCGGCCACGTGCGCGAAGAGCGCCTCGGGGGACTCGGAGTGGTGCTCCACCGCGCCGATGCCGCCGCCGTAGGGGATGCGGACCACGACGGGCAGCTTGACCTTGCCCAGCGAGCGGGCGTGCATCTTCGCCAGCTGCGTGACGATCTGGTCGTACGCCGGGAAGACGAATCCGTCGAACTGGATTTCGACCACCGGGCGGTAGCCGCGCAGGGCCAGGCCGATCGCGGTGCCGACGATGCCGGACTCCGCCAGCGGGGTGTCGATGACGCGGCTCTCGCCGAAGTCCTTCTGCAGGCCGTCCGTCACCCGGAACACGCCGCCGAGCTTGCCGACGTCCTCGCCCATGACCAGGACCTTCGGGTCCTCGTCCAGAGCGCGGCGCAACGACTCGTTGATCGCCTTGGCCAGGGGCATGCTCCTGGCCGACACAGCCTTCACCGTCACAGCCTCCGTCGCCATGCTCAGACCCCCTCTGCGTCCGTGAACGACGCCTGGTAGGCGGCGAACTGGGCGCGCTCCTCGTCGACGAGCGCGTGCCCGTCCGCGTACGCGTTCTCGAAGATCGCGAAGTGGTCCGGGTCGGGCATGGCGCGGACCGCCTCGCGCACTCGCCTGCCCAACGCCTCGCTCTCGGTCTCGAGTTCCGCGAAGAATCCCTCGTCCGCGTGGTTCGAGGCCTCCAGGTGGCGGCGCAGGCGCAGGATCGGGTCCTTCGCCTCCCAGGCCAGCCGCTCCTCGTCGCCCCGGTAGCGGGAGGGGTCGTCGGAGGTGGTGTGGGCGCCCATGCGGTACGTGTACGCCTCGACCAGGGTGGGGCCCTCGCCGGCGCGGGCGCGCTCCAGCGCCCACTTGGTGACCGCCAGGCAGGCCAGTACGTCGTTGCCGTCGACGCGCACGCCCGGGAAGCCGAAGCCCTGGGCGCGCTGGTAGAGCGGCACCCGGGTCTGCTTCTCGGTCGGCTCGGAGATCGCCCACTGGTTGTTCTGGCAGAAGAACACCACGGGGGCGTTGTAGACCGCGGAGAAGGTGAAGGCCTCCGCGACGTCGCCCTGGCTGGAGGCGCCGTCGCCGAAGTAGGCGATGACCGCGGAGTCGGCGCCGTCCTTGGCGACGCCCATGGCGTAGCCGGTGGCGTGCAGCGCCTGGGAGCCGATGACGATCGTGTAGAGGTGGAAGTTGTTGCTGTTGGGGTCCCAGCCTCCGTTGTTCACCCCGCGGAACATGCCGAGCAGGTTGGTCGGGTCGACCCCGCGGCACCAGGCGACACCGTGCTCACGGTAGGTGGGGAAGACGTAGTCGTCCTCGCGGGTGGCGCGGCCGGAGCCGATCTGGGCGGCCTCCTGGCCGAGCAGCGAGGCCCACAGTCCCAGCTCGCCCTGGCGCTGCAGGGCGGTGGCCTCGGCGTCGAAGCGGCGGGTGAGCACCATGTCGCGGTACAGGCCGCGCAGCTCCTCGGGGGTGATGCCGGCGACGTAGCCGTCGTACTCGGCGTTCTTGACGCGCTTCCCCTCGGGGGTCAGCAGCTGCACGAGCTGGGGGCCGTCGCCGTTCGCGGCGTCGGCGCCCTTCTTGGCGGTCGTGCGGGTGGTGCGCTTGGTACCGGTGGTGCCGGCTGCCTTCGTGCCGGACGAACCGGCCTTGCTCCCGGCGCTGCGTCGCGGTGTGCGCGCGGCAGTGCTCTCCACGGTCACGTGTGCTCCTCCGTCGGTCCGGCCCCCGGGGTTGCCGGTAGGCCAGTGCGGCTCACCTGTTTTGGACCACCGGGCACGGGGTGGGTGCCACTCGGCCGGGAACAGGCGTGACAGGTGCCCCGGCGAGCGCCCTGCAACAGCCACGTTACCCAGTGCTCCACATTTCTGTGAAACCCCCTCTGACCTGCGTGTTTCCTTGGATATCCAAGTATTTTCGCTTGGACGACCAAGTACTTCGCCGGACTTTCGGGGGAGCCGCTGGTCACAGCCTTGCAGGGGGCCGGAACACCGGCACGTTATCCCGCTCACCCCCTGGTCGGGAAGGGCCGGCGGGTGGCCGGAACCACTCTTGACGGTGGTCACCGGCAGGCGGTCCCGGAGCCGGGCGGCGCAGCGGGCCGCGGACCACGTCGGCGACCCTATGTGACCGATTGCGACTGCGGACGACAGCCTGTGACAACGCCCAGCTCACGGCCTCGGCGAGTGCCCTAACATCTGGCGCGTGCCGCGCTCATGTGTACCACCCCCTGTGCCCCACGCGCCCCCTCTGAACGCCTTACTGCGCCAGTACGCGGCCGGTTCCGCCCTCACCTGCGAACCGGTCGACCAGGGCCTGCTCAACCGCGGCTACCGGCTGTGCACCACACGCGGCCGCTACTTCCTCAAGCACCACTTCGATCCGGACACCGCCGACCCCGCGGCGATCGCCCGCCAGCATCGCGCCACCCGGCGCCTGGCCGACCTGGGCGTCCCGGTGGCGCCCGCGCTGGCCGCCCGCGACGGGCGCACGGTCGCCGTCGTCGGCGGCCACGCCTACGCGCTCCACCCCTGGGTCGACGGCGGGCACCGGCACGGCGGCCAGCTCACCACCGGCCAGTGCACCCGCCTGGGGGCTCTCCTCGGGGCCGTGCACGCCTGCCTGGAGCGCGTGATGCCGCCCGAGCGGCACACCCGCCCCGCCGCCGGCCCCCACCCCGTCGAGAGCGCCGATCCCGCCGACACCTTCGCCCTGATCGACGACCTGCTCGGCCACGTCCGCCGCCACCGCCCCGCGGACGCCTTCGACGAGCTGGCCCGGCACCGGCTCGTGGAGCGCCGCGCGCTGCTCGAACAGCACGCCGACCGGCGTCCCCCGCGCGGCGGCCCGACCGGCTGGGTGCACGGCGACTTCCACCCGTTCAACCTGCTCTACAAGGGCGACGCCCCGGCCGCGATCGTCGACTGGGACCGGCTCGGCGTGCAGCCGCGCGCGGAGGAGGCGGTGCGCGCCGCCGTGATCTTCTTCGTGCGGCCGGCCGGCGCCCTGGACCTGCCCAAGATCAGGGCGTACGCGCGCGCGTACCGGCGCTCGGCGGGCGCCACGCCCTCGGAGCTCGCGGCGGCCGTGCACCGCGTGTGGTGGGAGCGCCTGAACGACTTCTGGATGCTGCGCTGGCACTACGAGCGCGGCGACACCCGCGCGGACCCCCAGTTCCCGGCCGCCTCCGCGCTCGTCGTGTGGTGGACCCGGGAGTACGACGCGGTGTGCGGGGCCTTCGCGGAGTGAGGGGCGGGGCGAGGGCCGGGCGGACGCCGGGCGGGCGGACGCCGGACGGGCGGACGCCGGGAAACACGCACGCGCGCGTGGAGGCCCGATGCGGGTCCACGCGCGCGTGAAGGATGATCAGTTGCCGGTGACGCCGGTGTTCGCGGCCCCGGCGGCGGTACCGGCGGCAGCGCCGGCATCGCCGTTGCCGGCCGTGTCCCCCGTACCGCCGTCGTCCGAACCGCCGTTGCCGCCGTTGCCGGCGCTGCCCGCACTGCCGGCGCTGGTGCCCGTGTCCGTACCGCCGTTGTCGCCGCTGCCGTTCGCGTTCTGCGACGGGGACTGGTTCGACGGGGTCGACTGGTCTCCGGTGCTCGGCTCGCCCGACGGCTCGTCCGAGGCCGTCTCCGACGGCGACCACGACGGCTGCTTCGACGGCGGGTGGTCGCCCCAGCCCGAGCCGCCGTTCGATCCGTTGTCCCGGTCCGTCGACGTGTCCGACGGGCCGCTCGTCGACTCGTCGCTCGCGGAGGGGCTGGGCTGGTCGTCCTTGGTGGACTGCGAGGCCGACGGCGACTTGGTGGTGGCCGGGTCCTGCCCGCCGCCCGAGCCGCCGGAGTGGTTCAGCGCCAGCGCCACGCCCGCCGCGACGGCGATCACCGCCAGCACGGCGAGGATCCACAGCTTGCCGCGGCCGCTGCCCTGGTTGCCGTGTCCCTCGAAGCCGCCGTCGTCGCCGTTGCCGTACCCGGCGGGCAGGATCGGCTGGGGGATCTGCGTGGTGCCGGAGCCGGGGTCGCCCGCGTGCGGCAGCACGGTCGTGCCGGCGAAGCCCGCCGCGGGGGTGTGGCGGCCGTCGGGCGCCGCCACCGGGCCGGTGTTCCAGGTGCCGGTGTGGCCGCCCTGGTCGTAGAGCATCTGCAGCGCGTACTGGACCATCCCGCGCATCTCCTCGGCCGTCTGGAACCGGTCGTCCGGCTCCTTGGCGAGCGAGCGCATGACCAGGCCGTCCAGCTCCGGCGGGCAGCCGCCGTCGGAGGTCACCGACGGCGGCACCGGGATGTCCTGGACGTGCTGGTAGACCACCGACAGCGGGGTCTCACCGGTGAACGGGGGCCGCAGCGCGAGGAGTTCGTACAGCAGGCAGCCCGTCGCGTACAGGTCGGAGCGGTGGTCGACGGCCTTGCCGAGCGCCTGCTCCGGGGAGAGGTACTGCGGGGTGCCCATGACCATGCCGGTCTGCGTCATCGTCGTGGACGCGCCGTGCAGGGCCCGGGCGATGCCGAAGTCCATCACCTTCACCGCGCCGTTGTCGGTGATGATGACGTTGGCCGGCTTGATGTCGCGGTGCACGATGCCGTGCTGGTGCGAGTAGGCGAGCGCCTCCAGCACCCCGGAGACGATGATCAGCGCCTGCTCGGGGCCCGGCGCCTCGGCGTTGAGCAGCAGGTCGCGGATGGTGCGGCCCTCGACCAGCTCCATCACGATGTACGGCACGGACTGGCCGCCGACGAAGTCCTCGCCGGAGTCGTACACGGCGACGATCGCGTGGTGGTTGAGTCCGGCGACCGACTGGGCCTCACGCGTGAAGCGGGCCTTGGAGACGGGGTCCTCGGCGAGGTCGGCGCGCAGCAGCTTCACCGCGACGGTGCGTCCGAGGCGCACGTCCTCGGCCGCGAACACCTCCGCCATGCCGCCCCGGCCGAGCCGGTGGGTCAGCCGGTACCGGCCGTCGCCGACCAGGCCGCCGTTGCCCCATGCCTCCGGCGCGTCCGACATGCCGCCGCCACCCTCGGGGTCGGACGGGCCCTGGGCGCGCTGCGTCTGTGCCATCAGTCCTCGCCGTCGTTTCTGCCCGCGGTGCGCGGTGCTGTCACGGTCTCCGTCGGCCACGCTACAGGCTCGGCGCAAGCCGCCGGTCCAGGTTCGCCGCGGGGACCGGTCCGGGACGGACCGGCCATCAAACCCCGTGCGGCCATGGTCGTGCAAATCCCGTGTACCGGCCGTACGCCTGCTGTAACGCTTCCGCGACGCTTCTTTCGCGTACGGTCACGGAACGGGCACCGAGCTTGACGTGTCGGTGCCCTGGGGCAGACTTGGCCGGGAATAGCACTTTCGATCATCGGGATCCGGTCGCGCGCTCCGGTTCACACGGTCCGGCGGGCAGCCCGGCCGCGGGGCCGGCCGGTCGGCCGGTCGCGGAACGGGTCGACGGACAGCCGATCGCGCGAGCACGGCGGCCGCCGGCCCGCGCGCCTATGGGGGACGCAGAAGATGAGCCAGGACGGCGCACAGGGCCGGTTCACGGGGCGGGCGCTGGCCGGCGGCCGATATCAGCTGCGCGACTTGCTCGGCGAGGGCGGCATGGCCTCGGTGCACCTCGCCTACGACGCCGTGCTCGACCGTCAGGTCGCGATCAAGACGCTCCACACGGAGCTGGGCCGCGAGCCCGCCTTCCGCGAGCGGTTCCGCCGCGAGGCCCAGGCAGTGGCCAAGCTCACGCACACCAACATCGTCTCCGTCTTCGACACCGGCGAGGACGAGCTGGACGGCATGGCGACGCCGTACATCGTCATGGAGTACATCGAGGGCCGGCCGCTGGGCTCGGTGCTCGACCAGGACGTACGGCAGTTCGGCGCGATGCCCGTCGACAAGGCGCTGAAGGTCACCGCGGACGTGCTCGCCGCGCTGGAGATCAGCCACGAGATGGGGCTGGTCCACCGCGACATCAAGCCGGGCAACGTGATGATGACCAAGCGCGGCGTCGTCAAGGTGATGGACTTCGGCATCGCCCGCGCCATGCAGTCCGGCGTCACCTCGATGACCCAGACCGGCATGGTCGTCGGCACCCCGCAGTACCTGTCGCCCGAACAGGCGCTCGGGCGCGGGGTGGACGCGCGCTCCGACCTGTACTCGGTCGGCATCATGCTGTTCCAGCTGGTCACCGGGCGGCTCCCGTTCGACGCCGACTCCCCGTTGGCGATCGCGTACGCGCATGTGCAGGAGGAGCCCGTCGCGGCCTCCTCGGTCAACCGCTCCCTGCCCCCCGCGGTGGACGCGCTGATCGCCCGCGCGCTGAAGAAGAACCCCAACGAGCGCTTCCCGAACGCCGAGTCGATGCGCGACGAGTGCACGCGGGTGGCGGCCTCCTTCCAGGCGGCCCCGCCCAGCATCGTCCCGGGCGCCCCGACGTCGAGCGGAGCGGGCGTCGGCTCCGCCGTCTTCCCGCCGGTCGACACGGCCCCGCCGCCCGTGGGCAGCGTGCAGACCCCGTACCAGCCGAACCAGGCCCCGACGCCGAACCCGTACGGCACCCCGCCGCCGGCGACGCCCGCGCCCGCGTACGGCTACCCGCAGCACGGCGGCTACCCGGCGCCGGGTCCGGCCGGGTACGGACCGCAGCAGAGCGCCACGCCGCCGCCGTACAACCTGACGCCCCCGGCCACCGGCGCCCCGGGCCCGTCGCAGGGCGGCCGGAGCGGCAGGCCGGTCGTCATCGGCTCGATCGTGGTCGCGCTGGTGGCGGTGGGCGGGCTGATCGCCGCGCTGCTGGTCAACGGCGGCAGCGACGACGACGCCAAGGGCGGCGGGAGCGGCAGCCCCAGCGCGACGGCCTCCAGCCACGCGCCGGGCTACCGCGGGCCGGACACCTCGAAGACCATCGACAAGGCCGAGTGCAGCGAGCCGCGGGAGTCCTACGACGACCCGGACAAGGTCCGGCTGCCGAACTTCCAGTACAAGTACATCCAGTCCGTGAAGACCTGCTTCCAGGCCGCGGGCTGGAAGATGAAGATCACTCCCGTGGACGACAACACCTGGGGCGAGGGCACCGTCCTGGACCAGTTCCCGACCGCGGACTCGGACGTGGACCAGCAGCACCCGCCGACCGTCGAACTGAAGGTCTCGACCGGCAACCCGCCGGAGTGACGGGGCGGGCCTCCGGTCCGGGGCGGACGACTGAGGACAGGCCCCGGTCCGGGGTGGACGACTGAGGACAGGCCCGGGCCCGGGGTGGACGACTGAGTGAATGCCGGTCCGGCGTGGGCGTCTGAGCGGGTGCCGGTCCGGCGGAGGCGGCTGACGTGTGTTCAGGCGGCCTTCGGCGGCGGGGTCCTCCGCGTACACCGAGGGCCCGGCGGTCGCCCGCCGGGCCCTCGGTGTACGCGGCGCCTGAAGTCCCTACAGGTACGGTCCGCCCGAGCGGCCGCCCGTGCGGGGGTCGTCGCCGCCGTCGTGACCGACGCCCGGGGGAAGCGCGCGGCGCATCTGCTCCAACTGGGCGCGGGCGGCCATCTGCTGGGCGAACAGCGTGGTCTGGATCCCGTGGAAGAGACCCTCCAGCCAACCCACCAACTGGGCCTGCGCGATCCGCAGTTCCGCGTCGCTGGGGGTGCCCTCGTCCGTGAACGGCAGGGAGAGCCGCTCCAGCTCCTCCACCAGCTCCGGCGCGAGGCCGTCCTCCAGCTCCTTCACGGAGCTCGCGTGGATCTCCTTCAGACGGACCCGGCTGGCCTCGTCCAGAGGAGCGGCGCGCACTTCCTCCAAGAGCTGCTTGATCATGCTGCCGATCCGCATGACCTTGGCGGGCTGCTCCACCTGCTCCGTCACCGGGATCTCGCGGGACTCGTCGTCGCCTCCCCCGCCGAGCGCCAAGCCGTCCTGGCCCACGACCAGGACTTGCGGGTTCTCCGGCGACCGTTCGTTCCTCGGCATCTCCATGCCGCCATTCTCTCGCACGGGTGCGTCACATCTCCTTGGTGCCCCCTGCGGAAGGTGATCCACCCTGTACGCGGCGGTTCGGACACGGGTGCGAGCCGGGCGGACGTCAGGAACGGGCGGCGTCCTCGCCCCTCCCGCCGCTCTCGCCCCGCCCGCCGTCCTCGCCCCTCCCGCCGCCCTCACCGGTCTCGCCGTCCGTGAGGTGCAGGCGCAGCAGGCGGGCCGCGCAGTGGTCCAGCCAGCGTGACTCGGCCTCCGCGTGACAGATCCGCTGCTCCAGGACCAGCAGCCGGGCCACCTCCTCGGGCCGCCCCGGCCCTTCGGCCAGGACCTCGGCCCGTTGCCGCACGTAGTCCTGCAGGGCCTCGGACGCGTGCCGCCGCTGGACGTCGACGACCTCGCGCACGTCCACTCCCGGGGCCGTCACCGCCAGCACCAGCTTGACGGCGAGCTCGTCGCGGGGCGGCCCGGTGCGCGGCACGGGGCGCACGTACCAGGACCGCAGTTCCGCGCGGCCCGCCGCGGTCAGCGCGTACATCACCCGTCCGGCCTCGTCCACGCCCTGCCGGGCGACCCAGCCGTCCCGTTCCAGGCACCCGAGGGCGACGCAGACCCGGCCGGGGTCCAGCGGCCAGGCCGCTCCCGTGCGCGCCTCGAAATCGGCGCGCAGCCGGGAGCCGTTGCGGGGGCCGGCCTCCAGGAGCGCCAGCAGCCCATGGCGTATCGACATAACCGGATTGTGCGACCCGTTCGGCCCGGCGGACCAGCCCGGAGTGCCGGATCACTCCGGTGATGTGAGTGTTGTTCCACGGCACCGCCGTCGCACCGCGCCGCGTTCCCCCGCACCGCCGTCGCACGGCCTCGCCGACCTGCTGGACCACTGGACCGCCGAGCCACCGGAGCACCGATCGCCGGATCACCGGCCGGCCGAACCGCCGGGGCGCTGGGCAGCGCTCCGCCGACCGGGCACCGTGAGGGGGTCCCGAAGTGACCGCATGGCCGCGCGTCACCCTGCGTACGGCAGGAGTGCTGATGGCGATCGGGGCCGCCGGGCTGCCCGGCGGGCCCGCGGCGGCCTGCGGGGCCGTGTCGAGGCCGGACACGACCGCCTCGGCCCCGGCACCCGCCGCCCCCTCCGCGTCCGTGTCGGCCTCCGCTCCCGCCTCTTCCTCTTCCGCGGCGTCGCCCTCGGCGCACGGCACTCCCGCCGCGTCGCCGGTGGCCGGCCGCCGCCCGCCCGTCGGACCGTCCGCCCGGTCGTCCCGCCCGGCCGCTCCCACCGCCTCCGCGCCGCCCTCCCCGGCCGTCTCCGCCCCGCCCCGTTCGTCCCGGCCCGTCGCGGCCGAGGCGACGCAGGACGACAGCCCGGCGGGCGAGGACCGGCACCGGCCGGAACGGTCGCACGGACGGGGCGGGGAGGGCGGCGCGGCGCCGAGAGGGGGCCGGCGCCGTGACGAGGTCGCCGGAGGGCCGGGCGGCTCCCCGACCGCCACGGTGCCGGCCGCCGCGTCCCTGTCCGCGGCGGCTCAGCCGCCGTCCGGGGCGTCCGACCCGCGCGCGCCCGAGCCGGACGCCCGGTCCGAGAGCGCCACCGGACACGCCCTGCAGCTCCTGCCCCTGGGCAGCGGGCTGGTCCTCATCGGTCTCGGGCTGGGGCTGGCGTTCGTCGCCCTCCGGCTGCGCAGGAGCTGAGTCCCGGCCCGTTCGCGGGCGGGGGCTCCCCTCAGGACGTGACCAGCAGCACCTTGCCGATGTGGCCGCTCTCCTCCACGGCCCGCTGGGCTGCGGCCGCCTCGCTCATCGGCACCTCCCGGTCGACGACCGGACGGACGTGGCCGTCGGCGATCAGCGGCCACACGTGCTCGCGCACGGCCGCCACCACGGCCGCCTTCTCCGCGAGGGGGCGGGCCCGCAGCGAGGTCGCGCTGATGGCGGCCCGCTTGGCGAGCAGGGCGCCGATGTTCAGCTCGCCCTTGGCGCCGCCCTGAAGGCCGATGATCGCGAGGCGTCCGCTGACGGCGAGGGCCTTCACGTTGCGGTTCAGGTAGGCCGCGCCCATGTTGTCCAGGATGACGTCGGCGCCGGCGCCGTCCGTGGCCCGGCGGATCTCCTCGACGAAGTCCTGCTCGCGGTAGTTGATGAGGATGTCGGCGCCCAGCTCGGCGCAGTGGTCGAGCTTCTCCTTCGTGCCGGCCGTGACGGCGACCCGCGCCCCGGCGGACTTGGCGAGCTGGATCGCCATGGTGCCGATGCCGCTGGAACCGCCGTGCACCAGGAAGGTCTCGCCGGGGCGGAGGTGGGCGATCATGAAGACGTTGGACCAGACGGTGCAGACCACCTCGGGCAGCGCCGCCGCGTCCCTGAGGGCGACGCCCTCGGGCACGGGCAGCAGCTGGCCGGCCGGTACGGCGACCTTCTCCGCGTAGCCGCCGCCCGCGAGCAGTGCGCAGACCTCGTCGCCGACCGCCCAGCCGGACACTCCGGCGCCGAGCGCGGCGATCCGGCCGGAGCACTCCAGGCCGGGGTAGGGGGAGCCGCCGGGCGGCGGGTCGTAGTGGCCCTGCCGCTGCAGGATGTCGGCGCGGTTGACGGCGCTGGCCACCACCTCGACCAGCACCTCCCCCTCGCCGGGCACGGGATCCGGCACCTCGTCCCACACCAGAGCCTCGGGACCGCCGGGTTCGGGAATCGTGATCGCATGCATGGCGTCGACGCTACTCCTGCGCGCCACCGGTCCGCGGGTCGCGCCGCCGCGCAGGTGGTGCGGACGGTCGTGCCGGTGGTGCGGACGGTCGCGTCGGTGGTGCGGCCGGTGGTGCGGACGGTCGCGTCGGTGGCCGTCGGGCGGGTCGTACGGCCGTCCGTCGCGCCGTCAGTCCAGGGGCAGGGGACGGACGTCCGGGGTGACCTTCGTGCCCGGCGTGGCGCGGACGATGGTGATGAGACGGTCCGTCAGCTGCAGGGCGGCGGCGGCCGGGTCGTCGTAGCCGAGGACACGGTGGCCGCGTACGACGCTCACCACCAGGTCGTCGGTCTCCCGGGGGCTCTTGCCCACCTCGGCCTTTATGACCGGCCGCTCCACGATGTCCAGCCCGCTGCCCTGCTGGATCAGGTCCTCCATGACCATGCCGGCCGCCGGGCTGAGCACGGACAGCCCCAGCAGCCGTCCCGCCGCGCTGGCGCTGGTGATCACCGCGTCCGCGCCGGACTGCTTGAGCAGGGGTGCGTTCTCCTCCTCCCGCACGGCCGCGACGATCTTCGCCGCCCGGTTCAGCTGGCGGGCGGTCAGCGCCACCAGCACGGCCGTGTCGTCCCGCTGCGTCGCGATGATGATCTGCCGGGCTCGCTGAAGCTCCGCCCGTTTCAGCACGTCGCTGCGGGTCGCGTCGCCGACCACTCCGGCGTACCCCTCCGCGGTGGCCGCGTCGATCGCCTTCGCGCTCGGGTCGACCACGACGACCTGCTGCTTCTTCAGGCCGGTCGCGAGGACGGTCTGGATCGCCGACCTGCCCTTCGTGCCGAATCCGACGACGACGGTGTGATCGCGCAAGGTGGACCTCCAGCGGCTCAGGCGCCACTCCTCACGGGTGCGTTCGGTGAGGACTTCGAGGGTGGTGCCGACGAGGATGATCAGGAACAGCACCCGCAGCGGCGTGATGACGAGGATGTTGGTGAGCCGGGCGCTGTCGCTCACCGGGGTGATGTCGCCGTAGCCGGTGGTGGAGAGGGTCACCGTCGAGTAGTACGCCGCGTCGAGGAAGTCGACGGAGTCGTCGGCGTTGTCGTGGTAGCCGCCGTGGTCGGCGTAGACGATCAGCACGGTCCCGAGCAGCACCAGCAGGGCCATCGCCAACCGCTTGCCGACCTGGCGTATCGGGCGGTCGACCAGCTTGCGCGGGAGCTTCACCCGATGGGTCACGAGATGCTCGCCCGCCTGACGGGCGATCGCGTCATGGCCCGGAAGTTTCACGTGAAACACACTCCGATCCCGGCCGCGGCCCAGGGCAGGTCGATGAGTTCGGCCTCCTGCCCCGCACGAGCGCCGCCCGGCGGCACGACGGCGAGGGCGTCGGCCGCCGCGACACCGCGGAGCATGGCGGGGCCGTTGTAGCGCAGCGGGACCGCGTGGTCGCCGCGCAGCACGGCGGGCACGAGCCTGGTGTCGTACGGATGCCCGTGCACGGCGCCCTGCAACGGCAGCGTGTACGGCTCCGGGGCCGGGCGCGCCGCCAGTGTGCGCAGCAGCGGCTCGGCCAGCGTGAGCAGGCCCGAGACGGCCGCGAGGGGGTTGCCGGGCAGGCCGACGAGGTGCTGGTGCTCCTTGGTGCGGGCCAGCAGCATGGGGTGGCCGGGGCGCACCTTGACGCCGTTGACCAGCAGTTCGGCGCCGATCCGGCGCAGGGTGGGGTGCACGTGGTCGACGGGGCCCGCGGCCGTGCCGCCGGTGGTCACGATCAGGTCGGCCTCGGAGCGGCTGACGACCCTGTGCAGGGCGTTGGCGTCGTCCCCGATCCGCCGGACCGTGGAGACCTCGGCGCCGAGCGCCCGCAGCCAGGGCGGCAGCATCGGGCCGAGCGCGTCCCGGATCCGGCCGTCCTGCGGCAGCCCCTCGGTGAGCAGTTCGTCGCCGAGCACGAAGACGTCCACGCGGGGGCGGGGAACCGCGGTGAGGGTGTCGTACCCGGCGGCTGCGGCGAGGCCCAGCACGGCCGGGGTGACCAGGGTGCCGACCGGCAGCAGGTGGTCTCCGCCCCGGCACTCCTGGCCGCGTGGGCGGATGTCCTGGCCGTGGCTCATCTCCCGGGTCGGATGCAGCCGGCCCTTGGCGTCCGTCCGGCCGTGCTCGCTGCGCAGCACGGCGGTGGTGTCCTGCGGGATGCGCGCGCCGGTCGCGATCCGGACCGCCTCGCCGTCGGTGAGCGGCTCGGGCCGGGCGTGTCCGGCCAGCGCGCCTCCCTCGCGTACGTCCCAGGGCCCGGGGCCGGCGACCGCCCAGCCGTCCATCGCGGAGGCGTCGAAGGACGGCAGGTCGGTGAGCGCGGCCAGGGGCTCGGCCAGGACCAGGCCCAGGGCGGCGTCCAGCGGAACCGAGACGGGCGCGCGACCGGTGCCCGCTCGGGCGGCGCGGACACCGCGGGCGGCACGGGCGGCGATCTCGCGGGCCTGGGACCAGCAGGTGGCCTGGTGGTGGGCGTCGTCGGCGTACGGTGATCCGGCCCCGTGGGCTGCGTGCCGCCCCTCGGAGGGTGCGTGTCCGTGGGCGGAGGGGCCGCCGGGGGGTTCCTTCACGAGGGCGAGGGCCTCCTCGACGTCCAGGTCCTCGGTGTCGCCGGTGCTGACGCGGGGGGCGGTCATCCCGCGTCCGGCCGGGTGTCGGGCGTGGCGTCGGGGGCCATGTCTGGCTCGCCCCGCGTACTGTCCTCGTCCTCCCAGCGCAGGGCGAGCGCGGCGGCCTTGCGGGCGGCCTCGGCGACCGCCTGGGGGCCGCCCCCGGCCCGTGCCGCCGCGTAGCCGACCAGGAACGTGGTCAGGGGAGCCGCGGGCCGGGCCACGCCGTGCGCGGCATCGCGGGCGAGGTCGAGCAGTACGCCGGTGTCGACGTCCAGGTCGATGCCCAGCTCGTCCTTGACTGCGGAAATCCATTCATCCAACACGTGCCCATGCTCCCTGATGCGCGCCCTGGCAGCGGCGATGTCGTCCCAGGTGTCGCAGTCGAACGACGCGACGTGGTCGGGGACGCGGGTGAGGTCGAGCGCGGCCGTCAGCCGCCGCAGCGGCAGCCCGGCGAGGGAACCGCGGGGCGGGGCGGGGGCGGGGCGGGCGCCGGTGGCCGGGGCTGTGGCGGTGGCGGTGGCGAGCGATGCCAGGACGCGGTGCAGCGCCGCTGTGCGGTAGGCCGCCACGAGCGGCTGGTCGCGGCCCTCGGCGTCGGTGAGCAGGACGCCGTCGGCGCGGTCCGCGCGCAGGGCGGCCAGCAGCCTTCGGACGGTGGCCGGTTCGAGGAACGGCAGGTCGGCGGAGAGGACGACGACGTGGTCCGCCGTGGTGTGGCGCAGTCCCGCCTCCAGCGCGGCGAGCGGCCCGCCGCCGGGCGGTTCCTCGCGCGCCCACCGCACGGGCCGCGCGGTGGGCCTTCGATCGGCGACGACGACGGTGGTGCGCGCGTCGGCGCAGGCGCCGAGCACCCGGTCGAGCAGGGCCCGCCCGCCGACCCGCACGCCGGGCTTGTCCGCGCCGCCGAGCCGCCGGGCCGCGCCGCCGGCGAGCACGACGGCGTCGTAGGCCGGCGCGTGGCCGCCGCGCACGTCGTGCCGGACCGGATCGCCGGGGCCGCCGGGCACGGCGTGCGTGCCCCGGTCGTCCGGTGCGCCGGCGGTGCCGCGGGGATCGGGTGGCTCGTGGGCGGTCACCCCACGAGTATGCGTCCCGCCCGTGAGCGCGGGGCACACGGGCGGGAGGCACCCGGGCGGGGCCGGGCGGTCACCATGTGCGCAGCAGCACCGCCGGCTGTTCCACGCAGTCGGCCACATACCGCAGGAATCCGCCCGCCGTACCGCCGTCGCACACCCGGTGGTCGAAGGTCAGCGAGAGCTGCACGACCTGCCGTACCGCCAGCTCGCCCTCGTGCACCCACGGTTTGGGGACGATGCGGCCGACGCCGAGCATGGCGGCCTCGGGGTGGTTGATGATCGGTGTGGAGCCGTCCACGCCGAAGACGCCGTAGTTGTTCAACGTGAAGGTCCCGCCGGTGAGTTCCGCCGGTGTGAGGGTGCCGGTCCGGGCCGCCTCGGTCAGCCGTGCGAACTCCGCGGTCAGCGACTCGGCGTGGCGGGTGTGCGCGTCCCGCACGACCGGGACGACGAGTCCGCGCTCGGTCTGCGCGGCGAAGCCCAGGTGGACGTGGTCGAGCCGGACGATCTCCCTGGCCTCGGTGTCCACCGTGGAGTTGAGTTCCGGGTGACGGGCGAGGGCGGCCGTGCAGATCCTGGCGAGCAGCGCGAGCAGGGAGATCTTCGGACCACCGGCCGCGTTCATGGCCGCCCGGGCGCGCATCAGTTCCGTCGCGTCGGCGTCCACCCAGCAGGTCGCGTCGGGGATCTCGCGCCGGCTGCGGGACAGCTTGTCGGCGACGGCTCCGCGCACGCCCTTGAGGGGCACGCGGGAACCGGCCGTCCCGGGGACGGACGGCGGGGCAGGCGCGGGGGTGGTCCGTGTCCGCGCCGCGTCGCCTCGCAGCGCTCCCTCGACGTCCGCGCGCAGGATCAGCCCCTCGGGCCCGGAACCCGACAACCGCCGCAGATCCACGCCGTTCTCCCGGGCGAGCCGGCGCACGAGCGGGGAGATGACGGGAACGGGTCCGTCGGCCGGCGCCCGTCCGGGCGCCCCGGCCGGTGCGGCCTCCGCGCGGGTCGCCCCGCCCGAGGCCCGGGACGGCCCTCCGGCCGCCGGACGCGCCCCGCGTCCACGGTGGTCCACCGGGGCGTCCTCGGGGCCGGGGACGGCGCCGGGGACGGCCACGGCGCCGAAGCCGGGCGCGGGCCGCGCACCGTCCGCGGCGCTCACCCCGTCCATGGCCCCCGTGCCGTCGGCGGCCGCGACGCCCGCCCGTGCCACCGGCGCGGCCGGTGTCGTCGGACGCACCCTGCGGCGGCGGGCCGGGGGCGCGCCCGTGCCGTAGCCGACCAGGACGTTGCCGGAGCCGCCGGTGTCGCCCTCGGCGGGCGGTCCGGAGGGTTCGCCGACGGCGACCGTCAGCAGCGGTGCGCCGACGGGCAGTTCGGTCCCCTCCTCGCCGAAACGGGCCGTGACGACGCCGCCGTAGGGGCAGGGCACCTCGACCATCGCCTTGGCCGTCTCGACCTCGACGACGGGCTGGTCGACGGCGACGACGTCGCCCACCTCGACCAGCCAGCGCACGATCTCCGCCTCGGTGAGCCCCTCCCCGAGGTCGGGGAGCTTGAACTCCAGCACCTGTGCCATCAGCTCTCGGCCTCCCACTGCAGACGCGCGACGGCGTCCAGGATCCGGTCGACGCCGGGCAGGTGGTGCCGCTCCAGCATCGGCGGCGGATACGGCACGTCGAACCCGGCCACGCGCAGCACCGGCGCCTCCAGGTGGTGGAAGCAACGCTCGGTGACCCGCGCGGCGATCTCACCGCCCGGTCCGCCGAACCCGCCCGACTCGTGGACGACGACGGCGCGCCCGGTGCGCCGCACCGACGCGCACACCGTCTCGTCGTCGAACGGCACCAGCGAGCGCAGGTCGACGACCTCCAGGTCCCAGCCCTCGGCCCGGGCCGCCTCGGCGGCTTCGAGGCAGACGGGCACGGACGGGCCGTAGGTGATCAGCGTGGCGCTGCGGCCGGTGCGCCGCACCACCGCGCGGCCGATCGGGTCCACCGCCGGCGGCTCGTCGGGGTTCCAGGAGTCCTTCGACCAGTACAGCCGCTTGGGTTCGAGGAAGACGACCGGGTCGTCGGAGGCGATGGCGGCGCGCAGCAGCCCGTAGGCGTCGGCGACGGTGGCGGGCGTGACGACGTGCAGCCCCGGGGTCGCCATGTAGTACGCCTCGGAGGAGTCGCTGTGGTGCTCCACGCCGCCGATGCCGCCGCCGTAGGGGATGCGGACGGTGATCGGCAGGGGCATCTTCCCGCGGGTGCGGTTGCGCATCTTCGCCACATGACTGACGAGCTGCTCGAACGCCGGGTACGCGAAGGCGTCGAACTGCATCTCGACGACCGGGCGCAGTCCGTACATCGCCATGCCGACGGCGGCGCCGAGGATGCCGGCCTCGGCGAGCGGGGTGTCGGTGCAGCGGTCGTCGCCGAACTCCTTGGCGAGTCCGTCGGTGACGCGGAAGACGCCACCGAGGGTGCCGACGTCCTCGCCCATGACGTGCACGGCGGGGTCGGCGGCCATCGCGTCGCGCAGGGCGCGCGTGAGGGCCTGGGCCATGGTGGCCGGTTTGAGCGCGACGGTGGTCATCGGGCCGCGCCTTCCTCGGCCTCGGCCTCGAGCTCGGCCCGCAGCAGGTCCCGCTGCTCGCGCAGCTGCCCGGTGGGCTCGGCGTAGACATGGGCGAAGAGGTCCATGGGGTCGAGCGCCGGGTCCTGGTTCATGCGCTCGCGCAGCCGCGCGGCCATCGTCTCGGCGTCCTCGCGGACGGCCGCGACGCCACCCTCGTCGAGCAGGCCGCGCCCGGTCAGCTCCCGCTCCAGCAGCGTCACCGGGTCGTGGTCGCGCCAGGCCGCCACCTCGGCGTCGCCGCGGTAGCGGGTGGCGTCGTCGGCGTTGGTGTGGGCGTCGATGCGGTACGTCACCGCCTCGACGAGCGTGGGACCGCCGCCGGCGCGCGCGTGGCGCACGGCGTCGGCGAGCACCTCGTGGACGGCGGCGGCGTCGTTGCCGTCGACCAGGCGGCCCGGCATGCCGTACCCGACGGCCTTGTGGGCCAGGGAGGGCGCGGCGGTCTGCTTGGCGAGCGGGACGGAGATCGCGAAGCCGTTGTTCTGCACCAGGAAGACGACCGGCGCCTGCCAGACGGCGGCGAAGTTCAGTGCCTCGTGGAAGTCGCCCTCGCTGGTGCCGCCGTCGCCGACCATCGCCAGCGCGACCACGTCGTCGCCCTTGAGGCGGGCGGCGTGCGCGAGGCCGACGGCGTGCGGCAGCTGGGTGGCCAGCGGTGTGGACAGGGGGGCGACCCGGTGCTCGAAGGGGTCGTAGCCGGTGTGCCAGTCGCCGCGCAGCAGTGTCAGGGCCTCGACCGGGTCCACGCCACGCGCCACGGCCGCGAGCGTGTCGCGGTAGCTGGGGAAGAGCCAGTCGCGCTCCTCGAGGGCGAGGGCCGCGGCGACCTCGCAGGCCTCCTGGCCGGTGCTGGAGGGGTAGACGGCGAGGCGGCCCTGCTTGGTGAGGGCGGTCGCCTGTGTGTTGTACCGGCGGCCGAGCACCAGCTGCTCGTACAGACGGCGCAGCAGCTCCGGATCGGCCTTCGCGGCCGCCTCCGTCCCCAGGACGCGGTAGGGCTCCGCGTCGGGCAGCAGCGGCGCGGGGTCGGTTCGGGGCTGCCAGGCGGGCGGCGGCGATGGCCGGTACGCACCCCGCTGCTCCATGACCGTCATGACGGGCACCTCCTCGTGGGAGCGGCTACGGGAGGCGTGTCGACTGTGACCCGCCTCACCTACCGATTGTTCGGTCGTCGACGCATTTTGGCTACAGGCGACCTCAGGCTGTGGACAAACGGTTCTCCACAGCATGGGATGGACGCAGTACGTCCATGGCGAAGAGGCGGGGGGACATGGCACCTGAACAAATGGCCGACGGGCAGGACGGCGCCGTCCTGCCGCCGCCGCGCCCGCTGGACGCCATCGACCAGGACATCCTGCGCATGCTCCAGGCCGACGGACGCGCCTCGATACGGTCGGTCGCCGAGCGGACCCACGTCTCGCGCGCCAACGCCTACGCCCGCATCAACCGCCTCATCGAGGACGGCGTCATCCGCGGCTTCGGAGCGCGCGTCGACCACGAGCGCGCGGGGCAGGGCACGTCCGCCTACATCACGCTGAAGATCGTCCAGAACTCCTGGCGCACGGTGCGCGAGCAGCTGCGCCTGCTGCCCGGCGCCTCACACATCGCCCTGGTCGGCGGCGACTTCGACGTGCTGCTGCTCGTGCACACCCCGGACAACCGGGCGTTGCGCGAGGTGGTGCTCACCCGGCTCCAGGCGATCCCCGAGGTGCTCAGCACCCGCACGCTGCTGGTGTTCGAGGAGGAGGACCTGGAACCCCAGGGGTGAGCCCGTGCCGCCCCGGGCGCCTTCGCACACGCTCCCGGACGCCTTCCCGCGCGGTCCCGGACGCCTTCCCGCGCGGTCCCGGACGCCTTCCCGCGCCGCCTCAGGCGTCCTTGCGCAGGCCGGTGAAGACCAGCCGGACGACCGCGTCGCGCACTTCCCGCTCGCTCGTCCCGCGCCCGTCCGGCCGGTACCACTCCACGATCGAGTTGATCATCCCGAAGACGAGCCGGGTGGCGAGCCGCACGTCCACGTCGCCGCGCACGTCGCCCTCGGCGGCCGCGGCCCTCAGCAGCTCGGCCACCCTGTGGTCGAACTCGCGGCGCCGCTCCAGCGCCCACCGCTCGGTCTCGGTGTTGCCGCGCACCCGCAGCAGCAGCGTCACGTACGGCAGTTCGGCGATGAGCACCTCGACCATGCGCCGCACGACGTACTCCAGGCGCTCGACGGCGCGCCCCGCGCGCGCGTGCTCCTCGTCGAGGATCCCGAAGAGCCCGTCCAGCGCGCGGCTGACCGCCCGGCGCAGCAGCTCCTCCTTGCCGGCCACGTGGTGGTAGATCGACGACTTGGAGATGCCGGCCGCCTTGGACAGGTGCTCCATGGAGGTGCCGTCGTAGCCGCGCTCGTTGAAGACCCGCACGGCCACCGAGAGCAGCGTCTCCGGGGTGTACGTGTCGCGTCTGGCGGTGGTCATGAGGCGCCCTCCCGCTTCTCGCCGGCGTACGCGTGGCGGTACAGCGCGAGGGACGGGGCGTAGCGCCCCGAGGGGTCGCGCAGGTGCAGGTCGTCCAGCAGGCCGTAGGCCCAGGTCCGGCCGAGCCTGCGGCTCCATTCGAAGGGGCCGAGGGGGTAGTTGACGCCCAGGCGCATCGCGGTGTCGATGTCCTCCTCGGTGGCCACGCCCTTGGCGACGGCGTCCAGCGCCAGGTCGACGATCCGGGCGACGGTGCGGGCGACGATCATGCCGGGGACGTCGCCGATGACGCTGACGTCCTTGCCGAGCGCCTGGAAGAGGCCGATGGCGTCCGACAGGGTCTGGGGGCTGGTGTCCTGGGAGGCGGACAGGGCGACGCGGGTGGCCCTGCGGTAGTCGAGGGCCAGGTCGAAGTAGACGACGTCGCGGAACTCCACGGAGGTCTGCCCGTCGGCGAGGACCAGCTGGCCGCCGCCGGGGAGCACCAGGCGGGTGCCGTTGTCCTCGTCCTCCTCGCGGACGGTGATGCCCGCCTCGCGGATCAGCGCCGGCACCTCGGACGCCGGGCCGAGGTCGCCCTCGACGACGACGTAGGCGGGCGGCCGCCGCTTCTCGGCGGTGTGCGGTTCGGGGCGCTCGGCGCCGTCGCCGTAGTCGTACCAGCCCTGTCCGCTCTTGCGGCCGAGCCGGCCCGACTCGACCAGCCGCCGCTGGGCGAGCGAGGGCGTGAAGCGCACGTCCTGGAAGAAGGACTGCCACACGGAGTGAGTGACGGACTCGTTGACGTCCTGCCCGATCAGGTCGGTCAGTTCGAAGGCGCCCATCCGGAACCCGCCGCACTCGCGCAGCACCGCGTCGATGGTGGCGGGGTCGGCGCCCTGGGACTCCAGGACGGCGAAGGCCTCGGCGTAGAAGGGGCGGGCGATGCGGTTGACGATGAAGCCCGGGGTGTCGGCGCAGGCCACCGGCGTCTTGCCCCAGGCGCGGGCCGTCTCGTACGCGCGAGTGGCCGAGGTGACGTCGGTGGCGAACCCGGAGACGACCTCCACCAGCGGGAGCAGCGGGGCCGGGTTGAAGAAGTGCAGGCCCACCAGGCGGCCGGCGTTGCGCAGCGCGCCGCCGATGGCGGTCACCGACAGGGACGAGGTGTTGGTGGCGAGCAGGCAGTCGTCGGCGACGATGCCCTCCAGCTCGGTGAACAGGCCTTGTTTGACGTCCAGCCGCTCCAGCACCGCCTCGACGACCAGGGCGCAGTCGGCGAGCTCGGCGAGGGTGTCGGCGGGCAGGAGCCGGGCGCGGGCCGCGTCCCGGTCGGCGGCGGTGAGGCGGTCCTTCTCGACGAGCCGGTCGAGCCGGGCCCCGATCGCGGCGGCCGCCTGTCCGGCCCGTCCGGGCGCGGCGTCGTACAGGCGTACGGGGTGACCCGCGACCAGCGCGACCTGGGCTATGCCCTGGCCCATGGTGCCGGTGCCGACGACGGCCACCGGGCTGCTGAGGTCGAGTGCTGTCATGTGCGCGATCCTCCCGCACGGGGTTTTCCACAGTTGCGGCGGACCCCCTGGCCCGACTTTTCCACAGATGCGGCCGATCCCCTTGTCCCGACCGATCGTTCGGTTACTCTAGCCCTGACCGGCTGTCCCCGCCCATGTTTCTGCCAGGTCATGAGCTCGACGAGGAGCTCTCGAGACAAGGAGTTGGTCCCGCATGGCCACCGCCGAACCGACCGCGCACGAGCTCATCGCCCGGCACCGGCCCACTCTCGACCAGGCGCTGGAAGCGATCCGCACGCGCGCCTACTGGTCCCCGCACCCCGAGCACCCCAAGGCCTACGGGGAGCACGGCAGCCTGGACGCGGGCGCGGGCAAGGCCGCCTTCGACGCCCTGCTGGGCTCCCGCATCGACCTCGGCCAGCCCGGCACGGACGACTGGGTCGGCGGCGAGGTCTCGCCGTACGGGATCGAGCTGGGCGTGACCTACCCGCACGCGGACCTCGACGTGCTGCTGCCCGCCATGAGGGCCGGGCAGGCGGCGTGGCGGGACGCGGGCCCCGAGGCGCGCGCGGCGGTGTGCCTGGAGATCCTCAAGCGGATCAGCGACCGGACGCACGAGTTCGCGCACGCGGTGATGCACACCTCCGGCCAGGCCTTCCTGATGGCGTTCCAGGCCGGCGGCCCGCACGCCCAGGACCGCGGCCTGGAGGCGGTGGCGTACGCGTACGCGGAGCAGGTGCGCGTCCCGGAGACCGCCGAGTGGACCAAGCCGCAGGGCAAGCGCGACCCGCTCACCCTCACCAAGCGCTTCACCGCGGTCCCGCGGGGCATCGCGCTGATGATCGGTTGCAACACCTTCCCGACGTGGAACGGCTATCCGGGCCTGTTCGCCTCCCTGGCCACCGGCAACGCGGTCCTGGTCAAGCCGCACCCGCGCGCGGTGCTCCCGCTCGCGCTCACCGTCCAGGCGGCCCGCGAGGTGCTCGCCGAGGCCGGCCACGACCCGAACCTGGTGGCGCTGGCCGCGGAGCGCCCGGACGAGGGCGTCGCCAAGACCCTCGCCACCCGCCCCGAGATCCGGATCATCGACTACACCGGTTCGACGTCCTTCGGCGACTGGCTGGAGGCCAACGCCCGCCAGGCGCAGGTCTACACCGAGAAGGCCGGCGTCAACACGGTCGTCGTCGAGTCGACCGCCGACTACAAGGGCATGCTCTCCAACCTGGCGTTCTCGCTGTCCCTGTACAGCGGCCAGATGTGCACCACCCCGCAGAACCTGCTGATCCCCCGCGACGGCATCCGCACCGACGAGGGCCACAAGTCCTTCGACGAGGTGACCGCCGACCTCGCCAAGGCGGTCGACGGCCTGCTCGGCGACGACGCGCGCGCCAACGCGCTGCTCGGCGCGATCGTCAACCCGGACGTCAAGGCCCGGCTGGAGGCCGCGGCGGCGCTCGGCGAGGTCGCCCTCGCCTCCCGCGAGATCGCCCACCCGGACTTCCCCGACGCGGTGGTCCGCACACCGGTGATCGTGAAGCTGGACGGCGCCAAGCCGGACGCCGAGGCCGCCTACATGAGCGAGTGCTTCGGCCCGGTCTCCTTCGCCGTCGCGGTCGACTCGGCCGCCGCCGCCGTGGAGCTGCTGCGGCGCACCGTCCGCGAGAAGGGCGCGATGACGGTCGGCGCCTACACCACCGACGAGGAGGTCGAGCGGGCCGTCGAGGAGGTGTGCCTGGAGGAGGCCGCACAGCTGTCGCTGAACCTCACCGGCGGGGTGTACGTCAACCAGACGGCCGCCTTCTCCGACTTCCACGGCTCGGGCGGCAACCCGGCGGCCAACGCCGCCCTGTGCGACGGAGCGTTCGTGGCCGACCGGTTCCGTGTGGTGGAGGTCCGCCGGGAGGCGTGAGACCGCTCAGGACGCGGGCGCGCCGCCGGGCGCGCCCCAGGCGCCCCCGGTGACGCTCCAGTGGTACAGCGTCATGGCCACGCTGGTGGCGAGGTTGTAGCTGGAGACCTGGGGGCGCATGGGCAGGGCCACCAGGTGGTCGGCCCGGGCCCGCAGTCCGTCGGACAGTCCGCTGCGCTCCGAGCCGAAGGCGAGCACCGCGTCGTCGGGCAGCTTCAGGCCGCGGATGTCCTCGCCCTCCGGGTCCAGCGCGAACAGCGGACCGTGGGGCAGCTCGTCCACGGTCAGCCGCTCCACGACGGTCGCGAAGTGCAGTCCCGCCCCGCCGCGCACGACCGTCGGGTGCCAGGGGTCCAACGTGCCCGTGGTGACCACGCCGGTCGCCCCGAAACCGGCGGCCAGGCGGATCACCGCGCCCGCGTTGCCCAGGTTGCGCGGCTGGTCCAGGACGACGACCGGTGCGCCGCGGGGCGTGCGCGCCAGCGCCCCGAGGCCCGCCTCACGGGAGGGGCGTACGGCGAGCGCGGCCACGGCGGTGGGGTGCGGACGCGGCACCAGCGACGCGTACGTCTCCCGGTCCACCTCGGTCAGCAGCGCCTCCAGGGCGTCCCGCACGTCCGGGGCCAGTTCGTCGGCGAGGGCGAGGGCCGCCCGCCGGTCGACGGCGACGGCCACCGGCACCTCGGCGCCGAAGCGCACCGCGTGCTTGAGGGCGTGGAAGCCGTCGAGCAGCACGGACGTCCCGGCGCGCCGGTGCCAGTCGCGTACGGGGTCGGTCATGGGGAGAAGCCTACGCGGGCGGGCTCGCCCTCCTCCGGGGAGCGGGGCTGCCCCGGTCCGGTACCGCCCTGCCGACGGGGCAGGCCCGCACGGCGGAGCAGGCCCGTACCCGCGCGCGCCGCCGCATCGCCCAGCCGGAGCAGGAACGGGGTGGGCAGGAAGACCGCGTCCGTCGCGATCATCGCCAGCGAGAAGAACGGCAGCCCGAGGACGACGGCGATCACCGCGTGCTCCGTCATCATGGCCACCAGCAGGACGTTCTTCACCCGCCGATTGAACAGGGTGAACGGGAAGGCGACCTGAACGATCACCGTCCCGTACGTCACCAGCATCACCATCGTCCCGTTGGCGGACATCAGGTCGGCCAAGCCACGCCAGGGCGAGAAGTAGTCCAGGTGGAGCGGGTAGTACACGGCGGTGCCGTCCTGCCAGCGCGAGCCCTGGATCTTGTACCAGCCGGCCGTCGCGTAGATCAGGCAGGCCTCGACGGCGATCACGAGCAGGGCGCCGTTGTGCATGACGTCGGCGATCACGTCGAGCAGGATCCGCGGCTGGGCCGACCGCGCGTACCGCCCGACCAGCCAGTGCAGGGCGAGGCCCAGCCACACCGTCCACAGCAGCACGGGCACGAACCACTCGCCGTCCGGCCTGCCCGACGCCGTGATCACGGCCAGGGCCAGGCCGAGCACGCTCCACAGGACGGGACCGGCCCGGTCGGGCAGCCGCCGCCCGCGCTCGCGGGCCGCCCGGACGCGCGCGGCCCGCCTCGCATCCAGCGACCACACCCGGCCGCAGCGGGTGAAGACGAGGTACACCGACATCAGATGGAGGACGTTGTCGCCGCCGTCGCCCACGAAGACACTGCGGTTCTGCAGCGAGAGCACGCCGACCAGGAACAGCACGGACATCGTGCGGGTGCGCCAGCCCAGCATCAGCAGCAGGCTCGACACCGCCGCCAGCGCGTAGACCGTCTCGAACCAGAACTGGCCGCGGAACCACAGCAGCGCCGTGAAGGCGCCGTTGCCCGAGACCAGCTGGTGGGCCAGGTCCCAGCTCCACGGGGCGTCGGGCCCGTACAGCTCCTGGCGGTGCGGGAGCTCGCGCAGCAGGAACAGCAGCCAGGTCGCCGAGAAGCCGATGCGTATGACCGCCGACTGGTAGGGGGCGAGAGCCGCTCCGGTGATCCGGGCGATGCCCCGGGAGAGGGAGAGGGCGCCGGCGTTCACCGCACACCTCCGCGCGCCTCGTCGGCCGGGACGGTCCACCAGGGCAGCAGGCGGTACACGGGTGCGGTCGACACGTTCTCCCCGCTCCATGGAGGCGCGGCCACGCTGGTGGTGCGGACGCGGATCTGGACGCGTTCGAGGACGCCTCCGGAGCCGGCCGCCCGATCGCGGTGGAGGCGCAGGACGACGATGCGGCGCAGGTACTGCTCGGACAGGGCGCCGCGCAGGCCTGTCGAACGGTTCTCGCCGTCGTGCGAGGAGGAGTAGAAGTCGAAGGCGCGGCGCAGCTCGTTCTGCTCGGTGTGGCTCGGCACCGGGTTGCCTTCGATGGCGCGGCCGTCCTCGGCCGACAGGTCGTACCAGTTGGTGGTGTGGCCGGCGCCGTCCGCCGCACGGGTCTCGGCGCGCACCTGCACCCCGACGTTCTGCTGCAGCGGGTTCGGCGCGAACAGCTTCCAGTTCTGCTCGAACTCCGGGTAGATCCAGTCGTCGACGGCCTTGCCGTGGGCTTTCGTCACCGTGTTCGAGGGGGCGACGTAGAGGAACACCGTGCCCAGGTGCACACAGGCGACCGCCGCGACGGCGCCGAGCACCAGCGCCGCGACGATCCGGTAGGGGAGGGAGAGCGCGGCGACACCGCCGCGTGCGGACGCGTGGCCCTCGTCCGCGGAATCGGTCCGGGGGCCGGGGGCGAGGCCGGGGCCGGAGGCGGGGCCCGGGCCGGGGGCGGGGATGACCTCCGGGCGGGGGTTCGGCAGGGAGACGGCCGCGGAACCCGAGCCCGGTCCGGGAGCCGAGCCCGCGGCGGAACCCGAGCCCGGTGGAGGACCGGGAGCGGCATCGGCGCCGGTGGGGTCCGCCGGATCCGCGGTGTCCTCCGCCGGCCCGGAGTCGCCGGACCCACGGGAGTCGCGGTGGTCACGGGAGTCGCGGGGGTCACGGCGGTCGCGGGAGCCGCCCGGCTCGGCCGGGGCGCCCGGGGCGCCCGGGCGGCCGGCCGCGTCGTCGGTCTCAGCGGCCCCGGGCGCCCGGCCGAACTCGTCGGCACGGCCGGGGCCGTACCGCCCGCCGGGCCCGTTCGAGCCCCTCTCGTTCGCGTCCATTCCGCCCGCTCCCCGGTCCCGGTCCGTCATCGCGCCCGGCGTCCGCCCGGCCGCGAGGTGGGGCGGCGCACCACCCGCACCGCCCGCGCGCACCGTTCCCGGGCGCCGCACGGAACGGTACTCACGCCCGGCCGCCGGGCACAGCCCCGGTCCGCGAGGCCGTGGGGCCCCGCCCGCGTTTCGTACCGCTCTGTGACCGTTCACCCGAACGGGCGGGGAGGCCGGACGCCGCGCGGCGCACCCTCCCGCCGCCCGACCGGCCCGCAGGGGCCGTCCACAGCGGCCCCGGCAGAGGTTCCGCGGTCCGTCCACAGGGTGTGGCCGCGGTTGTCCACAGCGGTTGACACCCTACGGCGGCGGGCCGCACCATGGAATCCGCCGGACCGAACGATCGGTCGGGAGACAGGGAACAAGTCGAGGTCAAGGGGGACCGCATGGCGACAGCAGCCGCGCACCGGACAGCCGGCACCCCGGCGTACGGCGCCTCGGGCGCGGAACCGGGCGCCGACGAGGGCGGTGACGGCCGGCAGCGCGCTTTCGACGCCGCGGTGGCCGCCGACGAGCGCATCGAGCCGCGGGACTGGATGCCCGAGGCCTACCGCGCCACGCTGGTCCGGCAGATCGCCCAGCACGCCCACTCCGAGATCATCGGCATGCAGCCCGAGGCCAACTGGATCACGCGCGCGCCCTCGCTGCGCCGCAAGGCGATCCTCATGGCCAAGGTCCAGGACGAGGCCGGCCACGGCCTGTACCTGTACAGCGCGGCCGAGACCCTGGGCGTCAGCCGGGAGGAACTGCTCGACAAGCTGCACAGCGGCCGCCAGAAATACTCGTCGATCTTCAACTACCCGACGCTGACCTGGGCCGACGTGGGCGCGATCGGCTGGCTGGTGGACGGCGCCGCGATCACCAATCAGGTCCCGCTGTGCCGCTGCTCCTACGGCCCGTACGCGCGGGCGATGGTCCGCGTCTGCAAGGAGGAGTCCTTCCACCAGCGGCAGGGGTACGAGCTGCTGCTCGCCCTGAGCCGGGGCACCGACGCCCAGCACGCGATGGCGCAGGACGCGGTGGACCGCTGGTGGTGGCCGTCGCTGATGATGTTCGGACCGCCCGACGACGCCTCCCAGCACTCCGCGCAGTCGATGGCCTGGAAGATCAAGCGTCATTCGAACGACGAGCTGCGCCAGCGCTTCGTCGACATCTGCGTCCCCCAGGCCGAGTCCCTCGGCCTGACCCTGCCCGACCCGGACCTGAAGTGGAACGAGGAGCGTGGCCACCACGACTTCGGCGCCATCGACTGGACCGAGTTCCGGGACGTCCTCAAGGGCAACGGCCCGTGCAACGACCAGCGGCTGGACCAGCGCCGCCGGGCACACGACGAGGGCGCCTGGGTCCGGGAGGCGGCCGCCGCCCACGCCGCCAAGCACACCGCGAAGCACACCGGTCCGACGGGAGTGAAGCAGGCATGACCAACACCGACTGGCCCCTGTGGGAGGTCTTCGTGCGCTCCCGGCGCGGGCTGTCCCACACCCACGCCGGCAGCCTGCACGCCCCGGACGCGGAGCTGGCCCTGCGCAACGCCCGCGACCTGTACACGCGGCGCGGTGAGGGCGTCTCGATCTGGGTGGTCCCCTCCACGGCGATCACCGCCTCCTCCCCGGACGAGAAGGACCCCTTCTTCGAGCCGTCCGCCGACAAGCCCTACCGGCACCCGACCTTCTACGAGATCCCGGAAGGGGTGAAGCACCTGTGACGGCGACCCTGCCCACGACCGCCGCCCTCGCCCTCGGCGACGACGCCCTGGTGCTCTCCCACCGCCTGGGGGAATGGGCCGGACACGCGCCCGTGCTGGAGGAGGAGGTCGCCCTCGCCAACATCGCCCTGGACCTGCTGGGCCAGGCCCGGTTCCTGCTGTCGACGGCCGGGGACGAGGACGAACTGGCGTTCCTGCGCGAGGAGCGCGCCTTCACCAACCTCCAGCTGGTGGAGCAGCCGAACGGCGACTTCGCGCACACGATCGCCCGCCAGCTCTACTTCTCCACCTACCAGCACCTGCTCTACGCGCAGCTGGCCTCCTCGGACGGCGAGTTCGCCCCCCTGGCCGGCAAGGCCGTCAAGGAGGTCGCCTACCACCGCGACCACGCCGAGCAGTGGACGCTGCGGCTCGGCGACGGCACCGACCTCAGCCACGAGCGGATGCGCCGGGCCTGCGAGGCGCTGTGGCGGTTCACCGGTGAGATGTTCCAGCCGGTGGCGGGCCTGGACGCCGACTGGGCCGGTATGGAGGCGGCCTGGCTGGAATCCGTGGGCGACGTGCTGCGCCGGGCCGGCCTCACCCTGCCCGAGGGCCCGCGGTCCGGGGCCTGGTCGGCGGGCGCCGGCCGGCAGGGACTGCACACCGAGCCGTTCGGGCGGATGCTCGCCGAGATGCAGCACCTGCACCGCAGCCACCCGGGGGCGTCATGGTGACCGCGACGACCCCGCTGGAGACGGAGCTGCTCAGGCTGGCCGGCTCCGTTCCCGACCCCGAGCTGCCCGTGCTCAGCCTGGCGGAGCTGGGCGTGGTCCGCGCGGTGCGCCTGGGCGACGGGGACGCGGTCGAGGTCGAGCTGACGCCGACCTACACCGGATGCCCCGCCGTCGAGGCGATGGCCCTGGACATCGAGCGGGTGCTGCGCGAGCACGGCGTGCGGGAGGTCTCCGTGCGCACGGTGCTCTCCCCGGCCTGGTCGACGGACGACATCACAGCCGAGGGGCGCCGCAAGCTGCGGGAGTTCGGGATAGCTCCCCCGCGGGCGCGCACGGCCGCCGAGCCGGTCCCGCTCGAGCTGGGCCCGACCCGCACCCGCACCACCGAGGGGGACCCCGCCGCCCCCGGCATCGCGCCGGTGCACTGCCCGCACTGCGGGTCCGCCGACACCGAGCTGCTCAGCCGGTTCTCCTCCACCGCGTGCAAGGCGCTGCGGCGCTGCCTGGCCTGCCGCGAACCGTTCGACCACTTCAAGGAGGTGTGATGGCCCGCTTCCACTCGCTGCCCGTGACAGCGGTCGACCGGCTCACCGACGACTCCGTCGCCCTGACCCTCGCCGTTCCGCCCGAGCTGCGCGAGGAGTACCGCCACGCGCCGGGCCAGCACCTCACCCTGCGGCGGGTGGCCGACGGCACGGACGTACGGCGGACGTACTCGATCTGCTCGCCCGCTCCCGGTCCGGACGGGGAGGGGCCGCGGACGCTGCGGGTCGGGGTGCGGCTGGTGGAGGGCGGCTCCTTCTCCACGTACGCGCTCAAGGAGATCGACGTCGGTGACGAGCTGGAGGTGATGACCCCGGCGGGCCGCTTCACGCTCCAGCCCGCGCCCGGTCTGTACGCCGCGGTCGTCGGCGGCAGCGGCATCACGCCGGTGCTGTCCATCGCCTCCACCCTGCTGGCCCGGGAGCCCTCGGCCCGCTTCTGCCTCATACGCAGCGACCGCACGACCGCCTCGACGATGTTCCTGGAAGAGGTAGCCGACCTGAAGGACCGCTACCCCGAGCGGTTCCAGCTGGTGACGGTGCTCTCCCGGGAGGAGCAGCAGGCGGGGCTGCCGTCGGGACGGCTCGGCCAGGAGCGGCTCACGGACGTGCTTCCGGCGCTGGTGCCGGTGCCGCGGGTGACGGGCTGGTTCCTGTGCGGACCCTACGGGCTGGTGCAGGGGGCCGAGCGGGCGCTGCGCGGACTCGGGGTGGACCGGTCCCGGATCCACCAGGAGATCTTCCACGTGGCCGCCGGCACCGGGTCCGAACCGGTGGCCGCCGCCCCCGCGCACAGCAGGGTCACGGTCCGGCTCGACGGCCGCGGCGGCACCTGGCCGGTCCAGGAGGGGGAGACGCTGCTGGAGACGGTCCTGCGCAACCGCCCCGACGCGCCGTACGCCTGCAAGGGCGGCGTGTGCGGGACGTGCCGGGCCTTCCTGGTGACGGGCGAGGTGCGGATGGACCGCAACTTCGCGCTGGAACCGGAGGAGACGGAGGCGGGGTACGTCCTGGCCTGTCAGTCGCACCCGGCCACGGAGACGGTGGAACTGGACTTCGACCGCTGAGGCCCCGTGAGGAAGGCCCGCACCCCGGGCTCGGTCTCCGGCTCGGTCTCCGGACGGCTTGATCTCCGTGAGCCTGCGGGGTGGCGGGCCGTCGTGAACGAGCCCCGCCCCCTCGGACGCGGTCTCCGGTGGACCGGCGGCCTCCGAAGGGGTCGGGAAAGGGCGGGGCGGCGGTTCAGCGGTGGTTCACAGGACGTGGCCCGGCGTGCCCTCGTCGGTCACCACGGGACGGCCGGAGGCCGCCCAGACCTGCATGCCGCCGTCGACGTTCACCGCGTCGACGCCCTGCTGGACCAGGTACATCGTGACCTGGGCCGACCGTCCGCCGGAGCGGCAGATGACGTTGACGCGCCCGTCCTGGGGCGCGGCCTCGGTCAGCTCGCCGTAACGGGCCACGAAGTCGCTGAGGGGGATGTGCAGCGCCCCCTCGGCGTGCCCGGCCCGCCACTCGTCGTCCTCGCGGACGTCCAGCAGGAAATCGTCGTCCTTGAGGTCCGTGACCTCGACTGTGGGCACACCAGCTCCGAAATGCATGGCTCCGACGCTACCCGAAGGAACGGCCGGGATGCCGCCGGCCGCTCGGCGCCCAGGCTCCGGCCACCCGGAGGCCCCATCCCGGCGCCGTCAGCTCCGGGATGGGGCGGCTCGGGGGTCGTCAGCTCTGGGACAGCAGTGCGGCCAGCTCGGACTCGCGGGCCGTGACCTCGTCGCGCAGTTGCCCGGCGATCTCGTCGAGGAGGCGGTCGGGGTCGTCGGGGGCCAGTCGGAGCATCGCGGCGATCGCGCTGTCCTCCAGGTGCCCGGCGACGACCGTGAGCATCTCCTTGCGCCGGGACAGCCACTCCAGACGGGCGTAGAGCTCCTCGGCGCGGCTCGGGGCCTGTGCCGCGGGCGCCGGGCCGGCGGCCCACTCCACGGCCAGTTCCCGCAGCTCCTTCTCGTCGCCACGGGCGTAGGCGGCGTTGACCCGGGTGATGAACTCCTCACGCCGGTGGCGTTCCTCGTCCTCCTGGGCCAGGTCGGGGTGGGCCTTGCGGACCAGGTCGCGGTAGAGGCCGCGGGCCTCCTCGCTCGGGCGCACCCGCTGCGGGGGCCGCACCGGCTGCTCGGTGAGCATCGCGGTGGCCTCCGGGAACAGGCCGCCCGCGTCCATCCAGCCGTGCATCAGCTCCTCGACACCCGGGATGGGGGTCAGCCTGGCCCGTGCCTCCTCGGCCCTGCGCAGGTCCTCGGGGTCGCCGGTGCGCGCGGCCCTGGCCTCGGCGAGGCGCGCGTCCAGCTCCTCGAGGCGGGCGTAGAGCGGGCCGAGGCGTTGCTCGTGCAGCCGGGAGAAGTTCTCGACCTCCACCCGGAAGGTCTCCACCGCGATCTCGTACTCGATGAGCGCCTGCTCGGCGGCCCGTACGGCCCGCTCCAGCCGCTCCTCGGGCCGCGCCGCCGCTCCGTCGGACGTCGCCCGAGCAGCTCCGGCGACGTCACCCTGCTCTGCTTCCGGGGTCGTCACCCGACCAGCGTAGGCCACGGCGGCCGCACCCCCGTCCGCCCCCGCGACCCCGCCGCTTCCCCATCCACTCGCTTCCCCTACACCCCCGTCTCCGCCGCGAGCCGGCCGGAGCGCACCGCGGTGAGCAGGTCCGCGTGGTCGGCCTCGGTGCGGTCGGCGTAGGCGACGGCGAACGCGGCGACCGCTTCGTCGAGTTCCTCGTTCTTGCCGCAGTAGCCGGCGATCAGGCGCGGGTCGGCGCTGTGGGCGTGGGCACGGGCCAGGAGGGCGCCGGTCATGCGGCCGTAGTCGTCGATCTGGTCGGCGGGGAGGGCGGCGGGGTCGACGCTGCCCTTGCGGTTGCGGAACTGCCGCACCTGGAAGGGACGCCCGTCCACCGTCGTCCAACCGAGCAGGATATCGCTCACCACCTGCATGCTCTTCTGGCCGAGGACCACGCGCCGTCCCTCGTGCGTCGCCTCCGGCACGGGGAAACCGGCGGTCGCCAGGTGCGGCAGCAGCGCCGACGCCCGGGCCTCCTTCACCTGGAGCACCAGCGGCTCGCCGCGATGGTCCAGCAGCAGCACGACGTAGGACCGGGTGCCCACGCTGCCGGTGCCGACCACGCGGAACGCGACGTCGTGCACCGCGTGCCGGGCCAGCAGCGGGAGGCGGTCCTCGGAGAGCGTGGCGAGGTACTGCTCCAGCGAGGCCGCCACCGCCGCGGCCTCCGCGTCGGGTATCCGCCGCAGCACCGGCGGGGCGGGCACGAAGCGGCGTCCGCCGTCCTCGGTCCGCTCGGTCGACTTGGCCGCGAACCGCCCGCTGGTGTTGGCCCGCGCCTTCTCCGAGACCCGTTCCAGGGTGCCGAGCAGGTCGTGGGCGTCGGTGTGGGAGACGAGCTCCTCGTCGGCGATGGCGTTCCAGGCGTCCAGGACCGGGAGCTTGGCCAGCAGGCGCATGGTGCGCCGGTAGGCGCCGACCGCGTCCCGGGCGGCCTCGCGGCAGCGGTCCTCGTCGCAGCCCGCCTCCCGGCCCGCGAGGACCAGGGACGCGGCGAGCCGCTTGAGGTCCCACTCCCAGGGGCCGTGCACCGTCTCGTCGAAGTCGTTGAGGTCGATCACCAGACCGCCGCGGGCGTCGCCGTACAGGCCGAAGTTGGCCGCGTGGGCGTCGCCGCACAGCTGGGCGCCCACCCCGGTCACCGGGGTGCGCGCGAGGTCGTACGCCATCAGGCCCGCCGAGCCGCGCAGGAAGGCGAACGGCGTCGCCGCCATCCGGCCGACCCGGATCGGCGTCAGCTCGGGGAGGCGGCCCCGGTTGGACTCCTCGACGGCCGCGACCGCGTCCGGCCGGCCGGCGTCCGGCTCGAAGGCGGCGTGCGCGGACCGCGCGACGCGCTCCCGCAGCGCCTTGCCCTCCGCTTTCGGCGATCCCCCGCCCGGCCACCGGGCGAAGCCCGGAACGGCGGGCACCCGTCCACCCGGCCGCGTCCCTCCGCCCGGCCCGCCGTCTCCGACCGGCCCACCGTCTCCGGCCCGTCCGGCCCGTCCGGCCCCTCCGGCCCCTCCGGCCCCTCCGGCCCCTCCGGCCGCCGTCGTGCCGTCCCGCCCCGCCATGTCCCCGGCCATCTCGACCGCCCTCCCCGACCCGCGCATGCCACGTCAACGGGCCGACCGTACAGCGGGCCGACCCACGCGTACATCCGGACGGAACGCACCGGCCCGGACACAGGTCCACGAGGTCACCGCCCCGACCGCCACACATAACGCCGGGCAGGGGGCGGAACGGTATCTCCACCCCCGGCCATCCGCGCGATTACAGTCGTCCGCGATCACCGCCGGAGCGTGCCCGTCCGCACACAGCCTGCCCCGCGCGGCAGGCGCGCTCCGGTCCTCTCGGACACGCACGCCGGACCCGCACGCCGCACCGCGCACGCAGGACACGTACACCGCACCACGCTCGCCGACCACGCACACCGGACACGCAGGTCGCTCACGTACGTCGGTCGCACACGTCAATCACGCACCCAGTCCACGCACGCCAGTCATGCACGTCCCGTCCTTCCCCCACCGAGGAGACCGAGGAACCCGCCATGACACCTACCGATCGCGACGACACCGGCCCCGGCTCCGGGCCCAGCCCCAGCCCCGGCCCCAGCCCCAGCCCCAGCACCAGCCCCGGGCGCATGATCAGTCGCAAGAGCCTGCTCAGGGCCGCCGTCGCCGCCGGGGCCGCCGTCCCGCTGCTCTCGGGCACGGTGGCGCTCGCCCGGGACTCCGCCGGCCAGGGGCGGGTCCTGCCCGCGACGCCGGACTGCGACGACGGCGACGGGCCGACGCACGACCAGATCGAGGGCCCCTACTTCAAGCCGAACTCCCCGCTGCGCACCAACCTCGTGACGTCGGGCGTCACCGGCACCCCGCTGACCGTCAGCGGCTACGTCTTCGGCCGCACCTGCGCCCCGCTGTCCGGAGTCCTCCTGGACTTCTGGCAGGCCGACGGCGCCGGCGACTACGACATGGCCGGCTACACCCTGCGCGGCCATCAGTTCACGGACGCCAAGGGCGCGTTCACCCTCACCACGATCGTTCCGGGCCTCTACCCGGGACGCACCCGGCACATCCACGTCAAGGCGCAGGCGCCCGGGCAGCCCGTCCTCACGACCCAGCTGTACTTCCCCGGCGAGCCGCGCAACAACACCGACACGCTGTTCGACGCCACGCTGCTCATGAACGTGCGCGCGGCCGGCGGCGGCAAGGAGGGCACCTTCGACTTCGTGCTGAACGTCGCCGGGACACCCGGCCCGGGCGACCCGACCGACCCGCCCACCGACCCGCCGAGCGGCGCCTGGGCGCCGGGCCGTTCCTACGCCGCCGGCGACCGGGTCACCTACGGCGGCGCCGCCTACCGCTGCGTCCAGGCCCATACGTCCATGGCCGGCTGGGAGCCGCCCAACGTGCCCGCCCTGTGGCGCCGCGAGTGACCGTCGCGGGCAGCGGAGAGGCGGTGCGCCGTTCCCCGGCCACCGCCTCCCGACCTGGCCGGCCCGGCTCGTCGACCGGCTCCCGGCCGGGACAGCCCGGCTCCGCCGCCTCCCGGCCATGCCGGACGCATGCCGCGGCTGTACGCCGAGCCGCGAGGAGGCCGACGCGGCAGGGGATCCCGGCAAGGGAACCCAGGAGGGAACCAAGAGAGCGCACCGCGCACGTGCACCGTGCACGCCCGTTGCGCACCACGCCCTTCCCGGGCGCGCCTCACGCCCTCAGATACGCCAGCACCGCCAGCACCCTGCGGTGCGTCTCGTCCGTCGGGGGCAGGTCGAGCTTGGTGAGGATGCTGCCGATGTGCTTGCCCACCGCCGCCTCGGACACCACCAGTTCGCGGGCGATCGCGCCGTTCGACTTGCCCTCCGCGATCAGGCCGAGCACCTCGCGCTCGCGCGGGGTGAGCCGCTCCAGCGGATCCCGGCGGCGGCGCAGCAACTGCCGTACGACCTCGGGGTCCACGACCGTCCCCCCGTCGGCGACCTCGCGCAGCGCGTCCACGAACTCCTCGATCTGGCCCACCCGGTCCTTGAGCAGGTAGCCGACGCCGGTGCCGTCGCCGGAGTCCAGCAGGTCGGACGCGTAGGCGCGCTGGACGTACTGGCTGAGGACCAGCACGGGCAGGGTGGGCCGCCGTTCGCGCATCCGGACGGCCGCGTGCAGGCCCTCGTCCTGGAAGCCGGGCGGCATGCGCACGTCCGTGACCACGATGTCCGGGACGTGTTCGTCGACCGCGGCGACCAGTGCCTCGGCGTCGCCGACGGCCGCGACGACCTCGTGGCCGCAGCGCGTGAGGAGCCCGACGAGCCCTTCACGCAACAGCACGCTGTCCTCGGCCAGCACTACGCGGAGCGATCGGTCGGCTCGCAGGGAACGCAAGGGATCTCCACACGCAACAGGGTTGGTCCGCCCGGCGGACTGGACAGGGAGAGTCTGCCATCGAGGACGGACACCCGGTCCGCGAGTCCGGTGAGCCCGGTGCCGGCCGAGGCGTCCGCGCCGCCGCGGCCGTCGTCGCGCACCCGCAGGTGCAGCCGTCCGTCGCGGTGGCCGCCGCTGACCTCGGCGCGGCGCGCGCCGCTGTGCTTGGCGACGTTGGCCAGGGCCTCGCACACCACGAAGTAGGCGGCGGTCTCCACCGACTGGGGCAGGCGTCCGGGCAGTTCCAGGTCGACGTCGACCGGGACGGGCGAGCGGTCCGCGGCGTCGGCGACGGCGGCCTGGAGCCCGTAGTCGGCGAGCACCTTGGGGTGGATGCCGTGGATGAGGTCGCGCAGCTCGGCCAGCGCTCGCCCGGCCTCCTCGTGGGCCTTGGCGAGCTGGTCGGCCAACGGTCCCGGCGGCGCGTCCAGCCGGGCCAGTCCCAGTGCCATCGTGAGGGCGACGATGCGCTGTTGGGCGCCGTCGTGCAGGTCGCGTTCGATGCGGCGGCGCTCGGCCTCGAAGGCGTCGACCAACCGCACGCGGGAGCGGGTGAGTTCGATGACCCGCTCGCCGAGGTCGCCGTCGCGCGGGGCGATCAGCAGCCGGGTCAGTCCGGCCCGGGCGCCGGCCGCCAGGCCCAGGGCGTAGGCGCCCGCGCACAGCAGGACGACGCCGAGGAGGGCCACGCCGAAGGCGGCCGGCCAGCTGGTGACCGTCCACTGCTTGAGCACCTTGGCCTCCCGGCCGCCGCCGACCGTGGCCATCAGCAGCGGGGTCAGCGCCATCGACGACGGGAACAGCAGCGCGACCACGAACGCCAGCGCGTCGACCGGCCACAGCAGGCCGGCGAACAGCAGGGCGTAGCCGAGTTCGCGCCAGGTGGCCTGCTCGCGCAGCCGGGTCGTCAGCCAGGCCCACGGGCCGGGAACGGCGGGCGGCGCGTGCTGGTGGGGGGCGGGGTCGAGGTCGACCAGGCGCAGCCGGCGCCGTTCCGCCCAGGCCACCGGCAGGCCCGCCAGCGCGGTGAGGACGAGCAGCGGCAGGCCGACCAGCGCGATGGCGAGGACGCCGCCCAGCGCCACCGCGACGACGATCCCGACGAGGGCGGCCACGCCGGCCACCGCGCCGGTGAGGAGGTACCCGGCCGAGCGCCACGGCCAGGGCGAGGCCAGGAAGCCGGGCCGGGACATGGCCTGCCACACGTTGCGAGGGTGCATGGGCTCACCGTAGGAGTTCCGCCACGGCCCGGACCATCGGTTCAGGGGGCGGATGGAGGGTAGGGCCGGCCCTACCCCGCCCTGTCCCTGCCGGGCTGCCGCACGACGTGGGGCGAAGGAGGTCACGGCCCGCTCGCGGCAGGCTCTCGCCACCTCAGGCCGCCGCAAGCTCGAAGACGGAATTCCGCCGAGGTGCGGCCCGAACGATGGCTTGAAGGACGTTTCGGCGTTTCCGAGCCGGCCGGGCCGCACCCGCTACCGGTTCCACGACCTGTTGCGGCCGGTCGCCGCGGGTCCGGCGGGCTGTCACGCGGACCCGGTGTTCACCGGGGCGGGCTGAACGGAGCGCGGCGGGTAGGCCTGGCCCTACCCCAAGTGTCCTTCCTGCCGCACTGCGCCGGACCCCTCTCTCGCGGTTCCGTGGAGACACCGGGAGGACGAGAGGGGGCGGCCTGCGATGACGGACTGGCTCGCGGAGCACGTGGTGGCCCACGGCGCCCCCGGCATCCTCGCCGCGGTGCTGCTGCTGCCCGTGCCGGCGGCGCCGCTGCCGACGACGGCCCGTCCGGCGCCGCCTCTTCGAAGGACTCCGTCCCGCGAGGCGCGGGAGGACCGACACCGAGCGAGTGGGGACAGATGAATCACGACGCGGTCCAGTTGCGCACCGTCAGCAGGCGGTACGGGTCCGGCGACAGCACCGTGACAGCGCTCGACGAGGTCTCGCTCGCCTTCCCCAGCGGCACCTTCACCGCCGTCATGGGTCCCTCGGGCTCCGGCAAGTCGACCCTCCTGCAGTGCGCCGCCGGCCTCGACCGCCCCACGTCCGGTTCGGTCACCGTGGGCGGGACCGAACTGACGAAGCTGAGCGAGACCAGGCTGACGCTGCTGCGCCGCGACCGCATCGGGTTCGTCTTCCAGGCGTTCAACCTGCTGCCGTCGCTGACCGCCGAGCAGAACGTGGCGCTGCCGCTGCGCCTGGCGGGCCGCCGGGTGCCCAAGGCGCGGGTGCGCGAGGTGCTCGAACAGGTGGGGCTCGGGGAGCGGGCGCGGCACCGGCCGACGGAGATGTCCGGCGGCCAGCAGCAGCGCGTCGCGCTGGCCCGCGCCCTGATCACCCGGCCCGAGGTGCTCTTCGGCGACGAGCCGACCGGCGCCCTCGACTCGCGGACCAGCCGCGAGGTGCTGGCGCTGCTGCGCGGCATGGTCGACCGCGAGGGCCAGACGATCATCATGGTCACCCACGACCCGGTGGCCGCCTCCTACGCCGACCGCGTGGTCTTCCTGGTGGACGGCCGGGTCAACGGCGAACTCGTCGGGGCGGGCGCCGACGGGATCGCCGCCCGCATGACGAAGCTGGAGGGCTTGCCGTGCTGAGCGTCGCCCTGCGCACCCTGCGCACCCGCTGGGTCACCTTCGTCGGCAGCTTCGTCGCGCTGTCCCTCGGCGTGGCGCTGCTCGCCGTGATGGGCCTGGCCCTGGCCTCCTCGCTGGACGCGCCCACCCGCATCCCGGAGCGGTTCGGCGCCGCGCCGGTCGTCGTGAAGGGGCAGGACACCCTGTCGGTGCCCACCCCGATCGGCGACCGCACGCAGGACCTCGTCCAGCCGCGCGCGGTGCCCGAACCAGCCGTCGCGAAGCTGGAGAAGCTCGGCACCGTCGTCCACGACCGCTCGTTCGCCGTACGGGCCGAGGGCGGGCCCGGCGACCTGGTCGGCCACCCCTGGTCGACGGCCGCCTTCGCCCCGTACCGGATCGACGCGGGGCGCGCGCCCCGGGCCGCCGACGAGGTCGTCGTGAGCGGCGGCTGGGCCCGGCCCGGCGAGCGGCTGCGCACCGACCACGGTGCGGTGCGGGTCGTCGGCGCCGTCGCCGACCGCGGCTTCGAGCACGCCGTCTTCTACACCGACGCGCAGGCCGCCCGCCTCTGTCCCGCCAGTGTCCAGCTCGTCGTCGACGCCGACGCGGCGGCCGTGCGGAAGGCGGTGCGCGGCAGCGCGGGCGTCCAGGTCCTCACCGGGGAGGCGCGCCGCTACGCCGACGCCGACCCCGACCGCGACGACGAGGCCCTGACCGCGATGAACGCCATGTTCGGCACGGCCGGCGGCGTCACCGCCTTCGTGTCGGTGTTCGTGGTGGCGTCCACCTTCGCGTTCGCCGTCGCCCAGCGGCGCCGGGAGTTCGGCCTGCTGCGCACGGCCGGGGCGACCCCGGGACAGATCCGCCGCATGGTGTTCGCCGAGGCGCTGGCGGTGGGCGTGCTCGCCTCCGCGGCCGGCTGCGTGCTCGGCTCCTACGGCGCGCCGCGGCTGGCCCGCCGGGTCGTCGACGAGGGGCTGGCCCCGGGCTGGTTCGCCATCGGCGACTACACGTGGCCGTACCACATGGCGTTCTGGACGGGCCTGCTCGTCGCGCTGTGCGGTGTGGTCGCCGCGTCCTGGCGGGCCGGCCGCACCGGACCCACCCAGGCGCTGCGCGAGGCGTCCGTGGACAGCGAGGCGTTGACCTGGGGCCGCCGGCTGTTCGGCGCGGGACTGCTGCTGGCCGCCGCTGTCACCCTGGGCCTCGCCCTGGTGGCGGGACCGGGCGACCTGCTGCACCGCAAGACCTATGTGAGCCGGCCGATGCTGTCGATCACCGCGGTCGCGCTGCTGGCGCCCGTGGTGGTGCGTCCGCTGGCCCGGCTGCTGGCCTGGCTGCCGGCCCAGCTGCCCGGCGCCGGGGGCATGCTCGTGCGCGAGAACGCCGCGGCCGGGGTGCGGCGCACCGCCGCGATCGCGGCGCCGGTGCTGGTCACCGTCGCGCTCGCGGGGTCGTTGCCGGGCGCCACGTCGACGCTCGACGAGGCCAAGGCCTCCGAGACGCGCGGGCAGTCGGCCGCCGTCTACGTCGTCGCCCCGGCCGGCCGGTCCGGCTTCGACGCCGCCACGCTGGACAGGCTGCGGGCCGTGCCCGGCGCGACGGTGTCGGCGACCGCGTCGACCGGCGTCTACGTGCTGGAGGACGGCGTCGCGCTGATCAAGTCGGAGGCCCGCGCCGCCGACGCCCGCACCCTCGCCGCCACCACCCGCCTGCCGGTGGTCGCCGGCAGGGTGAGCGACCTCGACGACGGATCGATCGTCGTCAACGAGGAGTGGGAGCGGCACTCCGTGGGCCGGAGCGTGCGGGTGTGGCTCGGCGACGGCACGGAGAAGACACTGCGGATCGCCGCGGTGACGGCGGTCGGCACCGGCGACAACGGCGTCTACGTCACGCCCGCCAACGCCGCCGGCGCGGCCGTCGACCGGGTCGACGTCGCCCTCGCCCAGGGCGCCGACCCGGCCGCGGTGGCCGCGGGGCTGCGCGCGGCGGTGGGCGCGTCGGGCGGGCAGGTGCTCACCGAGGACCAGTGGGTGTCGGCCACGTACCCCGGGACCGACCGCACGACCCGGCTCGGCTTCATGCTGGTCCTCGGCATCGCCCTGCTGTACACGGGCATCTCCCTGGTCAACACCATGGTGATGGCGACCTCGGACCGGGTGCGGGACCTGGCCGTGCTGCGGCTCGCCGGGGCCACCCAGTGGCAGGTGCTGCGGCTGGTGGGCGCCGAGGCGCTGATGGTGGTCGCGGTCGGCGGACTGCTCGGAATCCTCGTCGCCGGGCTCAACCTGGCGGGCATGTGGGCGGCGCTGGGCCTGCTGTCGGTGCGTACGACGATCCAGCTGCCGTGGGAGGCCATCGGCGCCGCCGTGGGCGCCTGCGCGGTGCTCGCCGTGGTCGCGTCGGTCGCCCCCGCCTCACTCGCCCTGCGCCGCCGGCCCGTGGAACTGGCGGGTATGCGCGAGTGACCCCGACCCGGCGTCGGCGGCCCGTCCCCGCGTCCCGTCCGGCGCCGTCGTTCCCACGCTGTCGATGCGATCGTCCCGCGCCCCCCGGAGGATCAGGGGCGGCGACGGTTCACCTGGCCGGGGGCCCGAGCGGGACCGGCCTGGGGGGCCGTGTTCCGGGTCGGTCGCGGCGCCCCGCTACACCGCTGTGAAGCGCAAGGGCAGGGTCACCGGGCCCTGGATGGTGTCGGGGCGGCTCCACAAGGTCTCGCCGTCGAGCGTCAGACCGGTCAGCCGGCGGGACAGAACGGTCAGCGCCTCGCTGAGCTCGGCTCGTGCCAGTACCGACCCGACGCAGCTGCGCAGTCCCCAGCCGAACCCCATGTGAGGGTGCCCGGACGTGCGTTCGATGTCGAAACGGTCCGGATCAGGGAACACACTGCCGTCCCGATTGGCGAGCGTGGACATGACGATCACGGGGGTGCCCTCGGGAAGCAGCAGTCCGTCGAGCTCCACGTCCTCGTTGGTGACGCGCTTCATGGCGTAGGCCGTCGGCGCGTAGCGGACGACCTCCTCGACGGCGTTCGGCACCAGTTCCGGCTGCCGGCGCAGCCGCTCCCAGTCCTCGGGACGTTCGGCGAAGCAGTGAAGAGCGATGGCGAGCTGGTTGCGCGTGGTGTCGGTCCCGCCGACGATCAGCGAGGTGATGACGGTCATCACCTCGCTGATCGTCACGCTCCCCCCTTCGGCCTCGGCGGCCGCGATGAGGTCCGTTATCAGGTCCTGTCCGGGCTTCCCACGCCGCCGCTCGATCAGGTCCCCGATGTAGGAGTCGATCTTCTCGGTGGCCGCCATGGCCGCCGGCACGGTGCCCGGGTCTCCCGAGAACAGGGCGGTCGACGCCTCGGCCACCTCGGCGAAGAACTCCGCTTCCCGGCGCGGCACGCCCAGGACCCAGCAGATCACCGAGATCGGCACGGGGTTGCAGAGGTCCACCACCGCGTCGCACCGTCCGCGGCGCGCCACGCGGTCCACCAGGTCGTTCATGACCTGGGCCATCGCGGGCCGGAAGCGTTCGAAGTTGCGCGGCCGCAGGGCCGGGATCGCCAATCGGCGCAGTCGCGTGTGCCGTTCCCCCTCCTCCAGCAGCAGCGAACGTCGGCGCCGCTCGACGAACTGCGGATCGATGTCCGGCATGGCACCGATCTCCGCCCTGAGACCGTTGCCGAATCTCCTGTCCGACAGCACGGCCCGGCAGTCCGCGTACCTCGTCACGACGACGGAGGAATGCCAGCGCAGGAACCGGTGACCCCGTGCCAGCTCGGGCAGCCACCGCCAGGCCGGTCCCGTGCTGTCGGCCGTCTCCTCGTCGATGGAATGAAGATCCGCCGGACGGATCGATGCGGACATCGTTGTCTCCTTCCCCTTGCTCGTTCGCCGGACGATGTTCGGCATGTCGACCGGCGGCCCGTCGCCGGTGTGCCGACCGCGGGGCACGCGGTCGTCACGTCGCCCGACACGTCTCCAGCGCGCGCGTGAGGAGGCGCGCGACGCGGTCGCGGTTGCGCTCCTCCAAGAGCGCGAAATGCCCTCCGGGCAGCAACTCCAGCTCGCAGACGCCCTCGGTGTGGGCGGCCCACAGCGGCAGTCTCTCCGCCGGTGCCAGAGCGTCCGCATCCCCGCCCAGGACGAAGAGCGGTGCTGCCAGGCGGACTTCGTCGAAGTCCTCGGCAGCTTCCCGGCTGAGCTCCAGATCGGCCCGGAGCACGTGCAGCAGCAGTCTGCGGAGCTGCGGATCGTTCAGCAGGTGCGCCGGCGTGCCCTCGCCGCTGACCAGCAGCGCGATCAGGTCCGTGTCCGACGACGCGCTGTGAGCCGGGCGTTCCTCACGGCCCGGCAGCTGACCGCTCGGGATCGCTGCGACACAGCTGTCGCCCAACAGAGCGGCGATCCGGACGGCCAGCAGTGCGCCGAGGCTGTGTCCGAAGCACACGGTCGGCAGCGGATCCCGGTCCATCAGCTCGTCATGGACACCACGAAGGACGTCGCCGAGTCCACAACCGGGCGATTCGCCGAACCTGCGCTCGCGGCCGGGAAGGCAGAGACCGACGATCTCGACGTCCGCCGGCACCGCGGCGAGGAGAGGGAGCAACGAGTTCGGCCCGGCCCCCGAGTGGGGCGCCACCAGCAACCGGGCCCGCGCGGGGACCGCCCCCGTCCGACGCAGGGTGGGTGACCACAGGTACGGGCTGGGCCCGCTCGCGGGCCGGGCCGCGGGGTGACCCGTCACGGGCAACGGACGACCTGGCCGGCGTACGACAGACCGCCGCCGAACCCGAAGAGCAGCACGGGGGATCCCGGGACCAGTTCTCCCCGTTCCACCAGCTTGGAGAACGCCAGCGGGATGCTCGCGGCGGAGGTGTTGCCGGAGTCCACGACGTCGCACGCGATGACCGCGTTCACCGCGCCGATCTTCCTGGCGACCGGCTCGACGATCCGGAGATTGGCCTGGTGCAGGACGACACCGCCGAGTTCCTCCGGCTTGACACCGGCGCGCTCGCACACCGTCCGGGCGATGTCCGGCAGAGTGGTCGTCGCCCACCGGTACACGGACTGGCCCTCCTGGGAGAAGGTGCCCGCCCTGCCCTCGATGAGCACAGCCCTGCCCATCTCGGGCACGGATCCCCAGACCACGGGGCTGATCTCGGCGGTGTCGGCCTCGGTGACGACGACGGCACCCGCTCCGTCGCCGACCAGGACGCAGGTGCTGCGGTCGGACCAGTTGACGAAGTCGGTGAGCTTCTCGACCCCGATCACGAGGGCCTTCTTCGCGGAGCCGCCCTTGATGGCGAGGTCCGCCATGGCCAGGGCGTGCGGGAAGCCGGAGCAGGCGGTGTTGACGTCCAGTGCCGCAGGCGACTTGATGCCGAGCCGATGCGCCACGCGCGCTGCCACATTGGGAGAACGATCGTGTGAGGTGCAGGTGGCGACGATGACGAGGTCGATCTCCGCGCCCATCAGGCCGGCGTTGGCGAGGGCCTTCTGAGCCGCTTCGGCCGCCATGTCCGCCACCGACTCGTCCGCGGCCGCCACATGCCTGGTACGGATGCCTACCCGGCTCCGGATCCACTCGTCACTGGTGTCGACCATCTCCGCGAGAGCGTCGTTGGTGAGTACCTTCTGTGGCTGGTAGTGGCCGAGTGCCACGAGACGAGACCCGGACATAGTGAAGTTCTCCTTGTTCACCGGCGGTTGACTCTCCATCAGCCTAGTCGCTCGCCGGTGCGCGCTGGGGCGGGAGGAACGGTTGACACTCACCCGATGACTTCGGACATCCGGACAGTCGGGCCGGTGGAACTCAGGCTGTGGACACCGCCGCGGAGGAGGACGGGAACCAGGGCCTTGCTCTTCCCGGGACGCGTCCACCGCATCCGACGGCTCGGACCTGAACGCGTCAGACGACGGTCTCCTCGGTCGGGTCGCTCTGCTGCGCGACGGGCTTCCCCGAGTTCACGGGGGTACGGATCGCGAGAGGGGCCACCGCGGCGACGAAGCAGCCGACGGCGGTGATCCAGAACGCTTCCTGATAGGCGCCCAAGGTGGGCAGCGGCAGGCCCTCGATCGTGTCACCGGCCAGCACGGAGCCGAGGACGGCCGTCCCCACAGCGCCGCCTACCGTGCGGAACACCGCGTTCATGCCGTTGGCGATGCCGCTCTGCTCGATCGGGACAGCGGAATTGATGGCGGCCGGCATGGCCGTGTAAGCGAGGCCGACGCCGAAACCGAACACCGCGGAGGCGAGATAGAGGTCGACCGGATGCCCGTTCAGCACGGCGAGGAAGGCCATCGCGACCGCTGCGAGCAGTCCGCCCAGTGAGAGGGGGATCCGCGGCCCCCGCGAGGCGACCAGCTTGGCGCCGACCGGGGCGGCCGTCATGCTGCCGATGGCGGACGGCAGCAGCATCACGCCGGCGTGCAGGACGTTCGCGCTGAACCCGTAGTGCGCGATCTTCTCCGGCGTCTGGGCGAAGTTGCTGATCACCATGAAGCACCCGTACATGCCGAACCCGATCACCGCACCCGCCACGTTGGTGACGGCCACGACGGGACTCACGAGCATCCGGATGCTCACCAGGGGGTGCTGCACGTTCATCTCGATGACGACCCACACGGCCGCGATCACCACGGCCGCGATGAAGAGGCCGACGATCCGGCCGGAGCCCCAGCCCCAGGCGTTGCCCTTGCTGACCGCGAGCAGCAGGGCGCAGAGCCAGCCGGCCAGGGTGAGGGCGCCCAGCGGGTCCACCTTGGCGGCCTGATCGGAGCCCTGGTCCTTGGGGACGCCCACCACGCACCAGGCGATGGCGACGAGGCTGACGAGCAGTCCGGCCCAGAAGACCGACTTGTAGCTCCACTGCTCCATGAGCAGACCGGTGACCACCAGGCCGAGGGCGCTGCCGATGCCCATCGCGGCGCTGACCGCCCCGATGCCGCCCGGGATCTTCCGCGGCGGAAGCTGGTTGCGCACCACGCTGATGGCCAGCGGGAGGACACCGCCGCCGGCGCCCTGCAGCACGCGGGCCACCACGAGCCAGGTGAACGACTCGGTGGTCACCGCGAGCACCGAGCCCAGCACCAGGCCGCCGAGCGAGACCAGCAGCATCGGCTTGCGGCCGTAGAGGTCCCCGAAGCGGCCCAGCAGCGGGGTGAGGACCGCGGCCGCGAGCAGGTTGGCGGTCATCAGCCAGGCGACCGTGCCACCGGAGACGTGCACGGCCGTCGCGAGGGCGGGGAGGATCGGCACCACCGCGGTCTGCACCATGCTGAAGGCCAGCATGGACAGCACCAGCGCCGGAAGGATCTGTCCGCGGTCGGACGCCTCGGGCGGCGTGGCTGCGTCGTGATTCGGATTCATACTCACTGCTTCTGTCGAAGGATGGCCGGGGAGAGGGGGGTCACGGCTGCGTCGCTACGGACTCCCTGGCCAGCACCTCACCGAGGTACTGCGCCAGGGCGACGGCGGAGGGGTGGTCGAAGGTGAGGGTGGCCGGCAGCCGCAGGCCGGCCGCGGTGGACAGCCGGCTGGTCAGTTCCAGCGCGGTCAGCGAGTCCAGGCCGAGCTCCCAGAACTCCCGCTCGGGCTCGACGGCGTCCGCCGAGGCGTACCCCATCGCCGCGGCGATCTGCTCCCGGACGAACGCGAGGAGCGCGGCAGGCCGTTCCGCCTCCGGCAGCGCCGTCGTCCGGTCCCGGAGCGAGACGCGAGGCGCCGTCCCGGGCCGTGCCACCCCGGCCGGCGCCAGCCCGGCCAGTACCTTGGCCAGGCCACCGGACCGGGTGCGCAGCGCCTTGGCGTCGAGCGCGGCGGGCACGAGTACCGGCTCGTCGCAGGTCAGGGCGGCGTCGAACAGCTCGATGCCGCGCTCCGCGGACAGCGGCGCCAGACCGGACCGGGCCATGCGGGCGATGTCGACGTCCGACAGGCTCGCCGCGAGACCCGCGTCGGGGTTCCACAGACCCCAGGCCAGTGAGACGGCGGGCAGTCCGAGCGCCCTGCGCTGGTGTGCCAGCGCGTCGAGGACGCAGTTCGCCGCGGAGTAGTTCGCCTGTCCCGCGCCCCCGAGCATGCCGATGACCGAGGAGAAGAGGATGAACGCCGACAGGTCATCTCCCCTGGTGAGCTCATGGAGATTCAGCGCCGCCGTGCTCTTGGCCCGCAGGACCCGTCGCAGCCGCTTGGGCGTCAGCCCCGTGACGGTCCCGTCGTCGAGGACCCCCGCCGTGTGCACGACGGCGCCCAGCGGAGCGTCCTTCCGCAGCCGCGCCAGTGCCTCGGCCAGTGCCGGGCGGTCGGCCACGTCGCAGGCCAGGACGGACACCTCGGCGCCGAGTGCGCCCAGTTCGGACACCAGGCCGGCGGCGCCGGGCGCCGCCGGGCCGCGCCGGCTCAGCAGCGCCAGCCTCCGTACGCCGTGCCGCCGCACCAGGTGGCGGGCGAGCAGGCTGCCGAGCATGCCGGTTCCGCCGGTGATGAGCACGGTGCGGTCCGGCGTCCAGGGTCCGCTGCCCGCCGTGGCCGGGGGCCGCCTGCCGCGGACCGCCGCCAGACGCGGTTCCCGGACGGCACCGGAGCGGACGGCCGTCTGCGGCTCGCCGGACCGGATCGCGCCGACCAGCTGGTCCACCTCGCCCTCCCCCGGTTCGATGTCGACCAGGACGAACCGCCCGGGGTGCTCCGTCTGGGCACTGCGGATCAGGCCCCAGACGGCCGCGCCCGCCGGGTCGGACACTTCCTCGTCCGCGCGGGTGGGGACCGCGCCCGATGTGACGAGCACCAGCCGGGTGGCGGCCAGCCGTTCGTCGGTCAGCCATTCCTGGACCAGCCTGAGCGCCCGCCGACTCGCCGCGGCGACCGCCTCGTCGACCGTGTCCTTCTCTCCCGCGCAGGTGACGACGACTGCCTCGGGCGGCGGCTCGGGGGCCCCCACCAGGCTGTCGAGAGCCAGCAGGTCCGGGCAGACGTCCAGCGGTATCCCGGCGCTCTTGAACATCCCGGTCAGGCCGAGGTGGTCGCTGCCCAAAAACGCCCACCGGCCGTCCGGCCCGCCGGCGACCGCCGGGGCCGTGACGGGCGGCCACTCCAGCCGGTACAGCTCCCCCTGCCGCTCCCCGAGCGCCCGGCCGAGGTTCTCCGGCGTGGTCCGCTTCAGCAGCAGTGACTCGACCGATGCCACCGGGCGGCCCTCGCCGTCCGCGAGGGCGAGGGACACCGACAGCTCGCCCGACCTGCCCTCCTCGCGCAACGGAGTCGCACGGACCCGCAGGCGCCGCCCGCTCGGTGCGTACGTCTCGATCCCTTGCCAGGTGAAGGGCAGGGCGGGGTCCGACTTCCGCTCCGGCGCCAGGACCGCGTGCAGCGCCGCGTCGAGGAGAACCGGGTGGAGCAGGAAGCCATGGGCCTCCTCCACCTCGTCGCCGGGGAGTTCGACGTCGGCGAGGAGCTCGTCCCCGAGCCGCCACAGGGCACGCAGTCCGCGAAACCCGCTGCCGTACCGCAGGCCGCGTTCGGCCAGCCGCTCATAGACACCGGCGAGTTCCACCTCGACGGCCCCGGCGGGCGGCCAGCTCTGCTTCGGCGCCGGGACGGCGGCCGGGCGCCCGGCGTCCCTCGCCTCCAGCTGGCCGGTCGCATGCAGGGTCCACTCCCCGCGGGACGCGTCCTGCGGCCGTGCGTGCACGGTGAAGGCGCGGCGGCCGTCCGCCCGCGCACCGCCGACACTCACCCGTACGTCGAGCGCGGCCCCCTCGTGCAGAGCCATGGGCGCTTTGAGCACCAGCTCGCCGACCCGGCCGCCACCCGCCTCCACGGCGGCGTGCACGGCCCACTCCGCGAACACCGCGCCCGGGACCAGGACCGTGCCGAGCACGACGTGGTCGGCCAGCCAGGGGTGGGTGTCCAGCGACAGCCTGGCGGTGTAGACGACGCCCTCGGCGGCGGGCAGTTCGACCGCCGCTCCGAGCAGCGGATGGTCCGCCCCTTCGAGGCCGGCGTCGCCGAGGTCGGTGCCGCTGCGGGCCGGTGCGGTCAGCCAGTAGGACTGCCGGTCGAAGGCGTACGTCGGCAACGCGACGGCGCGCCCCCCGGTCCGGGACAGCCCGGCCGCCCAGTCGACGGCCGCCCCCTGGACGTACAGCGCGGCGAGCGCGGCGAGGAACGTCCGCTCCGCGGGCCGGTCGCGGCGGGCGGCGGCCGCCACCACGCCCGTCGGGGCCGCCGTCAGGCAGCGCCTCGCCATCGACGACAGCACCCCGTCGGGACCGACTTCGAGGAACTTGGTGACTCCCGCCGCCTCCAGCGCCCTGATGCCGTCCAGGAACCGCACGGGCTGCCGCGCGTGCCGGACCCAGTACCCGGCGGAGCACAGCGTCGTCTCCTCGACCGGCCGACCGGTCAGGTTGGAGACGACGGGCAGGGTCGGCGGACGATATTCGAGGCCCTCGGCGATCCGGGCGAACTCGTCCAGCATCGGCTCCACCTCGGCGGAGTGGAAGGCGTGGCTCACGGCCAGCCGCTTGGCCCGACGGCCGCGCCGCCGCCACTCCGCGGTGACGCGTTCCACCGCGTCCACGTCGCCCGCGACGACCGTCGCATCCGGGCCGTTGAGCGCCGCGACGTCCAGCCGGGCACCGTGCTCCGCGATCCACTCGGTGACCTCGTGCTCGGCCGCCTCCAGCGACACCATCGCCCCGCCGTCCGGCAGCCCGCCCATCAGCCGTGCCCGGCTCGCCACGAGGAGACAGGCATCCGGCATCGACAGGACTCCGGCCACATGCGCGGCTGCGATCTCACCGACGGAATGGCCCAGCACGGCGTCCGGGGAGACACCCCAGTGCTCGAGCAGGCGGAACATCGCCACTTCGAAGGCGAACAGGACCGGCTGGGTCCACTCGGTGCGGTTCACGAGCGCCGCTTCCCCGTCCGCCTCGTCGGCGAACATCACCTCGCGGAGCGGCTGTCCGAGGTGGGGGTCCAGATGCGCGCAGACCTCGTCCAGGGCCTGGGCGAAGGCGGGGTACGCCGCGTACAGGTCGCGGCCCATTCCCGGGTACTGGCTGCCCTGGCCGGTGAAGAGGAAGGCGACCCGGCCGGGGGTCGACGCGCCCTGGATCACGTTCCCGGCGAGAGCACCGTGGGCCAGGGCCTCCAGACCGAGGCCGAGCTCGGCACGGTCCGCCGCGAGCACCACGGCCCGGTGTTCGAACGTCGATCGGGTGGCCGCCGCGCTGTAGCCGAGGTGCACCAAAGCGACGTCCGTGGCCGCCACGTGGGCGCGGAGCGCGTCCGCCTGAGCGCCCAGCGCGGTCGCGCTCCGGGCCGTCAACGGCACCGGCACCGGCCCCCTCGTCGGCTCCGGGGCCGGGTCGTCGGTGCCGTAGTCCGGCGCTTCCTCGATCACCACGTGGGCATTGGTGCCGCTGATGCCGAAGGACGACACGCCGGCCCGTCGGGGGCCTTCGGCCCGCTCCCAGGGCCTCGCCTCCCGCAGCAGCCGTACGTCTCCCGCGGACCAGTCGACGTGGGAGGTGGGGCGGTCGCTGTGCAGCGAGCGCGGCATGACGCCGTGCCGCATCGCCATGACCATCTTGATGACGCCGCCCACGCCGGCCGCGGCCTGGGAGTGGCCGGTGTTGGACTTCAGCGAGCCCAGCCACAGCGGACGCCCCGCGGGACGGTCCTGCCCGTACGTGGCCAGCAGCGCGCCGGCCTCGATGGGATCGCCCAGGACGGTGCCGGTGCCGTGCGCCTCCACGACGTCGACCTGACCCGGGGTGAGCCGGGCCGCGTCCAGCGCGTCCCGGACGACCCGCTCCTGCGCGGGACCGTTCGGTGCCGTCAGCCCGTTGCTCGCGCCGTCCTGGTTCGTCGCCGTGCCCCGTACCACGGCGAGCACGCGGTGGCCGCGGCGGCGGGCCTCGGAGAGCCGTTCCAGCAGCAGCACGCCGGCGCCCTCGCCCCATCCCGTGCCGTCCGCGTCGGCGGAGAAGGCCTTGCACCGGCCGTCGGGCGACAGGCCGCGCTGGCGGCTGAACTCCAGGAACATGCCGGGCGTCGCCATCACGGTCACCCCGCCGGCCAGGGCCATCGAGCACTCACCGCGCCGCAGGGCATGGACGGCCAGGTGGAGCGCGACCAGCGAGGACGAGCAGGCGGTGTCGACCGTGACCGCCGGCCCCTCCAGGCCGAAGGTGTAGGAGAGCCGGCCGGACAGCACGCTCGGGCTCGAACCCGTGAGCAGATAGCCCTCCAGGTCCTCCGGTGCCTCACCGAGCGGCGGTCCGTACCCGGAGGGCATCGCGCCGATGAAGACGCCCGTGCGCGTGCCGCGCAGCGTCTCGGGGACGATGCCGGCCCGTTCGAACGCCTCCCAGCCGATCTCCAGCAGGATGCGCTGCTGGGGATCCATGCCCAGCGCCTCACGCGGGCTGATGCCGAAGAACGCCGCGTCGAACCGGGCCGCGTCGTGCAGGAAGCCACCGGCGCGCGCGTACGTGGTCCTCCGGTGCTCCGGTGAGGGGTGGTACAGGCCCTCGACGTCCCAGCCGCGGTCGGCCGGGAAGTCACCGACGGCGTCCTCGCCCTCCGCCACGAGACGCCACAGGTCCTCCGGGGAGGCCACCGAGCCGGGATAGCGGCAGGCCATGCCGACGATCACGACCGGGTCGTCCTCGGCCGCCGGGGCGGCCGTCGTGGCGGCCGCGCTGTCGGCGGACGACGACAGCAGCTGCCGGATCCTGCGGGCCAGCGCGAGCGGCGTCGGGTGGTCGTAGACCGTGCTGACGGGCAGCTTGAGGCCGGTGGCCTCGACGAGCCGCTGGCGCAGCCGGACGGAGCCGAGGGAGTCGAACCCCAGGTCGCGGAAGGCCAGCAGGCCGTCGATCGCCTCGGGGTCGTCGTGTCCGAGCAGCAGAGCGGCGTGCCGGCGGACGAGGTCCAGCGCGTCCTGCTCGCCGAGCGGACCCGGCCGCGGCCGCTCGGCGGTCTGCTGCTCCCTCTCCGGCGCCGCTTCGGCGGCGACGGCCGGGGGAGCGGCGGGGGCGGGCGTGCCGGGGGCGGCCAGCCAGTGCCGACGGCGCTGGAACGGATAGCCGGGCAGCTTGACCCGGCGGGCGCCGGTCCCGGCGTACCCCTTCGACCAGTCGACCGGGACGCCGTGCACATAGGCCTCGGCGGCAGAGCGAAGGAAGCGCCCGACGCCGCCCTCACCCCGCTGCAGGGTCCCGACGACGGCGACTTCCACGGATGCGTCGGGGGACACCCGCGCCGCGTCCTCGATGGTGTCCAGCATCCCGGCCACCAACACCGGATGCGGGCTCACCTCGATGAAAACGGTGTGGCCCGAGTCCAGCAGCGCCCTGGTCGCGCGCTCGAACTGCACGGCCCCGCGCAGGTTCCGGTACCAGTACCCGGCGTCCAGGCGGCGCGTGTCCAGCGACCCGCCGTCGGTGCTGGAGTAGAACGGGATGTCCGAACGACGGGGCGAGACGTCCTTCACCGCGTCGAGCACCTCGTCGCGGATGGCACCGACCTGAGGCGAGTGCGATGCGTAGTCGATCAGGATCAGGCGGCTGCGCACCCCGTCCCGCTCGCAGGCCTCGGCCAGTGCGGCCAGCGCCTCGGGAGATCCGCCGACGGCCGTCGAGCGGGGGCTGTTGACCACCGCCACGGACAGTTCGTCCGAAGAGCGCTCCAGATAGGGCAGGACGCGGTCGGCCGGCAGTGCCACGGACAGCAGCCCGCCGGTCCCGGCGATCCTGGCGATGGCCCTGCTGCGCAGGGCGACCGCGCGGGCGGCTTCCTCCAGGGTCAGGGCGCCGCAGACGTAGGCGGCGGCCAGTTCACCCTGGGAGTGGCCCACGACGGCGTCGGGTTCGACGCCGTGCGCGCGCCAGACAGCGGCCAGCGAGACCATGACCGTGAACAGCAGGGGCTGGACGACCTCCACGTCGTCCAGCCCGGGCGCTCCGGGGGTGCCACGCAGCACGTCGGCCGGGGACCAGTCGACGTACGGGGCCAGCGCCCGTCCGCACGCCTCCAGTTCGTCCCGGAAGGCCTGGGAGCTCTCCAGCAGGCCGAGGGCCATGCCGGCCCATTGCGACCCCTGGCCGGGGAAGACGAACACGACCTTGGCCGGGTGCCGCGCGACGCCGCGCGCCGTGGTGACCCCCGCCTGACCTGTCGCGAGCGCGTCGAGCGCCGCGCCGAACTCGGCACGGTCGCCCGCGACGACCACCGCCCGGTGGTCCATCGCCGTGCGCGTCGTGGCCAGCGAGCGGCCCACGTCCTCGGGCCTCAGATCCGGGAAGCGGGCCAACTGCCCGGCGAGGTCGCGTGCCTTGGCCTCCAGCGCCGGCCGGCTCTTGGCGCTGAGCGGCCAGGCCATGGCCTTTGGTGCCGGCGCCGTCCGAGGCGCGTCCCGCTCGGTGGCCTCGGGGGCCGGGCCGAGGACCACGTGACAGTTGGTCCCGCCGATGCCGAAGGAGCTGACTCCGGCCAGCCGCCGCTGGTGGGGGCGCGGCCAGGGGCCGCGGTCGCGCTGGACCTCGAGGTCCGCCTCGCCCTGGAGCGGGCGGGGCCCGGGCGACGCGTAGTTCAGGCTCCCGGGTATCTCGCCGTATCTGATGCTCAGGGCGGCCTTCAGCAGTCCGACGGCGCCGGCCGCGCCCTCCAGGTGCCCCACGTTGGTCTTCGCCGAGCCCACGAGCAGGGGGACGCCGGGCTCCCGCGATCCGGCGAACACCGAGGCGAGGGCGGACGCCTCCAGCTCGTCGCCGCGTGCGGTGCCGGTCCCGTGCAGCTCGACGTACTGGATTTCGCCGGGCCGGACCTGTGCGCGGCGCTGGGCCGCTTCGATGACCGCGCTCTGGGCCGCCGGGTTGGGCACGCCGACGGCCTCGCCCCGGCCGTCGTTGTTGACCGCGCTGCCGAGGATCAGGCAGAGGACGTCGTCGCCGTCGGCGACCGCCCGGGACAGCGGCTTGAGGGCGAACACCACGCCGCCCTCGCCGCGGACGAACCCGTTGGCCCGGGAGTCGAACGCATAGCACCGGCCGTCGGGTGAGAGCACCCCGAACCGGTCCGCGCGCAGCGCCGACTCCTGCACCAGGTTGAGATGCACCCCGCCCGCGAGCGCGAGGTCGCACTCGCCGGAGCGCAGGCTCTCGCAGGCCATGTGGACGGCGACCAGCGAGGAGGACTGGCCCGAGTCGATGGTGAGGCTGGGGCCCGTCAGCCCGAAAAGATGCGAGACCCGGTTGGCGATCATGCCGCGCTGCAGCCCCGTGAAGGAGTGCCGCGTGATGCTGTCCGCCCCGTACTGGTTCAGCAGCGCGTCGTAGTCACCGGCGATGGCGCCGAAGAAGACTCCGGCAGTGCTGTCCTGCCCGCCCGGCGCGGACATGCCGGCGTCCTCGACGGCCTCCCAGCTCAGCTCCAGCATCAACCGCTGCTGCGGGTCCATCGACGCGGCCTCCCGCGGCGAGATGCCGAAGAAGCCCGCGTCGAAGTCGCCGACGCCGGCCACGAATCCACCCCGGCCGACGCCGCCGGGCTGCGGCGCGGACGAGCCGCCCGCGGGTCGGCGGTCGGAGGGCACCTCGGTGATGGCGTCCCGTCCCTCGGTGAGCAGCTCCCAGAAGCTGGTCGGCCCAGCTGCCCCGGGCAGCCGGCAGGCCACGCCGACGACGGCGATCGGTTCGCTCCGGGGACTCTGCGCGGGACGTCCGGTGGATTCGGGCTGGCTGGTCATCGCTCTCACCTAGGTGTGTGATTACTGGTTGCCGGCGAGTGGGGGCAGTGCTAGTCGCCAGGTGTCGCTTCGGCGTCCACGGCGAACGTCAGCACCTTGGTGATCACGGTGCTGTCGCCCAGGATCCGGCGGTGTCCGAGCCCTTCCGTCAACAGGAACTGGGCCCGGTCGCCGTACGCGGCGGCGATGCGGCGGCCCTGCTCCACGCCGACCTCGCGGTCGTTCAGGTCGTGCACCACGAGAACCGGCTGCTCGATCTCCTCCGGGCGGTGCACGGGCGAGAAGGCGCTCCACGGGTCCGTCTCGGACGCGAAGAGCAGCTCACTGCGGCGCCGCAGCTCCCGCGCGTACCCCGCACGCAGGCCCAGCTGCTTGCAGAACGTGCTCGGCAGGGACGCGAACTCGCCCACGGAGCCGATGGACACCAGCCGGCCGGCCTTGATGCCGCGCCGCACCGCCAGGTATCCCGTGGTGCCGCCGAACGAGTGCCCGATGATCGCGCGGAAGGGCCCGTAGCGGTCCTGCAACTGCCGCAGCACGGCCAGGTGGTCCAGGATCGTGACGCCCTTGCCCTCGGAGTCACCGTGGCCGAAGGCGTCGTACGCCAGCGCGGTGACGCCGAGCTGCTGGAGCCCGTGGACGAATCCGGCGAAGTTGGCCGCCCGGCCGCCGAAGCCGTGGATGAGCAGCACGGGATTGCCACCCTCGCCCCAGCGGTAGGTCGCCACCTTCTTGCCGTCCACGGTGATCTTCTCGACCACGGCCTGGTCGTGGATCGGCTGCTGGGCGCCGCGCACCTTGTCGCGCGCGACGGGCTCGCAGAACAGCCGCCACACGTGACCGCCGAGCAGCCGGGGCGAGACGTACGAGGCGGCGTTCAGCACCCTGCGCACGGCAGTGAAGGACGAACTCATCAAATCACCTGGAATTCCTGCCGGCGGCCAGCGGGCGGCCGGCGTCGAGGAAACAGCCGGCCCCGAAGCGGGGGCGGCCGGATCACGCCTAATTGACCATGCGACGCTGCCCCTGCCAGTACCTGTCTCGCAGCTCTCGGCGGAGGATCTTGCCGCTGGGGTTCCGGGGAAGCGCGTCGATGAACTCGTATCCCGTGGGGATCTTGAAGTCCGCGATCCTCCCCTTCAGCGACATCATCAGCTCCCGCGGCGTCGCGGTCGTCCCGGGACGCGTGACCACGAACGCCCGAACCGCCTCCCCCCACCGCTCGTCGGGCACGCCGACCACGGCGGCCTCCAGGACCGCCTCGTGCTTGGTCAGTGCGTTCTCGATCTCGGCCGGGTAGACGTTCTCCCCCCCGACGATGATCGTGTCCTTGATCCGGTCACAGACGAACAGATACCCCTCTTCGTCGAGGTAGCCGGCATCGCCCGTCATGATCCAGCCATCCACCAGGGTGCTCGCGGTGGCTTCGGACAGCCCCCAGTACTCGACCATGTGCGCGGGCGTGCGCAGGCACACCTCGCCCACGGAGCGTCCCTCGAGACGGTTGCCGTCACGGTCCACGATCCTGACCTCGAAGCCGGGGTACGGCCGGCCGGCCGCCTGCATCCGCGGGCCGCCGACGACGTGCTCGTGGGGAGGCAGGCACACCGCGGTGTTGCCCGTCTCGGTGAGCCCGTAGATCTGCGCGAAGTCACAGCCGATCCGTTCCACGGCCTGCTCCAGGAGCCGCTCGGAGATCGGTGAACCGCCGTAGACCACCTTGCGCAGGGACGCGAAGTCCTCGTTGGTCGCGTCCGGCTCGCTGAGCAGCATCTGCAGCATCGAGGGCACTACGCACGCCGTGGTGATGCCGAGCTCACGGATCCGCCGTACCGCCTCACCGCTGATGAACATCCGCATGGCGACGTTGGTGATGCCGGCGTTGAAGCCCTGGGTGGCCCACCACAGCCCGCCGACGTGGAAGCCGGGGATGCCGATGAGGCTCACGTCGCCTTCCCGCCAGTCGATCCAGGACAGTCCCTCGGACGCCAGCGCGTCCCGCACCTTGAAGAAGCTGCGGTGGGCGAGCACGACTCCCTTGGGCAGCCCGGTCGTTCCGCTGGTGTACAGCTGTGCGACCGGGTCGTCCTCGTGCGCGGACCGGTCCGGATCCGTGTCCGGGTGACCGGCGGCCCAGCCGAGGATGCCCGCGCCCGCGTCGCCCTCGCGGTCCACGACGACGACCTGGACCCGGTGGGCCAGTGACGTGATCGCCTTCTCGGCGAGCGCGCGGAACTCCTCCTCCACGAAGAGGAGTTCCGTCCGGGAATCCCGCAGGATGTGGTCCACCTCACCGACGGTCAGTCGCCAGTTGATGGGCACCAGGACCGTTCCGGTCTTGGCGCAGGCGAAGAGCACCTCGTAGTAGTGCTCCGACTCCTTGCCGAGATAGCCGATCCTGGCGTGATCCGACACTCCGGCCGCACACAGCGCGTGCGCCACGCGGTTGCTGCGCCGGCGCAGCTCGCCGTACGTGACGGTCCGTCCCTCGCACAGCACGGCCGGGTGGTCCGGGCGGCGCCCGGCGTGGAAGGCCACGCTCGCGTCGAGCGTCCGCAGGTTCGGAAAGTACATCGCTGCTCCTCGCTTGCTCGTTGCCGGACTTCGCGGCGCTGCCGGGTCAGTTCCAGATGTTGTCGTCGGGCCAGTGGCGGCGTCCCCGGGCCGCCGTGCCGCGCGGCGCGGGCCGGGGCTCCAGGTCCTCTCCCCCTTCCATCAGCACGTGCGCGTTGGTGCCGGTGAAGCCGAACGAACTCACCCCCGCCATCGGGGACTCGGCCACGGGCCACGGCACGGCCGTGCGGGGCAGCCGGAGGCCGGTGCGGTCCCACGGCACCGCCGGGTCAGGGACGTCGATCCCCGGCTGCGGCGGGATGACCCGGTGCCGCAGGGCGAGCGCGGTCTTGATCAGCCCGGCGGCCCCGGAGGCCGTCTCCAGGTAACCGAGGTTGGCCTTGGCCGAGCCCAGGTACAGCGGCGGCGCCTCGCCCGTGGCACGCCGGTACGTCTCGGCGATCGCCTCCGCCTCGATCACCCCGCCCAGCTTCGAGCCGTTGGCCTGTGCCTCGATGTACTGCACCTGATGCGGATCGACGGCGGCGTCCCGCAGCGCCTGCGCCATCACCCGGCGCTGCGCCACGGACGAGACGGCCGCCATCGCCGGCCGGTCCCCGTGCTGGTAGACGCTGCTGCCCTTGATCAGCGCGTACGGCCGGTCGCCGGCGGCCTGCGCGTCACGCTCGCGCTTGAGCACGAGCACCCCGCAGCCCTCGCCCCGGACATGGCCGTCCGCCTCGCTGTCGAAGGGACGGCTGCGTCCGGTGGGCGAGAGCATCCCCGCCCGCTCGAAGACGCCCGCCGTGAAGGGCGCGAGCGTCAGGTGGCAGGCGCCGACGATCGCGACGTCGCACTCGCCGCGGCGCAGCGCCGACGTGGCCAGGTGGGCGGCGGTCAGGGCGGAGGAGCACGCGGTGTCGATGGTGAGCACCGGACCGTTGAGGCCGAGCCCGGTGGCGACCCGGGCGGCCGTCGCGCTGAGCGCCCCACCGGTGCCCATGTACGGGGAGAGCCCCTCGACGCCCAGGCCGTTGCGGAGCGCGGCGAAGCTGTACTCCACCGTGCTCACCCCGGCGAAGACGCCCACCCGGGTCTCCGCCCGGTCGAACGCCGCCGCGTCCTCCAGCGCCTCGGCGGCACAGGTCAGCAGCAGCCGCTGCTGCGGGTCCATGAACCGCGCCTCCTCGTCCGGGATGCCGAAGCGCTCGGCGTCGAAGAGGTCGACGGCGTCGAGATAGGCGCCCTGGGCGAGCAGGTCGGCCAGCGGCGCCAGGTCCGGCGCCGCCACGTTCCACCGGGGACGCCCGGTGGAGTCCTTCGGGACACCACCCCGCTCGGTGAGGACGCTGCGGCCCGTGCGCAGCGCCTCCCAGTACTGCTGAGGGCCGTCGATGCCGCCGGGGAACCGGCACGCCATGCCGACGACGGCGATCCGCTCGGTCTCCTGCCGACGCTGCCGCGCCAGCAGGAGCACCAGCTGTGACTTGGAGAGCCCCTGCAACGACTCGATGTAGTCCTTCAACGGGTCACAGCTCCATCAGCGCGGCGAGCTCGGCGTCGGCCTCGGCGTCGGTGAGCGCCGCCACATCGTCATCGCCCGCGGGCCGCTCGTCCTCGGCCGCCGTCTGCGGTACGAGCTGCCGCTCCAGGTACTCGGTGAGCAGACCGATCGACGGGTGGTCGAAGACGATCGCGGAGGACAGCGGCACCTGGAGGGCCGCTTCGAGGCTGTTCTTCAGTTCCACCGCGCTGAGCGAGTCCAGGCCCAGTTCGAGGAACTTCGCGTTGACGCCGACGTCGTCGGGCCCCTCGAAGTGGAGCAGCCCCGCGATCCGGGCACGGACCAGCTCGTTGACGCGGGAGATCCGTTCGGACTTCGGCAGGGCGCGCAGCGCGTCCAGGTCGACGGTGCGGACACCGGCGCCGCCGGCTCCGGCCACCTCACGGTAGAAGGCGTTGGCCGCCGGGCGGCCCGAGACGAAGCGATCCCAGTCGAACTCGCCGATCATCAGGTGCGCGGCGGGCTTCCCGAGCGCCTTGAACATCGAGCGGGTGCCGTCGGCGGGCTTGAGGAACCTCATGCCCTGCGACTCGATGCTGCGGACCAGCTGCTCGCTCAGCTCCGCGGCCATGCCCACCTCGGCCCAGGGGCCCCAGCCGATGCTCAGGCCCGGCAGGTCCTGCGCTCCGCGCCACTGCATGAGCGCGTCGATGAACGCGTTGCCCGCCGCGTAGTTGCCCTGCGCGGTCGACCCGACCACCGAGGCGATCGAGGAGAAGCCGACGAAGAACGGCTCGTCCGGAAGGCCGCGCAGCGCCTCGTGCAGGTGCCAGGTTCCGTAGACCTTGGGCTGGAAGACCTTGTCGATGCTCTCCCAGGAGAGGGAGGAGATCGGCATGTCGGCGAGGACGCCGGCCGTGTGCAGGACGCCGCCCAGCGGGTGCGCCCCGTCCGCCACGAAGTCGACGAGCCGCTGGACGTCACCGGCCGAGGCCACATCGCACCGCAGCGTGCGGACGTGCACGCCCTCGCCCAGCTCGGCGGCGAGCGCCGCGGCGTCCGCCTCCGGGACGGCCCGCCGGCCGACCAGGACGAGGTCCCGGGCACCGAGGTCGACGAGCTTCTGCGCCATCACCAGCCCCAGGGCGCCCATGCCGCCGGTGATCACGTACGAGCGGTCGGCCGTGATGGTGACCGGCCGCTCCCGGAAGCCGTCCTCCTGTTCGAAGCTGATCACCAGTTTGCCGACGTTGGCTCCGCGGCTGAGGACCGCGAACGCCTCCTCGATCTCGTCCAGGGTGTAGGCGGTCGTCGGGAGCGGCCGCACCGCGGCCTCGGAGAGCAGCCCGGCCACCGTCTGGAGGATGCCCTTGTTGACCTTCTGCAGCTCCTCCTCGTCGAACTCGCTGAGATCGAAGTTGTGGTACTCCACGTCCGGCCGTGCCGCACGTGCCTGCTCGGCCGACCAGATGCCGATCTTGCCGAGCTCCACGAACCGGCCGCCCTCGCCGAGCGCCTTCATGCCGGCCGTGATGTAGTCCTTGTTCAGGCTGTTCAGGACGATGTCGACGCCGTTGCCGCCGGTGACCTCCAGAACCTGGTCGGCGAACTCCAGGGTGCGCGAGTTGAAGACGTGCTCGATGCCCTGGGCGCGCAGCAGCTCCTGCTTGCGCGGGCTGGCGGTGGCGATGATCTCGGCGCCCGCGAGCTTGGCCAGCTGCACCGCGGCCTGGCCCACGCCGCCGGCCGCCGCGTGGATGAGGACCGTGTCGCCCTGCTTGATGCCGGCCAGGTCGTGCAGCGCGTAGTAGGCGGTGACATAGGCGGTGGCCAGTCCGGCCGCCTCGGCGAAGCCGATGTTGGCGGGCTTGCGCACCGCCATCGCCGACGGCACGGTGACGCGCCGCTTCATGCAGCCGAGATGGCTGAGCAGCACTTCCTCGCCGGGGCGGAACTCGGCGTCCGGGCCGGCCGCGACCACCGTGCCGGCGCCCTCGAAGCCGAGGTCGAGCGGCTGGTACTCGGTGCCGCTCTCCTCCGCGTGGGCCTTGAGCAGCCCGAGCACGTTGAGCACGTCCTTGAAGTTCAGGCCCGCCGCGTGCACCTGGACCTGGATCTGGTCGCCCTCGGGCGCCACATCCTCGATGGGTACCGGCCGGACGTTGGAGAACTCCCCGAACTCGGTGATGGCGAGCTCGAAGTTGGCGTCATGCGTACCGGCCGGGTCGGCGCGGTAGATCCGGCGCACATGCCGGTTGCCGTCGCGGAAGGCCACCTGGTACTCGTCCGGCTCGGTGGTCAGCAGCTCGTCGGCGAGGGCCTTGCTGTCGCCGCCGACGGGAAGGTCGATCAGGGTGGGCTGGTAGGCGGGGTACTCGTTCCACAGCGTGAGACCGAAGCCCCACAGGGTCGCGGCGGGCGACACCTCCGAGGCGCGGCCTGGCCGGCCGGGGAGGTCACCGGGCAGCCGCTGGGCTCCCTCGGTGACCAGCCACAGCCGCTGGTCGCGTCCGAACGCCGCCTTCTCGAGCGCCGCCAGGAGGTCCAGCAGCGCGCGGTAGTTGGCCTCGCACTCGGACCGCAGGCGCTCGGCGTCGACCGGGCCCGGGGTGGTCCGCCAGAACCAGCAGACGTCGGTGGGCCGCTCGCCCAGCAGTGTGGCGGCCGTCTTCGTGTCCGGCGCGAACGTCAGCGAGGCGCCGCTCGCGACGAGGTGTTCGCGTACGGACTCGAAGGCGGCCTCGTCCCGGCCGACCACCAGGATGCGCCGCTCGCCCCCGCCACCCTGGCGGACCAAGGAGCGCTTCACCCAGCGCGGCTCGTGGAACAGCTGCCGGCGCGGGGCGCCCGCGGCCGCGGTGACCTTCTTCAGCCGGAAGCCGTGCACGACGAACACCGGCCGGCCGTGCTCCGTCAGGAGCATGTCGGCGGTCATCTCGCCGTCGGCGTTCTCCTCGCTGGTCAGCCGCACATGGCTGACCAGCTCGTCGCTCTTGGGCTTCTTCAGCAGCTGGAAGCGGCCGAAGCCGACCGGCAGATAGGTGTTGCCGTTGTCCAGCACCCCGGCCAGCGACTGGGTGACGTTGTCGAGCACCACCGGCGGCAGGTGCTCCAGCGCGTGCGCCGCCCGGCCGCGCAGCCGGGCGACGGAGACGCTGTCGCCCTGGCGCGCGATGTGCTCGATGCGCTGGAACTCCGGCCCGTACTCGAGCCCGAGGTCGGCGAACTCCGCGTACAGGTCGTCAGGGCGGCGGGGCGTCGACGGATGGCCCTCGGCCGCCGCCTTCTCCTCCAGCTCCGCCGCGACCTCCCGCAGCTTCGGAAGCAGGGTGTACTCCACCCCGATCCGGGCGGTGACATGGCTGCGCTCGATGGCGTTGTCGGCTGTCCGGCTGAGGATCTCGACCTCGGCGCCGCCGCCGGGAAGCTCCCGCGACCGCGTACGGAGCTCGGTGCGCTGCTCGTCCGAGAGGATCAGCGGCTCGTGGATCGCCACGTCCTCCAGGAGGCGGCCGCTCTCGCCGTACACCGCGTCCTGCAGGGCGAGCAGGATCTCGACGTAACCGGCGCCGGGGAACACCGTCTGTCCCATGATGACGTGATCGACCAGGTACGACGGCTGGTCGGGACCGATCTCGGCGGAGAACTCGCGTATCCCCTCCTGGAGTTGCTCGGCGGTGCTCACCTCGGCGCCGAGCAGCGGGTGGTGCGCCCGGGAGGCGTCGACCACGCGCTTCTTGGAGTGCCGGTCGCCGGTGATGGGCAGCCAGTACCGCTTGGTGTCGAAGGCGTACGTCGGCAGCGCGGTGCGCCGTCCGCCGCGCCCCTGGTGGTAGCCCTTCCAGTCGATCCGCAGCCCGGCGGCGTAGCACTCGGCCACCGAGGCCCGGATGACCGAGGCGTCCGCGTCGCCCTTCGCCGAGCTCCGCAGCCAGAGATGCTCCTTGGCGTCCAGGATGCGCTTGCCCAGTCCGAGGAGGGTCGCCGAGGGGCCCACCTCGATGAAGACGTGTCGGCCGCGGGCGCCGATGGCGGCCATGCCCGCCTGGAAGTCGACGGGCTCCGCGATGTGCCGCACCCAGTAGTCGGGGGAGGACATCTCGGCGACGTCGGCGACGCTGCCGGAGATGTTGGAGATCAGGGTGAACTCGGGTTCCCGGAAGGTGATGTCCTGGATCTCCTCGCGGAAGGCCTCGAAGACCTCGGCCATCAGCGGCGAGTGGAAGGCGTGCGACACCGCGAGCCGCCTGGTACGCAGACCGCGCTCCTCGAGCCGGCCGGTGATGGCCGCGACGGAGTCCGCACCGCCGGAGACAACGCAGTGACCGGGCGCGTTGAAGGCCCCGAAGGTGACGTCCTCGTAGGCCTCCAGGAGGGGAGCGACCTCGTTCTCCGCGGCCTCCACGGCGACCATCGCGCCGGGCGCGGTCACGGACTGCATCAGCCGGGCCCTGGCCGCGACCAGCCGGACCCCGTCCTCCAGCGTGAGGAGTCCGGCCACGGTCGCCGCGACCACCTCGCCGATGCTGTGGCCGATCAGGACGCTCGGCCGGACGCCCCAGCTCAGCCAGAGCTGTGCGGTGGCGTACTCCAGGGCGAACAGCGCGGGCTGGGTGAAGCAGGTCTGGTCGATCGCCTCCGGATCCTCGGCGTCACCGAGGACCAGCGCCTTGACGGACCGCCCGATACGCGTCTCGAAGAGCCGGTCGCAGGTGTCCAGGTGTTCCCGGAACACCGGGTAGGCGTCGTAGAGCGGCCTGCCCATGCCCGCGTACTGAGAGCCCTGGCCGGTGAAGAGGAAGGCGGTCCTGCTCAGGTCGGGGCCGGCGGTGGGGGTGCTGCCGAGCAGCGCGGACAGCTCTTCGGTGTCGCGCACCACGCCCACCAGCCGGCTGCCGAAGTGGGCGCGGGCCACGTTGCTGGTGTAGCAGACATCGGCCAGGTCCAGGTCCGGGTGCGCGGCGAGGTGCGCGCGGTACCGCTCCGTCTGGAGCGCCAGCGCCTTCTCGTTCTTCGCCGAGAGAGTGAAGACGTGCCCCCCGTCGGTCACCGACGGTTCGGCGGGGGTGTAGACGGGGGCCTGTTCCAGGACGGCACACGCGATGGTGCCCGCGAAGCCGAAGGAGTTGACGATGGCGCGGCGGGTGTCCGCCTTCCATGGCCGGCCCTCGACCGGCACCTCGACGCAGTAGTCGTGCCACGGGATGTGCTCCGAGGGCGCCGCCATGTTCAAGTGCGGGAAGATCCGCCCGCCGTGCAGTTGCAGCGCCGCCTTGATCACACCGCCGATGCCGGCCGCCGCTTCCATGTGGCCGACGTTGGTCTTCAGCGAGCCGACGACGATCGGCTCCGCCTTCGAGTGCGACGTGGCGAAGACGGACTGGATGGCTCCCATCTCGATGGGATCACCCAGCGAGGTGCCGGTGCCGTGCGCCTCGACGTACTGGATGTCCGCGGGATCCAGCACCGCGTTGTCGAGCGCGGCGCGGATGACCATCTCCTGAGCGGAGCCGTTGGGCACGGTCAGGCCGCCGCTCTCGCCGTCCTGGCGCACGGCGGAACCGCGGACCAGCGCCAGCACGCGGTCGCCGTCGCGCTTGGCGTCCGTGAGCCGCTTGAGCACGACCATGCCACAGCCCTCGCTGCGGCTGTAACCGTCGGCGGAGGAGTCGAAGGTCTTGCACTCGCCGTCGACGGAGAGCATGTTCGCCTGCGAGAAGACGATGTGGTTGCGCGGGTGGTGGATCACGTTCACGCCGCCGGCGAGCGCGATGTCGCACTCTCCGCGGCGCAGGCCCTCGGCGGCCAGGTGCAGGGTCACCAGGGAGGCGGAGCAGGCGGTGTCCACGGCCATGCTCGGTCCTCGCCAGCCGAGGAAGTACGAGATCCGGCCGGGTACGGCGGAGTGCGCCGTGCCGGTGCCTATGTTGGCGTCCAGCTCCTCGTATGCGAGGGCGTCCGCCTCGATCGTGTAGTCGACGGTGGAGACGCCGACGTACACGCCGCCGTTGCTGTCCCGCAGGCTGTGCGGGTCGATGCCCGCTTCTTCCAGGGCTTCCCACGCCGTCTCCAGCGCGATCCGCTGCTGCGGATCGATGTACTGCGCTTCCTTCGGGGAGATGTTGAAGAACTGCGGGTCGAACCGGTCCACCCGGTCGAGGAATCCGCCGGCGAACGTGCGGATCTTCCCCTTCACATCCTGACCGCCCGAGGAGAAGCCCTCCACGTCCCAGCGGTCCTCGGGGATCGGCCCCGTGCCCGACCGGCCCTGCTCGAGGAATTCGGCGAAGCCCGGCAGCGTGGAGTTCCCGCCGGGGAACCGCATCCCGACGCCCACGATCGCGATGGGCTCGTGCTTCTCGAGCAGCAACTCCCGGAGCACGCGCCGTTGTTCCTCGAGTGCCTCGCGGGCAGCGTCCAGTTCTTCCTGCACGCCTGGGCGCCGATTCGACATGGTGGTCCTCCGCTCCAGAGGCAGCGCGCGCCCCCCGGAATAGTTCGTTGGTCAGGCCAGGTGTGCGTTCAGTCTTGGTACAGGTCGTTCAGCAGGTCGGTGACCAGCGCCTTGCGGCCGGCCGGCACGGTGCCGGCGGCCTTTTCCTCCGATGCCGTCGACTCCCCGGTCAGCTTCGGGAGGATCTCGTTCTGCAGGTATTCCACGAGGCGGCCCAGGGTCGGTACCGCGAAGAGCACGCCCGTGTCGATGGCACAGCCGAGCTGTGCCTCCAGACGCTGCTTGATCTCGGTGACACGCAGCGAGGTCAGGCCCAGGTCGAAGTAGTTCTGGTCCAGCGGAACGTCTTCGCCCTCGGACATCAGCAGCGCGGTCCGGAGCTCGGTGCGCGCCAGCTCCTCGACCCGGGAACGCCGCTCGGGCCGGGAAAGGGCGCGCAGCTGCTCAACCAGTGGCGTGGTCGTCGTCATGAGTGCCTCAGGATCGATTCTGGTCACTGACCGGGTTGGTGATGGCTATGCGGACTTCGCCGTGGCAGTTGCCGCCGTTCTCGTCCCAGTAACGGCAGGAGGTCTGCGCGACCAGCAGCGCCTCGTGCAGGTCGTCCCCCTCCCATTCGGCGAGATCGAGGATCTCGATCTCGCCGGCGAACTTCCCACCGCGCATCGCACGCCGGAAGGCGCTGCGGAAATCGGTGATGAGGAAGTCGGCGAGCTGACGCGACCAGTAGTCGGCCATGCTCCAGGAGGACAGCGGCTCCAGGAGCCGCTCCTTGACCGCCTTGGCGATCACGTAATACATCATCTGGTTGTAACAGATGTTGAATTCGACCGAGTTGAAATGCCCGGTGTCGTCGATGTAGCAGGACTCGGGGATCTCGAACTCGCAGGACGCCGACACCCGTCCCGCCTCTCCGGCGCGGTCGGTCAGCTTCACCACCGCGGACTTGAGGTACTGGCAGTTGAGCCGGTACGGCTTCAGCACCTGCTCGAGCAGCTCCTCGTCGGTGGCGAACTCGGTCACCGGCGTCGACGGCTGGGACAGGGTCGGCATCTCATTTCCCCCCAGGATGAGATCAGTACGTGACAGGCAGCTTTTCGAGAGACCGGATGGAGTACCCGGGCCGCAGCCTGAGTTCTTCCGCCGGTACCGCCAGCCGGAGGTTCGGAAGGCGGTGCAGCACGGCCTCCAGAGCCGCCGTGATCTCCATCCGGGCGAGTTCGGCCCCGGAGCAGAAGTGCGGCCCCTGCCCGAGGGCGACGTGGCGGTTGGGCGACCGGTCCAGCTGGAAGACCTCGGGGTCCTCGAATTTCTCCGGATCGCGGTTGGCCGCACTGAGCGACAGGAACACGGCGGATCCGGCCGGAATGGTCGTCCCGCCGACCTCGACGTCCTCGGCGGCGAACCGCCGCGCGGCGGTGTGGCTGGCGCCGTGCAGGCGAAGGAACTCCTCCACGGCCGACGGCATCAGCTCCGGCTGCTCGCGTAGCCGCCGCGCCAGATCCGGCTCCTCCAGCAGCCGCACGACGGCCGAGCCGATGACGCCGGCGGTGGGGTCGTAACCGCCGAGCAGGACCATGAAGCCGAGGCCCAGCAGCTCGTCGGTCTCCAGCGGCTCCTCCTGCCCCTGAAAACCCCGGATCCAGTCGTTCCAGATGTCGTCGCTCGGTTCCTTCCGCTTGAGCTCGACCAGCCGGGAGAGGCAGTGCAGCATGCTGATGCCGCCCTTGCGCAGCGCCTCCTGGTCCACGCCCACGAGCGCGTCGGCCCAACGGCGGAAGTCCGCCTGCTCCTTGGCCGAGACGTCCAACATCTCCGCGATGATCGTGATGGGCAGCGGCATGGCGAGGCTGGCCATCAGGTCCGTCTCGCCGCTGTCCCCGAGCGCGGTGATGAGCTCGTCGGTGACCGCCTCGACACGGGGGCGCAGGGGCCGCACCCGCTTCGGCGCGAACGCCAGGTTCATGTACCGGCGCAGCCGCGTGTGCACGGGCGGGTCCTCGCGGACCAGCGACCGTGAGAACTCGACGGGCAGCGGGAAGCGGTAGTAGTCGCCCTTGGCGTGCCGCACGTGGCGCACCAGCCGCTGGTCTCCCAGCAGTCGGTGCACATCGGTGTAGCGGGTGACCAGCCAGGCGTCGTAGCCCTCGGGTGTCTTGATCCGGTGGACCGGGCCCTCGGTGTGCAGACGACGGTACGTCGCGTACGGGTCCGCGAAGTAGGCGGCGTCGAAGGGGGTTCTCACCCCGCTGAACGGGCAGCGGGGCGCCTGCGGAGCATCCGGTGTCGTCGTCACGCTCAGAACCTGACCGGCAGCTCGTACGGAACCCGGATCAGGTACGACGGGCGCCAGACGACCTTGTCCTCGGGTACGGCCAGCGACATGTTCGGGAAGCGGCGGACCAGTTCCCCCAGCGCGATGCGCAGCTCGTGGCGGGCGAGCTCCTTGCCCGGGCAGTGGTGCGGGCCCCGGCCGAAGCCGAGCTGCCAGTTCTGTTCGCGCTCGAAGTCCAGCTTGTCGGGGTCGGCGAAACGCATCGGGCAGCGGTTGGCCGCGCCGAGCGAGATCAGCACGCAGTCGCCGGCGCGGATGGTCTCGCCACCGACCTCCACGTCCTCGGCCGCGAACCGCCGGATGCCGCTGTGCGTCGAGCCGTCCCAGCGCATCAGCTCCTCGACCGCGTCCGGGATGATCTCCGGGTTGTCGCGCATCGCGGCGGCCTTCTCCGGGTACTTGAGCAGCGCGAGCACGGAGGCGCCGATCTGACCGACCGTCGTGTCGTAGCCGCCGAGCAGCAGGAAGAAGGTCATGCCGATCATTTCCTGATCGGTCAGCGGCTGGCCCTCGTCGTCCTTGACCGAGACCCAGTACGAGATCAGGTCGTCGGCCGGTTCGCGGCGCTTGAGGTCGATGAGCCCCTGCACGTAGACGAGCAGCTGCTCGGCGGCCTGCCGGGCGCGCTGGGGCGCGCCGCCGAGGAGCTCGTCGCTCCAGTAGCGGAACTCCCCCCGCTGGTCGTCAGGCACACCGAGGATGCCGGTGGTCATCGCGATCGGGAGCGGCGCGGCCAGGCCGTCCATGATGTCGCCGCCGCCGTTGGCCTCCATGGCGTCGAGCAGCTCCTTGGTGACCTGCTCGATCCGGGGCACCATCGCCGCGACGCGCTTCGGGGTGAAGGCGAAGTTCATGAAGCGGCGCAGGCGGGTGTGGATCTGCCCGTCCTCCATGTGCAGGTTCCCGGAGCGGACGATCTCGGGCAGGATCTCGCTCTGGTAGTCGGGACCGGCGTGCCGGCGGTTACGGACCAGGCGGCGGTCCTTGAGCGCCTCGCTGGCCTCCTCGTAGCCGGTGATGAGCCAGACGTCATTGCCGTCCGACAGGGACACCCGGTGCAGGGGCGCGCCCGTCTTGTGCAACTCGGCGTAGGTCGGATACGGGTCCTTGAAGAACGCCTCATCGAACGGGTTCGGATGTTCGGGGGCCGGCGGCACTGTGGTCATGACGACTCCTTCTCGGTCGTGAGGTGCGAGAACAGGCTGGTCAGGCGGAGATGCCCTCGTAGAACGGGAGGTGGTCGTGCACGGTGACGCGGTACGAGACGGCGGGCTCCGGCGTCGCCGTGTGCAACGCACGGTGCACGAGGCTGCGGTTGTCCCAGAGCAGCAGGTCTCCCTTGTCGAAGGTCTGGAGGTGGAGGTTCTCGTGCTCGCACGCCGGGTCCAGTTGGCCCACGGCCTCCAGCGCGTCCCGCAGGACCGAGTCGTCGAGCCGGTTGCCGTCGGCGTCCTGGAGTTCGGCGGTGAATCCCTCGCTGATGTAGAGGATCTGCTCGCCGGTCCCCGGATGCTTGAAGACCGCCGGATGCGGCGACGCCGGCGTCTTGGCCTCGATCTCGTCGAGGATCTCGGATATCGGGCGGTACACGTCGGTCGGACGGATCTTGAAGTACCGGCGCACGCTCTGCACCGCCACCGCGTCGGCGAGAATGGACTTCAGCTCGTCAGAGAGCTTCTCGTAGGCCTTCCCCATGTCGATGAAGTAGGTTCCGCGGTTCTTCTTCGGTATGACCTGGGGATAGATCAGCGTGAGCCCGAAGGGATTCGGCATGAACATATAGTCGGCATGCCAGAACTTGCCCGTCTTCGGGACCCCGATCTGCTTGTCTCCGTCGCTCACGTTGGAGGAGACGAATACTTCCTTCACGTCGGGGTGCTGGTACATCGGCTCGTAGTAGACCTCGGGCGTACCGAGCCTCCGGCCGAGTTCGAGGAATTGCTCGGGCGAGAGGTCCTGGTTCTTGAGCACCAGGATCTTGTCGCGGTAGGTCCGGGCCTTGAGTTCCTCGAAGTCCTCGTCCGAAGCAGTGGCCAGGTCGAAGTCCTCGACCACTGCCCCCATCTTCTCACCGGCCTGTCGAGTGATTTTCAATTCATTCTCCCCGTTGGCTGAAAACGAACATTCATCGGCAAGCTCATGCCCGCGACAACGCTAACCCGCAACACTAAAGACCTACTTAACGGGGACTTTTCGCCATGGCCGTCACCTCAACCGGTGGGGAGCATTTCGCTTCGCGGGCTGCCGGTGGACAGATCGCGGACCCGACGGCCGCATCGGGCAGAATGCGGGATTCCACGACTCCGGTCCTGGTGGGGGCCTGCGAAGACGGGTCGGTGCCGGCGGGAGCGAGCATCGGCAGGCGGACGGGTCCCACGCGTCGGCCCCGGTCTCCGGACGTCTCGCGCCAGGACGCAGCCGGTCGGCAGCCGCCTTCTAACCAGTCGGTAACCAGTCGTCCAGGGGCTTTTCGGCCCCGTTCCAGGGGCGGGCACATCGGATCACGGGCTGGACGCCCGGCCGGCCGATGCCCTCAGGGGCCTCCGGGCGAACAGATGCGTCGAGATCGGCGGCCACTCGTCGGCCGAGATCCGCCACGGCGTCCGGCCCCGCCTCGACGACCTGGCCTTCCGCCGACCGCCGTACAGGTCGGTGCCGGTCGGTCCGACGGGCGTGGGCACATCCGCCGTCGGGCGTCCGCCGGCTCGGCGTGCAGGCCGGCTCCCTCGCCCTCCACGGCGGCCGGACCCTGCGCCGACCACTGCCGCCGCAAGAGCGAGCCACTGGGCACCCGCGCCCCAGAGCTACATCACCGAGCCAAAAGGACGGGACTGATGAGTGAGACTGCCCACACTCAAAAGGTCATCGAGGACCGGCGACCACGACGACCGACCGCCCTCGGCTCGTCGGCCGCCGGGCGGTCATGCAGGTAAGCAGCATCACACCGCACCCGGTCCGAACGGGCATAGCGAAACGGGCTCATCGTGATCACGATGAGCCCGTTTCGACGGTGCGCGAGGGGGGAGTTGAACCCCCACGCCCTTGCGGGCACTGGAACCTGAATCCAGCGCGTCTGCCTATTCCGCCACCCGCGCATTGGGTGTGTCCTCCGGCTCCGTCCCTTCTTTTCGGGCCCGGCGCCTTCCGACATGCAGAACATTAGCACGCCTCCCAGGGTGGATTCACATCGCTTTCCCCGGGCAGGGACCCGGCGGGCCGACCCGGCCGGACGGCGCCGCTCCGGCCGGCCCGGGGACTCCCCGCCCCGCTCCGACGCGCCGGACGCCCGGAGGCCGCCGTTCCGTATCAGCCCGTGTCCGTTCACGTATCAACCTCGTACCGGTCGGGCCCGTCTCCCCTGGAGCGGGCCGGGACCACAGCCGGGTGCGGGACACTGGTCTGCGGCCGCCCGTACGATCCTGGGCAGAAGTACGGCAGGGAAGTACGGCACGGCGGTGCTCGGAGGAGTTCGGCGACGGGCTCCGCGGGGAACGTCGCAAGACAGCTCCCGCACCCCCGGTGCGGGAGACGTCGACAACCGTCGACGGGGCCGACAGGGGGAACCAGCCGATTCACCGGCGCGTGGATACGATCAGTAAGCAGTACCAGGTAAGCAGTACGCAGCAGCACGACGGCACGAACCGCAACACCGGCAAGAACCACAGCGACGGCCACCACGGAGGAGGTGCCCCATGGGAGTCCTGAAGAAGTTCGAGCAGCGTCTCGAAGGTCTGGTCAACGGCACCTTCGCCAAGGTCTTCAAGTCCGAGGTCCAGCCCGTGGAGATCGCGGGTGCGCTGCAGCGCGAGTGCGACAACAACGCGACCATCTGGAACCGCGAGCGCACCGTCGTGCCCAACGACTTCATCGTGGAGCTGAGCGCGCCCGACTACGAGCGCCTCAGCCCCTACTCGGGCCAGCTCGGCGACGAGCTCGCCGGCATGGTGCGCGACTACGCCAAGCAGCAGCGTTACACCTTCATGGGCCCGATCAAGGTCCATCTGGAGAAGGCCGACGACCTGGACACCGGCCTGTACCGGGTGCGCAGCCGCACCCTGGCCTCCTCCAGCAGCCAGCAGGCGCCCCAGGGCCCGCCGCCGGCCCAGCCCGCCGCGCCGCCCGCCCGCCCGGCCACCCCCGGCGGCTACGGCTACCCGCCCGCCGCCGCGCCCCCCATGCCGGCCGCGCCGCCGCCCGCCGCCGCCCGCCCCGGCGGGTACGGCTACCCGCAGCCCCCGCAGGCCGGCGGCCGCACCCGCTACTGGATCGAGATCAACGGCACCCGCCATCAGATCTCCCGCCCGACGCTGGTGCTGGGCCGCAGCACCGACGCCGACGTGCGGATCGACGACCCCGGCGTCTCCCGCCGGCACTGTGAGATCCGGACCGGAACGCCCTCGACGATCGCGGATCTCGGGTCCACCAACGGCATCGTGGTGGACGGGCAGCACACCACCCGCGCTACGCTCCGCGACGGCTCGCGGATCGTCGTGGGCAGCACCACCGTTATCTATAGGCAAGCCGAAGGGTGAACCGGGGGCAATGTCAGAGCTGACCCTCACGGTCATGCGGCTGGGTTTCCTGGCCGTACTGTGGCTGTTCGTGATCGTGGCCGTGCAGGTCATCCGCAGCGACCTGTTCGGTACGCGCGTCACCCAGCGGGGGTCCCGCCGGGAGGCCGCACGGCCCCAGCAGACCGCACGGCAGACCGCACGGCAGACCGCGCAGCCACCGCAGCAGCGCGGCCAGCAGGGCGGCGGCCGGCAGCGCCGCAACGCCCCCACCAAGCTCGTGGTGACCGAAGGCACCCTCACCGGCACCACCGTCGCGCTGCAGGGCCAGACCATCACCCTGGGCCGCGCGCACGACTCCACCATCGTGCTGGACGACGACTACGCCTCCAGCCGCCATGCCAGGATCTACCCGGACCGCGACGGCCAGTGGATCGTCGAGGACCTCGGATCCACCAACGGCACCTACCTGGACCGGTCGAGGCTGACGACCCCCACGCCGATCCCGCTGGGCGCGCCGATCCGCATCGGCAAGACCGTCATCGAGCTGCGGAAGTAGTGCTACGTCATGAATGAGCGCGAGCGGAGCGAGCACGCAGCGGCGGCCGGCACCCGGGGCCCCGGCGCGCTCCCGACCGGAGGGTGGGCAGTGTGGCTCGACACGATCGGCTGTACCCCGAGCCGACGGGCGAGGTGCGCATGAGTCTGTCACTGCGCTTCGCCGCCGGATCGCACAAGGGCATGATCCGCGAGGGCAACGAGGACTCCGGCTACGCCGGGCCCCGGCTGCTCGCGATCGCCGACGGCATGGGCGGCCAGGCCGCCGGCGAGGTCGCCTCCTCCGAGGTGATCTCCACCATCGTCGCCCTCGACGACGACGTCCCCGGCTCCGACATCCTCACCTCGCTCGGCACCGCCGTGCAGCGCGCCAACGACCAGCTGCGCGCCATGGTCGAGGAGGACCCCCAGCTGGAGGGCATGGGCACCACGCTCACCGCCCTGCTGTGGACCGGCCAGCGACTCGGTCTCGTGCACGTCGGCGACTCGCGCGCCTACCTGCTGCGCGACGGCGTGCTCACCCAGATCACGCAGGACCACACCTGGGTGCAGCGCCTGGTCGACGAGGGACGCATCACCGAGGAGGAGGCCAGCACCCATCCGCAGCGCGCCCTCCTGATGCGCGCCCTCGGCAGCAGCGAGCACGTCGAGCCCGACCTGTCCGTGCGCGAGGTCCGCGCCGGCGACCGCTACCTGATCTGCTCCGACGGCCTCAGCGGCGTCGTCTCCCACCAGACGATGGAGGAGACCCTCGCCAGCTACCAGGGCCCGCAGGAGACCGTGCAGGAGCTGATCCAGCTCGCGCTGCGCGGCGGCGGCCCCGACAACATCACGGTGATCATCGCCGACGTCCTCGACCTGGACACCGGCGACACCCTCGCCGGGCAGCTCTCCGACACCCCGGTCGTGGTGGGCGCGGTCGCCGAGAACCAGAACCACCTGCACGACAACGGCATCATGCAGACCCCGGCCGGCCGCGCCTCCGGCCTCGGCCGCCAGGTGCCCGGCCAGGGCGGCGGCGAGTTCGGCCCGCCCGGCTCCGGCGACACCACCGGCTACGTCCCCACCGGCGGCTTCGCCGGCTACGGCGACGACGACTTCGTCAAGCCGCGCAAGGGCCGGCGCTGGCTGAAGGTGTCCCTCTACAGCGTGCTCGCCCTCGCCGTCATCGGCGGCGGACTCTACGGCGGCTACCGCTGGACGCAGACGCAGTACTACGTCGGCGCCCACGACGACCACGTCGCCCTCTACCGCGGCATCAGCCAGGACCTCGCCTGGGTGAAGCTCTCCAAGGTGCAGACGGAGCACCCGGAGATCAGACTCACGGACCTGCCGGCCTACCAGCAGAAGCAGGTCGAGGCGACGATCCCCGAGGGCAGCCTTCAGGAGGCCCGCAAGAAGATCGACGATCTGTCCGTGCAGGCCTCCGCGTGCCGCAAGGAGGCCGAGCGCCAGGCCGCCAAGACCCCGAGCGGCGCCAAGCCGGGACCGGGCAAGGCGAGCAGCACCACGGGAACCACCCGCACCGCCTTCACGTCCAAGGCGACACCGGCGCCGAACCCGTCGACGTCGAAGTCCCCGTCGTCCCCGTCTCCGTCCACGTCCGCGACCGCGTCCACACCCAGCCCCGGCCCCACTCTCTCGGAGGAAGAGCAGAAGGTCGTCTCGGCGTGCGGTAAGCAGTAGGCAAGCCGTGAGAGGCCCTGTCACACGATGAGCAGTACTTCCAACTCGCCGACGCACCACACGTCCACGATCGGCGCCATCGGCGCGCCGAGCCGGCGCAACACCGAGCTCGCGCTGCTGGTCTTCGCCGTCGTCATCCCGGTGTTCGCCTATGCCAACGTGGGCCTCGCCATCGACGACCACGTGCCCTCGGGCCTGCTGAGCTACGGACTCGGGCTCGGCCTGCTGGCCGGCGTCGCACACCTGGCCGTACGCAAGTTCGCGCCGTACGCGGACCCCCTGCTGCTGCCGCTGGCCACGCTGCTCAACGGGCTCGGGCTGGTGTGCATCTGGCGGCTGGACCAGTCGAAGCTGCTCCAGTCACTGCCCAACTACTTCCAGGCGGCGCCCCGGCAGCTGCTGTACACCGCGCTGGGCATCGCCCTGTTCGTCGTCGTGCTGATCTTCCTCAAGGACCACCGCGTCCTGCAGCGCTACACGTACATCTCCATGTTCTCCGCGCTGATCCTGCTGATCCTGCCGCTGGTCCCGGGTCTCGGGGCCAACATCTACGGCGCCAAGATCTGGATCAACATCCCGGGCCTCGGCTCACTGCAGCCCGGCGAGTTCGCCAAGATCGCCCTGGCGGTCTTCTTCGCCGGCTACCTCATGGTGAAGCGGGACGCGCTCGCCCTGGCCAGCCGCCGCTTCATGGGCCTCTACCTGCCCCGCGGCCGCGACCTCGGTCCGATCCTGGTCGTCTGGGTGCTCTCGATCCTCATCCTGGTCTTCGAGACGGACCTCGGCACCTCGCTGCTGTTCTTCGGCATGTTCGTGATCATGCTGTACGTGGCCACCGAGCGGACCAGCTGGATCGTCTTCGGTCTGCTGATGTCCGCGGCCGGCGCCGTCGGCGTCGGCTCCATCGAGCCGCACGTCCACCAGCGCGTCCAGGCCTGGCTCGACCCGCTCCACGAGTACAAGCTCAGCCAGCAGGGCGTCCTCGGCCACTCCGAGCAGTCGATGCAGGCGCTGTGGGCCTTCGGCTCCGGCGGCACCCTCGGCAGCGGCTGGGGCCAGGGCCACTCCGACCTGATCCGGTTCGCCGCCAACTCCGACTTCATCCTCGCCACCTTCGGCGAGGAGCTGGGCCTGGCCGGTGTCATGGCCATCCTGCTGGTCTACGCCCTGATCGCGGAGCGCGGCGTGCGCACCGCGCTGGCCGCCCGCGACCCGTTCGGCAAGCTGCTCGCCGTCGGCCTGTCCGGCGCCTTCGCGCTCCAGGTCTTCGTGGTGTCCGGCGGTGTCATGGGTCTCATCCCGCTGACCGGCATGACGATGCCGTTCATGGCCTACGGTGGTTCGTCGGTGCTGGCCAACTGGGCGCTCATCGGCATCCTGATCCGGATCAGTGACACAGCCAGACGCCCCGCGCCCGCCCCCGCCGCCGACCCAGACGCCGAGATGACCCAGGTGGTCCGCCCGTGAACAAGCCCCTGCGCCGGATCGCGATCTTCTGTGGACTACTGGTCCTCACGCTGCTCATCCGCGACAACTGGCTCCAGTACGCCAAGGCCGACAGCCTGAAGAACGACGAGCTCAACCGCCGCGTCACCATCGCCCGCTACTCGGTGCCGCGCGGCGACATCATCGTCGGCGGCTCCCCGATCACCGGGTCGGTGGAGACCAAGAGCAACGGTCTCAACGACCTGAAGTACAAGCGGACGTACAAGAACGGCCCCATGTGGGCGCCCGTCACCGGCTACGCCTCGCAGGCCTTCGGCGCCACCCAGCTGGAGAACATCGACGACGGCATCCTCACCGGCAACGACGACCGGCTCTTCTTCCGCAACACCCTGGACATGATCACGGGCAAGCCGAAGCAGGGCGGCAACGTCGTCACCACGCTCAACGCGGCCGCGCAGAAGGCGGCGTACGAGGGCCTGGAGGGTCACGGCAAGGGGGCCGTCGTCGCCCTGGAGCCGTCCACCGGCAAGATCCTCGCGCTGGCCTCCTACCCCTCCTACGACCCCTCGTCGTTCGCCGGCGCCTCCAACAAGGACGGCGAGGCGCGGAACAAGCTGCTGAAGGAGAACGACCCCAGCGACCCGACGCTCAACCGGGCGCTGCGCGAGACCTATCCGCCGGGCTCCACCTTCAAGGTGGTCACCGCGGCCGCGGCCCTGGAGAACGGCCTGTACGCCAACGCCGAGGAGCACACCGACTCGCCGGACCCGTGGATCATGCCGGGCACCACCACCCCGCTGCCCAACGAGGGCAACATCCCCTGCAAGAACGCCAGCATGCGCGAGGCGCTGCGGTGGTCCTGCAACACCGTGTTCGGCAAGATCGGCGCCACCCTCGGCAACGACAAGATGCGCGCCGAGGCAGAGAAGTTCGGCTTCAACAGCGAGCAGTTCACCCCGGTCCGCTCCAACGCCTCGGTCTTCTCCAAGGGCATGGACGCCTCGCAGGTCGCGCAGTCCTCGATCGGCCAGTTCAACACCGCCGCGACCCCGCTGCAGATGGCCATGGTCGCCTCGGCGGTCGCCAACGACGGCAAGCTGATGAAGCCGTACATGGTGGACAAGCTCCAGTCGCCGAACCTCGACACGCTGGAGCAGACCCAGCCCGAGGAGATGAGCCGGCCGCTGTCCTCGAAGAACGCCCAGATCCTGCAGTCCATGATGGAGACCGTCGTCAAGGACGGCACGGGCAAGAGCGCGCAGATGGGCGACGGGATCACCGTGGGCGGCAAGACCGGTACCGCGCAGCACGGCGTCAACAACGCCGGCAAGCCGTACGCCTGGTTCATCTCCTACGCCAAGACCAGCGACGGCAGCGCGCCGGTGGCGGTCGCGGTGGTCGTCGAGGACGAGAACGCCAACCGCGACGACATCTCCGGCGGCGGCCTCGCGGCCCCCATCGCCAAGAACGTCATGAAGGCGGTCATCAACTCCAAGAAGTGACCCCCGTCACGCCCCCTTCACATCGGTGCACGTTGCGATACCGGTCCTGTATCGGGTGACGGGCTTGGCCGGGCCACACAGAGCGAGCCGGGTACGGTAGGCCCGGACGGCAGCTCCGGACGCGCGCACCCGCGCCGACCGGGACCGACGGAGAGGGCTGGTAGGGAACTATGGAAGAGCCGCGTCGCCTCGGCGGCCGGTACGAGCTGGGCCACGTGCTCGGCCGTGGTGGCATGGCGGAGGTGTACCTCGCGCACGACACCCGCCTGGGCCGCACCGTGGCGGTGAAGACGCTGCGCGCCGACCTGGCGCGTGACCCTTCCTTCCAGGCCCGGTTCCGCCGGGAGGCCCAGTCGGCCGCCTCGCTCAACCATCCCGCGATCGTCGCGGTCTACGACACGGGCGAGGACTACATCGACGGGGTCTCGATCCCGTACATCGTGATGGAGTACGTCGACGGCTCCACGCTCCGTGAGCTGCTCCACAGCGGCCGCAAGCTGCTGCCCGAGCGGGCCATGGAGATGACCATCGGCATCCTCCAGGGCCTGGAGTACGCCCACCGCAGCGGCATCGTCCACCGCGACATCAAGCCGGCCAACGTCATGCTGACGCGCAACGGCCAGGTCAAGGTCATGGACTTCGGCATCGCCCGCGCGATGGGTGACTCCGGCATGACGATGACGCAGACGGCCGCCGTCATCGGCACCGCCCAGTACCTCTCGCCCGAGCAGGCCAAGGGCGAGCAGGTGGACGCCCGCTCGGACCTGTATTCGACGGGTTGCCTGCTCTACGAGCTGCTGACCGTCCGCCCGCCGTTCGTGGGCGACTCCCCGGTCGCGGTGGCGTACCAGCACGTCCGCGAGGAGCCCCAGGCGCCGAGCGTCTTCGACCCCGAGATCACGCCCGAGATGGACGCGATCGTGCTGCGGGCGCTGGTCAAGGACCCCGACTACCGCTACCAGTCGGCCGACGAGATGCGCGCCGACATCGAGGCGTGCCTCGACGGCCAGCCCGTCGCCGCCACGGCCGCCATGGGCGCGGTGGGCTACGGCGGGTACCCCGACGACCAGGCGACGACGGCGCTGCGCGCCGAGCCGGGGGCCGCCGCCACCACGATGCTGCCGCCGATGAACCCGGACGACGGCGGCTACGGCTACGACGACCGCCCCGACCGGCGCGGCCGGCAGAAGAAGTCGAACACCTCGACGATCCTCCTGGTCGTCGCGGGTCTCCTGGTCCTCGTCGGCGCCATCCTGATCGGCAAGTACGCCTTCAGCAGCCACAACTCGACCAGCGACACCTTCAAGGCGCCCAACTTCGTCGGCCAGACCTACGCCGACGCCCAGCGCACCGCCGACAACGTCGAACTGAAGCTGGCCGACCCCACCCGCAAGTCCTGCGAGGACCAGCCCAAGGGCAGCGTCTGCTCACAGGACCCGAAGGCCGGCGCCGACGTCAAGAAGGGCGACACGATCAACCTGGTCGTCTCCGCCGGCGCCCCCAAGGTCGAGGTGCCGAGCGTGGAGGGCCTGTCCTTCGCCGACGCGGAGAAGCAGCTGAAGGACAAGGGCTTCCAGGTCGAGCAGCAGGGCCAGGAGTCCAGCCAGACGCCGGACACGGTGCTGTCGCAGGACCCCAAGGCCGGCGCGACCCGGGAGAAGGGCGCCACGGTCACCCTCACGGTGGCCAAGGAGACGGCGAAGGTGACCGTCCCCGACCTGACGGGCAAGACACCGGACGAAGCCAAGGCGCTCCTGGAGGAGAAGGGCCTGGTGCTGGGCAACCAGACCCAGGAGGAGTCCACCGCACAGCCCGAGGGCAAGATCTTCAAGCAGAGCTTCAGCCCGGGCACGGACATCGACCGCGGCAGCACGGTCGACGTGTCGATCGCCAAGGCGCCGCAGGACCAGCCGTTCGCGATGCCCAAGGTGACCCAGATGACGGTCGCCCAGGCCAAGCAGGTGCTCGCCCAGGCGGGTCTCCAGCTCGACCAGGTCAGGGGCGGGGGCGACGACAACGCCGTGGTGGTCACCAGCAATCCGCAGGAAGGCCAGCAGGTCAAGAAGGGCGACAAGGTCACCCTCTTCGCCTTCGGCGCCGGTGGCCAGCAGGGCGGTGGCCAGCAGGGCGGCAACAACGGCGGCAACAACGGCGGCAACAACGGCGGCGGCATCTTCGGCTGACGCCCGCCCCGCCCGGCGACCGCCCGGAGTGACGAACGGAGCCCCGGCGCCCTCTTCGAGAGGGCGCCGGGGCTCCGTCGTACCCGTCGGCGGACGAGCGTCGACCGCTCAGCGCAGCTCCTTCGGCGGGGTGCGCCTGGCGTCCACCTCGTCCACGCGGACCAGTTCGCCCCAGACGACGTAGCGGTAGCGGGAGGTGTAGACCGGGGTGCAGGTGGTCAGCGTGATGTAGTGGCCGGGCTTGGTGACGCCCGACTCCTTCGGCACCTGGGAGATGACCTTGACGTCGAACTTCGAGGTCTCGGGCAGGATGTCGTAGACCTTGTAGACGTACCACTTGTCGCGCGTCTCGAAGACGATCGGGTCGCCCTTCTCGATCTTGTCGATGTTGTGGAACTTCGCTCCGTGCCCGTCCCGGTGCGCGGCGAGGGAGAAGTTGCCCTCCTCGCCGGTCATCGGCAGCGTCGCCTTGACCGGGTCGGTGTAGTAGCCGGCCACGCCGTCGTTGAGGACGTCCGTCGAGGCGCCCTTCTTCACCAGGACCTCGCCGTTGTCCATGGCGGGCACGTGCAGGAAGCCGATGCCGTCCCTGGTGTCCAGCGCGCCGGGACCGGCGGGCGCGGAGTGGGCCCACCGGTCGCGGACCTTGTCGCCCTGCCGGTCGGCCTTGCGGTCCGCTATGACGTTCGTCCACCACAGGGAGTACACGACGAACAGGCCGAGGACCAGGCCCGCCGTGATGAGGAGTTCACCGAGGACGCTGACCGCGAGGGCCAGCCGGCCGGGGCGGCGGCGTACCGCGGGCCGGTCGTCGGTGTGCTCTGCCGTGTCGTCCGTGGTCGCTGCCACTGTCGCATCTGCCCTTTAACTGACGAGCGCATCCGGCTTGCCCTTGCTGCGCGGCCGTTCCTCGACCATCTTGCCCCAGACGATCAGCCGGTACTTGCTGGTGAACTCCGGCGTGCAGGTGGTGAGCGTGATGTAGCGGCCGGGACCGGTGAAGCCCGACTGCCTGGGGACGGGGTCCAGGACGCTGGTGTTGGCCGGCGACGTCACCGGCAGCATGCTCGTCGTCTTGTAGACGAAGTACGTGTCCTGCGTCTCGACGACGATCGGATCGCCCGGCCGGAGCCTGTTGATGTAGCGGAACGGCTCGCCGTGGGTGTTGCGGTGGCCCGCGAGCCCGAAGTTCCCCGTCTTCGCCTCGGGCATCGCCGTGTTCAGGTCGCCCGGTCCGTAGTGACCGACCATGCCCTTGTCCAGGACCCTCGTCTTGCTGGTGCCCTCGGCGATCGGCACCACGACGTCCAGTTTCGGGATGTGCAGGATGGCGAAGCCCTGCCCCGGCTCGAACGTCCCCGGGCTGCGCTTGCCGCTCGCCCAGTCGTCCTGCAGCTGGTGCGTCTCGTGGCCCGCCTGCGCGTGCGCGCGGATGTTCGTCCACCACAGCTGGTAGGTGACGAACAGCAGCATCACCACGCCCGTGGTGATGAACAGCTCGCCGACGAACCTGCTGATGACGACCCCGGCGCCGGGCCGGCGCGCCCGCGCCAGCCGACGGGCCTCTACCCGCGACAGCGGCGCGGCGGTCCCGTCCGGCCCCGGGGGACGGGAGGAACCCGCGGGCGCCCCGGGCGGTGCGGCCGCCTCCGTGGCCCCGGCCGTGCCGCCATGACGGCCACGACGGCGTCTGGCGGCCTTTCTGCGGGCCGCCCGCCCCTCATGGGTCGATCCGGTGGCGGTGGCGCCGGAAGGGGCTCCTGAGGCCACTGGGGGCGGATCGGGGATCCGCAACGCCACCGTCTCGTCGTCGACGGGCGGCGCCTGCCGCGGCGAGGGGTCCGGCGAGGGCCGGGACGGGCCCCACCGGGCGTGCGGATGTCCCGCGTACGGCGCCGCCGAGCCGCGCGTGTCGTACGGCGCCGCCGAGCCGCGCGTGTCGTACGGCGCCGGGGAGTACGGCCCACCGGCGGCGTCGTACGCCTCCGGGCCGTCCCGGCCGGCGCCGGAGGCGCGCTCGGGGCGCAGCGCGGTCACGCCGTGGCCCTGCCCACCACCGGGGCGAGCCCCGCCGACCTCGCCACGGCCTGCTGGTCGCCGCACTCCACCAGCCAGTTGGCCAGCATCCGGTGCCCGTGCTCGGTCAGCACCGACTCGGGATGGAACTGCACGCCCTCGACGGGGAGTTCCCGGTGGCGCAGGCCCATGATGATGCCGTCGTGGGTGCGGGCGGTGACCTCCAGCTCGGCCGGGACGGTGGCGGGCTCGGCGGCCAGCGAGTGGTAGCGGGTCGCCGTGAAGGGGGAGGGCAGCCCGGCGAAGACGCCCTTGCCCTCGTGCTCGACCGGCGAGGTCTTGCCGTGCAGCAGCTCGGGCGCGCGGTCCACCACGCCCCCGTACGCCACCTGCATCGACTGCATGCCCAGGCAGACGCCGAAGACCGGGACGCCGGTGGCGGCGCAGTGCCGGACCATGTCCACGCACACGCCGGCCTGCTCGGGCGTGCCCGGCCCCGGCGAGAGCAGCACGCCGTCGAAGCCGTCCTGCGCATGCGCGGTCGACACCTCGTCGTTGCGCAGCACCTCGCACTCGGCGCCCAGCTGGTACAGGTACTGGACCAGGTTGAAGACGAAGCTGTCGTAGTTGTCGACGACGAGAATCCGCGCACTCACTGGTTGTCCACCGTCACATCGTTGAAGGGAAGCAGCGGCTCGGCCCAGGGGAAGACGTACTGGAACAGGACGTAGACCACGGCCAGGACCAGCACCAGTGAGACCAGCGCCTTCGCCCACGCGTTCCCCGGCAGATGCCGCCAGATCCAGCCGTACATGCCGTCCCTTCCGTCTCGCCACGGCACCGGATTCACGCCGTACCGGACCAGACTAGCGGCGCGGAGCCGACTGTTCCCCGGCCTGTGGAAAACGGCTACGCCACCGGCTCGGCGTAGTGCAGGTCGACGGTGCCCGAGTACCCGGGCAGGGTGACCGTGCCGTTCTCGGCGACCTTCCAGCCGAGGCCGTAGACGTTGACGTAGACCATGTAGTTCTGGATCGCCGGGGAGGCGGCGAGCGCCTTCTGGAGGCGGTCCGGGTCGCCGACGGCCGTGATCTTGTAGGGCGGCGAGTAGACGCGGCCCTGGAGGATCAGGGTGTTGCCCACGCAGCGCACGGCGCTGGTGGAGATCAGCCGCTGGTCCATGACCTTGATGCCCTGGGCGCCGCCGTTCCACAGCGCGTTGACCACGGCCTGGAGGTCCTGCTGGTGGATGACGAGGTAGTCGGGCTGCGGCTCGGGATAGCCGGGCAGCTTGGCGGTGGCGTCCGGCGGGGCGTCGTTGAGGGTGACCGTGACGGCCTCGCCCTTGACGGGCCGCGTCCCGGCGGCCTTCTCCAGGCCGGTCAGCTTCCGGTCCTGCGCGCCCGTGCTGCCGTCGTCGCTCTCGGCCAGGGACTCGACGTCCTCGCGCAGGGCGGCGTTGGACTCGTCGAGCTCCTTGTTTTTGCGGCTGCGCTCCTGGACCAGGTCGGACAGCTTCAGCAGGGAGGTGTCCGTGCGGATGTTCGTGCCCTTGGCCGTGTCGAAGCTGGTGAAGAAGATCAGCCCGGCCAGGGCGAAGACGGCCGCGGTGAGGATCCGCACCGGCTTCACGCGACGCGTGCGGGCCGGGCCCGGGTCCGTGCCGGTGCCCGCCTGCGGGAGGTCGGCGGAATTGCTCAACGTACCCTTATCTCCTTAGGCGCCGCGGAAGCACTACGCTAACGGACGCCCGGGGGAGTGCTTCGTCTCCCCTTGTAGTCCCCTCGCAGTCCCCTTGTACGCTGCCCCGGAGCCAGTCCAGTTCCCTGCGCGGCCACGCAGCGCATCGACAGGAGAGACCCTCGTGCCGAAGTCACGTATCCGCAAGAAGGCCGACTACACGCCGCCGCCCGCGAAGCAGGCCGCGGTCATCAAGCTGGAGAGCCGCGGCTGGGTGGCGCCGGTCATGCTGGCGATGTTCGTCATCGGCCTGGCCTGGATCGTCGTCTTCTACGTGACCGACGGCTCGCTGCCCATCGACGCGCTGGACAACTGGAACATCGTGGTCGGTTTCGGCTTCATCGCCGCCGGGTTCGGCGTATCCACGCAGTGGAAGTAGCGGCTCCCGCCGCGCGGTGACGGCAGCTCTGCCCACGGCTATCCGCTGAGTTATCCACAGGTCGCTCGAATTTCCACACGAAGCCTGGGGAAAACTCCGACGATCTGTGGATAACCAGTCCGCCGTTGACGCCGGTACGACTGTCATTCCGCGCTTCGAAAACTTGTTCACCCCCTGCCTGACCTGCACTGACTCAGGTCACCGGCAGGGGGTTCACCTGTTCCCGCACACTGTGCACAGGATCCGGCACGGACTGTGGACAAAAGTGCGCACCGACCGGTCGCCGACCGGTCTCAGCCGAGTTGGCCGGTTCTGATCACCGACATGACGACCACCGCCACCAGCACCAGCGCACAGGTGCCGTACTGGACCAGGGACCGCCGCTCGCGCGGGGCGTGCACCATCGCGTAACCCACGACCACGCCGGCCACCAGGCCGCCGATGTGGGCCTGCCAGGCGATGCTGCCCCAGCCGAAGGTGATGATCAGGTTGATCACCAGCAGGGCGATGACGGGCCGCATGTCGTAGCGGAGCCGGCGCATCAGCACGGCGGTCGCGCCGAACAGGCCGAAGATCGCACCAGAGGCGCCGAGCGAGGGCTGGTTCGGGGCGGCGAGCAAATAGGTGAGGGCGCTGCCGGCCAGTCCGGAGACGAAGTAGAGCGCCAGATAGCGGGCGCGGCCGAGCGCCGCCTCCAGCGGGCCGCCGATCCACCACAGGCTGAGCATGTTGAACAGGATGTGGAAGTAGTTGGCGTGCAGGAACATCCCGGTGATCAGCCGGTACCACTGGCCCTGCGCGATGCCCTCGACCGAGCCCGAGTACGGGACGATGGCCTGGCCGAGGACGCTGAACCGGTCGGTGAAGGCGTCGCCCACCGACTGCTGGACCAGGAAGAGGGCCAGGTTGAGGCCGATCAGCACCTTGGTGACCAGCCGCGGGTCCCTCGCCACGGCGCCGCCGGCCAGGGTGCGCGGCCGGGAGGCGGCGGGCGAGGCGCCCGTGCCCTGCCCGCCGCGCGCGCACCCCGGGCACTGGAACCCGACGGAGGCGTCCACCATGCACTCGGGGCAGATCGGCCGCTCGCAGCGGGTGCAGCGGACGCCGGTCTCGCGGTCCGGGTGGCGGTAGCAGGTGGGCAGGCCCTGGGCGCCGTGCGACGCCGGGTCCGCCGGGCCGCGGCCGGCCGGGCCGTGGTCCGCCGGGCCCTGCGGGCTGCCTGGTGCCTGGTCCATGGGATCCCCTCGAGTCGTCGTGGGCGCCGCGCGGTGCGGCGGCGCCCGCCGCGGGCAACGCGCCGCCCCGCTCATCCTTACGGACGAGCGGGGCGTTTGGTTCCCTGGCGCCGTCCTCGCGGGGTACGGCGCGTCGGCGCTCAGACCTTCTTGACCTCGGGCAGGTCGCCCTTGACGACGACCGACTCGATGACGACGTCCTGGACCGGGCGGTCGGTGCGCGGGTTGGTCTGCGTGGCCGCGATGGCGTCCACGACCTTCTGGCCGGCCGCGTCGGCGACCTCGCCGAAGATGGTGTGCTTGCGGGTCAGCCACGCCGTCGGGGCGACGGTGATGAAGAACTGCGAGCCGTTGGTGCCCGGGCCGGCGTTGGCCATCGCCAGCAGGTACGGCTTGTCGAAGGCGAGGTCCGGGTGGAACTCGTCCTCGAACTTGTAGCCGGGACCACCGGTGCCGTTGCCCAGCGGGTCACCGCCCTGGATCATGAAACCGCTGATCACCCGGTGGAAGACCGTGCCGTCGTACAGCCGTGCCGTGGTCCGCTCGCCGGTGGCGGGGTTGACCCACTCACGCTCGCCGGTGGCGAGCTCAACGAAGTTGCGGACCGTCTTGGGGGCGTGGTTCGGCAGGAGCCGGACCTCGATGTCGCCGTGGTTGGTCTTCAGGGTGGCGTAGAGCTGCTCAGCCACGATCTGCCTTCCGTTGTCTTCCCTTAACCCTCCGATCCTCGCACGGCCGTCGCCGCGCGTCGCCCGACGCCCTCTTCCGGGCGAGCGTCCGCCCGAACCGGTTGCGCGGATCCGGGCGAGTCTCCTCGGGTCGGGAGCGCGACGCGACGATCCGTGGCATTGTCGACCGCGAGCTCCCGTTGCCCCGTATTCGTCCGCTATCGCCCCTCGACCTCGTTCGGGCCGTCTCCCGCCGCAGCGCCTCCCGCCGGACAGCCGGCCGGAGGGCCCGTCGGGGCCCGGACTCTCCCGCGTGACCCGGATGCCTGTGCGCACATGCCTCCGGGCCCGTTGACAGGCATGATCCGTAAAAGGGTGGAAAGTCGAATTACCGTACGCCACCGAGGAGGAGGAACCCGTGACCCGCATCGACAGCGTGCGCGCCGCGACCGGCTCGGCGAAGGACAGCGTGCTGCACGCCGCGGAAGTGGTGGCGCCCTACGCCGACACGGCCAAGGAGAGGGCCGCGCAGTACGCGCAAGAGGCCCGCGTACGGCTCGCGCCGAAAGTGTCCCTCGCCGCCGACCAGGCCCGCGTCCAGTACGGCGCCCATGTCGCACCCCGGCTGGAACAGGCTCGCGCCCATGTGCCCCCCAGGGTCGACCAGGCCGCCCAGGAGGCCGCCGTACGGACCCGCAAGGCGGCCCGGCAGGCAGCCGAGTACTCCAGGCCGAGGATCGAGCAGGCGATGGCCGCGGCCGGGCCGGTCGCGGACGAGGCCGCCGCGCGCGGTGCCGCCGCGCTGGTCGCGCTGCGCGGCCAGGTGCCGGCACGGAAGATCCAGAAGCTGGCCCGCAGGCAGTGCAGGCGTTCGCGGGCCGGCCGGGTCGTGAAGGTGTTCGCCGTGGCGGGCGTGCTCGCCGGTGGCGCGTTCGCCGCCTGGAAGTGGTGGGACAAGCAGGCCAACCCCGACTGGCTGGTGGAGCCGCCGGCCGCGACCGAGGTGCCCGAGCCGGGACGGCTGACCTCGGTGGACGGCAGCGGTGACGCGGTGCTGGACCCGGAGGTCGCGGCGAAGGAGGCCGAGGACGAGGCGGACCGCGACGAGCAGGGCTGACGCGGCGCCGGGCCGTCCGGCCGTGGGGGGGGGGGGGGGGGGCCGGCCGGGGCGCCCCCCCCCCCCCCCCCCCCCCCCCCCCCCCCCCCCCCCCCCCCCCCCCCCCCCCCCCCCCCGCGCGCCCCCCCCCCCCCCCCCCG
>NZ_JBISAL010000003.1:373392-548675 GCF_044391765.1 Streptomyces sp. NPDC018610
GCGGGGGTTGGGGGGCGGGGGGGGGGGGCGGCCGCCGGCGGGGGGGGGGGGGGGGCGGGGGGCGGGGGGGGGGGGGGGGGGGCGGCCGCCCCGGGGCCCCCCCCCCCCCCCCGCCCACGTGTCTCCCCGCCCGCCCGCACGCCTCAGCCGGCTCCGCACCGGTGGCCCGGCCCTCGGCACTCCCGAATCCCTCACGGGCGCCCCTTCAAGGGCCCGTGAGGGACCTCCCGGAACACCGATACGGCTTTTTCCACAGGCTTCTGACACCGCGTCGACCTTGTGTGATGCTCTGCCCATGACTGAATCACGTGGCGACTGGCGGGACCGACTGCAGACCGACCGGCCGCATTCGGCGCGGGTGTGGAACTACCTGCTGGGCGGCAAGGACCACTACCCCGTCGACAGCGACACCGGGGACCTGATCCTCGGCGCCTTCCCCGAGATCGCCGCGATCGCCCGGCAGCAGCGCGCCTTCCTCAAACGGTCGGTCCGCTTCCTGGCCGAGGAAGCCGGTGTACGCCAGTTCCTGGACATCGGCACGGGGCTGCCCACGGCGGACAACACCCATGAGGTGGCGCAGCGCTTCGCCCCCGCGAGCCGGGTCGTCTACGTGGACAACGACCCCATCGTGCTGGCGCACGCCGAGGTGCTGATGCGCTCGACCCCCGAGGGCGCGTGCGCCTACCTGGACGCCGATGTGCGGGACACGGGACGCATCCTGGAGCAGGCGGCCCGGACCCTGGACCTCACCCGGCCGGTCGGCCTGGTCCTCCTGGGCATCATCGGGCAGCTCTCCGACGCCGAGGAGCCCGCCCGGGTGGTGCGGGAGCTGATCACCGCACTGCCCGCGGGCAGCTATGTGGCGCTCAGCGACGGCACCGACACCAGTGAGCCCCTGAAGAAGGCGATCGCCGCCTACAACGGCCAGTCCGCCAACTCCTACCACCTGCGGCCCGCACGGCAGATCGCATCCTTCCTGGACGGCCTGCGGCTGCTGGAGCCGGGTCTCGTCAAGACCGGGCACTGGCGCCCCGACCGCACGGCGGACGCGCCCGCCCCCGACGAGGGCTACGCCGTCTGCGCGGTGGGCGTAAAGGAATAACCCACCGCCGCGATTTCCCCTCCGGCCGGAACACCGGAACACACCCGCGGGGATGGTGCGAATGAACCCACATTCGTATCGCCGCACAACGGAACCGCCCTGGATCCACCTCGACAATTGATCCAGATCCGGAAGTGCGTTCGAGTTACCCTCTCCCTCGGACAAGGACTGGCTCGACACTGCACCCGGAAGCTGACAGGGGAGTTCCGTGAAGGTCGTCGAACGTACCGCTGCTGACAATGTCCTCAACGCCCTTTTCGATCAGGCGCGGAGAAGCAGCGGGCGGGCGGCGCTCGTCGTCGGCGCGCCGGGGATGGGGAAGACCAGGCTCCTCCAGGAGGTGCGTCGGCGCGCCGGGGAAGCGGGGGCGCTGGCGCTCTCCGCGGTGGCCTCGCGTGCGGAACGGGCCGTGCCGATGGGCGTGGTGCGGCAGCTGTTCGGCACCGCCCACCGGGTGCTGGGAGAACAGCGGGCCGCGCGGCTCGCCGAACTCATCGACGCGGCCGAGGGCTTCCGGCTGAGCGGCCCCTGGCCGGACCGAGTGGTGGTGCCGCGGGGCGCGGCCGAGGAGGCGCACGGGCTGATCGTGGGGCTGGCCGAGCGGGCGCCGCTGGTGCTGATCGTGGACGACGTGCACGACGCGGACCCGGCCTCGCTGCAGTGCCTGCTGTATCTGGTGCGGCGGGTGGCGCCGTGCCGGATGCTGCTGGTGCTGGGCGGCCGGACCGGGGGCCGGCACGCGATGTCGGAACTGTCCGCGGAGTTCGTGCGCAACCCGGCCTGCACGCTGATCCGGCTCTCCCCGCTCACCGGAACCGACCCCATACTCACGGCCGAACTGGGCGCGGCGACGAGCCGCGCCGCGGGGGACGCCTGGCTGCGGGAGTCCGGGGGCAGCCCGCTGCTGCTGCACGCGCTCGCCGCCGACCGCAGGGATCCCGGCCAGGAACTGCCGCGCCCGGGCGAGACGTTCCAACTCGCCGTGAAGTACCTGCTGGACCAGCTCACCGAACCCGAGCTGGGCACGGCCCAAGCGCTCGCCGTGCTGGGCTCCGAAGCCACACCGGGCCGCCTCGACCGGCTGACCACGCGCCCCCATGGTTCCGGTTCGGTCACCTGCACCGCGCTGGAGGGCCTCGGCCTGGTGACGAGGTACCGCTACAACAGCACCGCCGCGGCCGCGGCGGTGCTGGAACGGATGCCGCCCGGGAAGCGCGCGGCCGCCCACCGCCGCGCGGCCCGGGTGCTGCACGACGACGGCGCGTGCGCCTCCTCCGTGGCCCGGCATCTGCTGGCCGGCGGCCGGGACGACGGGCTCTGGGGCCAGGACGTGCTGCGCCGCGCCGCCGAACAGGCCCTGCGCGACGGCGACCCGCGCTGGGCGGTCTCCTGCCTGCGGGCCGCCGATGCCTACACCGGCGCCCCGGACCAGGCCGATGTGCGGGCCGAACTGCTCAGTGCCGAGTGGGAGCTGAACCCGGCCGTGGCCCACCGCTACCTGGACCCGCTGCTCGACCAGCACCGCCGCGGCCGGCTCACCCCGCGCAACTCCATCCGCTTGGTCGCCTACCTGATGTGGCACGGCCGTCCCACCGAGGCCGCGGAGATCCTCACCGACCTGGACCGGCGGGCCGAGGAGATCCCGGTGGGCCTGCGGATGCGGCTGGAGAGCACCCGTGCCTGGTTCGGCCACGTGTACCCGCTCGGCGGCATCCCCCCGCAGGAGCGTCCCACCCCCGGCGTCGCCGAGCGGCTGCTCACCGCGACCCTGCACGATCCCGCCCTCGCCCCCTCCATCTCGGCCATGGCCTTCGTGCTCCACCGCCGGCCCTACGGGGTCACCGAGGCGTACGAGGGCCAGTTGCTGCGGATGGCCCGCCGCTCGCGCACCGCGCGCGCCGTGCTCGCCGCGGCCGGGGCCGCCCTGGAAGCGCAGCACGGCAACCACGCGCTCGCGCGTTCCCGTGCCGACCAGGCGCTGTCCCTGATCTCCCCGGACGCCTGGGGCATCACCGTGGGCATCCCGCTCGCCGCCGCGCTGATCGGCTGCACCGGCGTGGGGGACTGGGCCGGTGCGGCCGAGTGTGCCCGGGTGCCGGTGCCCGAGATGATGTTCAGCACCCTGCCGGGGGCGCACTACCTCTACGCGCGGGGCGCTTACCACCTGGCGGAGGGCCGCCACCACGCCGCGCTCGGCGACCTGTTCGCCTGCCGGGACCTGCTCTCGCACTGGCCGCTCGACCTCTCGGGCCTGATCCCCTGGCGGGCCGCCGCGGCCGAGGCGAGCCGCGGGCTGGGCCGCGGCCAGGGCCTGGGTGAGCCGCCGGGCATGAAGAACCCGGCCAGGAGGACCGCCGGGACCATCACCCAGGCCGAGCGCAGGGTGGCACAGCTCGCCGTCGAGGGCTCCACGAACCGGGAGATCGCCACCCGGCTCTACCTGACCACGAGCACGGTCGAGCAGCATCTCACCCGGATCTACAGGAAGCTGGGGATCAAGGGCCGGGCGGACCTGTCGGTCGCCCTCGCCACGGAAGAGTAAAGAGATTCCCAAGACGCGGCAAAGTGCCCCACGATCGCTCTTCGGTGACGCACAGGGATTCCCTGACAGGGGCCGGATTATACGCGCGCCGCCTTGCGCAACGGCACCCCTAATGTCACGAGAACGCTCTGATGGGCGACGTTCTGACGTCACTTTAGGGGTGCGGAGCGTAGGGGTTGTTCCGCGCCACGGGGCCCCGGAAAGATGCCTCGCCGACCGCCATAACCGGCGGCCGGCAGAAACGGGGGATTCACAAGTGACGGTGCAGTTCCAGATATTGGGCCCACTGGAGGTCCGAGGAAGCATCCGCAGCATCACACCGCAGCCCGCGAAGATCCGTTCGCTGACCGCACTGCTCTGTGTCAAGGCCGGGGCAGTGGTGTCACGCGACTTCCTCTTCGACGCGCTGTGGGCCGGAAACCCACCGCGCACCGCGCGCACCGCGCTCCAGGTCTACGTCTCCAAGCTGCGCAAGCACCTGGACGAGCACGGCGGGTTCGCGGACCGCCTGGTGACCAGGCCGCACGGCTACGCGCTGGAGTTGGAGACGGTCGAGCTGGACCTGCGCCAGTTCGAGTCACTGGCGGGGCGGGCCAAGGCAGCGCAGGCCGCGGGCCACGCCGATGAGGCGCTGAGCTGCTGGCAGGCGGCGTGCGGGCTGTGGCGCGGTCCGGCGCTGGCCGACCTCAGGGGGCAATCGGTCTTCGACAACCTGGCCCGGCAACTGGACGAGAAGCGGATCGACGCGCTGGAGCAGCGGATCGCGCTGGAGCTGGACCTCGGCCGCAACAGCGGCGTCGTCAGCGAGCTCTACGGCCTCGTCGCCGAGTACCCGCTGTGGGAGAACGTGCACGCCCAGCTGATGCTCGCGCTCTACCGCAGCGGCCGGGTGGCCGAGGCGCTGCAGGTCTACCACAAGATCCGGGACGCGCTGGTGCGCGAACTCGGACTGGAGCCCGGTGAGCGGATCCAGCGGCTGCACCGCGCGGTCCTCGTCCGCGACCCCCAGCTCGACCCGCGCCCCCTGGCCGCCCGCGCCGCCTAGCAGACCGGAGTTCCGACGTTGTCCCAGCTCGTCGACAGACTGCACGACCCGGTCGTGCTCGCCCTGCCGCTCATCGCCCTCATCGTCGTGGTGGAGTTCGTCGCCATCCACCTCGACAAGGACGACACCGAGCGCTTCACCGCCGCCGACACCCGCGCCAACATCCTCACCGGGCTCGGCGCGCTGGTCATCTCCAGCGTGCTGCGCACCGCCGCACTGATCTTCTTCGCCTGGATCTACGAGTACGTGGCCCCCTGGAAGCTGCCGGCGACCGCTTGGTACACCTGGGTGGCGCTCTTCATCGGGGTGGATCTCACGATCTACGTCTACCACCGGATGACGCACCGGGTCCGGCTGCTGTGGGCGGGCCACCAGGTGCACCACTCCAGCGAGTACCTCAACGTCTCGGTCGCCTTCCGGCGCAAGTGGGCGCAGTGGTTCGAGAAGCTGATGTGGCTGCCGCTGCCGCTGCTCGGCGTCCCCCCGGTGCTGGTCTTCACCATGCACTCGATCCACCTGCTCTACGGTCTCTTCGCGCACACCGAGAAGATCGGCAAGCTGCCCCGGCCGATCGAGGCGGTCTTCGTCACCCCCTCACACCACCGGGTCCACCACGGCTCCGACCCGGAGTACCTGGACAAGAACTACGGCAGCATGCTGATCGTCTGGGACCGCCTGTTCGGCACCTTCCAGCCCGAGCTGCACCGTCCCACCTACGGCCTGACCAAGCAGATCAGCACGCACAGCCTGTGGCGGATCCAGGTGCACGAGTTCGTCGCCATGTTCCGCGACATCCGTGGCGCCGCGACCTGGCGCCAGAAGGCGGGTTACGTGTTCGGGCCGCCCGGCTGGCAGCCCGCGGCCGGCTCCGGACGCCCGAGCACCTCCCAGAAGCCGCTGAGCCACGCCAGCACGTCGCGCATGACGTAGTGGTCCGTGCCGGGGCGGAGCGCGGAGAGCTGGAAGGAGCGCCTGCCCTCGGTGGGCGGCCCCAGCACCCCGATCCGCTCCTCGGCCGTCCCGTCCACCCGGACGGGACGGCCGCGCGCGTCGAGGTCCAGCCCTCCGGGCGTGAAGCCGCCGTTGCGCCACAGCCGGACGGTGCCGTCGGCGAGCATCCGGCGGAACAGCGGGTTGGCGTCGAGCCGTGGGTCGAAGGGGTGCACCCGGCCCTCCACCAGGGTGTCGATCCCGTACACGGCTCCGGTGACGGGTCCATTGACCTCGAACCGCCGGCCCGTGGTGCGAACCCGCGCCCCGGGGCCCGCGCCCACGTCCAGCACGCCGTGCCGGATCAGCGCCTGGAGCCGGGCCATCACCTCGGGCGCGGCGCCGTTGCCGAGCCGGTTGTGCACCCGGACCCAGCGGTCCAGGAAGTCGCGGTGCGAGCCGGGGGTGAGGCCGCCGTCGTCCACCGCGTAGGAGATGACGTGCCGCAGGTCCCGCCAGACGCCGTCGGCCGCCGCCTTGTGCGGGTTGGTGACGTTGCCCTCCTCGGCCCGGCGCTGGTCGAGCTCCATGAAGTCCAGCACGGCCTTTCGGTAGGCCTCGGGCGTGTGCGCCCCGGCACTCGCCAGGGGGTCGACCGTGCGCGCGAAGTCGAAGCTCCCGCCTCCCGCGGCCTCGTACAGGTAGGCCATCTCCCGCTCGATCAGCGGCAGCACGTCCCGCTCGAAGTCCAGCCCCTCGGGGTGACGTTCGCGCAGCCGGTCGATCGCCTCGGTGGTGAGGTGGACGCCCTGGTGGGCGCGGTCGCCCTTCTCGTCGTCGGCGCGGCAGAAGGTGAAGAGGCCGGAGCCGCTGAAGGCGACGACGCGCCGTGGCTCGGCGCCGCTGGGCACGTAGCGCAGGCCGCCGGCCACGGGCTCGAAGCGGCCGCCGCGGCCCTCGGTCAGATGGAGGATCACGTCGATGGCCGTGAGGCCCGTGCCGGCGACGCCGACGGTGCCGGTCTCCTCCGGCAGCCGGTCCAGGGGGTAGGCGTAGGGGACGTAGTGGCAGCCGGTGGCCGCGGCGAACCGGGCGCGGGAGCGGGAGGGCTCGCCGCGTAGGGGGTCGTGGTGGGTGTGGCCGGTCACCAGCAGCGCCTGGTCGGCCTCGAAGCGGCGGCCGTCCGCGGTCTGCAGCAGCAGACGTCTGCCCGCCCGCAGCCGCACCACCTCGGCGTGGTGCAGCTCCAGCTCGGCCCTCGGGTGGGCGCGCAGGTCCGCCGCGTAGGAGTCGAACGCCTCACGCAGCGCCAGCCCGTGCACGTACCGTCGTGGCCAGTCCGCCGGCCCGAGGTCCAGGTCCGGTTCCCCGGTGCGGGCGTAGCGCTCGCGGCACCACTCGTGCAGCGTCCTGCGGGAGGTCCGCAACGGTCCGGCCCCGGTCGTCGTCTCGTCGGCCGCGAAGGAGACCTGGCTGCTGACGCGGTTCAGGAAGCTGGTCGCGGGCTGCGAGGGGCTGTGCGCCTGCCCCGCGCCGAACTCCCCCGACCGCTCGAACACCAGCACCTTCAGCCGCTGCCCGGGGCCGAGCCGGTCCAGCTGGGCGGACAGCCGCTCCAAGGCGTAGGTGGCCCGCGGTCCACCGCCCACGACGGCGAGCACATGGGTCACCGCGGCCGCCTCAGCAGCCGGGCCAGCGCGGCGAGGAAGGCGTCGATGTCGGCCTCCGTCATGGCGCCCATGGTGGAGAGCCGGAACCAGCCGGCGGCGAGCTGTTCCTGGGCCGCGTAGATGACGAACCCCTCGCGCTTGAGCCCGTCGTGCAGGCAGTCGTAGTCGAGGCCCGGGGGCAGCCGGACCGCGGTGAGCGAGGCCGCCCGCAGCCCGGACGGCAGCAGCAGCTCCAGACCCAGCTCCTCCAGTCCCCGGCGCAGCCGTCCGGCCAACCGCCGGTAGCGGGAACCGCGGGCGGCGACGCCCTCCTTCAGCGCGAGACCGAGGGCGGTGTCGAAGGCGTAGGCGACCGGGACGGAGGGAGTGAAGGCGGGGGCGCGGCCCCGCTCCTGCGCGAGGTAGTGGCGCCTCAGGTCGAGGTAGTAGGTCCGGGGGACGCCCTGGGCGAAGGACTCGTGGGCGGCACAGACGAAGGAGAGGCCCGGCATCCCCTCCAGGCACTTGTTGGCGGTGCCCACCAGCCAGTCGACGCCGTCCTCCCTCAGGTTCAGCTTCTCCGCCCCGACACTGCTGACGGCGTCGACGATCGTCGCGCGCCCGTGGGCGCGGGCGGCCGCGGCGACCGCCCGGACGTCATTGAGCATTCCGGTGCTGGTCTCGTGGTGCACCACGGCGACGTGGGTCAGCCGCTCGTCGGAGGCCAGCGCCCGCTCCACCGCGGCGGCGTCCACCGGGACGCCCCAGCCCAGCTCCAGGCGGACCGTGTGCAGCCGGTGCACCCGGGCGATCTCGTGCAGCCGCTCCCCGTAGTGCCCGTTGTCCACCACCAGCACTCCGCCCGAGGCCGGCACCGCCGAGGCGATCGCGGCCTCCAGCGCCGCGGTCCCCGAGCCGGTCAGCAACACGCTCGTGTGCTCGGGGCCGCCGCCGCAGATCTCCGTGACGCGGGACCGTATCCGGTCCATCAGCTCCGCGAACTCCGGCTCCCGGTGGCACTGGTCGGGGCCGCCCAGCGCGTCCCGCACCTCCTCGGCGGTGTTCACCGGCCCCGGGTTCATCAACACGTACCTCATACCCGCGCCGCCTTCCTGAACCGTTCGGCCGAAGCGGGCGGGGCCAGCGCGGGCCTGCCCAGGCCGGGGTCCGAGCCCGGCGCCACCCGCACGCGCAGCAGCGCGGGCCCGGCGTACGACAGCTGGCGCTCCAGCGCGGAGCGCAGCCCCTCGGCGCTGGAGACCTCGCGGGCCGCGCGGTAGCCGCAGGCGGCGGCGATCTCGGTGAAGTTGACCTGTCCGGAGCCGGTGGGCTGGCCCCCCGTGGACTCGTACGCCTCGTTGTCGATGAGCACGTGCAACAGATTGGTCGGGGCGAGCCTGCCGATCGCGGCCATCGCCTCCAGTCGCATCAGCGCGGCCCCGTCCCCGTCCAGCACCACGACCTGCCGGGAGCGGGCCTGGAGTGCGACGCCGAGGGCGACGGAGGAGGCGCAGCCCATGGACCCGACCACGTACAGGTTCTCCGGGCGGTCCCAGTCCGCCTCCAGTTCACGGGCGGTCTTACCGGTGGTGGCGACGATCAGTGAGGAGTCGCCGACCGCGCGGACCACCTCGGCGACGGCGTCCCGGCGCAGCATCGTCCCCCCGGGCCGGGGCCCGGGGGCCGCGGCCCGCCGGGCGAAGGTCCCCTTGGGCACCACGAAGGCGAACGGCAGGCCGGTCTCCTCCATGTGCCGTCCGGCGGCCCTCAGCCGCTGCGCGAGACGGTCCCCGGACAGCACCTCGTTGCGGATCTCCATCGAGGTGAGCAGCGACGGCGTGATCCGTCCCATCACCTCGTGCTGCGGTTCGTCCGGACGCCCCGGCTCACCGCGCCAGGTGACCAGGAGCAGCACCGGGACGCGCAGGGTGTGGCAGAGCGAGGTGAGCGGGTTGACCGCGTTGCCGAGCCCGGAGTTCTGGAGGAGCACCACGGGCCGCCGCCCGGCCAGCTGTGCCCCGGCTGCGATGGCGACCGCCTCGCCCTCGTTGGCCGCGATCAGGTACTCGCCGGGAAACTCCTCCTGGAGGCAGGAGATCACCGGCCCCAGGTAGGAGCACGGTACGCCGGTGAAGGGCCCGTACCCCTCGGCGCGCAGCAGCCGCACCGCCTCCGACGGGTCGAGCGGCGCGGGCGAGGCGACGGTCGTGCCGTCACTCCCCTGACGTACGGTCATGCCGTCACGCCCCTGACGTAGCGGTGCTCGTCCGCCTTCAGTTCGTCCATGCCCTGCAGATCGAAGACGGTGCGCAGCGGTGCGATCCGCTCCTCGACGCCGGTGGAGCGGCCCTCCTTGAGGATGGTCTCGAAGGTCTCGGCCATGGCGGTGATCCCGGCCCGCAGCCCGTGGTTGGCGTAGACGACGAGTTTGGCCCCGGCCGCGCCCAGCTCCTCCGCCGTGGCGGTGTGGTAGGTGGTGGGCACGACCACCACGGGGAGGCCCGCCTTCCACCGCCCCAGGAACTCCAGCACCGGTCCGGGCGACTCGCCCTTGGCGTGGATGAGCACGGCGTCGGCGCCCGCCTCCGCGTAGGCCGCGCACCGTGCGAGCGCCTCGTCCATCGACCGGCCGGCGATCAGCGTCTCGGTGCGCGCGATCACCATCAGGTCCGTGCCGCGCTGCGCCGCCTTGGCGGCCTCGATCTTCCCGCAGAACTCCTCCGTGGACACCAGCTGCTGGCGGCCCGCGACGAAGCTGTTGACCTTGGGGAACATCTTGTCCTCGATGCTGACCGCAGCGATCCCGGCCCGCTCGTAGCGCCGCACGGTGTGCATCACGTTCAGCGCGTTGCCGTACCCGGCGTCGCAGTCCGCCACCACCGGCACCCCGACCGCGGCGGCCATCGAGGAGGCCACCTGGAGCAGTTCCGACATGGTGAGCAGGTCGGTGTCCGGCAGACCCTGGGACGCGGAGATCTCCAGCCCGCTGGACCAGATCCCGTCGAACCCGGCACGCTCGGCGAGCCGGGCGCCGAGCGGGTTGTGGGCGCCCGCGATGCGGATCACCCCCGGGCGGTTGAAGAGCTCGCGCAGAGTCATGACTCCGCTCCTTGTCGGTGTGCTGTGCGGGAAGTGGTGCGGGACTGAGAGTGTTCGCGACCGCGTCCCCGGGTCCTCAGCGGGCGAGGACCAGGGAGACGTTGTGGCCGCCGAAGCCGAAGGAGGTGGACAGGGCCGCGCCCCGGCCGACCGGGCGCGGCCGGCCCGTCACCAGGTCGAGGTCGGCGCCCGGGTCCGGGTCGTCCAGGTTGCGGATCGGCGCCACCACGCCGTCCCGCAGCGCCAGCAGCGCGGCGACCGCCTCCACAGCGCCGGAGGCGCCGAGCAGGTGCCCGGTGCAGGACTTGACGGCGGTGACCGGCGGGCGCTCGCCGCCCAGCGCCCTGTTGAGGGCGCGAGCCTCGGCGAGGTCCCCGGCGGGCGTGGCGGTGCCGTGGCTGCTGACGTGGCCGATGTCGGCGGGGGTCAGCCCGGCCGCGCGCAGCGCGAGCCCGATGCTGCGGGCCGCTTGGGCGCCTTCGGGGTCGGGTGCGATGAGGTGGTGCGCGTCGGAGGTGATCCCCGCGCCGAGGACGCGTCCGAGCACCTCGGCCCCGCGCGCGGCGGCGTGCTCGGGTCGCTCCAGTACCAGCACCGCGGCGCCCTCGCCGAGCACGAAGCCGTCCCGGGCGGTGTCGAAGGGGCGGCTGGCCGAGGCCGGTTCGTCCACGCGGCGGGAGAGCGCGCGCAGCTGCGCGAACCCGGCCAGTGTCATCGGGTGGACGCAGGACTCGGCTCCGCCGGCGATCACCACGTCGGCCTGCCCGGTCTCCAGCAGCTCCAGGGCGAACGCCACCGCCTCGGCGCCGGAGGCGCAGGCGCTGGCGGTGGTGCGCGCGCCGCCGTGCACGCCGAGGTGCAGTGCCACGGAGGCGGCGGACGCGTTGGGCATCAGCGCGGACATCAGGTACGGGCTGACCCGGCGCGGCCCGTGCTCCTCCACCAGCAGGGTCTGCCCGGGCAGCGCGGCGATGCCGCCGACGGCGGTGCCGAGCACCACGGCGACCCTGGCCGGGTCGGTGACGTCCTGGGCCTTGGCCTGCTCCCAGGCCTCGCGGGCGGCGATCAGGGCCAGGTGCTGCACGCGCTCCACGGTGCGCGCGGCGGTCCGCTCCAGCCGGCCCTCGACGTTCTCGCGGGCGACGGTGGCGGCGAGCCGGGTCGGCAACGCGTCGAACTCACCGCCCTCCAGCAGTCCCACTCCGGAGGTCGCGGCGAGCAGACCGCGGTGCAGGCTCTCGGCGTCCGGTCCCAACGGGGTGAGGGCGCCGAGCCCGGTGACGACGGCGGTCACGAGGCCGGGGTCCGGGCGGCGGCGAAGTGGTCCAGTACGTCGTCCACGGTGCGCAGCCGGTTCACCACCTCGTCCGGCATGGCGACGCCGAGCCTGCTCTCGCAGGCCACCATCAGCTCGATCCGGGCGACCGAGTCGATGCAGAGGTCGTCCACCAGCTCCGCGTCGGGGCGGATCTCGTCCTCCTCGAGGCCGGTGATCTCCGCGACGATCACGGCGATCCTCCGCAGGTCCTCCTCGCGTGCGGTGTCGCTCATGCGTGGCTCCCTTCCTTCAGGGCCTGACCCTTGACGGCGAAGCGCGGCACGGACTCCTGGCCGCTGAGCGCCCCGATCTGCTGCATGATCCGGTCGGTGTAGCGACGGCGGGTGAGGCTGAGGTGCTCCTTGCCCGCGTAGTCGGCGGGCGAGAGCGGCGCCCCGAAGTGGACCTCGAAGCGGACGGGGCGCAGCAGCAGCTTCCCCGGGCTCTGCACCCGCTCGGTGCCGATCAGTCCGCACGGCACCACGGGCGCGCCGGTCTCCAGCGAGAGCCAGGCGGCTCCCGTGTGACCGCGGTAGAGGCGGCCGTCGGGGGAGCGGGTGCCCTCCGGGTGGATGCCCACCCCGGCACCGCGCTCCAGCACCTCCTGGCTCGCCGTCAGGGCCGCGACGCCGCCGCGGCCGCCGTCGCGGCGGACCGGGATCATGCCGACCTTCTCGAAGAACAGCCCGCTGAGCCGACCGCGCAGCCCGCCCCGCCCGAGCCGCTCGGCCTTGCCCACGAAGTACACCGGGCGGGGCACCAGCAGGCTGAGGAAAATGTGGTCGCAGAAGGAGAGATGGTTGGCGGCGAGCACGAAGGGCCCGCCGCGCGGAATGTTCTCGACTCCGGTGACCTTGGGGCGGAAGACGCCCACGGTCACCGCCGCCAGAATTCTGCGCACCGCCTCACGACCGGCCACTGCTCCCCCTCCAGATCGCCCACTTGCTTCGGCACCGGTGCAGTGTGCCGAATTACCGATGGCGCGGACAAGGCGGGCCGCCGCGTATTCACCAGGGCTTTTTCCCGGGCTTTAGCAACGAATATGGAACGACGAGCCGTCCGCCCGTCGATGTCCGCTCCGGACATCGACGCCGACCTGGCGCCGCCGCCCCCATGAGCGGAGCCGCCCGACCTCGTCGTCCCCGCGCCCGCCGCGGGAGCAGCCGTGAGTGAGAGGCGGGGGACGGTCGGTGACGACGACCGGCAGCCCCCGTCGGAAACCGAAAGCATCCCCGCCGAGATTCCGGGACAGTCGTGCACCAAAAACCGGGGACAGCCGTCCACATGAAATCGGGAACGGCAACCGCGTCGAGCACCCGGCACGACCCGGAGCCGGAACGGAAAACTCCCCGGCCGAGCCCGGTGCGGGGCCCCGGCGGCACACTCTCCTACCCTTCCGTCGATTTAGCTCTGCTTTAGCGGGGCATTTGCCCGCGAACCTAAGGTGCCCGCCATGACCCGCCTCGTCGATCTCACCGCTGACGCCGCCGAGTTCATCACCGACCCCTATCCGCTCTACGCGAAACTCCGCGAGCGCGGCCCGGTGCACCGGGTGCTGGCGGAGGAGGGCGAGCAATGGCTCGTCGTCGGTTACGAGGCGGCCAAGGACGCGCTCACCGACCCGAGGTTCCGCAAGAACCGGCCCCGCCCGAGCGCGTCGCACGGCGGCGTCTCACCGATAGACGCCAACCTGCTGGAGACCGACCCCCCGGACCACACCCGGCTGCGGAAGCTGGTCACCCGGGAGTTCACCGGCCGGCGCATCGCCGCACTGGAGCCGCGGGTCCAGGAGCTGACGGACGAACTGGTGGACGCGCTGACCGCGAAGCCGGAACGCCGCGCCGATCTGGTGGACGCGCTCGCCTTCCCGCTGCCGATGACCGTCATCTGCGAACTGCTCGGCGTCCCCGAGCTGGACCGGGACACCTTCCGCGGCTGGTCCAACGACTTCGTCGCGCCCGAGAGCCCGGACTCGAGGGCGAACGCGGTCCGCGCCCTCGAGGCCTATCTGACCCGGCTCATCGACGACAAGGCCCGCACTCCCGGCGAGGACCTGATGAGCGCGCTGATCAGAACCCGCGACGAGGAGGGCGACCGGCTCTCGCGGGACGAGCTGATCGCGATGGCCTTCCTGCTCCTGGTCGCCGGGCAGGAGACCACCGCGAACCTCATCTCCGGCGGGCTGCTCTGCCTGCTCCAGCACTCCGACCAGCTCGCCGACCTGCGCGCCGACATGAGTCTGCTGGACGGCGCGGTGGAGGAGATGCTGCGTTACGAGGGCCCGGTGGAGAACTCCACCTTCCGCTACACCGACGCCGACACCCGCTTCCGCGGCACCGTCATCCCGGCCGGCTCCACGGTGCGGGTGGTGTTCGCCGCCGCCGACCGGGACCCGGCGAAGTTCGCCGCCCCCGACACCTTCGACATCCGCCGCGCCCCGCAGTCCCACCTGGCCTTCGGGCACGGGGTGCACTACTGCCTGGGCGCGCCGCTGGGCCGGCTGGAGGCGAAGGTCGCCATCCGCACGCTGCTGGAGCGCTGCCCCGGACTGGCGCTGGACACCGAGCCGGGAGCGCTGCGGTGGCGGCCCGGACTGCTCATCCGGGGTGTGCGCAGGCTGCCGGCCCGGTGGTGATCACCGCAGGCGCAGCCGCTTGAGCGTGCGCATCGCCCGCACCATGAACTCCTCGTAGCGTTCGCCCTCGACCCTCAGCGGGCCGAGGGTGAACGGGGCCATGGGCAGCACCCGCTGCTCGGCGACGGTCTGGGTCTCGGTGAAGCGGCGGATGCCCTCGGCGCCGTGCCGGGCGCCGACCCCGGAGGCGCCGCGGCCGCCCATGGGCGCGTCCACGCTGCCGAAGGCGGAGCCATAGGCCTCGTTGACGTTGACCTGGCCGGTGCGCAGCCGGGCCGCGAGGGCACGGGCGCGGGCGGGGCTGCGGGTCCAGAGGGAGACGTTGAGGCCGTAGTCGGTGTCGTTGACGAGGTCGGCGGGGTCGCCGGTGAAACGGTGCACGGCGACCACCGGTCCGAAGGTCTCCTCGGCGTGCAACCGCATCCGCGGGGTGACGTCCGCCAGCACGGTCGGCTCGTAGTACAGCTGTTCACGGGGGTGGCCGCCGGTGAGCACGGTGGCTCCCAGGGAGACCGCGTCCCGGACGTGCTCGTCGACCCGTGCGAGGTGCTCGGCGGAGATCAACGGGCCGATGTCGACGCCCGGGACCAGTGCGGAGGTCCGGGCGACGAAGGCCTCCAGGAAGCGGTCCGCGATGTCGGCGTGCGCGTAGATCCGCTCCGTCGACATGCACAGCTGCCCCGCGGAGGCGAAACAACCGCGGACCGCGCCGTCCACCGCGCGGTCCAGGTCCGCGTCGTCGAGCACCACGAGCGCGTTCTTCCCGCCCAGCTCCAGCGAGCAGCCGACCAGGCGCTCCCCGGCGCGGCGGCCGACCTCGCGCCCGGTGCGGGTGGAGCCGGTGAAGCAGACATGGTCGGCGTGGTCCACCACGGCCCGGCCCACCGTGGGCCCGTCGCCGGTCACCAGCTGCCAGGCCTGGGCCGGCAGCCCCGCCTCGACCATCCGCTCCCGCACCCACCGGGTGGTCCCCACGGTGCGGCTGTCCGGCTTGGTGACCAGCGCGTTGCCCGCGGCGAGCGCCGGGAGGGCGTCGCTGACGGCGAGCGCCAGGGGGTAGTTCCAGGGGACGATCTGGCCGACGACACCGACCGGGTGGCGCAGTTCCGTGGTACGGGTGAGTACCGGTATCGCGCCGCGGCGCCTGCGCGGGCGCAGCTGGTGCGGGGCGCGACGGCCGTAGTACCGGGCCACCACCGAGGCGGCGAGCACCTCCTCCACCGCGTGCGGGCGCACCTTCCCGGTCTCCTCGCGCACCAGCGCCACGATCTCCTCCCGGCGGCTCAGCAGCAGGTCGTGGAAGCGGAGCAGCACCGCCGCGCGGCGCCGTACGGGAACGCGGGCCCACCCCGGCTGTGCGGCGCGGGCTCGGTCGAATGCCTCGGCAACGTCCATACACGGTGACGCTAGCGCCCGAACGCGCCGCCGCCCTGATCGCTTCAGCAGAGCTTTAGCAGGGGTTTTGCCGCCGCTCCTAGCATCGCCAGCGGCGCACGTCGGCACTTGTCTGGAGGGCTCGAGTGAGCATCGCTGTCATCGGCATGGCGGGCCGCTTCCCGCAAGCTCCGGACCTGAACGCCTTCTGGGAACTGCTCGCTCACGGCCGCGACGCCATCGGCCCCGTCCCCGCCGACCGCTGGGACCCGGACGAGGTGACCGACCCGGTGAAGGACATCCAGGCGGTCGGCGGCTTCCTGGAGGGCGTCGACCTCTTCGACGCCGGCTTCTTCGGCATCTCCCCGCGCGAGGCAGAGGTCCTCGACCCGCAGCAGCGGCTGCTCCTGGAGGCCGTGTGGCGGGCCCTGGAGGACGCGGACACCCCGGCCGCCGCCCTGCGCGGCACCCGCACCGGGGTCTACGTCGGCGGCCTCTGGCACGACCACGAACTGCTGCGCAAGGACCGCGGCGCCCCGCCCACCCAGCACTCCATCGTCGGCAACTCGCTCGACATCCTCTCCTCCCGCATCTCCTACACCCTCGGACTCACGGGACCCAGCCTCACCGTCGAGTCCAGCTGCTCCTCCTCGCTGGTCGCGCTCCACCAGGCCTGCCAGGCGATCCGCTCGGGCGAGGTGGACACGGCGCTGGTCGGCGGCTGCAACCTGATGCTCACCCCCGAAGTGACCGTCGGACTCGCCCACTTCGGCGGACTCTCCCCCACCGGCCGGTGCCACGCCTTCGGGGCCGGCGCCGACGGCTTCGTCCGCGGGGAGGGGGTGGCCGTCGTCTATCTGAAGGCCGCGGAGCGCGCGGTCCGCGACGGCGACCGGATCCGGGCCGTGGTGTGCGCCAGCGCCGTCAACAACGACGGCGGCGGGGAGAGCCTGGTCACGCCCCACCCGGCCGCCCAGGTGGACCTGTTGCGCCGGGTCTACGGGCCCGGCGGAATCGACCCCGCCTCGGTGGCCTACGTGGAGGCGCACGGCACCGGCACCGTCCGCGGCGATTTCGCCGAGGCGTCGGCGCTGGGCGAGGTGCTGGGGACCGCCCGGGGCGGGGAACCGCTGCGGATCGGCTCGGTGAAGACCAACATCGGCCACCTGGAGCCCGCCGCGGGACTCGCCGGGCTGTTCAAGGCGGTCCTCGCGCTGGAGCACGGGAGCGTGCCGCCGAGTCTGCACGCCGAGGAGCTAAGTCCGCGGATCGACTTCGACGCCCTGAACCTGGAGGTCGTGCGGCAGCCGCTGCCCCTGCCGCCCGGGGCCCGGATCGGCGTCAACTCCTTCGGCTGGGGCGGCACCAACGCGCACGCCGTGGTGGAACCGCCCCCGCCGCCGGCTTCCGTCCAGGAAGGCGCCGCCGCCGACGGGCCGTTCGTGCTGCCGCTGAGCGGTCACACCCCGCGGGCGCTGGAGGAGCGCACCGCCTCCGTGCGGGCCCTGCTGGCCGCCGGCGCCGACCCGCGCGCGGTGGCCCGCTCCCTGGCCCACCACCGCGACCACTTCCCCGAGCGCCGCGCCTTGGTCGGTCCCTCGCTGCGGGAGGCCGCCGTCGGCCGGGCCCGCGAGACGGGCAAGGTCGCCTTCGTCTTTCCCGGCCAGGGCGCCCAGTGGGCGGGCATGGGCGCCGGCCTCTACGGAGCCGACCCCGCCTTCACCGCCGCCCTGGACCGCTGTGCCGAGGCCCTGAGGGCCCACGTGTCCTGGGACGTGAGGGACCTCGTGACGGGCCGCGCACCGCTTGCGGGCGTGGAGCGGGTGCAGCCGGCCCTGTGGGCCATGTCCGTCTCGCTCGCCGCCGCCTGGGAGCGGGCCGGGGTCCGGCCCGACGTCGTCGTCGGGCACAGCCAGGGCGAGATCGCCGCCGCCACCGTCGCCGGTGCGCTGACCGTCGCGGACGGCGCCCTCGCCGTGGCCCGGCGCAGCGCGCTGCTGCGGAAGGTCGCCGGGCACGGCCGGATGCTCGCCGTGGACCTGGACACCGACGGGGTGCGCAAGGCCCTCGAAGGGTTCGAGGGCCTGGTGGAGCTGGCGGTGGAGAACGGCCCCCGCTCCTGTGTGCTGGCCGGCGAGGCCGACCCGGTGCTGCTGCTGAAGGAGATCCTGGAGACGGACGACGTCTTCTGCCGCCTGGTGGACGTCGACTACGGCTCGCACAGCCCGCAGATGGACCCCATCCTGGGCGAGATACGCTCCGTCCTCGCCCCGCTCACCCCTCGTACGGGCCACATCCCCCTCCTGTCCACCGTGGACCTGAGGGTGAAGGAGGGCGGCGAGCTGGACGCCGCCCACTGGGCCGCCAACCTCCGCGGCCGGGTCCGCTTCGCCGAGGCGGTGCGCCTCCTGCTGGACGACCGGGTGACCCACCTCGTCGAGATCAGCCCGCACCCCGGCCTCGGCACCGCACTGCGCCAGCTCGGTGAGGAGCGCCCCGAGCCCCCCGCGGTGCTGGGCACGCTGCGCCGCGACGAGGGTTCCGCCGCCGACCTGGTCGCCGCCTTCGGCACGGCCTACGTCTCAGGCCTGCCCGCCTACGGCCCGCCGGACCGGCAGCGCCCCGGGGCGGCGGTGCCCCCGTACCCCTTGCAGCGCGAGCGCTACGCCGTCGCCGCGGGCCGGACCACGAGCCGCGGCCGGCTGGAGCTGACCCTGCGCCCCGCCACCGCGAACGGTCTCTGGGAGGACTTCACCGAGCCCTCGCTGGCCGACCACCCGTGGCTGGGCGACCACCGGCTGCACGACGTCGCGGTCTTTCCCGGCGGCGGCCAGCTGGCGCTGCTCCAGCACGCCCTGCGCGACCGGGCGGACGGACCGCTCGTGTTCCGGGACGTGCGCCTCACCGAGGCGCTGCCCCTGTCCGGCGACCCGGTGCGCCTCGGGGTGACCTGGCGGCCGGGCGCGGGCCCGAACGGCATGGCCCAGGTGGCCTCCGCCCAGGACACCGGCTGGACGGTCCACTGTCGTGCCCTCGCGTCGTGGGGCGCACCGATCGAACCGCCCGTCTTCCCGGCCCGCCTGGCGGCCGACGGCGCGCCGCTCACCGCCGAGGACTTCTACCGCCGCTGCGCCGCCCGCGGCCTCCCCTACGGCCCCGCCTTCCGGACCGTGACCGGCGGCAGCCGTGCCGGCGACGAGGCGCTGGTCGTCGTCGCCCTGCCCGGCGGCAGCCGGTCCGGGCGGCTCGCCGACGCCGTGCACCCCGTGCTGTGGGACGGCGTGCTGCAGGCCGCGCTCGCGGTGACCGACGGTCCGTGCCTGCCGGTCGCCGTGCGCGCCGCGACGCTGCCCGCCGAGACACCCGAACGGCTGCTGGTGCACGCCCGGCGGACCGGGCACGGTGTGGACCTCGCCGTGTTCGCCGAGGACCGCACGCCGCTCGGGCGGCTGGACGGAGTGGCGCTGGCCGGCCTGCCGGAGACCGCCGAGGAGACGGACGGGACGGACCGGCTGGTGTTCCGCACGGTCTGGGAGCCCGGGGAGCGCGCGGACGGCGAGCCCGGGGCCGTGCACTGGACCGGTGACACGGCACGGCTGCCCGGGCCGGAGCCGGACGGCGTAGAGCTCGCCCGGGCCGACGTGGTCGCCTTCGTCGCGCCGGCCGACTCCCGTGAGGGCCTGGCCCGGCTGGCCGAACTGGTGCGGCGGACCCTCGCCGAGAACCCTTCCGCGCGGCTGGCGGTCCTCGCCGAGGAGGCGGGCCCGTACGAGGGCTTCGTCGCCGTGGCGCAGTCCGAGCACCCGCAGCTGGTCGCGCGGCTGATCACCGGGGCGTTTACGGAGCTCACGGCCGGCGAGCTGGGCGCGACGGAGGACCGGGTGGAGCTGCGCGACGGGCGGCGGCTGGTGGGGCGCCGGGTGCGCGGGGGCGGCCCCGCCCTGCCGCCCGCCATCCGCAGCGGCGGCGAGCGGCCCTACCGGCTCGCGGTCGGCCGGCCCGGCAGCCTGGAGACCCTGGCGGCGCGGCCGCTGGAGACGGCGCCGCCGGCGGCCGGACGGGTCACCGTCCGCACGACGGCCGCGGCGCTCAACTTCATCGACGTGATGAAGGCCCTCGGCGTCTACCCGGACACCACCGCGGACCGCACCGTCCTCGGCCTGGAGTGCGCGGGCACGGTGACCGCCGTGGGCGAGGGCGTGACCGGCGTGGCCCCCGGGGACCGGGTGGTCGCCTGCGGGTTCGGGGCGCTCGGCTCCGAGATGACGGCGGACGCGCGGCACGTCGTGCCGGTGCCCCGGGGGCTGTCCGGCGCTCAGGCGGCGGCCCTGCCGATGGTGCTGGTCACCGCCTGGTACGCGCTGATCGACGTGGCCCGGACCGGTCCGGGCGAGACGGTGCTGGTGCACTCGGCCACCGGCGGGCTCGGCCTGGCCGCGCTCCAGGTCGCGCGGATGGCGGGGGCCGAGGTGATCGCCACCGCCGGCACCGAGGAGAAGCGGGCGCACCTGCGCAGCCTCGGCGTGCGGCACGTCTTCGACTCGCGCGGCCTGCGGTGGGCCGAGCAGGTGCGCGAGGCGACCGGTGGGCGCGGCGTGGACGTGGTCCTCAACTCGCTCTCCGGTGCGGCCCTCACGCTCGGCCTGGAGGCGCTGGCCGAGGACGGCCGGTTCGTCGAGGTCGGCAAGCGCGACATCCACGGCGAGACCTCGATCGGGCTCGGCGCCTTCCGCAAGGCGGTCACCGTCTCCGCGGTGGACATCGCCGGACTGCTGCGCCGCCGCCCGGAACGGTTCGCCACCGTGCTGGAGACCGTGTGGGGGCTGCTGGAGGCGGGCGAGTTCACCCCGCTGCCCGTGCGGGAGTTCCCCTTCGCGGACGCCGAGCGGGCCTTTCGCACCATGTCCCGCGGCGAGCACATCGGCAAGCTGGTGCTCACCCCGTCACCCGTGGACGTCGTCCCCGAACCGCTGCCCGGCGGCCGGTTCCGCCCCGGCGGCACCTACCTGATCACCGGCGGGCTCGGCGCCCTCGGCCTCTCCCTCGCCGAGCACCTCGCCGACCGCGGCGCGGGCGCCGTGGCACTGCTCGGCCGCGGCGAACCGAAGGACCCGGAGCGCGTCGAGGCCCTCCGGCGCCGCGGCGCCCGGGTCATGGTGTGGTCCGCCGACGTCGCCGACCCGGCCCGCGTGCGGGAGGTGCTGGAGGAGATCCGTACACAGCTCCCGCCGCTGCGCGGCGTCTTCCACGCCGCCGGCGTGCTCGCCGACGCCACCCTCGCCAACGTCGACGCCGCCCTGCTCGACCGGGCGCTGCGTCCCAAGGCCGACGGCGCCCGTGTCCTGCACGAGCTCACCGCGGCCGACGGACTGGACCTCTTCGTCCTCTTCTCCTCCGCCGCCGCCTACGTCGGCACCGCGGGACAGGCCGCCTACGCCGCCGCGAACTCCGCCCTGGACTCCCTCGCCCGCTCGCGCCGCGCCGCCGGGCTGCCCGCCCTCAGCGTCCAGTGGGGCCCCGTCTCGGGCGCGGGCCTCGCCGCCGCCGGCGCGGACCGCCTCGCCGCGCGCGGCCTGGGCGCCGTCACCCCCGAGGAGTGCTGGCGCGCTCTGGACCGCTTCCTCGCCGACGACGAGGACGTGGTCGGCTGTCTCGCGCTCGACCCCGGACGGTGGCTGGAGACCTACCCGGCCGCCGCCGCCCTCCCGAGCTGGCGGCTCCTCGCCGCCGACGGTCCGGACGCCTCACCCACCGGTGGCCCCGGCGGCCTCTCCCCCGCGAGGATCGCCGCCCTCGTCCGCGACGAGGCCGCGCAGGTCCTCCGTCTCGCCCCTGACCGGCTCGCCCCCGACGCACCGCTGCGCTCCCTCGGCATGGACTCGCTGATGTCCCTGGAGCTGCGCAACCGGCTGGAGGCGGCGCTCGGGCTGCGGCTGAGCCCGACGCTGCTGTGGAAACACGGCACGCTGGCGAGACTGGTCCCCGCCCTGACGGAACTGACCGGCGCCGACACCTGACCCCGGCAGCCCGCGCGGGACTTCGGGCCCACGCCGGGCCGAGCGCCGCGGCGCGGGATCCTCGGCCTCACCCCCGGCGCCGCCCGTACGCGTCGCCCGCCGAAGCGGCCGGGGAGCCCGGGACGCGAGCCCGTCAGGGCTGGAGACACGCGCTGGACGGGCGCCCGGTGCGGACGCCTGGCCGCGGGGCACGCCGGACGGCGTGCCCCGCGGCGCACGCGCGGGTCCGGGGCGGCCCCGGAGCCCGCGGCATGGTGCGGGGCCCCGCCTCGGGTACCGCCCGCGCGCACCACCTCCGGCGGGGACGTCCGGCCGAGCGCCGGGCGTCCCCGCCACGGCCCGTCAGGACAGCGGGCGCAGGCTGAACGTGCGGCGCTGCCAGGGGTAGCGCGGGAGCGGCGCCACCGTGCGGGCCGTGCCCGGGCCGGGCAGCGCGTCGTCCGCGGTCAGCGACTGGAGCCGGGCGTCCTGCGTGCCGGCGGCGAGCGCGAGCAGGGCCTCGCGGGCCTCACCGGGGGAGTCGGCCTTGACCCAGAAGGCCTCGCGCAGGCGGGTACGGCCGTGGGTGGCGGTGTGGGCGAAGGCCGCGAAGCCGTCGGCGTCGTCGGGGAGCGCGGCGGCATAGCGGGCGGCCAGCTCGCGCAGGGCGGCGGCCGTGTGGGCGGAGACCGGGAAACCGCCCGCGGACTCCACGGCGGACGCGGGGGAGACATGGCCGGCGAGCAGCGCGTGCGCGTTGGTGCCGCTCATGCCGAACGAGCTCACCGCGGCGTAACCTCCCGCGCCGGCGTCCAGCGGCACCGCGCGGCGCGGCACCTCGAAGCCGCCGCCCTCCTCGATGCGCGGGTTGAGCGTGGCGAAGGCGGCCTGCGGCGGCACGGTCCGGTGTTCGAGGACCAGCAGGGCCTTGAGCAGTCCGAGCACTCCGGCAGCCGCCTCGGTGTGACCGATGTTGGCCTTGACCGAGCCGATGTGCCAGGTCCGGGAGCCGCCGAGGGCCGCGCGGGCGGCGGCGAGCTCGATCGGGTCGCCGAGCGCGGTGCCGGTGCCGTGCGCCTCCAGGTAGCCGACGTCGTCGGCGGTGCACCCGGCGGCGGCGAGGACGGATTCGATCAGCCGGGTCTGGGCGGCGACGCTGGGCGCGGTGAAACCGGTGGCGCGGCCGTCGTGGTTGACGCCGGTCGCCTCGATGACCCCCAGCACCCGGTCCCCGTCGCGCTCGGCGTCGGCGAGGCGTTTCAGGAGCAGCACCCCGCACCCCTCGCCGCGCACGAAGCCGTTGGCGCGGGCGTCGAAGGGGCGGCAGCGGCCGTCCGGGGAGAGCGCGGAGGTGCGGCCGATCTCCAGGGTGGAGCGGGGGCCGAGGACGAGGTTGACGCCGCCGGCGAGGGCCAGGTCGCAGTCGCCGGCGGCGAGCGCGCGGGCGGCCTGGTGGACGGCGACCAGCGAGGAGGAGCACGCGGTGTCGATCGCGAGCGCGGGGCCGCCCAGGCCCAGGGTGTGGGCGAGCCGCCCGGCGGCGAAGCAGTGCCCGTTGCCGATCAGCCACGACGGACTGGGATCCTCCTCCGCCCAGGCCCGGTGGTCCTGCCCGGTGATGCCGACGTAGACGCCGGTGGACCCGGCGGCCGCCGCGGGCACGATCGCCGCGTCCTCGAAGGCCTCCCAGGCGACTTCGAGGAGCAGTCTGTGCTGGGGGTCGAGGTTGCGCGCCTCGCGCGGGGAGATGCCGAAGAAGTCGGCGTCGAAGGCGAGCGCGCCGGCGAGGTAGCCGCCGCGCCCGGCGGGTCCCGGGCCGGGGCGGTCCGCCGGGTAGGGACCGGTCAGGTCGCTCCCCGCGATCAGCGCCTCCCAGTAGGAGTCCCGGTCGGCGATCCCGCCGGGCGCCCGCAGCGCCGCGCCGACCACGGCGACGCGGCGCGCGCCGCGGGCCGCCTCCAGTTCGGCGCGCAGGGAGCGGATGGTCTCCATGGCCCGGCGGAGCGGGGCCGCGTTGTCAGGCACGGGTGAGCCCTTCGTCGTACGGGGGATGGTCGCGGTCCGTCGCCACGGCGGCGTGGTAGCCGGGCGGGGCCGCCAGGTCGCGCACCGGCCCGCGCAGGGTGCACACCTGGTCCAGCAGTGCGGGGAAGCCCTCGCCGCGGGCCTTGAGCAGGGCCTCCTTGCGGACCCACAGCCGGGTGAACCGGTGGGCCGTGGGGTCGCGGCGCCAGTGCGCCAACTCGACCGGGGTGAGGCAGGAGGCGGCCAGCTCGGGCAGGTTGCGGCGGTCCCGGACGCGCTCGACGTCCACGCCGACCGGCGCGTCCCAGGAGGCCGCGAGCACGGCCGTCCCGTCCGAGTGACTCCAGCTGACGAACACCGGGCGCCCGTCGCACGAGGCGAACGGCTTGCCGCGGCCGTCCCGCCACACGGTCACCGGCCGGCCGCCGCACGCCCGGACCAAAGACGCCCGCACCCAGGCCCGTACCTCCGCCCGGACCCGTCGCTTCTCCGCCTGCGGCATCCGGCCCGAGGGATCGTCGGCGAACCGGGCGAACCAGACCCGCACTCCGTCCGCGACGCCCGCTCCGACGGTGTCCGTCGCCGGGGCGGCGAGGTCAGCGGCCGTGGAACTCAGGGGTCTCTCCCGCCAGCAGTGCGCCGATGCCGGTGCGCAGGTCGGCGGAGGCGGCGCCGTCGGCGAAGAGCTCGTGCTCGGCGGCGAGGTGGTCCTCCAGGGAGGTGTGGAGTGCCGTGTCGAGCAGTCGCTTGGCGCTGCGGAGGGTGTGCGGGGCGGCGGAGGAAAGCGCACGGAGGCGGTACAGGGCCTCCGCACGCAGCTCCGAGGGCTCCACGACCTCGGTCACCAGGCCCAGCTCGGCGGCGCGCGACGCCCTCAGGACGGGCTGCTCCAGCAGGAGTTCGAGTGCGCGGCCGTGACCGACCAGACGGGGCAGGAACCAGGACATGCCACCGTCGGTGGAGGCGCCGAGCGCACCGTAGGCGATGTGGAAGGCGGCGCGGCGGGAGGCGAGCCGCAGGTCGCAGGCGAGGGCGAGGGACATGCCGGCGCCCGCGGCCTGGCCGTTGACGGCGGCGAGGACGGGGCAGGGCAGCGCCCTGATGTCGCGGATCGCCGCGCCCAGCAGGTCCGTCAGCTCATGGCTGTAGGCGCGGGAGTCGACCGACGGGTCGCCCAGGCGGCGGTCCATCTCCCGCAGGTCGCCGCCACGGCAGAAGTCCTTGCCCGCTCCGGTGACGAGGACGCCCTTGTACCCGTGCAACTGGCTCGTGGCCGCTGCCAGTTCGGTGAGCAGCGCGTGGTCCATCGCATTCCCGGCCTCGGGGCGGTTCAGGGTGAGCACCCCGATGTCCCCGTCGGCCTCCAGCAGCACCAGGTCGCCCATCACAGGGCCTTCAGCAGTCTGTCGGCGTTCTCGTACCCGGCGCGGAAGCAGGCCTCGATGGAGGCGCCGCGCCGGTAGTCGCCGGTCAGCTCCAACCGGTCGAGGGGTTCGACGGCCCGCTGGATGCGGGCGAGGCGGGCGCTGTGGTGGCGGCTGTAGCCGCAGTAGGCGCGCTCCCAGCGCTTGGTCACCGCGGCGACCCGCTCGGCACGCGCGAGCTCGGCCTGCTTGCCGAGCTGGGCCTCGGCGATGGCGAGCAGTTCCTCGTCCGTGCGCTCGGCGGCGCGGTGGGCACGGCCGGAGAAGGTGTAGCGGACGATGTGCCGGTCGTGGACACCGTACGCGCCGGCGTTGCTCAGCGGGGAGCCCGCGGGCTGCACGAAGGCGCGGGCCCGCTCGCCGAAGACCGGGCGGTCGTACTCGGCGAGGACCACGGCGGCGGGGAAGTAGCGGATGCCGCGCAGTTCCTCGGCGAGGACCCGGGACAGGGGCTCCACCAGGGGCGCCGCCGCGTGTGCGGGGAGGGCGACGAGAACGGCGTCGTGCCGCTCGCGAAGGACCGCCAGGTCGGTGACCCGTGTACCGCCCTGGAAGGCGACGTGCTTGCCGAATCTCTCGAAAAGAGTTTCGAATCCACTGCTGAGTTGCTCGAAGGTGTCCATGACCATGCCGAGGTGGGTGCCGAAGCACTCGAGGTACACCTCGTCGTCCTCGGCGCCGTTCATCCGCACCGTGAGCGAGCGGATCAGCTTCTTGCGCAGCACCGGGCCGAAGTGCTCGGCGAGCGTGGGGTCGCCCTTCCTCGCCGCCATCGCGACCAGACCGGGTCCCGCCAGGAAGCGGTTCTCGTCCTGGGACCGGACCGCGCGCACCACCCGCAGACCGCGGACCAGGTCACGGACGGGGATGTCCTTGAGCAGGTGGAAGATCGAGGAGACCTTCTTGCCGGAGTCGATGGTCCGGTCCCGGCCGCCGTCGCTGCGCGTGGAGTTGATGCCGAAGAACTCCCAGTCGTCGCAGCCCAGTTCGGCGGTGAAAGAGCGGAAGACGGAGTACTTCCGGCCGATGTTCTTGCCGCCCGCGGTCAGCATGCGCTCCCCGAGCCGCACTCCGGCCGAGCGCCCGCCCAGCCGGTCCTGGTCGTCATAGACCGTGACCGCGTGGCCGGCGGCCTGCAGCCGCCAGGCCGCGGCGATACCCGACCAGCCGCCGCCGACCACCGCTATGTCCGCTGCCACCTCAGATGCCTCCTCGAAGCGTCGTGCCGATCCAGTGCGCGATGTGCGCGGCGAGTGCGTCGCTGTGCCGGACCCAGCGAAAGTGGTCCAGTCGCTTGCCGCCCGCCATGGCGTCCGTGTACGTCCAGCGGTCCACGGGCGCCGCGGGGAGCTTGTCGAGCAGGTGCCGCACCGCACCGGGCGGGGCGAGCACGTCGTGCTCCACCTCGACGGCGAGCACCGGCAGCGCGAGCCCGGCGAGCGCCGCCTCGTAGTCGGTGCCGCTGCCCTTCAGGCGGTAACTGCCGGTACGCCCTTGGCGGGCCCAGTCCCTCATGACGCCCGGGAACTGGCGCCCGCCGAAGCCCAGGCGCTCGCCCGGCCAGTGGCCGAGCAGGGTCGACGCGGCGGCGAACAGCTGGCTGCCGGCCAGGTTCCGCACCCCCAGCGGCCCGCCGAAGCCGCGCCACCACACCGAGCCCGCCGCGGTGAGCACCACGGCGCGCACGCTCCGCTCCGGGGCCGCGGCGGCCGAGAGCAGGGCGAGCTGGCCGCCGAGGCTGTGACCGGCGAGCACCACGGGCGCGCCGGGGAGCTCGGCGCGCACGGCACGGACGGCGGCGGGAAGGTCGTCCTCGGCCAGCTCCCGGTAGCCGGCGTCGATCCCGCGGCGGGGCCGCGGCGCCGACTCGCCCTGGCCGCGCAGGTCCAGCACCGCGGCGTGCAGCCCGGCGGCGTGCAGTCTCCTCGCGTACGGGGCGTAGAACTTCCCGGGCGCGCCCATCGCCGGGACGACGAGGGCCACCGGGGCGTCGGCGCGCTCGTTGCGCCACAGCCTCAGCGCCAGCTCCGCGCCGCCCGTCGAGGGGATCCTGACCAGGAGACCTTCCATGCCCGCCTCACTTCATGAGCTTCGGATACAGTTCGTCGTTCTCCTTCATGAACGCGGTCTGCTCGTTGACCCCGAAGCGGTCCTCCTTGTCGAAGTCCTCCTTGGCCTCGGTGAGGTGGTCCATGAGGACCTCGCCCTGCGTGTTGAGCGCGTGGCGCAGGTAGTCGGTCTGGAGGTTGCCATGCCAGATGACGCCCAGCTTGGTGACCCGGAAGTGGTCGCCCTCGTCCTCGACCGTGCCGTTCTCCAGGTGGCCGTCGATGACCTTCATGACCCGTTCGAAGACGTCCGAGTCGACCTTCTCGCCGAAGTCGCCGAGCAGCGACTTGTCGAGGTGCTTGTAGCGCGGGAACATCACCATGATCCGGTCGAGCACCCCGTCGTACCCGATGGACTGGAGCGTCTCGGTGGACGCGCCGTGCTCGTCGACGTTCTTCTGCCAGGCGTCGACCTTCTCCGGGTTGATGGAGACCATGTCCTTGAGGTTGCCGCGGGCGGCGCAGCCGACACCGATGATGTCCTGCCGGGCGCAGTGCGCGGTCTGGTACTGGCTGGCCTCCGGGTGCTTGGACCAGGTCTCCGCGATGGTGTTGTGGTAGCCCTTCTCGGACAGGAAGTCGTAGAGGTGCTCGCGCATGGCGAGCAGCTGCCACGGGCTGCCCGGCTGGGCGACCCGGCCGTCGAGGATCATCTTGTGCAGCGGCCGGTAGGGCAGGTAGATGGTGGTGAAGAGGTCGATCTCGGTGGGGTCGTAGCAGTCGACCAGCTCCGCCAGCTCGTCCTGGAAGCCGTGCAGCGACTGCCCCGGCAGGTCGTACATCATGTCGACGCAGGTGTCGGCCGTGTAGTTCAGGTCCCTCATCCGGTCGAACACCGCGTCCACGTCCTCGCGCGTGTCCAGGCGGCCGATCTTGCGGTGGATGACCGGGTCGAGGGTCTCCACGCCGAAGGTGATGCGGCTCCAGCCGTGGTCCTTGAGGACGTCGAGCAGCCCCGGCCGGCGCAGGGTGCGCGGCTCACCGGTGAAGCTCTTCTCGATGGACTCGTAGTTCGGGACGACCTTGGCGAGGTGGGCGCTGAGCCGCTCCACCGCGGAGGTGGGCAGGGTGGAGGGGCTGCCGCCGCCGATGTAGATACCGGTGAACTTCCGCTCCTGGACGTACGGCTGGCGCATGTACCAGTCGATTTCCTTGATCAGGTAGTCCGTGTAATTCTCCAGCCGCTCCGAGTCCTGCTTGGGATAGTGGAAGCGGTTGAAGTTGCAGTAATGGCAGAAGCTTTTGCAGTACGGGACGTGGATGTACATCATGATCTCGTCGTTGAGATTCCCGCCCGGGTCCTGCAGGCTGCCGATGTTCTCGACGACCTTCTCGCGCGGGACCTGGCTCCAGTCCATGGTGGCGAAGAGCGGCATGATGTAGTGCGACGCCGTGATCACGCCGTCGAACGGAACGGGCTTGGACGGGTTGTCGCCCAGGTAGTACGGCTCAGCAGGCACGGGATGCTCCCTCAGTCGATGGTGATCTCGCCGGTGGCGACGGTCTCCTCGCCCTGCACGATCTCTATGGCGACGGAGTTCTCACGGGGGGTGGCACGGAAGGCCACCGGGGCGGCGAGCTCGGCGAACTGCTCGAAGGTGAAGGCGTACTCGGTGATGTCGACGGCGCCGGGGAGGGCGGCGAGCGCGACCTGACGGGCCCCCTCCCCGAGGAGCATCGCCGGGTAGTGGTCGAGGGCGTGGTCGAAAAAGACGGGGTCGCCGGGATCGACGTCCAGGCGGGCCGTCAGGCGCCCGTCCTCTCGGCGCAGGTCCGCGATCACCACGTTCCGCGGGTCGGTGCGCCCGACCTCGGCCGGGCTCGGTCGGACGCCACCGGAGCCGACCGCGACGGCGCCGGCCTCCTCCCGCAGCGCCTCGTACGAGTCCTGCGCGACCAGCATCAGCGTCCCGCTGAACTCCACCGCGGGGACGCCCTTGAGGTGGCAGATCACCGAGGCCCGCAGGTGCCGAGGTGTCCCGTCCGGACGCTTCTTCGCCTTGTGGACCACCAGCTCGGCGACCATGTTCTCGGGCTCCGGTCCGGCACAGACGGCCTTCTCGTCGAGCATCGCGACCCTCATGGTGCCGATGACGAACTGCCGGTCCAGCGGCACGCCCATCAGCCGGTGCACGATCGCCTCGGAGGACTGCCGCGCCGCCTCCCCGAGCAGCAACAGGTCGTGCCGGCGCCGGCCGTTTCGCGGCACGTCGTTGTAGAGCCGGTGGGTGCGGGGCAGCTGGGCCATCGCCAGCAGCCGGCCCTCCTCCTCGGCGACGTCGGTGACGAGCACCTGCTCCACGGCACGCTTGTGCACCCAGGCGCAGGGGACGGTGCGCTCCGAACTCAGCACGCCGCGCCTCCCTTCAGTACCAGGGCCGCGTTGTGGCCGCCGAAGCCGAACGAGGTGGACAGCGCGACCGGCCGCTCCAGCGCGCAGGGCTCCTGCACGTGCCGGAGACCCTCGAGCCGCGGGTCCGGCTCCTTCAGGCCCACGGTCGGCGGCACCACGCGGTGCCTGAGCGCCTGCACCGCGGCGACGGCCTCCACGGCGCCCGCGGCGCCCAGCAGATGTCCGACGGCCGCCTTGGTGGAGGAGATCGGGATGCGGGCCAGCTCCTCGCCGAGGACGGACGCCAGGGCGGAGGCCTCCGCGAGGTCGTTGAGCACGGTGCCGGTGCCGTGGGCGTTGATGTATCCGAGGTCCCCGGGCGTGACGCCCGCGTCGTCGAGGGCCTTGCGCACCGCACGCGCGGCGGTGGCCCCGGACGGCTCGGGCGCGGTGATGTGGTGGGCGTCGCTGGTGGAGCCGTATCCGACGAGTTCGGCGAGCACGACGGCCCCGCGCCGCTCGGCGGACTCCAGGTCCTCCAGCACCAGGATGCCGGCGCCCTCGCCCATGACGAAGCCGTCCCGGTCCTTCGAGAACGGCACCGAGCCCCCCGACGGAGAGAGAGCGCCCGCGTTCAGGAAGGCCGCGTGCATGAACTCCGAGAGGCCCGCCTCGGCGCCGCCGACGACGGCCGCCTCGGCCTCCCCGGCGCGAATCAGCCGCATCCCGGCGCCGATCGCCTGCGTCCCCGCGGCACAGGCCGACATCACGGACCAGCTCTCGCCCCGGAAGCCGTACTTCAGGGAGAGCTGCGCCGGTGCGGCGTTGGCCATCATCATCGGGACGGTCAGCCCTGACACGTCGTCCGCGCCGTCCTCGCGCAACACCTCGAGCTGTGCCTCCAGGGTGCCGAAACCCCCGATGCCGGTACCGACGACGCACGCCACCGACCCCTCCTCGTACGGCGTCCCGTCGGCCCAACCGGCCTGCTCCAGGGCCTCCTGACAGGCGGCCATGGCCAGCTGCGTGCAACGGTCGGTACGGCGGCGCTCCTTTCGGCTGAGCACCCGTTCCGGGTCGAAGTCACGGCAGCGGCCCTCGCCCCCGGCGAGCCCGCTCTCCCCGGCGACCGCCCGGGAGTGCAGCACGAGCGCGCCGCTGCCGAGAGCCGTCACCGCTCCGACACCGGTGACGGCGATGCGGCGGCGGCTCACTTGACCCCGACAGCGGCGCAGACCACGTCCAGCGCCTCGCCGACGGTCTTCACGTCGTCCAGGTCCTTGGGGTGGAGCTTGACCCGGAACTCCTTGTTCACCGACTGGCCGAGGTCCACCAGGTCCAAGGAGTCGATCTCCAGGTCGTCGAAGGTGGCGTCCATGTGGACGTCCTCCCGCTCGGCGCCGCAGTCCACCAGGGTGTCGACGACGAACTGCTCGACCTGGTCGCGCGTGGGCTGCGTGGGCACATGAACCTCCTGCTTTGGAAGGCGGCTAACCAATTCATCAAAGCAGTGCGGTCTAAAGAGGCAGTTACTGTCCACTAAAGCCCGCTTGTCCGTCGACTCGCTTGTTCAATTGGTGTTCACGGGGCGCGGGAATTCCGGCGCCATGCCAAGAACGCGAAATCGGCGACGAAAACCGCGGAGAGAGTCGGTGCGAATCCGGTCCGCGCGGATGCGGCCCGTGCGGGATCAGCGGGGGCGCGTACCCACGCCGACGGCGTCGGCGCTGGGGTGCCCGTACGGGGGGACAGCGGCTGCCCGTACGGGGGGGCAGCGGCCGCGGAAGAAGGGGCGCGCTCCGGGACGCGCGGCGCGGACACCGGCCGCGACCGGCCGGGAGGATCGGGTGCGGCGCGGCTCACAGGCAGCGGGCGCGCCGCCGGGCCGCCTCCGGCCGCCGGCCCTCGGCCGAAGCGGCGCGATGTGGACGGCCGACCGCCCGGGAGACGGGCGCAGAAGACCCCCCCGACCGCGTTCCCGCAGGTCAGAGGGGTTCGTACAAGTGGAGCCTAGGGGAGTCGAACCCCTGACATCTGCCATGCAAAGACAGCGCTCTACCAACTGAGCTAAGGCCCCGCAGAGGAGCATCCAACCGAAGGAACCGCCCACCGGTCGGGTGCTGCAGACCAGAGTACCGGGTCACCCCCCTGATCCAGCAAAAAGATTGGGGGTCCCCGCGACCGACCACGCTCCGTAAGATGCTCCGCGTGGTTCGCTACAGCGAACCGCCGTACTTGGGGAAGCGATGGGGAGACGCAATGGACGCCGCACAGCAGGAAGCCACCGCCAGGGCGCGGGAACTGCAGCGGAACTGGTACGGGGAGCCGTTGGGGGCGCTCTTCCGTAAGCTCATAGACGATCTCGGGCTCAACCAGGCCCGTCTGGCGGGAGTGCTGGGGCTGTCCGCCCCGATGCTGTCGCAGCTGATGAGCGGCCAGCGCGCCAAGATCGGCAATCCGGCGGTCGTCCAGCGGGTCCAACTGCTGCAGGAACTGGCGGGCCAGGTGGCCGACGGCAGTGTGAGCGCCGCCGAGGCGACCGAGCGCATGGACGAGATCAAGCGCTCGCAGGGCGGCTCGGTGCTCAGCACCTCCACGCAGACCACCAGCGGTTCGGGCGCCCCGACGGTCAAGCGGGTGGTCCGTGAGATCCAGTCCCTGCTCCGCTCGGTGGCCGCCGCCGGCGACATCATCGAGGCCGCGGACAGCCTCGCCCCGGCCCACCCGGAACTGGCGGAGTTCCTGCGGGTGTACGGCGCCGGCCGCACCTCCGACGCGGTCGCGCACTACCAGCACCACCAGAGCTGACGCCCCGCCGAGGGGTCACGGCGCGCGTCGCGGGGCAGGCAAGGGGAGGCGACGGCACGGGGAGGAGCGACGCACAGCCATGGGTGAGGTCTTCGCCGGCCGGTACGAACTGGCCGATCCGATCGGCCGCGGTGGGGTCGGCGCGGTCTGGCGCGCCTTCGACCACCGCCGGCGCCGTTACGTGGCCGCCAAGGTCCTCCAGCAGCGCGACGCCCACTCCCTGCTGCGCTTCGTGCGCGAACAGGCGCTGCGCATCGACCACCCGCACGTGCTCGCCCCGGCCAGCTGGGCCGCCGACGACGACAAGGTCCTGTTCACCATGGACCTCGTGGCCGGCGGCTCGCTCGTCCACCTGGTCGGGGACTACGGCCCGCTGCCCCCGGCGTTCGTCTGCACCCTCCTCGACCAGCTGCTGTCCGGGCTCGCCGCCGTGCACGCCGAGGGAGTGGTGCACCGTGACATCAAGCCGGCCAACGTCCTGCTGGAGGCCACCGGGACCGGCCGCCCCCGGCTGCGGCTGTCCGACTTCGGCATCGCGATGCGGCTGGGCGAGCCGAGACTGACCGAGGCCGACCTCGTGGTGGGAACGCCCGGCTACCTCGCCCCCGAACAGATGATGGGCGCCGAACCCGACTTCCCCGCCGACCTGTTCGCCACCGGCCTGGTCGCCCTCTACCTGTTGCAGGGCGCCAAGCCGGACACCAGGGCGCTCGTGGAGCACTTCGCGGAGCACGGAACACCGAGCGCCGCCAAGGGAGTTCCCGACCCGCTGTGGCAGGTGGTGGCCACGCTGCTGCAACCGGACCCCGACGCCCGGTTCCGGACGGCCACGGGCGCGCGCAAGGCCCTCGCGGCAGCCGTGGAACTCCTCCCGGATCCGGGACCGGACGACGAACTGATCGAGATATTCGACCAACTCGGCCCGCTGCCGCCGGGATTCGCCCTCGGCGGTCCGCTCGAGCGAAGCCCGGGCGTGACAGTGGGAGCCGCCGGGGCCGCCGTGCCCGGCCCAGCCCAGGGGCACGATCACGAGACGGCGTCCGACGAGACGTCCGGCCCCGGCAAGGCTTCCGGGACCGGCGGTGCCGACGCCGGGCGCGTCCATGCGCCTCGCACCGGCGGGCCGTTTCCCGGTGCGCCGGAGTCCCCCCGGACCGCGGGAGCCGCACAGGCCGCCGCCAGGGACGCGGGCGCCGGGACGCCGGGCGGCGCGCACGCGACCGGTGGCCACGGAGGTCCCGGCGAGCACCGCTCGCATCGAGGCCCCGGCGGCCCTGCCGAGCCCGACGCCTCCGACCGGCCCGGCGCCTCCGACCGATCCGGTGGCTTCGACGGACCCGGTGACTTCGGTCCGTCCGGTGACTTCGGCGAGGTCGGTGCCTTCGACCAGGCCGGCGGCGGCTTCGGCCGGAGCGGCGCCTTCCCCCTGGGTCGCCCCGCCACCGGCTCCCCGACCCCGGGGACCGCCCGCGCCCACCCCTCACTCCCCACGGACTTCCCCCACCCCACCGGCCGAACAAGCCACGCGGGCACCCCGAGTCCCCCCGGCTTCGACCCCCGCCAGGGCTTCCAGCAGGACACCGGGCCGACCGCCACGGCCGGGCACGACCACCCCGGCCCCGGCCCCCGACCGGACGAGCCGGCCACCCCGTCGGACACCGGAAGCTTCCACCTGCCGCCGCCCCAGGGCACCCCGCCCTCGGCGTGGCACGCCGCCACGCCACCACAGGCGGCCACACCGGCCACCGGCGTCCCGCTCGCCCCCGCGCCCCACGGCGGCCCCCACGACTTTCCGCCCGCGCCGCGCCCGCCCCGCCCTCGGCTCCCCCTCGCCGACGCGTCCACCGCCTCCTACACCACCGAGGAGCCCCGGGCCCACGTCCCCGCACGGGCGGCGTCCCGGCACCGCGCCGTCCGCGCCCGCCGCCCCGGCCCGCCGGCCAAGGCGGTCGTCCCGCTGCTGCTCCTGGCGCTGGCCTGCTACGCCGCGGGCTTCTGGGCGCTGAGCCGTCTGTGAGCCGGGCCGGAAGCCCTCGCCGGGGCCCCCGCGAGCGCGAGCACCCGGAGGCCGCCCCCTACCAGGCCCCCGCCCGCCGCCGGGCGACCAGCGTCCACGCCCCCAGGGCGACCAGCAGGGCGGTCCCCGTACCGATCCCGCCCACGGCGACCGCCCGCAGCGCCGCGGAGCCGCCCGCGGTCCCCGCGGGTGCCGTGGCGTCCCGGTCCGCGGCCGTGACCTCGAAACGGCCCGCCGGCTCCGAGGCGCCCGCGTAGCCCGGGCCCGGCCGCGCCGTGCCGTCCACCCGCACCCGCAGCGTCAGGCCGTGGGGTCCCGCGCCGAACGCGTCGGCCGTCCGGTCGGCGAGGTGCACGACGAGGTAGTAGGAGCCCGCGAACCGCATGGCCTTCACCTGGTCGGCGATTCCGTAGCGGTTGGCGTAGGCGACGGGCGGCAGGGGTGCGAGCGCGGTGGACACCCGCTGCCCGCTGTATCCGGCGTACGCCTCCTCGACGTAGCCCCGCACGGGGTTGTAGAGGGAGAGCGTCAGCGCGCCGTCGACGTACCCGCTGCCGCCGTCCGCGTCGGCCAGTTCGGCGACGACGCTCACCTGCTGCCCCCAGTCGACGGGCACCCGGTAGAAGAGGGTCTGTCCGGGACGCACACCGGTCCGCCAGGCTCCCTGCCCCACGGCGCTCGCCGTGGCGAACCCGGTCCCGCCCGCCCGGTCCGCCCCCCGGCCGCCGACCGGCTCGGGAGTGGCCGAGTCCCACACCCGCGGGGCGCTCGTCGCGCCCGTCCGCTCCAGGGCCGGTTCCGTCACGACGGCCAGTTCGAGGGGCCAGGTGTCCGGCGAGGAGCCGGTCGCGTCGATGCGCTCGACCAGCACGTAGTAGGTGCCGGCACCCTGGCACAGCGTGTGGCCCGGGGAGGCCTCCCGCGCGCCCCACGCGGCGACCGGGTGCGGGCTGCGGCTCGCCCCGAAGCGGGTGGCCTGGTAGGAGCAGGAACCGCCGTGGGCGTCCCGCACGGACACGCGGACGCCGTCCGTGGACGTGACGGTGCTCCCCGCGCCGGGGACCGCGGTGGCGGAGACGTAGGCGGTGGAGGCGGCGTCGAGTTCGAGGCGGTAGTAGAGCCGGCCGCCGTGCGGCAGGGCGCTGCGGTAGGCACGGCCGGGGTCGAGCAGCGGGGCGCCGGCCGTGGTCGTCGCCCCGGTGACGGACCGGGCCCCGCCGGCGAAGCCGTACGCCCCCTCCGACACCCCGTCCGCGCCCGCCGCGACCGCGTACGGCCCCGGCAGTGCGGCCGGCACGACCGCCACCGCCACGGCGGCGGCCAGCCGCACCACGACGGCGGCCCACGGCCGACGCCGGCCCGCCGGAGCCCGCCTCGCAGCCCTACGCCGTCCCATCCCGCGCCCCCTCGCGTCCGCCCTCGCCCAGACGTCGCCCATCCTGCCCCGGGCGTCGTCGCGCCATCCGCGCATTGCGTACGGGCGTCCGAAACGTACGCCTCATGAGGCGCCCTCTACCCCGCGTGTCCCGTCGCCGCAACACGGGAGCGGGAGTACGCGGGGCGCGCAACACAAAACCCCGACCGCTGCGGCGGCCGGGGTCTGCTCGGTATCTGGTGTCGGTGGCTCAGGAACCCGTGGGCACGGAGTCAGTCGCCTCCGTCCACAGATCCTGCTCGGCGCGATCCGCCTGGATCTGGCGGTACACGAGGAGCCCGCCGATGGCGGCCAGTGCGACCAGGAGAAGCTTCTTCACCGCGCGACCTCGTCTTTCCTTGACGTAGGGGACCTCTGGCGCCCGACTATACACACCGGCCGATACCGATCGGTGACCTGCGTCGGTCCTCAACTGCCGGGTGCGGGAGGGCGGTAGGGACGCCCCGCGCCGGCCCGCCCGGAGCGTGACCGGGCCCCCACGCACCGTGGCTTTGGCCGCGCTTCTCCCCTCTGGGCGCTTTTCCTCCCCCGTGCCCCCATCCGAGTGGTGTTCATCCGAAGATCGCGGCGCCACGGGCGTCGGTCCACCACTTCGCGGCCCTCATACACATCATGAGCAAAGTACGCAAATCGCCCAACCCGAAAGTGAGGGGCCATGGACCAGCACAAGGTCATGAAGTTGTGGACAGCCATCGTCACCGCATTCCTCGCGCTCTGCACGGCGCTCGGACTCATCACCACGACCGCCGGTGCGGCCACGGCCGCTCCGCAGCCCGAGACGGCGCCCAACAGCTCCACCCGGCTGCCGGCGCAGACGACGTCCTCCTCCTGGTCCAGAACACAGGCCCGGCACGCCCGGTCACTGCCCCCCACGATGAAACAGCGGATCCGCGCCGAGGCGCACGGAAAGTCCCCGAGCTGCCGGCACCGCTCACTGGCCGAAGCGCCGTCACTCGCCACCGACCCCGACTGCGCCCCCGCCGAGCCACCGGCCCGGCCCACCATCCCCCTGCAGCGCTGACAGCGCCGGCCCGGCCCCGCCGGAGCCATCACCTGCACCCATGAGACAACGGCGGATTGCGTACAGCACACCACCGAAACCCAGAAGATCCCCGGTCGGCGCCGACCGGGGATCTTCTGCCGTCCCGGCGGCGATGTCAGTGGCCGGTGCCAGACTCCCCCGACATGAGCGATCAGGTGCGTCTGAGAGACGTCGAGCAGGCCGATCTGGAGGAGTTCTTCGCACAGGAGCACGATCCCGAGGCCGTCCGGCGGTCGAAGTTCCCGCCCCGGGAACGCGAGGCCTTCATGACCCACTGGCGGACGAAGGTCCTCGGGGAGCCCACGGTCTTCGTTCAGGCCGTCACCGTCGACGGCGAACTGGCGGGCAACTTGGTGGCGTGGACGGACGGGGGACGGCGCTTCCTCGGCTACTGGCTCGGCAGGCGGTACTGGGGACGCGGCGTCGGTACGCGGGCCCTCGCTCTGTTCCTGGAGCGGGAGAAGGCCCGCCCCCTGCACGCCGATCCCCACGTCGGGAACACCGGCTCGGTACGGCTGCTGGAGAAGCACGGATTCCGGCACTCCGGGACGGTCCGGCACGGCGAGCACGTCATGTTGGTGCTCGACGAGAACCCCGCCTGAGCCCGCCCACCCCTGCCGTGGACACGGAAAGGCCCCCGGTCCACAGGACCGGGGGCCTTCTCGCTGGTGGGGCTAACAGGATTTGAACCTGTGGCCTCATCCTTATCAGGGATGCGCTCTAACCAACTGAGCTATAGCCCCGCCGCGCTTCTCGGGGTGTCCCGCGCGCTGACTCCTGAAGATTAGCGCACGAGGGCGGCAGTCCCAAAATCGGTTCCCCCGAGGCCGCGCCGGGGCCTTCGGCCCAGGTCGCGGCCGCCGCTCACTCGTCCTCGGCGAGGGTCAGCTCGACGCCGCCCACGAAGCCCGCGGAGAGGTTGTAGATGAACGCGCCGAGCGTGGCCAGCGCCGTCGCGAGGACGACGTCGATGACCGCGATGATCGTCGAGAACATCAGGACGTGCGGCAGGGACAGGAAGGACTGGAGGTCGAAGCCGTTCGACTCGTTGGAGCCGGTCGCCTCCGAGATCGTCCCGCCGACCGTCGAGAACACGCCCATCGCGTTCATGACCATCCACAGCACGGCGGCCGCGACGACCGTGCAGATGCCCAGCGCGATGGAGAGCAGGAAGCTGACCTTCATCACCGACCAGGGGTCGGCCTTGGCCACGCGCAGCCGGGCCTTGCGGGTGCGCGGCGTCGTACGGGCGCCGGTGCGCGGCCGGCGCACGGTGCCCGCGCGGTCGCCGGGCCCGCCCGCCGCCGGGTAGGCCTGCGGCGGGTGGTACGGCTCCGTGACCTGCTGCGGCTGGCGCTCGCCCGGCAGCGGGGAGGCCGACTGCTGCCGGCCGGCTCCGGGCTGGGCCTGTCGGCCCCGGGTGTCCGTCACCGTAGCCCCCTGGCTGGTGTGAGTGTCGGGCGAGTGCGTCTGTGAAGCCGACGGCTTGACCGGCTTCAGGTTGGTGGTGTGCGAGTCCGTCGCACGCGCGGCGGAGCCACGGCCGCCGTCCGTCTCCGTACCAGTGGAGGTACCGGCCGATCCGGCGCCCGTGGCTCCGCTCACGATGACTCTCTCCTCGTGCCTACTCGGCCGAGGGCGCCTCACCCTCGTCCGTGCCGTCGGTCGCGACACCCTCGGCGGTCTCGTCCACGGCCACGTCGCCGTCGACTTCCTCCGCCTCGCGTCCCGCCTCGGCGTTACGTGCGATGCCGACCACGGCATCGCGCTTGCCCAGGTTGATCAGTTGGACGCCCATGGTGTCACGGCCCGTCTCCCTGACCTCGTTGACTCGCGTACGAATCACACCGCCCGAGAGTGTGATGGCGAGGATCTCGTCGGTCTCCTCGACCACCAGCGCGCCGACCAGCTCACCGCGGTCCTCCACGATCTTGGCGGCCTTGATGCCGAGGCCGCCGCGGCCCTGGACGCGGTACTCGTCGACCCGGGTCCGCTTGGCGTACCCACCGTCAGTGGCAGTGAACACGAACGTACCGGGTCGAACAACATTCATCGAGAGCAGTTCGTCGCCCTCGCGGAAGCTCATGCCCTTGACGCCCGAGGTGGCACGGCCCATGGGACGCAGCGTGTCGTCCGAGGCGGTGAACCTGATCGATTGGGCCTTCTTGCTGATCAGCAGCAGATCGTCGTCGGCCGAGACGAGTTCCGCGCCGATCAGTTCGTCGTCGGTGCCGTCCTCCCGCTCGCGCAGGTTGATGGCGATGACACCGCCGGAGCGCGGCGAATCGTAATCCTTCAGCGGCGTCTTCTTGACCAGACCGGCCTTGGTGCCGAGCACCAGGTACGGCACCGCCTCGTAGTCGCGGATGGCGCGGATCTGGGCGATCGACTCGTCCGGCTGGAAGGCCAGCAGGTTGGCCACGTGCTGGCCGCGCGCGTCCCGGCCGGCGTCCGGCAGCTCGTAGGCCTTGGCCCGGTAGACCCGGCCCTTGTTGGTGAAGAACAGCAGCCAGTGGTGCGTGGTGGAGACGAAGAAGTGGTCGACGATGTCGTCTTCCTTCAGCTTCGCGCCGCGCACGCCCTTGCCGCCGCGCTTCTGGGCGCGGTAGTCGTCGGTCTTGGTCCGCTTGATGTAGCCGCCGCGGGTGACCGTGACGACGATGTCCTCCTCGGCGATCAGGTCCTCGATGGACATGTCGCCCTCGTAGGGGATCAGCTTCGTCTTGCGGTCGTCGCCGTACTTCTCGACGATCGCGGCCAGCTCCGCGCTGACGATCCCGCGCTGGCGGACCGGGGAGGCGAGGATCTCGTTGTACTCGTTGATCTTCGCCTGCAGCTCGTCGTGCTCCTGCACGATCTTCTGGCGCTCCAGGGCGGCCAGCCGGCGCAGCTGCATCTCCAGGATGGCGTTGGCCTGGATCTCGTCGATCTCCAGCAGGCCCATCAGGCCCCCGCGGGCGACCTCGACGGTCTCGCTGCGCCGGATCAGCGCGATGACCTCGTCGATGGCGTCCAGGGCCTTCAGCAGCCCGCGCAGGATGTGGGCGCGCTCCTCGGCCTTGCGCAGCCGGAAGCGGGTCCGGCGCACGATGACCTCGATCTGGTGCGTCACCCAGTGCCGGATGAACGCGTCCAGCGAGAGGGTGCGCGGCACGCCGTCGACCAGCGCCAGCATGTTGGCGCCGAAGTTGGTCTGCAGGTCGGTGTGCTTGTACAGGTTGTTCAGGACGACCTTGGCCACCGCGTCCCGCTTGAGGACGATCACCAGACGCTGACCGGTGCGCGAGGAGGTCTCGTCGCGGACGTCGGCGATGCCGCCGATCTTGCCGTCCTTGACCAGGTCGGCGATCTTCTGCGCGAGGTTGTCCGGGTTGACCTGGTACGGCAGCTCGGTGACCACCAGGCACTGGCGGTTCTGGATCTCCTCGACCTCGACGACCGCGCGCATCGTGATGGAGCCGCGGCCGGTGCGGTACGCCTCCTCGATGCCCTTGCGGCCGACGACCAGCGCGCCGGTCGGGAAGTCGGGACCCTTGATGCGCTCGATGAGCGCGTCCAGGAGCTCCTCGTGCGAGGCCTCCGGGTTCTCCAGGTACCACTGGGCGCCGGCGGCGACCTCGCGCAGGTTGTGCGGCGGGATGTTGGTCGCCATGCCGACCGCGATGCCGGCCGAACCGTTGATCAGCAGGTTCGGGAAGCGGGCCGGCAGGACGGTCGGCTCCTGGGAGCGGCCGTCGTAGTTGTCCGTGAAGTCGACGGTCTCCTCGTCGATGTCGCGAACCATCTCCATCGACAGCGGCGCGAGCTTGCACTCGGTGTACCGCATGGCCGCCGCCGGGTCGTTGCCCGGGGAGCCGAAGTTGCCGTTGGAGTCCACCAGCGGCATCCGCATCGACCACGGCTGCGCGAGACGGACCAGCGCGTCGTAGATCGAGGAGTCGCCGTGCGGGTGGTAGTTGCCCATGACGTCGCCGACGACGCGCGCGCACTTGTAGAAGCCGCGCTCGGGCCGGTAGCCGCCGTCGTACATGGCGTACAGCACGCGGCGGTGGACGGGCTTGAGACCGTCCCGCACGTCCGGGAGCGCACGCGAGACGATGACGGACATCGCGTAGTCGAGGTACGAGCGCTGCATCTCCGTCTCGAGCCCGACGGGCTCGACGCGCAGGGCGAGTTCGCCGCCCTGTTCAGGGGTGACTGGAGTGTTCTCGTCGGCCATTGCTGGTGAGGATCCTTCCTGGTGCGGTCAGCTGAGACCGACTCAGATGTCGAGGAAGCGGACGTCCTTGGCGTTGCGCTGGATGAACTGGCGGCGCGCCTCGACGTCCTCGCCCATCAGGACCGAGAACAGGTCGTCGGCCTGGGCGGCGTCGTCGAGGGTGACCTGGCCGAGGACCCGGTGCTCCTGGTCCATGGTGGTCACGCGCAGCTCCTCGGCGTTCATCTCGCCGAGGCCCTTGAAGCGCTGGATCGAGTCCTCGCGGATCCGCTTGCCGCGCTGGCGGCCCATCTCGATCAGCGCGTCACGCTCGCGGTCCGAGTAGGCGTACTCGATGTCGTCCCGACCCCACTTGATCTTGTAGAGCGGGGGGCGGGAGAGGTACACGTGACCGGCCTCGACCAGCGGCCGCATGAAGCGGAACAGGAAGGTCAGCAGCAGCGTGCTGATGTGCTGGCCGTCGACGTCGGCGTCCGCCATCAGGATGATCTTGTGATAGCGGAGCTTCTCGATGTCGAAGTCCTCGTGCACGCCGGTGCCGAACGCGGAGATCAGCGCCTGGATCTCCTGGTTCTGCAGGATCTTGTCGATCCTGGCCTTCTCGACGTTGAGGATCTTGCCGCGGATCGGGAGGATCGCCTGGTACTCCGGGTTGCGGCCGGACTTGGCCGAGCCGCCGGCGGAGTCGCCCTCGACGATGAAGATCTCGCACTTGGTGGGGTCGTTCGACTGGCAGTCCGACAGCTTGCCCGGCAGGGAAGCGGACTCCAGCAGGCCCTTGCGGCGGGTGAGGTCGCGGGCCTTGCGGGCCGCCACGCGCGCGGTGGCCGCCTGGATGCCCTTGCGGATGATGTCCGCCGCCTCGACCGGGTTGCGGTCCAGCCAGTCGTTCAGGTGCTCGTAGACCGCCCGCTGGACGAAGGTCTTCGCCTCCGTGTTGCCCAGCTTGGTCTTGGTCTGGCCCTCGAACTGCGGCTCGCTCAGCTTGACCGAGATGATCGCGGTCAGACCCTCGCGGATGTCGTCGCCCGTGAGGTTGTCGTCCTTGTCGCGCAGCAGTTTCTTGTCGCGCGCGTACTTGTTGATCAGGCTGGTGAGGGCCGCGCGGAAGCCCTCCTCGTGCGTACCGCCCTCATGGGTGTGGATGATGTTCGCGAAGGAGTACACGCCCTCGCTGTAACCACCGTTCCACTGCATGGCGACCTCGAGGGACAGGCTCTTGTCCTTGTCCTCGGCCTCCAGGTCGATCACGGTGGGGTGCACCACGTCGCCCTTGCGGGAGTTGAGGTACTTCACGAAGTCGACGATGCCGCCCTCGTAGTGGTACGTGACAGACTTGACCTCGTCCTTCTCGTCGGCGCCCGCCTCGTCCGCCCCGGAGGTGGCCTTCGCCGACTCGCGCTCGTCGGTGAGCCGGATCGTCAGGCCCTTGTTGAGGAACGCCATCTCCTGGAAGCGCCGCGACAGCGTCTCGAAGGAGTACTCGGTGGTCTCGAAGATGTCCGGGTCGGCCCAGAAGGTGACCGAGGTGCCGGTCTCGGCCGTCGCCTCGTGCTGGGCGAGGGGGGCCGTCGGGACGCCCATCTTGTAGTCCTGCGTCCAGCGGTGGCCGTCCGTGCGGACCTCGACGGAGACCTTCGCCGACAGGGCGTTGACCACGGAGACGCCGACACCGTGCAGACCACCGGAGACCGCGTAGCCGCCGCCGCCGAACTTGCCGCCCGCGTGCAGCACCGTGAGCACGACCTCGACGGCCGGCTTGCCCTCGGAGGGAACGATGCCCACCGGGATGCCGCGGCCGTTGTCGACGACGCGGACCCCGCCGTCGGCCAGGATCGTCACGTCGATGGTGTCCGCGTGGCCCGCCAGCGCCTCGTCGACGGAGTTGTCGACGACCTCGTACACGAGGTGGTGCAGGCCTCGCTCGCCGGTCGAGCCGATGTACATACCGGGTCGCTTGCGGACCGCGTCCAGACCCTCGAGGACGGTGATGGCACTGGCGTCGTACGAGGCCGTGACCTCACCACTGGAGGAGGCGGCACCGTTGTCGCCGGCGTCGGTGGACGGGATGTTCTCGTTGGGGTTGCCGGAATCGGCCACGAAGCGCCCTTTCTGGCACAGCACGAGCCGGGCTCGGCGGCAGGTTGCCGGAGCGGCTGCGGCATGTTGCGTTGGTCAGCCTTGATCAGCCTTGATCAGCGTTGCTCAGCTTTTCCCGGACGGTCCCCACGTTCGGGGCGGGATTGTCTTCCAGTCTACCGGTAGCGCCGACAGTGATGGGGGTTTGCGGGCACCTGAGTCCGCATGTGCCGCCCTGAACCGGTCTCGAACGGGTCCCGATATGCGGAAGGGGGCCCAAAGAGGCTCACAGCGGCACTCAGCGCTTCGAGCCGTCAACCCTTCGCTACTCCGGGGTCAGGTGGGGATTCGCAAGCACGTGCGGAGGTACGACGGACCGCGCGGCGGGTGCGTCGCACACCCCGCACGGGTCCCTGTGATCGCCTTGTGTGAGTTCCGTCACCCGTACGTGTCACCGGGTCCGGCGCTGCCCGGAGCGCGCAGCGGACCGTGCCGGCGGACGGGGCCGCCGGGGCCGAGGACCTTGATCAGCCGGACCGCGCCATGGCCGAGGTCCTCGTTGAGCCGGGCGACGAGCGTCGGGGCGAGCAGCCTCAGGTTCGTCGCCCACGCCGTCGAGTCGCAGCGCACCGTCAGCACCCGCTCGTCCTCGTCGTACCGCTCCGGCGCACAGTGCTTGGCGACGTCCGCGCCGACGATCTGCGGCCAGCGCCCCATGACGCCGCCCACCGCCGCCGGGGTCTCCCAGCCGCGCTCGGTGATCAGCCGGTTGATCGCCGCGCCCAGCGCCAGCGGATCACGGCCGTCGGCGCGCGCGCCGGAGCGCAGACCGCCGCGCCGCGCCTGCTTCTTCTGCTGCGCCGCGTCGCCCCGGGCGCGCGCCGCCTCCTTCGCCGCGCGCAACGCCACGCGCGCGAGGTCGACGCCGGAGGGCTCGGGAGCCCTCGCGGGGACCTCGGGGGCCTTTCCCGGGGGCTTCGGGCCTGGGTTCGCCGCGGAGTGCGGCGCGGAGGCCGCGGCGGGGCCGGCGGCCCGGTCGGGTGCCGGGTCCGGCGCGGGGTTCGGCCGGGGCCGCGCGGCCGACGGTCCGTGCGGGGTTTGTGGTCCGTGGGGTCCGTGCTCGGTGCTCATACGCGTTCGACCGTCCCGTCCGACACCGTGAACCGCGTCCCGGCCAGGACGTGCGGCACGTCGTCGTCGACCGCGGCGGTCACCAGGACCTGCTCGCCGGGGGCCACCAGCTCGGCCAGCCGCTCCCGGCGGCGGGCGTCCAGTTCGGCGAAGACGTCGTCGAGGATCAGCACCGGCTCGTTCCCCTCGGCCCGCAGCAGGTCGTACGACGCCAGGCGCAGCGCCAACGCGTAGGACCAGGACTCGCCGTGCGAGGCGTAGCCCTTGGCGGGCAGCCGGCCGAGCTTGAGGAGGAGGTCGTCCCGGTGGGGCCCCACCAGGGTGACGCCCCGCTCGATCTCCTGCTTGCGGGCGTCCGCGAGCGCCGCCATGAGCTGCTCGTAGAGGGCCTCGCGCGTGTGCGCCTCGCCGGGCGCCGACGGCTTGTACTCCAGCGCGACCGGACCACCGCCGGGCGCCAGCTGCTCGTACGCCTTGTCCGCCAGCGGCTGCAGCGCCACGATCAGGTCCAGCCGCTGTGCCAGCAGTTCGGCGCCCGCGCGCGCGAGGTGCTGGTCCCACACGTCCAGCGTGGACAGGTCCGCCCCCGTCCGCCCGCCGTGCCGACGCGCCAGGGCCGCGGACTTCAGAAGCGTGTTGCGCTGCTTGAGGACCCGCTCGTAGTCCGAGCGCACGCCCGCCATGCGTGGCGAGCGGGCGGTGATCAGCTCGTCGAGGAAGCGGCGCCGCTCCCCGGGGTCGCCCTTGATCAGGGCGAGGTCCTCCGGCGCGAACAGCACGGTCCGTACGATGCCGAGCACGTCGCGGGGTCTGACCTGCGAGGACCGGTTGATGCGGGCCCGGTTGGCGCGGCCGGGGTTCAGCTCCAGCTCGACCAGCTGCTGCCGCTCGCCCTGACGCACCTGGGCGCGGATCACCGCCCGCTCCGCGCCCATGCGGACCAGAGGGGCGTCGGAGGCGACCCGGTGGCTGCCGAGGGTGGCGAGGTAGCCGACCGCCTCCACGAGGTTCGTCTTGCCCTGGCCATTGGGTCCGACGAAGGCGGTGACGCCCGGGTCGAGCGGTACCTCGGCCCGGTCGTAGGAGCGGAAGTCGGCCAGCGAAAGGTGCGTGACGTGCATGGTCGTTCGCCGGCCTCCTCCAGCGTCGTGGACCGCCGTGCGGTCCTGTGGACTACTTCTTCTCCACCGCGTGGCCGCCGAACTGGTTGCGCAGCGCGGCGATCATCTTCATCTGCGGCGAGTCCTCCTGGCGGGAGGCGAACCGCGCGAACAGCGAGGCCGTGATCGCCGGCAGCGGCACGGCGTTGTCGATGGCCGCCTCCACGGTCCAGCGGCCCTCGCCGGAGTCCTGCGCGAAGCCCCGCAGTCCTTCCAGGTGCTGGTCCTCGTCGAGCGCGTTGACGGCGAGGTCGAGCAGCCAGGAGCGGATGACGGTGCCCTCCTGCCAGGACCGGAAGACCTCGCGGACGTTGTCCACGGAGTCGACCTTCTCCAGGAGTTCCCAGCCCTCGGCGTAGGCCTGCATCATCGCGTACTCGATGCCGTTGTGGACCATCTTGGCGAAGTGGCCGGCGCCGACCTTGCCGGCGTGCACCGAGCCGAAGTCGCCCTCCGGCTTCAGCGCGTCGAAGACCGGCTGCACCCTGGCGACGTTCTCGGCGTCTCCGCCGTACATCAGCGCGTACCCGTTCTCCAGCCCCCAGACGCCTCCGGAGACACCGCAGTCCACGAAGCCTATGCCCTTGGCGGCCAGCTCGCGGGCGTGCTTCTCGTCGTCCGTCCAGCGGGAGTTGCCGCCGTCCACGACCACGTCGCCGGGCTCCAGCAGCTCGGCGAGGGCGTCGATGGTCGACTGGGTCGGGGCGCCGGCCGGGACCATCACCCAGACCACGCGGGGGCCCTGCAGCTTGCCCACGAGTTCCTCGAGGCTGTGGACGTCCGCGAGGTCGGGGTTGCGGTCGTATCCGATGACGGTGTGGCCGGCGCGGCGGATGCGCTCGCGCATGTTGCCGCCCATCTTGCCGAGGCCGACGAGACCGAGCTCCATCAGTTGTGTCCTTAGGTTTCCGACGTGGCATGGGGGCACTCGCGTGCCCCGGCCGAGCCTAGACCCGGACGCTCGCGCACATCCGTGGGCATACGCGCTCATGCGTACACGCATGCCCACGCACCGGACGGCCCTGTGAGCGGCTCGATCGCCGGGGCCGGGCAGCCGGGCCACCAGAGCCCCGCCGCACCGGCCGACGGTCTCAGCCGCTCAGCCGCTCAGCCGCACCGGCATGATCAGGTACTTGTAGGCGTCGTCCGCCTCGGCGTCCACCGCGGGCTTGCCGCTGAGCAGGGCCGGCTTGGTGGACGTCGTGAAGGACAGCTGGGCCACCGGGGAGTCGATGGCACTGAGGCCGTCCAGCAGGAACGTCGGGTTGAAGGCGATGGAGATGTCGTCGCCGTCGAGCTGCGCGTCCACCCTTTCCACAGCCTGTGCGTCGTCGCTGGAGCCGGCCTCCAGGATGAGCACGCCCTGCTCGAAGCTGAGGCGCACCGGGGTGTTGCGCTCGGCGACCAGGGCCACGCGCTTGACGGCCTCCACGAAGGGGGCGGTCTCGATGACGGCGACCGAGTTGAACTCGGTCGGGAACAGCGTGCGGTACTTCGGCAGGTCGCCTTCGAGCAGTCGCGTGGTCGTCCGCCGGCCCGCGCCCTCGAATCCGATCAGGCCCTCACCGGCACCGGACCCGGACAGCGCCAGGATCACGCTGTCGCCGCTGGTCAGCGCCTTGGCGGTGTCCTGGAGCGTCTTGGCGGGCACCAGGGCGACCGCGGAGACGTCCGGGTTCTCCGGCTTCCACAGGAACTCGCGGACCGCGAAGCGGTAGCGGTCGGTGGACGCCAGGGTCACGGTGTCGCCCTCGATCTCGATGCGGACACCGGTCAGGACGGGCAGTGTGTCGTCGCGGCCGGCGGCGATCGCGACCTGCTGCACGGCCGAGGCGAAGACCTCGCCGGGGACCGTGCCCGTCGCGTTCGGCATCTGCGGCAGGGCCGGGTACTCCTCCACAGGCAGTGTGTGGAGCGTGAAGCGCGAGGAGCCGCAGACCACCGTCGCCCGTACACCGTCTGTGGAAATCTCCACCGGGCGGTTGGGCAGGGCGCGGGAGATGTCGGCGAGCAGGCGGCCGGAGACCAGGACCGTGCCGTCCTCCTCGACCTCGGCGTCCACCGACACCCGCGCGGAGACCTCGTAGTCGAAGCTCGACAGGCTCAGCTGGCCGTCCTCGGCCTTCAGCAGCAGGCCGGCGAGAACAGGCGCCGGCGGACGGGCCGGGAGGCTGCGTGCCGCCCAGGCCACTGCCTCCGCGAGTACGTCGCGTTCCACCCGGATCTTCACCGTAAGCCGCCTCCTGCTGTTGCCACTGAGTCCTCCGACTCGGTCACCACCCGCTGCGGCGGGCGGAGCACCGGGGACCAGTCTGACGCACGCCACTGACAGTAGGCGCCTGTCGGGGTCAAGTCGCTCCGAGGGGCAGCCGGGCCCGAAAGGGCGAGTTGTGCACAGGACCCGCTTCGAAACGAATCCCACGCTCTCTCTAGTCGGGAGTAGTAGTAGGGCCTGTGGATACCGTGGATAACCACGTTTGCCCAGCTCAGAGCGGAGATTTTGTCCACGGGCCCTGTGGGTGGAGCCGGTGGAAAACCGGGGCTCGCTGTGGAGAACGGAAAGTTCTGCACACACCGCCCACAGGGCGAGGGCAGTTCTCCCCAGCTGCGTCCCCAGTTTTACCCAGGTTTCCCACACCCCAATCCGGCACCTTGGTGTGACCGCTTTCACTCGACGTGGTGACCGGGCACCGAGGGTTGCCGAACAGTGGACAGGGGTGTGGAGAAGGGGCCGATCATTGGGGACAACGGGCCACAACCTGTGGGTTGTCCGTGGACAACTTCATGCACAGCCTGTGGATCAATCTTTTGTCCACAGCCTGTGGAGATCGTTCGTCCACGGATCCACAGGCTGCTGAGCTGGGCTGATCATCTCTCGACAGCCAAGCCTGTGGATGCGATCTGGACAACTCACCGGTCCCCAGCATGTGGACGGAAGAAAGTCGGCACATCTGTGGAGGGCGGCCGTAACCTCGGCCAGAAATCGAACAGCGGGTGGGCGGGACGTGTGCGGTCGGGGGCGGATCGAAGAACCGGAGGGGCGTCGAAGCCCCCTCGGGAGGGCGCCGGACCCGCCTTCGGACGCCGTACGACCTCCCCGCGGGCCTTCTCGGACGCCCTACGACTTCCCCCGGGCCTTCTTGAGCCTCCTCAGCTGGCCTCCTCAGCCTCCCTCAACCCTCATCGGCGGGCTCCCGGTGCGGCTTCGGCGGCCTCGGTGGTGGCCTCGTCCGGCGAGGGGACACGGCGCGGGACGGCCAGGAGCATGGCACCGGCCGGGCGGGGGCACGGCCCGGGCCGGGCGGGGTCCGCGCTCCAGAGGCCGGGAGGCCCGCCCGCTCGGCCCGCGCCCCCTGCCTGCCGGACAGCCCCGCTCCACGCCGCTGGCCGCCGCTTCCACCAGCCGCGGCGGTGCGACGATGGCGCACCGCGACGCCGTGCGACGAAGGGCGCCCCGGAAGTCCCGGGGCGCCCTTCGCGGGCCGGGCCGGCCGGCTGCGGCCGGCCCGGCGTTCGTCAGCCGTTCTTGATGCGGTTGGTCAGCTCGGTGACCTGGTTGTAGATCGAGCGCCGCTCCGCCATCAGCGCACGGATCTTGCGGTCGGCGTGCATGACGGTCGTGTGGTCCCGTCCGCCGAACTGGGCGCCGATCTTGGGCAACGACAGGTCGGTCAGCTCACGGCAGAGGTACATGGCGATCTGCCGGGCCGTGACCAGCGCGCGCCCGCGTGAGGTGCCGCACAGGTCCTCGACCGTGAGGCCGAAGTAGTCGGCCGTGGCCGCCATGATGGCCGTCGCCGTGATCTCCGGGGCCGAGTCCTCGCCGCCGGGGATGAGGTCCTTCAGGACGATCTCCGTCAGGCCCAGGTCCACCGGCTGCCGGTTGAGCGAGGCGAACGCCGTCACCCGGATCAGCGCGCCCTCCAGCTCACGGATGTTGCGCGAGATGCGGGAGGCGATGAACTCCAGCACCTCCGGCGGGGCGTTCAGCTGCTCCTGGACCGCCTTCTTGCGCAGGATCGCGATGCGCGTCTCCAGCTCGGGCGGCTGGACGTCGGTGGTCAGCCCCCACTCGAACCGGTTCCGCAGCCGGTCCTCCAGCGTCACCAGCTGCCGGGGCGGCCGGTCGGAGGACAGCACGATCTGCTTGTTGGCGTTGTGGAGCGTGTTGAAGGTGTGGAAGAACTCCTCCTGCGTCGACTCCTTGTCCGCCAGGAACTGGATGTCGTCGACGAGCAGGATGTCCATCTCGCGGTAGCGCTTGCGGAAGCTGTCGCCCTTGCCGTCACGGATGGAGTTGATGAACTCGTTGGTGAACTCCTCGGAGCTCACGTACCGCACGCGGGTGCCCGGGTACAGGCTGCGCGCGTAGTGCCCGATCGCGTGCAGCAGGTGCGTCTTGCCGAGCCCCGACTCCCCGTAGATGAACAGGGGGTTGTAGGCCTTGGCGGGCGCCTCGGCGACGGCGACCGCCGCCGCGTGCGCGAAACGGTTGGACGCGCCGATGACGAACGTGTCGAACAGGTACTTCGGGTTCAGCCGCGCGGTCGGCTCGCCCGGCCCCGGGGCCGGCTTGGCCGGCCCGCCCGAGGGGCCGGACGTGCCGTGGCCCGGCGGGTTCGGGCCCGGGGGACCGCCCCGGTGCCCGGGACCGGCCGGCGGCTCGGGCAGCTCACGGCGGCCGGAGTCGCGCTGGTCGTAGCCCCGCTGGTCGTAGTCGTCGCGGGAGGAGTCGTAGTCGGAGCGCGGCTGGTCGTAGGAGGAGCGCTCCACCGGTCGCGGCCGGTAGTCCTGCGGCGGCGCGTAGGGGTCCTTCGACGATCCGTACGCGTCCTGCCCGCCGTATCCCTCCTGCTGGCCGTAGGAGTCCTGGCGGCCGTAGGACTCCTGCTGGCCGTACCCGTCGCGCGTGCCGTACGGCTCCTGGGCGGGCGAGGCGTACGGGTCCCGCTCCGGGAAGCCGAGCCGCTGCTGCTGCCAGCCGTAGTCGTCCTGGGCCGGGCGCGGCCAGGCGCCGGGCTCGGGACGCTGGTAGTCGGCGTACTCCGAGGGGTAGGCAGGGCGGGCCGTCGGGAGCTGGTCGGCGCCCTCGGCCGGCTGGGGGCCGGTGCGCGGCGGCATCTGGTCGCCGGAGCCGCCCTGGCGCTGGTCGCCGCGGCCCGCGCGGTGGTCCTCGCCGCGGTGGTCGGGCCGGCGGCGGCCGTAGCCCTCGTAACCACCCTGGCCGCCGGGCAGTTCCTGCTCCTCGTAACGCGGCGCGGGCGCCTGCGGTGCGGGTGGCTGGGACTCGCCGACCGAGCTGTCGACGGTGATCGCGATGCGGATCGGCCGGCCGCACTCACGGCTCAGGGTCTCGCTGACGATCGGGGCCAGACGCCCTTCCAGCACGTTCTTCGCGAACTCGTTCGGCACGGCGAGCAGCGCCGTGTCGGCGACCAGCGCGAGCGGCTGGCAGCGGCGGATCCAGTGTTCGTCCTTCGTCTCGACCCCCTGCCCGCGCCCCTCGCCGAGGAGATGCTCGAGTACGCGTGGCCACACTGCGGCAAGATCGGCAGGTACGTCAGCCACAGGGCACGCTCTCTCACGGGGTCCCACGAACGTGTGGTTCGGGACGGGTCGGGATGTAAACGGGGGACAAGGGAACGAATGGGAGACCAGCCACGGTAGTCAGCGCGGCCGGTACGGTTCAAGTTGTTGTCCCCAGGCTGTGGACAGTGTCCCTCGTGGGCAGCCGGTTTGACCGGACGGCTCAGCCGCGCGTACCGTAACCAGGTCGAGTTGTCGATGGCTGCTGCCGCCTGCCTCCGAAGGGCACAGATCGCGTCCAGGTGATCGGAAAGCGGTGCACCCGGGTGTGACCGCGAGCTAATCGTGGGCGCACGGTGACAGCCAGGACGGCACCCCGCCACCTACCGAGTCTTTCTGGAGCCCCCGAGTGAGCAAGCGCACCTTCCAGCCGAACAACCGTCGTCGCGCGAAGACCCACGGCTTCCGGCTGCGTATGCGCACCCGTGCCGGCCGCGCGATTCTCGCGTCCCGCCGTAGCAAGGGTCGCGCCCGTCTGTCCGCCTGATCCCGATCAGGTCATGACATCGTGCTGCCTACCGAGAACCGGCTGAGGCGGCGCGAGGACTTCGCGACCGCGGTACGACGAGGGCGCCGGGCCGGACGCCCGCTCCTCGTCGTCCACCTTCGTAGCGGTGCCACGGACCCGCACGCGCCAGGGGAGAGCGCTCCCCCGACACGTGCGGGTTTCGTCGTGAGCAAAGCGGTAGGCGGCGCGGTCGTGCGCAACACGGTGAAGCGCAGACTTCGTCACTTGATGCGCGACCGGGTCACCCTTCTGCCCCCCGGTAGCCTGGTAGTCGTACGAGCGCTGCCCGGCTCGGGTGACGCCGACCACGCACAGTTGGCCCGAGACCTGGATGCCGCCCTTCAACGACTGCTGGGAGGGGGCCCACGATGAAGTACCCGCTGCTGGCCCTGATCAAGCTGTACCAGTGGACGATCAGTCCGCTGCTGGGGCCGGTGTGCAAGTACTACCCGTCGTGTTCCCACTACGGCTACACGGCCATCGACCGGCATGGTGCGATCAAGGGCACGGCACTCACCGCCTGGCGCATCCTGCGGTGCAATCCGTGGTCGCTGGGCGGTGTGGACCACGTCCCGCCGCGCAAGCGTCCGCGGTGGCACGAAATGCTGCGCGACGCCTGGCGTGCGCGCAGGGGCGGGACCTCCGCCGCCGAACCGGCCACCGACGGGAGTATGCCGCCGAGCCCGGCCGCAGAGACCTCGCCCCATGCCCAAGGAGCATGATTAGTGGACACGATTGCCAGCCTCTTCAGTTTCATCACCTGGCCCGTCTCCTGGGTCATCGTCCAGTTCCACCGGGTGTACGGGGCGATCTTCGGACCTGACAGCGGGTGGGCCTGGGGCCTGTCCATCGTGTCCCTGGTGATCCTGATCCGTATCTGCCTGATCCCGCTCTTCGTGAAGCAGATCAAGGCCACCCGGGCCATGCAGACCCTGCAGCCCGAGATGAAGAAGATCCAGGAGCGTTACAAGACGGACAAGCAGCGTCAGTCCGAAGAGATGATGAAGCTCTACAAGGAGGCGGGCACCAACCCGCTCTCCTCGTGTCTTCCCATCCTGGCGCAGTCCCCGTTCTTCTTCGCCCTGTACCACGTGCTCAACGGCATCGCCTCGGGCACCAAGATCGGCTACATCAACGACTCGCTGCTCGCCAGCGCCCGGCAGGCGCACATCTTCGGCGCCCCGCTGGCCGCGAAGTTCCTGGACAGCGCCGACACGGTGCAGAAGCTCGGCGCCTCGCTGACCGACGTCCGGGTCGTCACGGCAATCATGATCGTCCTGATGTCGGCGTCGCAGTTCTACACGCAGCGCCAGCTGATGACGAAGAACGTCGACACCACGGTGAAGACGCCGTTCATGCAGCAGCAGAAGATGCTGATGTACGTCTTCCCCATCATGTTCGCCTTCTTCGGCATCCGCTTCCCGGTCGGTGTCCTCGTCTACTGGCTGACCACCAACGTGTGGACCATGGGCCAGCAGATGTACGTGATCCACAACAACCCGACGCCGGGCTCCAAGGCCCAGGCCTCCTACCTGGAGCGCCTGCTCAAGCACGTCACGCACCACGGCAAGACCCGCAGCCGCGGCGAGAAGGCCATCGTCAAGGCGATCGTCGCCAAGGGGCGCGACCGCAACGAGTTCGAGCGCAAGTTCATCAACGGGCTGACCAAGGCCGGCCTGACGGCCCAGCCCGACGGCACCGTGGTGAAGAGCGACAGCACCGTGACCATCCAGGCCGAGGACGGCACGACGACCACCACCACCGCGGCCGCCGCCGCGCAGCGGCGTCAGCAGCCCAAGCGGCAGACCAAGGCCCAGCGCCAGTCCGGCGGCCCGAAGGCCGCCGGGGCCGACGAGGCCGAGCCGACCACGTCGCTGACCAAGTCCACCGAGCCGCAGGACACCCCGTCCGACGCCGCCGGCAAGGCCGCCTCCAAGCCCGGCAACGGCCGGAGCAAGGCCCAGTCCGGTCAGCGCAAGGGTCCGCAGCGGCCCAAGTCCCCGTCCAAGAAGTAAGAAGGAGCCCATCCCGTGACGGAAGGCACCACCTCCGCCGCTGTCGAGGGCGCAGACGCCCTGACCCGCCTGGAGCAGGAGGGCGAGATCGCGGCGGACTACCTCGAGGGTCTGCTGGACATCGCCGACCTCGACGGCGACATCGACATGGACGTCGAGGCCGACCGCGCCTCTGTCTCGATCATCAGCGACGCCGGAAGCCGGGACCTGCAGAAGCTGGTCGGACGGGACGGCGAGGTGCTGGAGGCGCTGCAGGAGCTGACGCGCCTGGCCGTGCACCGGGAGACCGGCGACCGCAGCCGCCTGATGCTGGACATCGGTGGCTACCGCGCCCAGAAGCGGGCCGAGCTGTCCGAGCTGGGCGCGAAGGCCGCGGCCGAGGTCAAGAGCAGCGGCGAGTCCGTGAAGCTGAAGCCGATGAGCCCCTTCGAGCGCAAGGTCGTGCACGACGCGGTCAAGGCCGCCGGCCTGCGCAGCGAGTCCGAGGGCGAGGAGCCGCAGCGCTTCGTCGTCGTACTTCCCGCCTGATCGGTCTTACGTTTCACCGGCCCCGTCTGTTGCGCAGACGGGGCCGAACTTTGTCAGCCTGTTGGTTCTGGTGATCGGCGCCGGTGGCGCTGATGCGGTACGGAAGGACGGTCCCCGTGACGGAGGCAGCGGAGCTCCCCCCTGCGCCCGAGCAGGCACGTGACGTATTCGGCGATCGCTTCTCGGATGCGGTCCGGTACGCCGAGCTGCTGGCCGAGGCCGGAGTGCAGCGAGGTCTCATCGGTCCGCGTGAGGTACCGCGCCTGTGGGAGCGGCACCTGCTGAACTGCGCGGTGCTCTCCGAAGTGGTGCCCGAGGGGGTGACCGTGTGCGACGTCGGTTCCGGCGCGGGCCTGCCGGGCATCCCGCTGGCGCTGGTCCGCGAGGACCTGAAGATCACGCTGCTGGAGCCGCTGCTGCGGCGCACCAACTTCCTGACCGAGGTCGTCGAGCTCCTGGGACTCGATCACGTCACCGTTGTCCGGGGACGTGCCGAGGAGGTCATGGGCAAGGTCACACCCGTCCATGTGGTGACCGCCCGTGCGGTCGCGCCGCTGGACCGGCTGGCCACCTGGGGCATCCCGCTGCTGCGCCCCTACGGCGAGATGCTCGCCCTCAAGGGGGACACGGCCGAGGAAGAGCTGAAGAGCGCTGCCACCGCTCTGACCAAGCTGGGCGCGGTGGAGACCTCCATCCTGCACGTGGGTGAGGGCGTCGTGGATCCGCCGTCCACCGTGGTGCGTGTCGAGGTCGGGGAGAGCCCCGGCGGAGTGCGTTTCGCGGCCAAGCGGGCGAAGGCCGCGCGGACAGGACGTACACGTCGACGCCGGTAGCCCGTTCGGGGGAGACCCCTCTGGGTGACCGAGCCCCCGGCACGTGTCCGTCGGCGCTGGTCCGTTCGGCACCTGCTCCGCAGGCCGCACGGGTGGTTCGGCCCGGCGGCCGGCGTACTCCACACAAGCTGCCCCGCCCTGCACTGACGGAGTGTCGCGAGAGTTCGGCCACCGCTGCTGTGCATCGTGTTTCACGTGAAACGTCGTTCTCTGCTGCACGGCATCATCAACCGTGGCCGCGCCGCGGCCCAACCGCGCGACCCCAGGCCTCTCGGTTCACTCGGAGAGGTACCGGAGTTGTCCACAGAGGTGGATTTCTCCACAGAACGCCAGGCCTCACTGGTTCGCGACCCCGAAGGCATGGGAGGCTCTGTTCATTGCGAGCCTGAAGTCGAGGAGAGTGAATCCTTGCGGTCCGACGCCAACATCGCGGGACCGATGACCGATCCGGTCCCCGGTCCCCGTACCGAGTCCATGGGGGAGCATGTTTCACGTGAAACACCGCCCCCGTTGGACGACACTCCCATCGGTCGTGCCGCCCAACAGGCGGTCGAGGCTCTGGGCCGTACCGGCGATGGTCTGCCACGGCCCGAACAGACCCGCATCATCGTGGTCGCCAACCAGAAGGGTGGCGTGGGCAAGACCACGACGACGGTCAACCTCGCCGCTTCCCTGGCCCTGCACGGCGGCCGTGTCCTGGTGATCGACCTCGACCCGCAGGGCAACGCCTCCACCGCACTGGGCATCGACCATCACGCCGAGGTTCCCTCCATCTACGACGTGCTGGTGGAGAGCAAGCCGCTGGCCGAGGTCGTCCAGCCGGTCGTTGATGTCGAAGGCCTCTTCTGTGCCCCCGCCACGATCGATCTCGCCGGTGCGGAGATCGAGCTGGTGTCCCTGGTGGCCCGGGAGAGCCGGCTGCAGCGGGCGATCCAGGCGTACGAACAGCCGTTGGACTACATCCTCATCGACTGCCCGCCCTCGCTCGGCCTGCTGACTGTCAACGCACTGGTCGCCGGTGAAGAGGTCCTCATCCCCATCCAGTGCGAGTACTACGCGCTGGAGGGCCTGGGCCAGCTGCTGCGCAACGTCGACCTGGTGCGTGGGCACCTGAACCCCACGCTGCATGTCTCGACCATCCTGCTCACGATGTACGACGGTCGGACACGTCTTGCCTCCCAGGTCGCGGAGGAAGTGCGCACCCACTTCGGTGATGAGGTGCTGAGGACGAGCATCCCCCGGTCCGTCCGTATCTCCGAGGCTCCCAGTTACGGCCAGACGGTGCTGACCTACGATCCAGGATCGAGCGGTGCCCTCTCATACCTTGAGGCGGCACGAGAAATCGCGCTGAGGGGCGTGGGAGTCAGCTATGACGCCACCCACGCTCACATCGGTGCCCAGAGCGACGCGAGCATGGTGGAGGGCGTTCAGTGAGCGAGCGACGGAGGGGGTTGGGCCGTGGCCTCGGCGCGCTGATCCCTGCTGCCCCGACCGGAGAGAAGCCGCCGGCCCAGGCGAGCGTGGGGAGCGCTGCTTCCACCTCCCCTACAGCCGTGCCGGTGCTGACCGCGGAACGGACCGACCGGGGGGTGGCCGCCGCGCGAGTGGCCGCGCTGCCGCCTGTTTCACGTGAAACAGAGGAGCCGTCGCCGAGCCCGGTGGCGGAGCATCCCGCGCCTCCGATGGGCGCGCACTTCGCCGAGCTGCCCCTCGACTCCATCACTCCGAACCCGCGGCAGCCCCGTGAGGTCTTCGACGAGGACGCGCTGGCCGAGCTGATCACCTCGATCAAGGAGGTCGGTCTCCTCCAGCCCGTCGTCGTGCGGCAGCTCGGCCAGGAGCGCTATGAGCTGATCATGGGCGAGCGTCGCTGGCGGGCCTGCCGTGAGGCCGGCCTGGAAGCGATCCCGGCGATCGTGCGGGCCACGGACGACGAGAAGCTCCTCCTGGACGCTCTGCTGGAGAACCTCCACCGGGCCCAGCTGAATCCGCTGGAAGAGGCGGCGGCCTACGACCAGCTGCTGAAGGACTTCAGCTGCACCCACGACCAGCTGGCGGACCGCATCGGCCGCTCCCGACCGCAGGTCTCCAACACGCTGCGTCTGCTGAAGCTCTCGCCGGCGGTGCAGCGCCGGGTCGCCGCCGGGGTACTGTCCGCCGGACACGCACGCGCGCTGCTGTCGGTCGAGGACTCGGAGGAGCAGGACCGCCTGGCTCACCGGATCGTGGCCGAGGGGCTCTCGGTGCGGGCCGTCGAGGAGATCGTGACCCTGATGGGGTCCCGGCCGAAGGCGGCTCAGCGCTCGAAGGGGCCGCGGGCCGGCGGCCGGGTCTCCCCGGCCCTGTCGGACCTCGCCACCCGTCTGTCCGACCGTTTCGAGACCCGGGTGAAGGTCGACCTGGGGCAGAAGAAGGGCAAGATCACCGTCGAGTTCGCGTCCATGGAGGACCTGGAGCGCATCCTCGGCTCCCTCGCGCCGGGCGAGGGTCCGGTGCTGCAAAAGAGCCTTCTGGACGGCGGTCTGGAAGAGGCGGAGGCGGACGCCTGAGGCCGTCTGAGAACGGGGCTTGCGCACCCTTCGCTCGGTAGGGCGGGCCGTGACCGGTGTCGACCGGAACACGGCCCGCTCTTTGCTCTCCGTCGGTGTTGACGGCAACTCGCCGCGGATACGATCGATCGGGCATGGCACATTCACCTGGCGGCGTTCCTGATTCACAGCCGCTCGTGACGCTGCAGGTGCAGGAAGCGAGGATCATGGGTCGTCGGCTGCTGCCGCTCACACTGGACAATCTCCAGGACCTCCCCCAGCGCTGCCGCGGGTGTGTCTTCTGGGAGCTGGACCCCGTCAGCGGCGAGGCCGCCCAGAAGGGGGACAGGGCCGCTTCGGAGAAGGAAGCGTGGATCTCCGCCGTTCTGCTGGACTGGGGCTCCTGCGGCCGGGTCGTCTATGTCGACGACGTTCCAGTGGGCTTCGTGCTCTACGCTCCCCCCGCCTATGTCCCCCGGTCCACGGCGTTTCCCACCAGCCCCGTGTCCCCCGACGCGGTGCAGTTGATGACCGCCTTCATCATGCCGGGCCACCAAGGACAGGGACTGGGCCGTGTGATGGTCCAGACGGTCGCCAAGGACCTGTTGCGGCGGGGCTTCAAGGCCATCGAGGCCTTCGGGGACGCCCGCTGGAAGGAGCCCTCCTGCATGCTGCCGGCGGACCATCTGCTGGCGGTGGGCTTCAAGACCGTTCGGCACCATCCCAGGCACCCGCGGCTGCGGCTGGAGCTGCGCTCGACGCTGTCCTGGAAGGAAGACGTGGAGATGGCGCTCGACCGGCTCCTGGGCGCGGTGCAGAAGGAACCGGCGCTCCGGCCGCTGTAGACACGACCGCTGTCGGCATCCCGGCGGGGTGAACTCCCCGGCAAACCGAATGGGCCAACCCGGAAGGGTTGGCCCATTCGTGTTTCACGTGAAACATGCGCCGTCTGCCCGACGGCCTACCGTGTCACTCGGCGATGAAGTCCCCGAGGTCGCGGACGATCGCGGCCTTCGGCTTCGCACCGACGATGGTCTTGGCGACCTCGCCGTTCTGGTAGACGTTCAGCGTCGGGATCGACATGACGCCGTACTTGGCCGCCGTGGCCGGGTTCTCGTCGATGTTGAGCTTGACGACCTCGATCTTGTCGCCGTACTCGGCGGCGATCGCCTCCAGGGAGGGAGCGATCTGGCGGCACGGACCGCACCAGGCGGCCCAGAAGTCCACCAGGACGGGCTTCTCGCTCTTGAGGACGTCCTCGTCGAAGGAGGAGTCGGTCACGTTCTTCAGGGTGCCGGCCACGGCGGGCTCCTTAACTCGTTCGGTGCGGTGGGGTGGGTGGGGGTGTCAGACGGTGCTCTTCTCGGGCTCCGCCTTCTGCTCGTTGTCCGCGAGAGCGGCGAGGAAGCGCTCGGCGTCGAGAGCGGCGGAGCAGCCGGTGCCGGCCGCGGTGATGGCCTGGCGGTAGGTGTGGTCGACGACGTCACCGGCGCCGAAGACACCCGCCAGGTTGGTGCGGGTGGAGGGGGACTCGACCTTCAGGTAGCCCTCCTCGTCCAGGTCCAGCTGGCCCTTGAACAGTTCCGTCCGCGGGTCGTGGCCGATCGCGATGAACAGACCCGTCACGGGCAGGTCCGAGAGCTCGCTCGTCTTGAGGTTGCGCAGCTTCAGGCCGCTCAGCTTCTGCTCGCCCTGGATCTCGGCGACCTCGCTGTCCCAGACGAACTTGATCTTCGGGTCGGCGAAGGCGCGCTCCTGCATGGCCTTGGAGGCACGCAGGGTGTCCCGGCGGTGGACGATCGTCACGGACTTGGCGAAGCGGGAGAGGAAGGTGGCCTCCTCCATCGCGGTGTCGCCGCCACCGATCACGGCGATGTCCTGGTCCCTGAAGAAGAAGCCGTCACACGTGGCACACCACGACACGCCGCGGCCGGAGAGGGCGTCCTCGTTCGGCAGGCCCAGCTTGCGGTGCTGCGAGCCGGTGGTGACGATCACGGCCCTCGCCTGGTGCACCGTGCCCGAGGTGTCCGTGACGGTCTTGATCTCACCGGACAGGTCGACCGAGACGATGTCGTCCGGCACCAGCTCGGCACCGAAGCGCTCGGCCTGGGCGCGCATGTTGTCCATGAGGTCGGGACCCATGATGCCGTCGCGGAAGCCCGGGAAGTTCTCCACCTCGGTGGTGTTCATCAGCGCACCGCCCGCGGTGACGGCGCCCTCGAACACCAGCGGCTTCAGCGAGGCACGCGCGGTGTAGAGCGCCGCCGTGTAGCCGGCGGGCCCGGAGCCGATGATGATCACGTTACGGACGTCGCTCACGGCTTGATTCCTCGTCTCTGGACTGTGTCCTACGGCCGGTGGGAGCCTTCCTCGCTGCTCTCACCCCACCCAACGGATCCTAAGGGGCGCGCATTCCCGGTGTGCCAGGGCACACGGAGGCCCCCCACCGTACGGGATACCGCGCAGGGCGGGGACCAACCGCCCGTGGGCTCAGGGGCGTGGGTAGGAGCGGTTCAGGAGCACCTTGGCCGCGATTGAAGGATGGTCCACACAGGTCGCCTCGACGACGTAGGCCGTGACCCGGGTGCTGTCACCAGGGACGGGCAGGAGGACGAGATAGGCGTCCTTGCCGTCGTACGTGCCGGGCTTGGCCCCGAGGGGGGATCCGGTGCTGTTGATGCCCTGCCGGACGCACGGGGGGACCGAGATGGGCTCGCTCTTGAGGGTGTTCGGCCTGTCGGAGTCCGTGCCGGAGTCGACGCCGAAGCTGTGCGGGGGACGGGCGGGGCCCGGTGTGTGCGGGGACGCACTGAGGAGTCCGGAGACCTGCTTGTCCAGGGCTTGTCCGGCGAAGGTGTCCACGGCGGTGCTCGACCGGCCGTGAGCCGAGGTGCCGGGTCCCTTGTCGTCGTGCAGGGACACCAGCACCGCTGAGACGACACCGAGGGCGGCCACGGTGAAGGCGGTTCCCAGGACGGCGATCCTGCGGCGGCCGTGGCGGGTGCGGGCCTTACGGCCGGGGCCGGTGCTGGAAGGGCGGGCGCGGCCCGCGGGACGGTCGGCGATCGATGTTTCACGTGAAACACGGGGAGCGGAACCCTCGTCGTCTGCGTCCGGCGCATCGGCCTCGGCGGCCAGGGCGGCGTCGATCCGGTCAGCGATGTCGCCGGGCATCTCCTGCGGCCCGTGCAAGGTGCCGAGCAGAGTCCTGATCTCCTCGAGCGAGGCGTGGACCTCGGCACACGACTCGCACTCGTCCAGATGCCGGTGCAGGTCGTCGGCCCGGGAGGGTGTGAGCAGGCCTTCGGTGAGGTCGGAGATCTCCGTGACGTCCGGGTGTCCTGCCGTATCCGTCGTGGATGTCACGTTCGCCCACCTCCGCCCTTCGCAGCCGCTGGATCACTTGGCCCGGGATCCTTCGAGCCCGGGCTCTCGGGACGTGCCGCCGGTGGGACGGATGTCCCCTGCGCCCGGTTCCGTCCCACGCCGGACTCGTTTCCGACGCCGGCGTTCTCCGGCCGCAGGTGGGTGAGCAGCGGGAGGAGTCTGGCTCTGCCCCGGGCACAGCGGCTCTTCACCGTGCCGGTCGGCACGTCGAGGATGCGGGCGGCCTCGGCGACGGGATATCCCTGCATGTCCACGAGCACCAGGGCGGCCCGCTGGTCGGGCGGCAGGGTGCCGAGCGCCTCGACGAGCTGCCGCTGCACGTCGTTCCGTTCGGCGGGCGCGGAGGCCGACTCATGCGGTTCCAGCAGCTGTTCCAGCCGCTCGGTGTCGTCCACCGGTGACGTCTTCCGCGTGGCCGCCTTGCGGACCCGGTCCAGGCAGGCGTTCACCGTGATCCGGTGCAGCCAGGTCGTGACGGCCGACCGGCCGCGGAAGGTGTGGGCGGCCCGGTAGGCGGAGACGAAGGCGTCCTGGACGGCGTCGGCGGCCTCCTCGCGGTCCCCCAGCGTGCGCAGGGCGACCGCCCAGAGGCGGTCGCGGTGGCGCCGTACGAGCTCGCCGAAGGCGTCGGGATCGCCTTCCACATGACGGGACAGGAGGTCCTGGTCGCTCGCGTCGCCGTAGGCGGTGCCGTCCGCCATCGGGCCCCCTCCCCCTGGTCCGAGGTGTCAGCCCGTGAACTTCACGTCGGTGATGGCCTGCTTGTACCCGGATCCGCTGTAACCGTCGCCGGGCGCCAAGGGCACGTCCGTGATCCACAGCAGGACGTACCGCGTCTTCGCGGCCTTCGACGCCTTCACCGTGAGAGAGGTCCCGGTGGTGGTGGCGGTTCCGATCTCCTTCATCCCGTCGACACCAGTCGAGGGGGACAAGGAGTCCGTGGCGTACAGGTGGACCGTGGTGTGGTCGCCGGCGTAACGCAGCCCTATGGACGCCGTGTCGAGCGTCCTGGCTGAGCCGAGGTCGTAGACGATGCCCACGCCCGGCTTGTAGGGAGCCAGGCGGGGACCGGCGTTGTAGCGCCTGGTCCGCCAGTACGTCGACGTGTTGTCGTCGTAGGTGTTGCCGACGTCCTCCGGGGCCTGGGCGTCACCGCTGGCGACGTACTCCTGGGCGCCCTGGACCTTGAGCGGCACGGCAGGCTTCGGCAGCTTGTCCTTCTTGTCGTTGCCGTCCTGGGTCTGCGTCTGGGTGTCCTTGTCGGACTTGCCGCCCTGGTCCAGCAGGGCGTCCGCGAGCTGCCAGCTGCCGAGGCCGAGGGCGGCGATGAGGAGGGCCGAGACGGCCCACTTCAGGGCCTTGCCGGTACGGCTCTGCAACGGGGGCGGCGGCGCGGGGACCGGCTGGGTGATGCCGGGATGCGGCGCCGGGCGCCCGTAGGTGCCCTGCTGGTACGACGTGCCCTGGTACTCCGGCGGCGCGGCGAACACGGGCTCCGGCGGACGGACCCGCGGCATCTCGCCGATCGCCTTCACCAGCTCCTCGGGAGTGGTGCACGGCGACTCGTGGCGGGAGGCGGTGGCGCCGTCGTTGACGAGGGCGCGCATGGCGAGTTCGGACAGGCCGCGGTGGACGCCGGCGCGCACCTGGTCCGGGGCGATGAGACCGAGGTCCTTGGGGAGGCCGGACAGGCCGTAGGCGTCGTTGTCGTAGGGCCAGCGCTGGGTGAGCGCCGCGTACAGCAGGGCGCCGATCGCCTCGGTGTCGGTGCGCTGGGGGGTGTCGGAGCTGATGCCGCGCAGCGCGGCGTTCACGGCGAGGCCGCGGATGCGCCACTGGCCGGTGGAGGCGCGCAGCACGGCGTTGGGGTTCAGGCGCAGATGGGCGAGGCCCTCGCGGTGCGCCGTGGCCATGGCGGAGGCGACCTGGCTGACCAACTGGTAGGCGTCGTGCGGCTCCAGGGGCCCGGCCGAGAGCAGGGTCGTCAGTTCGGTGGCGTCGGGGAGCCATTCGTGGACGACGTAGACGAGGTCGTTCTCCTCGACGGCGTCGAGGACCTGGACGAAGCGGGGGTCGCCGAGCAGGGCGGAGGAGCGTGCCGCGGCCAGCACGGAACGGGCGCGTGAGTGGAACGCGGGCAGGATGTGCACGCCGACGGCGCGGCGAAGCTTCTCGTCCACCGCCCGCCAGCTGCTGAACCCGTCCAGACGGGTGACGCACTCCTCCAGGCGGTAGCGTCCGGCCAGTTTGTGACCGCTGTGCAGTTCAGGCGGTGAGGTCCTCGTTCCAGGACGCTCGGTCCCGCCGTTCCCCTGCCCCTCGTCGATGTCCGTGTCCCGCTCCTGGTTCTGGGCCACCCCGTCGGCCGTGGACTGGTCCGCCTCGGCGGTCAGCGGCTCGTCACCGCTGTTGTCTGCCACGTCGACGGCAGCCGTGCTCCGTTCCGCCACCGTCGCTCCTGCCTCCCCATCCATCGCGCGTTGTCCGACGCCGAAACCAATTGTGCCCACAGTCCGCTGCTATGCACGACACACAGCCGCGGCCGATGGTTGTGCGCCTACCCCCGCCTCAACGCCCCAGCCGCCCGCGGACCATTCCCACGAGCGAGTTGAGCTCCTCGATCCGCATGCGGCGGGCGGCGACGAAGAAGATGCCGAAGAGCAGGATGCCACCGGCCACCAGCGCGGCGAACGAGCCCACGACACCCTGGCCCAGCACATGGCCGACGCCGTAGCAGGCGGCCCCGCTGACGAGGGCGGCCGGTACGGACGCGATGCACAACCGCGCGTAGGTGCGCAGCACGTGGGAGCCGTCGAGGTCACCGCCGAGCCGCTTGCGCAGCCGGTTCCAGGCGACGCCGACACCGATGGCGTAGGCGAGGCCGTAGGCGGCGGACATGCCGATCACGGACCAGCGGGCCGGCAGCAGGACGTAACACAGGACCGAGGCACCGGCGTTGACGGCGGCCACGATGACCGTGTTGTAGAAGGGAGTCCGGGTGTCCTCGTAGGCGTAGAAGGCGCGCAGGACGACGTACTGCACGGAGTACGGGATCAGGCCGAGGCCGAAGGCCATCAGCATGTAACCCATGTTCGTGGCGTCGCCGGTGCCCGAGGAGCCGAAGATCAGCGTGCACATCGGGATGCCGAGCGAGACGAAGCCGAAGGCGACCGGCACGATGGCGACGGCCGTGGTGCGCAGGCCCTGGGAGATGTCCTCGCGGACGGCGCCGCCGTCGCCCTCGGACGCCGAGCGGGAGATCCGCGGGAGCAGCGCGGCCATCAGGGACACGGTGATGATGGCCTGCGGCAGGCCCCAGATCAGCTGGGCGTTGGCGTAGGCGGAGAAGCCGGTGCCGCCGACGTCGGAGTGCTTGCCGGCGGCGGTGGACAGCTGGGAGACGACGAGCGCGCCCGCCTGGTTGGCCAGGACGAACAGGACCGTCCACTTGGCGAGGGTCGCGGCCTTGCCGAGACCGTGGCCGCGCCAGTCGAAGCGCAGCCGCAGCCGGAAACCGGTCTCGCGCAGGTAGGGGATCATCGCCAGGGCCTGGACCACCAGACCGAGCAGCACGCCGATGCCCAGCAGCCGCTGGCCCTCCGGCGGGATGTTCGCGACCTTCATGCCGGAGTCGGCCGAAGTGCCGTACACCCAGATGAACATGCCGAGCGTCACGATGATGACGATGTTGTTCAGGACCGGGGTCCACATCATCGCGCCGAACTTGCCGCGGGCGTTGAGGACCTGCCCCATGACCACGTGGATGCCCATGAAGAAGATCGAGGGCAGGAAGTAGCGGACGAAGGTGATGCCGACCTGGTTGGACGCCGGGTCGCTGGCGACCGAGTCGGACAGCAGACGGATCAGGAGGGGGGCGGCGAGGATCGCGAGCGCGGTCAGTGCGCCGAGCGCGACCATGACGAGGGTCAGGAGCCGGTTGGCGTACGCCTCGCCCCCGTCGTCGTCCTCCTTCATGCTGCGTACGAGCTGGGGCACGAAGACGGAGTTGAGGCCGCCGCCGACGGTGAGAATGTAGATCATCGTCGGCAGCTGGTAGGCCACCTGGAAGGTGTCGCCGAGCACGCCGATACCGAGGGCCGAGGCGATCAGCGCGGACCGGACGAAGCCGGTGAGGCGGGAGACCAGCGTGCCGGCCGCCATCACGGCGCTCGACTTCAGCAGGCCGGACGCCTTTCCGCCCTTCTTGGCGGGTGCGGCCTCGGCGGGCGCGGCGACGGGCGCCTGGACGGTGGCGTCGACCGGAGCGGGCGCGTAGGGACCGGCGGGGCCCTGGCCGACGCCGGGGACCGGACCCGGACCGGGGTTGGCGGGCACCCCCATGGGCGGGTACGCGCTCGTCTCCTGCCGCTGAGCCTGGTAGCCGTACTGGCCGGCCGCCTGGTAGCCGCCCGCGCGGGGGTCCTGGTAGCCCTGCTGGAGGTTCTGGTAGCCCTGCCCGGGGTTCTGGACGTCACCGTGGCGCGGGCCCTGGTAACCGCCCTGCTGCTGGTCGCGGAAGAGGTGGGCGAAGGCGTCCGGCTCGTGCTGCTCCTCGCCGGAGTGGCTGACCAGGTCGTCGACACCGACGAACTGCGTGGTGCGGGGGTCCTCGCCGTAGGGCAGGTGCTGGGAGGCGCCGCCCGACGGTTCGGGCGGCGGGGTCTGGGCCCACACGCGCGGGTCGGGGGCGTACGGCGACTGCGGCGGGTTCCCGTACAGAGGCTGCTGGGGCCCGTAGGCGCCCGGGGGCGGCGGGGGGTGCGCGGCACGGTCGTACAGCGCCTCGCCGACCGGGTCCTGAGCGGTGAGGTCCTGCGCCCGGTAGGGGTCCTCGGCGTAGGCGTCCTGGAGGTACATGTCCGCCGGGTGCTGCGGTGGCACCTGGCCGTGCTCGGGCGGCGGGGCGTCGGGGTGCCCCGAGCTGCCCACGGCCTGGCCGCGGTCACCGTCGTACGGCGCGTTCATGGTTACCCCACCTCATCGTCCCGGGCCCTCCGGGCCACGACATCCTCAACGGTCCACTTTCTCACCCGTGCCGGACGGGTCGGCGTTTTCCGCTGCGGTGTCCGGTGTCGGGTCACTCGGCTGCTCCGGGCCTTTCGCCCGGGGCCGGGCGCCCGGTTCTTGCTTGGGACGCTCGGAGGTGCCCTCGGGGTTCTCCGGCTCATCGTCCGGCCGGTCCGCGCCTTCGGCGGCCTCCCCGGAGTCCTCCGGGTCGTCCTCCGCCGCGTCGGCTTCCTCGGCGGTCTCCGCTTCCTCCCTGGCCGCGGCGCGCTTGCGCTGGGTGTACATGCGGAAGCCGGCGAGGACGAGGAGCAGGACGCCGCCGCCGATGACGAGCATCACCGTGGCGGTGATCTCGGTGACCTTCACGTCGAAGACGACGGGGGCACCGTACGTCCGGCCGTCCTGCGTGTACAGCTGGGCGATCACCGACACCGGGCCGTTGGCGTTGGCCGACGTGGTGAACTTCACCGACTGGCTGTGCCCGCCCGAGACGGTGACCCGCTGCTCCGAGTAGGCCCGTCCGCCGATCTTGAGTCGGGTGGGGTTGGTCGAGGTGAGGCGCAGCACCAGGTGGTCGACGCCCTGCACCAGGTTGTTCTGCACGGTGACGGGGATCGTGGCGCTGCGGCCGGACAGTTTGGTCTCCGACTTGTCGATCAGTTTGACCTGCTCGGAGATGTCGTCCAGGTACGCCTCCACGCCGTCCCGGAAACCGGACGCCGCGCTGCGCCGGCCGCGCCACGACGTGGACATCTCCCGGTTCATGGCCCGCCCGAACGGTGTGACGACCCGCGACTCGTCGGTGAGCACGACCTTGAAGTTGTCGACCTTGTCCTGTGTCCTGGCGATCTCCGCGAACGCCGTGCGGCCGAGCTGCCGCTTGCGCAGCGAGGAGGGGTAGTCCGAGGCCGACGGGACCCGTGTCGTGGCGCTGGGGTCCGGCTTGGCCTTGGCGGTCGCGCCCAGTCCCTGCGACTGGGACCAGGTGCTCTGCTGGAGGGCGGTCAGCGCCTGTGCCATGGCCTGGGCCTGACTCGCGCTGGGCATGCGCTGCGGTGCCACGACGATGCTGCGCTGCTTGCCGGTCTGGCCGTTGATCTCCAGGCTCTGGGCGAGGAACCGCTGAACGGCGAGGGTGCTCGTGCCGGCCCGTGTCATGTCGCCCTGGAACGCCGTCGACAGCCGTGCGTCGGCGACGACCGCCGTGGTGCCTCCGCCGATCGGGCGGGCGGCCGAGGGCGTGTAGGTCAGGCCGTCGGGCTCCTCGAGGCTGTCACTGCGCGCGATGACCTTGTCGGCGCCCGCCGAGGTGGCGACCCGGACGATGGACGGGTCGACGGCGCCGTCCACCGGCCAGGCGAAATCCGTGTCCGGCTTCACGTGGAGCACCGTCTCCACCGTGCTGGAGGCGACGTCGGTGGCGTCCTTGAGCTGGCTCAGCGAGCCGGTGACGCTCGTGCCGTTGTGGGCGAGGGAGGCGAGGTCGGGGTCGGCGAAGGGCAGCGCCACGACCTCTTTGCCCGTCACGGCCTGCTGCAGTTCGGCGAGCCACTGCTTGGCCACCGCCTGGTGGGTGCCGGCGACGGGATCGGTGTCGCCGCTCGTCCGGATGCGGTAGCTGCGGGTCATCGCGTCGACGGACGCCAGCAGGTCGGGGTCGATCACCCAGGTGACGTCGAGGTCCTTGCCCAGGGAGAGCATCCGCTCCAGACGGCCGCCGGGGGCCAGGTCCTTGGCGAGGTCGTCGTTGAGGAAGACCGGGATCTGCTGGGTTCCGGGCCCCGTCTCGGCCGTCATGTGCACGGTGGAGACGAGCGGCCACAGATAGGTCGTCCGCGTCTTGGTGTCCGCCTCGTCGGGCTGCCAGGGCAGGAACGTGTGCTGGATGCCCAGTACCTGCTCCCACGGCTCGGCCGAGGTCTGGCCGGACAGCGAGACGGAGAGCTCGTAGACGCCGTCCGGGCCGAGGTTCAGCTTGCCGACCGGCACGGAGATGCTGAAGTGCTGGGCGACGCCGGGAGCGAGCCGGCTGAACTTCTGCGCGTACTTGCCGTCGATCTCCGGGCCGTCGGCGCCCGGGTCGAAGTCGGTGCGCCGGGCGATGTCGTCGATGGTGGAGCGGGTCTCCACCTCCTGGCCCACCCGCAGACCCACGTGGGCGTCGGTGACCGTCTGCTTGCCGTTGTTGGTCACCGTGCCCGAGACGGTCAGCGTGTCCCCGTCCGAGGGGGCGTCGGGGGTGAGGGAGTCGAGGGACACGGCCACCGTGCGCGAGCCGGAGGCCGCCGCCCGGAGGGCGTCCTGGCCCAGGGCGTGCGCGGCCGGTGCGGCGGGCAGCTGGACCAGGCCGGCCATCAGCGGCGCCGCGGCGAGCACCGCCCAGGCACGCCGCAGCAGGCGGCGGGCAGGTGAGGGACCGGTCCCCTGGAAGTCTGCCGCCTCGGCCACGCGCTCGCCCGTCCCTCGTCGTCGTCAGTGGTCGTCGGAATGTACGTCCACGCATGGTAACGAGACGCGCGGAGGGGAAGTGCCGCGGAGGCGGCCTCAAGATCGGCGGCAGGGAGGGAGCCGCCTGTATGTAGAGGTATCCGGCGATTGTGTTCGTTGTGTCACGCAGGTCCCGTTTGTGCGGTCGCCGAGCGCCGTCGCCGCCGTCCGTGCGGGTGCCCGGCGAGCCGGTCGGGCGGCCGGTTCCGCGAAGCGGCCGGGCACCCCGGCCACGTACCCTCTTCTGTTGTGCCGAACGCCAACGATGACACCTCCCCCGCCCTGAGCCAGGTACAGCAGCGCGCGGTGAGCGAACTGCTGCGAGTGGCCCCTGTCGCCGACGACCTCGCGCGCCGATTCCAGGAGGCCGGGTTCTCCCTCGCCCTGGTCGGCGGCTCGGTCCGGGACGCGCTGCTCGGCCGGCTGGGCAACGACCTGGACTTCACGACCGACGCCCGCCCCGAGGACGTACTGAAGATCATGCGGCCGTGGGCGGACGCGGTGTGGGAGGTCGGCATCGCCTTCGGCACGGTCGGCGCGCAGAAGCAGGCCTGTGTCGAAGGTGCCGAGCGGTGCTTCCAGATCGAGGTGACGACCTACCGGTCGGAGGCGTACGACCGCACCTCGCGCAAGCCCGAGGTGTCGTACGGCGACTCCATCGAGGAGGACCTCGTCCGGCGCGACTTCACCGTCAACGCGATGGCGGTGGCGCTGCCGGAGAAGCACTTCATCGACCCGCACCGGGGTCTGGAGGATCTGGCGGCACGGGTACTGCGCACCCCGGGCACGCCCGAGGAGTCCTTCTCGGACGACCCGCTGCGCATGATGCGGGCCGCGCGTTTCGCCGCTCAGCTCGACTTCGAGGTCGCCCCCGAGGTCGTCACGGCGATGAAGGAGATGGCCGGCCGTATCGAGATCGTCTCGGCCGAGCGGGTTCGGGACGAACTGAACAAGCTGGTCCTGTCCGCACACCCGCGCAAGGGCCTCACGTTGCTGGTCGAGACCGGACTCGCCGACCGGGTGCTGCCCGAGCTTCCCGCCCTGCGGCTGGAGCGGGACGAGCACCACCGGCACAAGGACGTCTACGACCACACGCTGATCGTCCTGGAGCAGGCCGTCGCGCTGGAGAAGGACGGCCCCGACCTCACCCTGCGGCTGGCCGCGCTGCTGCACGACATCGGCAAGCCGCGCACCCGCCGGTTCGAGAAGGACGGCCGGGTCTCCTTCCATCACCATGAGATGGTCGGCGCGAAGATGACCAAGAAGCGCATGACCGCACTGAAGTACTCCAATGAGCTGGTGAAGGACGTCTCGCGCCTGGTCGAGCTGCACCTGCGCTTCCATGGTTACGGCACCGGCGAGTGGACGGACTCCGCCGTCCGACGCTATGTCCGCGACGCCGGTCCCCTCCTCGACCGCCTCCACAAGCTGACCCGTTCCGACTGCACCACGCGCAACAAGCGCAAGGCGGCCGCGCTCTCCCGGGCGTACGACGGTCTGGAGGAGCGCATCGGCGAGCTCCAGGAGCAGGAGGAGCTCGACGCCATCCGTCCGGATCTCGACGGCAACCAGATCATGGAAATCCTGGGGATCAAGCCTGGTCCGGCGGTCGGGAACGCCTACAAGCACATGCTGGAGCTCCGTCTGGAGAACGGGCCGATGGAGCATGACGCGGCGGTGGCGGCTCTGAAGGAGTGGTGGGCCCAGCAGAACTGATCGACGGGGGGGTCGTGTTTCACGTGAAACACGACCCCGGCCGGAGACCTGCCTGTGCATGACGAAGGGGCGATGTTTCACGTGAAACATCGCCCCTTCGTCATGAGCGGTAGAGCTACTTCTTGGCTTCCTTCAGGCAGAGCACGACATCGTGTCCGCCGCCGTACTGGACGTAGGAGATCGTCGCGTCAGTGACAGCCTTGCACTTGTCCTCGTCGGTGGAGCCGTCGAACTTCTCGACCACCTTGTACTCGGCCTTGTCGGACGAGCAGTCGACGTCGTTGAGGTCGGGCTTGGACATGGTGCCGTCGTTGTGCATGCAGGAGCCCACCGAGGTGGTCTCCGCGTCGTCGCGGCTCAGGAACCAGCCGAGGCCCAGGGCGCCGCCGAACTTCAGCAGGCCGATGAGGACGGCGACGAGGATGCCGCCGACGATGCGCAGGGCCTTCTTGCCGCCGCGCTTCGCCGGCGCGGGCGGCGGCGGGGGAACCGGAGCGCCCTGCTGCTGCGGGAACGGGGCGTACGGCTGCTGCGGCGGGTAGGGCTGCGGGGGGACGACTCCCGGCTGACCGGGCTGCTGCCCCATCGGAGCGGTGGGCGCCTGGGCGTACGGATTCTGGCCCTGGGGCGGCGGCGGAGTGGTCACTTGAAGAGTCCCCCTAGAGAACATAGGCACGATGACGCGAACATGGCGTCGAAATAAGACGCACGTAAGCTACAGGCCCCCACTGACAACCCTGAACTCCACAGGGGGTCTGTGTCATTGATGTGACACTGAGCGGCGCTCATACCGGGCGATAGCCACCGCAACCGCTCCGTAGACCGCGGCGACCGTGATCACCAGGGCCGTCGACCGGCCGTCCGGCGGCAGCATCAGCGCGGCGACGGCCGCGGCGCCGACGAAGGCGACGTTGAAAAGCACGTCGTAGAGGGAAAAGATCCGGCCGCGAAAGCCGTCATCGACCCGCGACTGCACGACGGTGTCCGTGGCGATCTTGGCCGCCTGGGTGGTCAGCCCCAGGACGAATGCCGCGACCAGCAGCGGACCGGCGGCGAACGGCAGGCCGAGAGCGGGTTCGAGGACGGCGGCGGAGCCGGCGCACACGACGATCCACCACAGGGGGCCGAACCGTCCCGCCGCCCAGGGCGTCACCAGCGCGGCCACGAAGAACCCGGCACCGGAGAACCCCAACGCCAGCCCGAGCAGACGCAGTCCCTCACCGGTGCTCGACGTCAGGCCGTAGCGGCACAGCATCAGCACCATCACGGTCAGCGCGCCGTAGCAGAACCGCATCAGCGTCATCGCGGCCAGCGCCCTCGCGGCTGCCCGGCGCGGTGGCTCGGCGAGGTGCCGTACGCCCGCCGCCAGATCACGGACGGTGCCGGTCAGCGCGGTGGACAGCCGCGGACGAGCCGGGCGGCGGTCCGGGCCGAGCAGTTCCGGGGCCAGGAGCAGCGACACGAGCGCCGCGCACAGATAGAGAGCGGCGCCCAGCAGCACCACGGCCGTGTCGGAGTCGGCGCCGGTCAGGCGTATGAGGAAGGCGAGACCGCCGCCCGCGAACGCGGCCAGGGAGCCCGCGGTGGGCGTCAGGGAGTTGGCCATCACCAGCCGCTCCGCGTCGACCACCCGCGGCAGCGCGGCCGACAGACCGGACAGGACGAAGCGGTTGACGGCGGTGACGCACAGCGCGGACACGTAGAACAGCCAGTCAGCGGCGCCGGCCGCCATCAGCGTGGCCGTGGCGGCCGCCATCACCGCACGCGCCAGATTGCCGTGGAGGAACACCTGGCGGCGTCGCCAGCGGTCCAGCAGGACGCCGGCGAACGGGCCGATCACGGAGTACGGAAGCAGCAGCACCGCCATGGCGGAGGCGACCGCGGCGGCCGATGCCTGGCGCTCCGGCGAGAAGACGACGTAGGTGGCGAGGGCCACCTGGTAGACGCCGTCGGCGCTCTGGGACAGCAGTCGTACGGCGAGCAGACGCCTGAAGTCCCGCAGGCGCAGCAGGACACGCAGGTCACGGACGACGGCCATGAGGCACAGCCTCACATACGGGAAGGTCCCCGGACGCACCACGGTGCCTCCGGGGACCTCTCAGCCCTGGCAGGAGCGGTTTCGGTGAGTGGCTCGTCAGCGCTCGACTTCGCCGCGGATGAACTTCTCGACGTTCTCGCGGGCCTCGTCGTCGAAGTACTGGACCGGCGGGGACTTCATGAAGTACGAGGACGCGGAGAGGATCGGGCCGCCGATGCCGCGGTCCTTGGCGATCTTCGCGGCGCGCAGGGCGTCGATGATGACACCGGCGGAGTTCGGGGAGTCCCAGACCTCGAGCTTGTACTCCAGGTTCAGCGGGACGTTGCCGAAGGCGCGGCCCTCGAGGCGGACGTAGGCCCACTTGCGGTCGTCGAGCCAGGCCACGTAGTCGGACGGGCCGATGTGGACGTTGTTCTCGCCGAGGTCCCGGTCGGGGATCTGAGAGGTGACGGCCTGCGTCTTGGAGATCTTCTTGGACTCCAGGCGCTCGCGCTCGAGCATGTTCTTGAAGTCCATGTTGCCGCCGACGTTCAGCTGCATGGTGCGGTCCAGGACGACACCGCGGTCCTCGAACAGCTTCGCCATGACGCGGTGCGTGATGGTGGCGCCGACCTGGGACTTGATGTCGTCACCGACGATCGGGACGCCCGCCTCGGTGAACTTGTCCGCCCACTCCTTGGTGCCGGCGATGAAGACCGGAAGGGCGTTGACGAAGGCGACCTTGGCGTCGATGGCGCACTGGGCGTAGAACTTCGCCGCGTCCTCGGAGCCGACGGGCAGGTAGCAGACGAGGACGTCGACCTGCTTGTCCTTGAGGATCTGGACGACGTCGACCGGCTCCTCGGCGGACTCCTCGATGGTCTGGCGGTAGTACTTGCCCAGGCCGTCCAGGGTGTGGCCGCGCTGGACCGTCACACCGGTGGAGGGGACGTCGCAGATCTTGATCGTGTTGTTCTCGGAGGCGCCGATGGCGTCCGCGAGGTCCAGGCCGACCTTCTTCGCGTCGACGTCGAAGGCGGCGACGAACTCGACGTCACCCACGTGGTAGTCGCCGAACTGCACGTGCATCAGGCCCGGGACCTTGGACGCCGGGTCGGCGTCCTTGTAGTACTCGACGCCCTGCACCAGCGAGGCGGCGCAGTTGCCCACGCCGACGATGGCTACGCGAACCGAACCCATTCCGGTTGCTCCCTGTGTGTACTCGGTGAAGCCCTGACCGGGCATCACGTGACGGTGTCGCCGGGCGTATCCGGCCGGGGGGGCTCCCCGGACCGGGGCAGGCCGCCCGTCGCTCCAGATGTGGTGTCCTGCTGAGCGGTTCCCCCGGCGGCGGACCCCTTGAGGTCCCGTCCGGCCCGCTCGCTCTCGATGAGCTCGTTCAGCCAGCGCACTTCGCGCTCCACGGACTCCATTCCGTGGCGCTGGAGCTCGAGGGTGTAGTCGTCGAGGCGTTCCCGGGTGCGCGTGAGGGAGGCGCGCATCTTCTCCAGGCGCTCCTCCAGCCGGCTGCGGCGGCCCTCGAGCACCCGCATGCGCACGTCGCGCGACGTCTGCCCGAAGAAGGCGAAACGCGCGGCGAAGTGCTCGTCGTCATAGGTGTCGGGGCCCGTCTGGGAGAGCAGCTCCTCGAAGTGCTCCTTGCCCTCCGCGGTCAGCCGGTAGACGATCTTGGCGCGTCGTCCCGTGAGCGGAGCGGCGAGCGCGTCCTCGGCGGTGTTCCCCGGTTCCTCCGTCAACCAGCCGCTCGCGACCAGCGTCTTGAGGCAGGGGTAGAGCGTCCCGTAGCTGAACGCACGGAACACCCCCAGTGACGTATTGAGTCGTTTGCGCAGCTCGTAGCCGTGCATCGGGGACTCGCGGAGCAGGCCGAGTACGGCGAACTCAAGGATTCCGGAACGCCGGCCCATCGTCGCCTCCTCTCTGCCGCGACCCGGTGGTGTCGGATGCCACCCCGGGTGCCGTGACGGTCTTTATCTCGCGCTGATGTATCGACTCGATACATCACGACGATAGAACGGCCGACCCCGCGCGACAAGAGGGGGCATGGTGAACGGGATCACATCACTGTTTCATTGGAGCCAAGTTGCCTGATTTGGGGTGAACTTCGGAGCTCGGAGGGTTTTGCCGGTGCGTAGTCTGTGCGCCATGTACACCACCGGGAACCGAATGACGCCTGGGGACGTCCTCGTCCTGGGTGCAGTACGGATGAATGTGCGACCGACCACATCCGTACTTCGGGGGGACCGGAAACCAGCCGCCGTTTCCAGGCGCGCGCCTGTGCGCCTGCCCGAGGAGTAATCGTTCGATGAGCGAGCACCGTCGCAAACCGCAGCAGCCGCAGGGAGGCGGACGTGCCGCGGCCCGACGCGGCCCCTCCGGTTCGTCCTCCGGCCGCCGTGCGGCTCCGCGAGGGGCCACCGGATCTCCCGCTGATTCCTATGGGGCCGGTTCCCAAGGATCGGACTCGTACGGCTCGGGGGGTGAGGAGCGCGCCTATGGCGGGCGCGCCGAGGCCCGCCGGGCGGCACAGCGCGGAGGCAGCCGGCGCCGTGGTGCCGACCCCGGCGGACCGGGGCGCGGCCGGGGCCGTCCGGGGCCGCCCGCCAAGAAGCGGTTCATCGACTACCCGCGCGCCGGCAAGTTCGGCTGGCGCCGCTGGATGCCCTCCTGGAAGCTGATGACGGGGCTGTTCATCGGCTTCATCGGGAGCCTGGTGGCGGTGGCGGGCATCGGCTACGCGATGGTGGACGTGCCCAACCCCGCGAAGACGGCCACCGCTCAGAACAACGTGTACTACTGGTCCGACAACACCGAGATGGTCCGCACGGGCGGTGAGATCAACCGCCAGATCATCAATTACTCGGACATTCCCGCGAACATGCGGTACGCGGTCATCTCGCAGGAGAACAAGACCTTCGAGACCGACAGCGGCATCGACCCGAAGGGCATCGCACGCGCCCTCTTCAACATGGCGCGGGGCGGACAGACCCAGGGTGGTTCGACCATCACCCAGCAGTACGTCAAGAACGCGATGCTGGACGACCAGTCGCAGACCATCTCCCGGAAGTTCAAGGAGATCTTCGTCGCGATCAAGGTCGGCGCGGAGGTCCACAAGGAAGACATCATGGCGGGTTACCTCAACTCGTCGTACTACGGGCGCGGCGCCTACGGTCTTCAGGCGGCCTCACGCGCGTACTTCAACACGGACGCCAAGCACCTGAACGCGGGCCAGTGCGCCTTCCTCGCGGCGATGCTCAAGGGCGCCACGTACTACGACCCGGCGGGTGCGACCTCCATCGACCCGAACGCGACCGCCGAGGCCAACACGAAGCGCGCCGAGACGCAGATGCAGGACACGCTCGACAAGATGGTCGAGTACGGGCATCTGAGCCCCACGGAGCGCGCGAAGTACACGAAGCTCCCCAAGTGGCAGAACCCTCGGTCGAACACACGGCTGAGCGGCCAGGTCGGTTATCTCGTCGACCTCGCCAAGGCGTACATCATCCACAACACGAAGATCACCGCGAACGACCTGCAGCAGGGCGGCTACCAGATCCACACGACCTTCGACAAGAAGAAGGTCAACGAGCTGGTCGCCGCCGTCACCAAGGTCCAGAAGGCGAACATCAAGCCCAAGCTGCGCCCGGACACCGACAAGTACGTCCAGTTCGGCGGCGCCTCGGTGGACCCGGCGACCGGTGCCATCGTGGCGATCTACGGTGGCGAGGACGCGACCAAGCACTTCACGAACAACGCCGACGCCACCGGCGCCCAGGTCGGCTCGACCTTCAAGCCGTTCGTGCTGGCGGCGGCCATGCGCGACGGAGTCCGCGACCCGAACAAGGGGCCGACGCAGGGGCCGGAGACCCGCACCCTGGTCTCGCCGAAGAGCCGCTTCAGCGGTCTGAACGGCCTCAAGATCAAGAAGTACGACGGGTCCGTCTGGAGGAACGAGAAGGGCGAGGAGTGGCTGCAGACCAATGACGGCCACGATTCCGTCGGCAAGGCGCCCGACTACATGATCGACCTCCGCGAGGCGATGCAGTGGTCGGTGAACTCCGCCTTCGTGCAGCTCGGCATGGACGTGGGCCTGGACAAGGTCAAGGACGCCGCGGTGGACGCGGGTGTGCTGGAGGACAGCCTGACCGGCACCACCTTCCCGTCGTTCTCCATCGGCATCTCCGACCCCAGCGCCATCCGCATGGCGGGCGCGTACGCGACCTTCGCCGCCAGCGGCAAGCAGAACGACCCGTTCTCGGTCACCGAGGTCGACAGCAAGGACGGGCGGGTCTACAAGCACGAGACCAAGACCAAGGACGCCTTCACCGCCAAGATCGCCGACAACGTCAGCGACGTGCTGAAGACCGTGGTGGACAAGGGCACCGGCACCCACGCCCAGCTGCCGGGACGCGACGTGGCCGGCAAGACCGGAACCACCGACGGCAACAAGTCCGCCTGGTTCGTCGGCTACACCCCGCAGCTGTCCACCGCGATCAGCATGTTCCGGATCGACGACAACGCGGACACCAAGTCGCGCAAGTTCCTCGAGATGTACGGAACGGGCGCCCAGAAGCAGATCCACGGCGCCTCGTTCCCGTCCGAGATCTGGCACGACTACATGCTCCAGGCGCTGGAGGGCCAGCCGGCGAAGCAGTTCCCGACGCCCGAGCCGATCGGTGAGGTCGTCAACGCCGCGCCCAGCCCCACCCCCAGCCCCTCGGTCACCCCGAGCCAGTCGTCCAGCCCGACGCCGACCGAGTCCGCCACACCGAGCAAGACGCCCAGCAGTGCGCCGCCCTCGCCGTCGGAATCGGAATGCGGCTTCTTCGGCTGCTCCGACAACGGGGGGCAGCAGGGCGGCAACAACGGCAACGGCGGCAACAACGGCAGCGGTGGAAACGGCGGGAACGGCGGCGACGGCGGGAACGGCGGCGCAGACGGAGGAACCCTCCCGTCGCCCACGTCCTCCGAGACGACAGGGGAAGGCAGCGACCAGGGCAGCACCTGGGGCAACGGGGGACGCGGAGGCGTCTTCGGCAATTAGCCGCAGCACTGTCCGATCAGGGCGTTTCACGTGAAACATGGGCCGCCGCACCCACCAGGTGCGGCGGCCCACGGCGTATCCCCAGGCACGTACGGCAGGATGTCCGCATGCCCAGTGCTGAATCGACGCAAGCGAGCGCGCACGAGCCCGGACCGGTGCTGCCGACCCGGGAGGACGAGGTCGCCGCGGCCGGCAGCGAGCTGATCGGTGGCCCGATCGGACGGCGTGCCCTGCTCGGGAGGTCCTGGTGGACCCCGGTGCGCGTGGTCGCCCTCGTCGCGATCGGCATGTTCGCCCTCGGCCTGGTCCAGAAGGCGCCCTGCTACCACAGCGCCTGGTTCTTCGGCGCCAGCTCGCAGTACACGAAGGCCTGCTACTCGGACATCCCGCACCTCTACCAGGGACGCGGCTTCGCCGACGGCCTGGTGCCCTACTTCGACAAGCTGCCCGGCGACATGCCGTACCTCGAGTACCCGGTGCTCACCGGCGTGTTCATGGAGGTCGCCTCCTGGCTGACCCCGCACAGCGGCACCCTGCAGCACCAGGAACAGTGGTACTGGATGGTCAACGCCGGGATGCTGATGGTCTGCGCGGCCGTCATCACCGTGTGCGTGGTGCGGACGCACGCCCGGCGGCCGTGGGACGGCCTGCTGCTCGCCCTGGCGCCGGCGTTCGCGCTGACCGCGACCATCAACTGGGACCTGCTGGCGGTCGCCCTGACGGCCGCCGCGATGCTGATGTGGTCCCGCGGGCGATCCGTCGCCTTCGGTGTCCTGCTGGGGCTCGCCACGGCCGCCAAGCTCTATCCGGTGCTCCTGCTCGGCCCCCTGCTGGTGCTGTGCTGGCGTGCGGGCAGATGGCGGGAGTTCGGCAGGGCCCTGGGGGGCGCGGCCGTCGCCTGGCTGGTCGTGAACCTGCCGGTGATGGCCTTCGCCGGCGACGGCTGGTGGCAGTTCTACCGGTTCAGCCACGACCGGGGCGTCGACTTCGGCTCCTTCTGGCTGGTCATCGCCCAGGAGTCGAGCAATCCGCCCAGCACCGACTTCGTGAACACCATGGCCACGCTGCTGGTGGTGGTCTGCTTCCTGGGCATCGCGGCACTGACGCTCACCGCCCGGCGCCGGCCGCGCTTCGCCCAGCTCGCCTTCCTGATCGTGGCGGCCTTCATCCTCACCAACAAGGTCTACTCGCCGCAGTACGTCCTGTGGCTGGTCCCGTTGGCCGTGCTGGCCCGCCCGAAGTGGCGGGACTTCCTGATCTGGCAGGCCTGCGAGGTGGCGTACTTCCTCGGGATCTGGATGTACCTCGCGTACACGACCAGCGGGGACGCCCACAAGGGACTGCCGACCGAGGGCTACCACTGGGCGATCATCGTGCACCTGGCGGGAACGCTGTACCTGTGCGCGGTCGTGGTGCGCGACATCCTCATGCCGGAGCGGGACGTGGTGCGCGGCGCGGGCGACGACGACCCTTCGGGCGGTGTGCTGGACGGCGCCGAGGACGTCTTCGTCCTCGGCACGTCGGCCCGCGCGCCGCGCCATGCGGGCCCCTACGCGGGGACGCGGGCGGAGTGGGCCGCCGAGCCCGCCGTCTCACCCGAAGACCGTTCGCTCTGAGCGAACGCGGTCCGTCGGCTCACGCGAAAGGCCGTACCCGGGGCTTCCGGGTACGGCCTTTCGCGTGAGCCGGGGGCGTGCCGCTCAGCGGTCCAGGATGCGGTCGAACTGCGTCGTGGTGTGCCGCAGATGGGCCACCAGCTCGTCACCGACCTTCGGCTCCGGCGCGTCGGAGGGCACGAAGAGGATCGACACCTGCATGTGCGGCGGCTCGGCGAACCAGCGCTGCTTGCCGCCCCAGACGAACGGGGAGAGGTTGCGGTTCACCGTGGCGAGGCCGGCCCGTGCGACGCCCTTGGCGCGCGGCATGACGCCGTGCAGGGCCTTGGGGGCCTCCAGGCCCACGCCGTGCGACGTACCGCCCGCCACGACCACCAGGAAGCCGTCGGAGGCGGCCTTCTGCTGCCGGTAGCCGAAGCGGTCGCCCTTGGCCACCCGGGTGACGTCCAGGACCGCGCCGCGGTACTCGGTGGCCTCGTGGTCGCCCAGCCACAGCCGGGTGCCGATGCGGGCGCGGAAGCGGGTCTGCGGGAACTGCTGCTGCAGCCGCGCGAGCTCCTCGGCCTTGAGGTGGCTGACGAACATGGTGTGCAGCGGCAGCCGGGCCGCGCGCAGCCGGTCCATCCAGCCGATGACCTCCTCGACGGCGTCCGACCCGTCGGTGCGGTCCAGCGGCAGGTGGATGGCGAAGCCCTCCAGCCGGACGTTCTCGATGGCGGCGTGCAGCTGCGGCAGTTCCTGCTCGCTGACGCCGTGCCGCTTCATCGAGGACATCACCTCGATGACCACACGGGCCCCGACGAGGCCGTAGACGCCGTCGATGGACGACACGGAGCGGATCACCCGGTCGGGCAGCGGCACCGGCTCCTCACCGCGCCGGTAGGGCGTCAGCACCAGCAGGTCGCCGCCGAACCAGTCCTTGATCCGCGCGGCCTCGTACGTCGTGCCGACGGCGAGGACGTCCGAGCCGAGCCGGGTGGCCTCCTCCGCCAGTCGCTCGTGTCCGAAGCCGTAGCCGTTGCCCTTGCAGACCGGGACCAGCCCCGGGAACTGCTCCTGCACGTGCTTGTGGTGCGCACGCCAGCGCGCGGTGTCGACGTAGAGCGTGAGCGCCATGGCCGGACCTGGGACCTTTCTCCTGGTTGCGGTGTGTCGTCAGAGGTGGATGGGACGGGCGCCGCCCAAGACGGGGACGCCTTCGGCGGGGGCGGGGCGGTGGGTGCGGGTCAGCGGCGCGACATGTAGATGTCGAGCGCCTTGTGGAGCAGCTTGTTCAGCGGGAAGTCCCACTCGCCGAGGTACTCGGCCGCCTGCCCGCCGGTGCCGACCTTGAACTGGATCAGGCCGAAGAGGTGGTCGGTCTCGTCCAGCGAGTCCGAGATGCCGCGCAGGTCGTACACCGTGGCGCCCAAGGCGTAGGCGTCGCGCAGCATCCGCCACTGCATCGCGTTCGAGGGACGGACCTCACGGCCGATGTTGTCGGAGGCGCCGTAGGAGTACCAGACGTGCCCGCCGACGATCAGCATCGTCGCCGCGGCCAGGTTCACCCCGTTGTGCCGGGCGAAGTACAGCCGCATGCGGTTGGGGTCCTCGGTGTTGAGGGCCGACCACATGCGCTGGAAGTACGACAGGGGACGGGGCCGGAAGTGGTCGCGGACCGCCGTGATCTCGTAGAGCCGCTGCCATTCCTCGAGGTCGTAGTAGCCGCCCTGGACGACCTCGACGCCGGCCTTCTCGGCCTTCTTGATGTTGCGGCGCCACAGCTGGTTGAAGTTCTTGTGCACCTCTTCCAGGGACCGGTTGGCCAGCGGCACCTGATAGACGTAGCGCGGCTGGACGTCGCCGAAGCCGGCGCCCCCGTCCTCGCCCTGCTGCCAGCCCATGCGGCGCAGCTTGTCGGAGACCTCGAAGGCGCGGGGCTCGATGAAGTCCGCCTCCAGGTCACGCAGACGCTTGACGTCCGCGTCCTGGATGCCGCGCTTGATGGTCTCGGCGTTCCAGCGCCGGATGATCACCGGCGGGCCCATCTTCACCGAGAAGGCGCCCTGCTGCTTGAGGTGTGCCAGCATCGGCTGGATCCAGTCCTCCAGGTTCGGCGCGAACCAGTTGATGACCGGGCCCTCGGGCAGGTAGGCGAGGTAGCGCTTGATCTTGGGGAGCTGGCGGTACAGCACGAGGCCGGCGCCGACCATCTGACCCGTACGGTCGTCGAACCAGCCGAGGTTCTCCGAGCGCCACTCCGCCTTCACGTCCGCCCATGCCGGGACCTGCATGTGACTCGCCGCCGGCAGGCTCTGGATGTAGGCCAGATGCTGCTCTCGACTGATGGTCCTCAGGGTCAGGCTCATTCGGGGCGCTCCTCGGGCTGGCGTGTCCCCATGGGTTCAGGGGCTCCGGCTCTCGCGCCGAAGCCTACTGCGCCAGGGGAGCGCGCAGACTGGCCGCACACCACCTTCGTCCCGGCCCGTCGCCACCGGGGCGCTGCGCGGGCTCGCCGCGGGGGCGTCCGCGCCGCTCGGCGGACGTCCCCGTGCGAGGAGTGTCGGTGCGACCGGTGTCAGCCGACGACACCACCGAAGGGTCCGCCGTGCCACATGCCGAGGAAGAAGCCGATGGCGGAGGCGCCGAGGCCGAGGATCAGCCCGAAGCGCTGGCGCGTCGTCACCGAGATCCACTGGCCGTACGCGCCGGTGATGATGCCCACCAGGCCCGCCCAGGAACTGAGCAGGTGCAGGCCGGGAGCGGTGAGTCCGGTGACGAACGCGGTCAGGCCCAGCACCAGGGTCACCAGCAGCAAGGTGTCCTGGAGCGGATGGGGCTTGCCGTCCGTGGCGAAGAGGCCGTTGCCGGCGGCGTTCGGTCGCATCGTCTGTGCCATGGGCACCTCCTGCGAAAGGCGGCGCATCGTAGCGCCGTACACACCCGAGGTGTCCAGATTGCCGGGAACGACGCACCGATTTCAACCGGAAGCGCGGGGGCGGGTACTCTGTACCCTCTGCACCCGTGTCTGCCGACCCGTGGTCCGCGAGGACAACCTGACGATTCCGCCGGTCGACCCCGTTTGTCAGTGCCGGCTGTTTTACTGGCGGACACGATTGCGTACGCATCACAACCCTCCTGCCACGGAACGACCGTGGCCGCTGAGTCCAAAGGAGGTGGGTTCCACATGCGTCACTACGAGGTGATGGTCATCCTCGACCCCGATCTCGAGGAGCGCTCTGTCTCCCCGCTGATCGAGAACTTCCTCTCTGTCGTCCGTGACGGCGGCGGAAAGGTCGAGAAGGTCGACACCTGGGGCCGTCGTCGTCTCTCGTACGAGATCAAGAAGAAGCCCGAGGGCATCTACTCGGTCATCGACCTGCAGGCCGAGCCTGCGGTCGTGAAGGAGCTCGACCGCCAGATGAACCTGAACGAGTCGGTCCTCCGGACCAAGGTCCTCCGCCCCGAGACCCACTGAGCCACTCGGCTCAGCCGGCCTCGGGATCCGAGTAGCAGCACCAGCAGCCAGCAGCAAACCCGCCGAGAGGTACCCCCATGGCAGGCGAGACCGTCATCACGGTCGTCGGCAATCTTGTCGACGACCCCGAGCTGCGCTTCACCCCCTCCGGTGCGGCGGTCGCGAAGTTCCGTGTCGCGTCCACGCCCCGCACCTTCGACCGTCAGACGAACGAGTGGAAGGACGGCGAGAGCCTGTTCCTGACCTGCTCGGTCTGGCGCCAGGCGGCGGAGAACGTCGCAGAGTCGCTCCAGCGAGGCATGCGCGTGATCGTGCAGGGCCGGCTGAAGCAGCGGTCCTACGAGGACCGTGAGGGCGTCAAGCGCACGGTCTACGAACTGGACGTCGAGGAAGTCGGCGCCAGCCTGCGCAACGCCACGGCCAAGGTCACCAAGACCTCCGGTGGCGCTCGCGGTGGCCAGGGCGGTTACGGCGGCGGCGGTGGCGGCCAGCAGGGCGGCGGCTGGGGCGGCGGCCCCGGTGGCGGCCAGCAGGGCGGCGGTGCTCCGGCCGACGACCCGTGGGCGACCGGCGCTCCCGCCGGTGGCAACCAGGGTGGCGGCGGCTGGGGCGGCGGCTCCGGCGGCGGTGGCGGCTACTCGGACGAGCCGCCCTTCTAGACCTCAGCGCCGGTCCCCACGGACCGGGCCGGGTCGAGGGCGGGTCGTACCCACACTTCTTGATCACACAGGAGAAACACCATGGCGAAGCCGCCTGTGCGCAAGCCTAAGAAGAAGGTCTGCGCTTTCTGCAAGGACAAGGTCACGTACGTGGACTACAAGGACACGAACATGCTGCGGAAGTTCATTTCCGACCGCGGCAAGATCCGTGCCCGCCGCGTGACCGGCAACTGCACGCAGCACCAGCGTGACGTCGCCACGGCCGTCAAGAACAGCCGTGAGATGGCGCTGCTGCCCTACACGTCCACCGCGCGCTAAGGGAAGGGTGACCGAATCATGAAGATCATCCTCACCCACGAGGTCTCCGGCCTCGGTGCCGCCGGCGATGTCGTCGACGTCAAGGACGGCTACGCTCGCAACTACCTGATCCCGCGGAAGTTCGCCATCCGCTGGACCAAGGGCGGCGAGAAGGACGTCGAGCAGATCCGTCGCGCTCGCAAGATCCACGAGATCCAGACCATCGAGCAGGCCAACCAGATCAAGGCCCAGCTCGAGGGTGTGAAGGTCCGCCTGGCCGTCCGCTCGGGCGACGCCGGCCGTCTCTTCGGTTCCGTCACGCCGGCCGACGTCGCTTCGGCGATCAAGGCCGCCGGTGGTCCCGAGGTCGACAAGCGTCGCATCGAGCTGGGTACGCCGATCAAGACCCTGGGCGCCCACGAGACGTCCGTGCGTCTGCACCCCGAGGTTGCCGCCAAGGTCAACATCGAGGTTGTCGCGGCCTGATCGCCGTGCTCGGCTGCGTCAGCTGAGAGAGGGGCCGTACCCACCGGGTACGGCCCCTCTTCGTGCCCCCGGCCGGTCGATGCCCGGAAGACGTGTCGGTGTGTTCCACGTGGAACGGCGCGAAGCGCAGCGACGTTTCACGTGAAACACCCTGAAGCGGTCCTGCGGAAGGCGAGGTTCGGGGAGTGCCGGGGTCAGCGTGTCGCGCCGGTCACCAGCCAGCGGCCCGAACGGGTGCGCAGCCACAGGGTGAGCAGGCGGACGGCCATCATGAGCGTCATCGCCGCCCACAATGCGGTGAGGCCGCCGCCGAACACGGGCACCAGAAGAGCCGCCGGAGCGAAGACCGCCAGGGTGAGCAACATCGCCGCGGCCAGGTACGGGCCGTCGCCCGCGCCCATCAGCACACCGTCGAGGACGAAGACGACACCGCAGATCGGCTGGGAGAGCGCCACCACGAGCAGCGCGGGCAAAGCCGTGTCCTTCACGGTGGCGTCACCGGTGAACAGAGGCAGGAACACCGGACGGGCCACGATCACCGCCAGGCCCAGGACCGCACCGACCGCGATGCCCCACTGCACCATTCTCCGGCAGGCCTCCCGTGCGCCGTCGGTGTCTCCGGCACCCAGGAAGCGTCCGATGATGGCCTGCCCGGCGATCGCGATGGCGTCGAGCGCGAAGGCGAGCAGGCTCCACAGGGACAGGATGATCTGATGCGCGGCGATGTCCGCGTCGCCGAGCCGGGCGGCGACCGCGGTGGCGATCATCAGAATGGCGCGCAGGGAGAGAGTGCGGACGAGCAGCGGAACGCCCGCCTGCGCGGACGCCCGGATGCCGGCCGCGTCCGGACGCAGGGACGTGCCGTGCCTGCGCGCTCCGCGGACGACCACGACGAGGTAGACCACGGCCATGCCGCACTGGGCGATGACGGTTCCCCAGGCGGAACCCGCGATGCCGAGTCCGGCACCGTAGACGAGGCCGGCGTTGAGGGCGGCGTTGGCGACGAAGCCCGCGACGGCGACGTAGAGCGGTGTCCTCGTGTCCTGCAGTCCGCGCAGGACACCGGTCGCGGCCAGTACGACGAGCATGGCGGGGATGCCGAGGGACGAGACGCGCAGATACGTCGTCGCGTACGGAGCGGCTGTGTGCGAGGCGCCGAAGAGGTCCACCAGGGCGGGTGCGGCGGGAAGGGCGATGGCGATCACCGCGGCGCCGAGGAGCAGCGCCAGCCAGATGCCGTCCATGCCCTGACGGATGGCGGCCTGGAGATCACCGGCGCCCACTCTGCGCGCGACGGCGGCCGTGGTGGCGTAGGCCAGGAAGACGAAGACGCTGACGGCTGTCGTCAGAAGGGCGGAGGCGACACCGAGTCCGGCGAGTTGCGCTGTGCCGAGATGGCCGACGATCGCGCTGTCGGCCATCACGAAGAGCGGCTCGGCGACGAGTGCGCCGAAGGCCGGGAGGGCCAGTGCGGCGATCTCTCGGTCGGGCCGTCGACGGGTGACCGTACGGCGTGCGGGGGCCTGTGTCATGGGCATCAATCTAGTCGTCCACAGGTAAGTGATGCAAAGCCGCTGTGATCCTTACAGATCGTTGCGCGTTGTGCACGTGTACGCCTCGTTCGAAGTCAAGTCGGCCCGAGCGGGGAAGTTTTTCTTCTGCACAGCCCGTGGACGGCAACTTCCCAGGTCAGCGGGTTTTGGCGGCAAGGGGAGAGGTCTTGTTCACAGCGCTGTCCACTGAGTCGTGCACAGGTTTCGCCGAGTTCTCCACAGCATCGGGCCAGTCGTCCACATGGCCTGTGGATAACCAGATTGGCTGACGGTGCCCGGGGGCCTACCGTGGTCCGGCGCCCGCTCCTCCCGCACGGCTTGTGAACCGTCCCGAAAAGACGCGAGGAAGTGGAGTCGGGCCTCCGATTTGTCAGTGCCGTGCCGTAGAAGAAGAGAAGCACGGCGAGGTCCGCTCGGCGGACGGGAGGAGGTGGCTCGGTGAGCATTTCCGAGCCCTTGGACGACCCCTGGGCCGACAGCGGTCCCAGTGATCGTCTGCCCGCCTCCCGGCGACGCCCCGACGGCGGCCGCGGCCGGGACGAACAGCACGACCGCGGCCGGGACAACGCCACCTGGGAAGGCGGAGGCTCCTCGTTCGAGCGCGTGCCCCCGCAGGACCTCGACGCGGAGCAGTCCGTCCTCGGCGGCATGCTGCTGTCCAAGGACGCCATCGCCGACGTCGTCGAGATCCTCAAGGGGCACGACTTCTACAAGCCGGCCCACGAGACGATCTATCAGGCGATCCTCGACGTCTACGCCAAGGGCGAGCCGGCCGACCCCATCACCATCGCCGCCGAGCTGACCAAGCGCGGCGAGATCAACAAGGTGGGCGGCGCCTCGTATCTGCACTCCCTGGTGCAGACCGTCCCGACGGCGGCGAACGCGGCGTATTACGCGGAGATCGTCCACGAGCGCGCGGTGCTGCGCCGCCTGGTCGAGGCGGGCACCCGCATCACCCAGATGGGCTACGCGGCCGACGACGACGTCGACGAGATCGTCAACCGTGCCCAGGCCGAGATCTACGCGGTCACCGAGCAGCGCACCAGCGAGGACTACCTGCCGCTGGGTGACATCATGGAGGGCGCGCTCGACGAGATCGAGGCGATCGGGTCCCGCAGCGGCGAGATGACCGGCGTACCCACCGGGTTCACCGACTTCGACTCGCTGACCAACGGTCTGCACCCCGGTCAGATGATCGTCATCGCGGCCCGCCCCGCGATGGGCAAGTCGACGCTTGCGCTGGACTTCGCGCGGGCCGCGTCGATCAAGCACAACCTGCCGAGCGTCATCTTCTCCCTGGAGATGGGCCGCAACGAGATCGCGATGCGCCTGCTGTCGGCGGAGGCCCGGGTCGCCCTGCACCACATGCGCTCGGGCACGATGACCGACGAGGACTGGACCCGGCTGGCCCGCCGGATGCCGGACGTATCGGCCGCCCCGCTCTACATCGACGACTCCCCGAACCTGTCGATGATGGAGATCCGCGCCAAGTGCCGACGCCTCAAACAGCGCAACGACCTCAAGCTGGTCGTCATCGACTACCTCCAGCTGATGCAGTCCGGCGGCTCCAAGCGCGCCGAGAGCCGTCAGCAGGAGGTCTCGGACATGTCCCGGAACCTCAAGCTGCTCGCCAAGGAACTGGAGATCCCGGTCATCGCGCTCTCGCAGCTGAACCGCGGACCCGAGCAGCGCACCGACAAGAAGCCGATGGTCTCCGACCTGCGTGAGTCAGGCTCCATCGAGCAGGACGCCGACATGGTCATCCTGCTGCACCGCGAGGACGCCTACGAGAAGGAGTCGCCGCGCGCGGGCGAGGCCGACCTGATCGTCGCCAAGCACCGAAACGGCCCGACCGCCACCATCACGGTCGCCTTCCAGGGCCACTACTCCCGGTTCGTGGACATGGCGCAGACCTGATCGGCGTGCCGCGGCACGGCGTGGGCCGAAATGAGCTCGACGCGCGCCGGTCGACCCGGTGGACTGGGGGCATGACGACACCTCAGGATGAGCTGCTTCCCGGCACCCGCCGTGCCTTGTCGCACCGGATCGCCCTGGCCCAGGCGGAAGGGCGGGCGCCGTCGCTCGTCGCGGCGGTCGTGCGGGGCGGGCGGACCGTCTGGCACGGTGCGCGCACGTCCGTGGACGGTCACGCGCCGGACGACAACACCCAGTACCGCATCGGGTCGATCACCAAGACCTTCACCGCCGTACTCGTCCTGCGGCTGCGTGACGAGGGCCTGCTCGATCTCGGGGACCCGCTGGAGAAGCACCTGCCCGGCACCGGCGCGGGGGAGGCCACGGTCGCCGACCTGCTGGCGCACACGGCCGGCCTGGCCGCCGAGTCGCCCGCGCCCTGGTGGGAGCGCACGCCCGGCGCCCTGCGCCCCGAACTCTCCGACGTCCTGGGCGAGCAGCCCCTGCGGCACCCGGCCGGCCGGCGGTTCCACTACTCGAACCCCGGCTACACGGTGCTGGGAGCACTGGTCGAGAAGCTGCGGGGCGCCCCGTGGGAGGACGTCCTGCGACGGGAGGTACTGGAGCCCCTGGGGCTGCGCCGCACCGGCGGTCGGCCGCAGGCACCGCACGCGGGCGGCTGGGCGGTGCACCCCTGGGCCGACGTGATGCTGCCCGAGCCCGCCGAGGACCTCGGCCGGATGGCTCCTGCCGGTCAACTGTGGTCCACGACGGGGGACCTGGCCCGCTTCGCGGCCTTCCTCGCCCGGGGCGACGACCGGGTCCTCGGCGCCGATTCGCTGCGGGAGATGCGCACCCCCGCGGCTCCGCCCCAGGAGGCGGACGTGGTGGCGGGGTACGCGTACGGGCTGGGACTCGAACTGCGCCGGTCGGGCGAGCGGCTGCTCGTGGGGCACTCGGGTTCGCTGCCGGGCTTCGTCGCCTCGCTGACCCTCGCGGTGGAGGACGACGTGGCCGCCGTCGTGCTGGTCAACTGCACCTCGGGCGTGCCGGCCGTCACGGTGGGCGCCGACCTCGTCCGGATCGTCGCCGACGCCGAACCGCGGATCCCGGAGCCCTGGCGGCCGTCGCGGGACGTGGATCCGGCGGTGCTGGAGCTGGTGGGGCAGTGGTACTGGGGGACGTACGCCTTCGGCCTGCGGTTGGGCGCCGACGGGCTGATCGCCCTGGAGCCGCTGTCCGGCAACGGCCGCGGTGCGCGGTTCCGGTCCGAGGGCGACGGGACCTGGACGGGGCTGGAGGGTTACTACGCGGGGGAGACGCTGAGGCCCGTACGGCGGGCGGACGGCTCCGTGGACCATCTGGACCTCGGATCGTTCGTCTTCACCCGTCAGCCCTACGACGAGGGGGCCGAGGTGCCCGGCGGCGTGGACCCGAAGGGGTGGCGGGGCATCGGGTAGGGCCCCGCGAGACGAACGGCGGGTGGGGCCGTTTCACGTGAAACACGAAATGTCCCACCCGGATCGGCGGCTGTCACAGGGGCAGCTTGAAGCCCACGTGGGAGGCCTCGAACCCCAGCCGCTCGTAGAAGCGGTGGGCGTCGGTGCGGGACCTGTCCGACGTCAGCTGCACCAATTGGCAGCCCGCACGGCGGGATTCCTCGATCGCCCACTCGACGAGCCGGGTGCCCAGACCGCTGCCGCGTTCGTCGGCGTGGACACGGACGCCCTCGATGACCGACCGGGTGGCGCCTCGCCGGGACAGCCCGGGAATGACCGAGAGCTGGAGCGTGCCGACGATCCGGCCCTCGCGCACGGCGACCACCAGACGCTGGTTCGGATCGGCGCTGAGCCGTTCCAGAGCGGCCAGATACGGCGTGAGGTCGTCCGGTGACTCGCGCCGGGCGCCCAGCGGATCGTCCGCGAGCATGCCCACGATGGCGGGTACGTCGTCCGGGCCGGCGGCGCGTATTTCGAGATCTCCCATGCTCGGCACCCTACGCGAGGCGTCGGGTGCCGAGGGGGCGTCACGCGGGAGCGGGCGCGTGCAACGACTCGACGACGCGGACCAGCGGTGCCAGCTCCGGGTTCTCGGCGGCGGCGTTCAGCGCCTCCCGCAACGCGGCGTCGTTGGCCGGCCGGGCCTCCTCCAGGAGTGCGAGGCCGGCCTCGGTGACGTTGGTGTAGATGCCGCGCCGGTCGGTGGGGCACAGATAGCGCTCCAGCAGTCCGCGGTCCTCGAGCCGGGTGACGAGCCTGGTGGTGGCGCTCTGGCTGAGGACGACCGCGTCGGCGACCTGCTTCATCTGCAGGTGGCCGCCGTCGCCGTCGTGCTGTCGGCTGAGGACGTCGAGCAGTGAATACTCGCGCACGCTCAGTCCGTGCCCGGTCTGGAGGGCGCGTTCGATGTGAGTCTCGATCCTCCCGTGCAGCAGGGAGAGGGCGCACCAGCCCTGGGCGAGCGCGGTGAGCGAGGGGTCCGTCGCTGTCATGGGCGTTTCCTCCATCCCGTGGGACTGCGTCCAGGATAGGGCAACACCGCGATATCCATCGTTTGCCATTAGCCCGCGTGTGCAACTATTGTCTGAGCACGTAAAGCGCACCTGCAATCGTTGGGAAGGTAGCCCCTCATGCCTCTCGCGCTTCTGGCCCTCGCGATCGGGGCCTTCGGAATCGGCACGACCGAGTTCGTGATCATGGGATTGCTCCCGGAGGTCGCCCACGACTTCGGGGTCTCCATCCCCACGGCCGGTCTGCTCGTGACCGGCTACGCGCTGGGCGTCATGTTCGGTGCCCCGCTGATGACCGTGCTCGGCACGAAGATCTCCCGCAAGCGGATGCTGATGCTGCTGATGGGACTGTTCATCGCGGGGAACGTGCTGTCGGCGCTGGCCCCCGCCTTTTCGGTCATGCTGATCGGCCGCGTGGTCGCCTCACTGGCCCACGGCGCCTTCTTCGGCATCGGCTCCGTGGTCGCGGCCGAGCTCGTCGCACCGCACAAGCGGGCCGGCGCCATCGCGATGATGTTCACCGGCCTGACGGTCGCCAACGTCGTGGGCGTCCCGCTCGGCACTTTGATCGGGCAGTCCGCCGGATGGCGCGTCACGTTCGCCGTGGTCGCCGGGCTCGGTGTCGTCGGTCTGGCAGGCATCGCCAAGCTGGTGCCCGACCTGCCGAGGCCCGAGGGCGTTCACCTGCGGCACGAGCTGGCCGCGCTGAAGAACGCGCAGGTGCTGCTGGCCATGGCGATGACCGTCCTCGGCTTCGGCGGTGTCTTCGCGGCCGTCACCTACATCGCGCCGATGATGACCCGCGTCGCCGGCTTCTCCGACGGCTCGGTCACCTGGCTGCTGGTCCTCTTCGGGCTCGGCATGGTCGCCGGGAACCTCATCGGCGGCAGGTTCGCCGACCGGGCCCTGATGCCCATGCTGTACGTCTCCCTGAGCGCCCTGGCCGTCGTTCTCGCGCTCTTCACGCTCACCGCGCACAGCCGTGTCACGGCGGCCGTGACCATCGTCCTGATCGGCGCCCTGGGCTTCGCGACCGTGCCGCCCCTGCAGAAGCGCGTCCTGGACCAGGCGCACGGCGCCCCGACGCTGGCCTCGGCCCTCAACATCGGCGCCTTCAACCTCGGCAACGCGCTCTCCGCCTGGCTCGGCGGCCTCGTCATCGCGGCCGGCTTCGGCTACACGGCGCCCAACTGGGTCGGAGCCGCCCTCGCCGCGGGAGCCCTGGTGCTCGCGGTCCTCTCCGCCGCTCTGGAACGCCGTGCCGGCGCCCCGAGCGCGGTCGTCGCGTCCGCCGCCCGAGCCGAGCAGCCGATCGCCGTCCAGCAGTGAGGGACCGCGTCCGGCACCGGCCGGCGACCGTACGGCAGGCCAGGGCCGCTGCCCCTTCCGGGCTGGGGCTGCCGTCCTGATCCACGCCCCGGCTGATCCTCCCCACCCACCACCCCCGTGCACTTGGCACCACCCTTGAGGAGAATTCCCCAGATGAGCACCACCACCGCCGTGGCCCCGCTGACCATCCAGGACGCGGAGGCCCTCGTCACCGCGGCCCACCGGGCGGCGGAGGCCTCCGGCGTCGCGGTCAGCGTCACCGTGCTGGACGCGGGCGGGCACCTGCTCGCCTTCCGCCGTGACGACCGGGCCGTCCTGATCTCCGGTGAGACCAGCACCCGCAAGGCCTACACGGCCCTGCAGCTCGACGCCCCCACCGCCGACCTGGTGAACGCCGTGCAGCCGGGCGGCGCTTTCCACACCCTGCCCACCGCGCTCGACAGGCCGCTGCTGTTCATCGCGGGCGGTGTGCCCGTGCGCCGCGACGGTCGGCTGATCGGGGCCATCGGTGTGGGCGGCGGCGCACCGGAGCAGGACCACGGTTTCGCCGTCACCGCGTTGGAGACGCTCGCCTGACGAGCACCCACGACGGCTCCCCGTGACATGACCGTCGGCGATATGACCGTCGGCCCCGCGAAGAACGCGGGGCCGACGGTCACGTGTCTCGACGTCCGGGCCGCGCTCAGCCGGCCGCCACGGTCAGCGGGGCGAACCGGCGGGTCCAGTCCCCGGGAAGCTCCGGGACGCCGTACGTCATGACGGAGTTGGAGAAGACCGTGGCCAGCCCGCGTCGTCCCGCCCAGGCCAGCAGCTCGTCGTGGCGGACGTCGATGTCGGTGCGCAGCGGGCGGTCGGTACGTGCGGCGAGTGAGGCGATGAGGGCCTTCGCGGTCTCCGTGTCCCGGGCGATCAAGGGGCCCACGACGTGGGTGTGCATGTTGGGCCAGGCCGCCGCGTACCCGATGATCCGGCCGCCGTCCTCGGCGACCAGGAGATGGTCGGCGAACGCGGGCAGCCGCGTGATGACGTGCGTGCGGTCGACTCCGAACACTTCCTCGTCCAGCCGGAGGATGCCGGTGATGTCCTCGGCGGTGGCCGTCCGCGTGGCGATGCGGGAGGGGGTGTCCTCCGGCACGAAGTGCCCGACCACCATCTCGGCACGGCCGGTGACCTTGAAGCCGATCTCCTCGTACAGCGGGCGGCCGGCGGGCGTCGCGTGCAGGGTCAGCGGCGTGGGGCCCATCACCGAGACGACATGACGCATCAGCCGGCGGCCGATGCCCTGCCGGGCGTACCGCTCGGCGACCAGGACCATGCCGATGGCGCCCAGGCCGGGCCGGCCCTGTGGGCCGTACTCGGTGACGACGCAGGCGGCCATGAGGCCCCCCTCGGGTGAGTCGATGCCGTACCCCTTCCCGGCGGTGAGGAGGAGGCCCCATTTGTGCTCCTCACGCTGCCACCCCCGGTTCTCGGACAGGTCTGCGCACGCGGTGAGATCGCGGATGGTCAGACGGCGGATGGGCAGGGCGGCGGGGGAAGGAGTCGACACGCTGGTCAGGCTGTCCGACGAGTGCCGTCGACGTCCACCCATTTCGCATCGCACGTACGTGCTTTTGGCCATGCCGTGGTGGCCTGGCCTGTGCCATGCCCGAGCCGGGTCCAAGCCGCGCTCGCTGTTTCACGTGAAACGGCGGCGCAGACCCCGCGAGCGCGGTGCATGACGGACCCGCGGGGCCGGGGGCCCGTGAGGAGCCTGCCGTCAACCGAGGTCAGGGGCGTGCATGGCACGGACGCCCTCGATGTTCCCGTCCAGGTAGTGGCGAAGCGACAGCGGCACGAGGTGGACGGAGGCGATGCCGACGCGAGTGAACGGCACGCGCACGATCTCGTACTCCCCCGCGGGCTCCTCCACCTCGGGGCCGTGGCGGAGGGACGGGTCCATCGACTCCAGACGGCAGACGAAGAAGTGCTGCACCTTCACGCCGGTCGTACCGGCGTCCGCACCGATGTGCTCCACGGTGTCCACGAAGCAGGGCACCACATCGGTGATCTTGGCGCCGAGCTCCTCGTACACCTCCCGGTGCAGGGCGTCGACGACGCTCGTGTCCTCCGGCTCGACCCCGCCACCGGGAGTGACCCAGTAGGGATCGACACCGGGCTTGGTGCGCTTGATCAGGATCAGGTCGTCACCGTCGAGAAGAACGGCGCGGGCGGTGCGCTTGACCACGGGTCGGACGGTCATGGGAGAAATGTGGCCCGGTTGGTTCCACGTGAAACATCGTGTGCCACGGCCATGTGAGTTCGTCCCACGGCACCTCGAACGGCTCAGCACCAGCGGGAGGCGGCCCGTAGCAGCCACTCATGAGCCCGTGCGATGTGCGGCATCGCCAGCGTGCCGGCGCGCACCACCAGGAAGTACGTACGCAAGGGAGGGACGGCGGGCTCATGCAGGGCCACCACGTCCCCCCGCGCCAGGGCGGAGGCGCACAGATAGCGGGGCAGCACCGCGAGCCCGGCCCCCGCCGCGGCACAGGCGAGGGCCGCGCGCAGATCGGGAACGATCACGGCGCCGGCCGCGGTCGGCCGGGAGTCGAAGACCGAGGCCCAGTACCGGGACACGAAGGGCAGCGACTCATGCACCTCGACCACGGGGACGTTCTTCAGGACGGACACGTCCTCGCCCCATGCATCCACCGGCCCCGTCTCCTCCGACCAGCGGGGGGCGGCGACCAGGACGTGCTCCTCGTCGCAGAGCGGGGCCGCCGTGAGCAGCGCGCCGCGTGGCCGGGCCGTGCCGATGGCCAGGTCGTGGTGCCCGGCGGACAGCCCGTCCAGGACTTCCTCGGCGTTGCCGAACGACGCGCGCAGGGCGAAGCCCTGGCCGTCCTCGCCGCTCAGCTCGGTCAGTGCCGGCAACGCCCGCTCCGCGGTGAACTCGGGCGGACCGGCCAGATGCAGCGTGCGTAAGGAGGAGTCGTCGTCCAGTCCCGACTCGGCGATCTCCACCAGGGCGTCGAGATGTGGTGCGGCCTTGTGGGCGAGCTCGTCACCGATGGACGTCGGCGTGACACCGCGGGCCTGGCGCAGGAACAGGGGGCGGCCCAGCTGGCGCTCCAGGGTGCGGATCTGCGAGGTGACGGCCGGCTGGGACAGACCGAGCAATGCCGCCGCCCGTGTGAAGGAACCCGCCCGGTGCACGGTCACGAACGTACGCAGCAACGCCAGATCCATGACACGTCCTCCCCTCGCCGTGGCTCCCCGTGTTCCCGGCTCCCCGGCCGCCCCCAACTATAAATATGTCGATAGGTTTCTGTCGTTACCGTGATTGGACACTGACAAACAGTCAACTAGCCTTGTGCACACGGTTCTTCACACGGAACCGAAGGCGGTCCGAGCCACGAGGGGGGAGGCTCGGACCGCCCGCTGTGCATGGCCGGACGCGGTCGGCAGGCGGTCAGTCCGCCGATTCGTCCAGAGCGCGCAGCACGTCCGCCACCAGGTCCGCCGGGTCCTCGGCGCCGACGGACAGCCGGATGAAGCCCTCCGGCACCGCGTCCCCGCCCCAGCGCCCGCGCCGCTCGGCGGTGGAACGCACCCCGCCGAAGCTCGTCGCGTCGTCCACCAGCCGCAACGCGTCGAGGAAACGCTCGGCACGCACCCGCGTGGGCAGCGTGAAGGACACCACACAGCCATAGCGGCGCATCTGCTGCGAAGCGATCTCGTGCGAGGGATCGTCGGTGAGACCGGGGTGGCGCAGCCCCGTCACCTCGGGCCGCTCGCGCAGTGCCTCGGCGAGGGTGAGGGCGGTCGCGTTCTGCCGGTCGACGCGCAGCTGCAGGGTGGCGATCGAACGGTGCGCCAGCCAGGCCTCCATAGGCCCCGGGATCGCGCCGACGATCTTGCGCCAGCGGCGCACGGCCGCCATCGCCTCGCCGCTTCGGCCGGTGACATAACCGAGCAGGACGTCGCCGTGCCCGGTGAGCTGCTTGGTCCCGCTGGCCACCGAGAAGTCAGCGCCCAGCTCCAGCGGACGCTGTCCGAGCGGCGTCGCCAGCGTGTTGTCGACGGCCACCAGGGCGCCCTGCGCGTGCGCCGCCCGGACCAGCCGCCGGATGTCACACACGTCGAGCCCAGGGTTCGACGGGGTCTCGATCCACAGCAGCCGGGCGCCGTCCAGCACGCCGAGCTGGGCGTCACCGCCGGTCGGGGCGGTGCGCACCTTGATGCCGTAGGCCTCCAGCTGGGCGCGCGCCAGGGGGAGGGCCTGGTAGCCGTCGCTGGGGAGGACCACGGCGTCCCCGGCCCGCAGCTGGGAGAAGAGCACCGAGGAGATGGCGGCCATGCCGGAGGCGAACACGAGCGTCTCCGCACCGTCCTGCCCGGGCGCCTCCAGCTCGCCGATGGCGCGCTCGAGCAGCGTCCAGGTCGGGTTCTCGTCCCGGCCGTAGGTGTACGGGCCCGTCGGGTCGCCCGGCAGGTGGAAGTGGGCGGCGAAGACCGGACCGGGCAGTGTCGGCTCGTGCTTGACGGGTTCGGGCAGGCCTGCCCGAACGGCGCGCGTGCCGTCACCGGCGCCGACGGGGAGCTCGCCTCCCTGCCCGGTGCCGTTCGTGCTGTCCGCAGCGGAATCGCTCATGCCGCCTGTCCCTTCGCGTGCTGTCGTGGCGCGGCGAGCGGGCCGTGTCTCGCCGCCCCCACCTTCTCAGAGCCCGGCGGCGGTGCCGTGCCGCCGGGGCGCTCAGTCCTCGTCCGGCAGCACCATGTGCAGCGCCCAGGAGACGACCGAGACGATGAGGCCGCCGAGGACGGCGGTCCAGAAGCCCTCGACGTGGAAGCTGAGCTGGAGCTTGCCGCACACCCAGGAGGTCAGCAGCAGCATCAGCGCGTTGACGACCAGGGTGATCAGGCCGAGGGTGAGGATGAACAGCGGGAGGGTCAGGATCTTCACCACCGGCTTGACCAGGAAGTTCACCAGGCCGAAGACCAAGGCCACCACGATCAGCGTGCCGGCCTTCTTGGCGGTGCCGTCCCCGCTCAGGGTGATCTTGTCCAGCAGCCAGACGGCGACCGCCAGGGCGCCCGCGTTGGCGATCGTCTTGACTACGAAATTCTTCATGTGTCTGATCGTGGCAGACGGGATCGAACACGAACACGGGCGAGGCGATGAAGGCATTCCGGCTGGACGAACTGGAGGCGGAGCGCGCCGCCAACGACGGCGCCTACCTCCAGTTCCTGAGGGAGCGGAACATGTCGGTCGGGCTGTACGCGCTCGACGCGGGCGAGGCCGATCCGCAGCGGCCGCACGGCCAGGACGAGGTGTACTTCGTCGTGAGCGGCCGGGCCTCGATCACGGTCGGCCTGGAGACGACCGAGGTGGCGCGCGGCAGCGTGGTGTACGTGCCGGCCGGAGTCGCCCACAAGTTCCATCACATCAGCGAGGACCTGAGGGTGCTGGTGGTGTTCTCTCCCCCGGAGGCCTGAGGTTCGGTATCAGGGTTCCCTAGGGGTCCGGTCAGGGGAGGACAAGGGATGCGGGACGCCCGCGGGGCCTGCTGTCGGCCCTAGCATCGAGTGCAGGACATCGACAGGGCCCGGCACAGTGCGGGCGAGAGGTAGGGACGAGGGCAATGCGAGAGATCTTCGCGGGTCTGCCGTGGTGGGTGAAGTGGGTCGCGGTGCCGGTCATCGCCCTGGTCGTGTTCGGCGGACTGATAGCGAGCGTGGTCGGCTTCGTGATCGGCCTGCTGTTCAAGCTGCTGGTCTTCGTGGCCCTGGTCGGCGGACTGATCTACATCGTGCGGAAGTTCATTTCGGGCTCGTCCTCGCGCAGCGACTGGTGAGCGTCGCGGGTCTCGGGTGACCGGTGACGCAACGCGCCGGGTCCCTCGCGGGAGGGAAGTTTCCCGCGCAAGCCGTTCGTGAGCGGTGACGGACGGATAGGGTCCGGAGATCGACGCGGGGCCGGCCCCCGCGGGCGGCCTGCCCCTCACCCGTGTTTTTCCGCACGGGCTGCCCCCACGCGCTCTGGGAGTGACCCTTGGCCACGGTTGACACCGCACCCGCAGAACGGCCCGCACCGCCCGTGCCCCGGGCGCCGTCCCCCTCCATGGCGCTGCCGGCGCAGCCGCGCTCCGCGCCCGCGGTGGAACGGACTCGCCCCAGGGTGCCCGAGCAACCGCCGGCGCGGACGGCACAGACGCTCATCGGATCCGTGCAGCGCGCGATGCGCCTGCTGGAGACCGTCGCCGGGCATGAGCACGGCGCCACCGCCAAGCAGTTGGCGCGCGAGACCGGCATTGCCCTGCCCACGGCCTATCACCTGCTGCGGACCCTGGTCCACGAGGGCTATCTGCACCGAGACAAGGGCCTGTTCTTCCTCGGCGTGGCGGCCGAGCGGCTGAGCAGCAGCGGGGCGGCGCAGAAACGTCGCAGCACGATCGCCGACGCGCTCGGACAATGGCGGGATTCGATCGGTGCGCCGCTGTACTACGCGATGTACCGGGACGGCGAGATCGACGTCCTGTGCGTGTCCGACGCACCGGGCTCCCCCGCCGTCGAGGAGTGGGCCAGCTTCCGGGAGACCGGGCACGCGCACGCGATCGGGCAGTGCCTGCTCTCCCAGCTGGACGAGGACGCCCGCCGCGACCACCTCGACCGCCATCCCGTACGTTCCCTCACCCCGTACACGGTGCGTGACGCACCCACGCTGCTGCGGCGTGTCGAGCGGGTGGGGCGCATGCAGCCGGTGACGGAGCGACAGGAGTACGCGCTGGGCACGGTCTGTGCGGCTGTTCCCATCACCGTGGGTACGGCGGCTGTCACCGTGGCCCTGTCGCTGCCCGCACACCAGGCCGACCGATTGTTGTCCGCCGCGCGGCAGCTGCAGCACGAGGTGGGGCGGAGTGCGGGCTCTCTCGCGCTCGCTATCAGTATCTGAAAACTCACTCCTTGTGATCCGGCGTGTACGTTCAGCAAGATGCCTCAAGTGTCACTTGGATGATTCCCGGCCAGTCGACGGCAGCAGATGACGGGGTAGCGATGCGCGAGTCCGTACAGGCAGAGGTCTTGATGAGCTTTCTCGTGTCCGAGGAGCTCTCCTTCCGCATTCCGGTGGAGCTGCGGTACGAGACCTGCGATCCCTATGCCGTGCGGCTGACCTTCCATTTGCCCGGCGACGCCCCGGTGACATGGGCGTTCGGCCGCGAGCTGCTGATCGACGGAGTGGGGGCGCCGTGCGGGGACGGCGACGTGCGGATCTCGCCCGCCGACACCGACTCCCTCAGCGAGGTGCTGATCCGTCTCCAGGTCGGGCCGGACCGGGCGCTGTTCCGCTCCTCCACGGCACCGCTGGTGGCGTTCCTCGACCGTACGGACAAGCTCGTCCCACTCGGCCAGGAAGGCGCTCTGGCCGACTTCGACGCCCACCTCGACGAGGCGCTGGACCGCATCCTCGCGGAGGAGCAGAGCGCGGGCTGAAGCGTTTCGGCAGCAGGCGTGTGCGGTGACGGACGTCGTACCGCGTGCGCCGGTGGTGAGGACGACGATGCCGCCCCCCGGTCACCGCTTGCGGCGCCTGCCCCTGCCACCGCGTGCCGGAGCGGGACCACCGGCGGCCGCCACGGCCCGGGCCTGCCCCGGACGGTCGGCCGAGACCACGAGCGCGGCGAGCGCCGTGGTGACCGGCACCGAGGCGACCAGCCCGATCGAGCCCACCAGCGTACGGACGATCTCCTCCGCCACGAGCTCGCTGTTGGCGACGGTCCCCATACTGCTCTGCGCGATGGAGAAGAGCAGCAGCAGCGGCAGCGCGGCGCCCGCGTAGGCGAGGACGAGGGTGTTGACGACGGACGCGATGTGGTCGCGCCCGATGCGGATGCCCGCCCGGTACAGCCCTCGCGGGCCCATCGCCGGGTTGGCCTCGTGCAGCTCCCAGACGGCCGAGGTCTGCGTGACCGTCACGTCGTCGAGGACGCCGAGCGAGCCGATGATGACGCCGGCCAGCAGCAGTCCGCTCATGTCGATGGACGGATACAGGCCATGGATCAGACCGGTGTTGTCGTCCGTGTTGCCGGTGAGCGCGGCCCAGCCGATGAACAGCGAGCCCAGGAGGCCGATCAGCACCAGGGAGATCAGGGTGCCGAGCACCGCCACCGATGTCCGGGCGGAGAGGCCATGACACATGTACAGCGCGATCAGCATGATCGCGCTCGACCCGACCACGGCCACCACCAGCGGGTTCGATCCCTCCAGGATCGCGGGCAGGACGAAGAACCTCAGCACCAGGAAGCTGATGGCCAGCGCGACCAGTGCCATGACGCCCCGCATTCGCCCGACGACCACGACGGCGAGTGCGAAGACACCGGCGAGCAACGCCACCGGGAGACGCCGGTTGACGTCGGTGACCGAGTACTGCAGCTCCTTCGGAGCGGAGGGTTCGTAGGCGACCACCACCTTCTGGCCCTGGTGCAACTGCCGGGGCTGGTCGGGCCGCACGATCTCGGTGAACGTACGCCCCTCGTCCTTGCCGGTGTCGACGCGGATCGTGGCCTTCCTGCAGGTGCCCGACGCCTGCGCCTGGGCGGAGGCGCCCTCGGCGGTGGAGGTGTCGCCGGTCGGCGTGTCCCCGGAGGTGTTCACCGTCCTGCAGCTCACCGCCGCCACCTGAGTGACCGTGGCCTGCTGGGTCTGCCGGTCGAAACCGACGCCGGTGCGCTGGTGGGAGGGCGTGCCGCCGGGCCAGAGCACGGTGAGGCCGACGAGCACCGCTGCGGCGAACGGGATCAGGATCGCCGCGATGACCTTGCGCAGGTGCTTCGAGACGGGGGCGGCGGGGCCGTGACTGTGACCGTGCGCATGCCCGTGACCAGGCGCGTGCCCGGATTCCTGCCCGTGTCCGTCGGCGGTCCCGCGCCCCGGTTCGGGCGGCGGATGGGGGAACTGGTGTGTCGTGGTCACCGCCCGATCATCGCAAGTACGGCGGAGGCCCCCTGTTCACCGCGCCACAAATGGCGCTAGCGTGGGGGCACCTTTGCACACGCGGGAGCTCGGAGCACCGGGCTGAGAGGGCGCTGACCTTCGTCTCGCGGTGTTTCACGTGGAACGAGCGATGTTCCACGGGGGACACCGACGGACGGGAGCCGCTGCGTCGACCGCCGAACCTGTTACCGGGTAATGCCGGCGTAGGGAGTAGGTCTCATGACCAACAAGGACGCACGCACGCCTGCCTCCACGCAGCTGTCCAGCGACGGGGAGCGGAACGCTCCCCACGGGGAGGCCGGGAAGTCCATCGGCTGGCACAAGGGGTACGTCGAGGGCTCGCGCCCCGACCTCCGGGTGCCGGTCCGTCAAGTGCACCTCACCAACGGTCAGTCGGTCACGTTGTACGACACATCGGGCCCATACACCGATCCACTCGTCGAGACGGACGTCCGCAGGGGGCTGTCGCCGCTGCGGGAGAACTGGATCATCGCCCGCGGTGACACCGAGGAGTACGCGGGCCGCCCCGTCCGTCCCGAGGACGACGGCATCAAGCACACCTCGCCGCGCGGCGGTCTGCGCAACCTCGACGCGGTGTTCCCGGGCCGGCCGCGTCAGCCGCGCCGCGGGCGCGACGGTGGCGCGGTGACGCAGCTCGCCTACGCGCGCCGCGGGGAGATCACGCCGGAGATGGAGTTCGTGGCGGTCCGGGAGAACGTCGATCCCGAGGTCGTCCGCGAGGAGATCGCGGCGGGCCGCGCGGTGCTGCCGGCCAACGTCAACCATCCGGAGATCGAGCCGATGATCATCGGCAAGCGATTCCTGGTGAAGGTCAACGCCAACATCGGCAACTCCGCGGTGACGTCCTCCATCGAGGAGGAGGTCGAGAAGATGACCTGGGCGACCCGCTGGGGCGCCGACACGGTCATGGACCTCTCCACCGGCCGCAACATCCACACCACGCGGGAGTGGGTGCTGCGCAACTCCCCCGTTCCCATCGGGACGGTGCCGCTCTACCAGGCCCTGGAGAAGGTCGACGGCAGGGCCGAGGAACTGACCTGGGAGATCTACAAGGACACGGTCATCGAGCAGGCCGAGCAGGGCGTGGACTACATGACCGTCCACGCCGGCGTGCGCCTGGCGTACGTGCCGCTGACCGCCAACCGCAAGACCGGCATCGTCTCGCGCGGCGGCTCGATCATGGCGGCCTGGTGCCTCGCGCACCACAAGGAATCGTTCCTGTACGAGAACTTCGAGGAACTCTGCGAGATCCTCGCCGCCTACGACGTGACGTACTCCCTCGGGGACGGCCTCAGGCCCGGTTCGATCGCGGACGCCAACGACGAGGCGCAGTTCGCGGAGCTGCGCACGCTCGGGGAACTCAACACGATCGCGAAGCGTTACCACGTACAGACCATGATCGAGGGCCCGGGACATGTCCCGATGCACAAGATCAAGGAGAACATCGACCTTCAGCAGGAGATCTGCGATGAGGCTCCGTTCTATACGCTCGGCCCGCTGACGACGGACGTCGCTCCGGCGTACGACCACATCACCTCGGGCATCGGCGCCGCGATGATCGCGTGGTGGGGCACGGCCATGCTCTGCTACGTCACGCCCAAGGAGCACCTGGGCCTGCCCAACCGGGACGACGTCAAGACCGGCGTGATCACCTACAAGATCGCCGCCCATGCGGCCGACCTCGCCAAGGGGCACCCGGGGGCGCAGGAGTGGGACGACGCACTGTCCGACGCCCGCTTCGAGTTCCGGTGGGAGGACCAGTTCAACCTGGCCCTCGACCCGGACACGGCACGGGAGTTCCACGACGAGACGCTTCCGGCGGAGCCCGCCAAGACGGCGCACTTCTGCTCGATGTGCGGGCCGAAGTTCTGCTCGATGAAGATCAGTCAAAGCATCACCGAGCGGTTCGGCGGTAGCGCGGCGGCGGGTTCGTCCGCCGAGGAGATCGCCGAGGGGATGCTGCAGAAGTCGAAGGAGTTCGCGGCGAGCGGGAACCGGGTGTATCTGCCGCTGGCCGACTGATCGGCGGTGGTGGCGCGGCGGCGATGACGGCGTCGGCCGGGCGGGGGCGCTTGAAGAGTGGCGGTCGGGCGGGTTCGGACGGAACTCGTCCGCACCCGCCGGTGCGGACCGGCCCTGCCGGGCCGGCGGCAGCGCGAGGACCCGTCCGTCCCGCCCGTCCCGTACGGTCGCGTCGGGGCCCCTGAAGCACCCGGGGCCCCGTCGTTCCGCCGGGGCGGCTCTTCGGGCCGCCCCGCCCGCGTCGCCGGCCGCCATGGCGCAGTGCGGAGTGGGAGGCGCAGCCCCGTCTACTCCGGCTGGTGCTCCGGGCCGCCGAAGTCCGGGCTGGTGAAGTCGGGGCTGGTGTAGCGCGGCCGGGCGCTCGGGACTCCGTCGTCGGGGCTGCTGAAGCCCGGTCGGCCGTAGCCGAGTTGTGGGATGCGGTCGCCCGGTTCCGCCCGGTCCCTCCGGCGCGGTGCGGTGGAGGGACCGGCGAGCGCATCGCGCAGGAACGGCAGGATGCCGCGCTCGAGCAGCGCGTCGCGCCATGCGTCCCTGGCCTGCTCGACCTCCTCGTGGAGCCCGGCGCCGGGCTCGGGCGAGGGATGGTTGCGCAGGGCGGTGAGCAGCAGCGCGGTGCCGGCGACGACGATCGCGGCCGCGGTCACGGCGCCGAACACCCAGCCGGCGGTGATCATGGTCTGGGCGAACGCGGGTGCCGGGTCGAGCATCTTCAGGAGGTAGCCGACGAGGAGGAAGACCGTCGCCGCTATGCCCGCGAGGACCGGGGCGAGGACCGCGACGACGGCGCCCGCGCCCGCTCCGGTCGTCTCGGCGGCCGCCCCGGCCGTGGCCGTGCCCTGCTCCGCGGAGCCGGCACCGAGGACGGACGACGAGGCGGACGAGGTCGCCGGGACGGCCGTCGGCCGGCGCAGTTCCTCACGGATCTTCACGTAGTGCTGGTACTCGGTCGCGGCGGCCACCGTGATCAGGGCCGTCGCGCCGAGAGCCATGGTGCGCAGCTGTTCGGTGGTGAGCCGCTGTCCGATGGCGGCGAGTTCCGGGCGGTGTGGGGCGGAGCGCAGCGCCTCATCGAGGATCCGCTCGAATTCCTGGCGGTCCTCACTCAGCAGGTACTGCGGAACGCTGTTCATGTGCATCCCCCGATGCTCCGTAGGGCTGGGGGCTCGCATGGCGACGAGCCGTCGGGCAGAAACGGAGGGGAGCCTGCTACGGATAAGCCGATGGTAGAGCCGTCACGGCGCGAGGTGACAGGGGGTTTCCACAAATTGCGTGCCGACCTGGGCCGTCGGCGGGGGCCCGACGGCAGGACGCGGAACGGTCAGTTGTCCAGCGGCAGTTGCCGGACCAGCAGCTTCCCGGCCATGGTCACGCCGCCGTCCATCGCGATGGCGAGCCCGTCGGCGTAGACGTGGGGTCCCTCCACCACCGGACCGGCCGCCTCGTCGCCCTCCTCGGAGCCGACCTCGCCCAGCAGGTAGGGAATCGGGCTGTGGCCGTGAACGATGCGGGTGCCGCCGTACGTATCGAGCAGGGAGCGCACGGCGTCGGCGCCGCCCTCGTCGCGGAAGGAGAAGCGCTTGGTGAACTTGCGGAACAGGTCCCACACCTCGTCCGCGTCGTTGCGGGTGAGCGCCTCGCGGACGGTGTCGTTGACCTCTTCGATCGAGCGGCCGTAGTCGAGGTAGGCGGTGGTGTCGGAGTGCACGAGCAGATAGCCGTCGACCTCCTCGACCGCGTCGAGGCGGGCCATCCACTGCAGGTGGTGGTCCTGCAGGCGGTCCATGTCGGACTTCTGACCGCCGTTGAGCAGCCAGGCCGCCTGGAAGGTGGCGGTGCCCGCGCCGGAGTTGACCGGCGTGTCTCCGAACCGCCGGGCGCCGAGCAGCAGCAGCTCGTGGTTGCCCATGAGCGCCTTGCAGTAGCCGCCGGCCGCGGCCGCCTCGGCGGACAGTCGCATCACCAGGTCGATGACGCCGATGCCGTCCGGGCCGCGGTCGGTGAAGTCGCCGAGGAACCACAGCCGTGCGGCCCCCGCGCACCACTGGCCCGCGGCGTTGATGAGGCCCTGCTCCTGGAGGGCGGCGACCAGCTCGTCGAGGTAGCCGTGCACGTCGCCGACGACGAACAGCGGGCCGGGACCGGCGGCCGGCTGCTGGGCGGCCGGCGCGGGCGTCGGCGCGGTGCCCGCCTGGAGTGTGTCGCCGCGGTTGATGACGGGCAGGTCGCGCTCCGTGGGCGTGTACGCGTCGGGGTAGCCCTCCGCGGCAGCCGGGTAGCCGGGCTCGGCCGGCGGCACGGGCTCGGCCGCATGGCTGTGGGCGTACGGACCGGTCTCGTTCACATACGCGGGCACTCGGAAGTCACGCAACGTCGCCGTCCGCTCCACCTCGGGTCCCTGACCGGCCCCCTGAGTCATCGACCCCTCCACCATCGCGCCGCATCTGCACCGCTTCGGACTGCCTGGTCGCAGCGGCCCGCGGTGTCGTGGGCCCATCATAGGAATGCGGATCGCGCCATGTGATGACCCAGGGGTGGTGAATCGGAACAGGACTCAGGTTCACTGCGGCTTTCGCCCCGGTTGGGCACTCTTCGGCGGTCCCGCGACCGGCTGTCCCTACTGCTCCTCCGGTGCGCGTGGCGGGCTGACCGTCGTGCGCGGCGGGCGTCGCTGGGACGAGGTGCGCACGATCAGCTCGGTCGGTATGACCTGCTCGACCGGGTGGTCCGACTCGACGCCCTCGATCGCGTCGATGAGCAGTTGGATGACGGCCGTGCCGATGCGGCGCGGCTTCAGGGAGAGCGTGGTGATGGGCGGCTCGGTGCTGGCGTACACGGTGGACTCGCTGCAGCAGACCAGCAGCAGGTCCTCGGGGACCCGCAGTCCGTAGCGGCGGGCGGCGGCGAGCAGGTCGGTGCCGTTCGGGTCGAACAGTCCGTAGACGGCGTCGGGCCGGTCGGGGCGCGCCAGCAGCCGGTCGGCGGCGACGGCGCCGGCGCACGGGTCGTGGGCGGGATAGGCCTCGTAGACCGGGTCCTGGCCGACGCGCTCGCACCAGTGCAGGTAGGCGGTGGTCGACAGATGGGTGTACGTGTCGGTCGTGGTGCCGGTGAGCAGGCCGATGCGGCGGGCACCGGCTTCGGCGAGGTGGTCGAGGATGCCCAGGACGGCGGCCTCGTGGTCGTTGTCGACCCAGGCGGTGACGGGCAGCGAGCCGACCGGGCGGCCGTCGCTGACCACGGGTAAGCCCTGGCGGACGAGTTCGCTGACCACCGGGTCCTGGTCGGAGGGGTCGATGACGACCGTGCCGTCCAGGGCGACGTTCGACCACACGTCGTGGCGGGAGGTCGCGGGCAGGATGACGAGGGCGTAGCCGCGGGCGAGCGCGGCCGAGGTGGCGGCCCGGGCCATCTCGGCGAAGTACGCGAACTCGGTGAAGGTGAAAGGTTCATCCCCGTAGGTGGTCACGGTCAGGCCGATGAGGCCGGACTTGCCGGTACGGAGGGTGCGGGCGGCGGCGGAGGGCCGGTACCCCAGCCGGTCGGCCACCTCGCGGACATGGCGGCGGGTGGCGTCCGGGAGTCTGCCCTTGCCGTTGAGGGCGTCGGAGACGGTCGTGATGGAGACTCCGGCGGCGGCGGCCACGTCTCTGATGCCCGCCCGGCCCGGCCGGCTGCCTCGGCGTGAGGTTTCCGCGCGGCTCACCTGGTGCTTCCCTGCTGCTGTCATGGCGAGCCGATAGTAGGGCTCATGCGGTGGGGTAGCGCGGACGCATATGCACGCGTTGACAGGCACGTTTCTGCATGATCAAGATCGATTAATGGCCTGCGAAACAGAGCTGGTTGACCGATCTGGCCGCAGGACGTGATGCGGTGGCAGGTGTGAGCCTGCCGTGCTTCCGAGGTCTCGAAGAGGTCTCAACTCACCTTGACGGGGGACGCGCGCCACGGCGCGAGCCACCGGCGCATAGATATATGTGCGATGCGCCCCCGATTCGCGCTCATTTGTGCCGTGGTGCCTGTGATGCCAGTGTGACGGACGAGGCCGGAAACCGGCAGGAGTGATGGCCGCCGACCCATACGCACCGGCGGCCAATCCTCATAAGGTGTGCAGTATTGGAAAGCCGGTGTGGTCACGAGGAGGACTGCGGTGAGCGAGACGAACCCGAAGCTGCGCGCCGAGCTGGAGGGTATCCCCACCTACAAGCCGGGAAAGCCCGCAGCGGCCGGTGGCCCGGCAGCGTACAAGCTGTCCTCCAACGAGAACCCCTACCCGCCGCTGCCGGGTGTCATGGAGACCGTGACGGCGGCCGCCTGCTCCTTCAACCGGTACCCGGACATGGCGTGCACCGCGCTGATCGAGGAGCTGGCCGAGCGCTTCGGTGTTCCGGCCTCCCACGTGGCGACCGGCACCGGTTCCGTCGGTGTCGCCCAGCAGCTGATCCAGGCCACCAGCGGCCCCGGTGACGAGGTCATCTACGCCTGGCGGTCTTTCGAGGCCTACCCGATCATCACCCAGATCAGCGGGGCGACCTCGGTGAAGGTGCCGCTGACGCCGGGCGAGGTGCACGATCTGGACGCGATGGCGGACGCGATCACCGACCGCACCCGGCTGATCTTCGTCTGTAACCCCAACAACCCGACGGGCACGGTGGTGCGGCGGGCGGAGCTGGAGCGCTTCCTCGACCGGGTGCCCGGCGACGTGCTGGTCGTGCTCGACGAGGCCTACCGCGAGTTCATCCGCGACCCCGAGGTGCCCGACGGCGTGGCCATCTACCGTGACCGGCCCAACGTCTGTGTGCTGCGCACATTCTCCAAGGCGTACGGCCTGGCCGGGCTGCGGGTGGGCTTCGCGATCGCCCATGAGCCGGTGGCGGCGGCGCTGCGCAAGACGGCCGTGCCGTTCGGCGTGAGCCAGCTGGCGCAGGAGGCGGCGATCGCCTCGCTGCGGGCCGAGGACGAGCTGTTGGGCCGGGTCGGCTCGCTGGTGTGCGAGCGCACGCGCGTGGTCGACGCGCTGCGCGCGCAGGGCTGGAACGTGCCCGAGACGCACGCCAACTTCCTGTGGCTGCGGCTGGGGGAGCGCACGGTCGCCTTCGCCGAGGCGTGTGAGCAGGCGGGTGTGGTCGTCAGGCCGTTCGCGGGTGAGGGCGTGCGAGTGACCATCGGGGAGACCGAGGCGAACGACATCTTCCTGAAGGCGGCGGAGGCGTTCCGCAAGGAGGCGTGAGCGGTCCCGCGGTCCTTGAGGGCCTGTCCGGCGGCGTGGTCTTCGTGTGACACGTCCGCTCGGACGGGCCCTCAGTCGTTCACGAGCTCCACGCGTACCGGATCGCCGGCGCGGACGGCCGTCAGCAGGCGCGGGTCGCCATCGATCCGGCCGAGGACGTTGCACGGACTCGCGAGGCGGCATTCGTCACCGCGCGAGATCGGCGTGGGCCCGTAGGGGAGGGCCAGCGCGTCACCGTCGGTCCAGAACGCGACCGTGCCGGGATCGACGACCTGCCGTGCGTCGGTTTCACGTGGAACACGGATGCCGGTGTCGAAGTAGACCTCCTCGCCCCAGGTGTGGGCGGAGGAGACCAGCGGAAGTTCCGCGGCGAGGGCGCGCGCGGTCGGGGTGTCGTCGAGGCTGGCGACGAGGTGTCCGGTGGGCCAGGAGATGCGTATCTGCATGGCGTGCAATTCAACAAGTTGTTGAAGTCCTTGCCAAGGGGTCGACGCGAAGGTGAAGGGGGACCCCCGGTGCCGCGTCGAAAATCGGTACGTCATAATTGCTTGTGAATGTGAACGCGTTCACAAGCTAGTCCGATTGCTGCCCTGTTGTGTAGGACACATCAGGGCAAACCGTCACCGTGACCACGGCGACGTAAGGAGAGTGACGACGTGGACCTGGCTTTGGCGCCGGAGACGCTGGCGCGCTGGCAGTTCGGCATCACGACCGTCTACCACTTCCTGTTCGTTCCCCTGACGATCTCGCTGGCCGCTCTGACGGCAGGACTGCAGACCGCCTGGGTGCGCACGGAGAAGGAGAAGTACCTCAGGGCGACCAAGTTCTGGGGCAAGCTCTTCCTGATCAACATCGCCATGGGTGTGGTCACCGGCATCGTGCAGGAGTTCCAGTTCGGGATGAACTGGTCGGACTACTCCCGCTTCGTCGGCGACATCTTCGGTGCCCCGCTCGCCTTCGAGGCCCTGATCGCGTTCTTCTTCGAGTCCACCTTCATCGGCCTGTGGATCTTCGGCTGGGACAAGCTCCCCCAGAAGATCCACCTGGCCTGCATCTGGATGGTCTCGCTCGGCACGATCCTGTCGGCGTACTTCATCCTCGCGGCCAACTCGTGGATGCAGCACCCCGTCGGCTACCGCATCGACAAGGCCAAGGGCCGCGCGGAACTCACCGACTTCTGGGCGGTCCTGACCCAGAACACCGCGCTCAGCCAGGCCTCCCACACGCTCTCCGCCGCCTTTCTGACCGGTGGCGCCTTCATGGTGGGCATCGCCGCCTACCACCTCGCCCGCAAGAAGCACGTGGGCGCGATGAAGACCTCTTTGCGGCTCGGCCTGATCACCGTGGTCATCGCCGGCCTGCTCACCGCGATCAGCGGCGACACCCTCGGCAAGGTCATGTTCAAGCAGCAGCCGATGAAGATGGCCGCCGCCGAGGCCCTGTGGGACGGGCAGGAGCCGGCCCCGTTCTCGATCTTCGCCTACGGCAATGTGGAGAAGGGCCACAACACGGTCGCCATCGAGATACCCGGCCTGCTGTCCTTCCTGGCGGACGACAGCTTCAGCTCCTACGTCCCCGGCATCAACGACGTCGACAAGGCCGAGCAGCAGAAGTTCGGGCCCGGCGACTACCGGCCCAACATCCCCGTGACCTTCTGGGGCTTCCGCTGGATGATCGGGTTCGGCATGGCGTCCTTCGCCCTCGGCATGGCCGGACTCTGGCTCACCCGCAAGAAGTTCCTGCTGCCGCAGCACCTGCGCGTCGGCGAGGACGAGGTGCCGCACCTGGTGCTGTTCAAGAACAAGGCGCTCGGGCCGCAGCTGACCACGTGGTACTGGCGGATCGCCGTCTGGACCCTCGCCTTTCCGCTGATCGCCAACTCCTGGGGCTGGATCTTCACCGAGATGGGGCGCCAGCCGTGGGCCGTCTACGGCGTGCTGCAGACCCGGCAGGCGGTCTCCCCCGGCGTGTCCCAGGGCGAGGTCATCACCTCCATCGCCGTCTTCACGGCGCTCTACGCCATCCTCGCCGTCGTCGAGGTGAAGCTGCTCGTGAAGTACGTCAAGGCCGGCCCGCCCGAGCTCACGGAGGCCGACCTCAACCCGCCCACGAAGATCGGCGGCGACGTCCGTGACGCCGACAAGCCGATGGCCTTCTCGTACTAGGCCGAGGGAGGCACTGTCATGGAACTGCACGACGTCTGGTTCGTCCTCATCGCCGTCCTGTGGACCGGTTACTTCTTCCTGGAGGGCTTCGACTTCGGAGTCGGCGTCCTCACCAAGCTGCTCGCCCGGAACCGGGCCGAGAAGCGGGTGCTGATCAACACCATCGGTCCCGTCTGGGACGGCAACGAGGTCTGGCTGCTCTCCGCGGGCGGTGCCACCTTCGCCGCCTTCCCCGAGTGGTACGCCACGCTCTTCTCCGGCTTCTACCTCCCGCTGCTGGCCATCCTGGTCTGCCTGATCGTGCGCGGGGTCGCCTTCGAGTACCGGGCCAAGCGGCCCGAGGAGAACTGGCAGCACAACTGGGAGACCGCGATCTTCTGGTGCTCGCTGATCCCCGCCTTCCTGTGGGGTGTGGCCTTCGGCGACATCGTGCACGGCGTGAAGATCGACCGGAACCTGGAGTACGTCGGCGGTCTCGGCGACCTGCTCCACCCGTACGCGCTGCTCGGCGGACTGGTCACCCTCACGCTGTTCACCTTCCACGGCGCGGTGTTCACGGCGCTGAAGACCGTCGGTGACATCCGGGAGCGGGCGCGTAGGCTCGCGCTGCGGGTGGGCCTGGCGACGGCGGTGGTGGCGCCGGTCTTCCTGCTGTGGACCCAGGCCGACACGGGCGACGCACGGAGCCTCGGGGCGCTGATCGTCGCTGTCGTGGCCCTGGTCGCCGCCCTGGCGGCCAATCAGGCGGGACGGGAGGGATGGTCGTTCGGATTGTCCGGCGTCACCATTGTGGCCGCCGTGGCGATGCTCTTCCTGTCGCTCTTTCCGAACGTCATGCCGTCCACCCTCGACCCGAGCTGGAGTCTCACGGTAACCAACGCCTCGTCCAGCCCGTACACCTTGAAGATCATGACCTGGTGTGCGGGGATCGCGACGCCGATCGTCCTGCTCTACCAGGGATGGACGTACTGGGTGTTCCGCAAGCGGATCGGCACGCAGCACATAGCCGAAGCCGCGCACTGAGTCCGAACGGGGTGTGTTTCACGTGAAACACACCCCCTGGGGCCGAAGGGCATGTTTCACGTGAAACCGATCGATCCGCGTCTCCTCCACTACGCCCGGGCCACCCGGTTCTTCCTGCTGGCCGTCGTCGGTCTCGGCGCCCTCGGCGCGGGGCTGGTGATCGCCCAGGCCATGCTGATCGCCGAGACCGTGGTCGGCGCGTTCCAGCACCGGATGACGGTCGGCGAACTGCGCACTCCCCTGCTGCTGTTGGTGGCCGTCGCCTGCGGCAGGGCGCTGGTGTCCTGGCTGACCGAGCTGGCCGCCCACCGGGCGAGCGCGGCGGTCAAGTCCGAACTGCGCGGACGGCTGCTGGAACGGGCGACCGCGCTGGGTCCCGGCTGGCTGAGCGGGCAGCGCACCGGCTCGCTGGTCGCCCTGGCCACCCGGGGGATCGACGCCCTGGACGACTACTTCTCGCGCTATCTGCCGCAGTTGGGGCTCGCGGTGGTCGTCCCGGTGGCGGTGCTGGCGCGGATCGTCACCGAGGACTGGGTGTCGGCGGCCATCATCGTCGCCACCCTGCCCCTCATCCCCGTCTTCATGATGCTCATCGGCTGGGCCACGCAGTCCCACATGGACCGCCAGTGGCGGCTGCTGTCCCGGCTGTCCGGGCACTTCCTGGACGTGGTCGCGGGCCTGCCCACCCTGAAGGTGTTCGGCCGGGCCAAGGCGCAGGCGGAGTCCATCCGGCGCATCACCGGCGAGTACCGCCGGGCCACCCTGCGCACCCTGCGCATCGCCTTCCTGTCCTCCTTCGCCCTGGAACTGCTGGCTACGCTGTCGGTGGCCCTGGTCGCCGTCACGATCGGCATGCGGCTCGTGAACGGCGACATGGACCTGTACGTCGGCCTGGTGATCCTCGTGTTGGCGCCCGAGGCCTATCTGCCGCTGCGCCAGGTCGGCGCGCAGTACCACGCGGCGGCTGAGGGGCTGGCCGCCGCCGAGGAGATCTTCGCCGTCCTGGAGACCCCGGCGCCGCCGGCCGGCTCGGGCGCCGTCCCCACGGGGACGCTGGCCTTCGAGAACGTGGGCGTCCGCTACCCCGGCCGCGCGGCGGACGCCGTGTCCGGGGTGTCCTTCACCGTGGAGCCGGGGGAGACCGTCGCCCTGGTCGGGCCGAGCGGCACGGGCAAGTCGACCCTCCTGAACGTCCTTCTCGGCTTCGTCAGGCCCACCACGGGACACGTGCGGATCGGGGGAGCCGATCTCACCGGCCTCGACCTCGATCAGTGGCGCTCACGCATCGCCTGGGTACCGCAGCGGCCGCACCTGTACGCCGGGACGATCGCCGAGAACGTCCGGCTGGCCCGGCCCGACGCCGACGACGCCGCCGTCCGCACGGCCCTGGCCGACGCGGGCGCGCTGGAGTTCGTGGCCGCGCTGCCGGACGGAGCGGACACCGTGCTCGGGGAGGACGGCGCAGGGCTCTCGGCCGGGCAGCGGCAGCGGCTCGCGCTCGCCCGGGCCTTCCTCGCCGACCGTCCCGTCCTGCTGCTCGACGAGCCGACCGCCGCCCTGGACGGCGCGACCGAGGCCGAGGTCGTCGCGGCGGTACGGCGGCTGTCGGCCGGGCGGACCGTGCTGCTCGTGGTGCACCGGCCCGCGCTCCTGGAAGCGGCCGACCGAGTGGTCCGGCTCGACGGCGCCGAGTCGCGGCAGCCCGTACGCACCGCGGTGCCCACTACCGGACCGCGCCCGGGGGAGACACCGCCGGGAGAGGAGCTCGGGCCGGCCGAGACCGCGCCCGCCGAGAAGCCCACGGGCCGGGGCGCCTTGGCCCGCGTCCGTGCGATGGCCGGTCCGCGCCGCGGCCGCCTCGCGCTCGCCCTGCTGCTGGGCACCCTCGCCCTGGGCAGCGCGGTCGGCCTGATGGCCACGTCCGGATGGCTCATCTCCCGGGCGTCGCAGCACCCGCCCGTCCTCTACCTGATGGTGGCCGTGACGGCGACCCGGACCTTCGGCATCGGTCGGGCCGTCTTCCGGTACGCCGAACGGCTCGTCTCGCACGACGCGGTGCTGCGGATGCTCGCCGACACCCGTGTCGCCGTCTACCGGCGGCTGGAGCGGCTGGCGCCCGCGGGGCTGCGCCGGATCCGTCGGGGCGACCTGCTGACCCGGCTCGTCGCCGACGTGGACGCGCTGCAGGACTACTGGCTGCGCTGGCTGCTGCCCGTCGGCGCGGCGCTGGCCGTCTCCGCCGCCTCCGTCGCGTTCACGGCCTGGCTGCTGCCCGAGGCCGGCGTGGCGCTCGCCGCCGGGCTGCTCGCGGCCGGAGCCGGTGTCCCGCTGGTCACCGGCGCCGTGGCACGGCGCGCCGAACACCGGCTGGCCCCCGCGCGTGGCGCCCTGGCGATCAGGGTGGCCGATCTGCTCACCGGGACCGCCGAGCTGACGGTCGCGGGCGCGCTGCCCGACCGCACCGTCCGGGCGCGGCGTGCCGACGCCACGCTCACGCGGATCGCCTCACGCGCGGCCACCGCCACCGCCCTCGGCGACGGGCTCACCGCGCTGGTCTCGGGACTCACCGTCGCGGCGACGGCCCTCGTCGGCGCCCAGGCGGTCGCCGACGGGCGTCTGGGCGGAGTGACCATGGCCGTGGTCATCCTCACCCCACTGGCCGCCTTCGAGGCGGTGCTCGGGATGCCGCTCGCGCTGCGGTACCGGCAGCGGGCGAGCCGCAGCGCGGAACGCGTCCACGAGGTCCTCGACGCCCCCGAGCCGGTCCGCGAGCCCGAGCGGCCGCGGAAGGCGCCCGCGGTGCCGTTCCCGCTCACCGTCAAGGGGCTCGCCGCCCGGCACCCCGGGCAGGGCCGGGACGCGCTCGTTGGCCTGGAACTGACGCTCGAGCAGGGCCGCAGGGTCGCCGTGGTCGGGACGTCCGGGGCCGGCAAGACGACGCTCGCGCAGGTGCTGCTGCGGTTCCTCGACCCGCGGGCGGGGTCCTACACCCTCGGCGGGGTCGACGCGTGCGCCCTGGACGGCGACGACGTACGACGGCTCGTCGGACTGTGCGCCCAGGACGCGCACCTCTTCGACAGCTCGGTGCGGGAGAACCTGCTGCTCGCAAGGAAGGACGCGACCGAGGCCGAGTTGAGGGACGCGCTCGCGCGGGCCCGGCTGCTGGACTGGGCCGACACCCTGCCCGACGGCCTCGACACGCTGATCGGCGAGCACGGCGCCCGGCTGTCCGGTGGACAGCGGCAGCGGCTGGCCCTGGCCCGGGCGCTGCTCGCCGACTTCCCGGTCCTCCTGCTCGACGAACCGGCCGAACACCTCGACCTGCCGACCGCCGACGCGCTGACCGCGGACCTGCTGGCGGCCACGGAGGGCCGTACGACGCTGATCGTCACCCATCGGCTGGCCGGGCTGGAGGCCGTGGACGAGGTGATCGTCCTGGACGAGGGCCGGGTGGTCCAGCGAGGGCCGTACTCGGAACTGGCCGCGCTGCCCGGACCGCTGCGGCGCATGGCCGAGCGCGAGGCCGCGGCGGACCGGCTGGTGGGGGCGCGGTAGCGGAAGGCGCGCTCAGCCCGGCCGGTGACCGGTCACCGGCCACCGGGGCGCGGACGCGGTCCCGGCCCTCCCGGCGGGCCGGACGCCGGTCCCGCGCCGGCCTTGCCGGAGGCGGGCGTGGGCATCTCCTCGGCCGTCCGGCGGACGGGTACGGGGACGTCTCCTCGGCCGTCCGGCGGACGGTTACGTGGGCTTCTCCCGGGCGTGCCGTCGGCGGGGCCGTGGCCGTTACAGCCGCTCCTCCAGCAGCCGTTCGATCACGAGTGCGACGCCGTCCTCGTTGTTGGGCGCGGTCTGTCCGGTCGCCGCGGCGATCGCGGCGGGGTGCGCGTTGCCCATGGCGTACGACCGTCCGGCCCAGGTGAGCATCTCGACGTCGTTGGGCATGTCACCGAAGGCGACGACCTCCTCGTGCGAGATGCCCCGTTCGGCACAGCACAGGGCTAGCGTGCTGGCCTTGGAGACGCCGGGGCCGCTGATCTCCAGCAGGGCGCTGGGGCTGGAGCGGGTGATGGTGACGCGGTCGCCGACCGCGAGGCGGGCGACGGTGAGGAAGGCGTCGGGGTCCAGAGTCGGGTGGTAGGCGAGGATCTTCAGGATCGGCTGGTCGGCGGTGACGCCGCCCGGCGCCAACAGCTCCTCGGCCGGCGCGAGGAAGTCCGGCGCCTCCATGTGCAGCTTCGGGTACTCCGGCTCCTGGTAGAAGCCGTACGTCTGCTCGACCGCGCAGACCGTGCCCGGCGCGGCCTCGCGCACGCGCCGTACGGCGTCCAACGCGTGCTCCGGCGTCAGCTCCCGCACCTTCACGAAGCGGTGGGCGCCGGGGCCGCCGTGCAGGTCGACGACGGCGGCGCCGTTGCCGCAGATCGCAAGGCCGTGGCCGTGCACGTGGTCGGCGACGACGTCCATCCAGCGGGCCGGGCGGCCGGTGACGAAGAAGACCTCGATGCCCGCTTCCTCGGCGGCGGCCAGGGCGGCGACCGTGCGGGGCGACACGGACTTGTCGTCGTGCAGCAGGGTCCCATCGAGGTCGGTGGCGATCAGCCGAGGCGGGACGATCGGGGCGTCCCGGCGGCCGAGCGAGGCCGAGAGCTGGGAGGAGGCCGGGGTCTCCGGCTTTCGCGTCGCTGAGGTCATCGCGTCATTGTCCCGCATATGCCCGCACGTGCGTGCGGGAGTGCGCACATGTGAGAAGTCGCCTCGGTCACGTCGGCTATGCCAGCAGGGCGGGGGCCTCCGTGGCGATCCGCTCGTAGACCTTCTCGTCCGCGGCGAAGTCGGAGTCCGGGATCGGCCAGTGGATCACGATCTCGGTGAACCCGAGCTCCCGGTGCCGGCCCGCGAAGTCGACGAACGCCTCGACCGACTCCAGCGGCCGCTGCCGGTCCGGGGTGAAGCCGGTGAGCAGGACCTTGTCGAGTTCCGAGACGTCGCGGCCGATCTCCGCGCAGGCCTCGCCGAGCTTCTCGGCCTGGCCGCGCAGCGCAGCCACCGACTGCTCAGGAGTACCCGTCTCGAACAGCTTCGGGTCGCCCGTCGTCACCCACGCCTGCCCGTACCGGGCGGCGAGCCGCAGCCCGCGTGGTCCGGTGGCCGCCACCGCGAACGGCAGCCGGGGTCGCTGCACACACCCGGGGATGTTGCGCGCCTCGTGTGCCGAGTAGAAGTCGCCCTCGTACGACACCGCGTCCTCGGTCAGCAGCCGGTCGAGCAGCGGGACGAACTCGCCGAGCCGTTCGGCGCGCTCCCTCGGGGACCAGGGTTCCTGGCCGAGTGCGGTGGCGTCGAAGCCGGTCCCGCCCGCGCCGATGCCCAGGGTGATCCTGCCGCCGGAGATGTCGTCGAGGGAGATCAGTTCCTTGGCGAGAGTGACCGGGTGCCGGAAGTTCGGCGAGGTCACCATGGTGCCCAGCCGCAGGCGCTCGGTGGCCGTCGCGGCGGCGGTGAGCGTCGGCACGGCGCCGAACCACGGACCGTCCCGGAACGTACGCCAGGACAGGTGGTCGTAGGTGTACGCGGTGTGGAAGCCCAGCTCCTCGGCGCGGGTCCACGTCGAGCGTCCGCCCTCGTGCCAGCGGAGGTGGGGAAGGATCAGGGTGCTCAGACGCAGACTCATGGATCCGAGCCTAAGCGCCCCGGGGTGTTTCACGTGAAACAGTCACCGCACCCGGCTGCTCAGCCATGGCGTCAGCCCGATCATCGCGACGCGCTCCTTGTAGGTGCGGTCGCCGGGCAGCGGTACGACCAGGCGGTAGCCGGGCGGGAAGCGCCGTGCCTTGACGAAGGCCCTGTCATCGAGGACGGACCGCAGGAAGGCGGGGACGTCGTCGCGGGGAAGGTCGGGGAACTCGACGCCTTCCACTGTGATCAGCGCGTCGTCCTCCGGGTAGAGCCGCACGGTCACCCGCGGCAGACCGCCGAACTCCACGAACGCCTCGTGCGGCAGCGAGCCGTCCGGATCGGTGGTGACACCGACGCCCGCGGCGCTGCGGCGCGATGTCTGGTCGGCGCCGATGTCGTGGGTCACCTCGATCTCCCGCAGGTACGCGTCGGCGATGGCGCGGCACGCCGTGACGGCGGCCTCGGTGGTGGAGAGGTGGCTGTCCATGCCGCCGATCATGCATGACCGCTGTCAGCGTCCCGAGGGAAACCGCAGATACCGCGGCGGTACGGCCTTCGTCAGCCACACGCCGTTGGCGCTGACGCGGAAGACATGGCCGTCGCGGTGCATGGCGGCGGCGTCGACGGAGAGCACCACGGGCCGGCCACGGCGGGCGCCGACCCGGGCGGCCGTCTCCCGGTCGGCGGAGAGGTGCACGTCGCGCCGGTCCATGGGGCGCAGGCCCTCGCTCCGGATCGGTCCGACGTTGCGGGCGACGGTCCCGTGGTAGAGGTACGGCGGCGGGGCCGCCGGGGGCAGCCCGAGGTCCACCTCGACGGTGTGGCCCTGACTGGCGCGGATCCGGGCGCCGTCGATCGCGAAGCGCTGCTTGTCGTTGGTGGCCACCACGTGGACCAGTTCGTCCCGGGTGAGCCGGAAGCCGTGGGTGGCCGCTGCCTCGAGCAGCGTGTCGATCGCCACCCAGCCGCCCTCGTCGAGCCTGAGTCCGATCCGTTCCGGCTGGTGGCGGAGGTGCTTGGAGAGGTACTTCGACACCTTCACGGTGCGCCGTTCGTCCATGCCCTCAGCGTGCCGGGAGAGACGAGCCTCACGCAGCTTCTTTTCGCCGCGGAGGTTTGATCCACAGCGAAGTGATGTTATCCACAGCCGAATCCGCGATTCTGTGGACAACCTCGGCCACCCCTAAGGTTCCCGTAATACTCGAGGGGGACGTCAAGACGGCTCTGAGGTCTGACGAATCGCGTGGCGTGTGTCACTAGTGTCGAGGGCGTGACTGTGATCGCGACCGAAAGCCTGAGCAAGCGGTTCCCCCGGGTGACCGCGCTTGACCGGCTCTCCGTGGACGTCGGACCCGGTGTGACCGGACTCGTCGGCGCCAACGGGGCCGGCAAGTCCACACTGATCAAGATCCTGCTGGGTCTGTCCCCCGCCACCGAGGGCCGCGCCGAGGTGCTCGGCCTCGACGTCGCCACCAAGGGCGCCGCCATCCGTGAGCGCGTCGGCTACATGCCGGAGCACGACTGCCTGCCGCCGGACGTCTCGGCCACCGAGTTCGTCGTCCACATGGCCCGCATGTCCGGCCTGCCGCCCACCGCCGCGCGCGAGCGCACCGCGGACACCCTGCGCCACGTCGGTCTGTACGAGGAGCGCTACCGCCCCATCGGCGGCTACTCCACCGGCATGAAGCAGCGCGTCAAGCTCGCCCAGGCCCTGGTGCACGACCCGCGGCTGGTCTTCCTCGACGAGCCGACCAACGGCCTCGACCCGGTGGGCCGCGACGAGATGCTCGGCCTGATCCGCCGCATCCACAGCGACTTCGGCATCTCGGTCCTGGTCACCTCCCACCTGCTCGGCGAACTGGAGCGCACCTGCGACCACGTCGTCGTCATCGACGGCGGCAAGCTCCTGCGCTCCAGCTCCACCACGGACTTCACCCAGACCACGACGACCCTCGCCGTCGAGGTCACCGACAGCGACGAGCACCCGGACGGCACCCGCGCGGTGCGGGACGCGCTCCAGGCGCGCGGGGTGCGCACCGAGGACGGCAGCGCACTGCCCGGCGCGGGACACGTCCTGCTGCTCACCGCGCAGAGCGAGGAGACGTACGACCTGGTGCGGGACGTGATCGCGGACCTGGGTCTCGGCCTGGTGCGCATGGAGCAGCGCCGGCACCACATCTCGGAGGTCTTCCGGGACGACGAACAGCGGAAGGAGGCGGCCGGCCATGGCGGTTGAGCAGCCCACGGGGACACCGGTCACCCCGGCGGGCGACCAGACCCGCATCCACGACATCGGCTACCGCAACTACGACGGCCCCCGGCTCGGCCGCGCCTACGCCCGCCGTTCGCTGTACTCGCAGTCCCTGCGCGGCGCCTACGGCCTCGGCCGCTCGGTCAAGTCCAAGGTGCTGCCGATGCTGATCTTCGTGGTGATGTGCGTGCCCGCGGCCATCATGGTCGCCGTCGCGGTCGCCACCAAGGCCAAGGACCTGCCCGTCGACTACACGCGCTACGCCATCATCATGCAGGGCGTCATCAGCCTGTACGTCGCCTCCCAGGCACCGCAGTCGGTCTCGCGCGACCTGCGCTTCAAGACGGTGCCGCTGTACTTCTCCCGGCCCATCGAGCCCGCCGACTACGTGCGGGCCAAGTACGCGGCGCTCGCCTCGGCGCTGTTCATCCTGACCGCGGCGCCGTTGCTCGTCCTCTACGTCGGCGCGTTGCTGGCCAAGCTCGACTTCACCGACCAGACCAAGGGATTCGCCGAAGGACTCGTCTCCGTGGCCCTGTTCTCACTGCTCTTCGCGGGCATCGGCCTGGTCATCGCCGCCATCACCCCACGCCGCGGCTTCGGCATCGCCGCCGTGATCGCCGTCCTGGTCATCTCCTACGGCGCCGTCTCCACACTGGAGGCCATCGCCGACGCCCAGAACAACACCGGCGCCATCCCCTGGATCGGCCTGTTCTCGCCGGTCACCCTCATCGACGGGGTGCAGACCGCCTTCCTGGGCGCCACCTCCTCGGCGCCCGGCGCCGTCGGCCCCGGGAGCGGGCAGGGCGTCGTCTACGTCCTCGTCGTCCTCGGCCTCGTCGCCGCCGCCTACGGCCTCCTGCTGCGCCGCTACAAGAAGGTGGGCCTGTGACCACCCTGAACATCGACCGTGTCTCCCGCTGGTTCGGCAACGTGGTCGCCGTCAACGACATCACCATGACGATCGGCCCCGGCGTCACCGGCCTGCTCGGCCCCAACGGGGCCGGCAAGTCCACGCTGATCAACATGATGGGCGGCTTCCTCGCCCCGTCCACCGGCACCATCACCCTCGACGGGCAGCCGGTGTGGCGCAACGAGCAGATCTACCGGCACATCGGCGTCGTTCCCGAGCGGGAGGCGATGTACGACTTCCTCACCGGTCGCGAGTTCGTCGTCGCCAACGCCGAACTGCACGGGCTGGGCGCCAAGGCCGCCCAGAAGGCCCTGGCCACGGTCGAGATGGAGTACGCGCAGGACCGGAAGATCTCCACCTACTCCAAGGGCATGCGGCAGCGCGTGAAGATGGCGAGCGCCCTCGTGCACGACCCGTCCCTGCTCCTGCTGGACGAGCCGTTCAACGGCATGGACCCGCGCCAGCGCATGCAGCTGATGGACCTGCTGCGGCGCATGGGCGACGAGGGACGCACGGTGCTGTTCTCCTCGCACATCCTGGAGGAGGTCGAGCAGCTCGCCTGGCACATCGAGGTCGTCGTCGCCGGCCGGCACGCGGCCAGCGGCGACTTCCGCAAGATCCGCCGGCTGATGACCGACCGCCCGCACCGCTACCTGGTGCGCTCCAGCGACGACCGCGCCTTGGCCGCCGCGCTGATCGCCGACCCGTCGACGTCCGGCATCGAGGTGGACCACGCCGAGGGCGCGCTGCGGATCCAGGCCGTCGACTTCGGCCGGTTCACGGCCCTGCTGCCGCGGGTGGCCCGCGACCACGGCATCCGGCTGCTCACGGTCTCGCCGTCCGACGAGTCCCTCGAGTCCGTCTTCTCGTATCTGGTCGCGGCGTAGGAGGCCCACGATGTACGACCCCACAGTCGCCCGGCTCACCTACCGGGCCCTGCTCGGCCGGCGCCGGGCCCTCATCCTCGGCGCGCTGCCGCTGCTGCTGATCGTGATCGCCGTGGTGGTCCGCGCCCTCACCGGCGCAGACGACCAGACGGCGGTGAACGTCCTGGGCGGGTTCGCGCTCGCCACCATGGTGCCGATCATCGGCGTCATCGCCGGCACCGGGGCGATCGGACCGGAGATCGACGACGGCTCGGTGGTGTACCTGCTGTCCAAGCCGCTGAAGCGGCCGACGATCATCCTCACGAAACTGATCGTGGCGATCGCCGTGACCATGGTGTTCTCGGCGGTGCCGACGCTGGTCGCCGGACTGATCCTCAACGGCAACGGACAGCAGATCGCCGTCGCCTACACGGTGGCCGCGCTGGTCGCCTCCATCGCCTACGCCGCCCTGTTCCTCCTGCTGGGGACGGTGTCCCGGCACGCGGTGGTCTTCGGCCTCGTCTACGCGCTGGTCTGGGAGGCGCTGTTCGGCTCCCTGGTCTCGGGCGCACGCACCCTCAGCGTGCAGCAGTGGGCGCTGGCCGTGGCGCACCAGGTCGCCGGCGGTGACCTGGTGACCTCCGACGTCGGACTGACCACGGCGACCGTGCTGCTGGTGCTGGTGACCGTGCTGGCCACCTGGTACGCGGGCCAGAAGCTGCGCGCCCTGACCCTCGCCGGCGAGGAGTGAAGCGTCGGCGGCCCCGTCCGAGCAGGCGGCGCCGCCCTTGACGGGGCCCGCCGAGAGGCGGGCACCCGCTAATTCGGTGGCGCCGAAGGCAGGCGGGACGGCACAGTGGTCGTGTCCGCAGCGCCGGATCGAGCCGGCGCCATGTTCTGGGAGAGGAGCTGGGCGATGTCCATGCACGACAGTACGCCGAGCTCCCGACAGGGCAGCCCGCGGCGGGCTCCGGAGTAATCACCGCTCCCGTCGAGCCCGCCCGCACGGGGAGCTGCCCGGGGCGGCCGCTTCGAGCACGCGACCCGCTGTCGCGTGGGCCGCCCACCCGGAGGATTGGCCGAGTGGTAAGGCACCGGCTTGCTGAGCCGTGGTCGGGGTCGCCCCCGCGCACGTTCGATCCGTGCATCCTCCGCAGAGGTCCACAGAGACCGCAGAAGAGCTCACAGAGGCCGTGGAGACCCACAAGCGCGGCGACACCGAGGCGCGCTGGGGCCCCGGACGCGGCCGGTCCGGCCGGGGCTGGTCCGGCCCGGGCCGCGAGGCACGGAGCCCACCCCGAGGAAGGCACGCACCCCGCCGGTGCGCCCCGTCTCAGTCCAGCAGACGCTCCAGCACGACCGCGATGCCGTCGTCCTCGTTGGAGGTCGTGACCTCGTCGGCGACCGCCTTCAGCTCCTCGTGGGCGTTGGCCATGGCCACGCCGTGGGAGGCCCAGGCGAACATCGGGATGTCGTTGGGCATGTCGCCGAAGGCGACCGTGTCGGCCGCCTTGACGCCCAGCCGCCGCGCGGCGAGCGAGAGTCCCGTGGCCTTCGACAGGCCGAGGGGGAGCAGCTCCACGATGCCCTCGCCGGCCATGGTGACCGAGACGAAGCCGCCCGCGGTCCGGCGGGCCACATCGGCCAGCTCGTCGTCCGTGAGGGTCGGGTGCTGGATGTAGATCTTGTTGAGGGGCGCGCTCCACAGGTCGGAGACGTCCGCGAACGGAGTGGCCGGGAGGGCCCCCGTCAGGGCGTAGCCGGGGCCCACCAGCACGTCGCCGTCCAGGCCGTCCCGGCTCGCCGCCAGGTACAGCGGTCCGGTCTCCGCCTCGATCTTGGCCAGGGCCACCCGGGCCAGCCGCCGGTCCAGGGTCACCGAGGTGAGCAGCCGGTGCTCCCCGGCGTCGTACACCTGGGCGCCCTGGCCGCAGACGGCGAGGCCCCGGTAGCCGAGGTCGTCGAGTATGTGCCGCGTCCAGGGCACCGCGCGGCCGGTCACCACCAGGTGCGCGGCGCCCGCCGCGGTGGCCGCGGCGAGCGCGTCCCGGGTGCGCGGCGAGACCGACCCGTCGGGGCGCAGCAGCGTCCCGTCGAGGTCGGTCGCGATCAGCCGGTACGGAAGGCCGCCGGACGACTCTCCGGCGGCCAGGGGAGCGGTGGCGGTCACTTGGCCGACGGCTCCAGGATCTCCCGGCCGCCGAGGTAGGGACGCAGCACCTCGGGCACGCGCACGGAGCCGTCGGCCAGCTGGTGGTTCTCCAGGATGGCGACGATGGTGCGCGGCACGGCGCACAGGGTGCCGTTGAGCGTGGCCAGCGGCTTGACCTGCTTGCCGTCACGCATCCGGATCGACAGCCGCCGCGACTGGAACTCGGTGCAGTCCGAGGTCGAGGTCAGCTCGCGGTACTTGCCCTGGGTCGGGATCCACGCCTCGCAGTCGAACTTGCGCGAGGCGGAGGAGCCCAGGTCGCCCGAGGCGACGTCGATGACGCGGAACGGCAGCTCAAGCGAGGTCAGCCACTGCTTCTCCCACTCCAGCAGCCGCCGGTGCTCCTCCTGCGACTCCTCGGGAGCCACGTAGGAGAACATCTCGACCTTGTCGAACTGGTGCACGCGGAAGATGCCGCGGGTGTCCTTGCCGTGCGAGCCGGCCTCGCGGCGGAAGCACGGGGAGAAGCCCGCGTAGCGCAGCGGCAGCCGTTCCGCGTCGATGATCTCGTCCATGTGGTAGGCCGCCAGGGCCACTTCGGACGTGCCGACCAGGTACAGGTCGTCCTTGTCGAGGTGGTAGACGTCCTGGGCGGCCTGGCCGAGGAAGCCGGTGCCCGCCATCGACTGGGGGCGGACCAGGGCCGGGGTCAGCATCGGCGTGAAGCCGGCCGCGGTGGCCTGGGCCATCGCCGCGTTCACCAGCGCCAGTTCCAGCAGGGCGCCGACACCGGTGAGGAAGTAGAAGCGCGAGCCGGAGACCTTGGCGCCGCGCTCGACGTCGATCGCGCCGAGCAGCTGGCCGAGCTCCAGGTGGTCCTTGGGCGTGAAGCCCTCGGCGCCGAAGTCGCGGATGGTGCCGTGCGTCTCCAGGGTGACGAAGTCCTCCTCGCCGCCGACGGGCACGTCGGGGTGGACGAGGTTGCCGAGGCGGAGCAGCAGCTCCTGGGTCTCGGCATCGGCCGCGTCGCGCTCGGCGTCGGCCGCCTTGACGTCGGCGGCCAGCTGGCTCGCCTTCTTCAGCAGCTCGGCCTTCTCGTCGCCGGCGGCCTTGGGGATGAGCTTGCCCAGTGCCTTCTGCTCGGCGCGCAGCTCGTCGAAGCGGACGCCGGACGACCTGCGCCGCTCGTCGGCAGACAGGAGGGAGTCGACGAGCGCGACGTCCTCTCCACGGGCACGCTGGGAGGCGCGCGCACGGTCGGGGTCCTCACGGAGCAGGCGAAGGTCAATCACGTGGTCAAGGCTACCGGTGCGGCGTCGCGGCTCACGACCCAGTATTCCCGTCCGTGTCCGGCGGGGCCCCGCATACCGTCGGGGAGGAATTGCGGCGGTGTGTCAATAAGGTGCGTCCCGCTCCCTGGATGGAGGCAGGCGTCAGGCTCCCGGTTGACTGGATTTCCTTGCGGAGCAAGTGACTTGGCGCCTCGGTTGTCCACAGGAGAACGTCTCCGCCGATAGTTGTCCACAGGCTGTGGGGAAGATCTGTGGACTTCGGGATTGATCATCCGGGAAGGGGTGACCGGAAGGAAGAATTCCTGCCTCAAACCGGTCCGACGCCCACTTTCGGGTGGAAAAAGGTCGCCCCAAAAGATGAACCAAAGGAAACGAGTGGACGAAGGGTGACCTGCGGGGCGGTGGCCCGGCTTGATGGTCGTAGGCCGATTTGTCGACTGAGTCCCCCCTCCGTGTCGACTTGTCCCCAGATCGATTGCCAAGCCTGTGGATAACTTCTGTGGATAACGAGGACGGCGCAGGTGGGCCAGGCCGCGAACAGGGGGAACCGGCTAGAAACGGCCGTCCTGGCAGCGGGCCACCCAGTCCGAGGCGGCCACGAACTCCTCGTCCGACGTCCCGGTGAACGGGGGCCGCACGTCCGAGACGCCGATGTCCGCGCGCGGGTACGACCCGAGGAAGCGCACCTGGAGACAGAGCCGCTTCAATCCCATCAGCGCCTCGGCCATCCGGCGGTCGGCGATGTGTCCCTCGGCGTCGACACAGAAGCAGTAGTTGCCGATGCCGGCGCCCGTCGGACGGGACTGGAGCAGCATCAGGTTGATCCCGCGGGTGGCGAACTCCCCCAGCAGGTCGCGCAGTCCACCGGGATGGTCGGCGCGCTGCCACAGGACCACCGACGTCTTGTCCGCGCCGCTCGGTGCGGCGGGCCGTGCGGGCCGGCCGACCAGGACGAACCGGGTCTGCGCGTTCTCCGCGTCGTGGATCTCCGTCTCCAGGGCCTCGAGCCCGTACCGGGCGGCGGCGAACTCACCCGCGAAGGCGGCGTCGTAGCGGCCCTCCTGGACCAGCCGGGCGCCGTCGGCGTTGGAGGCGGACGACTCCCAGACGGCGTCCGGGAGGTTCGCCCTGAGCCAGTTGCGCACCTGCGGCTGGGCGGCCGGGTGGGCGGTGACCGTCTTGATGTCGGACAGTCTCGTGCCCGGCCTGACCAGCAGCGCGAAGGTGATCGACAGCAGCACCTCGCGGTAGATCATCAGCGGATCGCCCGCGACGAGTCCGTCGAGCGTCGTGGTGATGCCGCCCTCGACGGAGTTCTCGATCGGCACGAGCGCGGCCTCGGCCTCACCCGTGCGGACCGCGTCCAGCGCGGACTGCACCGACACGTACGGGATCAGCTCCCGTGTGGCCGCCTCGGGAAGCGTGCGGAGGGCGACTTCGGTGAAGGTGCCCTCAGGACCGAGATACGCGTAGCTCGCTGGCATGACCTCACCCTAATGGCCCCGCCCCGGCAGGGCCCGCGTGTCTCACGCCCACCCCCTCCGGCGGGTGAACCGGCCCACCCCCGAAAGGTGAGCCGCGCCGTCCCCGGGACGATGAACCACTCCGGCCCCGGCCGATGGACCGGGCCGTCCAGGACCGGCGAACCGCGCGCGCCCGCCGACCCGGCTAGCTCCGGCCCGCCTAGCTCCGACCAGTCCGGCGCCGGATCGGCCGGCCCCCGAGGGACCGACCCGGACGCCGCCGGATCGGCCCGGACCTCGTCGTGCGATGCGCTCGCACCCGCTGCCTCACCCCTCCAGCAGCCGCTGCCCCACGTACTCGCCCTTCGCCGCCCCGCCCGGCACCGCGAACAGCCCGCTGGCCTCGTGCCGGATGTACTGCGACAGCGCGTCGCCGCGGTCCAGCTTGCGCTGCACCGGCACGAAGCCCCGCAGCGGGTCGGCCTGCCAGCAGACGAACAGCAGGCCCGCGTCCGGGACGCCGCGGGCGTCGAAGCCGTCGTGGTAGGAGAAGGGGCGCCGGAGCATCGCCGCGCCCCCGTTCTGGTCGGGCCGGGTGATGCGGGCGTGGGCGTTGACCGGGACGACGTAGGACCCGTCCTCGCCCGTCTTCTCCAGGTCCATCTCGGTGGTCTCGGTGCCGCCGCTGAGCGGCGCTCCGTCGGACTTGCGCCGCCCGATGACGTTCTCCTGGCGGCTGAGCGACAGCTTCTCCCAGTCGTCCAGGAGCATGCGGATGCGCCGCACGACGGCGTAGGAGCCGTTCGCCATCCAGGCGGGGTCCCCGTCGGCGGGGACGAAGACACGCCGGTCGAAGTCGGTGTCGCCCGGTTCGGGGTTGCGGGTGCCGTCGACCTGGCCCATCAGGTTGCGGGCCGTCATGGGGTGTGCGGTGGCGCCCGGGGAGCGGTTGAAGCCGTTCATCTGCCAGCGGATCCTGGCCGCGCTGCCCGTGTCCTTCTGGACGGCGCGCAGGGCGTGGAAGGCCACCAGCGCGTCGTCCGCGCCGATCTGCACCCACAGGTCGCCGTCGCTGCGCGCCTTGTCGAGCTGGTCGGAGGAGAAGTCGGGCAGCGGGTCGAGGGCGGCCGGGCGCTGCTTCTGCAACCCGGTCCGGTCGAAGAAACCGCGCCCGAAACCGAAGGTGATCGTCAGCGACGCGGGTCCCGCGTCCCGGGCGACGTCCGTGTCGCCGTACGCGGCCGGCTCGCCCGCCATCAGCCGCTCGGCCGTGGCCGACCAGCGGCGCAGCAGCGCGGCGGCCTCCCTCCGGCCCGCGCCGGCCGCCAGGTCGAAGGCGACGAGGTGGCCGCGGGCCTGGAGGCCCTCGGTGATGCCGGGCTGATGTTTCCCGTGAAACATCGCCCGGTCCGAGCCGAGCGAGGTGAGCGGCGTGGCCCCGGCGGGCGCCGCCGCGTATCCCCCGGCGGCGCCCGCCGCGCCCAGGACGAGACCGGTGGCGCCGGCCGTGCCGAGCAGCCGCCGTCGCGACACGCCCGCCGGGCCGGGCTCCTGCGCCCGCCGGGCGTCCGGCAGTGCGGTCGGGTCCTGGGTGGTCTGGTCGGTCATGGTGCGTTCAGCCGATCTGCGCGTTCTTGGTGACGGTCACCTGGTCGATGTCGGAGGTCCGCACGGTCACGGCGACCTTCCAGTCGCCCGCCATCGGGATCTCCACCCCGCTCGCCGCCCAGTGCCCGGTGGTGATGTGGTCGGGGGCCACCGGCAGCGGCCCGATGTTCTTCGCGGTCAGGGTGAAGGCGACCTTGACCTCGGGGATGTCGAAGGCCTGCCCGTCGGGCCGCTGCACATAGAGGTGCATCTCGTTGCCGCCCACGCGCGCGGGGTCGATGTCGAGCCGTACGACGCCCTTGCCGTTCTGCCCGCCGGTGTCGAAGGGCATGTCGAGGGTGACCGCGCCGGCCGAGGACGAGGCGGCCGACGAGGACGCCGACGAGGAGGTGGCGGCCTTGGCCTCCTCCTCGGTGCGTCCGGGTTCGGTCTGCGTGAGCACGGTGGTGACGGCGAGGAGCACGACGGCGACGGCGGCCTCGGCCAGCACCGAGCGGCGCAGTCCGGACCGGTCGGCGTCGGCGTCGCGGAGCCGCTTCTGCCGGGCGGCGTCCACGGCGGCCCGCTGGCGGGCGAGCTGGGCCGCCCGCCGGGAGTCACCGCCGGCCGGCGCGTCCCCCGCGGGCCGCTTCCCCTTCGCCGCCGTCTTGGCCGTCGCCTTCGCCGAAGCCTCGGCAGGGGCCTCAGCGGACGCCGACGCCTCGGTGGGGGCTTCGGCGGACGCCACCGCCCCGGCGGGGGCCTCGGCCGCGCCCTTCGCCGCCGGAGCGCCCTCCGTCACCGCCTCCGTCACCGCCACCTTGGCCGCCGCTTCCTTCCCACGGCTCTTCGGGCCCGCCCCGGCCACGTCCCCGCTCACCGCATCGGCCAGCCGTGCCGTCCAGCGCCGGGAGAACGACGCGATCCCGACGAGCAGCACCACGAGCGCGATCTTGACCAGGAGCAGTTGCCCGTAGCGCGTCCCGGTCAGCGCGGACCAGGAGCCGAGCTGCCGCCAGGACTGGTAGGCGCCGGTGGCGACCAGTGCCAGGACGGAACCGAAGGCGAGGCGTGAGAAGCGGCGTACGGCGGCGGGCTCGACGGGGCTGTCCGCGGGCGCCCGGTACAGCGCGACCAGGAGCGCGGCGAGCCCGCCGAGCCAGGCGGCCACGGCCAGCAGGTGGACGACGTCGACGGGCATCGCGATGCCCGGCTGGAGGCCGACGGAAGCGTGCTCGGCCATCGCCCAGCTCGCGGCGAGCCCGGCGGCGACCACGGTCCCGCCGATCGCGAGCCCGAACGTCAGGTCCCGCTTCTCCTCGTCCTCCCGTTTCTCGTACGCCCCGAAGAGCACCGCGACGAACAGCGCCGCCGCGGCGAGCAGCAGCAGCCGGGAGACGAGGGCCGCGCCCGTCTTCGTCTGCAGCACCTGCCCGAGGAGCTCCAGGTCGAAGACGTCCCCGAGCTTTCCGGAGGTCGTGTACGAGCCGCGCAGGAGCAGCAGGGCGAGGGTGGCGGCGGTGAGCGCGAGCCACCCGGAGACGACGAACCGCTGCACGGCCCGCACCCCGGCGCCGCGCTGCCAGCAGGCCAGGACGAAGGCGGCGCCGCCGGCCAGGACGATGAAGCCGGCGTAGGACACGTACCGGCCGATCCCGTAGAGCAGGCCGACGGTGCCGCCGCCCACCTCCTGGCCGCCGATCGCGACCGCCGTCTTGGAGGGCGCGCCGACGGAGAAGGTGTACGCGCCGCCGACGGGGTGGCTGTCGGCGGAGATCACCTGGTAGGTGACGGTGTAGGTGCCCCTGGCCAGGCCGCCGCGCAGGTGCACGGCATAGGTGGTCCCGCTGACGTCGGACGGCTTCCCGGTGTCGACCCGCTTGCCCGCGGGGTCGAGGACGCGCAGCGAGTCGTCGTTCATGGCGACCTGCTCGGAGAAGGTCAGCGACACCTGGGTGGGTGCCTCGGCGACCACCACCCCCTGCTGGGGGTCGCTGCCGGTCAGCGCGGCGTGCGCGGAGGCGGGCCCGGCGCCGGCCAGAAGCAGGCCGGCGGCGGCCAGGAGCAGCAGCACCAGGGTCCGCACCCGGGGGGTGGTGGTCTGCGTCACGGTGGTCCCTCCCTCAGTGGCCGGTCGCGGGGTTGTACGTGGCCGGCTTCACCGGCATCTCGACCTTCAGCTCACCGGACCTGGCGAAGTGCAGTTCGACGTCGACCGACTGGCCCTCGACGGGCTTGCGCTTCATCCCGTCGAACATCAGGTGGTCGCCGCCGCTCCTGAACACGAGCCGGCCGTGCGCGGGCACGGTGAGGCGGTCGGCCTCCCGCATCGCCCCGCCGACGGTCCGGTGCATGGTGACGGAGCCGGCGGCATCGCTGGTGACCGAGGTCAGTTCGTCGTCGGCGCCGCCGTCGTTGACGATCGTCAGGAAGCCGGCCGCCATCGTGTCCGAGACCGGCTGGGGCATGTAGGCGGAGCTGACGGACAGGTCCGCCTTCGCACCGGAGGCGGAGGAGTCGTCGCCGGACGCGGAGGCCGGGCCGCCGCAGCCGGTCAGCAGGAGCGTGCCGGTCAGCGCGCCCGCCGTCAGTGCGGCCGTCATCGCGGGTCGCCTCACGGGTTCTGCCCCTTGACGAGCTTGGGGAGGTCCTTGGTGAAGTCGTCGACGGTGGTGTCCTCGCCGTAGACCACGTACCCGGCGTCCGTCTTCGGCGAGAAGGCGATCACCTGGGTGCCGTGCACGGAGACGAGCTTCCCGTTCTTGTCCTTCTTCGTCGGCTCGATGGCGATGCCGACGCTGCGCGCCCCGGCCTGGATGGTGGCGAAGTCGCCGGTCAGGCCCACGAACTGCGCGTCGATGCCGTTCAGCCACTTGCCGAGCTCGGCGGGGGTGTCACGGGCCGGATCGGTGGTGACGAACACCACCCGCAGCTTGTCCTGCTCGGCCTTGGGCAGCGCCTTCTTGGCGACCGCGAGGTTGTTCATCGTCAGCGGGCAGATGTCGGGGCAGTGGGTGTAGCCGAAGTAGAGGAGCGTGGGCCGGCCCGCGGTCTCCTTGCGGAGGTCGTACTTCTCGCCGTGCGTGTCGGTGAGCACCAGATCGGGCTTGTCGAACGGCTGGTCGAGGACCGTGGCGGCCTGCTGCGAGGTCTCCTCGGCGACGACGGTGGCGGGCTTGTCGCTGCCGCCGCTGTCGCAGGCGGAGAGGGCCATCATGGCGGCGGCGAGCAGCGCCGTCGCGGCGAACGTCTTCTTGCGCATAGAGAAATGTCCCAGAAGTGAGAAATCCGGCGCGCACCGGGGTCGTACGCAAGAGTCGCACGACCCCGGTGCGCGCTGCGGAGCGGCGGATCAGGCGGCGGTGGTCCGCCGGCGGCCGGCGAACACGCCGTAGGCCACGCCCGCCGCGCCGACCACGATGCCCACGACGCCGAGGACGCGGGCGGTGGTGTCGCTGCCGCTCTCGGCGGCGGCGGTGTTCTGCGCGGCGGGCTTGGCGTCGGTGGAGCCGGTGGCGTCCTGGGCCGACGCGCTGTGGGCGTCGCCGTCGGCCGCCGCGGTCAGCCGCAGCGTGGGCGCCGGGTTGTCGGGCTCGTCCTGGCCCTTCTGCTGGACCTCGATCCAGCGGACGACCTCCTTGTCGGAGTACGTCTGCAGGGCCTTGAAGACGAGCTGGTCGGTGTCCTCGGGCAGCGCGCCGAGGGAGAGCGGGAACTTCTGGAAGTAGCCCGGCTCGATGCCCTTGCCGTCGGCGGTCCAGGTGACCTTGGTGACCGCCTCGGTGATCTTCTTGCCGTGCATCTCCAGGGGCTTGGCCAGGGTGGACTTGGTGACCTGGATCTTCCAGCCGTCGACCGGCTGCGGCATCACCGAGGCCAGCGGGTGGTCGGCGGGGAGGTTGACCTCCAGCTTGGTCGTGGAGGCGTTGTCCCGCTCGTTGGGGACCTTGAAGTCGACGACCGCGTAACCGCCCTTGGCGGCCGCGCCCTCCGGCTGCACGGTGACGTGCGCGAACGCCGGGACGGACACGGCGAGGACGGCGGTGCCGGCGAGGGCGCCGACGGTGACGAGACGAGAGGTCTTGCGGCTGATGTTCTTCATGGCGAAGAGCACTCCTGTACGAGTGGGTTCCGGTGAGAAGGGGTGTACGCGTGCCTGGGACGGGCCGACCATGTGGACCTTCCCGGAAACGGGCACGCGTGCGTGCCGCGCGACGGCGGCCCGCTCCCTCCGGCGGAGACCCGTTCGGCGGGCCCGGTGAACTCGGTGGGGTGCTGGTCGCGTCGCGTCAGGCGGCGAGGACGAGGGCGGCGGCGGGCGGGCCGCGCCGGATCACCGTGTGCAGGAGCGCGGTGGTGGGGGGTGCGAGCGGCGCGGAATCGGTGGCGCGCGAGAAGCGCGGACCCGTTCCGGGTGCCGTGGGCAGACCGGCGCACAGGGCGCGCACCAGCGCGAGCGCCCCGCGCAGGGACCGCATGAGCGCGCCTTCGGCGACACCGTGCGCCGACAGTTCGATCAGCCGCAGCAGGGCAAGGTCCCCGCGGCGCAGCAGCCAGCCCGCCGCGAGCGCGGCGAGCAGGTGGCCGAGGAGCATGGGCAGGGACGGCAGCAGCGAAGCCGCCGAACCCGCCGTGGACAGGGCGTCCGCCGGGTGGTGCGCGGCGCTCGGGGCGGGGCCGTCGTAGAGGTGCGCGTCGACGAGGATCCGGTAGGCCCGGGCGGGGCTGATCGCCGCCGCGGTGCCGCCGCACACGTAGCGCGCGGCCCGCTCCACGAGCGCGGCGTCGGACAGTGCGTGCAGGTGCCCCAGGGACGCCGTGGACGCCGCGGTTCCCGCGGACCCCGTCGACGCCATGGAGCCCATGGACGTCATGGAACCCGTCGAACCCATGGACATGCCGTCGGACACCGTGCCGCCCATGCCGTGCTGCCCCAGCCCGAACAGCGTGTGCAGCACCGTCTGGCCGACCGCGAGCAGTGCCGCGATCCCCGGCAGCGACCGGGCCCGGCCGGCGAGCGGCGCCACGAGGACGAGCGAGCCCAGGAACCCCACGCCCAGCGTCCACAGCGGGACCGTGGCGCAGGAGGCCAGTGTGTGCCCGGCCGCGGCCAGCACGACGCAGACCGCGGCGAACACCGCGGCCCGCAGCATGCGCAGATCGCGTCCGGCGGGTGCCGTGCGCGCGTGGGGGGCAGTCATGGCGGGCTCATCATCCCACCGACCCCCCGCGCTCCGTACGGCAGGTCCGCGAAATGAGGTACGTACGTGTACGTCCCGTTTTCGGCCGGTCGGCCGTCGCGCATACACCGATCCCGCCCCGGTCACATCCGCCGATCGGGCGGCCGGGTGCGAACTGTGTGCTTACGTTCGAGTGCTCCGGGCAATACGTAACGGTATGTCGAGCCGCGGCCGGGAGGCTGGAGAGCATGAGCATCTGGTGGTCGCTCCATCTGCGGCGTGACGCTGCGAGTGTGCCGCTGGCCAGGCGGCTCCTGCTCGGCACCATGGAGACCGCGGGCGTCGACCCGGACGTCTCCTACGACCTGTCCGTCGCCCTGAGCGAGGCCTGTGCGAACGCCGTCGAGCACGGCGGGGACGCCGACTGCTCGGAGGCGTTCCGCGTCACCGCGTACCTCGACGGGGAGAAGTGCCGGATCGAGGTGGCCGACGCGGGGCCCGGCTTCCCCGCCGGCGTACGCCGTGCCCCGGCCCGTGCCGCGCACGCCGAGGCCGAGCACGGCAGGGGCATGTGCCTCATCCAGGAACTCGCCGATCACGTCCACTTCCGCAACCGGCCGGGGCGGGGCGGCGCGGTGGTGAGCTTCGACAAGATCCTCAAGTGGCGCGAGGACGCTCCGCTGGTGGCGGTGTAGGCACCCGGCGGCGCTGACGCCCGGCGGAGCGGGGCGTGCGGCGGGCCGGAAGCCGGCGGGAGGGGCCCCGGCGCTGTCGGAGCCGCGCGGGTCGTGCCCCGGAGCTGCCGAGCCCGGTGGGACGGGTCTCCGATCCGTCAGGGAACTTGGCGGGACGGGCCCCGGTTCGGCCGAAAAGGTGGGACGGTCCCCGTTCGCGGCCCGAACCCGGTGGCGCCGGCCCGCCGCAGGCGAACGTCCGGCGCGGCGGCCCGCGTCGACGGCGGCCCGGCAGGCGGCAGGGCGGCCGGGGATTCCGGGAAGGCCGGGGAAGCCGCCCTCAGGACCGTCGCGCACCCGGAGGCCCGCGTCGGCGGGCGAACCGTGCCGTGCGGCGCGCCTCACGCTTCGTCCAGTACCTCCGCCAGTGCGTCCAGCGCCTCCGGGTACAGCCGCTCCCTGGGGGTGCCGTAGCCCACGATCAGGCCCTGCGGCCGGTTCTCGCGCGGGCTGTGCCAGTGGTCGCCGAGCCGGCCGACCGCCAGGCCCCTCGTCCCGGCGCGCTCCAGTACGGCGGCCTCGTCGGCGACGTCGATCAGGGCGTGCAGCCCGGCGGCGATCCCGCGCACCCGGCGCGGGCCCAGCCGGTCCAGGAGCTGGTCCCGGCGGCGCCGGTAGCGCAGCCGGCACGCGCGTATGTGCCGGTCGTAGGCGTGGCTGTCGATGAGCTCGGCGAGCGCGAGCTGGCCGATGGACTCGGTGTGGTGGTCGCTGTGGAGCTTGGCGTCGGCCACCGCGTCGACCAGGTGCGGCGGCAGCACCATCCAGCCCAGCCGCAGGGCCGGACCGAGCGTCTTGGACGCGGTGCCGAGGTAGGCGACCTGACCCGGCGCCATGCCCTGCAGCGCGCCCACGGGCTGGCGGTCGTAGCGGAACTCGCCGTCGTAGTCGTCCTCGACGATCAGGGCGTCCCGCGCGCGTGCCCAGTCGGTCAGCGCCCGCCGCCGCTCGGGGTGCAGCGTCACACCGGTCGGGTACTGGTGGGCCGGGGTGACGACGACGGCCCGCTCGTCGCCGAGGTCCCGCACGCACACGCCGCGCTCGTCGACCCGGACCGGCGCCACGTCGCCGCCGCCCCGCCGCACCACCTCGCGGTGGAAGGGCAGCCCGGGGTCCTCCATGGCGACGGCGCCGCCGTCCAGCACCCGGGTCAGCAGCGCCAGCCCCTGCACGTACCCGGAGGTGATCACGATCCGTTCCGGCGGCGCGATCACCCCGCGCGCCCGCCCCAGGTAGCCCGAGAGCGCCGTGCGCAGCTCGATCCGCCCGCGCGGGTCGCCGTAGTCGTACGCCAGTGAGGGCGCCGTCGCGATGGCCCGGCGCAGCGCCCGCAGCCAGGCCGCCGCCGGGAACGCGCCCACGTCCGGGCTGCCCGGCCGCAGGTCGAAGCGGGGAGCCCGCGCGCGTGCCGCCGCGCCCGGCTCCTCGGCGCCGACGGCCGGCAGCGCGGCGACCCGGGTGCCCGAGCCCTGCCGGGCGGTCAGATACCCCTCCGCGACCAGCTGGTCGTAGGCGGCCTTCGCGGTGCCCCGCGAGATGCCGAGTTCACCGGCCAGCCGCCGGGTCGCGGGCAGCCGGGCCCCCGGCGCCAGCCGCCCGTCCCGCACGGCGTCGCGGAGGGCCTTCTCCAGCCCCGCCCGGCGGCCCGCCGCCGCGTCCGGTTCCAGGTGCAGATCCACCCCGACACCGGACCAGAAGTCGTCCACGTCCACGAAAACCCTCCCCCTGGGCACGTGAACGGCCGGGCACCCCGCGGGCGCCCGGCCGTCACCTCCGTATCAGCCCTTGAGCCGCGCCATCCAGGCCTCGACCTCGTCGGAACGGCGCGGCAGGCCCGCCGAGAGGTTACGGTTCCCGTCCTCGGTGACGAGGATGTCGTCCTCGATGCGGACGCCGATGCCGCGGTACTCCTCGGGGACCGTCAGGTCGTCGGCCTGGAAGTACAGGCCGGGCTCGACCGTGAGGACCATGCCGGGCTCCAGCGTGCCCTCGACGTACGTCTCGGTGCGCGCGGCGGCGCAGTCGTGCACGTCCAGGCCGAGCATGTGACCGGTGCCGTGCAGGGTCCAGCGGCGCTGCAGACCCAGCTCCAGCACCCGCTCCACCGGGCCCTCGACGAGGCCCCACTCGACGAGCCTCTCGGCCAGCACGCGCTGCGCGGCGTCGTGGAAGTCGCGGTACTTGGCGCCGGGCCTGACCGCCGCGATACCGGCCTCCTGGGCCTCGTACACGGCGTCGTAGACCTTCTTCTGGATCTCGCTGTACGTGCCGCTGACGGGCAGCGTGCGCGTGACGTCGGCGGTGTAGAGGCTGTGCGTCTCGACGCCGGCGTCCAGCAGGAGCAGGTCGCCGGAGCGGACCGGACCGTCGTTGCGCACCCAGTGCAGCGTGCAGGCGTGCGGTCCGGCGGCGGCGATGGTGCCGTAGCCGACGTCGTTGCCCTCCACGCGCGCGCGGAGGAAGAACGTGCCCTCGATGTAGCGCTCGCTGGTGGCCTCGGCCTTGTCGAGGACCTTCACCACGTCCTCGAAGCCGCGCACGGTGGAGTCGACGGCCTTCTGCAGCTCGCCGACCTCGAACTCGTCCTTGACGAGGCGGGCCTCGGAGAGGAAGACGCGCAGCTCCTCGTCGCGCTCGGCGGTGACCTTGTCGGTCAGGGCCGCCTCGATGCCGGCGTCGTAGCCGCGCACGACGCGGACCGGGCCGGTGGCCTCCCGCAGCTTCTCCGGCAGCTCACGCACGTCGGAAGCCGGAATGCCGTACAGGTGTTCGGCCTCGGTGAGGGAGTGGCGGCGGCCGACCCACAGCTCGCCCTGCCCGGAGAGCCAGAACTCGCCGTTCTCCCGGTCGGAGCGGGGCAGGAGGTAGATCGTCGCCCGGTGGCCGTCGGCGCCGGGCTCCAGGACCAGGACGCCGTCCTCGGTCTGGTTGCCGGTCAGGTACGCGTACTCCACCGACGACCGGAAGGAGTACTCGGTGTCGTTGGAGCGGGTCTTCAGGTTGCCGGCGGGGACGACCAGGCGCTCACCGGGGAAGCGCGCGGACAGCTCCGCGCGGCGGCGGGCGGTGTGCTCCGCCTGCGCGACCGGCTCCAGACCGTGCAGCTCGGTGTCGGCCCAGCCGGACTTCATGTTCTCGGCGAGCTCGTCGGACACGCCCGGGTACAGGCCGTTCTTGCGCTGCTTGATCGGCTCTTCTTCGGCAGTCTCCGGGGTCTCCGGCAGCTCCTCCGCCACGGTCTTCCTCCTCGATACGGCACTGGACCACTCCCCATCGTACGGTCGTGCGGAAGGGGGCCCGAGGCGGTCGCACCTCTTACCGCCGCCCTCCGGACCGGACGGCGACATCCCGACCCCGCCCGCGCGGGAGGGCCCCGCCCCTCGGACCGCGCGGCGAAATCACCGGGCAGCCCGGCCGACGGTCCCCGCTCCCCGCGCCGGACGGCGAGATCGCGGCTGCGGCCGCAGGCGAACCGCTCGGCGGAATCCCGCCCCTCGGCCGGACGGCGAACCGCAGGCGGGGCGCCCGGCCCCGAGCCGACGAAACCCGCGCCGTGATCGACCGCGGCCGAGCGGAGCGCTTCCTGCCGGGTCCTCCCTGTCGGGTCCGACAGGAGCCCGGGCCGGGGCCGACGCTCGGGATTTGGTCCGGGGCCGGGGCCGGCCGGTCCTGGCCGGGCCGGCAGGCGGCCCGGGCCCGGGTGTGGCCGGTGGGTCCCGGCCCGTGCTCCGTGTCGGCCCTACTCGAAGCGGGCTGCCAGGAGGGCCACGTCCTCCGTGCCGTCGGTGACGTCGAGGCCGTCCGGCAGCACCGTGCGCAGCACGTGGTCGGCGACGGCGCCGGGATCGTGGCGCGCCGCGCGCGGGACGCACGCCGCGGCCGCGTGCAGGCGGGCGAAGGCCCGGTCGACGGGATCGCCGGTGCGGTGCAGCAGCCCGTCGGTGTAGAGCAGCACCGTCTCGCCCGGCGCCACCTGGAACTCCACGCTCGGCGCCTCCCAGCAGGCGAGCATGCCCAGCGGCGCGGACACGGTCGTCTCGACGAACTCGGTGCGCCGCTCGCCGACCAGCAGGGGCGGGCTGTGCCCGGCGCCGGCCAGGGTGACCCGGCGCAGCGCGGGCTCGCAGTACGCGAACAGGGCGGTGGCGCAGCGGGCGGGTTCGGTCAGCCGCAGCAGCAGCTCCAGGTCCGAGAGGACGGCGACGGGGTCCTCGCCCTCCATGACCGCGTACGCCCGCAGGGACGCCCGCAGCCGCCCCATCGCGGCGACGGCGCCGGGCCCGGATCCGGTGACGGAGCCGACGGCGAGACCGAGCGCGGCGTCGGGCAGGGGCAGCGCGTCGTACCAGTCGCCGCCGCCGCGCGGGCCGGTGCGGTGCCGCGCGGTGAGCTGGACGCCGGGGATCCGGGGCAGCCGGGAGGGCAGCAGTTCCTCGTAGACCGTCGCCATGCACGCGCGCGTGCGCTCGCCCTCCAGCAGGCGGGCCAGGTGTTCGGTGGCGAAGCGGACGTAGAGGCCGGCGAGGTGGCGCTGCCGCTCGCCCGGCTCGGCGGGCTCGTCGTAGAGCCACACGGCCGCGCCGAGGCGGCCGGCGGGCTCGGTGGTCAGGGGCAGCGCGTAGCCGGCGGCGTAGCCGAGGCGGACGGCCACCTCGCGGTGACGGGCGTCGAGGCCCTCCTCGGCGAACAGGTCGGGGCACACGATCTCGGCCGCGCCGCCGGGCAGTCCGGCGGCGGTGTCCAGGAGCGCGCCGTAGGGCATGGCGCCGCGGGGCACGGTCTCGATGTGTCCGAGGTCGGCGCGGGCCAGGCCCAGGCCGACGGTGGTGTCGGGGCCGAGGCCGTCGTCGGGTTCCAGGACGACGAGTCCGCGCCGGGCGCCCACGAGGGCGGCGCCGGCGCGCAGCAGTTCCTTCAGGGCGGCGTCGAGCCTGTTCGTGCGGGCCAGCCGCTCGGTGAGCTCGTGCAGGGTCGTGAGGTCGGAGATCCAGCCCGCGAGCCGGTCCTGCAGCAGGGCGCCCGGCGGATGGGGGGCGTGCGGGCCGTCGTCGCCGGTCGCCGGGGCGGTGGCCGGGACCGTACCGGGAGCCGAGGGCGCGGGTGCGACAGTGTGTGCCGGTGCGGGGACCGTTGAATCGATTCCGGCCACTTTCGAGGGGTGAGGGGCGTTCATGGCGTCCGGCTTTCCGACCGGTGCGTACTGCTCAAAAGCATCGCGAACCCCCATGTCATTCTGCGCCGCCGGCAGTGTCTCCACATGTACACGCACTCGTGAGGGGATGTCCAGCATTGTCCTGCTGGGATTCCTGGTGTCAGAGAGCCCTGCCGGGTGTTCCTCCGGACCTCTTGCGCAACAACGAAGTTGGCTTGAAACTGCCTCGGGTAACGGCCTATTGCGGTCGACTGGGTTTGCTCCACAGAGCGTCACAGCGGTCGTGATGGGTACGTACTCGGAGAAGGCCGGGGGTGGTTGGCAGCCACCCGGAACCCGGCGACGGACCCGGGCGTCCTATCCACCGACGACCGTGCCCCATCCTCGCGTGACGGCGGCGGAGAGCAGAACGCACGACGACGAATCGCCAGGCTCCGCCACCCCACGCCACGCCCGTACTCCCGCACGTCGCGGTACGGACGGGGCTGCCATGGAAGCAGCCAGTGCTCGACCCATAGGGGTTTCCCGTGCCCGCAGGCAGGGGTGTGATGCGCCATCAGGTACGCACAGTGAAGTGATCGACACATGGTGTGATGTGACCACGGTGTTGCCAGCGGTGCAACGGAAAGGACGAGCGCTCATGCGCGAGATCCCCGGAAGGCGACGCAGGCTCCTGTCCCGGCGCGGTGACGGCGGGCCCGAGCCGATCGGAGCGGCGGCCCTGACCTTCGCGACCCGGTGGCAATGGCCGGTGGTGCCGGGCGTGGCGCCCGACCCACGCCGGCCGGGCCGGTGCGGCTGCCCCGACGCGGAGTGCACGGTGCCCGGCGCGCACCCCTTCGACCCGGGGCTCCTCGCCGCCACCACGGACGCCCGGATGGTGCGCTGGTGGTGGACCAACCGGCCGGCCGCGCCGATCGTCCTGGCGACCGGCGGCCAGGCGCCCTGCGCGGTGAGCCTGCCCGCCCTCGGCGCCGCCCGCGCGCTGGCCGCGCTCGACCGCGCCGGCATGCGGCTCGGCCCGGTCGTCGCCTCGCCCGCGCGCTGGTCGATCCTCGTGAAGCCGTACTCCATGGAGCAGCTCGGCGAACTGCTCTACGCCAAGGACTTCGTGCCCGGCTCGCTCCGCTTCCACGGCGAGGGCGGCTACCTCGCCCTGCCGCCCTCCGAGACCGGCGCCGGACTCATCCGCTGGGAGCGCGCGCCGCTGCCGGACTCCGCCGCGCCCTGGGTGCCCGACGTGGAGGCCGTGGTGGACGCCGTCGTGGACGCCCTCACTCGTACGGGTGTGAGCGCGCCCGAGTTGTAGGGGGCGTCGGGCGCGCGTGGACCCGAGCGCCCGTTCTGGTCGTTATCTTCCCTTTATGCTGCGTCAGCCCGAGGAAGACGGAAGCCGGTCGCCGCTGCGCGGCGGGCCCGACCCCCGACGAGTCCGACTGCTCGCCCTCGCGGGCGTCGTGGTGTGCGCCGCCGTGCTGCCGCCGGCCGTCGCGTCCGCGGACCTGGTGGACGACCGCGACGTCGTGGCCGCGGGCCGGGCGGACGATCGGGGCACGGCGACCGCGGGCCGGGCGGGCGGACAGGCCGCCACCGTGCCCGCGGGCCGGGCGGGCGGCCAGGGCGGTACGTCCGTGTGGTCCGCCGTGCGCTCCCTGCGAGGCGACGACGACCTGAAGGACGGCCGAGGCGGTCGGTCGCGCGAAGACGGTGATCTGCCCGGTGGCGATCCCTCGCACGGCGATCCGTCCCACGGTGACTCGTCGCGCGGCGACGGCAAGGTGCCCTCCGTCCGGCCGCACCGCGCCCCGCTGCTGCTCGGCGTGGGACTGGCCACCGCCGCCCGCTGCGGCCCGGAGGTCTCCTCGCCCGACGGCGTGGAGGCGCAGACCTGTGTGCTGAACCAGGGGGAGGAGACCTGGGCGCGCGCCTACTACCGCAACACGACCGGCGAGCCCCTGGACGCCGCGCTGACCCTGATGGGCCCCGGAGACCGCACCGTGCGGATCCGGTGCGCGCCGGAGGGCGACGACGAGCCGGAGACGTGCGAGACCCCTCGCGAGCACACCCTCGGAGCGCCGGCCGGCTACACGGCGGTCGCGGAGTTCGCCCGGCCGGGCGGACGTGGACCGCTGCTCCTGCGTGCGGGCAGCAATGCCCCCGCCGATGACGGCAGTTGACGATCGGTTGACGCGCGGCCGCGCTCGGTGAACTGTCGCGCGCATGGAAAGACCCGGTTGCTGGCGACGGGGGATGCACCAGCAACCGGGCTACTCGAACGGTAACAAGAGATCGGCGGTTCGCAAATTCGATCTCGCCTTTCCAGTCACCGGCCGGGAGGCCTTTCCGGACACCGACTCGCCTTTGTGCAGGGGGAGTTGTGGCGGAGCGGGCCATTCCGTGCGAAGGTGTCCGGCTGACCGACCAGTCAGCCGAACCCCTCGCCCGGTGGATCAGCTGAGCGTGACCTGCCGGTTGGTCAGGCCGCCGCGGGCCCGGCGCTCCTCCGCGGTCAGCGGGGCCTCGGCGGCCAGCGCCTCGGTGAGCCGCTCGGCGAACTCGGCGGCCGGCTTCTCCACCTCCTGGGCGCCGACCTCGCCGGGAAGGTCCCAGACCGGCACCGTCAGGCCGTGGGCCCGGAACGAGCCGACGAGGCGGGTGCCCTCGCCGAGGTTCGACCGGCCCGCCGCGTGCAGCCGGGCGAGCGCGTCCAGGAGGTGCTCCTCCGGGTACGGCATGACCCAGCGCAGGTGGTTCTTCTCCGGCGTCCGGCACCAGTAGGCCGCGTCGACGCCCTGCAGGCGCACGGTCGGGATGGCCGCGGAGTTGGCGCGCTCCAGGGAGGCGGTGACCTCCGGCGTCGCGTTCTCCGCGTCCGGGACCCAGAACTCGAAGCCCTCGTGCACCACCGGCTCGAACGGCGCGTCGAGGTCGAGCAGGTCCTGCAGCCGCGGGCCCTCGGCGGGGGCGCGACGGCCCTGCACCGGGGTGCCGGGCTCGGCCGTCAGGGCGCGCTGGAGGGTGTCGGCGAGGTCCCGGCTGATGTCACCGGACGCCGTGTCGTTCTGCAGGCCGATCAGCACCGAACCGTCGTCGCGGCGCAGCGCGGGCCAGGCCATCGGCAGCACCGTGGCGAGCGTGACCGACCCGACGCCCTCGGGCAGGCCCTCGCGCAGGGTCAGGGGCACCGTGGCGGCGGGGACCAGCTCGCGCAGCGCCACCCAGTCGCACTCACCGGGCAGCCCTTCGAACGGCCGCTGCACCAGCTCGGTCACCGCGTGCGCGGCGGCCCGGCCGTGACAGGCCTTGTAGCGCCGTCCGCTGCCACAGGGGCACGGCTCGCGGGCGCCGACCACCGGGATCTCTCCGTCGGTGAGCTGCGGGCGCTTGGCCCCCGTCTGGGGTCGCTTCTTGGCCATCTGGGTGTCTCCCGGTTACGGCTCGTCTCGTACGGGCGGGAGCCTAGTCGTTCAGGTCGTCAACGACGGGGAGCCTGTGGACAACTCGGGGAATGTGGACACGCAAGTCGCGTGGGGCGGGAGGGAGCTCGGGGCGGACATGGGGCTGAAGGAACGGCGCGAGCGGGGCGCGTCCGCCCGGCGGCCGCCGCCCGACGGCTCCGTACGCCGCGCGCAGGACACGCGCGGACGTGTGCCGAGGGCGACGCCGGGAGCGGCGTACGGCGGACCGGGGACGGGAGCCCCTGCCGCGGGCGCGCCGACGGACAAGCGCCCGCCTCGCTCCCCGCCCCTGCCTGCTCCCTCTGAGCTCCTCGCTGCTCCCTCTGAGCTCCGCGTCAGCCGAGATCGTCGAAGGCGTCCGCGAAGTCCAGTCCGGGGATGGCCGTCACCGGCGGGGCGGTGATCCGGGTGGCGAAGTCGTCGCGGCGATGGCCGGCGTCCGGGTCGTGCACGTCCTCGTGGACGACCACCCACACGGTGACCTCGCCATTGACGCCGTCCCGCACCCCCCAGTCGTCGCTGAGCGCGGAGATGATGTTCAGCCCGCGTCCGCCGTGCGCGGTGACCGAGGGGGTGGCCGGGGCGGGGCGGGTCGGGCCGCCGCCGTCCGTCACCTCGACGACCAGCCGGCCGCACGCGTCCACGCGCCACGCGGCCCGCACGTCGCCGTCCCCGGCGAGCGCGCCGTCCAGTGGCCGGCCGTGCTTGCAGGCGTTGCTCAAAAGTTCGGAAAGGATCAGTACGGCGTCGTCGATGACCGATTCCGCCACGCCACCGCCGCGCAACTGACGGCGCATGCGCTGTCTTGCTTCCCCCACGCCCGCAGGGCCATGGGGTACGGCCATGCTCGACGACGTGGGCACCTCCTGTGCCACCACCAACGCCACCCCCGAGACCTCCTTCGCCCCACGCCACGGTGTGGATGCCCCATCGGCCTGAACCGGAAACCGGCCGTCGCGCGCCCGCGGACGCACTGGTGGCGATCGAACACGCACCGAACGCGCCGGAGCACTCCCTGTCATCACATGGCGTGATTTCATCGGTGTGGCCGGAAAGGGAGCTTGGTGCAGCGGGTCGCCCCGGTCAAGGTCCGCGACGGATCGGTGACGTATCAGCGGCCGAGCTGTTGCAGCACCGCGCGTGGACGGTTGGTGATGATGGCGTCGACGCCCAGCTCGACGCAGAGGTCGACGTCCTCCGGCTCGTTCACCGTCCACACGTGCACCTGGTGCCCGGCCTGCTTCAGCCGCTCGACGTACGCCGGGTGGCCGCGCACGATCCGCAGGGAGGGGCCCGCGATCCGCACCCCCGCCGGCAGGCGCCCGTCGCGCAGCCGGGGCGACACGAACTGCATCAGGTAGACGGTCGGCAGCGTCGGGGAGGCGGCGCGCACCCGGTGCAGCGAGCGCGCCGAGAAGCTCATCACGCGGACCGGCGACTCGGCGGCCGAGGCCGGGGCGTCCATGCCGAACCGCTTCAGGAGCTCCAGCAGCCGTTCCTCGACCTGTCCGGCCCATCGCGTGGGATGTTTGGTCTCGATCGCCAGTTCCACCCGCCGGCCGGCGTCGGCGACGAGTTCGAGCAGTCGCTCCAGGGTGAGGACGGAGGTGTCCTCGGGGTCCTCGGGGCGAACCTCCCAGTCGGGCTCCTCGTCCCGGCCCCGCCACGAGGCCCGGGTCCGCAGGGCGCCGAAGTCCAGCGCGGCGAGGTCGGCGAGCTCGAGCGCCGACACCGCGCCGCGGCCGTTGGACGTACGGTTGACGCGGCGGTCGTGCACGCAGACGAGATGGCCGTCGGCGGTGAGGCGTACGTCGCACTCGAGTGCGTCCGCGCCGTCCTCGATCGCTTTGCGGTAGGCGGCCAGCGTGTGCTCCGGGGCGGCCTCGGAGGCTCCGCGGTGGGCGACGACCTGGGGGTGATGCTGCCGTGCGTGGGTCACCGCGTCATGGTGCCACCGTCGCGGGGCAGGCGTGACGGCGAACGGGTGCCGATGAGGTGTCCGTTACATGTGAGATGACCTATATAAGGAACAGGGACGGACCCACAGCCACGGCTTATGGTGCTCTGACGGCCTGTGGGAAAAACTGACTGCATACACATGTACCTGCACAGCTGGAGCCCGCCGGGTCGTCCGCAGGCATGAGCGAGTGACCCAGTGCGACCGACAACAACAGCCGTGGATCGAGGAGAAGAGCTGTGAGCACCGAGAACGAGGGCAACGAGGTACCCCCGGCCCCGTCCGCGCCTCCCGTGCCGGTGGAACCTTCCGCAGCTTCCCCGCAGCCGTCCGCCCCGCAGGGCGGCGCCCCCACCCCGCCGCCGCCCAGCGTGCCCCCGCACGTGCCGGCCGCCGCCCCGGCCGCCCCCGGCGGTCCCGCCGCCGCCCCGGACTCCTCCGGCTACGGCAGCTCGCCCGCCGACGGCTCCTGGCCGCCCCCGCCCCCCGCCACCCCCGCCTACGCGGACCGCGGCGCGGGTGAGGGGTACGGCGCGGGCTCCAGCGAGGGGTACGGCGCGGGCTCCGGTGAGGGGTACGGCGCGGGCTCCGGTGAGGGTCACGGCCAAGGGCCCGGCTGGGGCGCCGGATGGGGATCGGCCCCGCAGCCCGGCCCCGAGCCGAAGCCCCGCGGCCGGCGCGGCGGCCTGGTCGCCGCGGTGCTGGTGGCCGCGCTGGTCGCCGGCGGTCTGGGCGGCGGCCTCGGCTACACCCTGGCGAAGCACGACGACACCAGCGGTTCCACCACGGTCTCCGCCTCCGACACCGGCGCCGCGCAGGTCAAGCGCGACCCGAACTCGATCGCGGGCGTGGCCGCCAAGGCGCTGCCGAGCACCGTCACCATCGAGGCCGAGAGCACCAACGGCCAGGGCGGCACCGGAACCGGCTTCGTGTTCGACACCCAGGGCCACATCGTCACCAACAACCACGTGGTGGCCGACGCCGTCGACGGCGGCAAGCTCACCGCCACGTTCCCCAGCGGCAAGAAGTACGACGCCGAGGTCGTCGGCCACGCACAGGGCTACGACGTCGCCGTGATCAAGCTCAAGAACGCCCCGTCGGACCTCAAGCCGCTCGCCCTCGGCAACTCCGACCAGGTGGCCGTCGGCGACGAGACGATCGCCATCGGCGCGCCCTTCGGTCTGTCGAACACGGTGACGACCGGCATCATCAGCGCGAAGAACCGTCCCGTCGCCTCCAGCGACGGCAGCTCGGACAGCAAGGCCTCCTACATGAGCGCCCTGCAGACGGACGCCTCCATCAACCCGGGCAACTCCGGCGGTCCGCTGCTGGACGCGCGCGGCGCGGTCATCGGCATCAACTCCGCGATCCAGTCCTCCAGCAGCGGCGGTCTGGGCAGCTCCGGCCAGTCCGGTTCGATCGGCCTGGGCTTCGCCATCCCGATCAACCAGGCCAAGTACGTCGCCCAGCAGCTGATCAAGACCGGCAAGCCGGTCTACGCGAAGATCGGCGCCTCGGTCTCCCTGGAGAACGGTTCGAGCGGCGCGACGATCACCGACCAGGGCGTCGGCGGGGCGCAGTCGGTGGAGCCGGGCGGCCCGGCCGCCAAGGCCGGCCTCAAGTCCGGCGACGTCATCACCCGGCTCGATGACACGGTGATCGACTCCGGTCCCACCCTCATCGGTGAGATCTGGACCCACAAGCCGGGCGACAAGGTCGCGATCACCTACAAGCGCGGCGGCAAGGAGCACACCACCACCGTCACGCTCGGCTCCCGCGTGGGCGACAACTGACCGCCCCCACCACCGGCGGACCCGTTACTCTTGTCCCCGCGCCGCCGATCACGTCCGGCGCGGGGTGGGTTGCCCGAGCGGCCTAAGGGAACGGTCTTGAAAACCGTCGTGGCGAGAGTCACCGTGGGTTCAAATCCCACACCCACCGCTTGATGAGGCGGCCCCTGACCAGAGATCGGGTCAGGGGCCGCCTTGTTGTGCGCCTCACGTGCGCGTCCGCTGCTTTCCGTCGGTAGGGCCTCTCGTTTGGATCATGCCGAGCTCGCGGGCCCTGGCACCGCGCTCCCCCGAGCTCTTCGAGCAGGGGGCACCCATGCCGCGTTGTCGTCGGTTGCCATGGCTCCGCCATGACGCCCTACTCCGCCTTGCGACGTTCCCCCACTGCCTGAACGGCGTGGGAGGGGCCCCCACCACCAGACCCCGCTCCCTGACCCGGCCTGATCCAAACGAAAGACCCTAGGCGGGCTGGTCAGGGTGCCGCCCGCGGTTTCACGGGTGGTGGCCCGTCCTGCGGGCGGCCGAGGCGATGGTCGCGCGGGCCTCGCGTTCGGTGAGGCCGGTGGTCGTGGCCGCGGCGGTGAGCGGGGCCACGAGATCGGGGCCGATGCCGCTCTCGTAGGCGCGGCAGGCGGCCCAGAACAGGCGGGCGTTGCGCTGCCCCTCGTGCGCGCCGAGGACGAACCGCACCAGGCCCCCGCCGGACCGGTCCCCGGCCGGATGCGCGGGGTGGCCGGAGGGGTGGGGAGGCGGCAGGAGCAGGCGCAGCAGGGCCGGCGGACAGGGCGCGGGCGCCAGGTGCGCGGTGCCGGGGGCGACGGCGTAGGCGCCGTGTTCGGTGCGGGAGCCGGGACCGACCAGGTAGCCGCCCGCGCCCCGGATGTCGATGCCGGGCGCCAGGCGGCCCGCGGAGTTCGGGACGACGACGTCCGCCGGCCCGCTCAGCCACAGGTGCCGGCCGCCGCTGGGGGTCAGGACGACCACGGTGGCGGGGAGGGCGAACAGGTGCCGCCGGGCCAGTTCGCGCAGGGCCGCCGGGGCGTCGGTACCGGTCTTGGTGTCGAGGTCGACGCCGATCAGGTGGTACGGGGGCAGCCCGCAGGCGATGCCGTAGCCGGTGGCCCGGGGCGCGGCCGCGAACAGCGCGCGGACGCGTGCCGGGTCGGCGGAGGCGTCGTGGACGCCGTGGCCGAAGTGGCCGCACTCGCCGTGACAGGGCGGCCGGCCCGGGTCGGGGTCGTCGCGGTGGGGCGAGCGCAGGGCCGGGAGTTTCGTCCGGGACAGGGGGATCACGGCCAGGCCGCGTTCCGCGGCGGACAGGGCGTGCGCGAGGGCCAGCGTCGTGGCCTGCCGGTCGATGGTGGCCATGTACTGATGGTCGTACGTCTGTTCGAAAAAGGGAAGAGGAGGTGAGGCGGCACGCCCGGGGAGAGGAGGAACGGGCCGTTTCGCGCGGGACTCCGGCGGGCTCGGCGCGGCTCGCCGCAGGGACGTTTCGGCTCATGCGGCGCCAGGGCGGACGGGGGCGTCGCGCGTGCGCGGGTGGGCTCGTCGTGCGGGCTTCGGCGGTGGGAAACGTCGCGAAAGGGGTTTATCAACCTGTCCTCACGCTTGCGTGGGAATCGGGGTCTTGGGGGTGGTACGCCGGGGACCGGTGGGCAACTCTGATCCCGCGACGTCGTCACAGAGCGCCGGGGCGGTCGGCCGAACGCCCCGGAGGAAGCCGTACTTCGGGAAGCCCGGAGCCGTCTCGCGCGGCTCCGCGGCTCACGTACGGCCGGTAAGGCAGCCGGTCGTGTCACCTCTTACTGGAGGAGCAATATGACAAGCATCCGTACCGTCCGCGTCCTCGCCGCCGTCACCGCGATCCCTCTCGCCGCCGCCCTCTTCACCGGCGTCGCGGCAGCGGACGACGGCGCCCTCGCGGGCAACGGATCGAATGCGGGGGCCGCGAGCGTCGCCGGCAGCGGTGTCGGCCACGACAACAGGGGCAATTCGTCCACCTCGCAGCAGCAGGCGGTCGGCACCGGCGCCTCGAACCAGAGCAACTCCGCCCAGGTCAACGGCTCGGCGCTCACCGGCATCCAGCAGGGCAACAGGAACCTCGCCGTCAACTTCACCCCCCTGTGGTGAGTCGGGGCGGGCCGGTGCGCGTCGTGGGGAACCGCCGGCCCTGAGTCTCCTGCGGGTGTGCTTGTGGGGGCGCATCACACGTTCGCGCGGCGGTGCTTCGGCGCCGCCGCGCGGCGTTCGCGGTGACGTCACCCAGGGGGGGAACCCGCAGTACCCCGCCGCTCCTCGTCCACCTTCAGGAGGTGCGGTCAGCCCCACCCCTACAACCTGAGGGGGACGTCGCTTCAGGACCTCCGGGCGATCCGCCGCGGGGGGCGCCGCTCCTAGCGTGGAGCCATGACCACACCCGTCTGCGCCGGCGCGTCGACCGCAGCCGTACCGGCGACGCCCAGCCCGGCGTATCCGTCGTTCGCCTCGTACATGCGGGCCCGTCAGCCGATGCTGCTGCGCACCGCCCGGTCGCTGACCGCGAACCCGAGCGACGCGGAGGACCTGCTGCAGACCGCGCTCACCAAGACGTACGTCGCGTGGGAGCGGATCGAGGACCACCGGGCGCTCGACGGCTACGTCCGCCGCGCACTGCTGAACACGCGTACGTCGCAGTGGCGCAAGCGCAAGGTCGACGAGTTCGCCTGCGACGAGCTGCCCGAACCGGAGCCCGTGCCCGGCGCCGCCGACCCGGCGGAGCAGCAGGCGCTGCGCGACGCCATGTGGCGGGCGATCGCGAAGCTGCCCACCCGGCAGCGGGCGATGGTCGTCCTCAGGTATTACGAGGACCTCTCCGAGGTGCAGACGGCCGAGGTGCTCGGCGTGTCCGTGGGCACGGTGAAGTCGGCGGTGTCGCGGGCGCTCGGCAAGCTGCGTGAGGACCCTGAGCTGGCACGGGCACGCTGAGGGCGAGCCCCCTTCCTTCGGCTCCTGATCCTCCGGCTCCTGGTCCTGCTCCTGTGGGCTCCTGATCCTCCGGCTTCTGGTCCTCTGCGGGCTCCTGAACCTCCAGGCCTGCTCCTGTGGGCTCCTGATTGCTCCTGCGGGTTCCTGATCCTCCGGGCCTGAACGGCCCCGACCCGCTTCTACTGGCTCCGTTCGACCTCTACCGACTTCGGCCAGTTTCGACCGGTTTCGGCAGGCTCCGATCGAATTCGAGAGGCCGGACCCGCCCCGGGCGGCTGCAACAGGTCCCCGAGCGGTCAGAGCGATCCACGCGGCCCGGCCGGCCCGAGCGACTCCGGTCGCCCCCCCCGCGGACGACGCCGCCCCCGCCGCCGCCCCCGCGGTCGGCCCCACCCCCTGGCGCTCCTGCGGTCGGCTCCGCCCCGCCCTCACGCGACCGCGACCGGCCCGCCCCGACGCGCACGGCGCGTCCGCCGCCTCTCACCGCACTCCCCGCCGAAGACCGATGTGGGCAATGGCGCGGTGATCGATCACCCGGGCCTAGTGACATACCGCTCGGTATGTGCGCAGAATCAGCGCACCCCCTACCACCGCGTAGGCAACGCCGCCTCGGGAGGACGCCGCCGTGCTGAGCACCATGCAGGACGTACCGCTGACCGTCACCCGCATCCTCCTCCACGGAGTGCGGGTGCACGGACGGTCCCAGATCACCACCTGGACCGGGGAGGGGGAGCCGCAGCGCCGCAGCTTCGCCGAGGCGGGCGCCCGCGCGGTACAGCTCGCGAACGCCCTCCGCGACGAACTCGGCGTCCGGGACGACGACCGGGTCGCGACCCTGATGTGGAACAACGCCGAGCACGTCGAGGCGTACTTCGCCGTCCCCGCCATGGGCGCGGTGCTGCACACGCTCAACCTGCGCCTGGCCGCCGAGCAGCTGGCCTGGATCGTCAACCACGCCGCCGACCGCGTGATCATCGTCAACGGCTCCCTGATCCCCCTGCTCGCCCCGTTGCTGCCGCACCTGAGGACGGTCGAGCACATCGTCGTGACGGGCCCCGGCGACCGCACCCCGCTCGACGGCTCCTCCGCACGCGTGCACGAGTACGAGGACCTGATCGCGGACCGGCCGACCACCTACGACTGGCCCGAGCTGGACGAACGCCAGGCCGCCGCCATGTGCTACACCTCCGGCACCACCGGCGACCCCAAGGGCGTCGTCTACAGCCACCGTTCGATCTACCTGCACTCCATGCAGGTCAACATGACGCAGTCGATGGGCCTGACCGACCAGGACACCACCCTCGTCGTCGTGCCCCAGTTCCACGTCAACGCCTGGGGCCTGCCGCACGCCACCTTCATGACCGGCGTCAACATGCTGATGCCGGACCGCTTCCTGCAGCCCGCGCCGCTCGCCGCGATGATCGAGGGCGAGCGCCCGACGCACGCCGCCGCCGTGCCCACCATCTGGCAGGGTCTGCTCGCCGAGCTGACCGCCCGTCCCCGCGACGTCTCCTCCCTCACCCAGGTCACCATCGGCGGCTCGGCCTGTCCGCCCTCCCTCATGCAGGCGTTCGACAAGCTCGGCATGCGGGTCTGTCACGCCTGGGGCATGACGGAGACCTCCCCGCTCGGCACGGTGGCCCGCCCGCCGGCCCACGCGGCCGGTACCGACGAGGAGTTCGGCTACCGCCTCACCCAGGGCCGCTTCCCGGCCGGCGTCGAGGCCCGTCTGACCGGCCCCGGCGGCGAACGCCTCCCCTGGGACGGCGGGTCCGCCGGCGAGCTCGAGGTCCGCGGCCCGTGGATCGCCGGCGCCTACTACAACGGCCCCGACGCCGAACCGCTGCGCCCCGCCGACAAGTTCAGCGAGGACGGCTGGCTGAAGACGGGCGACGTCGGCACCATCAGCCCGGACGGCTTCCTCACCCTCACCGACCGCGCCAAGGACGTCATCAAGTCCGGCGGCGAGTGGATCTCCTCGGTCGACCTGGAGAACGCCCTGATGTCCCACCCGGACGTCGCCGAGGCCGCCGTCGTCGCCGTCCCCGACGACAAGTGGGGCGAGCGCCCGTTGGCCACCGTCGTCCTCAAGGAGGGCGCCGGCGTGGGCTTCGAGGCGCTGCGCGACTTCCTCGCCGAGGAGGGCAGGATCGCCAAGTGGCAGCTCCCCGAGCGCTGGACGATCATCGAGTCGGTGCCGAAGACCAGCGTCGGCAAGTTCGACAAGAAGGTCCTGCGCAGGCAGTACGCGGAGGGCGAGCTGGACGTCACCGAGTTCTGAGACGGGGGCGGTGACGGCCGCACCCCGAGTACGCCGAGTACGCCCAGCCGGTCGAGTACACCGAGCAGGTCGAGTACACCGAGCAGGTCGCAGGCGGTGGTGCCCCCGCCCGCGCGGGCATCACCGCCGTACGGCCGTCGCCGTCCAGCCCAGCACCAGCCACACCGCCGCCACCGCGCACACCCCGGACCAGCCCCAGTGGGCGAAGGCGGGGGCCGCGACCGAGGAGGCGAGGGCCGCGCCCGCGAAGCCGGAGACGACGTAGGCGGTGTTGGCGGTCGCGGGGGTGGAGGTGGTCGTCAGGGCCAGGGTCTGGTTGGCGACGTGGGAGGCCACCAGGGCCGCGTGGATCGCGATCGCGGCCACGAACAGCGCCGCCATCGCCTGCCCGCCCAGCCAGAACAGCGGCACGGACACGGCGGCCAGCACGTACGCGGACCGTACGACCTTGGCCGCGCCGAACCGGTCGACCAGACCGCCGGCCAGCGGGGCCACCGCACTGGCGGCCAGCCCGAAGAGGCCGAACAGACCGGCCGTCGCGGTCGACAGCCCGTAGGGCCGGCCGGTCAGCAGCAGCGCGAGCGAGGTCCACAGCGCGCTCCAGGCGCCGAACATGCCGGCCTGCCGCAGGCACGCCCGCCACAGGTCGGGCGACCGCCGGACGAGTCCGGGCAGCGCGGTGACGCCGGACAGCAGCGGACCGGTGCCGCGGCGGCGTTCCGCGGGAAGGGCGGACGCCGTCGCCAGCCCGAGCACGAGGGTCAGCGCCGCCGCGCCCACGAACACCCAGCGCCAGCCGAACGCCTGCCCGACCAGCGCGCCGAGCACCCGGGCGGCGACGATGCCGGTGAACAGGCCGGCTATCACGGCGGCCACGTGCCGCGCGCGGCGGTCGGCGGGGGCGCGCTCGGCGACCATCGGGACGAGCAGCTGCGGCACCACCGTCGCGGCGGAGGCGACGAACACCGCCGCCGCGAGAGCGGCCGTGCCGGGCGCCGCCGCGGCCACGACGAGCGCCGCCGTCGTCGCCAGGGACAGTGCCGCCACCAGCGGGCGCCGGTTCACCCGGTCGCCGAGCGGGGCGAAGAACAGCAGGCCTGCCGCGTATCCGAACTGCGCCACCGAGGCGATCCAGGCCACCGCGGAGGGCACCGTGCCGAAGTCCCGGGCGATGAGCGGGAGCAGCGGGGCAGCGAGGTAGATGTTGCCGGCGGTGACCGCCGTGCACAGGGCGATGAGGGCCAGGAAGGCGGTGGGGCCGAGGCTCGGTCCGGGGCCGGGGACAGCCTTGGCGCCGGCACCGGTGCCGGCGGTCGGAGCCGTGGTGGCGGCCGCGGCGGTGGAGGTGGTCGTGGTGGTGGGGGCGGGTGACGACGGCATGGGCTGTGGGCCTCCGATGCGGACGTGCGGGTCGTATTACAACCAACTGGTTGGTTGGAACGTGGAACAGTCTGCGGCGGCGGCGGATTCCCTGTCAACCAAATAGTTGGTTGCTTACGGCGTTACCCTGTCCCCATGGCAGCAAGAGACCCAGAGGCCACCAAGGCCCGGATCTTCGCGGCGGCGGTCGCCGAGTTCGCCCGGCACGGCATCGCGGGCGCCCGCATCGACCGCATCGCGAGCGAGGCCAAGGCCAACAAGCAGCTGATCTACGCCTACTTCGGCAACAAGGACCAGCTGTTCTCCCAGGTGCTGGGCCGCTCGATGGTCGATCTCGCGGCGGCGGTACCGGTCGACGCCGACGACATCGAGGGCTGGATCGACCGTCTGCTGGACTACCACGCGGCCCACCCCGAGTTCCTGCGCCTGCTGTTCTGGGAGGGCATCGAGTACGGCACCGCCGAACTGCCCGACGAGGCCGAGCGCCAGGACCACTACGCCCGCAAGGTCGCCGCGATCCAGGACGGCCAGGACCGGGGCGTGATCACCGACGCGATCCCCGCCCGGGACCTGATGTTCCTGCTGATCGCGCTGGCCAACTGGGCGGTCGCCGTGCCCCAGATCCAGCGCATCCTGGTCGGCGCCGAGGGCGCCGACCGGCAGCGGCTGCGGGCGTCCATCAAGGAGGCGGCCCGCAGGCTCGTGGCGAAGTAGCGCCCGCGCGGGCGGGGACGGACGGCCCGACGAAGGGTCGACCGCAATGCCGACCGGCGGGCACCGCGGACCGGGCGCCGGTCGGCTGCGCGGGCAGCCGGCCGCCGATGTGGGCAGCCGGCCGACAGTGCCCGCGGTAGAACGGCGGGACGGCAGAACGGCAGAACGGCGGAACGGCGGAACGGCGGAACGGCAGAACGGGCCGACGGCCCGCAGTGCGTGCGGCCAAGCGGCATTACGGGCGCCCGAGCGGTCAGTTGGTCCCGATGCGGGCCAGCAGGTCCACGATCCGCGTCTGCACCTCGGCGCTGGTGGAGCGTTCCGCGAGGAACAGCACCGTCTCTCCGGAGGCGAGCCGCGGCAGCTCGGCCGGATCGACGGCGGCCGTGTAGACGACGAGCGGCGTGCGGTTGAGCTGCCCGTTCGCGCGCAGCCAGTCCAGGATCCCGGCCTGGCGGCGGTGCACCTGCATCAGGTCCATCACGACCAGGTTCGGCCGGAACTGCCCCGCCAGCGTCACCGCGTCGTTGTCGCTCGCGGCCCGCGCCACCTGCATCCCGCGCCGCTCCAGCGTCGCGGTCAGTGCCAGTGCGATCTCCGCGTGCTCCTCGACCAGCAGGACCCGCGGCGGGTGCTGCTCGCTGTCGCGCGGAGCGAGCGCCTTCAGCAGTACGGCGGGATCGGCGCCGTAGGCCGCCTCGCGTGTCGCCTGTCCGAGCCCCGCGGTGACCAGCACCGGGACCTCCGCGGCGACGGCCGCCTGCCGCAGCGACTGCAGCGCGGTCCGCGTGATCGGCCCGGTCAGCGGGTCGACGAACAGGGCGGCGGGGAAGGCCGCGATCTGCGCGTCCACCTCCTCGCGCGAGTGCACGATGACGGGCCGGTAGCCGCGGTCGCTCAGCGCCTGCTGCGTGGTGACGTCGGGGGCCGGCCAGACCAGCAGCCGCCGCGGGTTGTCCAGCGGCTCCGGGGGCAGCTCGTCGTCCATCGGCTGCGGTCGCGGGGTGTCCGCGATCTCCACGGCGCCGCCCGGACCGTCCAGCGGCTCGGGTCCCTCGGCGGCGTTTTCGTCCGGTGCCCCTATGGCGTACGAGCGTCCGGCGCCCTCGGTGCCCGGCGCGAGCCGGGGCTGTCCGGCAGGGGACGCCTGCGACTGCGGCACGGACGGCGCGGGGGGCTGCTCGGCCGACAGGTGCGGACGGGCGCCCTGCTCCGGGCGCTGCTCCGCACGGGATGCGGCCGGGTCGGGCGGCGTCCCCAGCTTGCGACGGCGGCCGGAACCCCCCGCCGCGTGCGGGGGTGGCGTCGCCGACGGCTGCTGCACCTGCGCGGCCTGACGGCTGAAGGGCACGCCCTGGCCGAGCGTGCGCACGCTGATCGCACGGCCCTGTGTCGAGTTCGGGTCGATCGACGCGGCGGCCTCGGCGGGCAGCGGCTGAGCCGCCCGCGGCCCGGCGCCCTCCACCGCGGGCTGCCCGGCCGTCGCCGGACCGCTCTGCCCCGGCAGCCGGCCGGCGGCCTGCTCGGGCGGGAGCGGAGTCCCGGTGGCCGGAGTCCCGACGGCCGGTGTGCCGGCGGCGGGGGTGCCGTGCGGCGGCGTAGCGGGCGGCTGGGGCTGGGGCTGAGCCGGGGGCATTGGAGCGCCGTCCGGGCTGCTCGGGGGCAGTGGGGCGCCGGGCCCGGCGGGTGCGGTCCGAGTGCCGGGCGCGTTCGGCGGTACGGGTGGAACCGGCGGTACGGGGACACCCGCGCCGGAGGTGTCGCCGCCTCGGGGCGAGACGGACTCGGCCGGGAGCGGCCCACCGGGGGCCGCGGCCGCCTGTCCAGGGGCGGCCGGAACGGCGGGGGACTCGGCGGGGACGGGTGCCGCACCCTGGCCGGTCGGCGCCGTCCCGGCGGCCTGCGGCTCGACGGCGCCCGGCAGCCCGGGACGGACCGGGGGAACGGCGCGCGGAGCGACCGGGGAACCGGCCGGCCCCACGCCACCGGGCGCGACCGGACCGCCCTGCGCGGGCGCACCACCCTGCACAGGCACGCCGGGGGTGCCGGGGATGCCGGGCGCGCCAGGGGCACTGGGGGCGCTCGACAGGGGCGTCGCGTCCGTCGCCGGGGTCTCCGGCGGCTGGGCCATCGCCCGCCGCCGACGGCCCGTGGGCGCGTTCGTCGGATGCGGTTGCGGCGGAGTGTGATCGTCGGCCCGGTCGTGCGGTACGGCGTCGTGCCGCCCCTCGTCGGCACCGGCGCCCGGGCCCGTGCCCTGGGCGGGGACGCGTACCGGCGGCTGTGCGTCCGGGGCCTCGGGCGTCGGCCGGTCGGCGTCGGCGGGAGGCAGGGCGAAGACCGTGCGCGGGGCCGCCTCCTGCGCGGCGGCCCGCTCGTTCGCGGCCGCCAGGGCACGCCGCCGCCGTCCGGTCGGCTGCCCGGCGGAGGTCTCGACCTGAGCGGTGGGGGCGGCGGGAACGGAACCGGGCGCGGGCGCGACCGGCCCCGGCGCGCCGGACACGGCGGAATTCGTGGGAGGCGTGGGAGTGGCGGGCACCGCCGCGTCCGCTGCCGCCGGGAGACCCGGGGGCAGAGCCTGGGGCAGGGCTTGGGGCAGGGCCTGGGGCTCACCGGTCTCACGCCGGGCGCGCCGTCCCGTGGGCCCGGGCACACCCTGCGGCGGCACCGCGGCGCCCAGGCCGGAACCCGAGGCCGCCGCGCCCGCGGCGTGCTCGGCCGCCGTGACCACGGCGCCCTCGGAAACACCCGTACTCCCGGCGACGCCCGCGCTCCCGGCGACGCCCGAAATCTCGGCGACGCCCGCGCCCTCGGCGGACCGGCCGCGCCGCCGTCCCGTGCCGCCGGACCCGGTCGTCAGGGCTTCCTGAGGCGTGTCCTCGCCCGCGCTCTGGGCCGGGATCCGCGCGGAATCCTCGGCCGCACGCCGCCTGCGCCGCCCGGTCGGCACCGTCCGGGGGTCGCCGTCGGCCGGGACCTCGGCCTCGCCGTCGTCGCCGTCCAGGAACGCGTCCGTGGAGGAGCGCCGGGCTCGCCGGCGGCCACCGCCGGAGGCCTGCGCGGGCAGCGCGATCCGGGCGGAGACGCCCTCGGCCGGCCGCGCGTCCGGGGCGGCCTCGACGGCGGCGACCGCCGCGTCCTGCGCGTAGTCGGGAACGTGGTCGGCGGCGACGGCGCCCGCCCCGTCGCCGATGGGCACCTCGAGGACGTACGCGCTGCCGCTCATCCCCGGGACCTCGACCGTCTGGAGCACGCCGCCGTGCGCCCGGACGATCCCGCGCACGATCGGCTCGTGCACCGGGTCGCCCCCGGTGTACGGCCCGCGTACCTCGATCCGCACGACGTTGCCGCGCTGCGCCGCCGCGACGACGACGGTGTTGTCCATGTAACCGCCCGCCGACACCGGCGAGTTGCCGGTGGCGTCCACGCCCGCGACGTCCGCGACGAGATGCGCGAGGGCGGTGGCCAGGCGCTGCGGGTCGACCTCCGCCTCGATGGGCGGCGCGTGCACGGCGAACTGCACCCGGCCGGGCCCGACGAGCTCGACGGCGCCGTCCACACCGGCGGCGACGACCGCGTCGAGCATCACCTTCGTACGGGTGATCTCCTCGCTGCCGATGTCGAGGCGCTGGTAGCCGAGGACGTTGTCGATGAGGGTGGTGATCCGCGAGTAGCCGGCGGACAGGTGGTGCAGCACCTGGTTGGCCTCGGGCCACAGCTGGCCGGCGTCGTCGGCGGCGAGGGCGGCCAGCTCGCGGCGCAGCTCGTCCAGGGGGCCGCGCAGGGAGCCGCCGAGGAGGGTGAGCAGCTGCTCGTGGCGGGCGGCGAGGGCTTCGTAGCGGTCCTTCTCGCGCTCGCCGAGCGCGGCGTACCGCTCCTCGTTCGCGGCGAGTTCCTCCGCGTGCCGCTCGGTGAGCTCCTCGATCTCGGCGACGTGCCGCTGGCGCAGGGCCGTGAGCTCGGAGCCGTGCTCCTCGGCGAGCCGCTCCAGCTCCTCCTCGTGCAGCTTCTCGGCGGCGGCCTTCTCCTCGACGAGGGCGTCGTAGGGGCGGCGGTCGGTGAAGGTCATCACGGCGCCGACGAGCTGGTCGCCGTCCCGGACGGGCGCGGTGGTCAGGTCGACGGGCACCTTGTCCTCGGACTTCGACCACAGCACCTGCCCGCGCACCCGGTGCTTGCGTCCGGAGCGCAGGGTGTCGGCGAGCGGCGACTCCTCGTAGGGGAAGGGGGCGCCGTCGGCACGGGAGTGGAGCACGAGGGTGTGCAGCTCGCGGCCGCCGAGCTCGCCGGCCCGGTAGCCGAGGATCTGGGCGGCGGCGGGGTTGACGAGCACGATCCGCCCGTCGGTGTCGGTCCCGACCACGCCCTCGGAGGCGGCCCGCAGGATCATCTCGGTCTGCCGCTGCGAACGGGCCAGCTCGGCCTCGGTGTCGACGGTGCCGGACAGGTCGCGCACGACCAGCATCAGCAGCTCGTCGCCGGTGTAGCCGGAGGTGTCGTAGGCCTGCTGGCCGTTCTGCAGATTCGCGCTCGTGACCTCGACCGGGAACTCCGTGCCGTCGGTCCGCCGGGCCGTCATCCGGGTCGGCTTGGTGCGGGCGCGCGGGTCGATGTGGTCGGGCCGGCGCATGGAGCCGGGGATGAGTTTGGAGTCGAACTGCGGCAGCAGGTCGAGCAGCCCGCGCCCCACCAGGGCCGTGCCCGGGGTCTCGAAGGCCTCCAGGGCGATGGTGTTGGCGTTGACGACCGTGCCGTTCGCGTTGACCAGCACCAAGGCGTCGGGCAGCGCGTCGAGTATGGCAGCGAGGCGAGCAGCGCCTCGGGATGGCCTGCTGCTCACGAGACGCTTCCTCCCTGTCACCGCACCTTGCCGACCGCGGGGGCCATCTTGCCAACCGGCCCGCGGCGTGTCACGCGAAGGAGTCTAAGCGCTGACGTTGCGCCCGCGACGGCGGATGAGAGGGAGGTCGCACGACGAGGTGACGTCCGGCCCGAACACGCCCGAACCCGCCGCCTCCCGCCCCACGCGCCCCCACCGGCCTCCGGCACCCGCGAACCGACCCGGCCCGCCCACGCCCCGGGGACTGGTCTCGGGGGGCCGCTCGCCCCCCCCGGGGCCGGTCCCGGCCGGCACCCGGCCGGGAACCGCTCAGCACCCGGCCGCCCCGGCCGGGAACCGCTCGGGCCCCGGCCGGAACCGTTCACGACCCTGCGGTGACCGCTCGGGGCCACCCCGCCGGAACCGCTCGGGACCCGAGGTCGGGCAGGAACGGCACCAGCCGGTTCCAGCGCTCGATCTCGCAGCCGTTGGCGCGGCTGTACGTCGCGTCGACGCGGCGCCCGGCCCAGCTCCCGGTGACATGGGCGGTGGCCGGACCGCCGTACTGCAGGGTGCAGACGCTGCCGTCCGGCACGGACGCGAAGGTGTCACGGCCCCAGCGCGCGTTCCGGTCGAGCGCCCCGCACGCGCCTCGCGCATCCGGATGGCTGCCGCCCTCGGGATGGCAGTACAGCTCGTACGTCCCGTTCCGGCCGTCGCCCGCGTCCCGGACGGTGACGACGAGGTGGTCGCCGGACCGGTCCTCGTCCCGGACGGGCGGCGGCGCGCCGGCGCCGGCCACGGCCGCGCCGGGGAACAGTGCCGCGAGCGCGGCGGCGGAGGCGACGGCGCCCAGGAGGAGCCGCGACGCGACCCGGAGCGAGGCGGCGTGCCGGAGAGGACGAGAAGGCCGGGACGGAAGGGAAGGACGGGATGAGGGAAAGCTGACCTGCACCATGTCCGGACCAACGCGGCAACCGGCCGGAGGTTGCGTACCGGCCGACACAGCGGGACAAGGGCTTTGCCCTGGGGGCCGCCCGCCTAGTACCGTGGGTGGCGATTGGTGGCACCCCGCAAGTCTGTGTCATCATCTGCACGCACCGATCGCGCGCTCGCGTGAGCGGTTGCTGGAGGCGTCGCCTAGTCCGGTCTATGGCGCCGCACTGCTAATGCGGTTTGGGCCTTAAAGCCCATCGAGGGTTCAAATCCCTCCGCCTCCGCGCAAGATCCCCGAAGCCCCGGTCCCCTGGACCGGGGCTTCGGGCGTTCCTCGGCAGCCCCCGACCGGTCAAGAGTGGCCCCCGTCACTTTTCGCCGCCCTCGCCCCTCGGACGGCCTCTCCGGCCGTCGGCACCGCCTGGTCCCCGAATCACGTTTCCGCAGGTCAGGCCGGGTGGGAGGAATGGATTTCACATGACGGCGGCAGTCATGTAATGTTCTTCCTGTCGCCGCGAGCGGGCCGAAAGGACCGGGAGCGAAGACGAAAAACAGAACAAGCACTCGTAGCTTAACGGATAGAGCATCTGACTACGGATCAGAAGGTTGCAGGTTCGAATCCTGCCGAGTGCACAACAGTTCAGAGGCCCTGTGGAGTGATCCACAGGGCCTCTGGCTTTTGCCTTGACGGCAGTGTTTGACGGCAAGCCTCAGAGGGCGGGTGTGGGGCGGACCAGACCGCTACGAGGATGACCGCCGCGCGGTCGCCGGCATCGGGATCGTTGATCACGCGAGTGTCGGCGCCCTGCTCACGGGCGCGCGCATGTGGTACAGGTCACGGAAGCAAACCTTATGGGACCCACGAGAGCACACGGCGTCTGGGAGCCGAACGGAGTCTTCGGCCTGCACCGCGTACGGCTGCTAATCTCCACCTTTGCTTGATCGTTCGAAGACCATCCACCGGGGGGAGATGGCACTTCGCCTCATCGCCCCATGAATCCAGAGGGACTGAGGATGAGGATCGGCAAGACGGCGGTGTCCGTGCTGCTGGCGGGTGCGCTCGTGGGCATCCTGTCGGGCTGCGAATCCGACAGCGGCGCCACCGGAGGCGGGGGTGCGCACGGGGGCGGCACCGGGGGTACCAGCGGCGTCCCGCTGAAGAGCAAGATCACCGCACCGGCCGCCTTCGACGGCGCCAAGGGCTGGGAGGTCGAGGCCGGCTGGCTTCCTCAGGGGCAGCCCTTGCCCTACGCGGTTTCGGGGAAGGGTGATTCCGTCGCGTACCTCGACAAGACCGCGCAGGGCTATGTCCTCACCGTCCGGGAGGCGTCGTCCGGCAAGGTGCTGTCCACGAGCAAGCCGTGGAAGGGCCCCAAGCTCACGAAGGAGCAGAGCGACGAGCAGTCCGGCGCGCTGGCGGTCCCGCAGATCGCCCTGATCCCCGGTACGAAGCGCGACTACTTCGCAGTGTGGGCGCGTGGCGAGGCCCGCAAGGACGAGCTCCACGAGTACAAGGAGGTCATCTCCGTGGCCTTCTACCCGGCCGACGCCTCCGGGAAGGACGTTTCCCCGGTCGGCGCAGGGAACGCCGAAGCGCCGGAGGGCGAGTTCGACCGGCCCAGCGTCTTCCCCGGGCCCGGGGGCCTGGTCGTCACCTCGTACGGCGGCGACAGCATCCTGGTGTCTCCCGACGGCAAGGTCACCGACACCGGCAAGGCGAAGGTGACGCTGAACGGGAAGGCGGCCGATCCCGACTATCTGATGTCGTTCCAGGGCCCGGCGGGCCTCGTGACCAACGGTGAAGAAGGCGCCGGGGGCGACGGCGGTTTCGGCGCAGACGGCGGCTGGCGGAGTACGAAGGTGGCTCCGCCCGGCGTCGAAGCCGTCCGCAAGGAAGAGAACGTGGGCTTCGGCACGGAGGAGACGCCCAACGGCCGCATCGTCGGTGCCGCCGGCAACCACGTGATCGCCAACTGGCTCAAGGGGTCGGACGACGTCTCCGCCGTCCACGACCTCGCGACCGGAGCCGTCCAGGCCACCGCCCCGTGCCGGACCATGAAGACCGAGTACGGCGCGGACGTTCCGAGCCCGAAGAACCTCGCGGAGGTGCGGCCGGCCCTGTCCCCCGACGGCCGTTATCTGGTCAAGGGCGGCAGTGTTTTCGACCTGAAGACGGGCAAGGGCACGTGCACCGACAGCGGTGAGGGCGCCAAGAAGATCACCCTCGCGGCTGTCGGCGACGACGGCACCGCCTACGGCCTGGCCGGCGAGGACACGCCGAGGACTCCGGTCTCCGTGTCCGTCACCACGGGCGCCGCCAAGCCCCTACCGGAAGCGACCATTACCCCGAACGCCATCACCGAGGGCGCGGGAGTGTTCGTCACGTACGCCGGCACGGACAGCATGCACCTGATCGTCCTTGACCTGAAGAACTGAAGAAACTGGTCGACCTGAACCTGGCGGGAGAGCGGGAATCCTGACGCGAGGCGCACTTGGACCAGTGATCACGAGCGCCAACGAACAGGCCGTGGTAAGGCCCGACCGCCCGAGCACCAGGACCAGGCCGACCACGACCAAGCGCGACCGCACCGCCCAACCGGCCACCGCTGTGAACCGGATCGACCGCAGAGCCGCAGTCAGTGCCCATGCGTCATGCAGCCGTGCTGACAACGCCCCGGCCGAAATGGGGCCGAGGACCGTGACGCGTTGAAGAAGCGTGGCTGAGGCCGGCGGGTGGTTGCTGGAAGCACACGTGACGGACGCTCGTTCGGCGCACCCGCCGTCGTGGCTGACTTTCGGTGGCTCAGGTCAGAACCCTCTCCAACTCGTCAACGGGGGAACGGGGTTCCAGCAGCGCCCGTGGACGAGCACGCCAAGCGCCCCGGTGCCATCGGCACCGGGGTCCTGACCCGGGAGCAGGGACGCGCCGAGCGCATGGATGTCGGTTTCCTGCGTAGGCTCTGCCTCTCCGGTCGCGAGCACGCTGCGCGCGATCTTCGGCGCCTCGTAGTGGGCGAGGCAGCCGTCGACGGCCTTCAGGCTCCGAGACCGGAGCCGGGCGCGACGCGCTGCACCATGCGGTCCGGTGGCCCCTGGTGGATGTGCGCCGTCCGCGGCCCGGACGGCTGCTGAGCGGGCATGGCGGTGGGGCCGGCGTGGACGTGGCTGCCGTCGGGGCGCGGGCCGAGGGCGTGAAGCTGTCGGCGGGTGGCGTCCTGCTGCCGTGGCCGGTGCGGCCGGCCCTGGGTGGGCCGGCCAGAGCGTGCTCAGCTTCTCGTCGTCTCCACAGCGCTGTCCGACTGTGCTCCGGGACGGCTGTTGCGGTGGCGGCCGGCGAGGCGGATGATCCCCCAGTTGTGGTCGGAGGCGCCCATCTTGATGTACCAGAGCAGGCCGAGAGGCGTGATCACCAGGCTGGAGAGGGCCCCGTACAAGGGCATCAGCCAGAGTGTCGCGTCCCGCTTCTGCCAGTGCACGTAGAAGGCGAGCGCCAGGTACAGGAACGTCACGACGGCCAGTACCAGGATGCTGAGGGTGCACGGGAGGTCCCTGGCCAGGTCGACCGCGGTGATCCAGCGGACCGGTGCCAGCAGGAACGCCGCGGCGCCGTAGGCCCACATCAGCGGGTGCCGCCGGGCCAGCCTCGCGTTGACGATGAACAGCCGGACCTCACCGCCGGCCCACGCCAGTCTCTGCCGCAGCCAGGGCTTGACCCGGTCCGGGACGGTGGTGGGCACCTCGAACGGCACGTGCCCCACCCGGTAACCGAGCGAATCCGCCAGGATCCCGAGCTCGACGTCGTTTCCCTGGAAGAACAGCGAGTGGCGGCGCATGACCTGTCGGTGAACCTCGGTGCGCGCCGCGTGGCACGCACCTGAGACCAGCCAGGGCACCACCCGGCGCAACTGCATCGCGAGACGGTATTCGTGCACCTGTATGCGGCCGAGCACCTTCTCCGTGTTGGAGGGGACGAGCCGGATCGAGGCCAGGTCCAGACGGCGTGCGGCCAGGGCTCCGACGAGTTCCCCGAGGGGCCTGGTCGTGATGGTGTCCGCGTCGATGCACACCACCCACGGCGCCCGTACCGTCTCCAGGGCGTCGCGCACCACGCGGTCCCGGATGGTGCCGCCGGTCTGCCGCTTGCCCGACCGGCCCTCACTGGGGCGCGGCACCTCGCCGCGGAAGATCCTGAAGCCGTTGGCGGCGGCGATGGTCTCCAGCTGCGCGTCGAACTCAGGAGTCTCGCTGGTGGTGGTGCAGAGCAGGACACGCCTGCCGTAGTCCCGCAGGTAGGGCACGTTCTCGAGGTACCTGACGTTGCCGTAGATCGGCACGAGGACTTCGAAGTCCTCCTCGGTGGTGGGAGGGTCGTAGGTACGGCGGGCGCTGTGCGCGCGCAGACTTCCCGCCATGTCGACCAGCGTGAACAGCAGCGGCACGACGAGGACCGAGACGGCCAGGGCCGCCAAGGAGCCGATGTTCATGCCGACAGCGCCAGGGGAGAGCGGGCGTCGTCGAGCGCCTCCTCCAGGATCCCGCGCATCGACGGGACGACCGCCGTCGGCAGGTTCAGGTCCACCAGCGCCTGCAGCGAGTAGACGCGCTCGAACATGCTCGCGGGCACCGGGCGACGGGCGCGTACGCACCAGATGCGCTCGCTGGGCGTCGGCTCCCGCTGCTCGGTGTTCTCGTCGAGCAGTTCCTCGTGCAGCTTCTCGCCCGGCCGCAGGCCGGTGTACCGGATGACGGGAGCCTTCGCGCCGATCATGGAGGCGTACCGCTCGACGAGCTCGGCGATGCGGACGGGCGCGCCCATGTCGAGGACGTAGGTCTCGCCCTTGTCGGCCATCACCGCGGCCTCGATGACCAGGGCGGATGCCTGGGGGATGGTCATGAAGAACCGTGTGACGTCGGGGCTGGTGACGGTGATCGGCACGTCGTGGCGCACCTGCCACGCCAGGCTCTGCAGGAAGGAGCCCCGGCTGCCGAGCACGTTGCCGAAGCGGACCGACGCGACCCGCATCGGGCTGTCGGCGTGAGCCTGGGTGAGGACCTCGCCGAGACGCTTCGTCAGGCCCAGTACGGAGGTCGGGTTCGCGGCCTTGTCCGTGGAGACGAAGATGAAGCGCTCGACGCCGGCCGCCTCGGCGGCGCGGAGGACGTTCGCGGTGCCCAGGACATTGGTCCGCAGCCCCTGTACGGGATAGCGCTCCAGGAGCGGCAGGTGCTTGTGCGCCGCGGCGTGGAAGATGATGTGCGGGCGGACGGTGGCCATGAGGTTGTGCATGGCGGCCGGCTCGCGGATGTCGCCGAGGACGATGGTCTCGTCATCCAGCAGACCGTGTCCGTGAATGTCCAACTGCACCGCGTGCAACGCGCCTTCGTCGTGGTCGACCAGGTACACGCTCTCGGGGGACAGCCGGTGCAGCTGGCGGGCGATCTCGCTGCCGATGGATCCCCCTCCTCCGGTGACGAGAATCCGGCGTCCGGCGACGAGGCTCCGGGCCTCGGCGGTGTGGCTGATCTCGACCGGTCCGTCCAGCAGCGCGGCCGGGGACGCGGACACGGGCTCGTAGCGCAGACCCGGCGTAACTCTCGTCATGGACTACCTCACTGGTGACCTTGCCTGTGCAGGCATGAAACGGCAGCCACCGCCGTGGGGCTGGTGGAGCGACATGTGTGCGATCTTCGGCAAACTTTTGCATGAAGCGTGAAGCATGTGCAAGGAGTGTGTGCAGCTCGTGAAGATGGTGCATAACGTAGTGTTAACACTAAGTCAGGTTGTCTGGCGTTAAGAGGCTTAATAGCCGTTTCGCGGCCTGTGCAGCATACGAAGGGGCGCATGGATCGCAGGTCCGCAGCGGAACGGAAGGGCTTGTTGCCGGGCGTCCCGCTCGCGGGAGCGGCGGACAGGGCTCCGACGGCGACCCGTTGGCCCGAATATCGCCGACAACGGCGCGCTGGTACGGGACTTCGTCGCTCCGCTTGTGAGTGATCCCCCGTGCGGGACGGGCTGAGAAAGGGGCGTACCCGAGGCCGTGACGTTGCCGGGGGACGTGCGCCGCCGCGGGGGCGGAAACGCTGCTCGGCCGGGGAGGCCGAGGGTCGGCACGGCGGGCCGGTGCGGGCGGCTCGGGGTCCGAGGGCGTCGCCGGGTGGGAGAAGTTTTACCTCGTCTTGTCCTCCTGGCGGAGTTCCTCCATCGACTGCCGGGTCAGGGCCGTGGCCCGGCGCGACCGCTCGGCGGAGGGTGAGTCGGGCAGGGTCGGCCGGCACTCGTGATGGTCGCGTCGTCGGGAGGCGTTGTCAGTGGGGGCTCGTAGGGTCGTGGGTGATGGCACAGGTGTGGGAGTGCTCGGGGCTGCGGTGGTCGGCGGACGGTCCCGTGCTGGTGTGGCGGGACGGGCGGGTCAGTGCGCTGCCGTGGGGGAAGCGCGTGGCCTTCGAGGTCGTGGAAGGAGGCGTGCGGACATGTGTGGGAGCGCGGGGGCACGCGTGTCCCGTACGGGCCGGGGTGTCGGGGCGGAGCACGGGGGCGCGGTGCGAGGAGTGCGCGCGGCTGGACCGGGCGCACTCGGTGGCCGCCGACACGATGGCGGACGATCCGCGGCCGTACCACGTGTATCTGGCGTGGTTCGGGCCCGGGATGGTGAAGGTGGGGATCACGGCGGTCGAGCGCGGGTCGGCGCGGCTGCTGGAGCAGGGCGCCGTCTGCTTCAGCCGGCTCGGCGCCGGACCTTTGATGGCAGCCCGCCGGACCGAGGAGCTGCTGCGTGCCGCGCTCGGCGTCCCCGACCGGATCCCCTACGCCCTGAAGCGGGCCGTCCGGTCCGCGCTGCCTGAGTCCGCGGACGAGCGGGCGGCCGAGATCCGGGAGCTGCACGACCGTGCGACCGCGCTCGCCGGCTGGCCGGAGTCGTTGGAGCGGGCGCCGTTCCTGCCGGTCGACCACATGGCGGTGTTCGGGCTGGCGAGGGCGCCCGTGCCGGTCGGCGAGGTGAGGGAGCTGGTCGCGGGCGGGGGCGTGAGCGGCGAGCTGGTCGCCGCCGCCGGGCCGGACCTGCACCTCGCGGCCGGCGGCCGGGTCGTCGTGCTCGACACCCGGCTGATGACCGGGTGGGGGCTCGGGGAGTGGCGGGGGGAGGCCGACGGACTCGCCCTTCCCGTACGGGCGTTCAAGCAGGGGCCGGGGGCGGGGAGGGGGACGGGAGTGCAGGACGGGTTGTTCTGAGACGGCCGTCGGGCGGGAAGTGAGTGGGGCGGAGTGGTGAGCCGGCCCGGGCCGGGGCATGGGTGCGCTGGGTCCGGGAGAGGTGTCAGGGGGTGCGGCGCACTCGGCATGCAGGACTGGTCGTACTGGCTGAGCACCTTCGACATCGCCTACGGCCCCGTCGAGCGCGACGCGTTCCTCGGTGAGCCGGACTTCTGGGTGGACGAGCAGGGGCCCGTCCGCTGAGGTCCGGAGGCCCCGGAGGCTCAGAAAGCTGGAGACCGGGGCGTGGGGCGGCGCGAACCCCCGAAACCGGGATCGGGAGCGGGGCCGGGAGCGGGACCGGGAGCGGAGCCGGGAGCGGAACCGAGCGCCGCTTCCCAGGAGTTGCCTGAGAGGCGCCTGTGCGTTTCTCAGGGAAATCACAGATTCGTGCAAGCGTGTTCTCAGAGGGCGCCGACAAGGTGTCCACCATGACCACGACCTCGCCCCAGGGGCGCACCGAACTGCTGAGGCCGGACGGGAGCCCCGTCCGGGTGCTTGTGGTGGACGACGAGCTGTCGATCACCGAACTGCTGTCCATGGCCCTGCGGTACGAGGGCTGGCAGATACGCAGCGCGGGGGACGGTCAGGGCGCCGTCCAGACCGCGCGCGAGTTCCGGCCCGACGCCGTCGTCCTCGACATGATGCTGCCCGACATGGACGGACTCACCGTCCTGGGACGGCTGCGCCGCGAGCTCCCCGACGTGCCCGTCCTGTTCCTGACCGCCAAGGACGCCGTGGAGGACCGGATCGCCGGGCTCACGGCGGGCGGGGACGACTACGTCACCAAGCCGTTCAGCCTGGAGGAGGTCGTCGCCCGGCTGCGCGGACTGATCCGGCGCGCGGGCGCCGCCGACCGGCGCTCGGAGTCCGTGCTCGTCGTCGGCGACCTCACCCTCGACGAGGACAGCCACGAGGTCTCGCGCGGCGGGGACAACATCCACCTCACGGCCACCGAGTTCGAACTGCTCCGCTTCCTCATGCGCAACCCGCGGCGCGTGCTCAGCAAGGCGCAGATCCTGGACCGGGTGTGGTCGTACGACTTCGGCGGGCAGGCCAACGTCGTCGAGCTGTACATCTCCTACCTGCGGCGCAAGATCGACGCCGGCCGGGAGCCGATGATCCACACCCGGCGCGGCGCCGGCTACCTGATCAAGCCCGCGGTCTCGTGAGCGGGCGACGACGGCCACGTACGCAGAGGCGAGCACCCAAGCCGCGCACGCTGCGGACACGGCTCGTCGTCGCGTCCATGGTGCTGATCGCCGTGGTCTGCTCGGTGATCGGCACGGTGACGACGCTCGCCCTGCGCTCCCACCTGTACGAGCAGCTGGACGGCCGGCTCAAGGAGGTCGCCATGCGGGCGTCGGGCGGTCTGCGGCCGCCGGACGGCCGCGACGGCGCCGTGGTGGCGCCCGGCGGACAGGCCGGCGGCGGCCTGACCGACTTCGTCACCCGGGGCCCGCAGCCGGAGTACACGATCGCCGCGAAGGTCGAGAACGGCGTCATCACCGACGCCAAGGTCGGCAAGAAGGTGAACGACGACAACAACGTCCCCTGGACGGACGCCGTGCCGCTCACCGGCAAGCAGATCAGCGCGCTCGACGCGGTCCCCCGGGACGCCGCCAAGCACACGGTGGACATCCCCGGCCTCGGCGGATACCGCGTCGAGTACGTCAGCAGCCCCAACGGCGCCTACTACGTGGCCGTCCCCACCTCCGACGTAGAGAACACCGTCGACACCCTGATCCTCGTCGAGGTCAGCGTCACCGCCGCCGGACTCGTCGCCGCGCTGCTGGCCGGCGCCGCCATCGTGGGCGTCGCCCTGCGTCCGCTGCGCCGCGTCGCCGCCACCGCCACCCGCGTCTCCGAACTGCCCCTGCACACCGGCGAGGTGAACCTCAGCGAGCGCGTGCCCGAGCCGGAGACCGACCCGCACACCGAGGTCGGCCAGGTCGGGGCGGCCCTCAACCGCATGCTCGACCACATCAACGGCGCGCTGCACGCCCGGCAGCAGAGCGAGACACGGGTGAGGCAGTTCGTCGCGGACGCCAGCCACGAGCTGCGCACCCCCCTGGCCTCCATCCGTGGCTACGCCGAGCTGACCCGGCGCGGACGCGAAGAGGTCGGCCCGGACACCCGGCACGCGCTCGGCCGGATCGAGTCCGAGGCCGGGCGGATGACCCTGCTCGTGGAGGACCTGCTGCTGCTCGCCCGGCTGGACGCGGGCCGGCCGCTGCGGTTCGAGCACACCGACCTCGTACCGCTCGTCGTCGACACCGTCAGCGACGCGCGGGCCGCCGGACGGGACCACACCTGGCGGCTCGACCTGCCCGACGAACCCGCCCTCGTGTCGGCGGACGCGGCGCGGCTCCAGCAGGTGCTCGTCAACCTGCTGGCCAACGCCCGCACCCACACACCGGCCGGTACGACCGTCACCGCGCGCGTGCGGCGGCGCGGTCCGTGGCTGCGCGTGGACGTCGAGGACGACGGGCCGGGGATCCCGGCCGCGCTGCTGCCGCACGTCTTCGAACGGTTCGCGCGGGGCGACTCGGCGCGCTCCCGCGCCACCGGCTCGACCGGGCTCGGGCTGGCCATCGTGCAGGCCGTGGCGGCCGCGCACGGCGGCGCGGTCACCGTCGACAGCGTGCCCGGCCGGACCGTCTTCACCGTCCACCTGCCGGCCCTCGACCCAGCGCCCCCCAGCACAGGTCCCGTCGGTCATGCGGTCCTCGGTCATGCGGTCCTCGACCGAGCGGCCGCCGATCGCGCGGCTCTCGACCGGACGGCCCTCGGCCAAGCGCCCTCCAGCCCGGCGTCCCACGACCGAGCGGCCCTCCCCCCAGCAGCCCTCCGCCGGTCCGCCTCCCGGCCGGCGGAGGGCTTCCCCGCCCGCCCTCCGGAGCGGCGGACCCCGCCGTCCACCTTCCAGCAGACCCACCCGGAGGCCCACTCACAGGCACGGCACAGCGTCACCACATCCATGCGACAGGGCGGTTGAGGAGAGTCACCGGCATGCGAACCGACTCTTCTCCCGGCACCCTGCCGGCGCGGGAGCACCTCCCGGCCGGCGACGCCGGTACGCCTGTCCTGGACGTAGTGATCCCCGTCTACAACGAGGAGAAGGACCTCCGGCCGTGCGTGCTGCGGCTGCACGACCACCTCACGCGCACCTTCCCGTACGCGTTCCGCATCACCGTCGCGGACAACGCCTCCACGGACGGCACACCGCGGGTGGCCGCGCGGCTGGCGGCCGAGCTCGACGAGGTCGACAACTTCCGGCTGGAGCTCAAGGGCCGGGGCCGCGCCCTACGGACCGTGTGGGCCGCCTCCGAGGCGCCGATCCTCGCCTACATGGACGTGGACCTGTCCACCGACCTCAACGCGCTGCTGCCGCTGGTGGCGCCGCTGATCTCCGGCCACTCCGACCTGGCCATCGGCTCACGGCTCGCCCGCAGTTCGCGCGTGGTGCGCGGGGCCAAGCGGGAGTTCATCTCCCGCACCTACAACCTCATCCTGCGCGGCTCGCTCCAGGCCCGCTTCTCCGACGCCCAGTGCGGCTTCAAGGCGATCCGGCGCGATGTCGCGCAGGTGCTGCTGCCGCTGGTGGAGGACACCGGCTGGTTCTTCGACACCGAGATGCTGGTGCTCGCCGAGCGGGCCGGGCTGCGCATCCACGAGGTGCCGGTGGACTGGGTCGACGACCCCGACTCCACGGTGCACATCGTGAGGACGGCGACCGAGGACCTGAAGGGCGTGTGGCGGGTCGGCAAGGCGCTGGCCACCGGCTCGCTGCCCCTGGACCGGCTCGTCCGGCCGTTCGGCGACGACCCCCGCGACCGCGAGATCCCGGACGTGCCCAAGGGACTCGCCCGCCAGCTCGTCGGGTTCTGCGTCGTCGGCGTCCTGTCCACCCTCTTCTACCTGCTGCTCTACAGCCTCTTCCGGCAGTTCGCCGGCTCGCAGGTCGCCAACGCGCCGGCCCTGCTGGTCTCGGCGGTCGCCAACACCGCCGCCAACCGGCGGCTGACCTTCGGCGTGCGGGGGCGCGGCGGCGCGGTCCGGCACCAGGCACAGGGCCTCGTCGTCTTCGGCATCGGCCTCGCCCTCACCAGCGGCTCGCTGGCCGCCCTCAACGCGGCGACCAGCAGCCCGGCGCACTCCACCGAACTGGCGGTGCTGGTGGCGGCCAACCTCGCCGCGACCGTGCTGCGCTTCCTGCTCTTCCGGGCCTGGGTCTTCCCGGACCGCCAGGAGCAGCCGCCCGGCACGGCGGCCCCCGGTGGCTCGGCCGCCCCGGGCGGCGGTGGTGCGGCGGGTCCGTCCGCACGGGTGTACCTCACGAGCGGCGACGGCGCACGCACGTACCCCGGCCCGGTCCCCGGCCCGCTCCCGCAGCGGCCCACGGCACCGCGCGCCCCGTACGAGCCGACCGCCTCCGGCACCTCCGCCTCCGGCACCTCCGCCCACGGCACCATCCCCGTCCGCGCCGGTGACGCCGCGGAACGCACCCCGGGGGACGCGACCACGCGGCTGCGGCGGGTGCGTCCGACCGACACCGATCCGAAGGACTCCCGATGACCACTGAGCACGACCGGACGGGCGGGCGGGAAGGTGCGGGGCCCTCGTCCTGGGGTCCCCCGCCGACCGCTCCCCCGACGGCCACCCTGACCACGGCGACGCCTGGCACTCCTGGGGCTCCTGCGATCACCGAGACTTCTGGGGCTCGTGCGACTGCTGAGCCTGCTGCGGTCGCGGCGACTCATACGGGCCCTGCAACCCCGTCCGCTGCCCCCGCCCCCATCCCCGTCCCCGCGCCCGTGGCGGAGGCGAACGCGGGGACCGGCGATCCGAAGCCGCCCCTCGCGCGCCGGCTGTGGCGCGGCAGGCCCGAGGACCCGCGCTGGGTCCGCCCCGCCTTCCTCGCCCTGCTGCTCGCCACCGGTCTCCTCTACCTCTACGACCTGAGCGCCTCCGGCTACGCCAACTCCTTCTACTCGGCGGCCGTCCAGGCGGGCAGCGAGTCCTGGAAGGCGTTCTTCTTCGGTTCGCTGGACGCGGGCAACGCCATCACCGTCGACAAGCCCCCGGCCTCGCTGTGGCCGATGGCGCTGTCGGTGCGGATCTTCGGGCTGAACTCGTGGGCGATCCTCGTCCCCGAGGTGATCATGGCCGTCCTCACGGTCGCCGTGGTCTACGCGGCCGTACGCCGCCGGTTCAGCCCGGCGGCGGGCCTGATCGCGGGCGCGGTGCTCACGCTCACGCCCGTGGCGGCGCTGATGTTCCGGTTCAACAACCCGGACGCGCTGCTCGCGCTGCTGATGGCGCTGACCGTGTACTTCGTCGTTCGCGGCCTGGAGGACGGCCGCACCAAGTGGCTGCTGTGGGCGGGCGCCGCGGTCGGCTTCGCCTTCCTCACCAAGACTCTGCAGGCCTTCCTGATCCTGCCCGCGCTGGCCCTCCTCCACGGCTTCTGCGCGCCCGTGCGGCTGAAGAAGCGGCTGGTGCAGCTGGCGCTCGCGACGGCGGCGATCGTCGTCTCCGGCGGCTGGTGGGTGGCGATCGTCGAGCTGTGGCCCGCTTCCTCGCGGCCGTACATCGGCGGCTCGCAGAACAACAGCTTCCTGGAACTGACCTTCGGCTACAACGGCCTCGGCCGGATCAACGGCGACGAGACCGGCAGCGTGGGCGGCGGTGGCGGACCGGGCGGCGGCGGCACGGGCCACTGGGGCGAGACCGGCTGGGACCGGATGTTCAACTCCGAGATCGGCAGCCAGATCTCCTGGCTGCTCCCGGCCGCGCTGATCCTGCTGGTGGCCGGGCTGGTGCTGACCCTTCCCCGCTTCCGCTCCCGTCCGGCCGGGGTGATCCCCACGCCCGGGCGCACCGACCTGGCCCGCGGGTCCTTCCTCGCCTGGGGCGGTTCGCTGGTGATGACCGCGGCGGTCTTCAGTTACATGGCGGGCATCTTCCACCAGTACTACACGGTGGCCCTCGCGCCCTACATCGCCGCCGTCGTCGGCATGGGCGCGACCGTCCTGTGGGCGGAGCGGTCCCGGCTGTGGGCGTCGCTCACCCTGGCCGCCGCGGTCACGGCGACCGCGGCCTGGGGGTACGTCCTGCTCGACCGCACCCCCGACTACCTGCCCTGGCTGAAGTGGCTGGTGCTGGTGGGCGGGCTGGCCGCGGCCCTCGGTCTGGTCTTCGCGGGGCGGCTCGGCCGCCGGCTCGCGCTCGCCACGGTGGGCGCGGCCGTCGTGACCTGCCTCGCCGGTCCGACCGCGTACACACTGAGCACGGTGGACTCCGCGCACACCGGTTCCATCCCGACGGCCGGCCCGGCGGGCGCGAGCATGATGGGCTTCGGCGGGGCGGGCGGCCGGCGCGGCGGCTTCGGCGGTGGCGGCATGCCGGGTCAGAACGGCCAGAACGGCCAGGGCCGGCAGAACGGCAACGGCTTCCCGGGCGGCGGCACCAATGGCCTGCCGGGTGGCGGCACCGGCGGCTTCCCCGGCGGCGGCATGCCTGGCCAGAACGGCCAGAACGGCCAGGGCCAGGGCCAGCAGAACGGCAACGGTCAGAGCGGCGACGGCCAGAACGGTCAGGGCCGGCGCAACGGCGGCACCGGCTTCCCCGGCGGCGGCTGGGCGGGCGGCGAGCGCGGCCGTACGGGCGGTATGGGCGGCGGCATGGGCGGCCTGCTCGACGGCGCCCAGGTCGGTTCGGCGGCCAGGAAGATGCTGGAGCGGGACGCGTCGAAGTACACCTGGGTCGCCGCGTCCATCGGCTCCCAGAACGCGGCCAGCTACCAGCTCGCCACCGGCGACCCGGTGATGGCGATCGGTGGCTTCAACGGCACCGACCCGTCCCCGACCCTCGCCCAGTTCGAGAAGTACGTGGCCCAGGGGAGGGTCCACTACTTCATCGCGGGCGGCGGCATGGGAGGCGGCAGGGGTGGCAGCGGAACCTCCTCGCAGATCACCTCGTGGGTCGAGAAGAACTTCAAGAAGGTGACGGCCGGTTCGGCCACCTTCTACGACCTCACGCGGCCGACGGACGGCTGAGGCCCGCGGAGGCCTACGGAACACGGGGGAGGCGGTGGCCGGTCGGGCCGCCGCCTCCCCCCGCGTCCACACCGTTCCCGTCACGTTCCACCCGCTGCGCCCCGCCCCTTGTCCTGTCCCGGGGGACGGCCTCGTTGCCGTACGCGTCGGAGCGGGCAGACTCCGAAGAGGGAGGCGGTGGCCGGCCCGGCGGCGCGGGCGGGCGGCCCCGCCCCGGCCCTGCGGCCCGTTCAGCATGTCCGGCGGTTCGCAAGTCGAGGAAGGTGCGCCATGGTGAAGGCACCCGGGGCCGAGGGCGCGGCGCGCCGCAGCGTCTGGCTGGCGGGCAAGGAGCGTCGGAGCGGGCGGGGCGGCGGGCAGCCGTCCGGGCTCGACCGGGCGCGGATCACCGGGGCCACGGTGCGGCTGCTGGACGCCGAGGGGCTGGCCAGGTTCTCCATGCGCCGGTTGGCCGCCGAGCTGAACGTCACGGCCATGTCCGTGTACTGGTACGTCGACACCAAGGACGACCTGCTCGAACTCGCCCTCGACGCGGCCTTCGGCGAGCTGTCACTGCCCCGCCCGGACGCCGGGGAGGACTGGCGCGACCAGCTGCGCGGGCTCGCCACCGGGTACCGGGCGCTGCTGGTGCGCCACCCCTGGCTGTCGCCGCTCGCCGGCCGCTACCTCAACATCGGGCCGAACGCCCTCGCCCACGCCCGGGAGGTGCAGCGCGTGGTCCGCCGCACCGGCCTGCCCGCGCACGGCATCACGGGCGCCATCTCGGCCGTCTTCCAGTTCGTGTACGGCTACGGCACGTTCGAGAGCCACTTCTTCGGCCGGATCGCGGACTCGGGGCTGACGCCGGACGAGTACTACCGGCAGTCCCTGGACTCGGCGGGCCGGTCCCCGGAGGCCGCCGGCGTCATCGAGGAGTCCCGGGACATCGTGGCGGCCCGGGGCGGCGACACCGTGGAGGAGATGCTCGACCGCGACTTCGCCTTCGCCTTGGACCTGCTGGTCGCGGGGATCGAGGCGATGGCCGCCCGGGGCTGACCGCCCCGGTGAAGACCGGCCGCCCGCCCGGTGCCGGCCGCCGGGCCCGACCGCCCGCCGGAGCGGGCCGGCGAGTCCTACGCGTCTTCGTCGTTCACCAGACGCGCCGGGAAGCCTCCCGTGGCCACCGGGCCCCACCGCTCCGGGGTGATCCGGATGATCGACTTGCCCTGCTTGAGCATGGCGCCGCGGTACTCGTCCCAGTCGGGGTGCTCACCGGCGATGTTGCGGTAGTACTCGACGAGGGGTTCCACGGAGTCCGGCGCGTCGACGACCTCGGCCGTACCGTCGATCTGCACCCACGGCCCGTTCCACTCGTCGCTCAGCACGACCAGGCTCACCCGCGCGTCCCGCTTGGCGTTACGGGTCTTGGCCCGCTCCGGATAGGTGGAGACCACGATCCGTCCGGAGTCGTCCACACCGCAGGTCAGCGGCGAGGCCTGCGGGCTGCCGTCGGAGCGCCGGGTCAGCAGCAGGGCGCGGTGGCGGGGGCGTACGAAGTCCAGCAGTTCGTCCCGCGAGACGCGGGTGTTGCTCGCGATGTTCGGTGCCATGCCCGCAGCCTAGGCCCGCGTGGGCCCCGGAGCCCGCACGCCCGCCGCCCACACGCCGCACCCACCGGGGCACCGCACCGCACCCGTCAGCCACGCACTCACCGACACCACGCCCACGCGGCCACCACGCCCATGCGCTCACCGCACCCACCGGCCACCGCATCCACCGGCCACCGCACCGCCCGCCATCGCGCCGCCCCCGTCGCCGGGGTGGCGGCCGAGCGTCTACCAGGCGTAAGTCGCGCGGACGGACGAGATAAGGTTCTGTTCGTCCTGTGCTCGCAGTCGGGAATGTGCTGCGGAGCTCTCCTGCGCATGGCCGTAAGGCCGTGCATGCCGAAGAGGTTCGTGGTGCCTGCGTCCGACTTTTCTGAATTGCCCCATTTTCCGGGGGACATCGAGCTGTCCGAAGCCCTGACGATGGCGGCTCAGCGACTGCACGACACCAACACTCCGGACAGCACCATGCGAGTCGCCGTGGAGCTCGCGGTACGGCTGCTGCCGGGGGCGGAGCACGCCGGCATCTCGGTGATGGAACGGGACGGCCGCCGCCGTACCGTCGCCTGGACCGACGAGATCGTGCGCGGCGCCGAGGAATCGGACGCCGGCCGCGCCCCGGCGTCGCACTGGGACCAGCTGTGGCACGCGCCCGTGGTGCGCGTGACGGACAGCGAGAGCGAGGACGGCGGCCGCCCGCTGGCCGAGGCGGGGCTGCGTTCGGCGCTGGCGCTGCGACTGCGGGCCGAGAAGCGGCGGCTGACCGTGCTCACCGCCTACGCCGGCAAGCCGCGCGCCTTCGACACCGACGCCACCCGGATCGGCCGGCTGTTCACCGCGCACGTGAGCCTCGCCCTGGACTCGGCGACCGTGCGCGAACAGCTCACCGAGGCGATGCGCACCCGCGACCTGATCGGCCAGGCCACCGGCATCCTCATGGAGCGGCGCGACATCGACGCGGCCGAGGCGTTCGACAGCCTGGTGCGCGCCTCGCAGCGGGAGAACGTCAAACTGCGCGACATCGCCCGTCGGATCGTGGAAACGAAGAGGACCACCACCTGACGTCCCTCGCGCACCGGAAGCACGGCAAGGGCGGGTCCGCGTTGATGGCGGGCCCGCCCTTGGTGTCGTGGGCCGGGGTCAGGCGGTGGGGAGGGTGGTTCCCTGGACGGCCTGGATGTCGAGTTCGATGCGCAGGGTGGTGCCGATGGCGGCGATGCCGGCCTGGATGACCTGGTTGTAGTTGATGGCGAAGTCCTCGCGGCGCAGTTCGGTGGTGGCGCGGAAGGCGGCGCGGGTGCCGCCCCAGGGGTCGGTGCCGGTGCCGAGGTAGGCGAGGTCGAGGTCGACGGGGCGGGCGATGCCGTGGAGGGTGAGTTCGCCGTGGACGGTCCAGCGGTCGGTGCCGGTGG
>NZ_JBISAL010000004.1:0-90876 GCF_044391765.1 Streptomyces sp. NPDC018610
AGGGAGGCGACGCCTTCCTGGATGCGGGCGCCGCCGGAGTCGTTGATGCCGATGATCGGGCAGCCGGTCTTGAGGGCGAAGTCCATGACTTTGGCGATCTTCTGGCCGTAGACCTCGCCGAGGGCGCCGCCGAAGACGGTGAAGTCCTGGGAGAAGACGGCGACGGGGCGGCCTTCGACGGTGCCGTAGCCGGTGACGACGCCGTCGCCGTAGGGGCGGTTGGCGTCGAGGCCGAAGTTGGTGGAGCGGTGGCGGGCGAACTCGTCGAGTTCGACGAAGGAGTCCTCGTCGAGGAGGAGTTCGATGCGTTCACGGGCCGTCAGCTTGCCCTTGGCGTGCTGCTTGTCGACGGCGCGTTCCGAGCCGGCGTGCGTCGCTTCCTGGATGCGCCGCTGAAGATCCGCGAGTTTCCCCGCGGTGGTGTGGATGTCGATGTCGGTCACTGGTTGCACCACCGGGATCTGGTCGGTCGGAAGGTGTCGAGCGGGGCGCGGACGCCCCGGGTGTCGCGCGGGGCGAGGGAGGCCACGGCGACCGCGGCGCGCGGGCGCTGGGCCCCGTGCGCCGTCGGCGGGACGCCGTCGGCCGGCTCGGCGTCCGGGCCGAGGCCGACCTGGAACCGCCCCTCACCGACCGGTCGGCCGGACGGGCCGGACTCGCCGTGCGCCGCGCGATCCACCCGGTGCCTCCTCTGGTACTTAATCTCTGCGATACGGTACTCAGTACCGTTGTGTCGGGCAAGTGGTCACCAGGGGCCACGGCGGGAGAGGATGGGCGGTCATGAGCAAGTCACCGGCGCGGATCCGGCTCGCGGACGCCGCCTTCGCCCTGTTCGACGAGCGTGGTTACGAGCAGACGACCGTCGACGACATCGCCGAGCGGGCGGGTGTGGGGCGGACGACGTTCTTCCGGCACTACCGGTCGAAGGAAGCGGTGATCTTCCCGGATCACGACCGGTTGCTGGAGCTGATCCGGGACCGGTTGGCGACCTCTAGCCATCGGACGGCCCTCGTCGCGGTCTCGGACGCGGTCCGGCTGGTGTTGCTGCACTACATAGAGGAAGGCGATCTGGCGCGTCGGCGGTACGCCCTGACCAGCAAGGTGTCCGCGCTGCGCGACCGGGAGATCGCGAGCGTGGCGCGCTACCAGCGGCTGTTCCGCGAGTTCATCGCGGAGTGGATGGGCGACCCGACGAAGTCGGCCTCGCTGCGCGCCGAGCTGATGGCCGCCTCCGTCGCCGCCGCCCACAACCACGTACTGCGCCGTTGGCTGCGCGGGGAGTGCGCGGACCCGGTGGCCGAGCTGGACGAGGCGATGGGTGAGGTGCTGGCGCTGTTCCCGGCGCCGGGCGCCCGGACGGACGGCGCGGACGGCGGCACCACCGTCGTCGCCTTCCGCACCGCCCAGGACCTCGACGCGCTGCTGCCCTCGCTGCGGCGCCTGGTCGAGGACGGCCCGGGGCGCTGAACCGACGGCGCCGGCCACGGGACCGCGAACGGGTCCTGGAGCCCGGCGCCGGTGTGCCGAGCCGGACGGGGACGGGTCAGCCGGCCGGGTGCCGGCCGAAGAAATCGGTGAGCTCGGCGACGGCGGGCGTTCGATGTGGTCGATGCTGCGGAGCGGCCACTCGTCGGTGGAGCGGGGAGGTCCGCCATGACGGGTGCGGTAGGTGGTCCACGACGGGTGCGGTAGTGGTCCTGCGCCTCGCTCTCGCGCTCGGCGGCACGCCGGCCGACGCGCTGCGCATCCTCTCCTGCTGGAGCGTCGGCGCCGACCGGACCGCCGGGGCGGGCGCGGCGTCCACCGAGGCCGAGACCTGAGCCGGACCCGGGCGCAGAGCGACCACTCCGGCGCACGCCGACCACTCCGGCGCACGCCGACCACCCCGGCGCACGGCGACCGTCCCGGCCCACGCCGACCACCCCGGCCCACGCCGATCGCCCGGCGCACGGCGACCGTCCCGCGGGGCGGGCGCTCGCCGGATCGCGCTCGGGTAGCTCACGGCCGTGGGCGCACCGGGGCCCGCGGGTGGCGTCCGGCGTCCGGTGGTGCTCAGCTGCCTCGGGACACGTGTAGAGTGGTGTCAACGCCGCGGGGTGGAGCAGCTCGGTAGCTCGCTGGGCTCATAACCCAGAGGTCGCAGGTTCAAATCCTGTCCCCGCTACGAGAGGGAAAGGGCCCGGAGAGATCCGGGCCCTTTCTCATGCCCCGAGGCGTGCGGGCGTCTCGGGCCCGGCCGCCTCAGCGCGGTGCGGCGAGGCGACCTCTGGACGCGGCGAGCAGCTCGGGCACCGTGACCAGCTTGACGCGCGGCCTGCCGCCCCGGCTGCCGAGGGCCCGCTCGGCCCGTTCGATGGCGGCCAGCCCGCGCGCGTCCACGATGTGACGGCCACGCCGCCGCGCCAGCTTCTGGAAGGCCTTGGCCGAGTGCTCCGGCGCGGGCAGCTCCCCGGCGACGGCGTCGGCGAGGAGCGTGCCGACGGTCTCGGCGGCGCACGCCCGGTTGGCGCCGATGCCGCCGGAGGGGCCGCGCTTGATCCATCCCACGACATACGTTCCCGGCCGTCCGGTCACCCGGCCGGCCTCGTGCGGCACGGTGCCCGTGTCCTCGTCGAACGGCAGCCCCGGCACCGGCACGCCCCGGTAGCCGATCGCCCGCAGCACCATGCCCGCGCCGATCTCCGCCCCGCCGTCGCCCCCGGTGACACGTATGCCCCGCACCGTGCCGTCCCCGCACACCTCCTCGGGCGCGGAGTGGAAGCGGAACACGATCCGGCGGTCACCGTCGGCGGCCGGCGGGCGCGACCAGTCGACCCGCTCGCGGGCGGCGTCGCGCAGCAGGGCGGCCTTGCCGTGCGGGCCGGCCGCGGCCAGGGCCTCGCCGACGCGCGGATCGTGGTCGTCGACGACCAGTTCCACACCGGGCAGATGGCTCAGGGCCAGCAACTCCGGGCGGGTGCAGGCGGCGTCCTCGGGACCACGCCGGCCCAGCAGCACGACCTCCCGTACGCCACCGGCGCGCAGCGCGGCGAGGGCGTGGTCGGCGATGTCGGTGCCGGCCAGCTCCTTCGGGTCCGAGACCAGGATGCGGGCGACGTCCAGGGCGACGTTGCCGTTGCCGACCACGACGACGCGCTCGGCGGACAGGTCGATCCCGTCGGGGGCGCCGTCCGGGTGGCCGTTGTACCAGGCGACGAAGGCCGTGGCCGAGACGCTGCCGGTGAACTCCTCGCCGGGGACGCCCAGTCGACGGTCCCCGGAGGCGCCCACGGCGTAGACGACGGCGTCGTGGTGGGCGGCGAGCTCGTCGACGGCGACGTCCTGGCCGACCGTGAGGCCGAGCAGCATCCGTACCCGCGGATGGGTGTGGAAGCGGGCGAAGGAGTCGCCGATCCGCTTGGTCGCCGGGTGGTCCGGCGCCACGCCGTACCGTACGAGACCTCCGGCCACCGGGAGCCGGTCGATCAGCGTCACCTCGGCGTCGGTGTGCAGCAGCAGGTCCTCGGCGGCGTACATGCCGGCGGGGCCGGTGCCCACGACGGCGACCCGGAGCCGGCGGAAGTCGGCGGGCAGCGTGCGCGCGAACGCCGGGGCGCCCCAGGGGTGGAAGTTGGGGCTGTCGTCGGCGACCCGCGCCGGCTCGGCGTCCGCGTAGTACGCCGCGTTGACCTCGGCGTACCGCGCCTGCGCGCCGGTGAGCCGGTCGGCGGGCGAGATCGCGTCCACCGGGCAGGCATCCGCGCAGGCGCCGCAGTCGATGCAGGACTTGGGATCGATGTACAGCATCTCCGTGCTGCCGAAGGCGCGTTCCTCCGGCGTCGGGTGGATGCAGTTGACCGGGCAGACGGCGACACAGGTGGCGTCCGAGCAGCAGGTCTGGGTGATGACGTAGGTCATGGCGGCCGGTCCGGTTCAGATCAGGTGGGCGCGCTTGTAGAACGCGAGGGCGGGCCGGGTGAGCAGCCGGGCGGAGGCGAGGAAGCTCATCAGCCCCGAACAGCTCGACCGCATCATCGACTTGTGGTGCTGGTTGGCCTTCGCCTCGGCGATGGCGCGGGCGCTGTCGAGCCCGGCGTTGGCGTACACCTTCTTGTTCACCATGCTGGTGACGATGACGTAGGAGGCGACGGCGATCACGAAGGCGTGGATCTGGCGGCGCAGCCAGCCCGCCTTCTCCAGGCGCTCCATCGTCTCCTCGCGGGCGAACTTCATGTGCCGTGATTCCTCGACGACATGGATGTTGTTGATGGTGCGCACGAACGGCACCACCCGTTCGTCGCGCATCCAGTCGCGCTGCATGACGTCGAGGACCTCCTCGGCCACCAGGATGGCGGCGTAGGCGGCCTCGCCGAAGGCGACCGTCTTGAAGGCGCGGCCCAGTTCGACGGCGATCCGGTGCGGCCGGTACGCGGGCGCGCCCAGCTTCTCGGCGCCGCGGGCGAACATGATGGAGTGCCGGCACTCGTCGGCGACCTCGGTCAGAGCCCACTGGAACTCGGCGTCGGTGGGGTCCTTGGCGTAGATGTCCCGCAGCACCATCTGCTGGAGGATCATCTCGAACCAGATGCCGGTGCTGGCCACCGAGGCGGCCTCCTGCCGGGTCAGCTCCTTGCGCTGGGCGTCGGTCATCTCGTCCCAGTACGCGGTGCCGTAGAGCGTGCTCCACTCCGGGCTGGCGCCGTGGTAGTTCTTGTCGAGCGGCGTCTCCCAGTCGACCTCCACCTGCGGGTCGTAGGAGAGCGTCGCCGAGGAGTCGAGCAGACGCCGCGCGACTGCGGAGGCGCGCGACGGCCGGGCTTCCGGTCGGACGGTACTGCTTGCCATCTGAGCTCCTTGGGTCGACGGGTGCGGCGCCTGGGGCGCCGACGACGGACACCGCTCGTGCATCCCGCTCCCGGCGCGCGGCGCCGGTCGGCGACGGCTCGGGCGCGCACGGGCCCACGCCCCCGACGGGCAAGAGGCCCGCGGGCAGGGCGCCTCGCGGCCCTTCCCTCCTGGCCTGTCGCGTTGCGGGCACGACGGTGTGCCGGGGCACGTATCCGCGTATCGCTCCTTCTGAGCGGTGCCGGCCCGGCCACGGTCCCGGGGTCACCGGGACACGACTGCGGCGCACCGCTTGTTAGACGGACTGTATAACAAGGGGCGGCGCGCGCCTACCCCCCAGTAGCACGCCGTACGGCCGCCTTCCGCGCCGCCCCGCACGCCCTCCCGCCGCCCGCTCCCGTACGGGCGAGGCCGGCGGCCGGGCCCGTACTCCCGCGGGCGTCGGATACTTGCCCGATGGACGTCTCGAAGGGTTCGTGGGTCAACACCACGCATGATTGGTCCAGCGCCGTCGATCCGGAGCACCTGGCGCTGATCCGGCGCGGCCCGCGGGAGTTCGCGCCCGGCGGCACCTGGCACCTCGTCCTCGAAGTGCTCGCCTACGCCGCCGACGAGGCGTCGGGCAGGGGCGGGGGACGCTGTGTGGTCACTGCGCATCCGGACGGCTCGGTGTCCGTGGCGGACGACGGGCGGGGCACCGACACCCGCACGGACGAGCACGGCCGGACCGTGCGCAAGCCGGTCATGGCGACGAAGGACCTCCGGTTCTTCGACCACCCGGACGCCGAAGCGCTGCCGGACGGCCACCCGCGTCGCGGCATGTCCGTGGTGGCGGCCCTCAGCGAATGGCTCGTCCACACCAACCGCCGCGCCGATGGCGCCTGGACCCAGCGCTACGAGCACGGCGTCCCGGCCACCGGCCTGATCCCCGTCGAGTCCGACGGCGCCACGGGGACCCGCGTCCACTTCCGACCGGACGCATCACTGCACCCCCGGGACCTGCCGCAGGACCCCGACCTGGGGCCCTCGACCAGGGCGTGGCCCCACCTGGAGGTCCGGGTGGACGACCGCCGCGGCGCCCGGAGGCCGTGACCCGCGGTCGGGCGCACGGCGCGTCGTCGACTCCGGTGGCACCGGGACGGTGAAGGCTGTCCGTGGATCGTCGGCGGCCGAGAACCCGGCGCCCATGGAGTGGCGGTCGGCGCACAGGCTCGTCTCCACGGCGAGGCAGCGCGGCGAGCGGGCGCGACAGCGTCTCGGTGACGGCGGCGACGACGTCGGCGGCCGCGGCGATCTGTGGCGACTCGTCGCCCATGTGGTCGACGTGGCCGGCCGTGGTCGCGGCGAACAGCCCCGCCCGGCGCGTGACGCCGGGCGAGCGGCCCGTGCCGCACCTCCAGCACGTACGGGGTACAGCGTCCCCGGGCGTGGGGCGGGTGGTGTCCGGGGGCCGGACAGGGGAGGATGGGTGATCATGAGCAAGTCACCCACCCGGATCCGGCTCGCGGACGCCGCCTTCGCCCTGTTCGACGAGCGTGGTTATGAGCAGACGACCGTCGACGACATCGCCGAGCGGGCGGGTGTGGGGCGGACGACGTTCTTCCGGCACTACCGGTCGAAGGAAGCGGTGATCTTCCCGGATCACGACCGGTTGCTGGAGCTGATCCGGGACCGGTTGGCGACCTCGAGCCATCGGACGGCCCTCGTCGCGGTCTCGGACGCGGTCCGGCTGGTGTTGCTGCACTACATAGAGGAAGGCGATCTGGCGCGTCGGCGGTACGCCCTGACCAGCAAGGTGTCCGCGCTGCGCGACCGGGAGATCGCGAGCGTGGCGCGCTACCAGCGGCTGTTCCGCGAGTTCATCGCGGAGTGGATGGGCGACCCGACGAAGTCGGCCTCGCTGCGCGCCGAGCTGATGGCCGCCTCCGTCGCCGCCGCCCACAACCACGTACTGCGCCGTTGGCTGCGCGGGGAGTGCGCGGACCCGGTGGCCGAGCTGGACGAGGCGATGGGCGAGGTGCTGGCGCTGTTCCCGGCGCCCACCGCTCGGGGGAGGAGCGGCGGCACGACCGTGATCGCCTTCCGCACCGGACAGGACCTCGACGTACTACTGCCGTCACTGCGGCGGGTCGTCGAAGGCGCTCCCGTCCTCTGACACCCGCCCGCCGGCCTCAGCCGGTTCGCCGCCTCCCCCTCGGGATGATCTCGCACCGGCGGCGCTGTCGGGGGCGGACGGGACCGGCGACGAGTCCGGCTCGCGGGCAGGCGCGGCGTCATGAGCGTCGGTCCGGAGGTCCCGCCCACCTTCGACAGCGCGGGTCACCGGCCCGCGGCGCCCGGACGGCGTACGTCCTCCGCCTCTCGGTGAGCGCCCCGCGCGGAGGATCAGCGGCCGTCGTGAGGAGGGCGTCCGACGTCGTCCGCGCCGGGCCCGTAGAGCGCGGCGATGTCCTCGGACCTCGCCCACCTGCTGTAGGTCGGGGACTGGGGCCAGCCCTCGGGCGAGTCCTGCCACTGCTCCTGCCGTCCGTACGGCAGGAGGTCGATGAGAGCGAAGGTGTGGGTCAGCTGCTCGGTGCCCCGGCCGTCGGTGTGCCAGGTGCGGTACACGGTGTCCCCGTCGCGCAGGAACACGTTCACCGCGAACCCCCCGTCGGGCGGGGAGCCGACGTCGGCCCCGAAGGAGCTGCCCGCGGTCGAGTACCACGTCATCCGGTTCCCGACCCGCCGCTTGTAGGCGAGTGCCTCGTCGATCGGGCCCTGGGTGACGACGACGAAGCGCGCGTCGTAGGCGTCCAGGAACTCCAACCGGGTGTACTGCGAGGTGAAGCCCGTGCAGCCCGGGCACTGCCACTCTTTTCCGGCGAACCACATGTGGTGGTAGGTGATCAGCTGACTCCTGCCCTCGAAGACGTCCACCAGCCGGACCGGGCCGTCCTCGCCCTCCAGGGTGTAGTCGGGCATCCTCACCATCGGCAGGCGCCGGCGTTCGGCGGCGATGGCGTCGAGCTCCCGCGTCGCGGCCTTCTCCCTGGTTCGCAGGGCCTCCAGCCGGCGCTCCCAGACAGCGGCGTCGACGACGGGTGGTAGCGCGTGGACGGTCATGATCCCTCACAGAGCTCGTGCGCGGCTTTCGCTGATACGGGGCAGACCCCGCCGGCGGCCGGAACTCATCGCTCGCCGTCCCCGGATCTCCCGGCGACACGGGCTCGGGGCCCGGACCTCCTGGTCCGGGCCCCGAGCCCGTTCGGTCCGCCTGGCGCGCGTCAGCCGAAGGTGAGGGCGGAGGGGCAGGCCACCGAGGTCACCTTGCCGACGGGGTTGCCGATGCCGACGATGGCGTTGGCGGCGACACCCAGGTCCTGCACGTTGACGAGGCCCTGCTGGGCGTCGACCTGGCCGGTGCAGATCTGGCTCTGCCGGCTGTCGACGGCCGCCCCGCCGTCGTGGGACTCGCTGTGCCTGCTCTCCGCCTTCGACCCGCCGCCGTCGCCGCCGTGGGCCTGGGCCGCTCCGGCGCCGATGAAGCCGACACTGCCGAGCATGGCCACGACGACGGCGGCCTTCTGGAACTTGCGCATTACCTCTCCCTTTGGATCACCGCAGCCCGATGGCTGCTAACCAACAGTGAGCAGCGTAGGCATATTCACGACTTTTAACGGGATAAACACCCACTACATAAAAATATCGTGAAAAGTCCTATTAATTGCGCTGACGGCTGGCAGTTGTCGGCTCAGGCGGGCGCCCCGGCCGTCACCGCCGTGAAGGGCCGGCGTCCTCGAGCCGCTGCTGAGGATGGTTCCCGCCCCGGGCGCGCAACGGGACGTCCGTCTCGCTGAGCACGCGGTGCACGAACCCGTACGACCGGCCGTGCGCCTCGGCGACGGCCCGTATGGACATGCCCTGTTCGTACTGCCTCTTCATCTCCTGCGCGAGCTTCTCGCGGGCCGTACCGGTGATCTGCTTGCCCTTGTCCACGACTCGTCCCCTTCGGTGATCGTCGTCCGGGTGTGATCGTCGTGTACCCCGGACGGGGAGCCGTGCACCAGCGGGCGCGGGCGCTTTGGCGGCGGGGCCGGTCACGACGTGTCGGCGGGCGTCCGCGTCGGCGGCCGTCCGTGTTTCGTGGGCGTCCGGCTCGGTCTCAGTAGACGTCGCGGACGTAACGCCGGTCCGCGGACAGGCGCCTGACGTACGCGGCGGCCTCGTCGGCGTCCATCCCGCCATGGGCGGCGACGATGTCCGAGAGCGCCCGGTCGACGTCCTTGGCCATGCGTCCCGCGTCGCCGCAGACGTAGAAGTGGGCGCCGTCCCGGAGCCACTGCCACAGGCGGGAGCCGTTCTCGCGCATCCGGTCCTGGACGTAGACCTTGTTGCGCTGGTCGCGGGAGAAGGCGAGATCGAGCCGGTCGAGGTGGCCGGAGGACCGGTACGCCTCCAGGTCCTCGCGGTGGTAGAAGTCGGTGGCCCGGCGCTGCTCGCCGAAGAAGAGCCAGTTGGGGCCGGTGTGCCCGCGGGCCCGGCGGTCCTCGAGGAAGCCGACGAAGGGGGCGACACCGGTGCCGGGCCCCACCATGATCATGGGGGTCGTGGGGTCGGCGGGCGGGCGGAAGTGCGGTGAGCGCTGGACGAAGACCTGGACCGGGCCGTCGTCGGCGCAGTCGGCGAGGTACGTCGAGCACACGCCCTTGCGCTCGCGGCCGAGGTCGTTGGTGTAGCGGACGACGGAGACGGTGAGGCGGACCTCGCCGGGGTGGACGAGCGGGCTGGAGGAGATCGAGTACAGGCGCGGCTGGAGGGGTTTGAGGACGCCGGCCCAGTCGGCGGCCCGGGCACGCACGGGGAACTCGGCGATCACGTCGGCGGCCTGACGCCCCCAACTCCACTTCCTGAGGGCGTCCTTGTTGTCCGGCCGCAGCAGCCGCCTCAGGTCGTGGCCGCCGCCGGTGCGCTCCGTGACGAACCTGAGCAGGTCGGTGGTGATGCGGGAGATGTCGAGCCGGGTGCGCAGCGCCTCTTCGAGGGGCAGGGGCGCGCCGTCACCCAGGTCGACGGGTTCGTCGGGGTCGCATCCGGTGAGGGCGAGCCATTCGGCGACGAGTCCGGTGCCGTTGGCCGGCCAGACGCCGAGGGCGTCACCGGCGTCGTAGGCGAGTTCGCCGTCGCGGGTGTCGAAGGCGAACTCCCGTACCTCCTTCGCGGAACCGGGCAGGCTCAGCAGCCTGTTGCCGACGAGGAGGGTCGCGAACGGCGACTGCCTGGTGAAGCCGGCGACGGCGGGCGGCGCGGCGGGGGCGGCCGGGGCCGCGGCGGACGAGGACGGGTGCGAGGCGGCCGCGCCCACGGTGACGGGCCGCCGGTCGTCGCCCGCGGCCAGGGCGGCGCTCACCCGGCGCAGCCACTGCTCGGCCCTCTCCTCGAAGTCGGGTTCGCAGTCGGCGCGGGGGACCAGGCGGGTGGCGCCGAGGGCGTCGAGACGTTCGTCGAGCCGGCGGCCGTGACCGCAGAAGTCGTCGTAGGCGGAGTCGCCGAAGGCGAGGACCGCGTACCGGACGCCCTCCAGCCGGGGGGCGTCCGAAGAGGACAGCGCCCGCCAGAAGCCGGCGCCGTTGTCGGGGGCGTCGCCGTCGCCGAAGGTGCTCGTGATCAGGAGGACGTCGGTGTCGGCGGTGAGACGGTCCGGGGCGGTGTCGGCCATGGCGAGCAGTTCGGGGGCGCGGCCCGCCCCGGCGAGGCGGGTGGCGGCGCCGGCGGCGAACTCCTCGGCGGTGCCGGTCTGCGAGGCCCACAGCACGACCAGGCGGCGCGTCGGTGCCTCGGAGCCGGCGGGCGCGCCGGACCGCGCGGGCGCTTCTGCGGGCGCTTCGGGGACGGCGGTCCTGGAGTACAGGCCGGCGAGGACGCCGTCGACCCACAGGGCGTGGCCCGGCGCGAAGGGCGCGTTCGGCGGCAGGACGGGGACGCGCCCGTCGGAGGGGGCCAACGCGAGACCGGAGACGAACCCCGAGAGGTAGCGGCGCTCGCGGTCGGCCAGTGGCGCGGGCGCGAGGCCGGCGAGGCCGAACAGACCGGTGAGCGCGTCGACGGGAGAGCCGGCCGCAGCGGTGGCCGGCGCGGTCGAGGCGGCGGACGCGGCCTCGGCGGGGGGCGGGATCTCGGGAGCGGTGTGGGGCACGGGGGTGGGCTCCGGCTGGATGCTCGGGCGGGCCGCGGGGACGGGCGCCGCGGTCCTGGCGAGGGCGACGGCGCAGACCTTGAACTCGGGCTGGAGCGAGAGCGGGTCGACGGCGTCGTTGGTGACGGCGTTGACGCTGAGGTACTCGCCGAACAGGTCGTTCCAGTGGAAGGGGGCGAAGCAGGTGCCCGGCCGGACGCGGTCGGTGACGACGGCGGGCAGCACGGCGCGGCCCCGGCGGGAGACGACCTCCACGTGGTCGCCGCCGGCGACGCCCAGTGCCCGGGCGTCCTCCGGGTGGACCTCGACGAACGGACCGGGAGCCAGCTTCGCGAGCTTGGCGACCTTCCCGGTCTTGGTCATCGTGTGCCACTGGTGCTGCAGACGGCCTGTGTTGAGGACGAACGGGTAGTCGTCGTCGGGGAGTTCGGCCGCGGGCAGGTGCGGGCGCGCGAAGAAGCGGGCGCGCCCGCTCTCGGTGGGGAAGGCCAGGCGGGGGCGGGTGCCGTCCGCGCGCTCCAGGAGGGCCTGGCTGACCCCGTCGTTGAGGTAGCGGATCGGGTTGCGGTCCGGGCCGTCGGCGGACGCGGCCGGCCACTGGACGGGGCCCGTGCGCAGCCGGTCGTAGGTCACACCGCGCAGGTCCCATCCCGTCCTCGGGTTCCACGCCCGCTTGAGCTCCTCGAAGACCTCCTCGGCGCAGGCGTACGTGAAGCCGTCGGCGAAACCCATCGCGCGGGCCACCCGGGCGATCAACTGCCAGTCGGGCAAAGCCTGTCCGGGCGGGTCCACCACCCCCTGGACGAGGGCGAGGTCGCGTTCGGAGTTGACCATGACGCCGTCGGACTCCGCCCACAGCGTCGCCGGCAGCACGACGTCGGCGTACGCGTTGGTCTCGGTCTCGGCGAACACGTCCTGCGTGACGACGAGTTCGGCGGCCTCCAGGCCGGCGATCACGGTCCTGCGGTTGGCGACCGAGGCGACCGGGTTGGTGCAGATGATCCAGCACGCCTTGATGTCGCCGGCGGCCAGCCGCTCGAACATGTCGACGGTGCCGCGACCGGCCTCGGCGCGCAGGGAACCGGCGGGGATGCCCCACAATTCCTCGACGAAGGCACGTTCGTCGTCGACCAGGACGGAACGCTGGCCCGGCAGCCCGGGGCCCATGTAGCCCATCTCGCGCCCGCCCATGGCGTTGGGCTGTCCGGTCAAGGAGAACGGGCCCGATCCGGGGCGGCAGACGGCGCCGGTGGCGAGGTGCAGGTCGATCAGCGCATTGGTGTTCCAGGTGCCGTGGGTCGATTGGTTCAGCCCCATGGTCCAGCAGCTCATCCACTCGCCGGCCTCGCCGATCCACCGCGCGGCCTCGCGGAGGTCGGCCTCCGGGACACCGGTGATCTCCGCGACCCGGTCCGGCGGGTAGTCCGCGAGGAAGGCGGGCATCTCCTCCCAGCCCTCGGTGTGCTCGGCGATGAACTCCTCGTCGATGTGCCCGTTCGCGACCAGCAGGTGCAACAGGCCGTTCAGCAGCGCCAGATCGGTGCCCGGCCTGATCCGCAGGAACAGGTCCGCCCGGTCGGCGGTGGCGGTGCGGCGGGGGTCGACGACGATCAGCCTGGCCCCCGCGGACCTGACCCGGTCCATCATGCGCAGGAACAGGATCGGGTGGCAGTCGGCCATGTTGGCGCCGATCACGAGGAACACGTCCGCGTGGTCGAAGTCCTCGTAGGAGCCGGGCGGACCGTCCGCGCCCAGCGACAGCTTGTAGCCGGTGCCGGCGCTCGCCATGCACAGCCGGGAGTTCGACTCGATCTGGCCGGTGCGCACGAAGCCCTTGGCCAGCTTGTTCGCCAGGTACTGCGCCTCCAGGGACATCTGCCCGGAGACGTAGAAAGACAGGGCGTCCGGCCCGTGCTCGTCCAGGATCGCCCGCAGCCGGGCGGCGACCGAGGCGATGGCCTCGTCCACGTCCGTCCCGGTGGGCGCGGCGCCCCGCTCGGCGCGCACCAGGGCCCGGTCCAGGCGCCCGGGCGCGGCCATCATGTCCGCGCTCGTGGCTCCCTTGGTGCACAGGCGGCCGAAGTTGGCGGGATGCCTCTTGTCCCCGGACGCCTTCCCGGCACGGCTGCGGCCGTCGGCGGGGTCCCGCTCCAGGTCCAGGACGATCCCGCAGCCGACCCCGCAGTACGAGCAGACCGTGCGGACGCCGCCGCCCTTCGCACCAGATGCCACCGAACCCCACTCCGTGGTGTGTGCCGTACCGGACCCGGGGCGCGCCGCCCGCGGCGGCCGGCCCCACCACCGGCACGGTAGGAAGACCGGATTTCCGGCCCGTCACACCGGGGGAGCGCGCACGGTTACGCCCCCCGCACACACCCCGGCGCGGGCATGTGAGGCGGCCACGGCCGTCCGGCGGCGCCAGGGGCGCGCCCGCCGTCAGCTCGGCGGGTGCGCGCACCTGCGACGGCTGCTGGATGAAAGTAGCCGTATATGCGATGCATGATGTGTATAGCTCGCCGCATGTGCGTTCCCTGAGGATCGCTTCGGTCGCCGCCCTGTCCAAGGCACTGAGCCCGTGGTGGCGCGAGTGACCCGGACCTGGAGCCGATCGACCGACGACCCATCCACGGCCGCCCCCCGGCCACGACCGACGACTCATATGCGGCCCCCCCCGGCCACGCCGAGGATCCCGACCACGACAGGCACCCGCAGAACGACCGGCGCCCGACGCACCGGCCGCTCTCCCTCCTCGGGCGGGCCAGGGCCATATGGGTGACGATGAAGATGTCCCGACACTGCTGTGTTGTGCCACGAAAGAGGTGGACGGCATGACAATCCCCTCCGGATCCCCGGACCCCGACCCTCCGCGCGAAACCCCCGCCAAGAGCGCCCCGCCCGGCGACGACACCCTGGAGTCCCTGGAGTCCCTGGCGAACCTCGGCTGGCAGGCCCTGTTCACCATCGGTCTCGCCTCGGTGGCCCTCGGCGTGATCGTCCTGGTGTGGCCGGGCGAGACCCTACGGGTCGTCGGCATACTCTTCGGCGTCTTCCTGCTGGTCAGCGGGGTCTTCCAGCTGGCCTCCGCCTTCGGCACGCATGTTCCCGGGCACCTGCGGGCCCTGCACTTCATCACAGGTGCGCTCTGCGTCCTGCTCGGACTCGTCTGCTTCCGCGGCACCCTGGAGTCGATCCTGCTGCTCGCCCTCTGGCTCGGCTTCGGCTGGCTGCTGCGCGGCATCATGATGACGGCCGCCGCGGGCGCCTCGCCCGGCATGCCGGCACGGGGCTGGCAGCTGTTCCTGGGCATCATCACGCTGCTGGCCGGCATCGTGCTGGTGGTCTCGCCCTTCGGCTCGATCGCCGCGCTCACCCTGGTGACGGGTGTCATGGCCATCGTCCTGGGCGCCGTCGAGATGGTCCACGCCGTCCAACTGCGCGTCGCGGCGGGGCGTCTGAGCAGGGGCACCGCCGACAAGCAGCGGCGCTCCCCCTTCCACGCACACCCCCACCCGCAGCACTGACCGTCCGACCCGCTCCACCGACCGCCCGCCCTCGCCCCCGCCGGGAGCCGGGGGCGGGCGAGAACGGTGGCGGGTCCCGATCCGCGAGTAGGCCATGCAGGGTTCCCAGTACACCGTGAGCGACGTGATGACCGGCACCGTCGTCGCCCTGGCCGGCGGCGCGACGTTCAAGGAGATCGTGCGCACGATGCGGCAGTGGGGGGTCAGCGCGTTGCCCGTGCTGGACGACCGCCGCCGGGTGATCGGTGTGGTCTCCGAGGCCGATCTGCTGCGCAAGGAGGAGTTCCGCGACCGTGACGCGGACCCGCCCGGCCGGCCGGACCGCCCCCCGGGCGCGGCCAAGGCGGTGGCCGTGACCGCCGGGGAGCTGGCGACCGTTCCGCCGGTCACCGTCCGCGCCGACGCCACGCTGGCCCGGGCCGCCCGGCTCATGGCCCGGCACGGAGTCAAACGGCTGCCCGTCGTCGACGACGACGGGGTGCTCTCGGGCATCGTGAGCCGTTCCGACCTGCTCAAGGTCTTCCTCCGTGACGACGAGGACATCGCCGAGGAGATACGGCGGCACGTCGTCACCGGCCGGTTCCCGCTTCCGTTCGCGTCGGTGGACGTGGAGGTGCGCGAAGGGGTGGTCACCCTCACCGGCCAGGTGCCCGACACCTCGCTGGTGCCGCTCGCCGAACGTCTGGTCCGCTCGGTGGAGGGCGTCGTGGACGTACGCTCCGAGGTCACCGGCCCGCGCCGCCGCCCCGTCCTGGAACCGGACCTGGCCCACGACGGGGACCCGGCGCAGAGGGCAGGGACGGCGCCCGCACCACAGCCACAGCCGGAATCCGTCCCGCCGCCGCAGCCGGGCTCCGGCTCGCAGCCTCAGACGGGACCCGCCCAGCCGCAAGCCGTACCCGCCTCGCAGCCGGAAGCGGGGCCCGCGCCGCGGCAGGAGTGAGAAGCCTCGCCACAGCCGAAGAGGAACCCCCGGAGAGGAAGCCGAAGAGGAACCCCCGAAGAGGAGGCCCCGAAGAGGAGGCCCCGGTAAGGAACCCTGGGTGGCGGCCTCCGACCTCTCAGGCCCTCGTCTCCACCGCCGCCCCGCTCATGAGCTCGAACTCGACGTCGACGACGCCCTCCACGGCGCGTACGAGACGGGCGGCGACGGGAACCAGGGCGGTGTCCCGGACCCGGCCCCGGAGGGTCACCACCCCGTCGGACACCTCGACGCCGACCGGCTCGACCGGAGCGGGGAAGAGGTACGACACGATCTCCCGGCGCACCTCCTCGGCGATGTCGTCGTCCGAACGGAGGAACACCTTCAGCAGGTCCCCGCGGCTGACCACCCCTTCGAGCAGGCCGTCGTCGTCGACGACGGGCAGCCGCTTGACCCTGCGCTGGGCCATGATCCGGGCCGCCTCGGCGAGCGTGGCGTCCGGGTGGACGGTGACGGCCGGGCTGCTCATCAGCTCCCCGGCGGTCAGCGCTCCCGCCTTGGCCAGGTCGCGGAGCCGGCGCAGCTGGGTGAACCGGTCCGGGTCGCTGTCGCGGAACTCCTCCTTGGGCAGCAGATCGGCCTCGGAGACGACGCCGATCACCCGGCCCTCGCCCTCCAGGACGGGAAGCGCGCTGACCTTCCACTGCCCCATGAGGTCGACGATGTCCTTGAACGGGGCGTCACGCCCCACGGCCACGACGGTGTGCGTCATGACGTCACTGACGTTGTGCGGGCTGCCGTGCACGATGTCCTCCTACGCGACTCGGATGCGGTCGGCGGTCGGGCGAGGAGCGGAAGCGGGGACCGCGGGTGTCCCGTGCGGGCGACACACCTCCAGGGTGGGCCCGGGTGTGCGGGGCGTCGCGGGCCGCCCGGTCCCCTGCCGGGGGTCCTTCGGCCCGGGCGGCCGCGGATACGTGTCGCGGGCGTTGGCGGGACGCGAGCCGGACGCCGGGGCCGGACGGCGACCGGGCGGGTCCGCCGGGGTGGAAGGGCCACGCGGCCGGCCGGCCGCGGGGCCCGGCCGACGCCTGGGCCGTACGTCCCCGGAAGGGGCCGTTCTGCCCTCGCGCCGGTCCCTCCCCGGTGCGACGGTGACAAGTGGATCCCCCGCCGCAAAGACGCGGCGGTCCGGCGAAAGGCGGTGATCGGGATGGAGGCGCCCCTGATCGTGGGTGTGGACGGATCGGGCCCGAGTCTGACGGCGGTCGACTGGGCGGTGGACGAGGCCACCCTGCACGGCGTGCCGCTGCGCCTGATGTACGCCTCCCTCTGGGAGCGCTACGAGGGCGTCGCGCCCTCGGGCAGCACGGAGCGGCCCTCGGAGCAGGTGATGGCCGAGTACGTGGTCGGCTCGGCGCTGGAGCGGGCCCAGCGGCGCGACGCGGATGTGAAGGTGTCCACGGAGATCCTTCCCGAGGACGCGGTCTCCGCCCTGCTGGGCGCGGGCGACGGCGCCTTCGCCCTGGTCACCGGTTCCCGCGGGCGCGGCGAGCTGAAAGGACTGCTGCTGGGCTCGGTCGGCCTGGCCGTGGCGGCCCACGCGCGGTGCCCGGTGATCGTCGTACGCGGCGACACGGCCGGCCTGGCCGGTACGCACGGGCGGATCCTGCTCGGCGCCGGCGGGCCGGACAGCGGCGGCGAGGCGGTGCGGTTCGCGTTCCGCGAGGCCGAGGCGCGCGGTTGCGTGCTCGACGTCGTACGGGCCTGGCGCAGCTCCGCGCACGAGAGGGGCGGCCCGTCGGCGCCGCCCGGGAACACGGCCCTCGGGCACGAGGAGCGGGCCGCCGCCTTCCTCGAGGAGCTGCTGAGCGAGGCGTCGGCCGGCGGGCCGGCGGCCCGGGTGCGCCGAGCCACGGTCGAGGGGCCGGCACACAGGGTGCTGGTGGACCGCTCGGCCGCCGCCGACCTGGTGATCGTCGGGGCGCGCCGCCGGGCGGGCCAGTTCGGGCTCCAACTGGGTCGTACGGCCCACGCCCTGCTGCACCACGCGCAGTGCCCGGTGGCGGTCGTGCCGCAGCGCCACTGAGGCCAGGCCGCTGCCGCGGCCTCGTACCCCCTACGTGCCGCGCGCGACGGCGGACGCCTTCACCAGGGGAACGCGCCCGACCCGGGGAACGAGACCATGAACCAGATCACCAGGGGGAAGAGGACGAGGAGGACGAATACCGCAAGGACCTTCGCCCACGTGGCCGTCCTGCCGGGGCCTCGCGTCGGCACGACCGCTCCGATCCCTCCGGGGCGCGGGCGGTCGCCGGCGCCGTGGTGATGACAGCCCTCGTGGCCTCGTGACTCCCGCCAGTGCCGCCGGCGCGTGCAACCGCTCCTTGGGCACGCCGAGTTGTCGGCGCACGAAGGCGGCGAGCCTCCGGGGGTCGCCGTGTCGGAGGCTACCCACACGTGGGAGCGGGGTCCAGGTGCGCGGGCAGATCGGCCCGCACGGTCTCGACCGGCCGGGCGCCGCCGTCGTGCCGGGGCGGGGGACGCGGACGACCCGGCGGCCGGCCCGGTGTCGCCGAAGGCCCCTGCTCGCCACGGACCGACCGAGCCGACGCGCCGCACCCGGCGAACGCTCCGCACCCGGCGAACGCGCCGCACCCGGCGAACGCTCCGCACCCGGCGAACGCTCCGTCCGGAGCACCTGCCGGGTGCGACGCCGAGTTGACGAGGTGACGACGAGGTGTCAGGCCTTGTCGTCGCGCCAGCCGCTGCAGTTGACGGCGACGCCGTCGACCAGATTGCACACCTGGTACGAGACCGCGGAGCCTTCCTTGAACTCGTAGTCACAGGTCACCGGCGGGGCGTCGTAGCCCTTGGTGTTCTTGCAGGTGTAGGACAAGTAGTCGTTGTACAGGAAGGCGATCACGCCCTTGCCGTCCGAGTCGTAGTCGTGCACCACCAGTTTCTCGCCCAGCGACTTGAAGTCGGCGGCGCCGGAGCAACCCGGGTTGCACAGACTGCTGTCGGCACTGGCCGCGGGCGCCTCGACCAGGGCGCCGGCCAGGGTCAGGGCGGCTGCCGCCCCGAGCAGGGCCAGGGACTTGCCTGCGCGCCGACGTGTTCCGGGCGTGCGGATCTGCTCGACTCTCCGAATCATCACGCGAGGACCCCCTCTGTCGCGTTCGTCGCGGTTCCGGTCGGCCGGGGCTGTCCGCTGTCCCAGGACCACACAGAAGCACACCCCGGACCACACCACGATGAACAGAGGGCACCGGCGGGGCGAGGCACTTTCGCGCCATGTTCCTCGGGGCGCGCGCCGTGACTCCGTCACCGGACCGGAGGAGAGGAGTCCTCGTGTCCCGTCAGTCGCGGCCGCGGACCGATGACCGTGCGTCGCCGCTGCAGCCGGCGAGGCCGGCGGCCGGGGTGCCCGGTCCGGCCGGCGTGGCCGCCGTGGGGGCGCCGTGCTCGTCCGGTCCCTCCGGGGCGATCCGCGCCCCGGGAGCGCGCGGCGCGGCCGTCCTCACCACGCGGGAGCGGCTGTGCAGCCGGAGCGAGACGGCGACCAGGGCGATGGCGACGGCGGTCATGGCCGCGCCCGCCCAGGCGGTGGAGGCGAAGCCGAGCCCCGCGTCGATCACCGTGCCACCGAGCCAGGGGCCGCCGGTGTTGCCCAGGTTGAAGGCGGCCGTCGTCGTCGCCCCGGCGAGCGTGGGCGCGGCGCCCGCGACGTTGAACATACGTGCGTTGAGCGCCGGGGCCGTGTAGAACGCGGAGACGCCGAGGAGGAACGACAGGGCGATCGCGGCCACGGGGCTCGACGCGAGCAGCGCCAGGGCGGTCAGCAGTACGGTCGAGGCGGTGATGCCGGACAGCAGCACGCCGAACAGGTGCGCGTCGGCGACCCGTCCGCCGATCGTCGTACCGACCAGCGCCCCGACGCCGAAGAGCGCCAGCACCGTGGGCACCCAGCCGTCCGCCAGCCCGGCCACGTCGGTGAGCAGCGGCGCCAGGTACGAGAAGGCGCAGAACACGCCGCCCGCCGCGAGCGCGGTCACCGCGATGGACAGCCAGACCTGGCGGTCCCGGTAGATCGTGAGCTCGCCCCTGAGCCCGGAGTGCCGCTCGGGCACCGGGATGCGCGGGATCCGGGCCAGCACGCCGACGAGCGCGATCGCGGACGCCGCGCCCACCGCCCAGAAGGCGGACCGCCATCCCAGGTGCTCGCCGAGGAAGGCACCGGCCGGCACGCCCAGGACGTTGGCGATCGACAGTCCGCCGATCATCACGGCCATCGCACGGGCCCGGGAGGTCACCGGCACCATCGCGATGGCGACGGCCGCGCCCACCGCCCAGAAGCCGGCGCACGCCAGGGCGCTCACGACCCGCGAGACGAAGAGGACCTCGTACGTCGGCGCCAGTGCGCCCCCGACCTGGCCGAGGCCGAACACCGTGATCAGGGCGACGAGAGTGACCTTGCGCGGCAGCCGCAGGGTCGCCGCCGCGAGCAGCGGCGCACCGACCACCATGCCGATCGCGAACGCCGATATCAGCAGGCCGGCCTTCGGGATGGACACGTTCATGTCCTCGGCGATGGGCGGCAGCAGCCCGGAGAGCATGAACTCGCTCGTGCCGAGGGCGAACACGGACAGGCCGAGGATGTAGACGGCGAGCGGCATGCGGGGAGCGGCCGGCCGTGCGGAGGATGCGAGCATGACAGGTGCCAACCAGGATCTCACTCCCGTCATTCCCCGCCTGTCCGCCCTCCGGACGGCACGGCACGGCACGGCACGGCACAGCTCGGCGCCGGACCGAGGTCCCGGTGGCCCGAGGACCCGGTGGTCCTGGCGGCCCCGAGGTCCCGCTGGTCCCGGTGGCCCCGAGGTCCTGGTGAAACCGGTGGTCCGTCCCGGGTTCCGTCAGTAGACGGTGATGTCCCAGTGGTTGCCCTCGTCGCAGTAGAGGTTGCCGGAGGCCGCCTTCCACTGCGGGTAGCCGTCCCCGCGCAGTCCGATGTAGGTGAAGCTGTTCTTCACGTAGGAGTCCAGACAGGAGTTGTGCGAGGTGTCCACCTTGTAGCCGTTGTAGTGGCTGTAGGTGCCCGAGGCGTGGCCCACCTCCGTGCCGCCGGTGATGTTGACGGCGCAGCCGCTGGCCCTTTTGAGGGTGATCATGGCGTCGACGGTGCCGGAGTTGATCTGGTCGAACGACGTGCACGTCGAGTTGGAACGTGTGGTGCAGTTGCCGCTGGAACTCCAGGTGATGCCGGCGGCGCTGAGCTTGCTCGCCGCGGCGGACTGGGACATCTTGGAGCCGCTGGCTTCGGCCGCGGGCGCGAGGAAGGCCAGCGAGGCGAGGGCGAGGGCGGCGGGGACGAGGACTCTACGACCGTGCATGCTTCCTCCGGTGGTGAAGGACGCCCCGGCGTTCGGACCGGAGCGCGGTGCGCGTGCGACGTACGAGCACTGGACGGTACATGACAACTTTAGCGGCGTGAAGATCGCCCGCACCGGTACGCCGTGAGGCGGCCGGAGCCGGCCGCCACCTGGCCGCCGGTGAGCCGGGCCGTCACAGGCCCACCGGTGGGGTCCTGCGGACGGCCCCGCGGCTTCCTTCCGGCGATCTGGTCCAACCAGTTGACCAGTGGGGCGGTGTGGCGGACTCTGTCCGCCATGACTGCGCGAACCATCCGGCGGGAGGCGGTCTCCGACCAGCTCTACGCCCTGCTGCGGGACAGGATCCTCGGCGGCCGACTGCCGCCGGGCTCCCCGCTCACCGCCGAACGGGACCTGGCGGCCGAGTTCGGGGTGAACCGACATGCCGTCAGGGAGGCCGTCAAACGCCTCCAGCAGGCCCGGCTCGTCGACGTCAGCCACGGCGGCCGGACCCTGGTCCTGGACTGGCGGCGCACGGCCGGGCTCGACCTGGCGATGGGCATCGCGGCGGCGGGTGAGGGCCCCTCGACGCGGGACCTCGCCCGGGACGCCCTGGAGATGCGGGCGTGCATCGGCGCGGACGCCGCCCGGCTGTGCGCGATCCGGTGCTCCGACCAGGACGCGGCGGAGATCGTCAGGGCCGCGGACCGGTATGCGGACAGCGGCCCCGACCTGGCCGAACTGGGCGCGGCGGACATCGCCTGGTGGCGGCTGATCGTGGAGGGGGCGGGGAACCTGGCCTATCTGCTGGCGTTCAACAGCCTGGTGGGCGGCGCCCTCCCGGTCGCCGACGTGCCCGAGGACCTGCGGGCCGCCGAACTCCTCGACGTCGAGGCCCATCTGCGGCTCGCCGAGCACATCGCGGCCCGCGAGGCGCGGGCGGCCGAGGACCTGGCGCGCGAACTGCTCTCGCGCAGCGTGCCCTTCACACTCCGGAAGGCGGTGCGCTGACGTGATACCGGCCGTGGTCTACGCGATACCCGCGTTCGTGCTCCTGGTCGTCGTCGAGGCGCTGTCCTACCGCTTCCTGCCGGACGACGACGAACGCGGCTACGAACTGCGCGACACCGTGACGAGCATGTCCATGGGCGCCGGCAGCCAGGTCGTCGCGGTCCCCTGGAAGGCGGTGACGGTCCTGCTGTACGCGGCCCTGTTCACCGTCGCTCCCTGGCGCCTGTCGCCCTCCTCCGGATGGACGTGGGTGCTGCTGTTCTTCGCCGACGACCTGGCGTACTACGTCTTCCATCGCGCCCACCACCGGGTACGGGTGTTGTGGGCGAGCCATGTGGTCCACCACTCCAGCGTCCGCTTCAACCTCTCCACCGCCCTGCGGCAGAGCTGGACGCCGATGACGACCCTGCCGTTCTGGCTGCCGCTGGCGCTGCTCGGCGTACCGCCGTGGATGATCCTGCTGGAGCAGGCCGTCAGCCTCGTCTACCAGTTCCTCCTGCACACCGAGCGGGTGGACAGGCTGTGGCGGCCGGTGGAGTGGGTCTTCAACACCCCCTCCCACCACCGTGTCCACCACGGCTCCAACAACGTGTACCTGGACCGCAACTACGGCGGCATCCTCATCGTCTGGGACCGGCTCCTCGGCACCTTCGAACCGGAGGGCGAGCGGGTGGTGTACGGCCTGACGAAGAACATCGCCACCTACAACCCGCTGCGGGTCGCCTTCCACGAGTACGCGGCCGCCTGGCGCGACGTCCGCGCGGCCCGGCGCTGGCGCGACCGCGTCGGGCACCTGTTCGGGCCGCCCGGCTGGCAGCCCAGGGCGGAGGGCTGAAGTGCCGCCTCTGATCGCGGTCTTCGCCGCGCCGGCCGCCCTCGACATCGCCGGCGTCACGGCGGGATGGCCGGTCCTGGAGTGGCTCACCAAGCCGCTGCTGGCACCGGTCCTCGCCGTGCACCTGTGGCGGCGGACCGGCACGGCACACGTGCCGGTCCTGGCCGGACTCGCTCTCGCCGCCGCCGGGGACGTGGCGCTGCTGCTGCCCGGCCCCGCGGCGTTCGCCGCCGGTCTCGCGTTCTTCCTGGGTGCGCAGCTGTGCTGGACGGCGGCGTTCTCGCGGGCCGGAGCGTGGCCGTATCTGCGCGGGCGCCGGGTGCTGTGCGCCGTGCACCTCGCCGTGTGGGCGGCCGCCGTCGCGGCCATGGCCCCCGCGCTCGGGCCGGTGACGGGCGTCGCGGTGGCCTGCTACGGCCTCGCACTGCTCACGATGGCGTTGAGCGCCCGGGTGCTGGGGACCGGGGCGGCCTGGGGAGGGGCGGTGTTCGTCGTCTCCGACCTGCTCGTCGGACTCGGCGCCGCGGGGCTCGACTTCACGGGACGGGACGTCACGGTCATGGTGACGTACACGGCCGCCCTGGCCCTGCTCGTCACCGCGTTCGCGGAAGGGGCCGGGCCGGACGATCGACGCGGGGCCCAGCCGGACGCCGGCCGCGGGGCCGAGTCCGGGGCCTCCGCGACACGGTGGGGTCGCGCGTCGGCCGGGCCCGCCCGCGCCACGCCCTCACCGTCCGTCGGCGGGACCCGCACTCACGCCCGCACCGGCGTCCCGGGCCCCGGACGCCGCCGCCAGCAGCCTTAGCACCTCGACCAGTCGCCGACGGATCTCCGGGTCGTCGACGAGACCGTCACCGCCGATCGACCCGCGGTCCACCGGGATCGCCGCGCACGCGGCCTCCACGATGTGGGCTCCGGTGTAGCCCAGCACCGTCCGCAGCGTCGCCTGCGCGCCCAGGCCCCGGCCCGGAGCCGCCGCGTTGACCCAGGCGACCGGCTTGTCGCAGATCTCGGTCCCGCCGACCGTCCAGTCGAGCAGGTTCTTGAACGCGCCGGGGAGGGTGCCCGCGTACTCCGGCGCGCAGACGAGGATCCCCGCCGCCTCGTCGACGGCCGCCCGCAGTTCTGCCACCGGAGGCGGCAACGGGGCGGTGTCGTCGTCGGGGTTGAAGTGCGGGAGCCCCGCCAGGCCGTCGTACAGCACGGCGCGCGCCGGCACGGAGGGGGCCACGTCCCGCGCGGTCCGCAGAACGGCCTCGTTGGCGGAACCGGTTCGCAGGCTTCCCGACAGCAGCAGAATCACCGGCACAGGGGTCATTCCGCCAACCTACCTTCCCCGCACCGTCGTTGCCGTGTACGGCCAGGGCGTACGCCCGCTACCGGACCCAGCTGCCGTCGCGCATGACGACCCTGCCGCGCAGCTCCGGCTCGCCGCGCCAGGCACGTACGGTCCTCGGCGTCACGCGGACGTACACGAAGGGGTCCTCCTCCGTGCGCGGGTCCCACCCGAACTTGGCGGTGTACGCCTTCGCCGCGTCGTCGGGCACCTCCCGGTCGGCGAAGCACTCCGCCTCCCCCTGGAGGAGCACCACGTCGAGGGCGTCCGGCAGCGCCAGGCGCACACGCGGCTCCGCGCGGAGGTTCCGTACCGTCGCCGAGGCGGCGCCGGTGCACATCCACACCGCGTGTCCGTCCCACAGGAACCACAACGGCACCTGGTGCGGTCCGTGTTCGGGATGCGCCGTGGACACCCACACGTCCCGCTCGGAGGAGAGCCGTTCAAGAGTGTCGCGCCTGCGCTCCGCCGCCCGGCGACGGACGATTCCCGTGGTCGTCATGAGCACCGACCCTAACGAGCGGGCCGGAGGCCCGCATCGGGCGACAGACCTACTGCCGGCGACCGACGCTCCCTCGACCCGCGGCCCGAAGGCCGCCGACCGAGGCGCGCCGACCGAGGCCGACCGACGGCCGTCGACCGCGCAGCGCGAACAGCCTCCGGACGCCGTGGGCCGGGGAGCCGTCGTCGCACGGCCTCCGCGCCCCCCACGCCACCCCGCATGCCTTGTCCGGCACCACCGCGTGCGGACGGGCGGACCGGCCGCGGAGTGCCCGCGCCATGACCCGGCGGGCCCGCGGGGCGCGCCGCCGTCCCGTTCGCGCGGCCTCGCCGGAGGCCGGCGCCGGCCCGTGCCCGGCGGTTCCGGCCCCGCCGCGAACCCTCGTCCACGGCCCGGCGCGCGACGCCTCAGGCGAGCTCGGGCTGCGGCTCGGTGGACTGCGGTTCCGGTCGCGGCGCCGGGTCGGCCTTGGGGTCCCACTGCCTGGTGGTCCGGAGGTAGCCGAGCACCACCGACGCCGTCACCAGGACGAGCAGCGGTCCGAACGCCCACGGGTGCCCGGCCATCGGCTCCGACAGGAAGCGGTACGACACCAGGAGCAGGGTGAAGACCGCCGTGCCGTAGGCGACCAGCTGGACGGCCGACCGGTCCCAGCCGCGCGCGAACGAGCGCATCGCCGCCTCGATGGTGAGCGCGAACACCACGCCGGCGAGGAGGTCGGCGCCGTAGTGGTAGCCGAAGCCCAGCGTCGCGGTGAGGGTGGCGACCAGCCAGAACGCGCCGGCGAACCGCATCGCCCGGGAGCCCTTGCGGGAGTGGATGAAGAGCGTGGTGGCCCACGCCGTGTGAAGGCTCGGCATGCAGTTGCGCGGGGTGACCCCGTCGAACAGGATCGGGTGCGGGCCGCCGACCGACGGCAGCGTGTCCGGCCACACGTTCGCCGTCGCCCAGTGGCCGCCCTCGGCGCCGTAGGCGAAGACCGGGCCGACGACCGGGAAGATCATGTAGATGGCCGGCCCGACCAGACCCACGACCAGGAAGGTGCGCACCAGGTGATGGGCCGGGAAGCGGCGCTCGTCCGCCACGTGCCGCAGCTGGTACAGCCCGACGATGGCGGCCGCCAGCGGGAGCTGGCCGTAGACGAGGTGGAGGAAGGTGGAGCCGAACGACCCGGTGGCCTCCACGAACTGGCCGACCAGCCACGACGGATTGCCCAGCGCGTGATCGGTGGTCGCCACGTACGGGTCGAGCACCTCGGGGCGGGTCTTGGACGTGATCAGCAGCCAGGTGTCGCCCGTCTTGTGCCCGGCCACCAGCAGCAGGCCCAGCCCGACGCCCTTGAGCAGCAGCGCGCGCTCCGCGCCGGTACGGCGGGTGACGGCGATGACCGCACAGCCCAGGATCACCCACAGCGCGCCGTTGCCGAATTCGAGTTCAGAGCCGGCCGCCCAGCGCACCAGGAAGAAGACGACGTCGATGCCGACCGCGGCGCAGGCCGCGATCAGCCGTTGCCGCCAGGTGAGCACCACCATCGTCAGCGCCAGACCGGCGTACAGCAGCGGCCCGGAAGCCGGAACGAAGATCACCTCTCGTGCCTGGTTGGTGATCGGCCCCGGCAGGCCGTAGTGGCGCGCGGCGCATTCCAGCGCGATGAGGAATCCGAGCGTCGCCACACCCACCGCGCCCCACAGAACCGTTCGCGGCTGACGCCACGGGGAGCTCGGAGGGCCGGCGTCAGGTCTGGACGCTATTCGTGTCGGTATGTTTTTCAATTGACTGGCCCATTTGGTAGATGTTGGACAAATAGGTCACTTATGGCGCTGGATGGCGTGTTTTCCGGCGAAGGACGGGTGTTCAGGTCGGTCGTCATGGGTTCGAACATGCTAACGGGGTGGTGTGGGCGGGTTTCGCTCGTAGTGAGAGGTGGCCGTGGAACCGGCGGGGTGGAGTGTCCGGGAGAGCGCCGGCCCGGGGGCGGGAGGGCCTGGGGCGCACCGGCTCGGTGGGTGCAGGGGTCTGAGGCGCGCGCCGGCTCGAGGGGTGCGGAGACCGGAGCGCGCCGGCTCCGCGGGCGCAGGGGGCCGCAGCGCATCGGCTCGGCGGGTGTGAGGCGGGCCGGTCCTTGTGGGCGGCTGAGCGCGACCGGCGCGGTCCCGGGCGCCGACGGCGCGTGGCGGCGGTGGCGCCACTCTCGCGCGATCTTCGGCCCTGGATTACTAGGACGTCCGACTATATAGTCGCGTCCAAGATCCAGTGAGAGATCCACGGTGAGGGAAGCCGCTGTGTACCCCAAGGACCTGCGCGTTCACCGGATCCTGGAAGGAACCGACGAGATGATGCGCGTCATCGCGGCCCGCGGCATGACGGAGGTGTCCGGATGACCGGCGACGCCGAGGACCGGGTCCTGCTGCACACGAGCGGACGGGCCGCCCATGTCGTCCTGAACCGCCCCAAGGCGCTCAACGCCCTCGACCACGCGATGGTGCTCCGCATCGAGGAGGCGCTCACCGCATGGGAGCACGACCCGGCCGTCGAGGTCGTCGTCGTCACCGGCGCGGGGGAGCGCGGTCTGTGCGCGGGCGGTGACATCCGCGCCATCCACGACGACGCCCGCGACGGCGACGGCACCGCCTCGGCGGCCTTCTGGCGTGACGAGTACCGCCTCAACGCCCGCATCGCCCGCTATCCCAAGCCGTACGTGGCCGTCATGGACGGCATCGTGATGGGCGGCGGCGTCGGCCTCTCCGCGCACGGCAGCGTCCGCGTCGTCACCGAACGCTCCAGGATCGCCATGCCCGAGACCGGGATCGGCTTCGTCCCCGACGTCGGCGGCACCCACCTGCTCTCCCGGATCCCCGGCGAACTGGGCACCCACCTCGCCCTGACGGGCGAACAGATCGGCGCCGCGGACGCCCTGCTCTGCTCCCTGGCCGACCACTACGTCCCGTCCGCCGCACTCGGGCCGTTCGTCGACGACCTCTCCATACTGCCGGTGCCGGAGGCGGTCGGCCGGCACGCGCGGAAGGCGCCGCCGGGGGAGACGGCCGAGCGGCGCGAGTGGATCGACGCCTGCTACGCGGCCGGCACGGTCGAGGAGATCGTGCGCCGGCTGTTCGCCCACGGTGACCCGGCGGCCAAGGAGGCGGCCGAGACCCTGCTCACCCGGTCGCCGACCGCGCTGAAGGTCACCCTCGCCGCCCTGCGCCGCGCCCGTCGGCTCGGCTCGCTGGAGCGGGTCCTCGACCAGGAGTACCGCGTCTCCTGCGCGGCCCTGGCCACCCGTGACCTGGTGGAGGGCATCCGCGCCCAGGTCGTCGACAAGGACCGCAGGCCGCGCTGGTCGCCGTCGACGCCGGAGGAGGTGACCGACACGGACGTCGAGCGCTTCTTCGCGCCTCTCGGCGAGCGTGAACTCGGCCTCGCGGAGCCGGTCGGCACCGGGCGGTAGGCCACCGGCCCACGGCACGGCGGGCGCGCCCCGTGACCGCCGAGCGAGCCGCGTGACCGCCGAGCCGTGACCGCCGAGCCGTGACCGCCGAGCCGTGACCGCCGAGCCGTGGGACGGCCCCAGCGGTCGAGCACCGGCCATGCCGCCGGACACCGACCGTGTCGGTCACCAGCGGACGGCGGTGAAGTCGACCGGCCGGGGCCGCAGCAGCCCGGTGCGGCGCGCCAGGTCCCGCAGCCGCCGGGACATCTCCTCGGCGGGCAGCCGGCGGCGGTCGCCGTGGCCCGGCAGGACCCACTCGAAGCGCAGCCGTCCGGCCACCCTGGCGAGGGACGCGGCCAGTTCCTCGATGGAGTACCACGTCACGCTCTGCACGACCTCCAGATCGCCGCTCGCGCGGGACCAGTAGAAGCTGTCGCCGCTGAAGCAGTACCGGTCGTCCGCGACGTAGAGCACACTGCCCAGGGTGTGACCGGGCACCGGATGGGCGGTGACGCCCTCGCCGACCTCCATGGCCTCCGGGCCGTGGATCACCCGGTCCGCGTCCGGTGCGGCGTCGAGGTCCCCCTCGTGGATCCACAGCCGGGCGCCGAAGTGGTCCGCGTAACGGCGGCCGTGCGCGGCGTGGTCACGGTGGGTGAGGAGCACGTCGGTGACGGGCGCCGGGGCCGCGTACCGCTCGGCCAGGGCGGGGCTCCAGCGGGGTGTGTCGATCATCATGGCCGTGCCGGTCGGCCGCGTCAGCAGGTAGGAATTGGCTCCGGCGGTGTGCCGGGAGTTGTGCCCGCAGATCAGCACGTCGTCGTCCAGGGCCAGCGGGAAGGGGTCCAGCGCGGGGTCCGGCTCTCCGGAGTCTGTGCGCACCGAGCGGGTGGGGCAGGCGAAGGCGGCGGCGTGCAGGCGTCTCGTCTCCGCCTCGTCGACCGGCTGCCTCGACACGCGCGACCTGCCGTGCGACTCGTCGATCAGCCCAGGTGCGAACTGCCGCGCGACGTCGCAGTTGACGCACCGGTCGTCCACGTACCAACCATCCATGACCCGGTCCCTTCCGGCGGGGACGACCCCGGTCGGGGCCGTCCGCCCAGGCATACCCCGCCCCCGCGCCCGGAACCGGTGGACCCCGCCGATCTCGTCTTCCGGGAGCCGTGCCGCTCTCACGCCCCAGGCTCCTCCCCGCGCGGCCGTCCCGCGAGCGCCGGGCTCGCCCGCGCCGGAGGTCCGGCGCCCGCGGAGATCCGGCCAGGCGGCCCGACCGCATGTCCGCTCGCCGGACGTCCGCCGTCCGGCGCCCGCCCTCACACCCCGAACAGCTCGGCCGCGTTGTCGTGGCACACCGATCGCAGCCACTGCGGCCCGAGGTCCAGCCGCTCCAGGGCGTGGAGCTGGTGCGCGTAGGGGTAGGGCAGGTTGGGGAAGTCGGAGCCGAGCAGGACGCGGTCACCGAGGGCGGCGAGCCGGGGCAGGGCCCGGCGGGGGAACGGCATGAAACCCTCGGTGAAGTCGGTGAACGCCATCGTGGTGTCCAGCCGTACGCTCCCGTGCCTCTCGGCGAGGCCGAGGAAGTCCTCGTACTCGGGCATGCCCATGTGGGCGACGATCAGCCGCAGTCGCGGGTGCCGGGCCAGCACGCGGGCGACCGGCTCGGGGCCGGTGTGCTCGCCGGGCGCGGGCCCGGAGCCGCAGTGCATCACCACGGGGATCCGCGCCTCGGCCAGCAGGCCCCACGCCGGCTGGAGCAGCTCGTCGGCCGGGTCGTACGCCCCCACCTGCACATGGGCCTTGAACACGCGCGCGCCCGCCTCGACGGCCTCGCGGACGTACGTCTCGACGCCCGGCTCCGGATAGAGGGTGGCCGTGTGCAGGCAGTCGGGGGTCCGGCGGGCGAAGTCGGCGGCCCACTCGTTCAGCCACCGGGCCATCTGCGGCTTGTGGGGGTAGAGCATCGAGGTGAAGGCCCGTACGCCGAATTCCCGCAGCAGCGCGGCCCGTTCGGCTTCCTGCCGCCGGTACCTGATGGGCCACGCCAGCCCGCCGGTCAGCGGGCCCCGCGCGTCGAAGTAGTCCCAGACCTTGTGCAGGACGCGTTCGGGCATGAAGTGGGTGTGGACGTCGATCAGGCCGGGAAGCCCGAGCTCGTCCCGGAAACGACGGACCTCGGCGCTCTCCCCGCCCGTGCTCGCCCCCCTCGTCTCCTGCCGCGCACGCGCGCCCGCGCCCGGCCCCGGCGGCCCGCCCTCGCGCGAACGGTCGTCGGTGCCGGGTCCGGCCGGGCCGGCGGGCTCACCCGGCGGCAGGTGTCGATGGTCCATGGCGTCCACGATCATCTCGCACGAGGCGGCGGGTCCACCCCTTTCGGCGGCGGACCGGTGAGGGATGTGTCACGCGCCCCGTGCCGCCCCGGTGCTCTCCCGTTCGATCAGCCGGGGCACCGGCACCCGTACGGTCCGGGCCGGGCCGCCGTCGAGGAGCGCGGTCAGCTCCCGTGCCGCGGTGCGGCCGAACTCGACACTGTCACGGGACAGGGCGGACAGCCACGGCCTGACCATGCGGCACAGGGCGGAGTCCTCCCAGGCCACCACCGACACGTCCGCCGGGACGCGGAAGCCGAGTTCGGCGGCGGTGGCGACGCCCGCGAGGGCCATCACGTCGTTGTCGTAGATGAGGGCCGTCGGGGGAGCGGCGGAGGAGAGGACACGGCGGGTGACGGCGGCTCCCTCCGCGTCGGAGTAGTCGGTGGTCACCGACTCCACGCCGGTCAGCCCGCGGCGGGCGGCCTCGGCGCGCAGCGTCCGGATCCGGCGCTGGGTGTGGGCGAGGCCGGACAGCCCCGCGATGTGCACGATCCGCCGGTGGCCGAGCGCGTGCAGACCGTCCACCACGGACGCCATCGCGGCCGCGTCGTCGGCCCACACCGTGGAAAGGCCCGGGTGCCGCTCGTCCGGCGCGCCGCCGATCACCACGGCGGGCAGGCCGAGTTCGTCGAGCAGGTCAGGGCGCGGGTCGTCGGTGCGCGGGTCCACCACGAGGACGCCGTCCACCCGGTGCTCGGCCCACCACCTGCGGTAGACCGCGCACTCGTCGGCGAGGTCCTCCACCACCTGGAACAGCAGCCCGAGATGACGCTCCGCCAGCACCTGCTGGATGCCGGAGACCAGTTGGAGGAAGAAGGAGTCCACGCCGAGCGTGTCCGCGGGCCGGGCCAGCACGAGACCGATCGTGGCCGCACCCTCCCCGGACAGCGCGCGGGCCGCCGTGCTGGGCCGCCAGCCGAGCTGCTCGGCGACCCGGCGCACCCGGTCGCGGGTGACCTCGGAGACACCCGGCCGGCCGTTGAGCGCGAAGGAGACCGCGCTCTCGGAGACACCGGCGCGGCGCGCGATGTCCTTCATGGTCGGCCGGCGCGCCGGTGACCGCTTGGCCGGCATGGTCGCCCTCATTTCCCCGCGGTGATCGCTAAAGCGCTTGAGTAGAAGAAGGCTAAAGCGCATTAGTCAGTCTGGCAAGCCCCCTCACGAACCGCCCTGACCTGCCACTTCGCTCTACTAATCGCTTTAGCTGCGCTCCATCCGTTGACTTTCCCTGAATCCGGCGTGCATCGTCACTGCCGAAACCCCTCAGCCGACGCCGCAAGGGAGCCGTGTCACCGTGCCCATGTCCCGCAGAGCGCTTGCCGCAGCCGCCGTCACCGCCCTCGTCCTGCCGCTGAGCGCCTGCGGCTCCTCCGACGACGGCGGGGGCTCGACGGACGCCTCCGGCAAGGTCGAGGGCGACATCACCTTCGAGACCTGGAACCTGCGCGCCAACTTCAAGGACTACTTCGAGGGCCTGATCGCGGACTTCGAGAAGAAGTACCCGGGCGCCCACGTCAAGTGGGTCGACCAGCCCGCCGAGGGCTACGCCGACAAGATCAGCGCGGACGCGGCCGGCGGCACCCTGCCCGACGTCGTCAACGTCTCCCCGGACCTGGTCGCTCCGCTCGCCCAGGCGGGTCTGGCGATGGACCTCGACAAGGCCGCCGCCCCGTACAAGGGCGAATACCTGCCCGGCGCCTGGGCCAGCCACCAGGTCCCCGGCATGAGCGGCACATTCGCCTTCCCCTGGTACCTCAACACCGGCCCGCTGTTCTACAACAAGACCCTCTTCGAGCAGGCCGGCCTCGACGCCTCGAAGCCGCCGAAGACGTACGACGAACTCTTCACCGACGCCCTCCGGATGGCACGGAAGTCCGGCGGCAAGGTCGCCACCCTCGCCAACGTGCCCACCATCGAGGACTTCGGCCGCTACGGCTCCACCCTGATGGACCAGGACGGCACCGGCTTCGCCTTCAACGACGCCAAGGGCGTCGAACTCCTCACCAAGTACAAGCAGTTGTACGACGCCAAGGCCCTCGACCCGCAGGCGCTCACCGCCACCCCCGAGTCGACGGGCAAGAAGTTCCTCACCGGCGCCGTCGCCATGAACCCCGGCAGCGCCCTGGACCTGGACAACTTCAAGAAGCAGGCGCCGAACCTGTACAGGAACATCGGCATCACCGACCAGATCACGAGCACCGGTCACGTCAACATGTACGTGATGGGCCTGATGGTGAACGCGAAGACCAAGCGCACCCCCGCCGCCGTCGCCTTCGCGCACTACGTCACCGACGCCGAGCACCAGATGTCCTTCGCCAAGAAGGTCGCCATCTTCCCGAGCACCGCCGGCTCGCTGGACGACCCGTACTTCACCAAGGAGGACGGCACCGACGTCGCCCGGGTCCGCATCGCCTCCGCCAAGTCACTGAAGAACGCGGTCAACTACACGCCCGTGCTGTTCAGCGAGCAGATGAAGACCGCGCTGCGCAACGAGGTCGCCAAGGCGCTGCAGGGCAAGCAGAGCCCCAAGGACGCCCTCGACAACGCTGTCAAGGCCTGTGACCAGCTTCTGAAGCAGCAGGGATAACGCACCGTGCCCACCTCGACCGTCTCCCGGACGCGCCCTGCGCGTCCGGCCCGGCAGCCCGGCCGCCGCCCGGCCGGACGGCGGCCGGCAACCCGGATACGGCGCCAACTGCCCACCAGCCCATGGCTGTTCGCCGCCCCCGGACTGCTGGTGACCGGCGCCTTCGTCCTGTACCCGTTCGTCTCCACGGTGATCAACGCCTTCACCGACCGCCGCACCCTGCTCCCGGGCCACTTCGTCGGGCTCGCCAACTTCCGCGAACTGCTGCACGACGACGCGTTCTGGACCGGCCTGCGCAACAGCGTGCTCTACATGGCCGGCGTCGTCCCGGCCCTGGTGGTCCTGCCGCTGCTGCTCGCCCTTCTGGTGCAGAAGAACATCCCCGGCATCACCTTCTTCCGGTCCGCCTTCTACACGCCGGTCGTCGCCTCGATCGTCGTGGTCGGCCTGATCTGGGTGTGGCTGCTGGACGAACGCGGCCTGGTGAACTCGCTCCTGGACATGGTCGGGGTGGGCAAGGTCGGCTTCCTCAGCGACCAGTGGCTGCTGCTGCTCAGCGCCATGGCCGTCACGGTCTGGAAGGGCCTCGGCTACTACATGATCGTCTACCTGGCGGCCCTCGCCAACGTGCCGCGCGAGCTGCACGAGGCCGCCGCCGTGGACGGCGCGGGCGCGGTGCGCCGCTTCCTGACCGTCACCGTGCCCGCCGTCCGCTCCACCATGGTCCTGGTCGCCGCGCTCTCCTCGGTCGCCGCCTTCAAGGTGTTCTCCGAGGTCTACCTGATGGCGGGCCCCAGCGGCGGCCCGGCCGGCGAGGACACCACCCTGGTCATGCTCATCCAGCGCACCGGCACCGGCCTGTCCGGCCGGGTCGGCTACGCCTCCGCACTCTCCCTCGTCGTCTTCGTCATCACCGTGATCCTGATGCTGCTCGTGCTGCGCGCCGACCGGAAGGAGGAGTCGTGAGCACCGTCGACACCCAGGCCGCGAAGCCGCCGGCGACCCCGGCCCCGGCCCGCGGACCCCGCCTCACCGACGAGAACGGCCGCCGCATCCGGGTGTGGGAGCTGGTCCTGCGCTACGTGCTGCTGCTCGCCGTCCTCGCCCTGACCGTCGGCCCGTTCCTGTGGCAGTTGTCCACCTCGCTCAAGGGCCCCACCGAGGACATCTTCAACTCCCCGCCGTCGTTCCTGCCCGCCCACCCCACGCTGCACAACTACGAGCGGGTCGCCGACACCATCCCGGTGTGGGACTACGCCCTCAACTCCCTGAAGGTCGCCGCCGCCAACGTCGTCACCAACTGCGTCGGCGCCGCCCTCGCCGGCTACGCCCTGGCCCGGCTGCGCTACCGGGGCCGCCGGGCCGCCACCCTGGTCTTCGTGCTGGCGATGCTGGTGCCCGCCGAGGGCATCATCATCGCCCAGTTCACCACCATGCGGGAACTGGGCCTGAACAACACGCTCGTCGGCGTCCTCCTGCCCGGCGCCGTCGCCTCCCTGAACGTCCTGCTGATGCGCAACGCCTTCCTCAACCTGCCCTACGAGATCGAGGAGGCCGCCTACGTCGACGGCGCGGACGTCTGGCAGCGGTTCCTGCGCATCGCGCTGCCCTCGGTCAAGGGCACCCTCGCCGTGGTGGCGATCTTCGCCTTCATGGGCGCCTGGGACGACTTCCTGTGGCCGCTCATCGTGCTCAGCGACCCCTCCCGGTTCACCCTGACCATCGGCCTCAACTACCTGCACGGCACCTTCGCCGACGACGAACGGCTCGTCGCCGCGGGCACCGTCATCGCCGTGGCGCCGCTGATCGCCCTCTTCGCCTGCCTCCAGCGCTTCTTCTTCCGCGGGGTCGGCGAGGGCGCCGTCAAGGGATGACCCGCAGGCCGCCGCCCCGGGCCGCGGGCGCGAGCGGCCCAAGGGCCGAACCCCGTACCCGACCCCGCAAGGACCCCCGCATGCCTTCTGCCGTGCGCTTCGGCGTCAACTACACCCCGAGCCAGGGCTGGTTCCACCACTGGCTCGACTTCGACCTCGACGCCGTACGCGCCGACCTCGACTCCATCGCCGCACTCGGAGCCGACCACGTCCGCGTCTTCCCGCTGTGGCCCTACTTCCAGCCCGACCGCGCGCTCATCCGCCCGAGCGCCGTGGAACAACTGGTGCGACTCGTCGACGCGGCCGGCGAACGCGGCCTCGACGTCAACGTGGACGGCCTCCAGGGCCACCTGTCCAGCTTCGACTTCCTGCCCGCCTGGACCCGCACCTGGCACCGCCGCAACCTGTTCACCGACCCCGCGGTCCTCGACGGCCAGGCCGCCTACCTGCGCACCCTGGCCGCCGCCCTCGCCGACCGGCCCAACTTCCTCGGCATGACCCTCGGCAACGAGATCAACCAGTTCTCCGCCGCCCCCCATCCCGACCCCGACCCGGCCACCTGCGACCAGGTCGACGCCTGGCTGGAGCGCATGCTCACCGCCTGCGAGAACGGCGCCCCCGGCCGGCTGCACCTGCACGCCGAGTACGACGCCACCTGGTACCAGGACGACATGCCCTTCACCCCGGCCCAGGCCGCCCGGCACGGCGCGCTCACCGCCGTCCACTCCTGGGTGTTCAACGGCACCGCCCAGCGCTACGGCCGCACCTCCGTGGCCGCCGAGCACCACGCCGCCTACCTGATCGAGCTGAGCAAGGCGTGGGCCGACGACCCGCACCGCCCGGTCTGGCTCCAGGAGGTCGGCGCCCCCGCCCCCCTCGTCCCCGCCGAGCACGCGGCCGCCTTCGCCGAGGCCACCGTCGCGGCCGCCCTGGACTGCCCCGGCCTGTGGGGCGTCACCTGGTGGTGCTCCCACGACGTCTCCCGCGAACTGGCCGACTTCCCCGAACTGGAATACACCCTCGGCCTGCTCACCAACGACCGCCGCCCCAAGGACATCGCCCACGCCCTGTCCCGCGCCCTCGGCGGCCCCGCCCGCACCCCGCCCCCGCGCACCACCGCCCTCGCCGTCCCCTCCGACCCGGCCGCGCGCTCCCGCTGCGCGCCCGGCGGCGACGTCTTCGAGGCGTTCTTCCGGCTGACCGCCGACGGCGCCCGCCCCACCACCGTCCTCGACACCCGCGCGGCCGACCCGGCCCATCTGACGGCCCGCGGCATCACCGAGGTCGTCACGTCCGACCAGGTACTCCACCGTCCACAAGGAGGCACCCGCTCGTGAACCCCACCAGACGCACCGTGCTGCTCGCCGCCGCCACCACCGCGCTCCTGCCGGCCCTGCCCGCGACCGCCACGGCCGCCCCGAAGGCCGCGGCCGCCCTCCAGCCGTACGCCTCCTACTGGTACCCCGACTCCCTGCCCGCCGGCAGCCCGGACGCCGGCATCACCTGGCGCAGCCTGAAGAGCTGGCGCGCCGCCGCCGACACCGACCTCGCCCTCAACGCCGCCACCGTCCCGCTCGCCCCCCGCTTCACCCCGGTCCCGGCCAACGCCACCGCCCGCACGGACCAGGCACGCGTCCAGTCCCTGGTGTCCTTCGGACCCACCTCGGGCAACCCCTCCCAGGGCTCGGCCACCGCCGACTACTACGCGCTCACCCACTGGGCCTACCTGGACGAGCTGGTCTTCTGGGGCGGCTCGGCGGGCGAGGGCCTGATCCTCGCCCCCAACGCCCCGATCGTGGACGCCGCCCACCGGCACGGCGTACCCGTCCTCGGCAACGTCTTCCTGCCGCCCGTCGCCTACGGCGGACAACTCCAGTGGACCCGCGACCTCGTGCAGCGGGACGCCGCGGGGCGCCACCCGCTCGCCGAGCGACTTGTCGCGGTCGCGGCGGCGTACGGCTTCGACGGCTGGTTCCTCAACGCCGAGACCGGCGGCGGCGACAGCGCCCTCGGCGCCGCCATGCTCGGCTTCGTCCAGGAACTCAAGGCCCTCGCCGCGGCCGAGGGACAGCGGGTGACCTGGTACGACGCGATGACCGTGAACGGTTCGGTCAACTGGCAGGGCGCGCTCGACGCCGAGAACCAGGCCCTGTTCCAGGCCGCCGACGACATGTTCCTCGACTTCCGCTGGAGCGCTGGCTCGCTCGCCTCCTCCGGGCAGAAGGCCGAACGACTCGGCCGCGACCGCTACGCGTTGTGGGCCGGCGTCGACGTGGAGTCCAACGGCCCGGACACCTTCGTCGACTGGGACGCGATCGTGCCCGCCGACGCCCCGCACACCACCTCCCTCGGCCTCTACCGGCCGGAGTGGACCCACGGCCACCTGCCCGCCGGGCACACCCCGGCGGACTTCCACGCCGCCGACGACCGCTTCTGGACCGGCCGCTCCCTCGACCCGGCCCGCCCCGACACCGCCGACCGCTGGCGCGCGCCCGCCCTCTGCGTCGCCGACCGCTCCACCGTGACCTCCCTGCCGTTCGCCAGCGTCTTCAACACCGGGCACGGACTGCGCTGGTACGAGTCCGGCCGGGTCGCCTCCGACACCCCCTGGAACCACCTCGGTCTCCAGGACCGGCTGCCCTCCCGCCGCTGGGTCGTGCGGACGGAAGGCCGACGCCCCGCGGTCTCCTTCGACTTCGCCGACGCCTGGCGCGGCGGCAGCAGCGTGCTCGTCGACGGCGCTCTCGACCGGCCCGCCGTGCTCGACCTGTACGCCACCCGGCTGCCGATCGGCCGGGACACCGTCGTCGAACTGACCCACCGCACGGACGCGGGCGGCGTACGGGTCGAGCTGGCCGTGGCGACCGCCGAACCGGAGGAGGCCGGGACCGAACCGCCGTACGTATACCTCCCACCGCCCGCCGCCGGCGGCGACGGCTGGCGGACCTCGGCCGTGCGGCTCACCGGTCTGTCCGGGACCGTGCACGCGCTCGGCGTCCGGCTCACCGCCACCGGCGGCGGCCCCGTGCGCTGGCGGCTCGGCGGCCTCGCCGTCCGCGACCGCCGCACCACCCCGGCCGCCCCCACCGGCGCGCGGATCACCGCCGCCTCCGGCGGCGACCTGCGCCTGGCGTGGAACCACCCGGCGCCCGGCACGGTACGCCACTACACCCTGCACCGCGTCCTGCCCGACGGCACCCGCCGCTTCCTCGGCGGCACCTGCCAGCGGGCGTACTTCACCGGCGGCCTCACCCCCGCGCCCGGCGAGCGCGCCGCACGGTTGGAAGTGCGCGCGGTGGGGGAGCTGTACACCTCGTCGGCCCCCGCCTCCCTCACCCACCCCTGGTGACCGACCGCCGATCCGCCCGCTGACGCACGACCTACGGAGCACCCCGCATGCATGACGACCGCAGCCTGGTCGAAGCCCGCCTCAAGCGCGTCCTCGACGAGCGCATCCGCCCCGCCGTGTACCCCGAGTCCGTCCCCCTGGACGTGGCCGTGTGGCACGCGCCCGGAGAGCCCGTGCCGGTGGCCGAAGGACTGGCCGCCGAGCCCGAGCCGATCGAGGCGGGCGCCCGCTGGGGTGCTCCGTGGGGCACCAGCTGGTTCCGGGTCACCGGGACCGTCCCCGAGCGGTGGGCCGGCAAGACCGTGGAGGCCCTGCTCGACCTCGGCTTCGACGAGAACATGCCCGGCTTCCAGTGCGAGGGCCTGGTCCACCGGCCCGACGGCACCCCCGTGAAGGGCCTCAACCCGCGCAACCAGTGGGTCAGGATCGGCGCGCCCGTCGCGGGCGGCGAGGAGGTGCGCCTGCACATCGAGGCCGCCTCCAACCCGGTCATCCTCGACTACCACCCCTTCCTGCCCACCCGGCTCGGCGACAAGGACACCGCGGGCAGCGAGCCGCAGTACACGCTCACCCGCATGGACCTCGCCGTCTTCGACGAGACCGTGTGGCAGCTCGTCGTCGACCTGGAGGTGCTCGGCGAGCTGATGGCCGAGCTGCCCGCCGACTCCCAGCGCCGCCACGAGATCCTGCGCGCCGTGGACCGGGCCCTGGACCTGGTGGACCTCCAGGACGTGGGCGGCACGGCCGAGCGCGCCCGAGGCACGCTCGCCGGCGTCCTCGCCGCGCCCGCCGTGCCCTCCGCGCACCGGATCAGCGCGGTCGGGCACGCGCACATCGACTCGGCCTGGCTGTGGCCGCTGCGCGAGACCGTGCGCAAGGTGGCCCGCACGACCTCCAACATGACCGCCCTGCTGGAGGACGAGCCCGACTTCGTCTTCGCCATGTCCCAGGCCCAGCAGTGGGCGTGGATCAAGGAGCACCGGCCCGAGGTGTGGGCGCGGGTGAAGAAGGCGGTCGCGGACGGACGGTTCGTGCCGGCCGGCGGCATGTGGGTGGAGTCCGACACCAACATGCCCGGTTCCGAGGCGATGGCCCGGCAGTTCGTGCACGGCAAGCGGTTCTTCCTCGACGAGTTCGGCATCGAGAACGACGAGGCCTGGCTGCCCGACACCTTCGGCTTCGCCGCCGGACTCCCGCAGATCATCAGGGCGGCGGGCTCCAAGCGGCTGCTGACGCAGAAGATCTCCTGGTCGCAGACGAACAAGTTCCCGCACCACACCTTCCAGTGGGAGGGCATCGACGGCACCCGGATCTTCACCCACTTCCCGCCCGTCGACACCTACAACTGCTCCATGAAGGGCGCCGAGATCGCCCACGCCGCCCGCAACTTCAAGGACAAGGGCGTCGCCAGGCACTCCCTCGCACCCACCGGCTGGGGCGACGGGGGCGGCGGCACGACCCGGGAGATGGTCGCCAAGGCGGCCCGGCTGCGCGACCTGGAGGGCTCGGCGCGGGTGGTGTGGGAGACCCCGGCCGCCTTCTTCGACAAGGCCGAGGCCGAGTATGCCGAACCGCCCGTCTGGGTCGGTGAGCTGTACCTCGAACTGCACCGCGCCACCCTCACCAGCCAGGCGAGGACCAAGCAGGGCAACCGGCGCAGCGAGCACCTCCTGCGCGAGGCGGAGCTGTGGGCGGCGACCGCCGCCGTCCGCGGCGGATTCCCGTACCCCTACGAGGAGTTGGACCGGATCTGGAAGACGGTGCTGCTGCACCAGTTCCACGACATCCTGCCCGGCTCGTCCATCGCCTGGGTGCACCGCGAGGCCCGCGCCACCTACGACCGCGTCGCCGCCGAACTGGGCGTGATCATCGAGGCCGCGCAGCGGGCGCTGGCCGGCGAGGGCACGACGGAAATGGTCTTCAACGCGGCCCCGCACCCCCGCGCCGGCGTCCCGGCGGGCGGTGCCGGCGCTCCGGCCGTCGGGGGTCGCACCCGGCTGACGCCCCGCGAGGGCGGCGGACACGTCCTGGACAACGGCCTGCTGCGCATCGGGATCGACGCCCGCGGCCTCGTCGTCTCGGCGTACGACATCGAGGCCGAGCGGGAGGCGGTCGCCCCCGGCCGGGCCGCCAACCTCCTCCAGCTCCACCCCGACTTCCCGAACATGTGGGACGCCTGGGACGTGGACGAGTTCTACCGCAACACGGTCACCGACCTCACCGACGCCGACTCCGTCACGCCCGGCGAGGACGGCGCCTCGGTGCGGATCGTACGGTCCTTCGGCTCCTCCCGCGTCACCCAGGTGCTCTCGCTCGCCGCCGGACAGCGGCGGCTGGTGCTGGACACCGAAGTGGACTGGCACGAGACGGAGAAGTTCCTCAAGCTCGCCTTCCCGCTCGACGTGCACGCCGAACGGTACGCGTCCGAGACCCAGTTCGGGCACTTCCACCGGCCCACCCACACCAACACCTCCTGGGAGGCGGCCAAGTTCGAGGCCTGCAACCACCGCTTCGTGCACGTGGCCGAGCCCGGCTGGGGCGTCGCCCTCGTCAACGACTCGACGTACGGCCACGATGTGACCCGTACCGTCCGCGCCGACGGCGACCGGGGCACCACCACCACGGTCCGGGTCTCGCTGCTGCGCGCCCCGCGCTTCCCCGACCCGGAGACCGACCAGGGCGTCCACCGCTTCCGGCACGCCCTGGTGCCCGGCGCGGACATCGCCGACGCGGTGCGCGAGGGCTGGCGGATCAACGTGCCCGAGCGGCGGCTGACCGGGGCCGGCGAGGTGGCGCCGCTGGTGACGGTCGACGACGACGCGGTGGTCGTCACGGCGGTCAAACTCGCCGACGACGGCAGCGGTGACGTGGTGGTCCGCTTCCACGAGGCGCACGGCGGCCGGGCCCGGGCCACGCTGACGGCCGGCTTCGAGTTCGCCGGGGTCACGGCGACGGACCTGCTGGAACGGCCCCTCGCCGACGCCCCGGCGCCCGAGCGGGACGGCGAGCGGATCGCCGTGCGCCTGAGGCCGTTCGAACTGGTGACGCTGCGCTTTCGGCGCGGCTGAGGGAAGCGGACCGGGCGGCGCGCCGAGGTCCGTACGCGCCGCACGGGGGGCACGGTGAACGCTCACCGTGCCCCCCGCGCGAACCGCGCGAGCCCCGCCCCGTCGATCACCCGGTCCCCGGAGCCGTCCCGCCGCAACGGCAGTCCCCCCGCGTCCGCCGACCGGCGCACGGTCACCGGACTCACCCTCAGCGGGCGCGCGGCCTGGCCAATGCTGTACGTCGGCACCCGGGAACCCTGGCCCGACCCCGCCGCCGCCGGTCGGCCGAGGCGCGGTACGCCGCTCGCCCGGCGCGGTGACCGGCGTACGGGAGGCGCCGCCACGGCCCGCGGGGGTGCTCCGCACGGGTGACAGGAGGCCCGCCGCGCCCCGGGCGGCCGGGTGGCACCACCGGCGGCGCGGTAAGAGGGAACCCTCCACGCGAGAGCCCCCTGCCCGCACCCTCCCCATCCGAAGAGACCCCCGCCCGCACCCGCGCCCCCGGAGTGACGACGTGGACGCCTACGCCACGCACGAGCCGACGACCGCCGCCGGCGGCGAGGAGGTGTCGGACGTCGTCATCGTCGGCGGCGGGGCGGCCGGCCTCTCGCTCGCGTACCGGCTGGCGGCCGAAGGCCCACCCACCGTGACCCTGGTGGAGGCGCCGGACGGGCCGCGGAGACCGGCCGAACGGACCTGGTGCCACTGGGACCAGGGCACCGGCGACCTCGACGAGGCGGTCGGCGCCTCCTGGTCCCGGCTGAGGGTGCACGGCGCCGACGGCGCTCCCCTCACCGTGCGGCCGTGGCCGTTCACCTACCGCATGATCCGGTCCTCGGCGCTGGAACGGCTGGTGCACACCCGGCTCGCCCGCACCCCCGGCGGGCGCCTTCTGCGCGCCACCGCGGACACCGTGCGCGCCACCGCCGACGGCGCGGAGGTCGGCTGCACGACGCCCGACGGCCGGACGCTGAGGCTGCGCGCCCGCCACGTCTTCGACTCCCGGCCGCTGCCCGCCCCACTGCCCGCCCGGACCCTCCTGCTCCAGCACTTCCGCGGTTGGTTCGTGCACACCGACACGGCCCGCTTCGATCCCGGCGTCGCCGACCTGATGGACTTCCGGGTGCCGCAGCCACCCCACGGCCTCGCCTTCGGATACGTACTGCCGCTCGCCCCCGACCGGGCGCTCGTGGAGTACACCGAGTTCTCCCGCGCCCCGCTCACCACCCCCGCCTACGAGGCCGCGCTCGCCCGCTACAGCCGCGACGTGCTCCGGCTCGGGGCCTTCACCGTCCAGGCCTCGGAGCAGGGCGTCATCCCGATGACGGACGCCCGCTTCCCGCGCCGGCACGGAGCGGCCGTCCGCATCGGCGCCGCGGGCGGCGCCACTCGCCCCGCGACCGGCTACACCTTCGCCGCCGTCCAGCGGCAGAGCCGCGCCATCGCGGCCGCCCTGCGCACCGGACGCGCCGTCGCGCCCCGGCCGTACCGGCGCCGGACCCTGGCCATGGACGCCGTGCTGCTGCGCGCCCTGGACACCGGGCGGATCGACGGTCCCGCCTTCTTCACCGGCCTGTTCCGCGACATCCCGCCGCACCGCCTGTTCCGCTTCCTCGACGGCGCCACCACCCCTTTGGAGGACTGGGGCATCGGTCTGCGCTGCCCCGTCGGCCCCCTGCTCCGCACCGCACTCGAACTCCCCCTACGGCCCCGCCGCCCCCTCGCGCCCCGAGCCGAAGAGAGCCGCCGATGACCCTGCTGCGCGACCACGACCTGGCACGCGCCTTCGACCACGCGTCCCACAGCTACGACCGCCTCACCGCCCTCAACCCCGGCTACCGCACCGACCTCGCTCGCTCGGCACGCCGGCTCCGGCTGCCCCACGGCGGCGCCGGGCTGCACCTCCTCGACCTCGGCTGCGGCACCGGCGCCTCCACCCGCGCCCTGCTGCGGACGGCGCCGCACGCCCGGATCACCGCCGTGGACGCCTCGGCGGGCATGCTGCGGCGCGCCCTCGCCAAGACCTGGCCGGACCGGGTGCGCTTCCTGCACCTGACCGCCGAGGAGCTGAGCACCGTCGAAGAAGGACCGTTCGACGCGGTGTTCGCCGCGTACCTGTTCCGCAACGTCACCGACCCCGACCGCGTCCTCGCCGCCGTACGCGCCCTGCTGCGGCCGGGCGGCCGCCTCGCCGTCCACGAGTACAGCCTCAGCGGCTCGGCCGCCCACCGTGCCCTGTGGACGGCCGTGTGCCGAGGGCTGATCATCCCGGCGGGCACGCTCGGCGGCGACCGCGCCCTCTACCGCCACCTGTGGCGCAGCGTCCTCGCCTTCGACACCGCGCCCGAGTTCGCCGCCCGGCTGACGGACGCGGGCTTCACCGGCGCACGCGCGGTCCCGGTCGCCGGGTGGCAGACCGGCATCGTCCACACCTTCCTCGCCCGAACCGACGCCTCCGCCGACGGCCCCACCGACGCCACCGCCGACGGCCCCGCCGACACGCGGAGCGCCCGGTGAGCGCCCGGCACCGAGCGGCCCGGCGGGGCCGCGACCGCAAGGCCGAGGTCCTGCTCCCGGCGCCCGGCCGGGACCGCTTCCACCGCACCGACGCGCCGGCCGTCGCCGTGGCCGGCGGCGGCATCGCGGGCCTCGCCGCGGCCACCCTGCTCGCCGAACGCGGCGCCCGCGTCACCCTCTACGAACAGCACGACGCGCTCGGCGGACGGCTCTCCGGCGCACGCACCCGCCTCGCCGACGGCACCCGGGCCACCCTGAGCCGCGGCTTCCACGCCTTCTTTCGCCAGTACTACAACCTGCGCGGCCTGTTGCGCCGTACCGACCCCGGCCTCGACCGGCTGCGTCCCTTGCGCGACTACCCGCTGCGGCACAGCGGCGGCCTCACCGACAGCTTCGCCCGCGTCCCGCGCACCCCGCCCCTCAGCGCCCTCGGCTTCGTCGCCCTGAGCCCCACCTTCGGCTGGCGCGACCTCGCCGCCATGGACCCCCGGGCCGCGCTGCCGCTCCTCGACGTCCGCGTGCCCGAGGTCTACGAACGTTTCGACTCGCTCAGCGCCACCCGCTTCCTGCAGAGCGTCCGCTTCCCCGCGGCCGCGCACCACCTGGCGTTCGAGGTGTTCTCCCGCAGCTTCTTCGCCGACCCCCGCGAACTGTCCGCCGCGGAACTCATGCTCATGTTCCACATCTACTTCCTCGGCTCGGCCGAGGGCCTGCTCTTCGACGTGCCCGACGAGCCGTTCCCGCAGGCGCTGTGGGAACCGCTCGGCGACTACCTCCAGCGCCTGGGCGTGCGCCTGCGCACCGGCACGGCCGTACGCGCGCTGCACCCGGAGGACGACGGGCGGGTGACGGTGCGGACCGACACCGCCGCCCACCGCCACGACGCGGCGGTCCTCGCCTGCGACCCCGGGGCGCTGCGCGCGCTCGTCGCCGCCTCGCCCGGCCTGGGCACGCCCGCCTGGCGCGCCGACGTCGCCGCCCTGCGCACCGCCCCGCCCTTCCTCGTCTCCCGGCTCTGGCTCGACCGGCCCGTCCGCGCCGACCGGCCCGGCTTCCTCGGCACCAGCGGGTACGGCGGACTCGACAACGTCAGCGTCCTCGACCGCTACGAGGGCGAGGCGGCCCGCTGGGCCGCCCGCACCGGCGGCTCGGTGGTGGAACTGCACGCCTACGCCGTCACCGGACCGGCAGACCGGCGCACGGTGCAGGACCGCCTCCTCGGCAGCCTGCACCGGGTCTACCCCGAGACGCGCCCGGCCCGGATCGTCGACGCCCGGCACGCATGGCACGCCGACTGCCCGCTGTTCACCGTCGGCTCCCACGCCCGGCGGCCCGGCGTGGCGACCCCCCACCCGCGGGTGGTGCTGGCCGGCGACGCGATCCGCTGCGATCTGCCCGTGGCCCTGATGGAACGCGCCGCCACCACCGGCTTCCTGGCGGCGGGCGCGCTCCTACGGGCGTGGGACGTGCGCGGCCAGACCCTGTGGACCGTGCCCCGCAGGGGCCGCTCCCCGGTCCTGCGCGCCCTGGGCGCGGCCGCCCGCCGCTGACCGGCGCCACCCGGCGAGGGCGCCGTCCCTCAGCCCGGGAAGCGTCCCGTGCTGCGCAGCTCCCAGCGGCGTTCCGCGTAGGCGAGGTCGTCGCGCCACAGGCGGCCCGCCGTGCGGCGGACCAGGGGGCGCAGGGCGGGGGCGACGGCGCGGGCCAGGGCGAAACCGCGGCGGTCCGAGGCGGCGACGACCGCCTCGATCACAGCGGTCCGCGGCTTGGCGTCCGCCTCGCCCGTCAGCGGTGTGGCATGGGTCTCCACCACGGACCCGGCGCCCTCGCCGTCGGTGATCCGCATGACGACCGTACGCGGCTCCGGGGCGCTGAACTCCGCCCGGACCGGCACGACGAACCGCCCCGTCACCCGGAAGGAGACGTCGACGACGAAGACGTCGTCCTCCTCGCCCCGCGGCGGCCGGGCCACCGTCAGGTCCACGAACGAGTACGGGTGGAACCACGCGCCGTGCCACGGATCGAGCCGGTTGGCGACGACGTCCTGCGGCTCGCACCGCCCCACCGCCGTGTACACCGCGTCCAGTGCGCCGGCCGCCGCCGGCCGCTCGGGCACCACGGGCCGTCGGGTCGGCTCCTCGCCGCCGACCGCGTCCAGCCGGACCCACACCAGCACCCCGTCGTCGTACACCGGGTACGGCTCCCAGCCGGCGAACGGTCCGCCGTCCAGGGCCAGGCCGTGCCAGTGGCACACCAGCGTGCCGCACACCACCCGACTCTCCCGCAGCGGCGCCCCGAGGTGCGGGCACACGCCCGGGCCCGCGTGCGGCGTGCCGCCGGGCGAACGCCACAGCACGACCTCGACCCCGCCGACCGTCCTGCCGTACGGCGGCCCGCCGGCCCGCACCTCCCGGGCGGCGGCGACGACGAACCAGTTGCCGGACGGCCGGGCCGACGCCCGCTTCAGCGCGTCGGCGATCAGCGCCGGGCGGGCCGCACGCCACGTCGGCCGCTGCGCGGCCCAGGCCGCCCGGCCGCCCCGCCGCCGGCACAGCGGCGGTCGCCAGCCGGTCCGGGCCGTGGGGTCCGTCACGGCACGGCTCCCTTCCGCGCCGGCGCCACGGCGTCGGCGGGCGCCGGCGCCGGCCGCGCACCGTGGGCCCGCCACCGCGCCTGGGCGATCCGCGCGACCCCTACGGCGGCGACGGCCGCGCGGCGGCTGCGGGAGACCGTCGCGCGCTGGTGCAGCACCGTGTACCGCCGTTCGGCGATGGCGTCGAGGATGCCGCCGTAGAGCGTGAACGCCGTGCGGATGCAGGGCCGCACCCGCGGATCGAGCATGGCGATGCCCGGCTCCGCGTCCCGGTACACCCCGCGCGTCAGGGCTTCCACGGCCACCAGCGCCGCCCGGATCCGCGCGTCCTGCCGTCCGGTACGGCGGCTCCACTCCAGCAGCGGCCGGTCCACCCCGTGCGCGGCGAGCAGGTCCGCGGGCAGGTAGACGCGGCCCCGGTCCAGGTCCTCGCCCACGTCCCGCAGGAAGTTGGTGAGCTGGAACGCCACGCCGAGGGCGGCGGCGTGCGGCGCGGCCTCGGCGCGGGGCGCCACCGTGCCCAGCACCGGCAGCATCTGCAGCCCGATCACCGCCGCCGAGCCGTGCATGTACGCCCTGAGGTCGGCGTAGGTCGGGTAGTCCGTGACGTCCAGGTCGGCCCGCATGGAGGCCAGGAAGTCGGCGAACAGCGTGTGCTCGATGCCGTAGCGCCCGGCGGTGTCGGCCACCGCGCGCACCACCGGCTCGGACCCGCCGCCGGTGCGCAGGGCGTGCGCGAGGTCGCTCTCCAGCGCGCGCAGCAGCCGGTCGCGTTCCGCGGGCGCCCGGTCCCGCTGGAGGTCGTCCACGATGTCGTCGGCCCAGCGGGCGAAGCCGTACAGCGCGTGCACGGCCGAGCGGCGCTCGACCGGGAGCAGCCGGGTGGCCAGGAAGTAGGTCCGGCCGTGGCGGGCGTTGAGCCGGCGGCAGCGGGCGTAGGCGGCGCGCAGCGCGGGATCGGTGATCCCGGCCGCGTCCAGTTCACGCCGGGTCATGGGCGCCTGCCGCGGTGGGCACGGCCGCGGTCCGCGCGAGGCGCGAAGCGGGGCGGTGGGGGACGCGCCGGGGACGCGAGCCGCCGGTGATCCGGGCGGCGGCGAGCTTGCCGCTGACGAGCACGGTCGGCACTCCCACTCCCGGGGTGGTGCCGCAGCCGGCGAGGACGGCGTTCTCCAGCCCGCGCACCAGATTGCGCGGCCGGAACGGGCCGGTCTGGGCGAAGGTGTGCGCGACCGAGAACGGGGTGCCCGCCGTGTGGCCCCGGGCCGTCCAGTCCAGCGGTGTCACCAGCAGCTCCTCCCGCACCCCGGCCGCGAATCCGGTCAGGCCGCGGCGTTCCAGCTCGGCGACGAGGCTGTCGCGGTAGCGCGGGCCGAGGTCCCGCCAGGCGGCGGCGCCGGGACCGACGTCGGTGTTGGGGCAGGGCGCGAGGACGTAGTGGAGGTGGCCGCCGGGGGGCGCGAGCGCCGGATCGTGCGTTGTCGGACGGGTGATCAGCAGCGACGGATCGCTCATCAGCCGCCCGGTGCGGGTGAGTTCGTCGAAGGTGCGTTCCCAGGCCGCGCCGAAGGACAGGGTGTGGTGGGCCAGGCCCGGCCAGGTACGGTCGCAGCCCGCGTGCAGCACCACGGCGGACGGCGCGTGCCGCAGCCGCACCGGGCGGCGCGGTGCGCGGCCCAGCAGTCGGTGCGCGGTGGCGAGCTCGCAGCTCAGCACCACCGCGTCGCAGGCGATCCGCTCGCCCGAGACCAGCCGTACGGCCCGCACCCGGCCGGCCGCGCATTCCAGCCCGCTCACCTCGGCCGACCAGCGCAGCTCCGCGCCCGCACCGGCCGCGGCGGCCGCCATACCGCGGGGCAGCGCGTGCATGCCGCCCGCGGGGAACCAGACGCCGGCCACCGTGTCCATGTACGCGATCACCGCGTACGCCGCGAGCGCCCGGGCGGGGGCGACTCCGGCGTACAGGGACTGGAAGGTGAAGACCCGGCGCAGCCGGGGGTCGCGCAGGAAGCGGCCGACGCGCCGGTCCAGACGTCCGAAGCCGCCGAGCGCCGCCAGCCGGGCCAGGTCCGGGGTGAGGAGCTGGAGGGGCGAGTCGAAGTTGGCGTCGATGAAGCGCCGCATCTGCGCCCGGTACAGCCGGGTCAGCCAGTCGCGCAGGGCGCGGTAGCCGGCGGCCTCCGCCGGACCGGCGAAGCGCCGCACCTCCGCCTCCATCGCCTCGCCGTCGGTGTGCACGTCGAGCGAGGTGCCGTCGGCGAAGGCGGCCCGGTAGGCCGGGTGCAGGGGGGTGAGCGCGACATGGCGGTCGAGACGGTCCCCGACGGCGGCGAAGGCCTCGTCGGCCAGGTGCGGCATGGTCAGCACCGTGGGACCGGTGTCCAACTCGTAGCCGCCGAGCCGCACCCGCCCGGCCCGGCCGCCCGGCCCGGCGTCGCGCTCGACGACCGTCACCCGCCGGCCGGCGCCGAGCAGGTGCAGGGCGCAGGCGAGGCCGGACAGGCCGGCCCCCACGACGACGACGTGCCCGGTCGCCCCGGGCACCGTCCTCACCCGTCCTCCCGGGCGCGGCCGGTCGGTGCGGCCCCCGGGGGCCGCGGTCGCAGCATGGACAACGCTCTCCCACTCTCGCTCACCCGCACACCGGTGCGTGAGCCGCGCGGTCGCCGCGCGGATGCGCTGATCCCTGCCCCGTGGCCCACCGTCAGGGCACGCCCCCGGCGCACCCGTCACTCCACCGGCGTACCGCCCGGACGGCCGACCGGCCCCGCGCCGCCCTCAGCCGCGGCCCCGGGCGTGCCGGAAGCGCGCCAGGCCCTCGCCGAGGTCCACCAGCGGCTGCGGGTGGCCGAGCGCGGCGCGTTCCTTTGCGGGCAGACGCCACGGCTCGTGCGCGAACCGGGCCTCCACCTCGCGCAGCTCGGGCACCCATCGGCGTACGTACGTGCCGTCCGGGTCGTAGCGCTTGCCCTGGACGACCCGGTCGAGGACGCGGTGGGGGCGGGTGTCGGCGCCCGGGAGGTCGCGTCGCCGCCGAGGTCGTCGTGCCGGTCGGCGTGTGCGGCCGGGCCCGCCCACACCCACCGGGACAGGCGCTCGCGCCCGGCCCGCTCGCCTCCGGCGGGCAGCGCGGGAGAGAGGCCGGACAGGTCCTCGGTGAACGCGACGACGGCGACGGTCATGGCGTCACTTCCGGCGCGCGCTCGGCAGGAGGACGGCGACGCTCACGGCGTCACTTCCGGCGGGCGGACATGCCCTTGGCCGCCGCCTGGGTGATGTTGCGGGCCATGCCGCCGAAGACGACGGCGTGGAACGGGGCCACGGACCACCAGTAGGCGTGTCCCAGCAGGCCGCGCGGGTGGAACAGGGCGCGCTGCCGGTAACGGGTGCGCCCGGTGTCGTCGGTCTCGGCGTACATCTCCAGCCACGCGAGGCCCGGCAGCCGCATCTCGGCGCGCAGCCGCAGCAGACGGCCGGGTTCGATCTCCTCCACCCGCCAGAAGTCCAGCGAGTCACCTACCCGCAGCCGCTCGGCGTCGCGGCGGCCGCGGCGCAGGCCGACCCCGCCGACGAAGCGGTCCAGCCAGCCGCGGACCGCCCAGGCCAGGGGGAAGGAGTACCAGCCGTTGTCACCGCCGATGCCCTCGATCACCTTCCACAGCGATTCCCGGGGCGCGTCGACCAGTGACTGCCGCTGGTCCTCGTAGAGGCTGCCGCCGGCCCAGTCCGGGTCGGTGGGCAGCGGATCGCTGGGCGCGCCGGGCACGGCGGCGGACGACCACCGGGTGGCGACCTGGGCCTCGCGCACCTTGCGCAGGGCCACGGACAGCGCCTCGTCGAACGGCATCGGACGGCCCGGCGGGTCGGGCACGTAGTGGGCGATGTCGTGCTCCCGGCAGACGACCTCATGGCGCAGCGACTCGGTCAGCGGCCGGGCGATGGCGGCGGGCACCGGGGTGACGAGGCCGACCCAGTGGCTGGACAGGCCGGGCGTGAGGACGGGCACCGGCACGATGAGCCGGCGGCGCAGGCCGGCGACGGCGGCGTAGCGGCACATCATCTCGCGGTAGGTGAGGACGTCGGGCCCGCCGATGTCGAAGGCCCGGTCGACGTCCCGCGGCATGCGGGCGGAGCCGACGAGGTAGCGCAGCACGTCCCGGATGCCGATGGGCTGGATGCGGGTGTGCACCCAGCTGGGGGTCACCATGATCGGCAGCCGCTCGGTGAGATAGCGCAACATCTCGAACGACGCCGATCCCGAGCCGATGACGACCGCCGCCCGCAGCACGGTCGCGGGCACGGGTCCGTCCAGGAAGATCCGCCCGACCTCGGCGCGGGACCTCAGGTGCGGGGACAGCTCGTCCTCCGGCACGCCGTACGGGGTCAGTCCGCCGAGGTAGACGATCCGCCGCACCCCGGCGGCGTGCGCCCGCTCGGCGAAGACGCGGGCGGCGCGGCGGTCGGTGTCCTCGAAACCCGCGCCGGTGCCGAGGGCGTGCACCAGGTAGTAGGCGACGTCGATGCCGCGCATGGCCTCGGCCACGGAGGCGGCGTCCGTGACGTCGCCGGACACGGTCTCGACGTCCCGCGCCCAGGGATGGTCCCGCAGCTTGCCGGGGGAGCGCGCCAGGCAGCGCACCCGGTGGCCCGCCTCCAGCAGCTCGGGCACCAGACGGCCCCCGACGTACCCGGACGCCCCGGTGACCAGGCAGTGCAGGGGCTCGGCGTCCGGCTGTCCGTCCGTGTCCACGAGCGTGTCTCCAACCGGTGGGTCCGATGCCGTGCGCCGCGCCGTGCTCGACCGCACGGCACGGACTGTCCACGTACCCACTCGGCGGGGGCGGAGACCCGGCGGACGCGCGAGATCACCCGAACGGACCCCGGCGCGGGCGGCCGGGCCCCGCACCGGGGGCCACCGCCTGCCGCACACCGGCGGATGCGGGAAGTGCGGCGTCCCGATCACCGCGGTCATCAGGCCGGCGCCGAGCCGGGCCGGCGCGATGACGGTACGGCCCACACGTCCGCCGTGCGCACGAGGAACGCGCCGAGGACCGCGCCGAGGAGCACAGCGACCGGCACCACCCGCACACGCCGGCGGCCCACCAGGGCGCGGCCGCGTGCGGTGCTACGCGGCCGACGAAGCCGATCGTGCCGGCGGCCACGGCGGGGGTCCTGACCGGCACGCTCGGCGCGGGCAAACCGAGCCGCCCGCGCGCCGGCCGACGCACCGGCCCTGCGGGGCCCTTCTCAGACCGCCCCGTCCCCGCCGCTCCCGAGCGCTCCCAGTATCCGCTCGGCGGCCAGCGTCGGCGTCAACTCGCCCTGCCTGACCCGCTGTTCGAGAGCCGGCGCGAGAGCGCGCACCGCCGGGTCGGCGTGGAGCCGGCCCAGGATCTCGTCGCGGACCATGTCCCACGTCCAGTCCACCTGCTGGTCGCGGCGCTTGGCGGCGAGCCGCCCGGTGGAGTCCAGCAGGGTGCGGTGCTGCTCCAGCCGCTCCCAGACGGTGTCCAGACCGGCCGACTCCCGCGCGCTGCAACTGAGCACCGGCGGCGTCCAGAAGGCGTCCTTGCCGTGCATCAGGCGCAGCGCGCCCGCCAGTTCACGCGCCGCCGACCGGGCGTCGCGCTCGTGCGGGCCGTCCGCCTTGTTGACCGCGATCACGTCGGCCAGCTCCAGCACGCCCTTCTTGATGCCCTGCAACTGGTCGCCGGTACGGGCGAGGGTGAGCAGCAGGAAGGAGTCGACCATGTTCGCGACCGCGGTCTCCGACTGGCCGACACCGACCGTCTCCACCAGGATCACGTCGTAGCCGGCCGCCTCCATGACCACGATCGACTCACGCGTCGCCTTGGCCACCCCGCCCAGCGTGCCCGCGGTGGGCGACGGGCGCACGAACGCCGCCGGGTCCACCGCGAGGCGCTCCATCCGGGTCTTGTCGCCCAGGATCGACCCGCCGGTCCGGCTGGAGGACGGGTCGACGGCGAGCACCGCGACCCGGTGCCCCAGCGAGGTCAGCATCGTGCCGAACGCGTCGATGAACGTCGACTTGCCGACCCCCGGGACCCCGCTGACCCCGATCCGCCGCGCCCGCCCGCCGTGCGGCAGCAGCGCCGTCAGCAACTCCTGCGCCTGCGCCCGGTGCTGGGGGCGGGTGGACTCGACGAGCGTGATGGCGCGCGCGATGACGGCACGCTTCCCGTCGAGGACACCCTTCACATACGCGTCGACGTCGACCGCCCCGGCCCTCAAAGGTCGTGCCCCAGCTCGTCCGCCAGCCGGCGCACCAGGTCGTAGGCGGCGTCCGGGATGACCGTGCCGGGCGGGAAGACCGCCGCCGCGCCCATCCGGAGCAGCTCCGGCACGTCCTGCGGCGGGATCACCCCGCCGACCACGACCATGATGTCCTCCCGGCCCTCCTCGGCCAGCGCCTCGCGCAGCGCCGGCACCAGGGTGAGATGGCCGGCGGCCAGCGAGGAGACGCCCACGATGTGCACGTCCGCCTCGACGGCCTGGCGGGCCACCTCCGCCGGGGTCTGGAACAGCGGGCCGACGTCGACGTCGAAACCGAGGTCGGCGAAGGCGGTGGCGATCACCTTCTGGCCGCGGTCGTGGCCGTCCTGGCCCATCTTGGCGACCAGGATGCGCGGCCGGCGCCCCTCGGCCTCCTCGAAGGCGGACACCAGCGTGCGGGTGCGGTCCACGGACGGGGACTCGCCGGTCTCGTTGCGGTACACACCGGAGATCGTACGGATCTGCCCGGCGTGGCGCCCGTACACCTTCTCCAGGGCGTCCGAGATCTCGCCCACGGTCGCCTTCGCGCGGGCCGCGCGCACCGCCAGCTCCAGCAGGTTGCCCTCGCCGTCGGCGGCCCGGGTCAGCGCGTCCAGCGCGTCCCGGCAGGCAGCCTCGTCGCGCTCCGCGCGCAGCCGCCGCAGCTTCTCGATCTGCTGGGCGCGCACCGAGGAGTTGTCGACCTTGAGGACCTCGATCTGCTCGTCGCTGTCCACGCGGTACTTGTTGACGCCGATGACCGGCTGGCGGCCGGAGTCGATGCGCGCCTGGGTGCGCGCCGCCGCCTCCTCCACCCGCAGCTTCGGGATGCCCGCGTCGATGGCCTGCGCCATGCCGCCGGCGGCCTCGACCTCCTGGATGTGCTGCCAGGCCCGGCGCGCGAGGTCGTACGTCAGCTTCTCCACGTACGCGCTGCCGCCCCACGGGTCGATGACCCGGGTGGTGCCCGACTCCTGCTGGATCAGCAGCTGGGTGTTGCGGGCGATGCGCGCCGAGAAGTCGGTGGGCAGCGCCAGCGCCTCGTCCAGGGCGTTGGTGTGCAGCGACTGGGTGTGCCCCTGGGTCGCCGCCATCGCCTCCACGCAGGTGCGCGTCACGTTGTTGAACACGTCCTGCGCGGTCAGCGACCAGCCGGAGGTCTGCGAATGGGTGCGCAGCGAGAGCGACTTGGCGTTCTTCGGGTCGAACTGCCTGACCAGCTTCGCCCACAGCAGGCGCGCGGCGCGCAGCTTGGCGACCTCCATGAAGAAGTTCATGCCGATCGCCCAGAAGAACGACAGCCGGGGCGCGAACGCGTCGACGTCCAGGCCGGCCTCGCGGCCCGCGCGGATGTACTCCACACCGTCCGCGAGCGTGTACGCCAGCTCCAGGTCGGCCGTCGCCCCCGCCTCCTGGATGTGGTACCCGGAGATGGAGATGGAGTTGTAGCGGGGCATCCGCTGCGAGGTGAAGGCGAAGATGTCGGAGATGATCCGCATCGACGGCTTCGGCGGATAGATGTAGGTGTTGCGGACCATGAACTCCTTGAGGATGTCGTTCTGGATGGTCCCCGCCAGCTTCTCCGGCGGTACGCCCTGCTCCTCCGCCGCCACGATGTACAGCGCCAGCACCGGCAGCACGGCGCCGTTCATCGTCATCGACACCGTCATCCGGTCCAGCGGGATGCCGTCGAACAGCTGCCGCATGTCGTAGATCGAGTCGATCGCCACGCCCGCCATGCCGACGTCACCGGTCACCCGCGGGTGGTCGCTGTCGTAGCCGCGGTGCGTGGGCAGGTCGAAGGCGACCGACAGGCCCTTCTGGCCGGCCGCCAGGTTGCGCCGGTAGAAGGCGTTGGACTCCTCGGCCGTGGAGAAGCCCGCGTACTGGCGGATCGTCCACGGCTGGTTCACGTACATCGTCGGGTAGGGGCCGCGCAGATACGGCGCCATGCCCGGCCGGGTGTCCAGGAAGTCCAGGCCCTCCAGGTCCCGCCCTGTGTACAGCGGCTTGACCGGGATGCCCTCCGGGGTCTCCCAGTCCACGCCCTCGCCGCCGGCCGCCTTCCCGACGGCGGCACGCCACTGGTCGGCGTCGCCGTCGACGGACGGGCTGCCCAGCTCGATCCCGGTGAAGTCGGGGATTCCCATCAGGACACCTCCATGCGGTCGAGGGTGGCGGAGAGCACGGCCACGGCGTCGCAGCCCGCGAAGACGTAGGAGTCGACACCGCTGTACTGCCCGGGCCGCCCGGCGAGGAACACATGCGAGGCGCCGGCCGCCCTCAGTTCGGCGGCCACGGTCTCCGCCTGCTCCTCGTACAGGGCGTCACTGGAGCACAGGCACACCTCGGTCGCTCCGCTGTCCTCGAAGGAGCCCTCGGTGACCGGCTCGACGCCGCCCGCCTGGAAGAGGTTCGAGGCGAAGGTGAGACGCGCCGTGTGCGCGGCGGCCGGGCCGATCGGGACCAGGAAGACCCGCGGGCGGGCGCCCGTCGCGGCCAGATGGGCGTCGGAGCGGGCGCGCAGCGCCTCGTACGCCTCGTCGCGGCGCACCCGCGGCAGACCGCCGGACCGCGTCTCGGGCGCGCTCTCGCGCACCACGGGCTTCTCCGCGAGGTGCGGGAACTCGCTGACGCCGGTGATGGGTTCGCGCCGCTTCGCCAGCCGCTGCGAGCGCTCCCGCCAGGTCTCGGCCAGCTCCCGCTCCAGGTCGCCCGAGCGCAGCGCGGCCGCCTGGCCGCCGGCCCGCTCGATCCGGCGGAAGAACTCCCAGCCGGCCTGCGCGAGTTCGTCGGTGAGCCGCTCCACGTACCAGGAGCCGCCCGCCGGGTCGATCACCCGGGACAGGTGCGACTCCTCGATGAGGATGGTGGAGGTGTTGCGGGCGATACGGCGCGCGAAGGCGTCCGGCAGACCGAGCGCGTGGTCGAAGGGGAGCACGGTCACCGAGTCGGCGCCGCCCGCCCCGGCGGCCAGGGTGGCCACGGTGGTGCGCAGCATGTTCACCCACGGGTCGCGGCGCGTCATCATCACCGGCGAGGTCACCACGTGCTGGAGCTGCGCCCCCGCGCGGGGCGCGCCGCACACCTCGGCGACCTTCGCCCACAGCCGGCGCGCGGCCCGAAGCTTGGCGATGGTCAGGAACTGGTCCGCGGTCGCCGCGTACCGGAACTCCAGCTGCGCGCAGGCCTGTTCGACGCCGAGCCCGGCCTCGGTGAGCTCCCGCAGATACGCGACCGCGGTGGCCAGCGAGGCGCCGAGCTCCTGAGCGGCCGAACCGCCGGCCTCGTGGTACGGCAGCGCGTCCACGGTCAGCGCCCGCAGCCCGGCGTACTCCGCGGAGCAGGTGCGCGCCAGCTCCGCCGCGGCGGAGAAGTCGCCTCGGTGCCCGGTGCGTGCCTCGTGGCCGAGCGGGTCCGCGCCCAGGTTGCCGCGCGCCGCGTCCCGGGCGACGCCCCGCTCCTCGTACAGCCGCAGCAGCTCCCGCGCCGCGGGCTCCGTCTCCCGGCCCGCGTCGAGGACCACGGGCGCCAGGTCGAGATAGACGCCGTCGAGGACCGTGCCGAGTCGAGACACCTCGATGCCGCCGTCGCCGACGGCCAGCCAGAGGGAGGTGACGCCGTTCTCCAGGTCCGTGAGCACCGTGTCGCGGTCGGCCACCGTGTGCCGTTGCCGGATGTCCCAGCCGCCCGCGGTGTTCCCCTCTGCCCGGCCCGAGCGGACGAAGGGCGCGAACCCGGGGAGACCCGGTTCCGGCGCGGTGTCGCGCGCGGTGTAGAGAGGCCGGGTGCGCAACCCGTCCTCCACTTCGGTGGACAGGGCTTCCTCGGCCGCGGCGCCCTCGACGTCCTTGCCCGATTTGCGCAGGACACCCGCCACAAGGCGCTGCCACTGCTCATGGGTCACGTCAGGGAACTCACCGGCCAGTTCAAGCCCGTCGTCAGGCAGGACCGTCATGCTCGGGATGCTAGGGCAAAGATCGGGAGACGCAGCAGAGGGCGTGGCTGTGACCTTTCCCTCCCCGTGACTGTGACCCCGGCCTCACCTGCCCTTTTACAGGTCCCGGGCGGGTCCGCCCCCGGATGGTCGTCCCCGCCCGCACCGGATGGTCGTCCCCGCCCGCACCGGGCCGACGTCCGGTGCCGCGACGCGCGTGCGGGGCGCGTGGCACGATCGGCGGAATGAGCACGCAGACCCCTCCCGTCGACCACGAACTCGTCCAGGCCGCGGCGGACGTGGCGCGCACCCGCTGCCGGGGCGACAACCACACGGTGGCGGCCGCGGCCCGCGCCCGCGACGGCCGCATCGTCACGGCCGTGAACGCCTACCACTTCACCGGCGGCCCCTGCGCCGAGCTGGTCGTCATCGGCGCGGCGGCCGCCCAGGGCGCCTACGACCTGGAGACCATCGTCGCCGTGGGGGATCGCGACCGGGGGGTCATTCCTCCGTGCGGCCGGTGCCGTCAGGCCCTCCTCGACTACTTCCCCGACCTGTCGGTCGTCGTCGGCACGGGCGACCGTCTCCGCGCCGTCCCCGTCGCCGACCTGCTGCCCGAGACCTACGTCTGGGCAGACCACCAGCTCGACGCCGGGTGACCGGAACCCGGCCGCCCCGTACGGCGGCGGGACGGCCGGGCCGTGCGGAACGGGCCGGCGGCCAGGGCAGCCGGTGGTCCGCGTCCAGAGCCGCGAGCTGTCACCGCGCTCAAAGCCCTCCGCGACCTCATCGGCCCCCGGTCGGGGCTCTCCCGTGCCATGATTGCTACTCGTCAGTAGCACTCCTGTCCGTCCTCTTGGGAAGGGAGCCACCGTGACCCGTGTCCTCACCGTGGCCCGCAGTGTCCTGATCGACGTCTCGCCCGAGGCGGCCTACCGGGCGGTCAGCCGTCCCGGTGACATGGGCCGCTGGAGCCCGGAGAACCTGGGGACGGCCGAGGGCACGCCCGACGGCCCCGCCGAACGGGGCACGACGTTCGTGGGGCGCAACAAGAGAGGGGCGTTCCGGTGGACGACGCGGTGCACGGTGACGGCGGCCGATCCGGGCCGCCGTTTCGCCTTCCGCGTCCACGCGATCGGCCTGAAGCGCCCTCGGCTGCGCGGCCCGATCGCCACCTGGGAGTACGCCTTCGAGCCCGAGGGCTCCGGTACCCGGGTGACGGAGACCTGGACCGACGACCGGCGGGCGTGGCCCGACCTCGTGGCCGGCGTCTTCGACCGGATCGTCACCTCGGGCTCGACGTTCGCCGACTTCCAGGCCCGCAACATCGAGAAGACGCTGCGCAACCTCAAGCGGGAACTGGAGGCGACCGCTCCCCGCTGATCAGCGGCCGCCACGGCCCGGACCAGGGCCCGGACTCGGGCAGGATCCGCCCGCGGGATGACCGGGGTTGCCGCCCTTGCCCTGGCCAGGCCCCGGCGGCCGGGAAGGGTCGGGCGGGGCCGGGCGGGGCCTGGCGGGCCGGGCGGGGCCTGGCGTCGTCCGCGGGGCGCCGACGGTCCGGGGAGCGAGCCTGCGCGGGGTCGCGGGCCCCGGCGCGGCCGGTCCGGCCGCGCTGACGTCGTGCGGGCTACGGCGCGGTCGTGCGGGCCCGGCGCGGCCGTGCGGGCTCCGATTTCCGGCAGCACATGGGCGCGCCGATGAGTTCTTCCCGTCCGAAGGGTCTCACCATCGTTGGCGACCCATGACACAGGAGGAACAGATGGCCCAACTGCTGCGAGTGCAGAACTTCAACGTCTCGAGCGACGGGATCGGCGCCGGCGAGGACCAGAGCCTCGAGCGTCCGTTCGGCCACGTCGACCACGAGGAGCTGTTCGCCTGGGCCTTCGCCACGGCGAGCTGGGTCGGGCGCACCGCCCCCGGCGGGAGCCGCGGCCTCGACGACTACTTCACGCGGGACTTCGCCCACGACATCGGCGCCGAGATCATGGGCCGCAACAAGTTCGGGCCCCAGCGCGGGCCCTGGCACGACCACGAGTGGCGCGGCTGGTGGGGCGAGGAGCCCCCGTTCCATACCCCGGTGTTCGTGATGACCCACCACAAGCGCCCCTCCTTCACGCTCTCCGACACCACGTTCCACTTTGTCGACGGCGACCCGGCGACCGTCCTCGCGCAGGCCCGCGAGGCGGCACGGGGCAAGGACGTACGGCTGGGCGGCGGGGTCACCACCATCCGGCAGTTCCTCGACGCCGACCTCGTCGACACCCTGCACGTGGCGGTGTCGCCGGTGCGGATCGGGTCCGGACTGCGGCTGTGGGACTCGCCCGAGGAACTGCTCGACCGGTTCCACCTCGACGTCGTCCCCAGCCCGAGCGGCGTGACACACCACCTGTTCTGGCGGAAGTGACGGGCAAGCGGCCGGCCGTCGCGTCGGGCGGAGAGCGCTCCACGCGGTGTCCCGGGGGGCCGTCAGGGTGCGGGGCATGAGCAGGAGGGCCCCCGCAGGGCCGGCCCGCACCCTCGTAAGGTGCGGCGGGTCTCCGGGCTTCGGCGTGGGCGGGTCTCCGCACTCGGCGTGGGCGGGCCTCCGCGCGGGCGCATGGCGGTGGGGGCGCTCGGCGCGGGCGGGCGGCGCCTCTTGATCGGCTCGACCGGGCTTCGTACGCTCGCCCGATGGGACATGACGATCTTCCGAGTCTCGAACTCGCGTTCCCGGGTCCGGAGCGCGACCGCGGTGTGGCGGCGATCCTGGACGGCAGCAAGACCGCGCTGACCGGCCTGCTGGAGATCTACGAGCACGCCGGGGAAGCGGTGCCCGCGGCCGGCGAGCGGTTCTCGGTGCTCGACTCCGAGGGGCGTCCGGCCGTCACGATAGAGCTCGTCGACGTACGGGTCGTTCCCATGAAGGAGATCGACGACGACTTCGCACGCGCCGAGGGACGCGGCTACCGCGATGTCGCCGAGTGGCGGGCGGCCCACGAGGAGTTCTTCCGGAGCGAGGGCGTGAGCGCGTTCCTGGGGCGTACTCCGGTCGTCGGCGACGACACCCTCGTCGTCGCCGAACGCTTCCGGGTGGTCGCGCCCGACTCCTCCGGGCGCCCCTGACCCGCACCGGACCGAGACACGGCCCGCCGGGGCCGCCCCGGCCCGCCGGGCCCGCCCGGTCCGTCAGGCCCGCCCCTGGTCCGCCGGCCGAGCCGCGCCGGGGTTCAGACGGGCCGGGGCTCAGACCTGGCCAGGCTTCAGACCTGGCCAGGGTTCGGGCCGGGCCTGGGTTCAGACCGGGCCCGTCGGCTGATCTGCGCCGTCCGCGGGGTTCTTGTCCGCGGCACGTCTGCGGCGGTAGGCGGCGGCGCGGTCCTTGCCGCCGCAGGCCGTGCTGGAGCACCAGCGGCGTCGGCCGGGACGGCTGGTGTCGACGAACAGCAGGGCGCACGTCGGGGAGGCGCACTCCCGGATGCGGTCGGCGCCGACGCCCGTGAACAGGTCGACGGCATCGCGCGCCACCGTGCTGAGCGCGGCCTCCTGACCGTCCGCGGAGGGCAGGACCAGCCGGGCGGCCCCGGAGTCGAGGACCGGGACCAGCGGCGGGGCCGCGGCGGCGGCGTTGACGACGGCCTCGTCCGCGCCGGCCGGCGGACGTCCGGCGATCAGCGCCCGCGCGATGCGGTGGACCGCCTCACGGAGCGCGCGGGCCGTGTCGAGCCCGGCCGAGGTGATCACGGGCGGACGGTCGAGCAGACCGGCCTCCCGGTACCAGCGCGCCAGATCCGCGGGCTCCCGAAGGCGCTCGTGGTTGCCGCGCCAGCGCTCGCCCACCGTGGCGACGAAGGCCAGACACAGCCTGCCCGAGCGGAAGTTGAACCGCAGTTCCTCCTCGGGCACCTCGCCGGGAGGGGTTGCCTCGACATTCACGTCACGACTATAACTCGTGACGTGATGACGAGCCGGAGTGAACCCGTGTCCCCCTGGTCCCCCGTCGAGGACTTCCTGCGTCACCGGGGCGCCGACCGCGTGCCCCACCCCGGTGGCACGCTGCTGGCCCATCTGGTCCGGGTCGCGCGGACGCTGGCCGAATGGGGCGCCGACCCCGACGTCCAGATCGCGGGACTGTGCCACGCCGCCTACGGAACCGACGGATTCGACCAGGACCTGCTCCCGCTCACCGAGCGCGCGACGCTCGCCGAGCTGATCGGCGAGCGCGCCGAGGCACTCGTCCACTTCTACGGGAGCTGCGACCGGGGCGCCGTGTACCCACGGCTCGGCGGTGACCGGCCGCCGGTGTTCCGCGACCGCTTCACCGGCGGCGAACACACGCCCGCCGAGGCCGACCTGCGCGCCTTCCTGGAGATCACCGCCGCCAACGAACTCGACGTGATGGCGCACAACGAGGAACTGGCCGCCCGTCACGGCGCCGCCCTGTACGAGCTCTTCGCCCGCTCGCGCGACCTGCTCTCCGCCGAGGCGTGGGCCGCCTGCACCCGGGTGCTCGGCCCCCACGCCTTCGAGCCGCAGCCAGGACCGCTGATCACCGGCCTGGACCACCTGGTGCTGACCGTCACCGACATCGAACGGACCGTCGAGTTCTACCGGCGGGTCCTCGGCATGGAGCCGGTGACCTTCGGCCACGGCCGCCGCGCGCTGTCCTTCGGCGGCAGCAAGATCAATCTTCACCGGGCCGGCGAGGAGATCCAGCCGCACGCCGCCCGCCCGACCCCCGGCAGCGCCGACCTGTGCCTGGTCACGGACACACCGCAGGCGCGTGTGCGGGAACACCTGGCGGCCCGCGGCATCACACCGGAGGCGGGCCCGGTGTCGCGCACCGGCGCCCTCGGCCCCGTGACCAGCACCTATCTGCGCGATCCCGACGGCAACCTGATCGAGATCAGCACCTACGCCGACGCCGCCTCGAAGGCCGGGGGCTGACAGCGGGCGACGCCGACGCCCTCGTGTCCGTCGAGACGTCCCGCGCCCTTGGCGAACACGGCCGCGTGGTGGCGCGAGCGGGCCCAAGTCTGAGTAAATGACCAGGCGTTGCCCAGGGCGGCAATCCGTTCCGGATGCCGACCCGCAAGCCGAGAGAGGAACCCGACCATGTCCGATTCCGGACAGCTCACCGTCGCATCCGACCCGAACCCGTCCCCCGCGACCGTCGCCGTGCTCGGCCCCGGAGGAGTCGGCGGCCTGCTCGCCGCGCTGCTCTCCCGCGCCGGACACCGCGTCGTCTGCGTCGCCCGCGAAGAGACCGCCGATCAGCTGCGCCAGGACGGGATCCGCGTCCGCAGCAGGCAGTTCGGCGACCTGACCGCGAAGGTGGAGGCGGACACCGAACTGCGTGAGCCCGTCGACCTGTGTCTGGTGACCGTCAAGAACACCACGCTCGACGCGGCGCTCGACCGCGTCCCGCCGCGGCTGCTCGCCGACGGCGCGCTCGTGCCGCTGCTCAACGGTGTCGACCACGTCGAGACCCTGCGGGCGCGGTACGGCGCACGACCGGTGGTGCCGGCCGTGGTCCGCGTCGAGGCCGCCCGCACCGCGCCGGGCGTCATCGAGCACGGCAGCCCGTTCACCGAGATCGACCTGGCCGGTCCGCCGGAGCGGCTCGCCCCGCTCGCCGCGCTGCTCACGGACGCGGGCGTGGCCGCCCGGGTCATGCCGGACGAGAACCAGGTCCTGTGGGGGAAACTGGCCTTCCTCGCCCCCTTCGCCCTGCTCACCACACGGCACCGCCTGCCCATCGGCGCCGTCCGGTCCGAACGGCGGGAGGAGTTGGTGGCCTGCGTCCAGGAGACGGTGGCGGTCAGCCGGGCCTGCGGCGGTCGCACGGTCGCCGCCGAAGTCCTCGAGCGCTACGACGCGTTCCCCGCCGACAGCAAGTCGTCCATGCTGCGCGACGCGGAGTCGGGACGCCCGCTGGAACTCGACGCCATCGGCGGAGCCGTCCTGCGCGCGGCCGAACGCCACGGCATCGCGGTGCCCTTCACGGCGGACCTCGTGTCCGGACTCGCGGCGGCCTCCGGTCGGTGACCGACGCATCCGGGTGGCCGTCGACGAGTAACCGGCACACCGCACCGGGAAGTCGGCGCCGTACAAGCCTCACCGACGAGGTGACGTGCGTGTCGCGCCGCTGAGTCGACGCACAGGCCGCCGGTCTTGGCGGGTGCGGGAGCCCGGACGCGGGCTCCCGCATGGCCGTGTCGACCCGAACGGCTGCGAATCGCACGCGAGTCGATACCAGGAACTCCCGTCCGGTGGCCCGTCGGCAACCGGCCAGAGGTCGACCGGATCGGGGCGCTGATTCACAGTGCTGTCACAGGAGCGGTTCCTACTGTCGTGCACATGACCGAATCAATACACGACGCGTCACACGTGTCCCATGACGAGCCCGACAACGCCGTCGTCTCCCGGACCCTGTCCCGACGCCGCGTGCTCACCCTCGCCGGCGCCGGCGCCGTCGCCCTCACCGGGACGGGGGCCGTCGCGCACGCCGCCGGCCGGGACGCCTCCACCGGTTCCGCCACCCTCGACGCCGCGAAGGCCGCCGCATCGGCCTCCAGCGCCTGCATGCGGCTGACCACCGAACAGATCGAGGGCCCCTACTACATCGACTACGAGCTGTTCAGGAAGAACGTCGTCGAGGACCGCACCGGCATACCGCTCCTCCTCGTCCTGCGCGCCGTCGACGCCGCGACCTGCCGGCCCCTCCGCGACTCGGCCGTCGAGATCTGGCACTGCGACGCCTCCGGCGTCTACTCCGGCTACACCCAGACCGGCAACGGAGGCGGCGGCATGCCCCCGGGCACACCGCCGTCCGGCCCGCCGTCCGGCACGCCGTCGGGCCCGCCCCCGGGCGGTGGCGGCGGCCACGCCACCCCGACCGACGACCTCACCTGGCTGCGCGGCATCCAGATGACCGACCACCAGGGCTTCGTCGCCTTCCGGACCGTCTTCCCCGGCTGGTACACCGGACGCGCCGTCCACATCCACACCAAGGTGCACACCGGCGGTACCCGGACCTCCGCCGGCTACACCGGCGGGCGCACCTGCCACACCGGGCAGTTCTACTTCGCCGAGAACGCGGTGAAGGCCACCGCCGGCTTCGCCCCCTACTCGGCGAACACCGTGGAACGGGTCACCCTCGACCAGGACTCCCTCTACCCGGGGACCGGTACCCAGGGCGGCCTGCTCGAACTCGTCTACGACCACCGTCACATCGAACGCGGCGTCGTCGGCCATCTCACGATGGCGGTGGACCCCGCCGCCACCAACGACGGCGAGGGCATGCCGGGCGGCGGCACGCCCCCCGGCCCCTCCCCGTCCCCCAGCGCCTGACACCTGCCCGCCACCGCCCGTCCGGCCCTCGTCGAAGGCGCCGGGCGGGCACCGGGACGAGCCGGGCGGGCACCGGGACGGACAGCCGGGCGGGCACCGGGACGGTCAGCCGGAAGTGCAGCGGGACGGGCAGCCGGACGGCGGTCCGGCCCCGGCTCGTCGGCGTGTCCGCCTCAGCGCCGGTCGCCCGTGCCCGGCCTCGGTTCCCGGCGCCCGCGTCGTCTCAGCTGCCGGCGCCGGCGGCCGCGCGGGAGCCGGCGGCGCGCAGGCCCGGCAGGTCGATGAACTCGGTGTGGGTGCCCGTGCTGCCGCAGGCGAACGCCCCGGCCACCGAGCCGGCCAGCACGCAGTCCTCCAGCGCGCGCCCCTCGAAGAGGCTGTGCAGGAAGGCCGTGACGAACGCGTCCCCCGCTCCGTTGCTGTCCACCACCGGCCGCTCGGGACGCACCGCCGGGAAGTGCCGGACCCGGCCCTCGCCGCGCACCAGCAGATGGCAGCCGGCGGCGCCGTCGGTGGCGACCACGAAACGGGCCCGGCCCTCGTCGAGCACGGAGCGCAGGACCTCCTCCAGCCGGTCGTGGACCGCCGCCGCGCTCAGGAAGACGTAGTCGGAGGCGAGGGCGTAGGCGCGGTGGTGCGGGTTGCGGCCGTCCCAGTCGTGCAGGTCGGTGGAACTGGTCACGCCGAGGCGGTGGACGTCCTCGTACATGTCCTTGTTGTGGCCGACGATCGACAGGTGGACATGGGCGGTGCGCTCCAGGAACGGCAGGTAGAAGTCGCGGGGCAGCCGGAGGTCGGCGGGGTGCCGGCCGTCGTAGAAGGAGAAGCGGCGTCCCGCGGGATCGACCAGGTTCGCCGACCGCGGGGTGCCGTGCGGCGAGAGGAGGTGGCTGAAGTCGAGGCCTCGGCGGGCGTAGTGCTCCAGCACCATGCGGCCCTGCGGGTCGTCGCCGAGGAAGTCGATGAACTTGGTGCGCAGACCCAGCGCGTGCCAGCCGAGCGCCACTCCGTTGCCGGTGTGCGCCACGTAGTCGCGCAGCGGCGGCACGAACACGGAGTCGCCGGGCGGAACCCGCATCTCGTCCACGCGCACGACGGTGTCCACTCCCACCCCGCCGACCACCAGGACGTCGTAGTCGAGGGCGCGCCGCGCGCCGGCGTGCCGTTGGGTCGAGGCCATGCGCTCACTCCTCCGGGAACTTCGGACGTCGGCGATCCGCCGTCCGCCACGCGTGCGGCGCCGTCGGGCGACGCCGGCAGCGAGTCAAACACCAACTCCCCGGCGGTTGCAATCCCTTGCTGAAAGTTTCAGACGCCTCCGGCGGCCGTAGCGCGCCCCGGCTGATGGTGAGCGCGCGCGTCCGTCCGTCGTCGGCGACCGTGGCGCGGTGCCGCTGAGGGCATGACTCCCGCCTCCTGGTCACCGGCGGGCCCGGCTTCCTCCGCGTACGTCCGCGCGCTGCTCGACCCGTCGGGCCCGCCCGGCGTCACGGTCACCGTGCTGGGCAATCCGACCTGTGCCGACCGCAATCTGACCTGTGCCGACCTGGTGGGAACCGTTGTACACCTCGCGACGAGCCAGTGCGTGCGCCTGTCGTGCGGCGCCCGTACGGCATGTGTACGGAATGTGTACGGCAAGCGTGGATGTGGCCGACCCCCGCGGTGCTCGGCCGGCCTCCGGAGCCGGATCGACGGTCCGATAACGATCCACCTGGAGACCGCAGCCCCGTAGGACAATGATTTTACGATCACCACATGAACAAAGTCGTGAAGATCAGTGTCGCCGGGGCCTGCGCGGCGCTGCTGGTCACCGGGGGAATCGGCGCCTACAACATCGTTCACGGACTGGCCGGCGGGGGAGGGGAGGCACCGTCCGGGGCGGGACACGGCCTCGACCCGGCGGCGGTGTCGAGCGCGCCGCCCTCCGACGACGACGCCGTCCGCCTGACGCGGGCGTTCCTGGCCAGTTGGTCCGCACGGCACCTCGGCGGCGCGGCCAGCGACACCGACGCACCCGACACGGCCGAGCGGGCACTGCGGGAGTACGCCGACGGGCTGCACCTGAAGAAACTCGCCTTCGACCGGGTCGCCTCGGTGGGCGCGTCCACCGCGACCCCGGGCGCCACCAAGGTCACCTTCGTCGTCACCGCCCAGGTGGCGGGCGGCACCTGGACCTATCCCGGCGCGGTGGCCGTACTGCGGAGTGCCGGCGGCCAGACGGCGGTGCACTGGAACAACTCGGTGCTCTACCCCGGCCTGGGCGAGGACCAGTCCCTGACGGCCGGCGCCCTGCCCGTCGACAGGAGCAGCGCACGGGTCGTCGCCTCGGACGGCAGGACGGACCTGTCCACGTTCCCCTCCTTGCGCGAGATCGCCACGACGATCCGCCGCGAGGCCACCCCCGAGGGCGGCAGCGCCGGCACCGGTGTGGCCGTCGTGGACGCTGACGGCAACGGTGTCGAGACCGTGGAGACCTTCTCCAAGGGCCGCCCCGCGACGATCAGGACCACCATCGACGCGCGTCTGCAGAAGGTGGCCGAGAGCGCCGTGACGGACGGTCACCTGGAGGAGAAGGCCGCCGGGACCGTGGCGCTCGACTGGAGGACCGGCCACATCCTCGCCGTCGCCCACACCGGCGCGGACGGCGACATCGCCGTCAACGGCATCAAGTCACCGGGCTCCACGATGAAGATCGTCACCTCGGCGGCCCTGTTCGACCGGGCGGGCCTCACGCCGGACAGCCCCGCCCCGTGCACGGACTCGCTGACGGCCAACAGCCAGTCCTTCCACAACGACTCCGACGTGCGGGCCGACCCCGGCTCCACGATCGCCGAGGCGTTCACCGTGTCGTGCAACACCTCCTTCATCAAAGACGGATTCCACTACCTGGTGCACGACGGGGACGCCTCGGCCCTGCACGACGAGGCGGTGGACGTCTTCGGCATGGGCAGCTGGTCGATCGGCGGCGGGGTCGCCACCACCGACCCGAGCATCCCGCCGGACGCGCAGGGCGGCGACCAGGCGGCCCAGTTCATCGGCCAGGGCAAGGTCACGGCCACCCCGCTGTTCATGGCGTCCGTCGCGGCGACCGTACGGGGAACCGGTTTCAGGCAGCCGGTCATCCTGCCGGGGCAGCGCCAGGCCACCGCGCCGCGGCCGATCTCCGCGCGCACGGCCGGATACCTGCGCTCGATGATGCGCGAGGTGGCCACCCGCGGCACCGCCGCGCCGCGCCTGGGCGGGCTGGCGGGCGTCGGCGCCAAGACCGGGACGGCGGAGGAGGGGGACCACACCAACGGCTGGCTGACGGCGTACGACTCCCGCATCTCCGTAGCGGCCCTGGTCGAAGGCGGCCGCTCGGGCGTGGACTCGGCCGGGTACGTCGTCCGGCGACTGCTGACCGGAAGCTGACGGCCCCGGACGCCGACGGCGGAGCGGCGGCGGACGGCGGAGCGGCGGCGGACGGCGGAGAGGGGCGGAGGTGGCCTGCCGGTCGAGGTGGGATCACCGAGGCCGCGGTCCGGTGTGGGCGTCCAGCCGCACGAAGGGGATGGCCCGGCCCGCTTCGCGGAACGACGCCTCACCGCCGTCCACGGGGACGCCCATGTAGGCGCACAGACGGCGCGCGAGACGCGGATGGCGCGGGGCGTAGCGCGCCATGATGCCGGCGCCTTCCTCCGGCGTGAGGAAGTGCGCCGTGACGGCGTGATGCCGGGTGCCGACCTGGACGACCGTCTTCGGCCGCGCGCGCAGGTTCCGGAACCAGTCGGCGCCGGGGCCGAAGCCGGAGGCGATGATCCAGCTGTCGCCGTCCGGGCCGTGGGCCACCACCTCCAGGACCACCCGGCGGTCCAGTCCGGTGAGGCGGCCGGTGTGGTGCAGCAGGAGCAGCCGTCCGCCGAAGACCCAGCCCAGTCCCGCACGGAACAGCAGGAGCGGCGAGCGCGCGATCAGGCGCCGCCAGCCGGTGGGTCGCTGCGGGCGGTGGACCGGGGTGTCGTACGCCATCGTCGCCTCCGAACGGGTCGGGAATGCCGACTTCGGGCCTCCTGCGGCCGGGGAGCGGGAGCAGGGGGCTGCCGGCTGCCATAAGTGCTTCGCCGCTCTTACCTTTGCATAGTCTAAAGGTGAGGAAAAGGCCAGCGCGCCCGCGGTCGCCTCGATGCCGACGGCAGGCCCTCGGCCCACGGGGCAGGCGGGAGGAGTGTTCCCCCGGGTGAGGGAGGAACGGACGCGGCACGGTAGAAAGGAGGCATGCCGGAGCGTGAGATCCCCGCGGGGACGATGGAGGACGTCGATGCGGTGACCCGGGCGGTGCTGACCGCCTCCCGGTTGCTGGTGGCGGTCTCCGCCCGCTCCCTCGCCGAGGTCGAGGACCGGGTGACGCTGCCGCAGTTCCGGATGCTGGTCGTGCTGTCCACCCGGGGCGCCACCAAGCTGGTCGCGCTCGCCGACCTGCTCCAGGTGGCGCCGTCCACGGCCATGCGCATGGTGGACCGGCTGATCGCGGCCGGCCTCGCCGACCGCCGGCCCAACCCCGGCAACCGCAGGGAGACCCTCCTTCAGCTCACGGAGGAGGGCCGGCGCACGGTCGAGGACGTCACGGCCCGGCGGCGCGGGGAGATCGCCGCGATCGTCGAACGCCTGAGCTCGACACAGCGGTTGGCCCTCATCGAGGCCCTGGCCGCGTTCAACAGGGCCGGAGGGGAGCCGCCGGCCCCGGCGGCGGACGACATCGAGGCGTTCCCGCTGGGCTGGGGCGACGGCGCGAGCGGCCGCACCTCCTGAGGAGACCCGACCAGAGATCGCCGTCCTCGCCCCGCGCGCCCGCGCCCACGGGTCGGTGAACGGCCGGAAGGCCTCGGCTGCGACGAGGAAGGCCTCGGGTACGACAGGAACCCTTCCCCTGAGTGGCAGGCACTAATTCTCTCTGTTCACATTTGCACGATGCAAAAGCGACAGGGGTGCCGTGGCGGGGAGCGGACGCGCGATTCGGGTCCGCCCGCCGGGAACACCTCCCGCATCCCCGAGCCCCCCGCCCTCGCGCCCTCGCGGCGGCGAGGCCACCGCCGTGCCCGCCGTGCGGTTCGGTGTCCGGAGCCCGGGTATTCGGGGCCTATGGCTCTTATGGACGGAACTTCCCAGTCGCACCGTTCCGGCCGGGGGGCGGCCGGAGCGATGGGCATCGGTGTCGCAGCGGGCGCCGCGGCCGTCGCCGGCCTGCTGTTCGGCCGTAAGGCGGCGAGCATCGCCAGGACCGGCAAGGGGCATCCGCTCAAGCACCGCGCGCTCGACCTGGCAGCCGGCGCCATGCAGCCGAAGTATCCGCTGGACGCGATGAGCACCTACCTCAATGGCTTCCACATGTACGCCGACGAGATGGGGCGGCAGGTGGAGGCGTCGCACTTCTGCATCCACCTGCGGCACGATCTGCACCAGTGCGTGATCTTCGACCGCAACGCGCCCGACGCGCGCCTCATCGGGATCGAGTACATCATCACCGAGGAGCGGTTCCGCGGCCTGCCCGACCACGAGAAGCGGCTGTGGCACAGCCACCACTACGAGGTCAAGTCCGGCATTCTGATCGCGCCGGGCATTCCCGACCTGGCCGAACACGCCTATTTCCAGGACCTGGTGACGACGTACGGGAAGACGTTCCACACCTGGCAGTACGACCGCGACGACTTCCCCTACGGGGTCCCGCAGTTGATGATGGGACTGACCGAGGACGGGCAGGCCGACGAGGCGCTGATCCACTCCCGGGACCGCCGGCTCGGCATCTCGACCCCGCACAAGCGGCACAACCGGGCCGACATCCCGATGCCGGAGGTGGTACCGGGCGCCAACTCCTGGGAGAGCGGTCGGACCGTGCAGACCCGTATGGAGGAACTGCGCTTCAAGCGGTAGACCCGCACCGGCCGCCGGTCACTTCCGAGCGCCCGTCCGATCGCCGCCCTGCTCCCGGCCCGGGGCCCTGCCCTGCTCGCGGCCGTGCTCCCGGCGGGCGAGCAGGGCGAGCACGTCGATGATGTCGCTGATCGTGTCGACCGATTCCGGGGACAGGGTGACGGCACGCAGGGCGATGTTGCGCACCCCGGCTCACGCAGGGCCGTCAGCAGCTCCAACTCCTCGGCGATGGCCGCGCCTTGGTCGTCGTCGAAGAAGGAGGCGACCGGCACCTGGAAGAACTGTGCCAGCACTTCCAGGTGCCGCTTGGTCGGATTGTCGCGGCGGCCGGTGCGCAACTGCCACAGATAGGTGGCGGAAAAGCTCTCCCCGGTGGCCTCGCGGCAGGCCCGGGCGACCTCTTCGTGGCTGTACTGCTCTCGGTTGGGGCGGCGGACGGCACGGAAGAGCGCGTCGATCTTCGCCGCCAGCGTCCGGGGCCGACGGGGCCCGTAAGACGTCCCGGCCTCCTCGGGCCCGTTCGGCTCCGGTTCGGGTTCGGACATGTCGCACCTCTCGTCGAACCCGGGTCGCGGTCGGCCTCCAAGCATGGGCCGCCTGTACGGACCCCCACGCTCGCCGGTCGCGTTCCCGGTGGCACTGCCGCTGGTCATCCTGGCCAAGGCCCTCCCCAGGTCCCCGCGGCGGAACCTGTGACGGAACAGTGAAAGTTGGCGCCGCCGAGCCGCCGAGCCGCCGAGCCGCCGAGCCGCCGAGCCGCCGAGCCGCCGCGCCACCACCGCGTCCTTGGGCTCGTAGGTCGGGCCGTGGCCGCTCAGGGCGAGGTACGCCTCGCAGGAGTGCCAGGCGAAAGCCTCATTCGAGTGTTCAGAGCGAGGGCAGCTTCATCACTCGCCGACTTCGCGGAGTCTCAGCCCATCCGGCGCCGCTCCGCGGCCTGGGGCGACCCGGTGCCGGCGTCGATGTCGGTGCCGGGGCCTACCTTGGTCGCGTGCCGTCCGAAAAGCCGCGCGAGCGACTTGCCCGCTTCCGTGACGAGGTTCACCGACGTGTACCGGAACCCCTGAGGCGGCCGCTTCGGCCGGTCAGAACCAGTGGAGGCAGTGGGGCGTGCGGTCGGTGTGCAGGAACAGGGCGTCGGCCCGGGCGGGGGCGGCGGGGTGGTGGGCGCGTACGCGTCCGGCGCGGACGAGCGTGCTGGGCGCGGTGCCGCCGAGGTAGACCGAGCCCAGGTCGCTGATGTCCAGGGTGAGGTCGGCGGGGCGGTCGGTGGGCCCGCACACGGCGTCGCCCTGGCCGTCGACGGTGAGCCGGTAGCGGTCGGTGGTGGCCAGGAAGGGGTCCTGGACCTCCAGGACGAGTTCGCCGCCGGCCGCGTACCGGCGCGCGGTCAGCGCCCGGGGGACGTCGAGGAGGCGGACCCACAGGCTGTCCTGGGAGGGGCTGGTCCGGGCGGCGCGGAAGTCCTTCAGGCGCCAGCGCAGCGGATGGTCGGGGGACAGGTTGGCGAAGACGGTGGTGTCGACGAGGTCGTGGTCCAGGCAGTAGCGGACCAGCACGTCGTGGACGGCGTCGTCGGCGGCGACCACCTCGTCGACGGTGAGGGTGCGGGTCTGCGTCACGGGGTCGGTGCCGGCCACCGAGTAGCTCGCGTAGCCGTCGGGCACGCCCTGGGCGTCCCGGTGCAGGGCGATGTGCCGCGGCGTGTGCGAGACGGGAGGCCGGCCGGCGCCGGCGGACCACCAGTGCGCCGGGCGGGAGAGGGCGCCCGGCTGGGTGCGCCGGTAGCCGTCGTACACCTCGGCGAGCAGCTCGCCGCTGTCCGCGCGCCGGCGCAGCTCGATCGCGCCCTGGGTCCCGACGGGCACGGCGAAGGCGGAGCGGTGGCTGTCCAGCGACAGCCGCTGGCTGTAGGCGGCGGGTCCGTAACCGAACCGGCGGTAGATCACCGCCTCGCTCGCCAGCAGGACCGAGAGCGTCTCGCCCTCCTCGCGGAACCGCCCCAGCTGGTGCCGCATCAGGGAGGTGAGCACCCCGCGTCGACGGTGGGTGGGAAGGACGCCCACGGTCGTCACGCCGGGAGCGGGCACGGTCGCGCCGCCCGGGAGCGTGAGTTCGAAGGTGTAGGCGCCGGCGGTGCCGACGGGCGCGCCGTCGTGGTCCACGGCGAAGAGGCCGCGGTCCGTCTCGAGCGCCGCCCACCACGCGCTCTCCCCCTCCGCCGGCGGCTGGTGCTGCACCCCGAACGCGGCCGTCAGGGTGCGCAGGAACAGCTCTTGTTCGTTCTCGGTGGTCTTCCGGACGAGCATGGTCTCGCTCACGTTCCTCACGAAGATCTGGCGGTCACAGGGCGGCGGACCGGCCGGGCGGAAGCAGGGTCAGGCGGTCGGCGAGGCCGGCCGCGGCGAAGGCGGCGCGCAGGTCGTCCCTGCCTTCGGTGAAGTGCTCCCAGCTGTCGCAGTGCAGGGGCAGGCAGCGGCGGGCGCCGAGGATGCGGGCGGCCTCGGCGGTCCGGACGCTGTCGAGGGTGAGCAGCGCTCCGTCCATCGCCTTGGTGCGGGCGCCTCCGGCGAAGATCACGGCCACGTCGACGGGCCCGAAACGGTCGGCCACCTGCCGTACCGCCGCCAGGGAGGCGTTGTCGCCGCTGACGTAGACGGTGGGCAGGTCGGGCGCCGTCAGCACGAAGCCGGTGACCTCGCCGCAGACGGGCTCGCACCCCACCGGCCCGTGACGGGCGGGGACTCCGGTGATCCGCAGCGCCGGCGCGCCGTCCGGGCGCGCGAGCTCCGCGTGCGCCCAGGGCGCGAGGGCGCGGGTGCCGCCGCCCAGGCGGGCCGCGGCGTCGGGCGTGCTGAAGACGACCGGGACGGTCGGCAGGAAGGCGCGGCCGGACCGGTCGAGGTTGTCGGCGTGCTGGTCGTGCGAGAGCAGTACGGCGTCCACCGGCCCCAGTTCCTCCGGCCCGAAGGCGGGTCCGGCGGTCTTGGTGAGCACCGACCCGGACGGCGAGGTGTACGAGCCCGCCTGGTCGAAGGTCGGGTCGGTGAGCAGGCGCAGGCCGCCCAGTTCCAGCACGGCGGTGGGGCCGCCGACGGCGCGAAGGGTCATGCTCGACGGCACGATGAGTCCTCTCACGGTAAAGGAGTCGAGAATGCGTGAGAGAAAATCTAGAAGAGGCTCACGGAATACGTCAACGGTTACCATGAGGTCCATGACAGGGAACGCCCGCAGCGCCGCCTCGTCCCCACACCGCCCCGAGCCCCTCCCGCCGGCGCCGGGCGAGGAGCGCTCGCCGGCGCTCGCCCTCGTGAACACGCTGACCACACGCGGCGGAACGCCGGTCGACGAACTCGACACCCCGCGCCGCGCCGCGCGCTGGCTCGCCGACCGGCGCCTCACCGACGACGGCCTGTCCCTCGACGCCGCGGAACTGGATGGGCTGCACCGCCTGCGGCAGGCCGTGCGCGGCCTGTTGGACGCGGCCGTCACGGGCCGTGCGCCGGATGCGCGATGGGTCGAGTCGGTGAACCGGGCGCTGAGCGCCGCACCGGTCACCGCCACGCTCGCCTGGCCCGCCGGAGGGCAGCCGAGCCGGCACACCCGCGTCGCGGCGGACCGGCCCGTCGCCCGCGCCCTGCACCGCCTCGCCGACGACACCGTGTCCCTGCTGTGCGGTCCCGACGCCGAGGCCCTCGCGGCCTGCCCGGCCGACGGCTGCGCCCGGCTGCTCCTGCGCACCCACGGACGGCGCCAGTGGTGCTGCACGCGCTGTGGCGACCGCGTCCGCGCCGCCCGCCACTACGCCCGCCGCCGCGCGGCGGCCGACCTCTCGACGGACTGAGACCGACCATCACATCGCCCCGGACCGCGGCGGCTCCGGCACCCCGGCCCCCGTCGCCCAGGACCGCAGCGGCTCCGGCACCCCGGCCCCCGTCGCCCAGGACCGCGGCGGCTCCGGCACCCCGGCCCCCGTCGCCCGGGGCGTCCGGCCGTGTCGAGCGGGGCGACCACAACGCGGCTTCCCGACGCGGCCCCACGGCATCGGGCTGAACGCGGCGGCCGGTTCAGCGCGTCCCGGCCTCCTCGTCCTCCTCCCGGACCACGACGACCGGGCAGGCCGAGTGCTGGGCGCAGCGCTGGCTGACCGAGCCCAGCACCGCCCGGGCGAAGCCGCCGTGTCCCCGGCGGCCGACGACGAGGACGTCCGCCCCCTGCGAGACCCGGATCAGGACCTCCGACGGATCGCCCTCGACGAGCCGCTCCCGCAACACCGCGGGCCGCTCGTCACCGAAGACGGCGCCGAGCCCTTCCGTGAAGCGCTCGCGGGCCTGGTTGAGATCGAAGTCGGGGTCGACCACCAGCCCGCTCCAGCTCAGCTCCGTCGGAGTGCTCCAGGCATGGACCGCTTCCACGGTCCCGCCCACCAGACGCGCGTACCGCACCGCCCAGCGCAGCGCCGCGTAGGACGCGGGCGAACCATCCACACCCACGACCACTCGGGGCCCCGGCTCACGAGCTTCCACGGTCGCCTCCGCTCGTCACGTCACGGTCGTCCCCGTCTCCACGCTGCCCGCCCCCGCGGCCCGCCGCCAGCCGGAGGAGGCCGGTGGCGTCAGCGGCCCGCGTGCGTCATAGGGGTGGCGGCGCCGAACCGCGCGGCGAGACGCTCGCGCGGATCGGCGCTCGCCCGCGCCGGCCGCGCCGACGTCTCGGGCGCCGGCGGCAGCGGGGCGCGGACACGGAGGGCCGCCTCGGGCAGCATGGCCAGGTCGGCCACCGGACGCTCGTGCGCCTGCACGAGGGCCTCGCGCGGACCCGTACGGCGACCGTCGCACACGACGGCGGTGCGCAGCAGCGGCTCCGACCCGGGCGGCCCCGGCTCGTCCCGCGGGGCCATCAGGTCCGGCTGCCAGGGCACGCGCCGTTCGCGTACGACGGCCAGGTCCAGCGGGCCACGAAGCCCATGGAAGCCCCTTTCGCGGGCGGCCGTGTCAGCCGGTCCTCCGGTCCCACATCGGACCGACGAGGTCCCACTCCGTGCCCCACTGCTCGCAGCGGCGCCTGTCCAGGCGCCACCGGGCGAGGGCCGCCGTACCGCAGACCAGGCCGGACAGGGAGAAGGCGGCCGCCGCGCCGAAGAGGGCGGCCTCGGCGCGTCCCTCGACGGGCGTGGGCGGCTCGGCCGTCAGGGCGCCCCGGCCGTCCTGCCAGACCGTGAGGGTCGTCCCGGAGGACAGACCGCCCGGCACCAGGGTGCGCGCGGTGCGCGTCGTGCCGTCCGGGGAGGTCCAGCGGACCTCGGCCGATGTCCGGGAGCCGTCGCCCGCGGCCGACGGGCTCGGGGGAGCGTCGGTGAGCAGGACGGCCTCGGCGGTGCGACGGTCGGCGCGCTGCCAGGCGAACTCCTGGGCGGCCACCCGCGCCGTCACCGTCCAGACGATCGCGCCGCCGACCAGGATCAGCGCCCACATCACCAGCATGATCCAGGCCTCGACGACGTCCTCGCGGCGGCGCAACCGGTTGTGGCGCGGGCGCCACGGCCACAGCCACTGCCTAGCGTTCGACCTGGCGCTCATCGGTCCTCACCTCCTCGCCTCCCCTGCTTACGACGGTGGCAGGGACGGCGGCGGAACGCATGGGCCCGACAGGCGGAATCCGGCGTCCGAGCGGACCCACCCCGCCCGCCGGAAGGGGCCGAACGGTCCCCGCGGGCCGGGACCAAGGGGCACGGAGGCCCGTCGGCACCCGCTCCCCGTAACCGGTCGATGTGCGGGCACGGGCACGGGCCCCGGCACGGAGACAGCCCCCGGGCGGGCACGGGCCCCGGGCACGGAGACAGCCCCCAGGCGGGTACGGGCCCCGGGCACGGAGACGGACCCGGGCGCGGACGCACCGCGACGACGGACGGACCGCGGGCACGGCGACGTCTCGCACGCGCCCAAGGACTCCACCCGTCACGGGGGGCGCCCGCTCGGGCCACCGGGCCCCTGACCCAGGGCCGGTCGGCTCAAGCGCACCGGCGACGCGGACGCGTTCACTGGTCGCACCGAGGGGGCGGACCTCCGGCATCCCGTGCGGCTGCCGGCCCGAGGAGGCGACGATGCCGACACGACAGCTCGACGCGAGGACGGTGACCGCGCTGGTCGCCGACGCCACGACCGCGCCTTCCATGCACAACGCGCAACCGTGGAGGTTCCGTTACCTGGCCGGCCCGCATGCGCTGCTCCTGCTCGTCGACACGGAGCGCGCCATGCACCGCACGGATCCGGACGGCCGGGCCCTGCACATCGGCTGCGGCGCGGCCCTGCTCAACCTGCGCGCCGCCGCCGCGCACGCGGGCCTCATCGCACGGGTCCGGCCGCTGCCCGACCCGGCGGACCCCCTGCTGCTCGCCGAGGTGCGCTTCGGGCACGACCCGGACGGCGCCGCGCCGGGCGCCGCCGATCTGCGCCGGCTGTATCCGTACCTGGCCCGGCGGCACACCAGCCGGTACCCCTTCGAGGAGGAGGAGCCGCCGGCGCCGGTGCGGGCCGCGCTCCGGGCGGCGGCCGCCCGCGAGGGCGCCGAACTGCTCTTCCCCGGACCGTGGCACATCGACGCCGTGCTGGAACTCGTCCACGACGCGGAGAGCCGCGACGCTCTGGATCCGTCCGCCGCCGAGGACCTGACGCGCTGGACCAGGCGCGGGCCTTGGGCCGCGTCCGCCGTCGACGGCGTCCCGGAGTACGCCTTCGGTCCGACCCGCCGGGACGGCAAGGCCCCGCTGCGGGACTTCGCGGGCCGCCACCGTGCGCCCGGCCGCGACAGCTCGTCCTTCGAGGAGCACCCCCGTCTGGCCGTGCTGAGCACGCCCGGCGACAGGCCCGCCGACTGGCTGGTCGCCGGCCAGGCACTGGAACGCGTCCTGCTGGAGGCCACGGCCGCCGGCCTCGCCACCTCCCTGACCTCCCACCCGCTGGAGAGCCCCGACCTCCGTCTGCTCGCCCGCGATCCCGTGTCGGGCCACGGCCACGTCCAGATGGTGCTGCGCCTCGGCTACGGCCCTCCCGGCCCCGCGACACCACGTCGCCCCGTCACGGATGTCCTGGAGGTCGCGGAAGCCGTGGAAGTCATGGGGATCGCGGAAGTCGTGGAGGACGCGCCGGGAAGGTGACCTCGCAAGCGCAGCGGACCACAGCGGACGGCGGCGGGCTGCACACCGACCGCCGTCTCACCCAGTGGAATTGCTTCACCCCGTCGCCTTCCCGCCATCAGCATGACTGCCATGGTGGACACTTCCCTGTACACGGCTTTCCTGGTCGCCGCCTTCGCGCTCTGCGTCACTCCGGGCCCCGACATGATGTTCATCGTGGCCATGGGCGGGCGCGGCGGACCGTCCACGGGCGTGATGGCCGCGCTGGGGGTCGCGTTCGGCGCACTGGTGCACGCGGTGGCCGCCATGCTCGGCCTGTCGGCGCTCTTCCTGTCGCTGCCGGTGCTGTACCACGTGCTGCGCTGGGCCGGTGCGGCCTACCTCCTCTACCTGGCGGTCAAGGCCTTCCGCGACCGCTCCGGACTCGGACTCGACGACGAGGGGACGGCCGCGACTCCCGGCCCCACCAAGCTCCGTGCCTTCGGACAGGGAGCCGTCACCAACCTGCTGAACCCGAAGGTGATCCTGTTCAACGTCGCCTTCCTGCCGCAGTTCGTGAACCCGAGCCGTGGCCATGTGATGGGTCAGCTCCTGGTCCTCGGCCTCACGCTCGTGCTCCTGGGGCTCGCCGTGGACGCCTCGATCGGCCTGTCCGCCGGCCGGCTCTCCGCGATGCTGCGGCGCAGCCGCCGGATGGCCCGCGGGCTCGACCTCTTCAGCGGCACGGTCTTCGCGGGCCTGGCCGTACGGCTCGTCGCCGCACCGAAGTAGCCGGCCCGCGTCCCGGTGACCGCTCAGCGGTGATCGGTGAAGACCACCGCCCCGCCCTGGACGGCCACTTCGTCGATCAATACGGCAGGACGTCGCCGGCCGAGACCTCCATGTCGACGTCACGCAGGATCCACCGCCCGCCGCCGTACGGCTTGCCGACCGCCTCACAACGCGACAACGCGACTCCTCCCCGTGGCCCGCGGCTCACGTGCCGGTCCTCAGTCTGACGGACAGGCGGTCCCGGCCCGGGGCCGGTCGTGGCTCGACGGAGCGGCGCGCCGGCGCGGGCCGCCGCCCCCGGCGATCCGCGCGTACCCGGGGCTTTCCACGGGGGCGCGTCCTTCGACGACGGCGAGTGGCCGATCTTCTGACGGGACGGGACGTCTAAGGCTTTCGGGCCAGTCCGGCGGCGATGAGGCGTTCCCAGACGGTGAGTTCCCGCCCGGCGGCGCCGATCCGCGGGTTGTCGACCACGTCGGGCCGCCACAGGGACGCGGGGACCACCCCGGGCTCGAGGATCTCCAGACCGTCCAGCAGGGCCTCGATCTCCGCGTCGGTGCGCCACCGGCCACGGCCGAAGGTCTGCTGGAGGACCTTCTCGGCCTCCGCCGTCTCCGGGTTGTTGCCGGAACGGAAGTGGCTGACGAAGAAGTAGCTGCCCGAGGGCACGCGATCGCGCCAGTAACGGACGATGCCGGCGGGGTCCTCCGCGTCGTTGACGTGGTGGAGGATGGCGCTGAAGACGACGGCGACGGGGCGGTCGAAGTCGATCAGAGCCCGGGTGTCCGGGTGCACGAAGACGCCCTCCGGGTCGCGCACGTCGACCGGGACGACCCGGGTCCGGTCGTTCTCCTCCAGCAACGCGCGCCCGTGGACCAGCACTTGAGGATCGATGTCGACGTACACGACCCGGGACTCCGGGGCGTGCCGCTGCGCCACCTGGTGGACGTTGTCGGCGGTCGGCAGACCGCTGCCGAGGTCGATGAACTGCCGTATCTGGGTGGTCGTCACGATCTCCCCGATCGCCCGGGTCAGAGCCGATCGGTTGGCGAAGGCGATCGCCACCGAACCGGGGAGGTCACGCTTGAACACGTCGCCGATCTCCCGGTCCACGGCGTAGTTGTCCTTGCCGCCGAGCAGGTAGTCGTAGACGCGGGCGATACTGGGCTTGCTGGGGTCGATGGAGGAGCCGTGATCCGTCATGGCGACCATCCTTCCCACAACACCGCTCGCTGACCACACGTTTGAACGTGTTGGCGCCTCCGTGAACGTGTGGGCGCCGGCGCGGCGTCCGCGTGCCGGGCCGGCTTCCCGGCGGCGCGGCCCGGGGCCGGGCGGTCTCAGATGCCGAGGCCGTCGAGCAGCAGGTCGAGCCCGCCCAGGAACTCCTGGTCGGCGCCGACGTTCCGGGCGTCCCGGGCGGTCTCGGCCATGTACGGGAACTCGTCGGGCGGCAGCTTCGCGATGGCCGTCGTGCCCGGACCGGACAGGGGCCCGAGCTGCTCCAGCTGGATCGCCCCGATGACAAGACTGAGCAGCCCGCGCAGGGCGACCACCCGCCGCTCGCCCTCGACACCGGCCTCGGTGAGCACCGCGAGCACCGTCTCCGACCAGCGCAACACGCCCAGGGCGTGGTGGCGGTGGGTGACGGTGAGGGGCACGACCTCCGGATGGGCGCCCACGGTGTCGCGCAGCCGCCGGGCCATGACCCGGATCCGCTCGCGCGATGAGGCGGCCGGATCCGGCGATTCGGTGTCCACGGCGCTCAACACGCGTTCGACGACCAGTCGTTCGAGTTCATCGCGGTCGTGCACGTACCGGTAGAGGCCCATGGTGCTCATGCCGAGCTCCTGGGCGACGGCGCGCATCGAGAGCCCGGCGAGCCCGTCGCGGTCGATGACGGCGAGGGCGGCCGAGGCGAGTCGGTCGGGGGAGAGGGAACGCGGTCGTGGCATGGCGGTTGACAGCGTACGGCATACGCTTACGCTGGTAGGCGTACGGCATACGCCTACGGAGGGGGATACCCATGCGCAGGACCCGCGGTCCGGTGGAGCCCGGCTCCACCGTCGACCGACGCACGCTCACCACCGTCGCCGGCGATCAGGTCGCCGTTCCCGACCCCGACCGTCTGGTCCACCTCCAGTTCCGGCGCTTCGCCGGCTGCCCGGTCTGCAATCTGCACCTGCGGTCGGTGGTGCGGCGGCACCGCGAGATCGTGGCCGCCGGCGTCCGCGAGGTCGTGGTCTTCCACTCGCCCGCCGAAGAGCTGGCGCCCCACACCGCGGAACTCCCGTTCGCCGTCGTCGCCGACCCGGCCAGGCTGCTGTACGCGGACTTCGGCGTGGAACGCTCGTCCCGCGCCCTGCTCGACCCGCGCGTCTGGGGACCGATCACGCGGGCGGTCCTGAGCGGCGCCTGGAACGTGGTGCGGGGGCGGGAGCGCCTGCCCTCCACCAGCCCGCACGGCGGCCGGCTTGGCCTCCCCGCCGACTTCCTCGTCGCCCCCGACGGCCGCGTGCTGGCCGCCAAGTACGGCGAGCACGCCTACGACCAGTGGCCGGTCGACGAACTGCTGGAACTGGCGGCCCGGACCGACACCCGGCCCACCGGCCGGGCCGCCGAGGCCGAGGCCGAGGGCCGGTAGGCGGACGGCGGACGGCGCGGTCGGGCGGGACCCGGGCTCGGTGTGCGGATCGGAGGCCTGGGCTCAGGCCGGCACGGACCACCACAAGCGGTGCGCTGCGCGGCCGGATGCCGGTCCACGTCGTCGCCACGCATCCGGCGGCCAGAGTGAGCGCCCCGGGGCGGGGCGGCCGGCGAGGAAGCGGGCACGGCCCCGGGACCGGACAGGGCCGGGACGGCCGGGGCGCGGTCAGACGCGGCCGATCTCCCTCGGCAGTTCCAGGGCGAGGACGCGGTCGGCGTACACGAACGTCTCGAACTTGGCGCCGTCCGGCACGTCGGGGGCGGACTCCAGCCGCTCCAGCGCGTCCAGGACCGCGGGGGTGTCCAGGTCGTCGTCGAACGCCGTCCGCAGGCGTCGTACGGTGGCCTCGTGCATCGGCCGCGAGGGCGTGTCCGCCCAGGCCGCGATCCGCTCCCGCCAGCGGGCCAGCGTCGCGCGGGCGTCGTCCAGCGCCCGCGCGGTGAGTCCGGCCGCCCGGGCGTGCGGCCGGCCGAGGAGGGCCAGACGCACCGCCAGCGGATCGGCTCCGTCGGCGGTCAGCGCGTCGAGGCCGTCCGGGGCCTCGACGGGCCCGACACCGACCCGCAGGGCCGCTCCCGCCTCCTCGTCCGGGGCCGAGGGGGACAGGACGCGTACGTCGACGGGCCCGCCGAACGGCGCGAGGGACGCCGCGTCGGGCGTGCGCACCGCGGGCGGATGGATGCCCCACCGGGCGGCGGCCCGGGCCAGGGCCCGCGCCCGCTCCTCGGGCACGGGACGCTCCACACAGCCCGTGATCACCTGGAGGTCCTGCAGCTCCGCGATGCGGAACAGCACGTCCGCGGTCAGCAGGGCCCGCAGGTCGCCGATGTCGTCGCGGCGGTCCACGGCCGCGGGGTGGACACAGACCCGCAGCAGCCCGCCGGGACCGCGCTGGATCGGGGTGGGGACCTGGGACCGGGCATCGATGAGGTGCACGCCGTCCTCCTTCCCGCACCACCGTAGCCGTCACGGGACCCGGATCCCGGAAAGCGCCCGCCCGGCGCGGTGCGGCGACCGCGCGTGGGATCGACGTCGCACGCGAACGGACGCCCGCGGTGAAGGGCGTCCCGAGGCGCGCCGTCCATGCGGCGGCGCGCCCCCGCCGACATGCCGGCCGCCTCCGGACCTCGGCCATGTGTGAGGTCCCGCGAGAGACTCCCGAGTCGGAACGAAGCAGACGTATGAGGCATCGGGGGAACACATGCGGCGCGGCGAGAGGCGTGTGCGGCGGCACGGCAGACACACGTGTGTGCCGGGCGGAGTCCGTCGCGGGGGCGTGTGTTCCGGTCGCCGCGGCGTCGGCGCCGGTGCGCCAGGCCGGGGCCGTAAGAGCCACGTCAAAGCCGTGCGGGCCGCCGTAAGAGAGCCGTCAACGGCGGTCATTTCCGGCCGTGGTGGCGTTTTCCTCTAAGGGTCCGTTCCGATCGCACCTCACTCCAGGAGCTCACGATGGCCGATGCGGCCTTCGTCGTCACCGTGCTCGCGGCCTTCGCGCTGGTGGCTTTCATCGCCAAGGGGGTGACGAAGCTGTGACCGCCGCGAACATCGTCGGCCTGGTCGTGGCCGTCGCCCTGCTGGGCTATCTCGTCCTCGCCCTCGTCTTCCCGGAGAGGTTCTGACGGTGACATCAGCCGCTGTCGCGACGGGCGACATGGGTCCCGTACCGGCAGGAGTGCTCCAGCTGCTCGCCCTGGCGGGCGCGCTGGCACTCGTCCACGTCCCCTTCGGCGCCTACATGGCCCGGGTCTACTCCACGAAGAGACACCTGCGGGTGGAGAGATGGATCTACAAGGGCATCGGCGCCGACCCCGACACCGAGATGACCTGGCCCGCCTATCTGCGCGCGGTCCTCGCCTTCTCGGCCGTCGGCGTCCTCTTCCTCTACCTGCTGCAACGCGTGCAGGGCGTGCTGCCCGGCTCGCTCGGATTCTCCTCCGTGGACCCGGCGCAGTCGTTCAACACGGCCGTGTCCTTCGTGACCAATACCGACTGGCAGTCGTACTCCGGCGAGCAGACCATGGGGCACGTCGTGCAGACGGCCGGTCTGGCCGTGCAGAACTTCGTCTCCGCGGCCGTCGGCATGGCCGTCGCCATGGCCCTGGTGCGGGGCTTCGCCCACCACCGCTCCCGGCGGCGCGAGAGCGACGGGACCTCGCGCACGGGCGAACTCGGCAACTTCTGGGCCGACCTGGTGCGCGGCACCCTGCGGATCCTGGTGCCGGTCGCCGCCCTCGCCGCTGTCGTGCTGGTCGCCTGCGGCGTCCTGCAGAACTTCTCCGGCATCCACGAGGTCGGCCGGTTCATGGGCGGCGCGCAGCAGTGGAACGGCGGCGCGGTCGCCTCCCAGGAGGCCATCAAGGAGCTGGGCACCAACGGCGGCGGCTACTTCAACGCCAACAGCGCCCACCCCTTCGAGAACCCGACCCCCTTCACGAACCTCTTCGAGGTCTTCCTCATCCTCGTCATCCCCTTCTCGCTGACCCGCACCTTCGGCCTGCTGGTCGGCTCGGTGAGGCAGGGCTACGCGATCCTCGCCACGACGGCCACCATCTGGCTGGGCTTCACCGCCCTGATGATGTGGACCGAGTTCGCCCACCACGGCCCGGCCCTCCAGGCCGCCGGCGCCGCCATGGAGGGCAAGGAGGTCCGCTTCGGCGTCGGCGGCTCCTCGATCTTCGCGGTGGCCACGACGCTGACCTCGACCGGTGCGGTGGACTCCTTCCACTCCTCCTTCACCGGGCTGGGCGGCGGAATCGCGATGCTCGGCATGATGCTGGGCGAGATCGCGCCCGGCGGCACCGGCTCCGGCCTCTACGGCATCCTCGTCATGGCGGTCGTCGCGGTGTTCGTCGCCGGTCTGATGGTCGGCCGCACACCCGAGTACCTGGGCAGGAAGATCGGCGCGCGCGAGATGAAGTTCGCCGCGTGCTACATCCTGGTCACCCCCGCGCTGGTGCTCGTCCTCACCGCGGTCTCCATGGCCCTGCCGACGCCCCCGCACTCCATGCTCAACTCCGGCGCGCACGGCTTCTCCGAGATCCTGTACGCCTTCACCTCCGCGGCGAACAACAACGGTTCGGCCTTCGCCGGCCTGAACGCGAACACCGACTGGTTCAACACCATGACCGGGCTCGCGATGCTGCTGGGCCGCTTCCTGCCGATGGTGTTCGTCCTGGCGCTCGCCGGCTCGCTCGCCGGACAGCGGCCGGTGCCGGTGACCGCGGGCACCCTGCGCACCGAGAAGCCGCTCTTCGCCGGCCTGCTGGTCGGCGTGATCCTGATCGTCACCGGGCTCACGTACTTCCCGGCGCTGGCGCTGGGCCCGCTCGCGGAAGGGCTGGCGTGATGACCGTCGACACACCGAGGACAGACGGGAAGAAGCAGAACACCATGTCCACCACCGCCCTCGCCCCCCACCAGGACACGGCGACCGGTCGGGGACCCGGCCGGGGCCGCGTCCGGGCAGGCCTGTTCGACCCCGCGCAGCTGCTCGGGTCGCTGCCCGAGGCGCTCCGCAAGCTCGACCCCCGGGTGATGGTCAAGTCGCCCGTGATGTTCGTGGTGTGGACCGGCTCCGTGCTGACCACCGTCTTCTCCGTCACGGACCCGGGTGACTGGTTCGGCTGGGCGATCAGCGCCTGGCTGTGGCTGACCGTGCTCTTCGCCAACCTGGCGGAGGCGGTCGCCGAGGGCCGCGGCAAGGCGCAGGCCGACACCCTGCGCAAGGCCAGGACCGACACCGTCGCCCGCCGACTGCGCGGCGACGGCTGCGAGGAACAGGTGCCGGGCACCGCGCTGACCGTCGGGGACCTCGTGGTCTGCGAGGCCGGCGACACCGTCCCCGGTGACGGCGACGTCGTCGAGGGCGTCGCCAGCGTCGACGAGTCGGCGATCACGGGCGAGTCCGCGCCGGTCATCCGTGAGTCCGGCGGCGACCGGTCCGCGGTGACCGGCGGGACGAAGGTGCTCTCGGACCGCATCGTCGTCCGGATCACGACGAAGCCCGGCGAGACCTTCATCGACCGGATGATCGGCCTGGTGGAGGGCGCGGCCCGGCAGAAGACGCCGAACGAGGTCGCGCTGAACATCCTGCTGGCCTCGCTGACCGTCGTCTTCCTGCTGGCGTGCGCCACACTGCCGCCCCTCGCGGACTACGCCGGCGCCCGTCTGACGATGGTGGTGCTGGTGGCCCTGCTGGTCTGCCTGATCCCGACCACCATCGGCGCCCTGCTCTCCGCGATCGGCATCGCGGGCATGGACCGGCTGGTGCAACGCAACGTGCTGGCGATGTCGGGCCGGGCGGTGGAGGCCGCCGGTGACGTGTCGACCCTGCTGCTGGACAAGACCGGCACCATCACCCTGGGCAACCGCCAGGCGGCCGAGTTCGTCGCGGTGGGCGGCGCGACCGAGGCGGAGGTCGCCGACGCGGCCCAGCTGTCCTCCCTGGCCGACGAGACGCCCGAGGGCCGCTCCGTGGTCGTCCTGGCGAAGGAGAGGTACGGCCTGCGCGAGCGGCCCGAGGGCGAGCTGGCGCACGCCGAGTGGATCGCCTTCACCGCCCAGACGCGCATGTCGGGCGTCGACGTCGGCGGCCGCGAGGTCCGCAAGGGCGCCGCCGCCTCGGTCGTCGCCTGGGTCGAGGAACGGGGCGGCGAGGTCGCCGAGGACGCCGCCGCCGTCGCGGACCGCGTCTCCGAGGCCGGCGGCACCCCGCTCCTCGTCGCCGTCCACGACACCGACGGCGCCCGCGTCCTCGGCGTCGTCCACCTGAAGGACGTCGTCAAGGACGGCATGCGGCAACGGTTCGAGGAGCTGCGCCGGATGGGCATCAGAACCGTCATGATCACGGGCGACAATCCACTGACCGCCAGGGCGATCGCAGAGGAGGCGGGTGTCGACGACTTCCTCGCCGAGGCCACTCCCGAGGACAAGATGGCCCTCATCAAGCGGGAGCAGGCGGGCGGCAGGCTGGTCGCGATGACCGGTGACGGCACCAACGACGCCCCGGCGCTCGCGCAGGCGGACGTCGGCGTGGCGATGAACACCGGCACGTCGGCCGCCAAGGAGGCCGGCAACATGGTCGACCTCGACTCAGACCCGACCAAGCTGATCGAGATCGTCGAGATCGGCAAGCAACTCCTCATCACCCGCGGAGCGTTGACGACGTTCTCCATAGCCAACGACGTGGCCAAGTACTTCGCGATCATCCCGGCGCTGTTCGCGGCGGTCCACCCGGGCCTGGCGGCGCTGAACATCATGCGGCTCTCCTCGCCCGACTCCGCCATCCTGTCGGCCGTCGTCTTCAACGCGCTGATCATCCTGGCGCTGGTGCCGCTGTCCCTCAAGGGCGTGCGGTACCGGCCGGTCAGCGCCGACCGGATGCTGCGGCGCAACCTCGCGATCTACGGCCTCGGCGGCCTGGTCGCCCCCTTCGTCGGCATCAAGATCATCGACCTGCTCCTCTCCCTCGTCCCCGGGATCGGCTGACCGCCATGAACAACTCCCTCGTGAACACCGCCCGGTTGATGGGCGCCGGCCTGCGAGCGCTGCTGGTGCTGACCCTGGTCACCGGTGTCGTCTATCCGCTGGTCGTCACCGCCCTGGCCCAAGGGCTGTTCCGCGACGCGGCGAACGGCTCCGAGATCCAGGCGCACGGAAGGGTCGCCGGCTCCGCGCTGATCGGGCAGCCCTACGACCTTCCCCTGAAGAAGGGGCAGCAGACCCCCGAACCCGACCTCAGGTGGTTCCAGGGCCGCCCGGCGGACGGGCTCGGTGTCAACAGCCTCAACACCCGCTACCGGCTGCTCGTCTCCGGCGCGACCAACCTGGCCGCGGACAGCGGGGCCGTGGGCGGCGAGTGCCCCGCCGCGCCCGCGGACGGCACGCTCTGCGCCCAGGTGCTCGCCGCCAGGGCCGCCGTGGTGAGGGACAACTCGGTCCCCGGCCACACCGTCAGGCCGTCGGACGTCCCCGCCGACGCGGTGACCTCCTCCGGCTCCGGCCTGGACCCGGACATCTCCCCGCGGTACGCCGAACTCCAGGCGCCCCGAGTCGCGCTGAGGAACGGCCTGCCCGTCGCCCGGGTGGAGAAGCTCATCGAGCAGCACATCGAGGGCCGCACCCTGGGCTTCATCGGCGAGCCGCGGGTCGACGTCCTCCGACTCAACATCGCGCTCGGGGACCTCACGGCGCGGCGGTGACACCGTCCAGTCCGCCAACGCCACCGTCCACATCGTCGACACCGTCCTGATGCCCACGCAGTGACATCCCGCGGCCCGGGGCGCCGTGCCCGTCCGGCCCCGGCACCGGCCGGGCGGGCACCGCGCCCCGGGCCGCGGGGGAGTCGGACCCGGCCGGACGGACGGCCGCCCGCACGGCCGTCATCGGCAGCTCCGTGGCCGGACTGACCGCCGTCCACGCGCCGGGCCGCGCCCACCGGCCGGACCAGGACGCCCGCGCGGCGCGCAACGCCCCAGACCGGCGGCCTGCCCACGCACCACAGCGGACCCCCGGCCACTCCGTCTACCACTACGAGCACAACGCCCACATCGCCGGCGACGGCGGCTCCCACACCTGGGACAGCACCGCATCCCGGGCCGACGACATCAGCTGGTTCGCGGCCTCGCCACCGGGCCTGACTCCCGCACCACCCCACCCGCAGCACGGCCGGTCCGCCTCACCTGCGAGGCGCCCGGCCGCGGCCCCAACTGCGCTTACTGACACGGCGGATACTGTGCGAGACTGCGGTGATCGATCCACCTGCCTGATCCACTCGCACGACGGAGTCCGCCATGGCGACCGGCACCCCCGACATCCCGTCCCAGCAGATAGACACCAGCAAGGCCCACCCGGCCCGCGTGTACGACTGGCTGCTCGGCGGCAAGGACAACTACCCCGTGGACGAGGCGGTCGGCCGGGCGCTGCCGCCCCAGGCGCACGACGCGGCCCGGCAGAACCGCGAGTTCATGCACCGCGCCGCGGCCTGGCTCGCCGCCCGGGGCCTGGACCAGTTCCTGGACATCGGCACCGGCATACCCACCGAGCCGAACCTGCACCAGATCGTCCAGCGCACCGTGCCCGCCGCCAAGATCGTCTACACGGACAACGACCCGATCGTGCTGCGGCACGCCGAGGCGCTGCTGATCAGCCGCCCCGAGGGAACCACCGACTACATCCAGGCCGACGTGCGTCGACCGGACGAGATCCTGGAACACGCCCGCAAGGTCCTCGACTTCGAGCGGCCCGTAGTGCTGTCGCTCATCGCCCTGATGCACTTCGTCCCCGACGACCAGGACCCCCACGGGATCGTCGGCGGTCTCGTCTCCGCGCTCCCGTCGGGCAGCTACCTCGTCCTGTCGCACGCCGCCTCCGACCTGCATCCCGAACTGGCGCAGCGGGTCACCGCCGAGTACGCCAAGGGAGGCATCCGGCTCGGCTTCCGCACCCGCCCGGAGGTCGCCCGCTTCTTCGACGGCCTCGAACTGGTCGACCCCGGCCTGGTGACGGCCACCGAATGGACCCAGACGCCCTCGGCGCCGCAGCCGGAGGACAGCGGGATCTACGCCGCCGTCGCCCGCGTCCCCTGACCCGGCCCGCCCCGAGAGACGCCCGGGCGAACCGGCCGGCCACCGTGACGGACCCGGCGGCCGGCCGCCCGGCGTGAGGAGCGGAGCGGAAACGTGTCGACGGCGACGGGCCGTTCAGGCGATGATCCACGGCGTGACGAGGACGAAGCGTTTCCCGGTCGGGGCGGCTGCCCGCAACAACGCCGAGTGGTGCGCCGTGATGTGCCGATCGCACGGCCTGGACAGCGAGTTCGGGCGGCAGATGTGGACGGCTCCGGTCCGCACGCCGCCGTACTACCCCGACGCGGTGACGCTGGCGCCGGGCTGCGACGCCGACGCCCTGCTGGCCCGGATCGACACCGGGACGCCCGGCGCCGGCGTCAAGGACAGCTTCGCCGACCTCGACCTCACCCGCGCCGGATTCCGGGTGCTGTTCGACGCGCAGTGGATCCACCGTCCCGCGGGCGCTTCGGCCGTCGCACCGGACCTCGCCTGGGACGTGGTCGGCAGCCCGCGGGAACTGCGCGCCTGGGCGCTCGCCTGGGACGAGGGGCAGGGCGAAGCCGGCCTGTTCCGGCCCGGGTTGCTCGACGACCCGGCCACCTCCGTGCTCGCCGGACGCTCCGCCGACGGCCGCGTGGCCGCCGGGGCGGTGGCGAGCCGCGGCGACCACGCGGTCGGGATCTCCAACGTGTTCGCCCTGGACGGCGGAGCCGACAAGGCCTGGCCGGGGGTGCTGGAGGCGGTGCACCGCCTCTTCCCCGGCCTGCCCGTCGTCGGTTACGAACACGGCGCGGATCTGTCCGCCGCGCTGCGCCACGGATTCGAGGCGATCGGCCCTCTGCGCGTCTGGCTGCACGGCTGACCCCGCGCCCTGCGCGGCGCGGTGACGCAGGCGGCCGGCCCGCGCGCCCGGCACCGGCTGGGAACGCGTACGCACCGGCCGGAGGCGTGTACGCACGGGGCGGGTGCCGGCGTGCGCGCAGTGGCGGGCCGCCTGCCGTGACGTCCGCCGTGGCGCGCGGCCGACCAGGCGGGCGCGTGCCGTGACGTCCGCCCCGGCGGAGCCGGCCGGTGGGGCCGGGCCCGAACCCGTTCCTGTGCGCGCCGGGGCCGGGATCAGGCGTCGGGGACGAGGGCGCGCCAGCCGGTCTCGAGCAGGTCGAAGGCGCGGGTGACGGCCTCGCGGACGTCGGCGTGACCGCGGGCGGCGCGGGGGACTTCGAGGGCGAAGTGGGCCAGGGCGGTGCAGGCGGGATCGTCCGCGGCGAGGCCGCTCTCCTCGGCGATGACCCGGGCCAGGGCGGCGGTGTGCCGCAGCCACATGGCCTGGACGTAGTCGCGCAGAGCCGGGGTGTCGTTCACCAGATCGAAGAAGGCCGTGAAGCGGGGGTCGCTGTCCGCGGTGGCCATGCGGTGGCGCAGCGCGTGCTCGCGCAGGGCCGCGGGGACGGACTGCCCCGTGGGGCGTTCGCGTACGGCGGCGAGCAGCCGGGCCTCCTGGTCGGCGTCCTCGTCGAAGACGAGGGCCTCCTTGACCGGGAAGTGCTTGAACAGGGTGGTGGTCGACACATCGGCGGCGTCCGCGATCTCACGGATGCCGACGTCGTCGTACCCGCGCTCCAGGAACAGGCGCAGGGCGGCGTCGGCGATGGCCTGTCGGGTGGCGGCCTTCTTGCGCTCACGGCGCCCCATCGCCACGGGCGCGGAGCCGGACTCGGTGTCGGTCATGCCCGGAAGCCTACCTCCCAGGTTGGGCGAGTTCAAAAGTTGAGTCGTCGCACTTATTGGCTCGGTGTTCTTTTCTCTGGAGCGGCGGCCGTGAGGCACCGCCCGGCCGCCCGTCTCCCTTCCTCCTGCCCCAAGGGAGCGATCAGCCATGTCCGTCGCTGCTCCTCCCCCCGCCCCCGCCGAGCCTCCCGTGCCGAGGAAGTGCGCTGGACGCTGCTCGGCGTGATGCTCGCGGTGCTGCTGTCGATGCTCGACAACATGGTGGTGAGCACCGCCATGCCCACGATCGTCGGCGACCTCGGCGGCCTGGAGCACATTCCCTGACCACGGCCGACTGACACACGTCCGATCGGGGGGCCCGCACCCGAACGGCGGCCCCCCGACCGGCGGTGCCCGGCCCGACCGGCGACCCGCCCCCACGGCCCGACCGGCGACTCTCCAGCCCGGCCGGTGACTCCGCGGCCCCACCGACGACTTCACAGCCGTCCGCCACCGTCCTTGACCTGAAGGGCACTTGAGGAAGGAGGCTCGCTCCATGGACACCGAAGAGATGCAGCGACAGCTGCGGATGCTGACCGACCGCGCCGACATCACCGATCTGATGGACCGCTACCTGCGCTCCCTCGACGACGGGGTGTTCGACGAGGACTGGGCCCGCGCGTTCCACACCGAGGACGTCACCGCGGAGATGCCCATCGGCACCGTCCACGGCCGCGACGCCCTCCTGGACCGCATCCGGCGGGGCATGGCGCTGTTCGACCGGACCGTGCACCTGGGCGCCGACCCGGTGATCGAGATCGACGGGGACCGGGCCGCCGTCCGCGGCGCCCAGGTGAGCACCCACGTCCTGGCGGACGGCTCGGACGGCGTCTTCGTCTCCGCCGGCCACACCGAAACCGAACTGGTCAGGACGGCCGACGGCTGGCGGATCTCGGCCTCGGCGCTGCGGGTGGTGTGGACCCAGGGCCGCCCTCCCCGGCTCCCGGACCCGATCGCCGCCCCCATGTCCTAGAAATCCGGACGTCGGCCGTCAGTCACCCCGCACCCACGGCCGCAGTTTCTCCGGGTTGCGGACGGCCCAGACGCGGGACACCCGTCCGTCGGCGACGTCGAACGAGGCCACGGTCACGACCACACCGGCGCGGCGGGGCCCCCCCCCCCCCCCCCCCCGGCACCGCCCCGCACGCGGAGGTCTTGCCCCGCACCAGGGGGAGCCCGCGCCACAACACAAAGCGGTAAGGGCCCCGCCCC
>NZ_JBISAL010000004.1:90886-277494 GCF_044391765.1 Streptomyces sp. NPDC018610
CCCGGGGGGTTTGGGTGGGGTGGGGTGCGCGGCCCCTGCGGCTCCGCCGCGCCCCGCCCCCCCCCGCGGGCCCGGGCGCCCCCCCCCCCCCGGCCCCCCCCCCCCCCCCCCCCCCCCCGCGCCGTTGACCGACCGTTCCAGGAGTTCGAGTCCCGGAGCCATGTCGGCGACGGCGACCATGTACTGGGCGATGCGCCCGTTGCCCTCGATCGGGCGCAAGACGGCGCCGACCATCCCGCCGCCGTCGGCGGTCATCACGGCGGCCGGGTCGAGGAGGCCGACGAGGGCCGTGATGTCCTTGGACTCCCACGCCTCCTTGACATGCCGGACGGCCTCCGCCTGCCCGCCCGCCGTCGCCGCGGGGCGCGTCGCGCCCACCCGCCGCCGGGCGGAGGACGCCAGCTGCTTGCAGGCCGCCGGGGAGCGGCCGAGGACGCCGGCGATCTCGGCGAAGGGGAAGCGGAACACGTCGTGCAGGACGAACGCCACCCGCTCGGCCGGCGTCATCGACTCCAGGACGACGAGGAAGGCCATGGACACCGACTCGTCCAGGACTATCTGGTCGGCCGGGTCGGCGCCATGGCCGCGGTCCCACTCCTCGCGGTCGGGCAGCGGCTCGGGCAGCCACACGCCGACGTAGCGCTCCCGCCGGGCCCGCGCCGAGCCGAGCACGTCCAGGCAGATGCGGCCGGTGACCGTCGTCAGCCAGGCGCCGGGGGACACGATCTCCTCCCGCCGGGTCGGCGGCAGTGCGTACCAGCGCGCGTAGGCGTCCTGCACGGCGTCCTCGGCCTCGGCCAGCGAGCCGAGCAACCGGTAGGCGACGTTGATGAGTTGACGCCGCTCGCCGATCGTCTCGTCGATGGTGCCGGCTGTCCCCATGCCCACGACCCCCTCCTCGCCTTACCTTTCGCGGGCCCGCGTCGTCGGGCTGGTGAGACCTTACCGATCTACCGCCCCCGGGCGGGAAAGGGGACCGTGACATGGCCACCCAGGCGACGGCGCAGCGCACCTCCTCGTTTCTGCGGATCGCGATCGCCCTGCAGACCCTGACCATCTTCCTCCAGGCGGTCTCCGCCGGACTGCTGCTGACCGCGTCCTACGGAGAGACCCTGCACAGCGTCGGAGCCCGCGTGATGTACGGGGCGGCGATGCTGTACGTCCTCGCGGCCGTGCTGGCGTGGAAGCCGGGGGGCGGCTCGCCCCGGCCCGTCTGGCACGCCTCCGGCTTCCTCGTCCTCGCCTCGGTCCAGGTCGTGCTCGGCATCGCGCACGTCCCTTCGGTCCATCTCCCGTTGGGCGTCCTGATGTTCGGGCTGAGCGTACTGGCGCTGGCCCGGCGCTGAGCCCCGCCTCCCGCGCCGTGCGGGGCCGACGGCTGATCAGGAGGACGGGTCCACCGGGCCTCCATCCGTGAGCGGGGGCCCGCCTGTCGGCGGGGCCCTGTGGACGCGGGTACGGCGGATGAAGGCGATGAGCGCGACGAGGGACAGGGCGGCGAGCCAGGCGAGGCTGTTGGCCAGGGGAGTGAGCGTCAGCTCGTCGGTGAAGCCGGCCTGCAGGGCGGTCTGGAGCGACCCGTAACTGGGCAGCCAGGTGACCAGGGGGCTGTTCGCGGTGGTCGCGGCGACCGGGTTCTGCGGGGCCAGGTCGATGATGCTGGTCATGATGAGGGCGACCATGCCTTCGACCTCGCCGGGCAGGAACAGCGACAGGAACAGGCCCATCGCGCCGTAGATCAGGGACGTGGCGAGCACGGCGAGCACGAGCAGACCGGGCTGGCGCGGCGTCCAGTACAGCAGCATCCAGGCGACCGCGTAGGCGCTGACCAGGACGGCGGTGACCAGCAGGGCGGTGAGTTTGGCGGCCAGCAGCGCGCAGCGCGGGTAGCCGGCCGCGGTCAGGCGCCGGTCGAAGGCGCCGGTGCGCCGGGCGGCGCTGAACATCCAGAACCCGACCAGCAGGGACACGGCGTTGAGGGACCCGCTGATCATCGTGATCTTGTCGCCGCCCGCGTGCAGGACCTGCCCGGTGGCGCGCAGCCGGAACGGGAACAGGTCCGGGGTGGCCACGGTCTTGGCCACCGTGATCCACAGCGGCACGAAGACGGCCAGGAGGATCAGGGCGAGACGGTTCTTCGCCAGGGCCAGCAGGCTGTAGCCGGCGGCGACGCGGTAGGCGGTCACCCGTGTGCTCCGGTGGTCGGGGCCGGGTGGAGTCGGCCGTCGGCGAGGCGGTACAGGGCGTCCAGCCGCTGGGTGTCGTAGGCGAGGTGCGAGACGATCACTACCGTGCGGCCCGCCTTCCTGAGATCCTGGGCGATGTCCCAGAAGCGCAGGTACGTCTCCCAGTCGAAGCCCTGGTAGGGCTCGTCCAGCAGCAGCACCGCGGGGTCGTGCATCAGCGCGAGGATCAGGTTGAGCTTCTGCCGGGTGCCACCGCTGAGCGTCTTGACCGGTTGCCGGTCGTGGCCGGTCAGGCCGAGCGTGCGCAGCAGGCTCTCGGCCCGCTCCAGCCCGGGCAGCCGGTGGGCGATCTGGAAGAGCCGCAGGTGCTGACGTACGGTCAGCTCCTCGTCCAGCACCGGGTGTTGCGGGCAGTAGCCGAGCGTGCCGTCCAGACGCACGGTCCCGGCGTCCGGGCGCAGGTCGCCGCTGAGGACGCGCAGCAGCGTGGTCTTCCCGGCCCCGTTCTCCCCCACGACGCCGACGAGCTGCCCGCGGCCGGCGCGCAGGCTCGCGTCCAGCAGGACGGGCCGTGAGCCGTACCTCTTGGCGACATGTTCCACCGACAGCACCATGCTCACACGCGCCCCGAGGACGCGACGCCGCGGGCGGCGGGGCCCGTGGGACCGGCGGGACCGGCGGGACCGGTGGCGCCGGCGCCGGTGGGGCAGGGGCCGTGGGGGGAGGCCGGCCCCCGGCCCTGTCGCCGGTTCCCGACCGCCGTGCGAATGTCCCGCGGGTGGTCCTCGACCCCGGCCGCCGCGCGCACGCGGCCACTGCCCGGCACGGACACGGGACCTCCAGATGAGTGGGCGATGCGAGGTGACTGCGCCCTGAGCAACGATCAGTGCGCCGCACGGACACCGTGCGGCCGATCCCGATCCCGATCCCCGATCCCCGGTCCGTTCGAAGCCGTCGCCGCCGTCCGGGTGACCGGTCCGCCCAGGTGCTCAGGGGCGCACCGTGCGACACGGGCACCGCATACGGTGGACGGCGGCGGCCTCCCGACGCGTCCGGCGCACCTGTCGGGCCGGCGGCGAGGCCGGTGACGAGGAACGAGGAGGGTGCTGAGCGATGAGGCGACGCAACGTGGGCGACCTGATGACTCCTACCGTCGTGAGCGTGCGGCCGGGCACGCCGTTCAAGGAGATCGCGCGCACCCTCGACGAGTACGACATCACCGCCGTGGTCGTGGTCGACGACCAGGACCGGCCGGTCGGGGTGGTCTCCGAGGCGGACCTGCTGCGCCGGCAGACGTCCGGAGGCCGCGGCAACACCGCCCGGGACCTGATGTCGAGCCCCGCCGTGGTCGCCGAGCCCGGCTGGCACGCCGTGCGGGCCGCGCGGACGATGGAGAGCCACAAGGTCAAGCGGCTGCCCGTGGTGGACGGCGAGGGCCGGCTGATCGGCGTGGTCAGCCGCAGCGATCTGGTGCGCCTGTTCCTCCGCAGGGACCGCGCGATCCAGGAGGAGATCCTCGAGGACGTCATCGTACGGGCCCTGGGCCTGCCGCCCTCGGCGCTGACGGTCGAGGTCGCCGAGGGGCGGGTGACGCTCAGCGGCACGGTGGAGCGGAGGAGCCTGATCCCGGTCACCGTACGGCTGTGCGACAGCGTCGACGGGGTGGTGGAGGTGGTGAACCGTCTCGCGTTCGAGCACGACGACTCCGCCGACCCGAGCGACGACCAAGACGACACTCCCTCGACGGCCCCGCGGACCCCTCGGGGCGACGACACCGGGGAGTGAGGGCGGATCACCGCGCCGCCGGCCCTCCCGGTCGCCCGCGACGCCGCCCCCTCGGGTCAGGGGGCGGCGGCGTCCGTGACGGTCAGTGGGTGAAGGTGAACCAGTTGACGTTGACGAACTCGACCGTGCTCTCGGCGAAGGTCAGGTAGACGTCGTGCACCCCGGTGACCGACCGGGTGACGTTGGCGGGCACGGTGCGCCAGGTCTGCCAGCCGCCGGTGGAGCCGAGGTCGATCTCGGCGATCTGCGGCCCGGTGACGCTGTCCACCCGTACACGGATCGCGCCGCTGACGCCGCCGGCCACGCCCGAGGCGACCCGGGCCAGGAACTGGACCGGCGAGGAGGAACCGAAGTCCACCGAGGCGTACTTCAGCCAGTCCCCGGCGGCGAGGTACCCCACGTCGCGGCCGCTGCCCGTGTCGGTGCACGTCTCGGTCTGCGTGCCGCTCTGCGCGGCGTAGTCCTCCGCCTGGACGGTGGAGTACGCGCTCGTGCCGCCGCCGCCCGGTGGCGGGGTCGTCCCTCCGCTGCCGGGACCCAGCGTGATGGTCCAGGAGGTGGGGGCCGGATCCTGGAGGTGGCCGTCGACCGGGGCGCTGCCGGTGGGGCCGACGTCGTCGTACGGGAAGGCGTAGCCGATGGTCGCGTACCGGTGCACCAGGCGGGCGTAGTGGTTGGTGATCGACTCCGTGTAGTACTGGGCGGGGGTGACCCCGTTCGGCTGGTTCGCGCCGCCGGCGACCAGGAGGCTGGAGCGGTTGAGGGCGGCGGCGAGGCGGGCCGCGACGGCGGAGCGGGCGTCGGCGCCGGAGTTGTACAACGGGCCGCTCGCGCAGCCGAAGATGTCGGCCGCGGAGGGCTTGGTGAACGGCACGCCGTTGGTGTTGAGCCCCGCGAAGGTGAGCACGTCGCCGCTGACGGTCCCCGAGTAGGCGCCGATCGAGCCCTGGCCGTCCACGGTGAGGGTGTGGCTGCGGTAGTAGTCCCACACCCGGTCCAGATATGGCTTCCAGTACGAGCCGAAGTCCGCCGGCGCGTGCGAGGGCGCCAGCACGCGCAGCACCGTGCCCGAGGAGTCGGTCGCCACCAACTGGTCCCAGGGCGCCCCGTCCGCCGTGTGCTGGGCGCGCAGCCCGGAGGCGATGGAGGCCAGGGCCCCCGAGGGCAGTGCCGGCACCGACTGGTTCCCGGCGGCGCCGGTGGTGGCCATCGAGACCGGCAGGGCGACCATGTCGACGTAGCTGATGTTCGCGTACAGGTTCGCCGAGTTGTAGGTGAACTCGCAGAACGTCCAACTGGTGTTCCAGTTGGGGTCGGTGCTGGTGAAGCCGGGCTGCACGAGTCCGGGGACGCCGCCGTTGCCGCCCGGCGGGTTGACGAAGAACTGGATCTTCCGCCCGGTCGAGAACCAGACGCGGCCGCCGATCACGTAGTCGCCGAGGGTCAGCCGGGTGGGCGCGGAGCCCGAACCGCCCAGCGGGATGGCGTAGTCGGGCACGGGTGTCAGGACCGACGACGGGCTCGGCAGGCGGTGGAACTGCCCGTCCGCCGTGACGAATCCGGGCCATCCGGAGGTGTCGGCCCCGGAGATGTAGGCGTAGACCGGCGCGGAGCCGCCGGAGTTGTTGGCGAGAGCGATCGGCAGAGCGGCGGCGGCGAGGGAAGTCGGACCGGAGCGACCGGCGTCGGTGGCGCGGGCGGTGGAGGCGGACAGGGGGAGGGCGGCCGCGGTGGCCGCTGCGGTGGCGAGAAGGGCACGGCGTGAGAGCACGAGGGGGCTCCTGGGGGTGTGGGGTTGTTGCCGCGAGGGGGAGGGGAGGAGACGTGAGGTGAGAGGGGGAGGAGTAGTTGGGAGGGGCGAGGGGGAGTGGTCGGTCTCCGGGTGCCGCGCCGGCCGGTGTTCGGGGAGGGGGCCGGCGCGGCACCCGGAGTCCGTACGGTCACCTCACGTGGTGTGGAGGGTGAGTCCGTAGCGGTTCAGGATCTCGTTGATCGGCTGGAACCAGGTCTCGCCCCCGCTGCCGCAGTTGCCCCAGCCGCCGGAGGTGACGCCCTGCGCCTGGTCGCCGCTGATGAACGAGCCGCCGGAGTCGCCGGGTTCGGCGCAGACGTTCGTCTTCGTCATCTGGTGGACGGCGCCCTGGCTGTAGTTGACAGTCTCGTTCTTGGCCAGGACGGTGCCGCAGTGCCAGTGCGAGGTCGAGCCCGAGCGGCAGACGGAGGCGCCGATCGGCGCTTCGGCCGAGCCGCGCACGAGCTGGTCGGAGACGGTGCCCCAGCCGAGCACGACGGGCACGGTCCACCAGCCGCTGCCGACGTTGACCCAGGCGTAGTCGTTGTCCGGGAAGCTCGACCCCTGGAAGTTGCCGATGTAGCTGCCGTCCCAGCCGTTCACGGCGGCGCCGGGCTGGGCGCAGTGCCCGGCGGTGACGAAGCCGCCGTACACGGAGAAGCCTATGGAGCAGCGCACGTTGCCCGTGTAGTAGGGGTCGCCGCCCACGGTGCCCGCCGCGAGGGTGCGAGGGGTGTGGTCGGTGCGCTCCACGGCGACCGGGCCCGCCTCTCGGGCGCGGGCGACGAAGGTCCTGACATCGTTGTCGGCCTGGTGGGAGGAGACCACGTCGACGGTGACGGAGTTGGCCTCGGGGTCGACATGCCAGCCGGCGATCCCGGCGGGAGCGTCGAGGGCGTTGACGCGCCGCATCGTCGCGTTCAGTTCCCGCTCGCTGTGCCGGACGAGTGTCACCCGGGCGCCGGTCGCCTCGACGGCCTCGCGGTCGCCGGTGCGGGTGAGGGCCACGACGAGCTTGCCGCTGGTCGCGTCGAACCACGAGCCGCCGTAGGAGTCGCCCGCGGCGCGTCGCGCGTCGTTCTGGATCCGGCGGGCCGCCGTCTCGGCGGCGAGCCGGTGGGCGGCCTGGTCGCGCGTGAGCCCGAGGTCGTGCCGCATGGCCGTCAGCAGGCCGTCCGACGCGGGAGCCCGGTGGGCGGCGGATGCGGAGGGAGGAGCCGACGTGTCGTCGGCCACGGCTTGGGCGAGTCCGGTGGACGCGGCGGTCAGCAGGAGGCCGGCGGACAGGACCGCGCGGAGAACTGTCTTCCTTCTCAAGGTGGTTGCCTTTCGTCGATCCGAAGGTCGGTGGGGTGCGAAGGGCAGAGGGTGAGAGCGCTCTCAAGAGGTGGCGGGTTCACAGTAGCGCCACCGATTTGGCAGGTCCATACCAAAGGCGGCGGTGAATCGCGGATCTCGTCCCCCGGTCGTACGCGGCGACAGTCGGCGGGCGCCCGGCGAGGCTTGCTGACGCCAAGTCAGGAGGCGCTGTCGAGCGCGCGGATCACCCGCACCACGTAGGCGCCACACGGGGGTGCTCGAAGTCGACCAGCCACTGCGTCGTCAGCCCGGACAGCAACCGGCGGCGCCGAGCCGCCGGGCCCCTCGCGGTGGGTCCCGCGGCCGTGACGTGCTGCTCGGCCACACGGGGTACTGGGCTGTGCCCACCAGCGGGACGGGCGCCTCAAGGGGCATTGATCGGCGCGGGCGCGCGGGCCTGGCGGGCCGGCCGAGGCGGACGGCTGCGACGCGTCCACGTTCGCCGTCCAAGAGGCGGAGTTGCGGCCTCGCGTCGCCGAGAACCAGGCCCAGGGCCGGGAGGGGCGGCGCCCATCACCGGCGGGGCGGGGGTGCGGGCCTCGTAGGCCGCCCGGCCGTGGCGGGGACGCGGGAGCGGCGGGACGGGGCGAGCGGGCGGCGAGGATCGGGGGTGCGACGCCCGCGTGCGGCGTACGCCGACTCGGCTCGGGGGCGTCGGCCCCGAGAGCGGGCTGACGGGACGTCAACTCACGGGCGGCACGGGCTCGGGGCCCGGACCAGTGGTCCGGGCCCCGAGCCCTGCTCGCATCACCTGATCGGTGATCGTCAGCCGAAGGTGACAGCGGAGGGGCAGGAAACCGAGGTCGCCTTGCCGACCGGGTTGCCGACGCCGAGGATGGCGTTGGCGGCGACGCCCAGGTCCTGGATGTTGACGAGGCCCTGCTGGGAGTCGACCTGGCCCGTGCAGGTCTGGGTCTGCTTGCTGTCGACCTTCAGCCCGCCGCCGTCGCCACCGTGGGCCTGGGCCGCACCGGCACCGATGAAGCCGACGCTGCCGAGCATGGCCACGACGACAGCGGCCTTCTGGAACTTGCGCATTGCCTCTCCTTTTTCATGTCACTACAGCCCGCTTCGGGCTGATCACTGACAGTCGTCAGCGTAGAGCGTCTCCACAGCTTTTGACGAGTTACACACGCTATGTCCGCAATTTTCCTAAAAAGCCCGCTTTATGACGTCGTCGTAGATCGCGACGTACGGAGTCGCGGGGCGCGCCCGTCCGTCGCCGCTTTCGCCCTCCGCCGCCTACCAGGGCAACGGGCCCGCCGCGTCGAAGTACCCGCGGCTGGGCCCGCCCGGGCCCAGCCGCGCCATGCGGACGATGATCTCGGCGCCCTCCGCGACCGTCTGTGTCCCGGTGTTGCCGTTCAGATCGGTCTTGGTGAACCCGGGCTCCACCGCGTTGATCCGCATGCCCGGGAGGGCCTTCGCGTACTGCACGGTGACCATGTCGAGCGCCGTCTTGGAGGCCGGGTACGCGACTCCCGGGTAGGCGGCGGCGGGGCGGTCCGGGTCGGTCATGGCCGCGATCGAGCCCAGGCCGCTGCTGACGTCGACCACGACCGGTGACGCGGACCGCCGCTGCAACGGCAGGAACGCGTGGGTGACGCGCGCCACGCCGAAGACGTCGGTCTCGAAGACCTCCCGCATCATGTCCGCGGCGCTCGCGGCCTCCCTCGGGTCGCCGCGGCGCAGGACGTAGAGGTCCCAGCTGTCGGGGTCGCCGATGTAGACGAACAGCTTCGGGTCTTCGGCGGTCCCGAACACCTCCCAGGTGTCCATGGCGCAGTCGTCGACGGACACCTCCACCTTCTGGGGCCAGGGCCCCGCGCCCGCGTCGTACGTCCAGGTCCCGGTTCCGGTGCAATGGCGCACCACGGGTTCGACGGAGTCGTCGACGTCGAACGTCCTGACGCGGGTCGCCATGGCCTTCCCGCCCGCCGTGAGGACGAGAGTGCCGCCCTTCCCGTCCGACCACGTCCCGGCGACCCGCTCCGTGTCCAGCCGCGGAGGCTCGTAACCGATACCGGCGTACAGGCCCGCGGCGGCGAGCAGGCAGGCGCCGACGACGGCGACCGCCCCGTACAGTGCCACCCGCCCGAACATCGCGCCCCCGGTCAGCCACGGGCGGTTCGGCAGCAGCAGCCTGCGGGCGACCAGAGCCGGGACGGCGAGCGCCGCCGTCACCGCGAGCCATCCGCCGATGCCCACCGGTGATCCTGCCTCGAGGGGCGCCGCCACGGCCAGGACCGGCGGGGCGCTCGCTGCGGCCGCCGACACCGGGACCCACCACCACGCCTCGCGCCCCAAGAGCCGGCGGCCGAGCGAGGCGGACGCGGCCAGCAGCGGCAGCACCACGGCGGCCGACACCAGGGCGGTGAGGGCGGCTCCGGCCGCCGCGACGAACGGGGCCGCGAGAACCAGGAGGAAGATCCCCATCGGAGCGTAGGAGGCGTCCGGGACCTCTTGGGTCTGCCCCCACACGAAGAGCGCGATCACCGCGAGCACGGCCTCGACCGACAGCACGGACGCCGAAGCGGTCAGCACCGCGCCGAACCTGTCCCTCACCCGCGCCCGCGTCCGTAGAGGTCCCCGCATTTTTGAACGCATTCAAATCCCCTCCCGCCCGTATCCTGCACCACGCGGGGCGAGCCTTCGCGGCCGGGCCCCCGAGGGCCGGTCCAGGTCGTCGACCGCGAACTCCCATGCGGCGGACGGGAACTTCCCGGCACGGGGGTGCGGGGTCCGTCCCCCGTGAGAGCTACGCGCAGGTGTCCACCGTGAGGTGACGATTCCCGATCACCGTTTCCCTAGCGTTCTCTTCAGCCGCGGCGCCCCGGCCGCGGCCCCGGGCGAGGACCGGGAACGGAACCGGAGGAAGAGTCGTCATGAAACTGCTGTGGCAGATCCTGGCCGTCGTCGCGGTCGGCGCGATCGGCGGTCAGAGCGTCAGCGCGGTGCAGGACAACCCGTGGCTCTCGCTCCCCCTGGGCAGCCTGACGGCCGTGCTCCTGGTGCTCGTCTACCGGTGGGTCGTGGGCCGCACCGAGCGGCGCCCGGTCACGGAACTGGCCCGGGAAGGAGCACCGGGGGCGCTGCTGCGGGGCCTGGTCATCGGCGTCCTGATGTTCGGATGCGTCATCGCGAACATCTACTTCCTCGGGGACTACAAGGTCCACGGCGCGGGCTCGGCGAGCGGAGCGATCGCGCTGGTCGGCTTCATGGCCGGGGCCGCCGTCTCGGAGGAACTGATGTTCCGCGGCCTGCTCTTCAGGCTCGTGGAACGAGGCCTGGGCACCTACATCGCGCTGGTGCTGTCCGCCGTGGTCTTCGGCGCGTCCCATCTGCTCAACAAGGACGCCACCTTGCTGGGCGGTGTCGCCATCGCACTCGAGGCCGGCGCGATGCTCGCCGCCGCCTACGCCGCCACCCGCTCCCTGTGGCTGCCGATCGGCCTGCACTTCGGCTGGAACTACGCGGAGTCCGGCATCTTCGGCACCGAGGTCTCCGGCAACGGCGACACGCACGGTCTGCTGGACGCCTCCACATCGGGCGCCCAGCTGGTCACGGGCGGCGAGTTCGGCCCCGAGGCCAGTGTGTACGCGATGCTGGCCGGCGGCCTGCTGACGCTCGCCTTCCTGTGGCTGGCCCGCCGGCGCGGCCACATCGTCCCCCGGCAGCGTGCCGAGCGCGTCGACGCACTCGCTACACTCGCCCGGTGATGAGCCTTCAGGAGGCCCGCCGGATGTGGCGCCGGCTCGACGTCACCGTCCGCGACCTTCCGCTCGGCATGCTGTTCCTGGTCGCGTCGTTCCTGCCGGGGATGCGCGGCCACGGGACGACGCTCGGGGACCTGCCGACCCGCCCCCTCGACGCCTTCGCCGCAGCGGCCCTCGCCCTGGAATGTCTCCCCCTCGCGGTGCGCCGGCGGTGGCCGGCCGTCAGTCTCGCCCTGGTGATCTGCGGCTTCGCCCTCGACCAGCTGCGCGGCTACCACTCGGCCGCCGGCAGCGCGCTGCCCGTGGCGCTGATCAGCGCGGGGTCCCATCTGGGGCACCGCCGGCGCACCACCGTGGCCCTTCTCTCCGGGGCGTACGTGCCGCTGGCCATCGCGCTCACCCGGCTCGGCTCCGGCGGCGAGACGCCGGAGGAGTTCGTGACGTTCTACCTGGTGCTGGCCCTGGCCTGGGGCGCCGGAGCGTGGCTGCGCTCCACCCGTCTCGCGGAGGCCGAACATCGTGAGCGCGTCGCCGCGCAGACCCGTACCGCCGAACGCGCCCAGATCGCACGCGAGTTGCACGACGTGGTGACCCACCACGTGACCGCGATGGTCGTACAGGCCGAAGCCGCCCGCTACTTGACCGCCGCACCCGATCGGCTGGAGCAGTCGCTGACCGCCGTCAGCGACACCGGCCGCCGCGCCCTCACCGACCTGCGTCACCTGCTCGACCTGCTCAACCCCGCCCACGGCACCGGCACCGGCACCGCCCCCGACACCGGCCCCGGGACGACGGAGACCGAGGACCCCAGGACACCGGCCGTCGGCAGGGTCCTCACCCTCGTCGAGCAGACCCGCCGGGCCGGACAGCCGGTGGACTTCACGGAACAGGGCACGCCACCGGCGTCGACCGGCAGCGCCGACCTCGTCGCCTACCGGGTGGTGCAGGAAGCACTGACCAACGCCCTCAAGTACGCTCACGGCAGCCGCACTTGCGTCGAGGTACGGCACGGCGAAAGGGAGATCACCGTGGAGGTCAGCACGGACGGAGGCGGCTCGCGCTCCGCCGCCGCCGTAGGCAGCGGACGGGGCCTGGCCGGGCTGCGCGAACGCGTCGACGTCCTGGGCGGCGACTTCAGCGCCGGCGGCGGTCCGGACGGCGGCTTCACCGTCCGGGCCCGCATCCCCGCCGGCAGCACCTCGTGAGCGTACCGATCCGGGTTCTGGTCTGCGACGACCAGATGCTCATCCGCACCGGCCTGGTCACCATCATCGACGCCCAGCCCGACATGGAGGTGGCGGGCGAATGCGGCGACGGGCGCAGCGGAGTCGAACTCGCCCGCGAGGTACGGCCCGACGTCGTCGTGATGGACATCCGCATGCCGGTCCTCGACGGCCTCGAAGCCACCCGCCTGCTGGCCGGCGCCGGCGTGCCCGACCCCGTCAAGGTCCTCGTGGTGACCACGTTCAACCTGGACGCGTACGTGTACGAGGCGCTGCGCGCCGGCGCCAGCGGCTTCCTCCTCAAGGACGCGCCCCCGGACCGGCTGCTCCACGGCATCCGCACGGTGGCCACCGGCGCGGCCCTCCTCGACCCCGACGTGACACGCCAGCTCGTCGGCCGCTACGCCGCCCGCATCCGCCCCACCGAGAACGCCGCCCGCGACATCCCCCTCACCCCGCGCGAACTGGAGGTCCTGCGCCTCATCGCGGACGGCCTCTCCAACAGCGAGATCGCCGCGGCCCTCGTCATCAGCCAGGAGACCGTCAAGACCTTCGTCTCCCGCATCCTCACCAAACTCCAGCTCCGCGACCGCGTCCAGGCCGTCGTCTACGCCTTCCGCCACGGCCTGACGACCTGACGTCCGCCACGCGCACGACGCGGGTCGGGAACGCGCCGCCGTGCGTCCGTACTTCGTCCGGAACGGGCCTCGAGGCAAGAGCGTGAGCACGGCGCCGAGGGGACGGGGACGAGCACGCCGGCCCCTCGGGTGCGAACGGCCTCCTGTGCGATGTACGACGTCATGGTTCTCGGGCAGCTGATCCTGCCGGCGCCGCAGGCGATTCGGGGGGTCGAGGTAGGGGGTGGCTGTGGGGGCTGTGATGATCGTCGCGGAATTCCAGGAGGATGCGGTGGACAGATGGTCGGGCGGGCCGGAGGCGGGCCGGCAGGGGGCGGACAGCGGTGGTGTGCGGTTCCGGCCGGGGGACGTGCTGGAGGTGCAGTGTCCGTTCACGGCGACGACGGTCGCCGAGGTCTCCGACTTCCACGTCTCCGTACGGTGGCCGTGGTCGCAGGTGGACCCGCAGGCGGAGGACTTCGGCTGGAACGGCCGGAGAGCCCTCCCGAAGCCCGAGGCCGACGAGTGGGACCTCTTCGGGACGCTGCCGGCCCAGGCCGCGCTGAAGTCCGGCGACACCTGTCGGGTGGGCATCCCCCCGACCGTGGTGCACGTGGTGGGGGTGTACCACTTCGATCCGCCGCAGGTGACGGGGACGCTGCCGCGGCCCGCGTCCTACCTGGAAGTCCTGCGGCAGGGCGAGACCCATGACCTCGATCTGGAGGACCAGGGCTACGCGTTCGATCCGGCCGGCGCCGAACCGATCGCCATCCGGCTGCTCCTGCGCCCCTATGCCTTCCTCGAAGCGGGAGACGAGGTCGCCGACCGGAACGGACACGTCTGGCGGTTCGACGCGGCCTGGGACTGGCGCCCCCTGGACGGAGCGGTGACCGACGCCCCGGCGTGGCCGCTGGCCCTGCGCTCGCGCGAGGGCGTGCCGACGCCCGAGGAGGCCGCCGCGGTCGCCCGGGCGACCGCGGCCGGGAGCCACGCCGGCGAACGGGAGCGCTGGAGCGAACTGACTCTCGCGAGGCCGGTCGCGGCCCCGCCGTCCGGGAGTGGCATCGCGTGACCGGGACCGCTGCCCGTGGCGGGCGTCGCCGCGCTCGTGGACGCGGCTCGCGGAGGGGCCCCGTCCGGCCCGGTCGGCCGTCCCTCGCCACGCGGTACAGGGTCGCGAGCGCCGGGTCGACGGGGTGGGGCTGTCGTCCGGCGACGACGGGCCGACGATCTCGCGGTCGAGGCGGACGGCGGCTGAGCTCCGGGCAGGCGCTGTCAGTGGCTGCTGAGAGGCTGGACGGCATGGACGGCAACGATGAACAGCTCCTGCGCGGCCGGGTCTACGGCCAGGACCACGACCGGCCGGGCCCACGGCCGGGACGCCGCTACGCCGAACTGGTCGGCGGCCCGCTGGACGGCCTGCTGCTCGACATCACCGACTGGACCCGGCGCGAGACCGACTCCGAGGTGGCCCTCCCCACCGAGCTGGGACGGTTCGGGGCCGGCGGCCGGGCGGCGTACACCCCGCGCCCCGGCGACCCACGCCGCTTCGACTGGACCGGCGACGTTCCCTGAGGGGCCGTACGGACGACATGTCCTGACGGATGGGACGGACGACATCCCCGGACGGACGGACGGGACAGGGGACATCACCCGACGGACCGGACCGGCGATGTCCTCCGACGGGCCGGACAGGCGGGCGCGGAGCCGTGATGGAGGACTCCCGTGCCGCGCGAGCGGTGCGGGTGGGTCCGTCGATCCGGGGGCGCTGCCGCACGGTGACCGTCAGTTCTCGCCCGCGCCGCCGTCCGGCCGGCGGTCGCTCCGCCGGCCGGACAGCGGCGACTGCCGCGTCGATCCGCACTCAGACGGTGACGACCTTGTTCAACTGGGCGTAGGGAACACCTTCGTAGTTGCTCACCATCGCCGTCACGCTCACCGGGTCACCCTTGGTGAGCCCCCAGCTTTCGTCCCAAGCCGACGCGTTCACCTTGATGTTGTGCTTCTGCCGGTCGCAGGTGACGGCCACCGGGGAGGCCAGACCCCTCGGGGCGTAGATGTCGCTGTCCCGGTCGTCGGCCAGACGCCATACGACTCCCAGGTGCGGGGTGTCCTTCGGCTCGCACGAGTAGGTGACGTCGACCGAGAGGGTCAACGGCGAGACCATCGTCACCGCGCCGATGGCGACGGTGTTGTCCTGACCGAAGATGGTCGAGCCGTCGCCGGCCATGGCGGGAGCGGCCGCCACCATGGCTCCCGCGCACGCCATCAGGGCGGTCAAGGCACTGGTGGACACGCGTCGGCGGGCACCTGCAATGCGCATTGCGTTCTCCTCGGTAGCGCTGTCGTCGGAGCCTCCGCTCGGCCGAGGCCGGCGGGGCGGTCGGCACGCACGCGTCGCTGCCGCGGAAGGCTGGTTCCGGCCGGGAGCAGACCCTCCCGGCCGTAGGCCCCCACGCGTCCATCGCCCGTGCGTCCCGGACACGGCACAGGAAACCCGACCGGGCTCCCGGTGTGGTCCCGGCCCGCTCTTCGACCCCGCCCGCACCAACGGGACCCGCGACGTCGCGGAAGCCGTCGTCGGCCGGGCTACGGGGCCGGTGATCAGGCACTTCGTCCGGCACCGTCCTCGCCCGCGCACTGGGCGGCCCGACGGACATCGGCCGCACCGGGACCGCCCTGGTGCAGCGTCACACCCAGCGCGCGGGCGCGCCGCTGCTGCCGAACCCGCCGACACGGCGCGGCCACGGAGCCAGAGGCCGGGCCCTCCGGCCGGCCCGGTCACGGCGCCTCACACGGCGTGCTCCCGGCGGCCGGCCGCGGAGGCGAAGCCCAGCCAGGTGTGGCGGTTGCCCGCCCAGCACCAGCCGACCTTGGGGGCGTCGCGGCGCTCACGGCCGTCCCGTCCGGTGCCGTTGCTGATCCAGAGTGCCGGAGTACGGGCGTCGAGAGCGCCGTCGGCCTTGCGCAGCCGGGAGCCGATGGTCATGAAGCAGTGGTTGCGCTCCAGGACGGAGGGCTGCTGCAGCACCCAGTGGATGCCCTCGGTGAGGAGCAACGGGGTGTGGGCCTTCGCGGTGAGGGCGGGCAGCGCCTCGTTCGGGCTCCAGTCGGCCATCTCGTCCCCGCGGTCGAGCCCGGTGAGGACGTAGAGCGGGGCGTCGGGCAGCGCGACCGTGTCGATCGGGGCGAAGAGGTCGACGTCGGGCATGTCGACGACGACGAAGCCCGGTTTGCCGTCGCGGCGGAGCAGCGGCGTCAGAGCGGAGGCGGGGACCCGGTCGGGGTGCACGGCGAGCAGGGCGCCGTCGCCGCCCGCGCTGGTCTCGGCGGCCGCGGCGAAGGCGCGGAGCCCGGCTGCGGGCAGTCCGGCCGACTCGTGGATCCCCAGGTCGATCAGCCGCTCGGCCTGTGTGCTGAGGGCCGGCAGTGCGGGGAGGAGGGTGGAGGTGGCCTGCGTGGTCTTGGGCACGATGCTCCCGGGTAGGGCGGTTGGCGTGGACGTGCCCGGGGGGAACGACGCGGCCCGCCGGATCGTTCCCGCCGCCCGGGCCCGGCCCGCGCACACGCCTCCGTGCCACGGGGCGCCGCGGCCGTCGGCCCGGACCGTTACCGGGGGACGGCGACCGGGTGTGTCGTGCGGCCGAGGTAGGTGAGTGGTCCGGGGTCCCGTACCGGAAGGACGGAGAAGCCGAGGCGGTCGTAGAAGGCGCGGGCGGCGGTGTTGGCGGTGACCATGCCGAGGTGGACGCGTTCCACGCCCCGGGCGGCCAGTGCGGCAAGGAAGGTGTTCATCAACTCGCGCCCGTAGCCCGCACGTTGGTGGCTGGGGAGCAGGTCGATGTGCAGGTGGGCCGGGTGGTCGGCGATCTCCGGTACGAGCATCCGCTCCGGGGTGTGCATCAGACGCACCATCACCTCGCTCGGCGTGCTCGGCTCGCTCGCGGGCGCGGGGTAGCGGTCGGCCAGCCGGGGCAGCCACTCGTCCCGGAAGCGCCGTACGAAAACGGGGGTGTCGGCGGTGCCGAGGACGTATCCCACCGCGCGCTCGCCGTCGTCCACGACGAACGCAAGCTCCGGCTCCAGCTCGGCGTAGGGGGCGGCGAAGATGTTGGGCAGCAGCTCCAGGTCCGGATACGTCCGCCGGGAGTCGCCGCCGTTGTCGGCCGTGCGGACGCAGATGTCGAAGAGCGCGTCGCGGTCGGCGGGGCGGTAGGGCCGGATGTGTGCACGAGAGATCGCCATGGTGACATGCTGCACCGCGGGGGAGCGCTCCCACAACGTCTTTAGGAGTGCCCTCCGGCCCGGCGGAGTGTTGGGGCACCACCCCGGGCCCGGCGGCGTCCCGGGGAGCGCCCCCGGCTGGGCAGGGTTGGGGAACACCCCCGGCCCGGCCGCGCACGGTCCCGTGCGGGCGGGGGCCGGACCCGCGCCGGGGCCGGGCGGGCGTGCCCGCCGACGATGGCCGTACGGGCCGGGGGCCCCTGCGGTGCGCGGCGGGGTCAGCCGACCTTCAGCCGTGCCGCGAGACGCAGCGCGCCCGGTGAGAGGCGGCTGACCAGGCGGGCCGCCTTCGACTCCACGGTGACCGGCACGACGGCCCGGTTGGTGCGCACGGCGGCGAGTATCTCGGCGGCGACCTTCTCCGGCGGAAAGCCCCGCCGGGCGTAGAGACCGGAGAACTTCCTCCGGCGCTTCTCCTGCTCGGCCGCGTCCACCCCGGAGAAGGTCGTGGTGCGGGTGATGTTGGTGTTCACGATGCCGGGGCAGATCGTGCTCACGCCGATCCGGTCCCGGGCCAGCTCGGCGCGCAGGCAGTCGGAGAGCATGAACACCGCGGCCTTGCTGGTCGCGTACGCGGCGAGCACCTTCGAGGGCAGATACGCGGCGGCCGAGGACAGGTTGACGATGTGCCCGCCGGCGCCCCGCTCCTTCATCAGCGCGCCGAAGGCCCGACAGCCGTGGATGACGCCCCACAGGTTCACGTCGAGGACGCGCCGCCATTCCTCCTCGCTGGTCTCCAGGAAGGTTCCGGAGTGGCCGATGCCCGCGTTGTTCACCACGATGTCGGGCACGCCCTGGCTGCCGACGACGGTGGCCGCGAACGCCTCCACCGCGCTGCCGTCACAGACGTCGACACGGTGGGTCTCGGCCTTCGCGCCGAGCAGCCGGGCGAGTTCGGCGGTGCGGTCGAGGCCGTCCGGGTCCAGGTCGCACAGGGCGAGGTCGGCGCCCCGCTCGGCGAAGGCGAGCGCGGTGGCCCGGCCGATGCCGCTGCCGGCGCCGGTGACCACCACCAGCTTGCCCGCGAACTCGGCCGCCTCCCCGGCCGCTCCCTCCGACCGGCCGGTCTGGGCCTCGACGAGGGCGTCCGCGGCGGGCGCGCCCTCCTGGTGTGCGGTGAACTCGCGGATCATACGGGCCACGGCGGTCCCCTTCTCGAGCAGCGCCGACCAGTGGGTGGCGGGCAGTTCCCGCCGCCACAGGCGCGGCGCCCATTCCTCCAGGCCCTCGGAGAGCGCCGGGCTGACGTAATGGTCGTCGGTGAGTGTGATGACCTGCACCGGCACGGCGGTGGGCCGGGGCGTGGGGTGCAGCAGCCGGGGCAGCATGTTGGCCCGGTAGAGCCGTACGCCGCGGGCGGCGTCGCCGGCGAGCGTGCGCTGCGGATGGCCCTCGCGGGGCGCGACCTGCTCCAGGGTGCGCAGCAGGCGCGGCCACGCCCGGGCGAGCCCGAGCCGCCAGGCCGCCGGCGCGAGCACCGGCAGGTGGAAGAGGTAGATGTACCAGGAGTGCGCGCCCTGCGCGGCGAGCTGCCGGAGGTGCCGGGGCGTGGGGCGCCGCACGCGGCGGCGCAGCCAGTAGCCCATGTGGTCCAGGCACGGCCCGGACAGCGTGGTGTACGAGGCGATGCGCTCGGCGGCCCGGGGGTCCGTCACGGCCTCCCAGGACTGGATCGAGCCCCAGTCGTGCGCGACCACGTGCACCGGCCGGTCCGGGCAGACCGCGTCGGCCACCGCGAACAGGTCCTGCGCGAGCAGTTCGAGGCGGTACTCCTCGGTGGTCCGGGGCGAGTTGGAGGCGCCGGCGCCGCGCACGTCGTAGCGCACCACGTGGTGGTCGACGGCGAGGTCGGCGGCCACGTCGTCCCAGACGGCGTGGGTGTCGGGGTAGCCGTGGACCAGCAGGACCGTCGGTCCGGCCGGGTCGCCCTGCTCGTACACGGCCAGGGAGAGCGCGCCGGAGCGCACACGGCGGCCGCGCACCGCGCCCGGTCCCGGTTCCCGCGGGCCGCCGCTCCGCCCCTTCTTCGCACCGCTCTCGCCGTTCCTGCCGTCGTCGCGCACGTGACTCCTCTTGTTCCCCTCGGTTCCGGTCCGCTCTCCGCGGCTCACCGGGCGGCCGCCAGGGCGCGGCCGCGGTGGACGTGCGGCAGGTCGTCGTCGAGCCAGTAGGCGTCGTCCTCGGTGACCACGAGCAGTTCCTCGAACTTGAGGCCCACGTCGCGGAAGCCGACGTGCGGCTCGACCGCCCACAGGCCCGGGGTCGGGGCGTGACGGGAGGCGCGGCCGTCGGCCCACAGCGGGGAGCGGCCGCGCAGCCGCTCGCTGACCAGCTCCCGGCCCAGCGTCTGCAGGGTGCGCACGCCGAAGCCGAACAGGCTGACCCCGGCCGGCAGGCGCGGGTCGCGCATCCGGGTCACCTGGTGGCCGATGACGCGGCCCGGGTAGACCTTGTGCCGGTTGTCGTAGCCGTGCTGGGCGATCTTCGCGTCCACCGCCGCGTACACCTCGTCCAGGGTGCGGCGCTCGCGCACCAGCCGCACGATCAACTCCCGGTACTCCAACAGGTCTTCGGCGATACGGTCCCAGATCGGGTTGTCGCCGACCTTGCCCGCGTAGCCGATGTCGGCGGTGTAGCCGTCGATCACGGGCGCGCAGTCCAGGACGTAGGACATGCCCTCGGTCAGGCGGCGTCCGGTGGCGAAGAACTGCAGCGGCGTGCGGAAGCGACGGAACGCGGTGCGGTCGCCGAACCAGGCGAACGGCACGTGGAAGAAGTCCCGCACGCCCTCCGCGACCAGCTCCTCGCGCAGCCGTCCGGCCGCCTCGCGTTCGGTCACGCCCGGCTCCAGCCAGTCGGCGGTCCGCTCGGCGCACCGGTAGGCGAGCCGCTGCAGTTCGCGGAAGCGGTCGAGGTCGTGTTCGTCGAAGGGGAACGCGGGCGTGTTCCCCGTGCGTCGGCGGGTGCGGGTGCTCGTGTCGCTCATCAGGGCTCGTCTCGCCTTCGTCTGCGGTCGTCGGCCGGCGGGGCGCCGGGGAGGCGGGTGTGGTGCGGGGCGTCGGGTGAGGGCGGTGGGGTGCCGGGACGTCGGGTGTGTGCGGCGGGGTGCCGGGCGCCGGGTGTGAGGCGTCTCAGGGGGCCGGGTGCGGGACGCGGTGCCGGGGTGCCGGGTGGGCGCCCGGGGCGCCGGCGATCGGCGGTGCGCCGGGGCGCGCCCCGGCCGGGTGGGGCGGCTCACACGTCCAGTTCGAGGCACGCGCCCTCGGCGGCCCGCGAGACGCACACCAGCATCTCGCCGTCCGCGCGCTGCTCCGGGGTCAGCTTCCGGTCGCGGTGCTCCACGGTCCCCGAGCGCACCCGCACCTTGCACACCCCGCAGAAACCCTGCCGGCAGGAGTAGGGCGTGGCCGTGTCGTCGGCCCGCAGCACGTCCAGCGCGCTGGTGTCCGCCGGTACGGGCAGTTCCCGGCCGTCCCGCAGCCGCAGCGTGAACGGCTTGCCGTCGACGATCGGCGCCGCGCCGAACCTCTCGAAGTGCAGCGCCCGCGATCCGCCGTGCTCGAAGGCGCGTCGCACCGCCGTCAGCATCGGCGCCGGCCCGCAGCAGTAGACCGCGGCGCCCTCGGGGGCGCGGGCCAGGAGAGCGGCGGCGTCCGGGACGCCGTGCTCCTCGTCGGTGAGGATCTCCACCCGGCCCGGATGGCGCCGGGCGAGCCGGTCGAGTTCGTCGGCGAAGGGCAGCGAGGCGCGGGTGCGGCCGGTGTGCACCAGCCGCCAGTCCAGGCCCCGCCAGGCCGCCTCACGCGCCATCGGCAGCAAGGGCGTGATGCCGATGCCGCCCGCGAGCAGCAGCACCTTCCGGTCGCCCGCGAACGGGAACGCGTTGCGCGGACCGCGGACGCCCACCAGGCTGCCCTCGGCCAACTCCCGGTGCACCTCGGCCGATCCGCCGGCGCCGTCCGGGATCAGCCGCACCGCGACGGTGTACGCGTACCGGTCGGCCGGGTCGCCCGCCAGCGAGTACTGCCGCCGCCGCCCCGAGGGCAGGTGCAGGTCGAGGTGCGCCCCAGGCTGCCACGGCGGCAGCAGCCGCCCGTCCGGCGCGGTCAGGCGCAGCGCGACGACGTCCTCGGCCACCATGCGGCGCCGCGCCACGGTGAGCAGGCGCGGGCGCTCCTCGACGTCCGGGCGCCGGCCGTAGCGGTCCCGGGCGGTGGTGAGCGGGACGTAGACGTCCATCAGCCGTTCCAGGAAGCGGAAGTACCGGTCGGCGCGCGGCCGGCCGAACAGGTCCGGCGGGGTCGGGGCGGGGTGCGGGCGGCTCATGCTGCGGTCCTCGGTCTCGGCGGGCGGCGGATGTCTCAGTGAGCGGCGGCGCGGGCCGCGGGGGAGGCGCCGAGATAGGCGACGGCCTGCCGCGTCGAGCCCTCCTGGGTGGGGTGGTAGCGGCGGCTGAAGTATCGGGAGGCGGACCGCAGCGCCTTGCCCGGGCTGGGCAGCAGACCGCGCCGGGAGGCCCGGTAGGCCTCGCGCCAGCCGGGTCGCACGGAGCCGCCCAGCTCGGGGTCGACGCTCAGCAGGAAGCGGGTGCCGCGGACCCAGAGGTGGGTCAGGGCGGAGGCGGCGACGAGCATGGTGCGGGCCCGGCGCAGATAGCCAGGGTCGAGATGGCGCAGCAGGTCGTAGGCGACGCTGCGGTGCTCGACCTCCTCTGCACCGTGCCAGCGCAGCAGGTCCAGCATGATCTCGTCGGCGCCGACCCGGTCGAGGGCGCGGGCGTTGAGGATCCAGTCGCCGAGGAACGCGGTGAAGTGCTCGATCCCGGCGATGATCGCGACCCGTTCGATCAGGTACTCGCGCTCCTGGCGGGGTGACAGGCCGGGCTTGTCGCCGAGCAGCTCGTGGAAGAGGTACTCGACCTGGCTGACGTAGGGGGAGATGTCCAGGCCCTTGGCCTGGAAGTGGTCGAGCACCCCTTGGTGCGCCTCGGCGTGCATGGCCTCCTGGCCGGTGAAGCCGAGCACCCGCTCACGCAGCTCCTCGTCGGTGATCAGTGGCATGGTCTGCTGGAAGACCCGCACGAACCAGCGCTCGCCCTCGGGCAGCAGCAGGTGCAGCACGTTGATCACATGGGTGGCGGCGGGCTCGCCGGGCACCCAGTGCATGGGCAGCCGGGCCCAGTCGAAGCGCACGTCGCGGGGTGTGAGGACCAGGTCGTCGTGCTCGTCCGGCTTCTTGTGCACGGCGGCTTGCTTGCTCATGACGGCTCCTGCGGGCGGGGGCGAGGCTGGGGCGGACCGGGGTCGGGGCGAGGGGCCGGTCCGCGGCCACGACGGGTCGGGGCCACGGCCGGGAGGGCGCGGCCGGTCGGGCGCGGCCCTCCTTATTGAGGATTACTCAACAGTAGGACTCGTTGAGTTTCTGTCAATAGACTGGGCCCCATGCCGCGCAACTCCGCCCGTTCCCGCATGCTGCCGACCGACCGCAGGACCCAGATCCTCTCGGCCGCCCGGCGCATGCTGGAGCACAAGGCCATCGACGACATCTCGGTCGAGGCGGTGGCCGGCGAGGCCGGGGTCTCACCGGCCCTGCTCTTCCACTACTTCGGCTCACAGCGGAAGTTCCGGTACGCGGTGCTCCAGATGGCCGCCGAGGAGCTGCTCTCCCACGTCCGCCCGGACCCGGCGCTCAGCATCGCCGAGCAACTGCGCGCCGGCGTGGAGACGTTCGTGGACTACGTGTCGCGGTTCCCCACTGTCTATGTCGCGGTCACCCGCCTCGGCCGCGGCACGGACGTCCGGGAACTGCACAGCAGCGCGCGCGGCGCCATCGGCGGCTGGATCACCGAGGGCATCGAGAGCGTCGGCGTGGAACTCACGCCGACCCTGCGGCTGACGGTGAACGCCTGGCTCGCCTTCATGGAAGAGGCGGTGCTCGGCTGGCTGGCCCGCCCGGAGCTCACCAAGGCGGAGCTGATCGACATGTGCGAGCGCAGCTTCTACCGCCTGGCCGAGGGCGCCCTGGACGACGAGGAGCGCTGGCAGGAGATCGCGGCCCTGCTGAACCGGCGCTGACGGCCCGGCGAGGACCCGCGGGACCGTCCGCGCAAAGGTTGTGACCGCGTGGGGGAGTGGCGCCAGGGCCCGCGAGCCGGGCCTGGTCCGAACGAGAGGCCCTACGTGAGCGCCCAGCCACTGAACTCGACGGTGCCGCGCGCCCCGCTGCCGCCGTTGGCCGCGGTCATGAACAGGCCGACGTCCTGCACCGGCGCCGCGCCCGGCACCGACACCGTCGCGACACTCCGCCACGTGGACCCGTCGTCCGTGGAGCACGCGCCGGTGTACGCGCCGCCCGACCGGCTCAGCCGCAGCAGCACCGGCGCCGTCACGCCGGTGATCCGCCGGTACGTGTCCAGCGTGCCGTCACCGTTCGAGTCGTACGACAGGACCACCCCGTTCGCCGGGGTCACCGACAGGTTCAGGAAACCGGGCGCCCCCGGCGAGCCGAGGGAATCGCGGACCACGATCCCGGCCCGCGCCCACGCGCCCGTCACCGCCTGCGCGTCCACCCGCAGCACCACCGACGCACCGTCCCGGAAGGCGCCCTCGCGGTACAGGGCGCCGAACTCCGTCGTCGCCTTCCACAGGTCGGCCCCGCCGCCGTCGATCGCGAACCGGTCCGCCAACTGTCCGAAGACGGCATCGTTGTCGCTGTACGTGCGCCAGCCCTCGGCCAGGGGGCCCGCCTCGAAGAGCGTGCCCCGGTGCCGCTGGGCGACCCGCTTCTCGCCCTGCGGCCCGTACCGCACGTCGATCGTGTACGGCAGCGGGCGCAGCGGCCGGTCGAGCGGGGCGGCCGGTGTGCTCGCCCGCCAGGAGACGGTGCCCTCGCCCGCCGGGGCCACGCGCGACAGGGCCGTGCCGTGCTCGGACGTCGCGTCGACGCCGTCGAGGGCGAAGTCGACCCGGCCGGTCGCGCGCAGCCCGTTGACGTTGCGGAACGTGGCGGCCAGGCGCGCGTGCCCGCCCGGCGGGACCACGGACGGCTCGGCCGTCACCGTCACCGTGCCCTGATAGGGGGCCCGGGCGAGCACGTCCCGCACCCGCGAGGCCGTCCGGTACGCGTCCCCGTACGGCCGCAGCGGGTAGTCCTTGCGCTGCCGCGTCCACGGCTCCTCGACCGCGAACCAGTCGACCGGTTCCGGCTCGCGCCCCGAGGCGAGCGCGTCCTGCAGCGCGTCCAGCCACCGCTGCCAGCGCGGCAGGTAGAAGTCGCCCATCAGGCCCTGCCACTCGCGGTTGGCGTACTCGTGCAGGTTGCCGGTGTCGGCGACGGACCGGTCGCCCCACACCGTGATCAGGACCTTGGCGCAGCGCTCGAACTCAGCGCGCTCGGCGTCGCTCGTGCCCATGGTCCGGGCCGCCTGGACCCACGGGCCCAGCAGGAAGTCGGGGTCGGTGCCCGTCACCTCGTCCGACAGACGCATCAGCGTGAGCCACAGCGTGGCGAGCTGCTCGAAGGCGGCCCGGTCCCCGGCGTCGTACGCGGCCCGCAGTTGGGGCAGCAGCTGGCGGCTGCGGTTCGCCAGGGCCTGCCGGGCCACGTCGACCAGGTCGTGGCGGTAGGCGGTGCTGCCCCTCAAGTCCTCGGCCACGTCGAGGAGTCCGCTCAGGGCGGCGTCGAAGCGGGCCGGATCGAAGGTCAGGGCGCGCGGCCCCCAGTAGTTGGCGTGGTCGGTGGTGAGGTCGGGGCGCGCGGCGAACAACGAGTCGTGCGGGTCGGAGTGTTCGACCGCCGTGTGCTGGTAGGCCGTCTCGTACAGCGCGCGCCAGGCGGCGCGGGCGCCGTCGTCGCGGCGCCCGTAACGGAAGTCGGCGTACCCGGCGAACCAGTCGGCGCGGTCCATCTTCCGCTCCGTCCAGGCCAGTTCGGACCACAGCTCGAAGGCGGCCGGGTCACGGTGCGTGGCCTCGGGCAGATAGGCGGTGCCGGCGAGGGCGCTGCCCGGCTTGTCGCGCCAGGCGAAGAACTTCTCGTTCCAGATGTGCGCGCGGGCGCCGATCGTGGTGCGCCCGCCGAAGTTGGGGATGGTGCCGATCGCGTACGGGGTGCCGCCCCAGTCCTTCTCCCGGTCGGTCACCGACGTGTAGCGGTCGGAGACGCCGTCGACGATCAGCATCCTCTTCTTGTCGACGGCGTCGAGCAGCGCGGGCAGCGGGTTGGTCTGCCAGCCGAGGATGACCCAGGTGGCGTCCGGCCGGTTCTTCCGCAGGGCGGCCTCCACGCCGCGCGCGGCGCCGTCGATCGGCACGTCGCCGGCGGTGCCGCCCTCGTGCAGCAGATCCATCTTGAAGGCGTCGATCTCGCCGAACAGGTCCCGCTGGTGCGTGTAGAACGACTCGGCGACCCGCGCGAACGACTTGGTGCGCGGATCGAGCCAGTCGGGCCGCTCGAACCCGCCCGACCACGTGCCCTGCGGCACCACGTGGGCGTCGCCGCCGTTGCGCTCCACGAAGCCCTTGGGGACGTGGCCGTAGTAGCCCGGCAGGACGGGCCTCATCCCGAGCGCGCGCAGCCGGTCCACGATTCTGCGGCCCGACTCGGCTCGTCGGGCGATCAGTTCGGGCGAGAGGGGACCGCCGTAGCCGTACAGGTTCTGCAGCAGCCACCACGGCTGGTGCGTGGGGGCCGGGAGCCAGGCGCGGGCCTCCGCGTCGCTGTACCCGAACTCCCGCAGCACGCGGTGGTAGACGGCCTCCGTGCCCGTAGTGATCAGCACCTCGTTGCAGCCGTGCAGCGCGAGCACGTCGATCAGGCGCTCCCAGTGCGCCCAGTCGGCGAACGGCGCCGTGTAGCCGTCGTGGGTGTCGTTGAGCGCGAACCGGTGAGGGAGCGCCGTCGACCGCTCCAGGGTGCGGCTCGGCGCGGGCAGCGTGCGCGGCAGGTCCAGCCGGCTTCCGTTCCAGGAGATGTGCGCCCCGCACACGTACTTCAGATACCAGTGGACCCCGGTGAGCAGGACCGCCGGGGTCGTCCCGTACACCTCGACGCGGCCCCGGCTGCCGAGCACCCGGAAACGGTCCGTGCCGTCGCCCGGAGCCGTCAGCGCGAGCCGGAACTGATCCGCGTGGTGCGGCAGCAGCCTCTCCAGCGCGGCGAGCGCCTCGCCCGTGTCGAAACGTGTGCCGGCCTGTGCTGCGGGAACGTCCAGGCCGCCCAGGGCCGTGCCGAGCCCGAGGGCGCCGACCGTGCCGAGAACCGTGCGTCGCGTCGGTGCGGACATGCGTGTGACCCCCATGCGTCGCGGTTGGTGCGGCGCACGGTAGCCGGGGCGCCGTCGCCACTCAACGGTGCGTACCTGTACGCCGGGCGGACAGTGGCTGACCGTCGCCTCAACAACGACCTTCGCCGATGCGGGGGGCGCCCGCCGTTCGGCGGTCGTCGCGCCGGTCCGCCACGCCCGCACCGGCCACCGCTTCGGCGGGCCCCCCAAGGCGGCCGCCGCGGACGGCTAGAAGAGGCCGGCCGCCGTGTCCGGCGTGAGGTTCTCCAGGAGTTCGCGCAGCCATGGGCTGCGCGCGACCGGAAGCCGGACCAGGGTGCGCCAGAACGTCCCCGAGTCGATGCGGAACAGGGAACCGGGGCGGGGCGGGAGCGGTTCGTCACGGAGGACGCCGCGGGGGAGGCCGCCCGACGAGGGAACGGGCGGAAAGGGCCGGGGTGAGACCATCCACAGCCATACCCCCATCGGCAGCGGAACGGGAGACGCCGGCGCGGCGGCCGGATCGGGGGGCGTCCAGAGGCGGCCCGTTCGAGGGTGGACCGGCACGATGTGGAGGTCCGCGCCCGCCTCGGGAGCAGGGCGTCCCGGGCCGGCCAGGACGGCGCGCCGTCCGGGTCCTCGCGCGGGCAGCAGGGCGTCGAGGGTGCGCCGGAACACGTCCGCGACCAGGCCGTCCGGAACCGTGACCCGCCGTCCGCCGGAGGCCGCGAGCAGGTGGGCGAGCGCCTGACCGGCCGCCGCCTCCCACCGCGGACTCCACGACCAGTAGTGCCCCGTCCCCCAGGCCCGCCCGCCTCACGTGGAGATCGGCTCGAACAGAGGTGTGATCTTCCCCTCCGCCACCAGTTCCTCCCAGGTGAGCGGTGCGGGCTCGACGCCGTCGACGCGGACGCGGCGCACGGACTGCGGGGCGAGCCACACCGCCTGCCACAGCGAGCAGTCGTCGATCCTGGTCGCCACGGCCAGGCCGCACGCCGTACAGGCCATGTTGGGGCCGTCGCCCCCGTCGAGACCGCAGCAGGCGCCGCCGGTCCTGTCGGGGATCAGCCGGGTGCCGCGGATGTCCCCGGGCGCCGTCACGATCGCGCCCCGGGCGCCGTCGGACAGGGCGTGCACCGGCGCGTGGATGCCGCGGGCCTCGGCCTCGCCGGGGCCGACCTCGTCCCTCAGCCGCCACGGCGGTCCCCAGGGGCCCCGTTCCACGGCGAACGTTCCCGGTTCCATGAGCACCGGCAGCTGGACCCCGTTCCCGTAACGCTGGTGGGCGTGGGCCGGAAGAGCGACCTGGGACAACGGGGCGGTCAGCTCGGTGCCGCACCTGGCACAGACGAAGACGTACAACGACCCTCCACGGGGGAAATCCGTGCATGGTCGCACCCGGCGGTCGGCCGGACAACGTCTTTTCCCGTCCGACAAGGCGGCGGTGCGCGGCCTGGTGCGGCGGGAGCGCCTCCGCGCTGTGCGGCCGGGGACCTAAGCGGTCCGTTCGGGGAGCGTAGGAAGGATCTTCTCGGCGATGCCCTGGAGAACGCCGTCCTCCAGGAGCGCTCCGGACGTGCTCCACACGGTGAGCTCGTAGTGACCGCCCCGGTCCTCCGGGTCGAGGGCCACGGTCAGGGTCCTGGCCAGGGGTCCTTCTCCGGCCGGTCCGCCGGTTCCGCCGCCGGTGCCGAGGCTGACCTCGAACTGCAGGGTGTGGTCCGAGGAGAGGATCGCGGGCCGGCCGAGAACCGTGAGCGTCCGGACGTCCTGCCCGCTCCCGGACTTCATCAGCTTCACGTACTGGGCGGTCGTCAGCTCGTCGTACGTGGCCGAGATGTTCACCGTGTACGTCTCGAACCTGATCTCGGCCTCCGGCTGGGCGACTTTCCCGTCGCTGAGCAGGGCGGTGCGGCTGTCGCCCGAAACCGTGTCCGCGACCTCTTCGGGCGTGCCGAGGAGCCGCGCGAGGTCGGGCCGGTCCAGCGCCTCGCACAGCTCGTCACCGGTCAGGGGCCGGGGCCGTTGCCCGTAGACCTTCGGCAGCGCCTCGTCTTCCGAGCTCGAACACGAGGCGGCCTTCGGCGTGTTGTCGCCGGACGGCAGGTGCGGATCCAGCCACGCCAAGGCCGCGAGCACCGCGAAGACGCCCAGGGCGGCGAAGGCCTGGAGCCATGCGTTCGGCTCCTTCTCCTGGATTGCCGGGCCGGGGCCCGGCCCGGCTTCGGACCGGGCCCCGGGAACCCGGTCCTGCGGCTGGGCCTGGACGGCGGCACCTCCCCCCGCTCCGGTCCCCGCCGCGGAGGCCGCCGGACCCTGCCCGCGGCGCGCGCGCAGCGCCCGGACCACCACATGGACACGTATCGCGGTGAACACGAGGAACACCGCACCGATACAGGCCGCGACCCGGTCGAGGTCACGGACGGCGAGATACGTGATGCGTACGCCGAAGACGGATCCGACCACGATGAGCAAGGGCTCGCGGACCCAGAAGGGCAGACGACGGATGAGGAAACCGAGCACCTGTTGATCTCACCATGACAAGATCGTCTCCGCCGTGGTGGAAGCCACAGTTCCGGGAAGTCCGGCAGGTCTGCGTGACCTCATGTGATCACGAGAGGGGCGACCACTGACACCGCGGTCGGGTCAGTCGTCCGCCCCGTCCTCCTGCCCGGCCGCGTCGCCGATCTCGACGCGCAGGTCGTGCATGCCCTGGAGGGTGTCGATGAGGGCCTCCTCCGCCCCGCTCAGGGCGCACCGGGTCCCCTGCGCGTCGCCGCGGTCGGCGTGCAACTGGGCGCTGAGCGCGTACACCGCCGTCATCACCGCGGCGAAGGCGGCCTCCCGGCCCGGTGGGAGTTCCTCCTCGCGGGGCTCGGAGACCTGGAGCGCGGTGCGTTGCAGCCTGTTCGTCAGGACGTTGACCGCGACGCCGGGGTCCGGTCCCAGCTGCTGCGTCCAGCCGTTCAGGGCTTCGAGGACGTCCTCGACCTCGTCCTCCTCGGTCAGCCGGGTCGCGGCGGTGATCAGCAGCTCCGTTCTGGCGAGCAGACTGCCCAGCAGGCGCAGCCGCTCCCCTTCCCGCTGCTCCTCGGGGCCCGTGTCCGCGTCCGTCGCCGGTTCGGCCGCCAGAGCGGCCAGCGCCGCGCGGACCTGGTCGGCGCTTACCGGGTGCTTGCCAGTGGTGCTCACGCCTCCAGCTTCACCCGGCGACAGCGCGAGCGCCCGTCCACGGCCCGCCCCGCCGGCCATCGGTCCGCCCCGGCCGGCCCCCGGCGGCCCGGACGCCCGGCGATGTCGGGCCGCGTCCCGGCCCGATGTCCCGCGGTGGGCTGTTCGAGTGATCCGGCCGGCCCTCACGCCCGCCCCGGGCCCGCGGGACAGTCGGGAAGGCGGTCGGACGGACACGTGAGAACGGTCGGAGGGGAACCACGAGCGCGTCGGACGGGAACACGGTCGGAGCCGGGTGAGCCGGGCGGTACAGGGCCGGCATGAGGGCCGTGGGCGGAGTTCCCCACGTGCCGGACACCCGCGGCACGCCTGCGCGCGGGAGGCCCGCACCGGAGTACCGGTGCGGGCCTTCCCCATAGGCGCTGTGTCAGTGCCGCGGCGACGGCGCGCCGGCCGGGCCGACGCGCCGGGCGCTGCGACAGGCCGAGACGCCCAGGGCCAGCAGCCAGTAGCTGAGGAGCGCGCCCATCAGCGCCGTGGTGCCCCAGCCGTTGGCCGCGTAGAAGTGCGCGGGGGTGTTGCCGAAGAACAGGGACGGCACGAAGGCCAGGTTGACCGCGGCCAGGACGTAGGCCGACCGGCCGGTCCAGGGCGGCAGCAGACGTGTGCGCGAGAGGATGTGGCCGACGGTGGCCAGGAGGAGCGCCAGCAGGAGGCGCGAGATCGACCCGTAGAGGATGTACGTGCCGCTGACCGTGATCGTCGGGTCGATCGGGTGGTCCGCCGCGATGACCGCACCCGCTTCAAGCCCACTGGAGACCAGGATGACGGTCGTGTACGCCAGTCCGGCGGCGCAGGCCAGGGAAGCGGCCCACTCGTGGGCCGGGCTGACACGCCTGACCAGTTCGCGGAAGGCCGTCAGGAACACGATCAGGCACACCAGGGCGACGATGCCGAAGAGCAGCCTCGCCAGCACGTTCGCGTCCGGCGGCGGGCCCGAGTAGACGAAGTACAGGGGTACTTCGACGATGAAGCCGGTCGCGGTGGCGATGCCCGCCACGCCTGTCAGGCGCCGCGCGAGATGTTCGTCCATGGGTGTCCCCCGGTGGTCCGTGTGGTGGAGTGCGCTACGGCTCGTTCGCCGACACCTTGAAGCCTGCCGTCCACGGCGCCCCGCGTCCCTGGGCCTGGGACCCGGATGCCGGGTGTCCCTGACGACACCCCCCGGCCCTCCCGGTACTCGGCCCTTCCGCCGCCCGATCGACCGAGCCCGCCACCTGTTACTGTCACGGCGACCAGCCGGCGGACCCGGCGCGTCGACTGCCGGAGAAGTGCGAGGTGTTCACAGATGCCGACCGAGCATCCGGAGCCGACGACGGCGGCTGAGCGGCGTAACGCGCGCCTGTACCTGACCGGTCTCGGCCTCTCCATGGTCGGCGACACCGCGCTCAGCCTGGTGGCGGGGATCTGGGTCAAGTCGCTCACGGGCAGCAGCGCGCTCGCCGGCCTGACGCAGATGTGCATCTACCTCCCTTCGTTGTTCGGGCCGTTGGCGGGTCTGATCGCGGACCGCGTTCCGCGACAGCGCTTCCTGATCTGCGTGAACCTGTGCACGGCCGTCGCCGTCGCCTGCCTGCTGTTCGCCGACGGCGCGCAGGACGTGTGGGTGATCTGCGCCGTGATGGCCGCCTACGGCACCTCCCTGGTCCTGATCGACCCCGCCGAGACCGCGCTGTTCGCCCACATGTTCCGGCCGTCGACGCGCGGGCGGATCAACGGCCTGCGTCTGGGCATGCAGGAAACCGGCCGCCTGGTCTCGCCGTTGATCGGGGCGGGCCTGTTCACCTGGCTCGGCGGGGGAGCCGTGGCCCTGCTGGACGCGGCCACGTTCGTCGCGGCGGCCGCCGCGACAGCGCTGCTCAAGCCGCCGCCCGAGCAGGCCCGGCCGCCACGGGCCCGGTGGCGTACCGAGATCCTCGCCGGCGCCGCCCACATACGCGCCACCCCGGCACTCGCACGGATCCTGGTGGTCGCCGCGCTGATCATGGCGGTGTCGGGTGTGGGCGTGGCGGCCCAATACAGCATGGTCGCCGCACTGCACCGGCCCCCCGGCTACCTCGGTGTGCTCGCCTCCCTCCTCGGCGGCGCGTCGGTGCTGGCCGGCCTGGTCAGCTCCCGCGTGCTCGCCCGGGTCGGCCTGGACAACCTCGCCCTGCTGGGCCTGGCCGCGTTCGCCTGCGGCTCGGCCCTGCGGTCCGTCGCGTGGATGCCCTCGGTGTGGCTGGGATCCTTCGTGCTCGGTTTCGCGCTTCCGTGGGTGTTCCTGGCCGCGCTCAACGCCGGGCAGCAACTGACCCCGGACCACCTGCAGGGCCGTGTCGCGGCCGCCGTCACCCTGCTCCTGTTCGGTCCCCAGGCGCCGGCCCAGGCACTGGGCGCCCTGCTCATCTCACACGTCGGCTACCGGTCCGTCTACCTCGCGTCGGCCCTCTCGGCGGTCGTCCTGGCCGCCGTTCTCGCCCAGGGCGCGCGACGGTCCTCGCCGCCCGAGCACACCGTCGCGACCGACGGCGAGACCTGACGGCGAGGGGAGCGCGGGCCTTCGCGGCGAGACCGTGCGGCCGTCGTCCCGTCAGCTCGTCCCGGTGGCGAAGGGGCCGCCCTCGCCGAACACTAGCCGCGCGAAGTTCTCTCCGATACGGCGGTGTCCCGCGGGATCGGGATGGATCGCGTCGGGCAGGGGGAACTCGGCGTGGTCCCTCTCGCCGTAGAGGTCACGGCCGTCGAGGTGGTGCAGGTGCGGGTCGTCGGCCGCCCGCTGCCCGACGATCCGGGCGAGTTCCTCTCGGATGACGTTGAGCGTCAGGCGCCCGGCGGCGCGTTCGGCCGGATCGCCCGTGGCCTTGAACCGCAGGGTGCCGCCGTCGAAGTCGGGCGCGAGCGGGCCGGGGGTGTCCTCCTGGACCGGGCACAGGAGGGGGGACACGACCAGCAGCGGTGTCGTCGGATGCCCCTCGCGGACGGTGTCGAGGAAGCCGTGGACCGCGGGGCCGAAGGCACGCAGGCGCATCACGTCGGAGTTGACGATGTTGATGCCGACCTTGACGCTGATCAGGTCCGCGGGGGTGTCCCGCATCGCCCGGGCGGTGAACGGGTCGAGCAGCGCGCTGCCGCCGAAACCGAGGTTGACCAGTTCCACGCCGCCCAGGGAGGCTGCCAGGGCCGGCCAGACGGCGGTCGGATGGGCGGCGTTCGAGCCGTGGCTGATGGAACTGCCGTGGTGCAGCCACACCCTGCGCCCGGTGTCCGGCGCGGGCTCGACGGGGGCGTCGGTGCGCAGGGTGATCAACTCGGTGATCTCCGTGTGCGGGAGCCAGATCTCGACGTCCTTCTCACGGTCCGGCAGACCGGTGAACCGGGCGGTGCCTGCCGGTCCCCGGGACAGCTCGGAGGCCTGGGTGAACATGTCGGTGATCGTGCGGACGTTGCCGCCGGGCACCGTGGCCTGAGCCGTAAGACGGCCGTCGACCAGCAGGTCGTACACCCCGTCCGCCGGGGCCGGGAAACCTCGGTAGACCCGTTTGGTGGGCAGGGTGTCCAGCTCGATGGTGGTGGCCCGGGTGCGGAAGACCAGGCGTACGCCGGAGGGCTGGGCCTCGGCCACGGCCAGCTGGTCGTCGGGGATCTGCCGGCGGGCCCGGGCCGGCAGCCGATGCGGCAGCAGCCCGTGCGCGGTCGCTTCCACGTCGAGGTGACCGCGCAGCAGGTCCTCGGTGACGGGTGTCGTGATCGTGGGCTGGTCGGTGTTCATCGCCTCAACCTGTCGGTGGGTGTTCGCGGACGTCCGCGTGCATGCCGGGGGGCCCGGCGGGGCGCAAGGGGCCGCTTCCGGTGATGCGGGGGTGGCGGGTGGTGGTCAGGGAAAGGTGGCTTTCGGTCCCGGGGTGGACAGGTATCCGGGGAGTCACACAACCGTTCACCCCACCACTACCGAAAGAGATTATGCATTTTCCTAATAGCTTTAGGCAAACTGCCCTGCCGCTCGTGAAGCCTCCGGCCGGACGCGAAGCCGGGCGTGAGGCCGGAGGCGAAGCCGGACGCGAAAGCGGGCGTGAGGCCGGACAGGCCGGAAGGCAAGCCCGACGAGCCGGAAGAGAAGCCCGACGAGCCGGAAGAGAAGCCGGGCGAGCCGGGCGCGAGGAACGCCGCCCATGACGTCAACCCGATTCCGGAGACTCCCCGCCCGCAGAACCCGACGCGCCCCATGGAGGCACTGTTGCCCTCTTCACGTCCGATGCGCGCAGACGCGCGAGGCAACCGCGAGGCGCTCCTGGCCGCCGCGCGCGAGGCGTTCCTCACCGGTGCAGCCGACGCCCATGTCAAGGAGATCGCCCGGCGGGCGGGAGTGGCGGTCGGGACGCTCTACCGCCACTTCGAGACGCGCGAAGCCCTCCTGGAGGCGGTCCTCCGTCAGGAGGTCGACGAGCTGTGCGCCGCGCCCGCACGCCTCCTCGTCCGGCACGCCCCGGACGAGGCACTGCGGCGCTTCCTGCTGCTGCTCGTGGAGCGCGCGGCCATGGGCAGGGGCATGGCGGTCGCGCTGGAGAGCGTCATGGCGACGGATTCACCGCCCTACGACGACGTCCGCGCCCGGATGGTGCGTGCCTTCGACCGGTTGCTCGAAGCGGGCGAAGCGGCCGGGACCGTCCGTGGGGGCGTCGGCGGCCGCACACTGCTGCGTGCGATGGGGGGTATCTGCGGCATGCACGCCATGGAGGGCTGGCAGGAGGAAGCCGTCCGCATCACGGCGCTCCTCCTCGACGGCCTGCGGCACGGCGCACGGAGCGGAGCGCAGACCGATCCGCCGCCACAGTGACAACGGCGGACAACGTTGTCACCCCCACCCCCGGCGCACCGCGGAGTGTGATCGACTGGCGGAGGGGAGGCGTGTGTTGTCGGCCAATGCGCGCCGCCCCCCGCCACCCGCCCCGTCGGGCGGTAGGGGCGGCGCGCACCGGGCCCCAGCGGTCGGCGCGGGGCGCGGGCGGCACGGAGGCGGCCGTCCGCGTTCCGTGGCGCAACGGTTGCCCCGGCCGAAGTCGGTTCTCCCGGCCGCCCCGACGGTGGCGCACAGGCCGAGGTGCCACGCCCTGGACACCGCGCACCGGAGATGACGGGTCATCAGGTGTGCTTGGTGCCCGATGTGCGGGTGTGAAGGCGAGACCGTGCGCCGGGGTGAGGACGGCGCGGGCGGGCACTTCCGGCGCGACTGCACGGGCCGTCGTTCCCCGGCCAGACGACTGTCGGCCATATGCGGCCGTCCGGCCGGAACGCCCGCGCCGACCGGCTCTTGTCTCAGGCGACGCGTGATGGCTAGGCTCCCGCTCGCTTTCACGCTTCACACACGTTTTCGGCACATCACGGTCGGCTCGCACGGCGATCCGGACCGCGAACGGCGTACGTACGTGTCGGTGACTCCGCCGGGAGTCCCCGTCGTCCAGGGGAGGTGGGGAAGGTCGACGCGTCTGCGATGCGGCAACACGCCGACGAGCCCCCGCCCCCCGCCGACGACGAAGCGGCCCGCCGGCCCGCCGAACTCCCTCTCCCGCCCTCCGGCCCGAGCACTGCCATGCCCTCGGGTCAGGGCACGGTCCCGGCCGCCGGCCCCGGCGCGGTCCCGTCCCGCGACCCGAGCACGGAGCCGCCCTCCGGCCCGAGCGCGGCCCTGCCCTCCGGCCCGAGCACGGTCCCGCCCTCGGGCCAGGGCACGGTCCCGGCCGCCGGCCCCGACGCGGTCCCGTCCCGCGACCCGAGCACGGAGCCGCCCTCCGGCCGGGCCACGGCTCCGGGTGCCGCCCCGCCCACCGCCACGGTGCCCGGCCGGCGGCCCGCACCGGTGCGGGGAGACCTGCGGATCCTGTGGTGGGTCAACGCGGTCGACGCGCTCGGCAGCCAGGCGTCCGGACTCGTCTTCCCGCTCCTGCTGCTCCAGCTCGGCCACGGGCCCGGCGTCGCGGGCGCGTTCGCCGGCGCGGCCGCGCTCACCGGCGTCGTCCTCGGTCCGCTCGTCGCCGTACCGGCCGACCGAGGGAAGCGGCGTCGGATCATGACGACGTCGGCGGCGCTGGCGGCCCTGTCGATGGGAACGCTGGCGCTGGTCAGCCCCGGCCGTCCCGCCCTGTGGCTCCTGATCTCGCTCGCCCTGGTGGAGCGGCTGTGCGCCGTGGCCTACGAGGCCGCCGCCGGTGGAGCGCTCGTCCGGCTGGCCACCGCCGATGAACTGCCCCGGGCGGCCGCCGGACTCCAGGCGGGCGACCAGGCGGCCCTCGTCGCGGGCCCGGCGCTGGGCGGAGCCCTGTTCCAGCTCGCCCGGCCCGTGCCCTTCCTGGCCGACGCCCTCTCCTACGCGGTGGCGGCCCTAGGCGTCCGCGCCATCCGCACCCCGCTCGACCCGCCCCCGCTCGACCCGTCCCCCACCGCGGGCGCGCCGGCGGACGCACCGCGTCCACCGGGGCGGCGGCTCGCAGCCTGGGGCAGGGCGTGTCGCGGCTGGGCCGGCGACGCGCGGGCCGGCCTGGCCACGGTCGCCGGCTCCCCGGTCCTGCGCATGGTGCTGGTGTGGACGTCGACCGCCGGCGGCACGCTGACGCTGCTGTTCTACACCGCGCTGTTCCGGCTGGGCCGCGACGGGCACAGCGCCGCGACCGGGCTGGTCCTCGCCGCCTCCGGCGCGGCCGGACTGCTGGGTTCGCTGCTCGCGGCGCCCGCGATACGACGGCTCGGCGCGGCCCGGGTGCTCATGTCGGCGGCCTGGCTGCTGCCCGTGCCCTGCGCGTCGCTGCTGTGGGCCGACGGGGCGTGGGGCTGGGGCGCCGCCTTCGCGGGACTGTCCCTGCTGCTGCCGCTGATCACTGTCGTCCTGTCCAGCCTGGCCGTCGCCCGCACCCCGCGGGGCGTCCAGTCGCGGGTGGCGAGCGTGCTCGGCTCGGTGTCCGCGCTCGCCGCCGCCGGCGCGCCGGTCGCGGCGGCGGCGCTGGTCACGGTCTGGGACACCCGGGCGCCCGTGCTGCTGTGCACCGCGCTGTCCGCCGTGCTCGCCCTCTACACCAGGGTCAGGGTCCGCACGGTGTTCCGGACCGGGGCGCCGGCGGCCACGGCCGGGCCCGGGACGGGAGCAGGCCATGAGTGACCTCTTCAAGGTCTTCCTGGGCGCCCTGCCCGAGGTGTGCCCGCGAGACCCGCGGCGCATGGTGCTCACGGCGGACGCCGGCGGGCGCTGCGAGGTGTTCACCTGGGACGCGGCCACGCGCGCCACCCGGCAGGTCACCGACCGGCCCATGGGCACCGTGCACTGCGCGATCGACGCCGACGCCTACGTGTGGTGGTTCGAGGAGGACCCGGAAGGCCGGGGGCAGTGGTGGTACGAGCCGTTCGACGGCGGCCCCCGGCGCCCCGGCCTGCCGGGCGCCCCGGCCGGACTGCCGCGCGGACTGGCGGTGACGGAGGACGGCACGGTCGCCGCGGCGGTCACCACCCGGGAGGGCGCCACGAGCGTGCTGCTGGGCCGGCGCGGCTGCGCCCCCCGGGAGATCCTCACCGTGCCGGGGGAGTACGGCCTGGGCGGACTCTCCCCGCGCGGAGACCTCGTGGCGCTGTCGTCGGCGTCCGACGACGACGCGGCGGTCACCGTCGTCACCGCGTCGGGCCGTGCCGTCGCCGTTCTGCCCGGCCCCGGCGGGACGGGCGGCAGGCTGTGGTGCCGCGGCTTCTCCCCCCTGCCCGGCCGCCCCGAACTGCTGCTGGTCCAGCAGGCCGATGACCGCTACCGGCCGGCGACCTGGACCCCGGACGGCGGCCTGTCCGTCCATCACTGGTGCGCCTTCGACACCGAGGTCACCGCGCGCTGGTGCCCCGACGCCCGCGAGGTGCTGGTGCGTCAGGACCGCCATGGCCGCTCGCTGCTGCACCGGGTCTCCCTGGACACCCGCACCCGGCGCGTCGTCCCCACACCGCCGGGCAGCCTGCTGGACGCCGCGCCCCGTCCCGGCGGGGAGCTGCACTACCTGTGGACCGCCACCGCCCACCCGCCCGTCCCGCACACGACCGACGGCCTCGCCCTGCCGACGCCCGGCCTGCTGCCCCGGGTGCCGGGCCGGCACACCGAACTGTGGACACCGACACCCGACGGCCCCGTCCACACCCTGCTCAGCCTCCCGGACCCCGACGATCCACCGCACCACGCGGGCGAGTCCGCGCACCCCTTTGGCGAGCTGCCGCACCACCCTGACGAGCCCCCGCGAGCCCTGCCGGAGCACGCCGGGCCCGCACCCGGCCCGCCGGACCCCGGCCCACAGCCCCGGCCCGGCCCGCCGGTCCCCGGCGAACGGCCCCGGCCCGGCCCGCCGGACCCCGCCCGCGACGCTCCCGCTCCCGGCGGGGCCGCCCCGCCGCCCGCCGTCTTCCTGGTGCACGGCGGCCCCGCCGACCAGGACCGGGACGCCTACGACGCCACAGTGCACTCCCTGGTGGCCTCCGGCTACGCCGTGGCGAGGGTCAACTACCGCGGCTCCACCGGCTACGGCCCCCACTGGCAGCGCGCCTTCACCTCCGGTGTCGGCCACACCCAGGTGGACGACCTCGCCGCCGTCCGCGCCGACCTCGTGCGCCGCCGCCTCGTCGACGGCCGGGCGACCGCCCTGTGGGGCGTGTCCTGGGGCGCGTACCTGGTGCTGCTCGCACTCGGCACCCGACCCGGACTGTGGCAGGCCGGCATCGCCGTCAAGCCCGTCGCCGACTGGTTCACCGCCCACCGCACCACGACGCCCGCGCTGCGGGCCCTGGACGTCCGCTGGTTCGGCGGCACCCCCGAACAGGTCCCGGAACAGTACGCGTCGAGCTCACCGCTGACCTACGCGGCGCACGTGACGGCACCGGTGCTCGTCGTCGGCGCCCGCCACGACCTCAAGTGCCCGCCCGAGCAGATCCGCAACTACCTCGGCGCGCTGACCGCCGCCGGCGTCCCGCACGAACGGATGTGGCTCGACACCGGACACGACGGCTACGACGGCGCGACCCACATCGCCGTGCTGCGCCGCTCCCTGACCTTCCTGCGCACCACTCTGCCCGCGCCGGCCCCGGCCGGCCCCCCGCGTCCCCCGGCCCGTCCGGGAGGACCCCGGTCCCGCTGAGACAGACAGCGGGACCGGGTCGCACGGCACCACCCGTCCGAAGAACACCAGCACCCGAACAGGAGGACCACCATGCAGAAGGACATCATCCACAACGACCCGCTCGCCGGTGACGAGGAGAACCGCAAGCCCGGCATCGGCATCACCATCACCGTTCCGTTCCGCAACGCGGACGAGGGCGGCGACGAGGAGTGATCCCCGGCCCGGCCGGCCCGCCCGCGCGGGCCGGCCGGGCTCTTCCCCCCTTCCACCAGGGGCCCCGCCCCCGGACGCCGTCCGCCGCCCGCCCGTGCGCAAGGAGCTCACCGTGCGCGTTCTTCTCGTGAACATGCCCTGGTCGCCGATCGACCTGCCCTCCCTGGCCCTCGGCATCCTGAAACGCAGCGTCGACGAACGCGTCGAGGGCGCGACGTGCGAAGTGCTGCACGCCAACCTGGAGTTCACCGACTGGATCACCGACCGCACGGAGTTCTCCGCCGAGGACTACGAGTACTACGCCCTGTCCTCCTACTTCCTCGGCTGCGGCGACTGGGTGTTCTCCTCCGCCCTCTACGACGACCCGGAGTGGAAGGAGCCCGAGTTCGTCGCCGTGATGTCGGACAAGCTGCGCCGCGAGCGGATGCGGATGACCCGCGAACTGCACCGGACCGTCCCCGAGTTCGTCGCCGACGTCGCGCGCAGGGTGGCGGAGATCGGGCCCGACGTCGTCGGTTTCACCTCCACGTTCCAGCAGAACACCGCCGCGCTGGCCGCCGCCCGGCAGATCAAGCGGCTCGCCCCGCACATCGTGACCGTGATGGGCGGCGCCAACTGCGACGCCGAACAGGGCGCCGCCGTCCACCGCAACTTCCCCTTCGTCGACTACGTGGTCCGCGGCGAGGGCGAGGACGCCTTCCCCCGGCTGCTGACCGCCCTGCGCGACGGCGACCGGACCGCGGCGGCGTCCGTCCCCGGACTGTGTCACCGCACACCCGACGGCGCGCACACCGCCAACCCGATGCCGACCGGCCCGCTGCCGCCCGCGGCGATCCTGCCCCCCGACTACAGCGGCTACTTCGAGCGGCTGGCCGCGTCCGTGGCCCGCAACTGGGTGGAGCCCAAACTCGTCGTCGAGGGCGCGCGCGGCTGCTGGTGGGGGGAGAAGCACCACTGCACCTTCTGCGGGCTGAACGGCTCCTTCATGCAGTTCCGCAGCAAGAGCCCGGACACCTTCTACCAGGAGATCATGGACCTGGCGGAACGCCACCAGGTGCTCGACATGTACGTCGTCGACAACATCCTGGACATGCGCTACCTGTCCACCGTCCTGCCCCGCATCATCGACAGCGGACACGACCTGCGCATGCACATCGAGATCAAGGCCAACATGCGCCGCCCCCAGCTCCAGGTCCTGGCGGACGCCGGCCTCGTCTACGTGCAGCCCGGCATCGAGAGCCTCAACAGCCGGGTCCTCGACCTCATGGACAAGGGAGTGAGCGGCTGCCAGAACGTGCGGATGCTCCGCGACGCGGCCGAGACCGGGCTGTCGGTGTCCTGGAACTACCTGCACGGCTTCCCCGGCGAGACGGCCGAGGACTACGACCCCGTCATCCGTCAGCTCCCCGCGCTGGAACACCTCGACCCGCCGGTCGACCTGTCCGCCCGCATCGCCATCGAGCGCTTCAGCCCGTACTTCAAACGCCCCGAACTCGGCTTCACCGGGCTGCGGCCCGAGGAGCACTACCTGTTCACTTACGACCTGCCCGAGCCGGAACTGCACGACCTCGCCTACGTGTTCTCCGCCCCCGAGCGCGGCATCACCGAACCGACGGTCGGCCTCCTCAACGAGGCCATCGCCGCCTGGAAGAAGCACCACGCCGACGCCCGCCTCACCCACACCGACCTGGGCGACCGCATCGTGCTCGTCAGCAGACGCCGGTCGTTCCCGTGGCGGACCCTCGAACTCACCGACCCGTTCGAGACGGCGCTCTTCCGCCTCCTCGACCAGCCGCACGGCGCGATGGCCCTGCACCGCAAGCTCACCTCCCGCGCACACCACGCCGACGGCGCGGAACACACCCCGCAGGACGTCGAGGACCTGCTGCGGCGATGGGTCGACCTGGGCGTGGTGTTCACCGACGCGGGTCAGTACGTCCACATCGCCCCGGCCGCCGTCAACCAGGACCTGCTGCGCCTGGACTACATGCGCCACCTCCACACGCGCCCCGGGTCCGGCACGCCCGCCGCCCCCGCGCCCGAGGCCCCGGCCGAGCCGGCGCCGGCCCTGTCCTGACCCCCGACCGACCGGAACCCCGAAGGACGACACATGACAGCCATCGCACCGGAACCGGCCATACGCGCCTGGCGCGACCACGACCCGCAGGCCCGCCGGCTGCCGGGCATGTCCCTGGGGCCCCTCGCGGGCACGGCCGGGCACCAGGACGCCGACCGGCTCTGGGACCTGGGTGTGCGGCACGTCGAACTGGACGCTCCCGTCGACCTCTCCGCCACGCACCCGGCGGCGCAGCGCGCGGCGATCGACCGGCTGCGCCTGGTGCGGGACCTCACCGCGCGCGCCGTCTCCGTCGACTGGGACCTTGAGGTGTCGGCGAAGTCGCCGCAGCGCTCCGCGCAGGAATGGAAGGTGCTGTCCCATCTGCACCCGCCGCGCACCCTGACCGGCCTCGACGACGCGGCACAGGCCCTGCACGCCTGGCGCACCCGTCACTACGTGTGCAAGCTCGTCTGGCGCCAGGGCCCCGGCTTCGTCCAGATCCGGGACCGGCGCTGGGGCGACCTGCGCCGGTTCACCGCGGACGAGCCCCGCTACCAGGACGCCATCGCGCTTCTCGACGCGGGCGCCGACCGGTCCGGCGTACCCGCCGACGTACTGGAGGAGTTCACCTCCGAACACCTCGTCCTGTGCCTCGGCGACCTGGCCTGGTGGCTGCCGTACCGCGTCTCCCGCTGGCTCCAGGAGGCCATGGCCGTATGACCCGCCGCCTCGGAGCCCGCGGGCACGACCGTGCCCGGGGCCGAGGCGCCCGGCGCCTCCGCCTAGCTTGTTCTTTAACTACCGTCGGCAGCTGCTTCGACTAGCTTCACGAGGGGCGCCAGGATCTGTGGCAGTTCGTTCTCGGAGGTGAGCACCGGTTGGTCCTGCCAGGTGTGTTCGCTTCCGGAGTCGATGAAGAGCAGTGAAGTGGCACCCGATTCCCAGAGGAACACCATCCCCGTGCGCTCGTCTGATTCCAGTGTGAGGCTCACTGCCGTGGCCTTCGGCCGCCCTCGGGATGGGGTTCCTGGGGCGGGCCGCTTCACCGCAGAGCTGATCCCACGAGAGCGAAGCTCGTGTTGATGTGCGGCATGCCAGTCCTTGAGCCACTGAGCGATCTTTGACATTGCGCCCCCATGTGGGCCTCGAACGGCCGTCGAACTTGATCGTAAGCCCGACAATCACCGGACGCGGGAACGGCCTTCGTCTGATCATGTGCTCCGACCAAGGTGCACGTGACCAAGACGAAGGCCGTGAGGGTGAGTCTTCTGCCTGGTGCTGTCCGGAGGGAAGCGTTCGCGCAAGCGTCAGCCTTCCGAGGTGAGTTCTATGAGTGTCTGACCGCCCGGCGTGACGAGTTGTTCGAGCTGGTGGACGCGGTGCTGTGTGCGGACGGTGCGGTGAAGTCCCCGGTGGACCTGACGCTGCTGCCCGAACATCGTCGTGGGCACGGAGCGATGTACGGCGGCCTGAACCACGGCCGGATCGACGTCGGCCGGCTGCGGACCGTACTGGCCGGGCTGTCGCTGCCGCGCTTCGACGGCGGGCGCCTGGTCCTGGCGGTCGACGTGTCGCCGTGGCTCCGCTCGGACGCGCCCTGCTCGGCGGACCGGCTGTTCTGCCACGTCTACGGCCGGGCGAAGACGGCCTCACAGTTCATCCCGGGCTGGCCGTACTCCTTTGTCGCCGTGCTGGAGCCGGGTGCCACGTCATGGACCGCGATCCTGGACGCGGTCCGGCTGGGACCTGCGGACGACGCGACCGCGATCACCGCCGCCCAGCTCCGAGGAGTCGTTGAACGGCTCATCACCGCGGGCCAGTGGCAGAGCGGGGACCCACACATCGTGATCGTCAGCGACGCCGGCTACGACATCACCCGCCTGGCCTGGGTCCTGCGCGATCTGCCGGTCGAGCTGGTCGGCCGGATCCGCTCCGACCGGGTCATGCGCCTGCCGAGACCGCCCCGCCAGCCAGGAACCAACGGCCGGCCGTCCAAGCACGGCCCGGAATTCCGCTTCGCCAAGCCGGAGATCTGGCCCGAGCCCGCGATCGCCACGGTCACCGCCACCACCAACTACGGCAAGGCCGAGACCCAGGCGTGGGATCGGGTCCACCCCCGGCTCACCCACCGCTCGTCCTGGCTCGACCATGACGGTGAACTTCCCCTGGTAGAGGGGACGTTGATCCGGTTGAAGGTCGAGCATCTGTCGAAGGACCGTGATGCCCCGCCGGTGTGGTTGTGGTCCTCCAAGACCGGCGCCACTCCGGACGACGTTGACCGCTTCTGGCAGGCATTTCTCCGCCGCTTCGATCTGGAGCACACCTTCCGGTTCGCGAAGCAGACCCTGGGCTGGACCACTCCGAAGCTCCGTACTCCCGAGGTGGCGGACCGCTGGACCTGGATCCTGATCGTCGCCCACACCCAGCTCCGGCTCGCCCGGCCTCTCGCAGAAGACCTCCGCCGGCCCTGGGAGAAACCCACCACATCCGACCGGCTCACCCCGGCCCGGGGCCGCCGGGGGTTCAGGAACATCCGCGCTCACCTCGCCTGCCCGACCCGTGTTCCCAAACCCAGAGGCACCGGCCCCGGACGGCCACCCGGCGCCAAGAACAAACACCGGGCACCCCGCTACGACGTCGGCAAAACCGTCAAACGCCCCGAGACTCTCAAGGCCATCGGCAAGCCTGGCAGGTCCTGGTAGATAAAGAACAAGCCTAGGGCGTGTTTCGAAAGTCCCGCCTGCCCCGCGACGCCTGGCACGCGCGCTCGCCGCGTTGTCGGGATCGTCCACGTACGCCCAGTACGAGGACGACCCTCCGCCTTGCGATCACACGCACCAGACGCCGCGGGGCCCGCCCTTCGGGCGGACAGCGCCACTTTCGAAACACGCCCTAGGTGACCGCCGCCCCGCCGGACGTCAGGCGTCGGGGCGACGGTCCCGGCCCTCGGGGAGCCGCTCGGAGCCGGCCACGCGGTAGGTGGCGACGGGGCCCCCAAGGCTCGGGGTGCGGACGAGCGCGCTCCACTGGCGAGCTCCCGGAGCAAGAGCGCCGCGGCGACGGTGACCGCGACGGCCTTGTCCAGCCCGTCGACCTCCCGCTCGCGCGACACGATCGCCACACCCCCGGTCACGCACCATCGCGCCTGCCGGTCCGCGTCCGACTCCCGGAGGCCGGCCGGCGGGCACGACGTGGAACCGCCCGAGCGATCCGGCGACCGGACGCCGCCTCGGGTCCCGACGGCCCGGCCCCGCCCGCCGCGCCCGCGAGGCGGCCGGCGGTCAGGCGCGTTCGGCGAGAACCAGCTCGATCAGGCCCGGGAACTCGACACCTCGTTCGGACCCGGCTCGCGCAACCGGCTCGACGCCGTGCGAGTCGCACTTCGAGATGGCCCTCGGGCCCACCCATCCGAAGGTGCGGGGAGTGGCCCGCAAGCTGCGGGCCTGGCGGGACACCCCGGGGCTGGGAGCGGGGACCGTCGACGCGCTCGAGCCGCGACGCCTGGCGGACGCCAAGGCCTTCGGGCGGCGCGCCGCACAGGGGCCGCGGAGCCTCCGGCACCCTTCGAGGGGCCGGAGGCTCTGCCTCGCCGGCGCTGCGGGACTCGACCGCGAAGGCTCGCCTCCCGGCCCAACTGCCCTCATGCTCCGACCCATTGACGGGCTCCCTCCTCCTCACTAACTTCGACGCGAGCGCTCTCCCACCCCGCCCAGCGTTGTGACAACGTTGTCAAAGTGTCTCGCCGCACCCCCGAAGGAGAGTAAGGCGATGCGTCAATCTGTCATGCGCACGTCACAAGGATCGTTACGCGGCCCGCGCCGCCCCAGAGGCCGCGCCCTCAGCGCGGTCATCGGCATCGGCACCGCGCTGGCCTGCCTCGCGGCCCTCCCCGCCCAGGCGGCGCCCGCTACGCCGACCGGCGCCGCGCGAGCACAGGCCGCACCCGTCACCGACCCGGCCTCGCTCGTCAACCCGTTCATCGGCACCTCGAACGCGGCCGACGACTTCCCCGGCGCGGACGTCCCGTTCGGCATGGTCCAGTGGAGCCCGGACACCCCCTCGCGCCCCGACGGCGGCGGCTACGAGTACAAGGACTCCTCGATCACCGGGTTCAGCCTGACCCACATCGCGGGCCCGGGCTGCGGCGCGGCCGGGGACGTACCCGTCCTGCCCACGGTCGGCGCGGTCGACGCCGGGGCCGTCGCCTCGTTCTCCCACGGCGCCGAGTCCGCCACGGCGGGCTCCTACAAGGTCGGCCTCGGCAACGGGGTGACCACCGAGCTGACGGCGACGACCCGCAGCGGCATGGCCCGCTTCACCTTCCCGGCGAGCAGCCGGTCCAACCTGGTGTTCAAGCTCGCCGGCAGCCAGAGCACCGCCACCGCCACCCGGTTCACGAAGGTGTCGGACACCGAGGTGAGCGGACAGGTCACCAGCGGGCACTTCTGCGGGGCGGGCAACACCTACACCGTCTACTTCGACATGGTCTTCGACCGGCCCTTCGCCGGCCAGGGCACCGCCGTCGCACCCGCCGCCAAGGCCCCGACCGCGACCCCGCGCGCGTCCAGGAACACCGCGGAACCGTTCGAGTCGCCGCGGCTGCACGGCACGACGCCCAAGACGCGGACGCCCGCGACGCCCGCCGCACCGCAGGCGGCGCCCTCCAGCGGGTACGTCACCTTCGACACCACCTCCCGCCCCGTCGTCCAGGCCAAGGTCGGCGTCTCGTACGTGTCGCAGGCGGGCGCGGTCGCCAACCGCACCGCCGAGAACGCCGGCTGGGACTTCGCCGCCACCCGCGACGCCGCCAAGGGCGCCTGGAACACCCTGCTGGGCAAGGCCCGCGTCTCGGGCGGCACCACCGACCAGCAGACGCAGTTCTACACCGCGCTCTACCACTCCCTGCTGCACCCGAACGTCATCAGCGACACCGACGGCCACTACCCCGGCTTCGACGGCGCCCCGCACACCGTCGACCCCGGCCACAAGGCGGTCTACGCCAACTACTCGGGCTGGGACGTCTACCGCACCCAGTCGCAGCTGGAAGCCCTCATCGCACCGCAGGCGGCCTCCGACACCGCCCAGTCGATGCTCGACGACTACGCGCAGACCGGCCGGTTCCCCAAGTGGTCGGAGAACAACGGCGAGTCGTACGTGATGGTCGGCGACCCGGCCGCCGCGATGATCGCCGACTACTACGCCTTCGGGGCCCGCGACTTCGACACCGCCACCGCCCTGAAGGACATGATCGCGGAGGCGAGCAAGCCCAACAACAACCGCCCCGGCCTCAACTACCTGGACGCGCCGGGCTACATGCCGCACGACGGCAGCTACGGCTGCTGCAACTTCTACGGTCCCGTCGCCACCACCCTGGAGTACGACACCGCCGACTTCGCGCTCGCCGCGTTCGCCGGCGCGCTCGGCGACACCGACACCCAGCACACCTACGCCCACCGCGCGCAGGACTGGCGCGACGTGCTGAACCCGGCGTCCGGGTTCGTCCAGCCGCGCAACGCCGACGGCACCTGGACCGGCGGCTTCGACCCCACCAGCGGCACCGACATGGTCGAGGCCGACTCCTGGATCTACACCGGCATGGTGCCCTTCGACGTGGCCGGCCTGGCCGCGGCCAAGGGCGGCGACACGGCCATGAACGACTACCTGGACACCGTGCTGCGCAGCTACACCGGCGACAAGGGGTACGCCTGGGTCGGCAACGAACCCAGCATCGAACTGCCCTGGGAGTACGACTACATCGGCCGCCCCTACAAGACGCAGGCCGCCGTCCGGCACATCCAGGACCAGATCTGGGCGAACACCCCCGGCGGGCTGGCCGACGGCAACGACGACCTCGGCGCGATGAGCGCCTGGTACGTGTGGTCCGCGCTGGGCATGTACCCCATGACGCCGGGCACCTCCGACCTGGCGCTGGGCTCCCCGCTGTTCCCGCAGATCGCCCTCGCCCTGCCGTCGGGCAGGACGCTGACCGTCAACGGCGACGGCGCCGCCGACAACGCCCCCTACGTGCAGTCCGCGACGTTCGACGGCTCGCCGTGGAACAACGCGTACGCTCCCGCCTCCGCCCTCACCACGGGCGGCACCCTCGCCTACACACTGGGCACCACCGCCGACACCTCCTGGGCCGCCGCGGCCGGCCAGGCGCCCCCTTCCTACGGCGGCGACCTCGGCACACCGGTCCGGCCCCGGGTCGGACCCGTCACCTCAGGCGTGTCCTCTTCGCTGTGCGTCGACGCCGCCGGCTCCGGCACCGCCGACGGCACCCACGCGCAGATCTGGACCTGCAACGGCAGCTACGCCCAGGACTGGGTGATCGCCGCCGACGGCACGATCCGCACCCTCGGCAAGTGCCTCGACGCCGCCGACAGCGGCACGGTCAACGGCACCCATGTGCAGTTGTGGACGTGCAACGGCAGCGCCGCCCAGCAGTGGACGCCCGGAGACGACGGCTCACTCGTCAACCCGCACTCCGGACTGTGCCTGGACGACCCGGCCGGCACCTCCGCCACCGGGACCCAGCTGCAGCTGTACACCTGCAACAAGTCCGCGGCGCAGACGTGGAAGCTGCCGGCCGCGCCGCCCGCCCGCACCGGCGCCGTCACCGCGGGCGTCTCCTCCACCCTGTGCCTGGACGACCGGTCCTCCGCCACCACGAACGGCAACCCCGTCCAGCTGTGGGGCTGCGACGCCACACCCGCCCAGAGCTGGACGTCGGCGGCGGACGGCACCTTCCGGGTACTGGGCGCCTGCCTGGACGCCGCGAACAGCGGCACGACCGACGGCACTCACGTGCAGTTGTGGACGTGCAACGGCAGCGGCGCCCAGCAATGGAGAGCCACCGCCTCCGGCCAACTGATCAACACCCACTCCGGCCTGTGCCTGGACGACCCGAACTCCAGCACGGTCGAGGGCACACAGGTGCAGCTGTACACCTGCAACGGCAGTGCCGCGCAGAAGTGGCGGCTGTCCTCCTGACGGTGCTCCTCGTGGCGCCGGCGGTCCCACCCGCGCGTGTGGGTCCGCCGGCGCCACGGGCCGTGACTCCTGTCTCGCGGGCGGGCACCGGCCCGTCGTTCAGCGCCCGTCGCCGTCGGGCGCCTGACGGGCGAGGAACTCGGCGAACGCCGCCGACTGCTTCGGGCCCATGTTCCCCCCGCGCCCGTACCCGGCCTGCTCCTCCAACCACGCCACCGCTTCCGCGTCGCGCAGCTCGGCCACGACCACCGAGCCCCGGATGAGCGTCATCCCGCCGTGCGGACGGCTGAGTCCGAGGTAAGGGCCGTACGTCGTCGGCCCCGGCGGACACCCGAGCGCCGGCTCCTCCTCGGGCCGCGCACCCTTGTGGTGACGCGCGGCCCAGTACTCCAATGCCGCCAGCTCGGCCGCCGCCAGCAGCACCCTGTCCGGCTCGCCCTCCTCGGTGACCCGGACCCGCTCGCCGCTCGCCTCGACCTCGGCGACCAGACGCCCGAAATCAGATGAGCCTTCCATCAGTTCGACGTCGTCCATACGGACCGACACTACCCGCGCGGCCGCTGCCGGCCGCGGCCTCGCACCGGCGCGACGGTCCGCGTGACGGCTCCTCGACTCCGCGCCGGGCGCCCGCCGGAGCGGACGGCGCACTGAGGGGGTGCGCACAGCACGGCGACGTGCCGCCGGGAGCCCGCGCGCTCTACCGACGGCCGGAGGCCGCGGTGATGATGAGCGGACCGCAAGCGATCGCGGCGGGCGTGCACCCCCGTCTTCCGGCGGAGGGTCACACGGCGGAAGGAGTCCACGTTGTTGCTTCTCATCTCCCCGGACAGCGTCGAAGAGGCCCTCGAATGCGCGAAGGCGGCGCAGCACCTGGACATCGTCGACGTGAAGAAGCCCGACGAGGGCTCGCTGGGGGCCAATTTCCCGTGGGTCATCAGGGAGATCCGCGACGCGGTCCCGGTGGACAAGCCGGTGTCCGCCACGGTGGGAGACGTGCCGTACAAGCCCGGCACGGTCGCCCAGGCGGCGCTCGGCGCGGCCGTCTCCGGAGCCACCTACATCAAGGTCGGCCTCTACGGATGCACCACGCCCGAGCAGGCGATCGACGTCATGCGGGGGGTCGTCCGAGCGGTGAAGGACTTCCGGCCGGACGCGTTCGTCGTCGCGTCGGGGTACGCCGACGCCCATCGGATCGGCTGCGTCAACCCGCTCGCACTGCCCGACATCGCCCGCCGTTCCGGCTCCGACGGGGCCATGCTCGACACCGCGATCAAGGACGGGACCCGGCTGTTCGACCACACTCCGCCGGACGTCTGCGCCACGTTCGTGCGGCTGGCCCACGAGGCCGGTCTGCTCGCCGCCCTCGCGGGCAGCGTCAAGGCCGGCGACCTCGACGAACTGGCCCGCATGGGCACGGACATCGTGGGAGTGCGCGGGGCGGTCTGCGAGGGCGGCGACCGCAACGCCGGCCGGATCCGGCCGGAGCTGGTGGCCGCCTTCAGGGCGGAGATGGACCGGTGCGTGCGGCAGCACTCCGGGCCGGCCGTCGCCGCCGCGAGCTGACCGCCGGCATGCCGGCCACGCACCCCCGCCCCGCGTCCGTCACCCGCCGTGGGCACTTCGCCGTCGTCGACCCGGCGACGGGCCAGGCCTTCGACGAAGCCCCCGACCGGCGCCCGGACGAACTGGACGCCGTCGTCGGCCGGGCGCACGCCGCCTGGCGCGGCTGGCGGTCCGACCCGGCCGCCCGTACGACGGCGCTGCTCGCCGCGGCCGACGCCGTGGAGGCCGCCGGGACCGAGCTCGCCCCCCTGCTCACCCGCGAACAGGGCAAACCCCTGACCGAGTCGCACGCGGAGGTCGCCCGCACCGCCGCCCGGCTGCGCTACTTCGCGGAGCTGGACCCGGGAACCCAGCAGATCACGGACGGCCGGCCGGTGCGCAGCGAGATCCGCTGGCGCCCGATCGGACCCGTCGCCGCGATCGTCCCATGGAACTTCCCCCTCCAGCTGGCGTCGGCCAAGTTCGCCCCGGCGCTCGCCGCCGGCAACACGATGGTGCTCAAACCCTCCCCGTACACGCCCCTCGCCACACGGCTGCTGGGGTCCGTCATCGCCGCCGCCCTGCCCGATGACGTACTGACCGTCGTCACCGGCCGCGAACCCCTCGGCGCCCGCCTCGCCCGCCACCCGGGGATCCGGCATGTGACCTTCACCGGCTCGATCCCCACCGGGCGGGCCGTCGCCGAGGGGGCGGCGGCGTCGCTGGCCCGGATCACCCTGGAGCTGGGAGGCAACGACGCCGCGATCCTCCTGGACGACGCGGACGTGGAAGCCGTCGCGGAGCGCCTGTTCTGGGCGGCGTTCCGCAACTGCGGGCAGGTGTGCATGGCGGTCAAGCGCGTCTACGCCCCGGCCCGGCTGTACTCCGAGGTGGTCGAGGCGCTCGCGCAGCGCGCGAAGAGCGTCGCCGTCGGGCCCGGCCTGGAGCCCGGCACCCGACTCGGGCCGGTCAACAACGCCGACCAGCTGGCCCGCGTCGAACGCTACACCGACCGGGCCCTGGCGGACGGCGCCCGGGCCGCGGCCGGCGGGCACCGGCTGGACCGGCCGGGCTACTTCTTCGCCCCGACGGTCCTGGCCGACGTGCCGGCCGACAGCCCGGTGGTGACCGAGGAGCAGTTCGGCCCCGTCCTGCCGGTCCTGCCGTACCGGAGCGTCGACGAAGCCGTGGAGTGCGCCAACGGCACCGGCTTCGGACTCGGCGGCTCGGTCTGGGGGACCGACCTCGACCGGGCCGAGGCGGTGGCCGACCGGCTGGAGTGCGGGACGGCGTGGATCAACCACCACGCCGAACTGTCCCTCGCCCAGCCCTTCGCCGGCGTCAAGGAGAGCGGCGTCGGCGTCGCGGGCGGGCCGTGGGGGCTCTACGGCAACCTCAGACCGTTCGTCGTACACCGGCCGGGGGAGGAGTGACCATGAAGTTCGGCGCGGCGGTACTGCGTTCGTACGACAGTCCCTTCACCGTCGAGGACGTGGTCCTGGAGACGGGACCGGCCGACGGCGAGATCCTGGTCCGCGTCGCGGGCTGCGGCATGTGCCGGACCGACCTCGCGGTCCGGCACTCGGCGGGCCGCTCGCCGCTGCCGGCGGTGCTCGGCCACGAGGGAGCCGGGGTGGTCGTGGAGACCGGCGGCCCGGACACGGGGCTGAGCGTCGGCGACCATGTCGTGCTCAGCTTCGACTCGTGCGGACACTGCCGCAACTGCCTGGGCGCGGCTCCCGCCTACTGCGACTCCTTCGCCCCGCTCAACCTGTTCGGCGGGCGGGAGCGGAACGCGGCGCGGTTCACCGACGCGGCCGGGAACGCGCTGGCTCCCCGCTGGTTCGGCCAGTCCTCGTTCGCCGCGTACGCGATGGTCCTGGCCCGCAACGCCGTCCGCGTCGACCCCGCGCTGCCCCTCGAACTGCTCGGCCCGCTCGGCTGCGGCTTCCTCACCGGTGCCGGAGCGGTGCTGAACTCCTTCGGCGCCGGCCCCGGCGACACCGTCGTGGTCCTCGGCGCGGGAGCGGTGGGCCTGGCGGCCGTGATGGCGGCCACGGCCGCCGGCGCGGTGACGGTGGCCGTGGACCGGTACCCCGAACGGCTGGCCCTCGCCGAGCGCTTCCACGCCCTCCCGCTGGACGCCGCCTCGCCCGACCTGCCCGGCCGGATCCGGCGACTGACCGACGGCGGCGCCCGGTTCGCGCTGGACACCACGGCCTCCGCCCGGCTGATCAACGACGCGCTCCAGGCCCTGCGTCCGACCGGCCGTCTCGGCCTGGTGGCACGGCTCCACACCACGCTGCCGCTGGAACCAGGGGGACTGGACCGGGGCCGGCAGATCTCCCACATCTGCGAGGGCGACGCGGTCCCCGGTCTTCTGATTCCGCGGCTGACGGCACTGTGGCGGGCCGGGCGGTTCCCGTTCGACCAGCTGATCCGTACGTATCCGCTCAGCGACGTCAACGAGGCCGAACGCGACTGCGACGCGGGCCGCGTCGTCAAACCCGTCCTGATCCCGGACGGCGGAAGCTGACGCGCGAACCGCCCCGGGATCCCGACGGACACCGCCGCCGCCCTGCCGGTCCGCCGAGCCCGGCACCACGGAGCGAGGCCCGCCCCCCGGGACGAGGCCGCGGTCGACGCCCGAACGAAGCCGCGGCCGACGCCGGGACGGGCCCCGGTCCGATGTCGGATGCTGTTGGTAACCAACAGCATCCGATGTCGGACCGGGGCCCCGCCCTCCCACCGGACCTGCTTCACCCTCTTGCCGCGCGCGGCGTCACAGCGAGGGCTTGTCCGCGAACACCCACCGATTGCCCGCCAGCGCGTCGTTCTGCTCGGGCAGCGGCCCGCGCCCGTGCCGGCGGGTGAAGTCGAAAGGCGTGAGGACCGAGGTGGACCAGCCCTTGACCGCCAGGTTCCCGGCGGAGTCGGGCCGCGGCCGAGTGTCGAACAGGTCGAGCAGGTCGATGCCGATCTGGTCCCTCGTCGCCGTGTAGAGCGGGCTGTCGCGGTACTCCAGCAGATCCTTCTCCAGCTTGACCTCGAAGGCCAGGGCACTCCCGCCCGCGCTCAACCGGTCCACCGCCTCGATCAGGTGGGTCTCGGCGGCGGGGGGCAGGTAGAACAGCAGCCCTTCCGCCAGCCAGGCCGTCGGCGCGCTCGCGTCGAAGCCGGCGTCGGCCAGCGCCCCCGCCCAGTCGGCGCGCAGATCGACGGGAACCGGCACACGCTCCGCCTTCGGCAGGGCGGACAGGCCGCCGAGCACCTCACGCTTGAACGCCAGCACGCCCTCCCTGTCGATCTCGAAGATCACACAGTCCTCGGGCCAGTCGAGCCGGAACGCCCGGGAGTCAAGGCCCGCGCCGAAGAGGACCACTTGCCGTGCGCCCGCCCGCACCGATCGCAGCAGGAAGTCGTCGAGGACCCTGGTCCTGAGACCGAAGTACCGCGCGAAGCGGCCCCACAGCGGGTTCGCGTCCCCGTCCGGGACCTGGTGCATCCGGACCGGCCAGCCCTCGCAGGCGGGGGCGGCGCGCACGAAGTGCTCCGCGTACACGTCCCGGGCCAGGCTGTCGTCGCGATGCGTCTCGATGGCCCGTGCCGCGGCGACCAGCAGCGCCGTCACCCCGACTCCTCCGTCCACGCCTTCCACACCGGGGTCCTGTCGCACCGTGCCGACCATGTGTGTCCTCCTCGGGAACCGCGAACTGGGGAAGGGGAGCGATCCAGCGGATCGGGCGGAGGGAATCCGGCGACGACCGGCCGCGAGGCGACCGACCGGGCCCCGGACGCCCGAACCCGTATCACTGTCCTGCCGGAGCCCGCCCGCCGTCCGAGAAGGAAGCAGACTCCAACCGGGTGAGTGAAGGAACGCTCGTGTGTTCACAGAGCGCCCCGCTCGTCGTGCGCGCCCGTCCCCGCGGCCTCCCCCGTGCGCTTCTCGGCCGGTTTCGGCGCCCCGGACGCGGCGTTCCCGCCCTGGCGGCCGCCCGCCCACATCGCGCGCCGCAGGCAGCCGAGCACACACGGTGACATAGGATCTGCGTCCGCGGCGAGGTGCGCCTCCAGGGCGCGGCCGAGGCGGTCCGGGCCGGCGCGACTTCGCGACGCCCCCGGTCACCCCCGTGTCGACACCCGTCCGTGCGGCGTGCACAGAAGGGAGCGAGCGTGGCGACACCCGGTCTTCGGCACCGCTTCGCGAGGTACCCGCTCGACGGGCGGATCCCGCGTCCATGGGCCGCCACCCGCGGCGGGAGCGGAATCGGCTCGGCCGTTCGCCTGCTGGATCCCAAAGAAGCGGCCGCACTGCCCTTCGTCGCCCTCGTGGCCGTGCTCGCCGTGAGCCGACCGTCCGCGGTGACGAACTCGGACTCCCTTGCCGCGCTCGCCCTCTCCCTGACGCTGGTCGCGGTGTGGTGCGGCATGGCGGTCCGGCTGCCCGCCTGGCACGGTCCGCGGCCGCACTGGTGCCGCCGGGTCCGCGACCTGATCGCGGTGACGTCGTGCCTGGCCGTCTATCCCAGCCTGCGCTGGGCGGTGCCGATGGTGCATCCGGGACACTACGACCGCGTGCTGGCGGCGACGGACCGGTGGCTGTTCGCCGACCGTGACCCGGTGCCCGTGCTCGACCACCTGGTCAGCCCGGTCGCGACGGCCGTGATGGCTCTCGCCTACGCCTGCGAGTGGGTTCCGCTGCTCGCGCTGGGCGGGTTCCTGTGGGCCCGACGCCGCGACCGGGAGTGGTCGGACCTGCTGCTCGGGCTGGTCTTCGTCCAGTGCCTGGGATACGTCGGGTACTTCGCGCTGCCCGCGGTGGGCCCCTGGTACGGGCTGGCCGACCGGTTCACCGTCCCGCTGGGCGACGTGCTCGGGATCAGGAGCTACTACCTGGAGCACAGCACCGACGTGGACGCCTTCCCCAGTCTGCACGTCGCGACGATCATCCTGATGGCGCTCTTCGCCTGGCGGGACTGCCGCGGACTCTTCTGGCTGACGTCCCCGCTGCTCGTCGTCGTCCCCGCGTCGACGCTGTACCTGCGGTGGCACTACGTGACGGACCTGGTCACCGGACTAGCGGTGGCCGTGGTCGCGCGGGTGGCGGCCCCGAGCGTCAACAGGGCGTGGGACGCGGCGCGGCGAGCGGCTGCGCCCCGCTCGTCGGGGAGCGGCTGACCGGGCGGGCGCGCCGTCGCGCGTCCGCCGGAGCGCGCGCCGGTGCCCTCCGGGAGAGCGCGCCCGGCGCACGGTCCGTGCGCGCCGCGGTCTCCTCGGGCAGGCGGGTCAGGAGACGGTGGTGCCGGTCAGGGCGAGGAACTCGCCGCGGGAGCGGGCGTCGGACCGGAGCCGGCCGAGCAGGGTGGAGGTCATCGTGGTGGAACCGGTGGCCTGGACGCCGCGCAGGGTCATGCAGGCGTGCTCGGCCTCGATCACCACGCCGACCCCCTTGGGCTCCAGATGGGTCTGCAGCCAGTCGGCGACCTGCTTGGTCAGGCGTTCCTGGACCTGTGGGCGGCAGGCGAAGTGCTCGACGACGCGGGCCAGCTTCGACAGGCCCAGGATGCGGGCGCCGGGCAGGTAGCCGACGTGGGCGGTGCCGACGAACGGCAGCAGATGGTGCTCGCACACGGACCGGACGGGGATGCGGCGCGCCAGGACGAGTTCGTCGTAGCCCTCGTCGTTGGCGAAGGTGGTCAGGTCGAAGGGGCGGGGACTGAACAGTTCGGCGTAGGCGCGGGCCATGCGGCCCGGTGTTCCCCGCAGGCTCTCGGAGGCGGTGGAGATGCCGAGGGCGTGGAGGAACCGGCCGGCCGCCTCCTCGGCCGCGGCCAGGTCGATCCCGTCGGGCTCGTGCACCACCCGCAGGGCGGGCCGTGCCGGCGCCGTGACCTCCTCGGCGTGCGTGTCCGTCCGGGCGGTGGCGTGGTACGGGTACTCGCTCATCTCGGCCTCCTCCGATTTCACTAACGATTCTTGGTCTTATTGCCGGCGAGCGTCAAGGGGCGCGGGACACAGGGCCGAGCGACCCCTTGCGCCCATGCCGGTGAGGGTTATCTTGGTGTCGTGGCTTCCGAACGGGCAGCGTCGGCCGACGCGGTCGGCAGCGCCATCGACTCCGTCAGCGTCCTGGGCGAGGACTCACGCCGGCGCATGTTCACCTTCATCCGCCGGGCAGGGCGCGCCGTCACCCGTGACGAGGCCGCCGCCAGCGTCGGCATCTCCCGCAAGCTCGCCGCCTTCCACCTCGACAAGCTCGTCGACGCCGGCCTCCTGCGGGCCCATTACGAGACGCCCGGCGGGATCCGTAAGGTCGGCAGACGGCCGAAGGTGTACGAGCCCACCGACGCCCAGATCACCGTGAGCATCCCCGACCGGCGTCATGAACTCCTCGCCGACCTCCTCCTCGACGCCGTCCTGACCGAGGAGGCCGGTGAGAACGCCACCCAGGCGGCCATGCGCAGCGCACGGGAGCGCGGCCGGCGGCTGGGCGAAGCCGCACGGCAGGAGATCCGCCCCGGGCGCATGGGCCCCGAGCGCGGGCTGACCGTTTGCGAGGCCCTGCTCGACCAGTACGGCTACGAACCCGTCCGGGAGGCCCCCACCCGGCTGCGGCTGCGCAACTGCCCGTTCCATCCCCTGGCCGCGAAGGCCCCCGACCTGGTGTGCGGCATGAACCAGGCCTTCCTCGGCGGCTGCCTCAGCGGCCTGCAGGTCAACGGAATCCAGGCGCTCCTGGCGCCCCAGCCCGGCGCGTGCTGCGTACGGCTGGGCCCGGACGACACCGATCGCGATGACCGGATGCCCCAGGACCACTGACACGGCGTCGGCCGCCCGCGCCCGCGGACCACCGCCCCGGCCCACCCTGCCCGCACGCGGCGAGAAGTCCAGGTGGCACGGGGCCGTATCCGCCGTCCGGCGGGGGCCTCGCCCGTCACCGGTGCTCGACGTCCCGTCGAGCTGGGGGAAACGCCCGTTCCCGGCGTCCCGACCGGAGTACCGCCATGTCGACCAAACGCCTTCTCACCCTTCCCCTCTCCACCACTCATGTTCCATCCGCTCACGTCTCGTCCGAGGAAGCGGTGGCGCCCGCGACCGCCGCCGACTTCGGGCTGTTGCTCATCAGGCTGACCTTCGGCCTGCTGATGGCCGCGCACGGGGCCCAGAAGCTCTTCGGACTCTTCGGGGGCCCGGGCCTGACGACGACCGGCAAGGGGTTCGCCGCCCTGGGCTATCACCCGGGGAAGCTCTTCGCCGTGATCGGGGGCCTGTCCGAGTCGCTCGGCGGTCTCGGTCTCGCCCTCGGCCTGTTCACACCGCTGGCGGCCGCCGCGCTGATCGGTGTCATGATCAACGCGATGGTGACGGTCACCGGCGCCCACGGCCTGTGGGAGACGGACGGCGGCGTCGAGTACAGCGTCTGCATCGCCGTCGTCGCCCTGGCCGTCGCGGCCACCGGCCCCGGCCGGCTGGCCGCCGACCGGTTCCTCCCCTGGGGGAGCGGCGGCTGGAAACCGGCCGGCTTCGCCCTCGGCCTCGGCGGCCTCGCCGCCGCCGTCACGCTCGCCCTCTGACCGAGGCGCCCGCGCCCCCGCTCCGCCCAGGGCGCCGGGCGCGAGCGGCGTGTGCCCCGCGGAAGTGCCGGGCACACGCCGCTGCGTGATCCTGGAGGGGTGTTCGGTGTCCCAGCCGGTCGGATCCCCCGGGACTACATCGCCCCGGGGCGGGCCGCGGTACGGATCACCCTCGTCGTCACGGGCGGCTTCTACCTGTTCCGCTACGGCTTCGACCGCCCCGTCGCGGCGACCTACGCCCTCTTCGGCGCCATCGCGCTGGGCGGACTGTCGAAGATCCCCGGCACCGGGCGGCAGCGGGCCCGGACCATCGTGCGCCTGCTGCCGGCGAGCTGGGTGCTCGTGGCGGCCGGCACCTGGCTGTCCGTGCGGACCTGGAGCGCCGTCGTCGGCATGCTGGTCGTCGGCTTCGTCCTCGCCTTCTCCGCCGTCGGAGGGCCCCGCCGGGCCGGGGCGGCGCCGGGCCTGCAACTCCTCTACATCCTGCCGTCCTTCCCGCCCTACGACCCCGCGACGCTCGGCGAACGCCTCACCGGGACGACCGCCGGGCTGGTCCTGCTCGCCGCGTCCGAGGCGCTGCTCTTCACCGACCCCGACCCGCCGTCCTACCGGGAACGGGCCGCGGCCGCCGCACTGAGCGCCGCGCGCTTCGCGACCCTCCTCGCGGCGCCGCCGTACGCCCTGGGCGCCGCCGCCGCCGAGGAGGCCCGGCAGACCGGCCAGGCCCTGCGCTCCCTGAACGTGCCGGAGGCGGAGCGCCCGGCCGGCCCCGGGGTCCACGACCGCGCCCTGGCCCAGACCGGACTGGCCACCCGGGCCCTGCTCAGCAGGCTGACGCTGCTGCCCGTCACCGCCTGCCGCCCGCCCGTGCCCTGCGTGAAGGAGGTGCTGAACGCGGTGGCCGCGCTCGCCACGGCGACCGCGAGCTGCCTGGGGTCGGGTCCGTCGCCCACGACGGCCTACGAGGAACTGGCCGACGCCCGCGCCCACTTGGCGTCCCTCGCGGCCGGCCCGGATCCGGAGGCGGCCACGGTGCCCGCGGCCGGGCCGGACTTCCCGCCCGCCGTACTGCGCGAACACGCCGCCGTGCTGGACGTCGCGGACGCCACGCTCGCCATGGCCATGGCGGCCGACATCGCCGTACGCGGCCGGAGGACCGCCCTGGAGGTGCCCGCGAACCGCTTCTGGTACGCCAGGGTCCGGCTCCCGGCCCTGTGGTGGCACCGGGCGTGCGGCCACGCCGGGCGCCGGTCGGTGTTCTTCCAGAACGCGGTCCGTCTCGCCCTGGCCCTGACCGCGGCCCGCCTCGTGGCAGGCGTGGACACGCTGTCGCACGGCTTCTGGGCGACGCTGGCCGCCCTCACCCTCACCCGGACCACTCTGGACGAGACCCGCAGCACCGTCCGCCGCGCGCTCACGGGCACGCTGGCCGGCGCCCTGGTGACCGCGGGAATCCTCACCCTGGTGGGCACCCACACCGTCGTGTACGCCGCCGTGCTGCCGATGGTGATGCTGTGCGCCTTCACCGTGGGACCGGTCAAGGGCGTCGGCTGGTCCCAGGGCATGTTCACCGTGCTGGTGGCCCTGGTCTTCGCCCAACTGGCGGCGACGACCTGGCGGCTGGCGGAGGTCCGGCTGCTGGACGTGCTGGTCGGCAGCGCGATCGGCATGGTCTGCGGCCTGCTGGCCTGGCCCCGCGGCGCACACGACGAGCTGCGCCGCGTCACCGCCGAACTCATGCGCCGCGCCGCCGAGATCGTCGTGGCGACCAGCGCCTCGGTGGCGGGCGGCGCGGGCACGGACGCGTCCCCCGCCGCGCCCGGCCACCGGTCGCTGCACCACGAACTGGTCCTCGCCGAGTCCGCGTACGCCCAGTACCAGAGCGAACCGGCCACCTTCGCGGGACGCGGGGGCCGGCCGGCGTCGCCCGTGGTGGACTGGCAGGCGACGCTGATGGCCGCCCATCACACCCTGTGGGGCTCCGCCCGCCTGGTGGAGCCGCCCCGGACGGAGCTCGGTCCGGCGGCGGCCGAGTCGGTCGGCGCCCTGGGGGACCGCGTCGCCGGGCGGATGCTCCAGGTCTCCGCGGCCCTGGACCCCGGCGGCGACACCCCGACCGCACCGGTGCCGCTGATCGACCCCTCCCTCGCGGAGGACACCGCGCAGCCGCCGGGCGCACCCCGCCTGTACTACGCGACGACGTCCTGGCTCGCCTCGCTGATGACCGACCTGACCCGCATCGCCGGCGCCGGCGGCGGGGACGACGGGGCGTCCGGCGCCACAGGACCACGGCATCCGCTCCCGAGGGAACCATGAGCCCTCGGTCGTCCCGGCCCCCGCTGCGCCCGCCCGGTTCCCGAAGGGGTCCAGCACGTTCCGGCGCCCGGCCTCAGGCGCCGGCCTGAGCCGACCCGTGCGTGGAAGTCGCGGTGCAGCGCGCGCACCCGGCCGGCCAGGGCCGGGACCGGTCCGCGCACCTCCAGACCGGGCACCAGGTCGTGGATCGGCGGGCAGCGCACCGGGGACGGCGGCACGCCCAGCTCGGTCGGCCACTGCGCCGACTGGGCGGCCGAGTGAGCGTAGACGACGGGGCCGAGGCCGGCCCAGCCGTGCGCGGCGGCGCACATGGGGCAGTGCTCCCGGGAGGGGTGGACGGCGGCCGCCGCCCGCTCTCGCGGGGTGAGGTGTTCCGTGGCCCAGCGGACCGGTGTGAACTCCGGGTGCCGGGTCCTGTCGTCGAGCGTGCGCACCCGGTTGCGGTCCTCCGCCGGGATCCGCCCGTCGGGACCGACGAGGACCGAGCCGAACGGCTCGTCCCCGGCCCGCAGTGCTTCGGCCGCCAGTTCGACGGCACGCTCCAGGAACGGCAGTTCGGCGGCGGTCGGCACGGTGGGACCCATGGTCGCCCCCTCAGTTCGCGGTGGGCACGCCGGCGACCCGGCGTTCGCCGCCGTTGTGCTCCTGCCAGCGCCGGTAGACGTCGACCGCGTCCTCGCGGGGCTCGTGCCGCATCGGCAGCCGGCGCTCGTCCCAGTTCTTGGCGAACTCGTCGTAGAAGGTGTCGAGCTCGAAGTACTTGCGGTCGTCGACGTAGTGCGGTTCGTAGGCGTCGCGGGTGGTGAGGAAGACGACCTCGTCGGGCGAGCAGTAGTACAGCGCGCCCAGGCACATCGGGCAGGGGTGGGCCAGGACGTAGATCGTGGCGCCGACGAGGTGTTCGGTGCCGAGGGCGGTGCACGCCGCACGGATGGCGAGGATCTCGGCGTGCGCGGTGGGATCGTCGGTCTGGGCGACCCGGTTCGGGCTCTCGGCGAGGATCTCGCCGTCCTTGACGACGACGGTGGCGAACGGACGGCCGCCCTCGTCCACGTTGCGGCGGGCGATGTCGATGGTGTGCTGCGCGAAGTCCATCACACGTGTCTCTCGGTGAAGCGGGCGGGCGAGGGGGCGGGCCGGCGGAGTCGACCGCCGGTTCGCCCCCGCGCGCCGGCCCGGTGGTGGGATGCGGGGCCGGACGGTGCGATCCCGCGTCGGGGAAGGCCCCGCGGTCAGAAGGGCTGGGTGGGGAGGTACTTGCCGTCCAGGGTGATGACCGCCCGCTCGCCGCCCTCGGGGTCGGCGACCTTCTTCACGTCCAGCCTGAAGTTGATCGCGGAGATGATGCCGTCGCCGAACTGTTCGTGCACCAGCGCCTTGAGCGTGGTTCCGTACACCTGGAGCATCTCGTAGAAGCGGTAGATGGTCGGGTCGGTGGGGACGCCGCCGGGGACGGATCCCCGGGTCGGGATCGTCCGGAGCAGGGCCACCGCGTCGGCGTCCAGCTCCAGCAGCTCGCCGACGGCCTGTGCGGCCGGCTCGGGCAGGGCGTGCTGGCCGAGCACGGCGGCGGTGGTGAAGGCCACCGACAGGCCGGCCGCGTCCGCGATCCGCTGCCAGCTCAGGTCCTTGCGGATCTTGGCCTCGACGGCGGTCACGGCGAGGGCCTGCCGGGCGGCGGGGTCGAACTGTGCGTGCACCATGAGAGGTGTTTCCTTCCTGGGTTCAAGAGTGGGGGAACATCCGGTCCGCTGCCGCACGGCGGGGACCGGGACGAGGGGCGCGGCCAGGGGACCGGGCCCGGAGGTCAGGCCGCGGACGTGTTGACCTCGGGGACGGCGCCGAGGGTCTCGACGCCGCCGCCGGCGATGTCGTAGACCCAACCGTGCAGCGCGAGGGTGCGCTCGGCCAGACCGCGGGCGACCGGGGGATGGGTCGCCAGGTTCGCCAGCTGGGCGAGCACGTTGTGCCGCACCAGCGCCGCGACGTCCCCGGACGCGGCGGTACGGGCCCGCGAGGCGTCGGCGTGCCGCAGCCACCGGGCGAGCGCAGGCACACCGCTGAGGTCGTGCGCCCGGGCCAGTGCCGTCATGGCGCCGCAGCCGGAGTGCCCGCACACCACGATGTCGGACACCCCGAGCACGGCGACGGCGTATTCGACGGCGGCCGTCACGGCGTCGGGGACCGGCGCGTGGGCCGGCACCAGGTTGCCCGCGGTGCGCACGACGAACAGCTCACCCGGCTCGCTCGCCGTGATCAGCTCGGGGACCACCCGGGCGTCGGAGCAGCCGATGAACAGCGTGTGCGGGCCGTGGTGCTCGGCGAGCCGGGCGAACAGGTCCGCCTTGGCGGGATGGACCTCCCGCTGGTAACGCCTGACGCCCTCGGCGAGGTCGCGCATGGGTCACTTCCTTCCGGTGGGTTTCCGGCCCGTCGGACCGATGCGTCCACCTTGCATGACCTGCGTCTATAGAGTCCAAGACGCCTTGGGCATGACTCCCATCGCTCACATCTATAGTTGCGCCATGACTCCGGAGCTGCGTCATCTGCGTTATCTGCTCGCCGTCGCCGACCACGGCAGCTTCACTCGCGCCGCGGAGGACCTGCGCATCTCCCAGCCGACCCTTTCCCAGCAGGTCAGGCAGCTGGAGCGGACGGTGGGCGCGCAGCTCCTCGACCGCACCGCCCGCCGGGTGCGGCTCACCGACGCCGGCGAGACCTACGCGCGCCACGCCCGCCGCGCCCTGCGGGACCTTGCGGCCGGACAGCGCGCCCTGCGGGACGTCCAGGACCTCTCCCGAGGTCATCTGCGCCTGGCCGTGACGCCGACGTTCACCGCGTATCTGGTCGGTCCCCTGGTCGCCGAGCTGTACGACCGCCACCCGGGCGTCACCCTGAACGTCATGGAGATGCCCCAGGACCGCATCGAGTCGGCCCTGCTCGCCGACGACATCGACCTGGGCATCGCCTTCGCCGGCGCCCACCTGCCCGGCGTCGACGCCGCGACGCTGTTCACGGAGACCCTGAGCCTCGTCACCGGCGCGCGCCGCCCCGAGGACGGCCCACCCCGGCCGCTGCCCGTCGAGGAACTGGCGGAGCGGCAACTCGCGCTGCTCAGCGGCGACTTCGCCACCCGGGGCCACATCGACGCGCACTTCGCGGCCCACCGCGTGCAGCCGCGCATCGCGGTGGAGGCCAACTCCGTGCAGGCCCTCGTCGAGATCGTCCGGCGCACCCCGATCGCCACCGTGCTGCCTGACGCCGTGACCCACGACCACCTCCGTCTCGTCCCCGTCCCCCTCGAACCCGCACTGCCCGCCCGCACCGTCACCCTGCTGCGTCGCCGCGGCGGCTACGAGAGCGCCGCGGCACGTGCCTTCACCGACCTCGCCCGCGAGCTCGTCCAGGCCCGCGGCTACACCGACGCCCGGCCGTGACACGCCGGACGCGCGGACACACGTGTCACACGCCGGACGGCTTCGGACGGACACCGGCGCGTGTTCCGAAACGGTGACATTTCCGAGGCAACGACCGCCGTGCACGAACTGTCTTCCTTCGCGAAAGTCCGCCGGACCGGCCGGGAGCCTGACCAGTCCCGCCCGGCCCGGCGGTCGACTCACCGATCCCGGGAGAGGGAAACCATGAACAAGCGTGATCGCCGTACGGCACTGCGGGGGACGGTCATCGGCGCGGTGGCGGCGGCCACCGTCGGACTCGCGGCGGCCGGTGCCTGGGCGAAGTCCGACATCTCCTTCACGGCGGGCCCGCACACCGTGCGCCTCGGCTCGTCCGTCCACCTCGCCGGAAACGGCACGGACGACAACTCCACCTACAACAGGTTCTGCGTGCAGGAACGCTCCGGCACGGGCAAGTGGGTGACGCTGCGGTGCTCGAGCGGCGGGTACAACGGCGGCGGCAGCCTCAAGTTCTCGGTGCGCCCGGCGCACCGCGGCCAGTGGCAGTTCCGCGGTGTGCTCACCGAGGCGTCGTCCCGGACGTCCCGGCACACCTCGATCCACCAGGTCTCCCCGACGGCGACCGTCCGGGTCCGCTGACCAGCCGTCCGGTTCGATCGTCCGACTCACCCGTCCTACCCGCCCGCGGCACACCGGAGTACGGCTGACGCGGACCGGCTCCAGGGTCTCTCGTCCGGATCAGGCCGGGCCAGGGAGCGGGGCCTGGGCCCGCGAGCCCGGCGTGATCCGAACGAGAGGCCCTGAAGGGCGCGGCCCGCGCATGCGGCCGCGCCCCGGGGACGTGGGCCGTCCGGCGCCCATGGCCCGGGAGCGGGACGAGCGGGCGTCTACAGGGGAGCCGGCTTGATCATCGCGAACGGGGCGCCCTGCGGGTCGGCGACCACGGTCATCCGGCCGGCCATCATGTCGAACGGCGGTGCGAGGACCGTGCCGTCGCGCTTGACCAGGGCGTCGACGGCGGAGTCGACGTCGTCGACCGCGAAGTAGGTCAGCCAGTGCGCCGGGGTGCCGGGCGGATCGTCGGCGAGCAGGGTGACGCCGCCGACCGCGCGGCCGCCCACCCGGAGTTCCCAGTAGGCGTCCGCGCCGTCGAGCGGTTCGATCTCGATGCCGAACACCTCGCCGTAGAAGGCGGTGGCGGCGGGCACGTCGCTGGTGTGCAGCTCGTTCCACGTCAGCGCACCCGCCTCGTTGACCACCCGCGCGCCGGAGAACTCGCCCGGCTGCCAGACGCCGAACACCGCGCCCTGGGGATCGGCGGCGATCAGCATCCGGCCGAGGTTCCCGACGTCCATCACCGGGACCAGCACCGTGCCGCCGGCGACGGCGATCGCCTCCTGGACCGCCTCGGCGTCCGCACCGGCCAGGTAGCTCGTCCAGACCGTCGGCGGCGCCGGCATCCCCTCCGGGGCCATCGCCGGGCCGATGCCGGCGGCGGCCCTGCCGCGGAGCTCGCAGACCGCGTACCCGCCGAACTCGGCCGGACCGGGCTGCCCCTGCCAGCCGAACAGATCACGGTAGAAATCCAGCGCGGCCTGCTGGTCCTTCGCCATCAGATCGACCCAGCACGGGATACCGGTCGCGTACGGAGCGGTGACTTCGACCATCCTTCGTCCTTCCACAAGGTGTGCCGGCCACCCTTGCCCGGCGAGGCGGCGCACCACCGCCCGACACGCCGCCGGCCCCGTCGCGGTCAGGCGGGTGGACGGACGGCTTCCGCGATGCCGGCGGCTTCCCGCGAGCGAGGGGGCGGCGCTCCGACTCCACGAACCGCGGCCCCTCACCTCCGGCCCGCGTACGGCGGCCGCTCGCCCGCGCAGGCGTTCTTGCCGAACCGGCAACACAGGTGGCGCGACCGGGAGACCATGGGCGACGGTGAGCCCGTGACCGAGAAGACGACAGAGGACTCGCCCGCGCCCGACGCCCCCCGGCCCGCCGACGGCTACGCCGGAGACCCGGCGGTGCGGGCCGAATGGGACAAGCGGTACGCCGAGCGGCGACAACTGTGGAGCGGCCGGCCCAACGGCGCGCTCGTGGCCGAAGTCGCCGGACTGACACCCGGGCGGGTGCTCGACGTCGGCTGCGGCGAGGGCGCGGACGCCGTCTGGCTCGCACGCACCGGCTGGGACGTGACCGCGCTCGAGGTCTCGGGCGTGGCGCTCCAACGGGCGGCCGGGCACGCCCGGGACGCCGGCGTCACCGTCCGCTGGATCCACGCCGCACTGACCCGGGCGCCCCTCCCGCCGGCCGCCTTCGACCTCGTCTCCGCCCAGTACCCGGCCCTGCTGCGCACCCCCGACGCCGCGGCCGAACGAGCACTGCTCGCGGCCGTCGCGCCCGGCGGCGTGCTGCTGCTCGTGCACCACGCGGGGATGGACACCCGTCAGGCCGACGACAGCGGGTTCGACCCGGCCGACTACGTGTGGCCCTCGATGGTCGCCGCTCTGCTCGACGACGACTGGGAGGTCGAGGTGAACGAGCAGCGGCCGCGCGTGGCGCCCGACGGCGGCGCGGGCGCCCACCACACCGACGACCTGGTGCTGCGCGCCCGCCGGCTGCGCTGAGTTCTCGATGCGGCGCCGGGCACGGCCGCGGGCGGGCGCGCCCGCCCGCGGTCACCCGCGGCTGTCCGTCGCCGTGTCCGACGACAGCCGCTGGGCGAGGTGGATCGGAACGACGGACAGCAGGACGAGGACCGCCGCGACCACGTTGACCACCGGCGCCTGCTGCGGCCGGGTCATGTTGCCGTAGATCCACACGGGCAGGGTCTCCACCCCGGGCCCGGCGGTGAACGTGGTCACCACGATCTCGTCGAAGGACAGGGCGAAGGCCAGCAGCCCGCCCGCCCACAGCGCCGAACGCACCAGCGGGAAGGTGACGTCGGCGAAGGCGCGGAAGGTGTGGGCGCCGAGATCCATCGCCGCCTCCTCGTACGAGGGCGAGGTGCGGCGCAGCCGGGCGACGACGTTGTTGAAGACGATCACGATGCAGAAGGTCGCGTGACCGATGACGACCGTGAACAGGCCGAGCCCGACCCCGAGCGGTTTCAGCACCGTGGAGAAGGCGGAGTTGAGGGCGATGCCGGTGACGATGCCGGGCAGCGCGATGGGCAGGATCACCACGAAGGAGATCGCGTCGCGGCCGAAGAAGCGGTGCCGGGCGACCGCGAACGCGATGAGCGTGCCCAGGACCAGGGCGATCGCGGTGGCGCCGAGACCGGCCCTCACCGACGTCCACAGCGCGCCGCGGGCGCCGGAGTTCTCCCAGGCCACGGACCACCAGTGCAGGGTCAGGCCGGGCGGCGGCCAGCTCGCGCTGCGGTCCGGGTTGAGCGAGTTGACCAGGACCAGCAGGAGCGGGACGTAGATCACCGCGAAGCCGAGGGCGGCGGCGGTGCGCAGGGCGATGCGCGTGCCGCGGGTGAGCCGCATGCGGGGGACCCCCTGGGGACTCGGTGGAGCCGGTCAGAGACTGCTGAGGGCGCCGGTGCGGCGTATCGCCAGCAGGTAGAGCACGATGACGACGACGGGGACCGTGCCGAGGGCCGCGGCCATGGGCAGGTTCAGCTCGATGTCGGAGTAGACGAGATTGCCGATCAGCTGGGTCTTGCCGCCGACGATCTGCACGGTGATGTAGTCGCCGAGGCTGAGCGAGAAGGTGAAGACCGAGCCGGCGGCGACGGACGGCAGCACCAGCGGCAGGACGACCGACCGGAAGGTGCGGCCGGGCCGCGCGCCCAGGTCGGCCGATGCGTCGAGCAGCCCGTCGGGCAGCTGCCGCAGCGCGGTGTGAACGGGCAGGATCATGTACGGCAGCCACAGGTAGGTGAGGGTGAGCACGGCCGCCGGGAGCCCGAACCCAGGGCCGCTGAGTCCGAACGGCCTCAGCATCCAGTCGGCGAGCCCGCCCTGGGACAGGATCAGCCGCCAGGCGTACACCTTGACCAGGTAACTGGCCCACAGCGGCGTCAGGATGGCCACCACCAGCAGCGGACGCCACCGGGGCCGCGCCACGCGCGCGGTGTAGAACGCGAGCGGGAAGGCGATCACCGCGCACAGGACGGTGACCGCCAGGGCCACGCCGACACTGCGCACGATCACCTGGCGGTAGACGGGTGTGGTCAGCAGCGCGTGGAAGTTGTCGGCCGACCAGACCCGGACGACCGCCGAGGTGAAGGAGTCCGTGGTCCAGAACGCGGAGACGAACAGCACGCCCAGCGAGCCGAGGTAGAGCACGGCCAGCCACAGCAGCGGGGCGGCCAGCAGGAGGGCGAGCCTGAGGCGGGGGCGGCGGTGCAGCGCCCCGGCCGTGCGCCGCGGCAGCCCCGGGGGTCTGCGTCCGGCGCTCGGGCCGGCCTGGGCGGTGGCGGTCACGGCTCAGCCCTTGATCTCGGTCCAGGCCTGAACCCACTTCGCGTACGGGACGCACTTCACGTCCCTGCGGCCGTCCAGGCACTGCTCGATGGGCGTGTTCCAGAAGGCGATCCGCTTCCAGTAGGCGGTGTCGGCGGCGTGGTAGGTGGCGCAGAAGTTCTTGTCGCTCGTCAGCGCGCAGGCCTTCGCGTTGGCGGGGGCCTCGCCGAAGTACTCGGCGACCTGGGCGTTGACCTTCGGCGAGACGATCCAGTCGAGCCACTTGTAGGCGCAGTCGGGGTGCTCGGCCTTGGCGGAGACCATCCAGGTGTCGGACCAGCCGGTCGATCCCTCCTTCGGCACGGACGCCGCGACCTTCGCACCCTCGGAGGCGGCGAGGTTGGCGATGACCTGCCAGGTGGTGCCGATCACCGAGTCGCCGCTCTTGAAGGCGGAGACCTCCTTCAGGTAGTCGCTCCAGTACTCGCCCACCGACGCGTTCTGCTTCTTCAGCAGGGCCACGGCGGCGTCGAACTGCCTCTGGTCGAGGGCGTAGGGATCCTTGATCCCCAACTCGGGCCTGGTGGCCTTCAGATACAGGGCCGCGTCGGCGATGTAGATGGGCGAGTCGTAGGCGGTGACGTGCCCCTTGTACGCGGCGGCGCCGTCGAAGACGGCGGACCAGGAGGTGGGCGCCGGTTTCACCTTCTCGGTGTCGTACATCAGCAGGTTGGCGCCGCGGCCGTGCGGGATGCCGTACGCCGTGCCCTTGACGGAGTTCCAGGGCTGCTTCTTCAGATCGGGGAAGACGTCACGGTAGTTGGGGACGAGGTCCGTGTTGACCGGGGCGGCGTCGCCGGAGGCGATCAGGCGCAGGGAGGCGTCCCCGGAGGCCGACACGGCGTCGTAGTCACCGGTCTTCATCAGCTTGACCATCTCGTCGGAGCTGGCCGCGACCTTGGAGCGCACCCGGCAGCCGGTCTTCTTCTCGAAGCCGCCGACCCAGTCGGCCTTGGGGTCGTTGGAGCCGTCCTCGACGTAACCGGCCCAGGCGATCAGGTCGACCTCGCCCTCGCCCTCGCCGAGATGGGACGGAGCCTTGAGGTCGGGCGGGTTGAGGCCGCCGGACGGGGAGCCGCCGCCGGAGGATCCGCAGGCGGTGGCGGCGAGCAGCAGCGCGGCGGTGGCCGCCGCTCGAAGGGTTCGGGTGAGGCGCACGGCGTGACTCCCAACGGGAAGGGGACGGTTCAGCGGGCGTCGGGGACCTGGGCGGTGCCGGGGGGCTCGGCGGGCGCGGGGATCTCGTCGGCGCCCGGACGGAGGGCGGCGGCGTCGGGTATCCGGACGGCGTGGCGGCGGCGCCAGGCCAGGCGCACCCGGGTCCCGCGGTAGGCCGCGACGTCCTCGGCCGAGGTCTCCAGGTTCTGCTGCAGCGCGGTGAGGCGGCCCCCGGCGTCGAGGTCCACCAGGAAGCGGGTGGAGTCGCCCAGGTAGACGACCTCGGCGACGGTGCCCGCGGCGGAGACGACCCCGGGCTCGTCGGCCGCGGCGGACTCCTTCAGGACGCGGATCTTCTCCGGCCGGACGCTGTGGGTGGCCTCCTCCCCGAGGACGCGCCGGGCCGACTCGCCGCGCAGCAGGTTGGAGGCGCCGACGAAGGAGGCCACGAAGGGGGTGGCCGGACGTTCGTAGATCTCGGCGGGGGAGCCGACCTGTTCGAGGCGGCCCTGGTGGAAGACGGCGATGCGGTCGCTCATCGTCAGGGCCTCCTCCTGGTCGTGGGTGACGAAGACGAACGTGATGCCGACCTCGCGCTGGAGCGCCTTGAGTTCCAGCTGCATCCGCTCGCGCAGCTTGAGGTCGAGCGCGCCGAGCGGTTCGTCGAGCAGCAGGACGCGGGGGCGGCCCACGAGGGCCCGGGCGAGGGCGACCCGCTGACGCTGGCCGCCGGAGAGCTGGGCGGGGCGCCGGGCGCCGTAGCCGTCGAGGCGTACGCCGGCGAGCGCCTCCCGGACGCGGGCCGGCCGCTCGGAGCGCGGCACCTTGCGGACCTTCAGCGCGTAGGCGACGTTCTGCTCGACCGTCATGTGCGGGAAGAGGGCGTAGTCCTGGAAGACGGTGTGGACGTCCCGCTCGAAGGGCGCGAGGCGCGTGACGTCCTGGCCGGCGAGTTCGACGCGCCCCGCGGTGGGCGTCTCGAAGCCCGCGATCAGGCGCAGCACCGTGGTCTTGCCCGACCCGGACGGGCCGAGCATGGAGAAGAACTCCCCGTCCCGGATCTCCAGGTCGACGCCGGCCACGGCCACCGTCTCCGAGAACGTCTTGCGCAGACCCTGCAACCGGACGGCACTTCCCTCCATACGGGAACCCTTCTGACGCTCACGGACGTTGAACGAAAACCTATGAACCCATAGTTCAAATCTCAAGACCGCCTCCGGGCAAAGCTTGGGTCAACCGGCAGGGTGGAGACCGTGGAACGACGACACACCAGGAGTGGGCCCGTGAGCCCCGGCGGCGGCGCGGACGCCGCGGACGGCATACGCCGCGGCGGCGCGGACGGCACGGCCGGCCTACGCGAGGGCGACGCGGACGGGACGCACCGTGGCGACACGGACGGCATACGCGGCGGCGGGCGCGGCGGTCTCGGCGCGCACGGGGCGGTGTTCGCCCCGGTGGAGCGGCGGGCACGGGTGGACACGGTGGTCAGCAGGATCGGCGACGCCATAGAACTCGGCCTGCTCGCCGACGGGGAGCAACTGCCCGGGGAGAGCGAGCTGGCCGGCCGGCTCGGCGTCTCCACCGTGACCCTGCGGGAGGCGCTGATGGCGCTGCGGCAGCAGGGCCTGGTCACCACCCGCCGCGGACGTGGCGGCGGCAGCTTCGTCTCCCGGCCCGAGGCACCCGAGCAGCAGCGGCTGTTGGACCGGCTGCGCGACTGGAGCAGTACGGAGCTGCGCGATCTCGGCGATCACTGGGCCGCGCTGTCGGGGACGGCGGCGCGGCTCGCCGCCGACCGCACGGAACCCGGCGACCTGCGCCGACTGGAGCGGACGGCCGAGGAGTTGGCGGGCGCCGCGGACGGGGCGGCGCACAGCCGGGTGTACGGGCGGTTCCACGTGGAGCTGGCCGCCGCCGCGCAGTCCGCCCGGCTCACGCGGGCCCAGGTGGCGCTGCAGACCGAGATCGGGGCGCTGTTGTGTCTCGTGCTCGGCGACGACGCATATCGTGAAGAAGTCGCGGACCTGCACCGCGCCGTCGTCCGCGCCGTGCAGGATGGTGCCCCTGATCCGGCCCGGACACTGGCCGAGCGGTGCGTCGAGGAGTCGGCGGGACGGCTCGCCGCCCTGCGGCTGACCCTCTAGCGCCGCGGCAGGCGACGTTCGCGCGACGGGGCGAACGTCGCCGGCGCGGCACTGGGACGCGGCGCCCCGGCCGGCCGGGCCCGTCCGTTGGAGGGGGCGCCATGGACCCGAGCCCGGCACTCGCCACATCGCCGGTGGCACCCGGCGCGCCGACCCCGGCGCCGCTCACCGCCGAGCGGGTGGCCGAGGAGGTGGGCCGCGTGCTGGAGGCCGTGTTCGAGACGGTGGCCGAGATCCGCTCCGACACGGCGGCGCTGCTGGCACGGGTGCGTGCCGAGGGGCGGAGCCCCGTCGGCGCGGACCTGGCGGCGCTGCGGCCCGCACTGCATCTCAGGCTGACCCGACAGGAGTTGGTCTCGGGCGTCGGCTTCATCGCGGCGCCGGGACTGCTGGGCGACGTGCCGGCGTGGCTGGAGTGGTGGCAGAGCACCGCCTCGGGAGACGTCCGGCCGCTGCTGCCCGACCTGGACCCGGGCCGGTCCGCCTACGCGGACTACACGCACTGGGACTGGTTCACGCTCCCCCGGGACACCGGACGGCGTGCGGTGGCCGGGCCGTACGTCGACTACCTCTGCTCCGACCAGTACAGCCTGACGCTCTCCGCACCGGTACGGGTGGCGGGCCGCTTCGCGGGGGTCGCCGCGGCCGACGTGTACCTACGGGACTTCGAGGCGGCCGTGCTGCCCCTGCTGCGCCGCCTGCCCGCGCCGGCGCACCTGGTCAACGCCCGAGGACGGGTGGCCGCCTCCGCCGACCCCGCCCATCTGGCCGGATCCCTCACCCGGGGGCCCGACTTCGCGGCCGTGCTGGAGGGGGCCGCCCGGCCCGCCGGATCGGCCCCGGCGGCACTGCTGCCCTGCGCGGGCGTGCCGCTGGTGCTCGTGCGGGGCGGTGGGTGAGCCGCGGCCCGGCGCGGGCGGCGGTCGGTCACGGGCGTCCGCCGGCCGTTCCCGCGCGGCACGTCGTCCGCCCCGTCCGCACCGGGGGGCGCCCGCCATGAAAAAAGCCCCCCTGGGCCGGACCCAGAGGGGCGTAGAGCTGCATCGGACAGCCGACCTGACGGCCTGCCTGTTCGAGGATCGCACCCCGCTGCGACTGGCCGAACTGCCGGAGCGCGGGATCGACGCCTCCACGCGGCCCTGACACCACGCCGGCCGGACGGCGGTCCGAGGTCGGGGGCGGCGGCGCGGCCGACGCCAGGGAGGAGGCGGAGTACTCCGACCGGACGCCCGGAAGGCGGATCCTGGGCGCGGCGGGGCGCCGTCCCGGCCCCGACCGCCTCCCGGTGTGGAATACGTATCGCTGACGTCGATGTTTCACGCGGTTCGCCCGTGGACGGAGGAGGGAGCCAGGGGCGTGACGTTCGCGGAGTCCGGTGGTGCCGAGGGGCCGGTGCCCGCCGCCCGGCCGGCCCCGGAACGCGGACGGCGGTCCTTGGCGCCCCTCCTCGCCGTGTGCGCCGGGTACTTCATGGTGATCCTGGACGTGACGATCATCAACGTGGCCGCGCCGGTCATCGGCCGCGAGCTGTCCGTCTCGGTCACCGGCATCCAGTGGATCACGGACGGCTACACCCTGGCCTTCGCCGGATTCCTCATGACCGGAGGGGCGCTGGGGGACCGGCTGGGCAACCGGCGGGTCTTCGGCTGGGGCGTCGTGGTGTTCGTCGCTTCGTCGGCCGGGTGCGCGTTCGCGCCGAACGCCCGCTTCCTCGTCGCGGCCCGGGTGGTGGAGGGCGTCGGCGCGGCGTTGATCGTGCCCGGTTCCCTGGCCCTGCTCCAGCAGGCGTATCCCGCTCCGGCGGCACGCGCACGCGCCTTCGGGCTGTGGGGTTCGATGGCGGGCGTCGCGGCCTCCGCCGGGCCGCTGCTGGGCGGCCTGCTGGTCTCCACGGTGGGCTGGCGCTGGGTCTTCCTCATCAACCTGCCGGTCGGCGTGGCGTGTCTGGCCCTGACGCTGCGGCACGTGGCGCCCTCGTCCCGCGACGCCGGACGGGCCCTGGACTGGCCGGCGCAGTGCGCGGTGGTGGCGACGGCGGCCCTGCTGACCGCCGCGCTCAACGAGGCCGGACGGCGCGGCTGGACCGACCCCGCCGTCCTCGCCGGAGCGGGGCTGGCCGTCCTGGCCGCCGCGGTGTTCGCGCTGCGCGAGCGGCTGGCCAGGTCGCCCGCCCTGCCGCTGGACCTGCTGCGCTCACGGGCGATGAGCGGCGGAGCCGTCATCGGTCTGCTGTTCAACTTCGGCTTCTACGGCATGGTGTTCACCGCCAGCCTGGACTTCCAGCGCCGGCGTGGCCTGAGCGCCCTGGAGACCGGGGCGGCGCTGTTCCCGGCGGTCGCGATGACCATGTTCGCCTCGGCCCTGTCCGGGCGGCTGTCCCGCCGCACCGGCGACCGGCCGCTGGTGGTCTCCGGCATGCTGCTGGCCGCGCTGGGCCTGGCCGGCTGGGCGGTGGCCGGCCCCGACGCCGGCTACCCGCTGCTGGTGCCGCCCATGATGGCCGCGGGGTTCGGCACCTCCTTCGCGCTGACCGGTTCGACCGCCACGGTGATGGGGGCCGCACCGCCCGGGTATCCGGGGGTCGCCTCCGCCCTGTTCAACACCACCCGCCAGATCGGCAGCGCGACGGGGGTGGCCCTCGGCGGCAGCCTGCTCTCCATGGGCGCCGGCTCCGGCGGAGGGCTGCGCGCCGGCATGGCCGCCGGAGCGCTCGCCTACCTCGTGGCCGCCGGCCTGGCACGGCTGTGCGTACCGGCCGGACCGAGGAAGCCGTAGCCGCTCGGTGACGCTCGCACCCGGCTCCGCGGCCGGCCTCGGGAAGCCCCGGCGCGACGGTCGCGCCGGGCACTCACCGTGACCCCGGGAAGATCCCGGTGCGACGATCCCACCGCGCACCGCGGCCCGGGCAACGCCGGACCGCGTTCCCGCACCCTGCCGGTGGGGCTCCGACGGCCCGCCACCGAATCCGACGGCCCGCCACCGAATCCGACGGCGGGCCCCCTCCTTTTCCGGCACGTCACGGACGGATGACCTGGCCCTGCGCGCGGCCTTCGACGGCGTCCACATGGGCGCGGGCCACCTCGCAGACGGGAGTGCCGTCGGCCGAGTCCCTGCCTTTGCCCTACTCGATCGACCCCGGGCTGACGAGGCTGATCCGCGGATCCCGCGGCATCACGCCGGCCGCGTCGCGGACGAGGGACCCGGCAGGTGTGTCGCCGGGCTCAGGAGTCGAGTACGGCGGCGACGGCCTCGATCTCGACGAGCTGATCGGCGTAACCCAGCACCGTGACGCCCATCAAGGTGCTGGGAACGTCATGGTCACCGAACGCGTCCCGGACCACATTCCAGGCGGTCACCAGATCCTCCTGGCGGGACGACGCGACGAGAACCCTCGTGCTGATGACGTCCTGGAGCGACGCACCGGAGGCGGCGAGGGCGGCCCGCATGTTCTCGACCGCTTTCAGCGCCTGCCCCGCGTAGTCGCCGACCGCCGCCGTCGAGCCGTCGTCGTTCAGGGGACACGCTCCCGCCAGGAAGATCAGGCGGGAGTCGGCGGGCGCCGTGGCCGCGTAGGCGTACTCGGCGACGTCGGACAGGGCGGCGCAGCGGATCAGGGTGACGGCACGGGCCATGGTCCTGGGGTCCTTTCCCCTCGGGTGTCGGGCGCGGACATCCTGCCAACGGCTCGTCGGAACCCGCCTCCCCTTTTTCCGCTCGCACCGCGACTTCCTCCGCCCACACCGCGACGCGGTCCTGTCGGTGCGGGCGCCGACGGGCCGGCCGGCCCCGTCTCCTCCTCCGGTCAGGGCCGGACGTTCTCCAGGTCGTCCAGAAGGCCGGGGTGCTTCGGCTCCCAGCCGAGCGCCCGCCGGGTGTGAGCGCCGGACGAGGGCTGGTCGGCCGCGAAGACGGGACCGAGGGGGCCGTACGTCTGCGTCGGCACCGACTCGACGGGCAGGCCCAGCCGCCGGCCGATGACCGCCGCGATGTCACGCACCGCGTCCCCCTCGTCGGCCACCGCGTGCCAGGAGGTGCCCGCTTCCGCCCGCTCCAGGGCCAGCCGGAAGAGGACGGCCGCGTCGAGCGCGTGCACGGCCGGCCAGCGCTGTGCGCCGTCGCCCGGGTAGCCCGAGACCCCGGTCCGGCGCGCGATGTCGGTCAGCAGGCCGGCGAATCCGCCCGCGCCCTGGTTGTGGACCGTGCGCGGCAGGCGTACGGCCGTGCTGCGGACCCCGCGCGAGGCGAGGCCCAGGACCGCCGTGACCGCGCGGCCGCGGCCACCGACCGGCCCGTCGGTCGGCAGCGGGTCGCTCTCCGTGGAGGGGCGGCCCGGCACGAGGGGCGTACCCGAGGCGGCCACGAAGGGGCGGTCGCTGCCGACGAGTTCCTCGCCGATGGCGGCGAGGGCGGCGCTCTCCTCGGTTATCGCGTTCGCGAGGGCGTCGGCGCTGCTGAAGTCGTTGGCGAACGCCAGGTGGATCACCCCGTCGGCCCGGGCGGCGCCCGCGCGCAGGACGTCCAGATCGCGGAGGGCTCCCCTGAGCGGCTCGGCGCCGGCCGCCTCGGCGGCCCGCGCCGACGCGTCGGAACGGGCGAGCGCGAGGACGGTGTGGCCGTTGCCGAGGAGTTCGGCGAGGACGGCGGACCCGATCAGGCCGGTGCCACCGGTGACGAAGACGTGCATGGAACTCTCCCGCAATCGATGGGACTCTTGTCCCGTCACCATACCCGAGTGATGGGACTCTTGTCCCATCACATAGGATGGCGCCATGGGCAGATGGGAACCGGGAGCGCGTGAACGCCTCGTCGTGGCCGCCGTCGACCTGTTCGCCGAGCAGGGGTACGACGCCACGACCGTCGCGCAGATCGCCGAGCGGGCCGGGGTCACCAAGAGCACCTTCTTCCGGCACTTCCCCGACAAGCGCGAACTGCTGGTGGCCGGGCAGGAGACGCTGTGCCGGCTGCTGGCCGAGGGCATCGCCGAGGCGCCCGGTGACGCCGGCCCGCTCGACGCGGTCGCCGCCGGTCTCGAGCGCGCCACGGCCACGATGGGCCCCGTGAACCGCGAAATCGCCCCTCGTCTCAAGGCGGCCGTCGCCGCCAGCACCGAACTCCAGGAGCGCGACGCCCTCAAGAGCCTCAGCCTCGCGGCGGCGATGACGACAGCCCTGGCCGCCCGCGGTGTGCCCGATCCGATCGCCGCCCTCGCCGGCGAGCTGGGCGTCCTCGCCTTCAAGCGGGGGTACGCCCAGTGGTCCGAGGGTGACCGTGAGGGCGAGGACGAGCTCGCAGGGCACGTCCTGGCGGCCCTGGAGGAGCTGCGCGCGGCGACCGCGGCACTGGGCTGACCGGCCCATGAACTGACGTCGGGCTTCGGCTTCGTGCTTCGGCTCGAGCTTCGCGTTTCGGCCGTCGGGCGCTGGTGGTGGGTGTGCGAGGACCGGATCACCCGCTCCCGGGAGCGGGTCCTCAGCCGGTGGGGCGCCGGGCCGCCGTGCCGGCGTCCTCGGTGGCGGCCAGGGAGGCGAGCAGGCGCAGCCCCTCCTCCGAGGACGAGCCGGGCTCGGCGGTGTAGACGGTCATGCCCAGTCCGGGTTCGGCGGCCAGGTCCAGGGCCTCGTAGGCGAGGGTGAGGTCGCCGACCGCGGGGTGGCGGAACCGCTTGGTGCCGGTCCCGTGGCGGCGGACGTCGTGGGCGCCCCAGCGGGTGCGGAACTCCCTGCTGCGGGTGGACAGCTCCCCGACGAGGTCGTGCAGCTCCTTGTCGTGGGGGTCGCGGCCGGCCTCCCGGCGCAGGATGGCCACCGCCATGTCCCCGAACAGCTCCCAGTCGGGGTAGAACCGGCGGGAGGCCGGGTCGAGGAAGTTGAAACGGGCCAGGTTGCGCTGGTTGTCCGCGTTGGCGAAGAGGTCGGCGTAGAAGACCCGGGCGAGCGGGTTGACGGCCAGGACGTCCATCCGGCCGTTGCTCACGACCGCGGGTCCCGCCGTGATCGCGTCCAGCGTCCACTGCAGGCTGCGGTGCGGGCTCCACTGCCGGACGGTGGACCGGCGCCGGGGGCGGCTGAGGGCGTCGGAGCCGGCGGCGGCCTGGGCCAGGTGCAGCAGGTGGGCGCGTTCGGCGTCGTCCAGCTGAAGTGCGCGGGCGACGGCTTCGAGGACGGCCGGGGAGACGCCGGCGAGGCTGCCGCGCTCCAGCTTCGCGTAGTACTCCACGCTCATGTCGGCCAGCGCGGCGACCTCGCTCCTGCGCAGCCCCGGCACCCGCCGCCGGGGCCCGGCCGGCAGACCGGCCAGCTCCGGGGTGATCTTCGCTCGCCGCGAGGTGAGGAACTCGCGGACCTCCTCACGGTTGTCCATGTCCCCGACCGTACGTCGTGCCCGCAGGAGAAGGGGTGTACCGGCAGTACACCTCTCGACGGTGACTGGCTCGCCGCCGGCATCGGCGGTTACCTGGAACGAGGCACTTCCCGGGCGGCGCGACCGTCCGGCGCGAGGTGCCCTGCCGGGCGGTGCGCGAGGGACGACGGCGCCCCTTTCGCACGCACCGCAGGCTCATGCCCGTACCCGGGCACGGTGGCGGCCCCGAGGACCGCCCCGAGCCCCGCCCTTCCCCATGTAAGGACTTTTCCGATGCGCGGAGCAGTCATCCACGCCCCTGGCGATGTGCGCTTCGAGGCCCTCGCCGACCCGAAGATCCTGAAGCCGACGGACGCGATCATCCGGACGGCCGTGACCTGCGTGTGCGGCTCCGACCTGTGGCCCTGGCGCGGCCTGGACGCGACCGACGAGGCGCACCCGATGGGGCACGAGTACGTCGGCTTCGTCGAGGAGGTAGGAGCCGAGGTCACCTCGGTCAGGCCGGGCCAGTTCGTCGTCGGCTCGTTCGCGACCTCGGACAACACCTGCCCCAACTGCCGCAACGGCTTCCAGTCCAACTGCCTGAACCGCGAGTTCATGAGCACCTGCCAGGCCGAGTACGTACGCGTCCCCGACGCCCAGGGCACCCTGGTCGCCACCGACGAGGTGCCGGACGAGGAACTGTGGCCCGGCCTGCTGGCCGTCTCCGACGTGATGGGCACCGGCTGGTGGGCCGCGGAGGCCGCCGAGGTGAAGCCCGGCTCCACGGCCGTGGTCGTCGGCGACGGCGCGGTCGGCCTGTGCGCGGTGATCGCGGCCAAGGAGTTCGGTGCCGAGCGCGTCATCGCCATGTCCCGGCACGAGCCGCGCCAGAAGCTCGCCCGGGAGTTCGGCGCGACCGACATCGTCACCGAGCGCGGCGAGGAGGGCGTCGCCAGGATCAAGGAGCTGACCGGCGGGATCGGCGCCGACAGCGTCCTGGAGTGCGTGGGCACCGCCCAGGCCATGAGCCAGGCGCTGCACTCGGCGCGGCCCGGCGGCAACGTCGGCTTCGTCGGCGTCCCCCACGGGGTCGCGATCGACGGACAGGAGCTGTTCTTCTCCCACGTCGGCCTGCGCGGCGGGCCCGCGCCCGTGCGCCGCTACCTGCCCGACCTGATCGACCGCGTCCTCACCCGCCGGATCGACCCGGGCAAGGTCTTCGATCTCACCCTGCCCCTGGAACAGGTCGCCGAGGGCTACCGGGCCATGGACGAGCGCCGCGCCGTCAAGACCCTCCTCAAGCCCTGACACCCACCTCACAGCCACTGGAGAAGGAACGACCGTGCAGATCACCCGTAGCTCGATCGACACCGTCAAGGGTCCCGCCGACTGGTTCACCGGCGACGTCTACATCGACGCCGTCGCCGCGGCCCCCGCCCCGTCCCGGGTCAGCGCCAACCTGGTCCACTTCATGCCCGGCGCCCGCACCCACTGGCACCGCCACCCGCTGAGCCAGACCGTCTTCGTCACCGAAGGGATCGGCCTGTGCCAGCGGCGGGGCGGGCCCGTCGAGGTCATCCGCCCCGGCGACCGCGTCCTGTTCGAAGCCGATGAGGAGCACTGGCACGGCGCCGCCCCGAACCGGCTCATGGTTCACCTGGCCATCAACGAAGCGGACGTCGATCACGACGTCGTGCACTGGTCGACCCCCGTCACCGACGAGGAGTACGCCGCGGCCCCGGCCACCGGCTGACACCGGCCCCGGCCGACACCGGCAGCGACCGCCGGCTGATTCCGGTGGCGGACACCGGCCGGGCGGCGGCGGACACCGACCGGGCGGCGCCGGTCCGATGTCCGCCGCATCCGCTCGGACGGCCGGCTCAGTCGCCGGCGACCGAGACCGTCACCCAGTCCGCCGACGGGTCGTGCAGCGCGTCACCGGCGTAGGAGACCGTGTACAGGGTGCTGCCGGCGGCGGGCGGCACGTCGTTCACGGTGAAGCCGCCGTCGGGACCGACGGTGACGGCGGGCAGGTCGGTGGCGCCCTTCTTCGTCAGCCGCTGGACGTCGACGACGGTCCCGGTCGGCAGGGGCACCCCGGCCGTGCTCAGGGTGCCGTGCAGGAGGACGCCCGAGGTGCTCGCCCCGGACGGCGTCTCGATCACCAGTTCCGTGGGGGCCTTGGCCACATCCACGCTCACCGTGGTGTCCGGGGCGGGATCGTGCGCGGCGTCCCCGGCGAAGGAGACGGTGTACGTGGCCGTCCCGGTGGTGGACGGCGTGTCGTCCAGGGTGAAGCCGCCGTCCGGACCGACGGTCGCCGCCGGAACGGTGTGGTCGCCGTCCGCGTCGTGGCGGACCGCGGTCACCCGCGCGGGCGTGGCGGGCGCCGGTCCGTTCAGCCGCAACGTGCCGGAGATCCGCACCGCCTGGCCCGCGAAAGGAGTGCCGGGCGCCACGGTCGGCGGGGCGTCGAAGGCGGAATGGTAGCGCGCGTCGGGGCGGGAGATGACGTGCAGCCAGTACGCGTCACCGGCGGCGTTCGTCGTCATCGCGAACAGCCGCGAGCCGTCGGCGCTGAAGGCGAGTCCGCGGTCGGCCACCCGGTCGCCGCCCGTCGTCCCGTCCGTGAAGGCGTACTCCCGCGGCGTGTCGCCCCGGGTGGGGTCGGCCTGCTGCACCAGCAGGTCGGCCGAGGCGCCGTCGGCCGCCCCGCCGCGGGCGACGAGCGAGCCGTCCGGGCTGAAGGCGACCGCCGTGGAGTCGGTTCCAGCGGGCAGCGCGCCGTAGCCGGGCGCCGCGTCGGCGAGGCCCGTGGTGGACAGCGTCTTGACACCCGAGGTCCCGGCCGCGACCGCCACCAGGGCGCCGTCGGGGCTGACCGCGATGTCCCGGGGCGGGGCCGCCGGATCGGTGGCGGCGGTGTACGTCCGAAGGGCCAGCTGCCGGGCGGCGCCGGTGGTGGCGTCGTAGACACCGACGACCAGCTTGGGCGTCCCGTAGGTCGCGTACGTCTCGACGAGTTTGTCGGGGATCCCCGGCGAGGTGGCGAACTTCGCGTCCACCAGCGAGTCGCCCGCCTGCTTGTGGGCGCCGCCCAGGAAGTCGCCGCTGTACAGCGCCTGCGGCTCGGTGGCGCAGTCCTTCGGAAGGTACTGGCTGGTCATCCTGGTGAACCAGAGTTTCCCGCCGGCGGTCCCGATGTCACCGGGGCACCGACCCCGGAAGAAGTCGTTGCTCACCCATCCGCCGCCCGCGTAGGCGAAGGTGTCGGCGTCGAAGACCAGCAGGTAACTGGAGGTGGCCACGTAGAGGATGGCGCCGTCCGCGGAGAGCATCATGGCGCTCGCGCCGTCCGTGGAACCGGTCTTGACCGTCCTGAGCAGATTGCCGTCGAAGTCGTAGACGAGCACTTCGCCGACGGTCGACGAGAGGCCGCCCGTACTGACGTACACCCGGCCGCGTGCTTGGTCCACCAGCATGCGCGAGTAGGAGGCGGTCGGCAGCCTGACCGTGGTGTCGGACGGTTCGCCCGGTTCGGTCGCCTGCGCGGCCGGCGCGCCGGTGACCAGCGCGACGGCGCAGATCGCGAACGCCGCGAGCAGCCCCTTCGCGCGTCTGGAGCGGACACGGCTGTATCGGGTCACGTGGTTCCCCCCACTGTCGTCGTGACGTTCGCCGCCCTCGGGGGCGACGCTCGGAACCTAACAGTTCGTCAAGGTCTGCGGATGGCTTTCCGGGCAGGTCACGCGAGGCGCCGCTTCCGGGACCGGTTCGCGGAGAGGGCGAGGGTGGGGTGTGTCCGGCCGCCGCTACGTCGGCATACCGGCGATGTGCACAGCCGATCGCGCGACGGCCGATCCGCGTCGACGAGGCGCAGAAGTCAGCGTTGCGACTCGGCCGGTCGGCGGTCGGCCGGCGGAGAGGGCCGACCTGTCACGCGTGCCTGTCGTGGCGGGAGTGTCCACCACGGCGCGGCTCCATGGGGTCGAGCAGCAGCAGCGCCGCCCACAAGGCCGCCTGGACCGCGAGACCGAGCACGGCGCGCACGCCGGCCCCGGTGGCGACCGCGGAGGCCAGGAGGCCGGCGGTGAGCACCAGGAAGGCGAGGCAGGCGAGTTGAGCCGTGCGCGGGACCGCTTCCGCCCAGGCGGAGGACCGCGACGCCCGGCGCTTCGGACTCGCTGTCATGAGGCGACCTCGACGATCACCCACGGCGCCGTCCCGAGGAAGTTCAACGGACACGTGGCGTCCCTCCCGTGCCTTCGGCGTCCCGTTCCCCGCCCGGCCGGCGAGGCCCGTACTGCGTACGGGTGCCCCGGCGGACGGCGCGGACACCCGCCCGGCACCGGCCAAGGAGTCGTACGGGCGAGAGGGGTCCGGCACCGGCGCGCACGACCCGCCCCCGGGACGGTCTCTTCCCTGGACAGCGGTCGCCTCCGTGACGGGCCGACGCCGCGCGGCCGGGGCAGCGTGCCCGGCGTCCTGACCGGCGTCTCTCGACACTTCCAACGGCCGTGCGGGGGCGATTCGTTCCCGATGCGGGTGTGACGTTTCGCCCAGCCTTCCGGCCTGTCGGGACTCCCCTCAGCCGTCGCATACTCCAGGACCCGACGAACCGACAGGCGAAGGAGCACGGTGAAAGCGGCAGCGGCGGCAGGGACTTGGAAACTCGGTGACCTGGAGGTCAACCGCGTCGGCTACGGCGCGATGCGGCTGACGGGCAACGGCATGATGGGCAACTCCGACGGCCCGCCGATCGACCGCGCCGCCGCGGTGCGGCTGCTGCACAGCGCGTTCGAGCAGGGCGTCAACCACATCGACACGGCGGCGTTCTACTTCTCGCCGCTGCGCTCCGCGAACGAGCTCGTCAACCGGGCCCTCGCCTCCTGGCGCGACGACGTGGTCGTGGTGACCAAGGTCGGCCCGGGACGCGCCCCCTCCGGCGAGTGGCTCGCCATGGCCCGCCCCGAGGAACTGCGCGGCCAGGTCGAGGAGAACCTGCGCCAGCTCGGCCAGGACCACCTGGACGTGGTGAACCTGCGGAGCGACGGCATGGACTCGATCGCCGAGCACTTCGGCGCCCTCGCCGAGCTGCGCGCGGCGGGCCTGGTCCGGCACCTGGGGCTGTCCAACGTCCGGCCGTGCCACGTCGCCGAGGCCGGAAAGATCGCGCCCGTGGTCTGTGTGCAGAACGCCTACGGCCTGGACTGGCGCCGTTCCGACGAGAGCGGGCTCGTCGACCTGTGCGGGGAGCAGGGCATCGCCTTCGTCCCGTTCTTCGCGATCTCCGGGCTGCGTCGCGAGGCGGCGGCGGCCCGGGACCGGGACGCCCGCCTCCACACGGTCGCCCGCGCCCACGGCGCGACGCCCGCCCAGATACGTCTCGCCTGGACCCTCCACCGCGGTCCGCACATCCTGGCCATCCCCGGTACGACCGACCCCGCCCACCTCGCCGAGAACATCGCCGCCGGCGCCCTTCGCCTGACCGAGGAGGAGCTCGCCCTCCTCGACGCGCCGGACGAGACCGACGACTGAACCCGCCTGCGTCCGCCCCCTCCGGCCGGAGGGGGACAGACGCCGCAGGAGCAGGACGAACGCCCGTGCGATGCCGGTGGCCGGTCCGCGGGTGGCGAGGCAGGTGACGAGAACGGTCAGGAATCGAGAAGCCCCGGGCGCCGGCCAGGCCCTAACGTGATGGTCATGGCACTCACCGCTTCCACCGCTTCCCCCGTGGCCGGCCCGGCCGCCACGCGTGGTACTTCCCTGGCGTCCGTCACCCTGGAGGTGACCGACCCCGAGGCGGCCCACCGCTTCTACACCGCCTTCGGAGTGCACACGCGCATACGCCTCCGGGAGTCCGAGGCGGACTCCACCGGGTTCCGCGGCTTCACCCTGGCGCTCACGGTGTCCCGGCCGGCCACCGTCGACAGGTTCCTCGACGCCGCGACGGGCGCCGGCGCCACACCGCTGAAGCCCGCCGCGAAGTCGCTGTGGGGATACGGCGGCGTCGTCCAGGCCCCGGACGGGACGATCTGGAAGGTCGCGACCTCGGCGAAGAAGGACACCGGCCCGGCCACCACGGAGATCGACGAGGTCGTTCTCCTGCTCGGCGTCGAGGACGTGAAGGCCGGCAAGCAGTTCTACGCCGACCGGGGCCTGACCGTGGCCAGGAGCTTCGGCGGCAAGTACGCCGAGTTCGCCTCCGAGGAGGCCGGCACCGTGAAACTGGCGTTGTACAAGCGTCGCGGCCTGGCCAAGGACCTCGGCGTCCCCGCGGAGGGCACCGGCTCGCACCGCGTCGTCCTCGGCGGCACCGCCGGTTCCTTCACCGATCCGGACGGATTCGTCTGGGAGACCGTCGCCGCGCCCACTTCCGTGCCGTCCTGACCCCGGCGCCGCACCCCGCTCCGACCCGCCCCGCCCCGCCCCGCCCCGCACGAGAGGACACCCGCCATGCCCACGAAGCCTTCCGCGAAGACCCCCGACAAGACCGCCGGACAGCACGACGGATTCACCGCCGAGGAACGGGCCGCGATGAAGGCCCACGCGCAGGAACAGCGGAAGACGGCCGCGCGGCGCGGTCTTTCCCGGGCGGAGAAGGAAGCGGCAGCGGAGCAGGACGTGCTCGCGAAGATCGCCGAGATGCCGGAATCGGACCGGGTCCTCGCCGAACGGATCCACGACATCGTCAAGACCGCCGCTCCGGACCTCACGCCCAAGCTCTGGTACGGGATGCCCGCGTACGCCAGGGACGGCAAGGTCGTCTGCCACTTCCAGGGCGCGTACAAGTTCAAGACGCGGTACGCCACGCTCGGCTTCAGCGACCAGGCGGCGCTCGACGACGGCGCCGTGTGGCCGACCGCCTACGCCCTGAAGGAACTGAGCGCGGCCGACGAACAGCTGATCAGCGCGCTCGTCAAGAAGGCCGCCGGCTGAAGCCGCACCACGGCCGACGGACCTCCTCCACGGCGGACTTCCTGCACGGCGGGCCTTATCGGGGGAGGCGGTCCCGAGGTGAGGGTCCGGCCGTCGTCGACGTCCTCGAAGCACAGGCCCGGCGCCCCGGGCCCGCACTCCCGGAATCGGTGACCCCGGAGACCGCCACCCGGTCCAGCCCCGGTCACAGCACTAGGGCGTGTTTCGAAAGTGGCGCTGTCCGCCCGAAGGGCGGGCCCCGCGGCGTGCGTGTGATCGCAAGGCGGAGGGTCGTCCTCGTACTGGGCGTACGTGGACGATCCCTACAACGCGGCGAGCGCGCGTGCCAGGCGTCGCGGGGCAGGCGGGACTTTCGAAACACGCCCTAGCCGTCGTACGGGCGCCAGGCACGCCCGCCCGCGTCGTCGGTGCCGTACCAGTAGCGCGGCAGTCCGTTGATGCTGGTGGTGCGGAACGGGCGGCCGTGGTCGTCGATGCGGATCGTGCCGGTGCGGCCCTGGGAGGACCATTCGAGTTCGAGGTACCAACGGGCGTCGTAGGTCTGTGTCGTCGCGTCGACGAGCAGCACCTCCGGGTCCTCCGCGGAGACGCGGTACGGGAAGTGCACGGCCGGGAGGGTGCGTTCGCTGTCGGCGCCGTCCTTCGGGCGGGCGACGGGGCGGTCGGCGTCGAGGTTCACGGTGAAGCGACGGGGCGTCAACTCGCCACCACAGCCCTGGTCCATGGCGTACGCGCTCCCGGTGGCCGGGTTGCCGCGGCTGACGGTGCGGACGCGGAGCGCCTCCAGGACCACGGCCGTCGACGATCGCCCCTGCACCGAGATCTGCACCAGCGTCCGCCGCCCGTGCACGGCGGCCTGTGTCGCAGCCCAGGCCCCGGCGTCCTGCTGCACCGGCGGCGGGGGCACCTGCGAGGGCGGCTTGTCGATGACGTAGTCGTGGCCGCAGCCCATGTCCCAGACCTGGGAGTCGGCGTTCCAGGCGAGGGGCGGGCCGGTGGTCGGCTTCGCGGCCGAGGTGGGATCGCTGCTGTTGCCGGTAGCGGTGGTGGACGCGGCGGGAGCCTGCCGCCGGGGGCCGGGTGCCGCGGAGTTCCGGGCGCGGGAGGAGGAGGGGAGCGGGGCGGCCGACGGGTCCGCCGACCGGTGGGGCATGCCGGGAGCGGTCGTCCGCGGGCCGGCGGAGCGGGGGGCGTCCGCCTCGGAGGAGCGGTCGTCCGACAGGGCGGAGGTGATGCCCAGGGTGGCAAGCAGCGCGCAGGCGACGGCGGTGGACGCGAGGACCCGTCGACGGCGGAACCAGGGGAGGGGAGCGGGGGAGGGGGCGGGGTCGCGTGGGGCGGGATCGTCTCCGGGCCGTTCCACGGAGGCGCTCTCCTCGACGAGCGTCCCGTCGGCGTTGGCGTCCGTGTTCGTGTCCGCATCCGGTGTCGGTGCCGGTGTCGGCGCCGGAAGCTCCGCACCCGCACCCGTATCGGAACCGGCCGTACGCCCCCGCTGCCGAGCCGCCACCGCCGATATCCACAGCCGGTGCAGTTCCAGCCTTTCCTCCGGAGTCGCTCCACAGAAGGCCGCGAGTCGTTCCACGGGCGCGAAGTCCTGCGGCACCGCTTCGCCCGCGCAGTACCGGTGCAGCGTGGAGGTGTTCATGTTGAGGCGGCGGGCCAGCGAGCCGTAGCTCCGGTCCGTGCGGCCCTTCAGCCGGCGCAGCAGCGCGGCGAACTCCTCGACATCGTCCCCGATCGACACCGTTCCCCCGTCGTCCGCACGCGATCCCGTATCCCAGGCACTCATATACCTGCACGTCAGACGGGCTGGGACGGTTCCACCGTCACCGATCGCGCGGCAGTCGTTGCGCTGGACTCCGGGGACCGCCGATGCTCTTGGTGCCGGGCCGACCGGCGCCGGACCGACCGAACGGCGCCGGGTGGCATCCGACACGCATGCACCGCACCGGCATGCATGCCTCGCACTCACTCACCACGCTCCATCACCGCACCCGTCCACGGGGGACACCCATGCCCAAGCACACCCGAGCAGGCGCGCTCCTCGCGGTCGCCCTCACGGGCCTGACCATGGCGCTCGCCGCACCTGCCACCGCCGCTGCCGAGGCGCCCGGCTTCCTCACGGCCGCGGACCTGCCGCCGCACCCCACCTCGTCCTGGACGGCCGACAAGGTCACCGCCGGCGTGCCGGAGGAGACGGCCTGGGACACCTGTCTGCGGGCGCTGCCCGGCCGTGCGCCGGCATGGCACCGCGACTTCCGAACCGACCTCGACACGAACGCACGGCAGATCACCCTGGTCCTGCCGGACACGCGTTCGGCGAAGCAGCTGACCTCGTGGCTGGACGAGGACATCGAGTCCTGCCCGGCCCGCATCGAGCAGCGGGACCCGGACACCGAGGCCACCGGGAAGGACTACGGGAAGCTGCCCGTCGAGGAAGGCGCCCGCGTCCACGGCGTCCACACCGAGACCTCCTGGGGCGCGAGCGACGTCCGCCTCCTCTCGGTCGGCCGGGACGGCCGCACCGTCACGGTCGTGAACTGGGCGGGGCTCGGCGGCTTCGAGGGCGCTCCGGTGAAGGCCTTCGAGAAGACGACCGTCGAGGCCGTGAACAAGCTCCACTGACCGAACCGCCCACCACGCCGGGCCGCCCTCCCGCCACGGGGGTCGGGAGGGGGCCCGGCGCCGACGACCACGGCGACGGGCCGGCCATCCCGTCACTCGGCCATCCGATCACACGGCCATCCGATCACTCGGACACTCGAAAACAGGGGACAGACATGAACAGCAAGACCCGCACCGCGCTCACCGCCGGCGTCCTCGCCGTCGCTCTCGGCCTCGGCGTCACCGTCCAGGCCTCCGCGGGCACCCCGCGCAGCGTCAGCGGCAAGCCGTCCGACGGCATCACCCGCATCGCCGACTTCTACGGCGCCTACATCGACGCGGTGACCGACGAGGACAGCGGCGGCCTCGGTGAAGCCCTGCGCGGCCACTACCTCACCGCCGACTTCCAGAAGGAGCTGAACGCCTGGGAGGAGAAGAACCACGCCAACGGCGTCCTGCGCGCCCAGAACGTGCCGATCGCCTGGAAGGTCACCGACAACGGCACCGCCGACCGCACGGAGGCCCTGGTCACCCTCACCTGGAGCAGTTCCAGCACGACCACACTCGTCGTCGACATGACCCGCGACAGCCACAAGATCTTCCACATCGGGGAGAAGGGCATCGGCGGGAAGGGCGTCAGCAGGAAGTGAAGGCCGGTACCGCGACGGAACCGGCCGAGCGGGAGGCCACGCGCCACCGGAGCACGACCCACCGGCGCGCCCGGGCCACGGCGCGCTGACATCCCGCGGTGCCGGCACCACCCCGCGGCGCCCACGTAGCGCAGCCTGACCTACCGCGGCGCCGACGCACCGAGCGCCGACGCCCAGCCGCACGGACACCGCGGCGGGGCGTCGGCGCGGCCGGGTGTCAGCGCCGCTGGGCGTCAGGCGCGCGGCAGCAGCAGGCGGGTGAGCGCGGTGGTGACGAGCAGGACGACGGCGACGGCGAGGAGTCCGAGGCGCATGCCCGGGAGGGAGAAGCCGTCACCGGCGCCGGCCAGCAGACTGCCGAACAGGGCGACGGCGAGCGCGCCACCGGTCTGCCGCAGGGCGTTGAGCAGCCCCGAGGCCGTCCCCGCCCGCTCCGCCGGAACGGCGTCCATCAACAGCGCGGTCAACGCCGGAACCGCGAGCGCCCCGCCGACGCTCAGCGGCAGCAGCAGGACCAGTACCAGCCAGACCGGGGTGTGCACGGTCAGCGGCCACATCGCCGCCATCGCCCCGGCGAAGACCAACTGCCCGGCGACGATGACCTGTCGGCGTCCGATCCGCTCCGCCAGCCGGGGAGAGACCAGATTGGTCGCCGTCACCACCGCCGACATCGGGACGAACATCAGCCCCGCCTCGATCCCCGACATCCCGCGTAGCTGCTGGTAGTACAGGCCGAGGAGGAAGATCCCGCCGTAGAAGGCGGCGTTGAGGGCGAAGCCGACGGCGAGCGCGACGGCCACCCGGCGGTCCGTCAGCATGCCGAGGGGGACCATCGGCCGCGGGTGCCGGGCCTCGACCGCACGGAAGGCGAAACCGGAGACGACGGCGAGCACGGCGGCGGCCACGACGGGGGCCTCGGTCCAGCCGAGACGGCCGCCCTCGATCACCGCGAACGCCAGTCCGGCCAGGGCCAGTACGGCGGTGACCTGGCCGCCGACGTCCAGCGCGGCGGGCCGGCGCGGCGAGCGCGGCACCCGGACCAGCAGGCCGAGGATCACCGCCCCGACCGGGAGGTTCAGCAGGAACACCGACCGCCAGCCGGCCAGGTCGGTGAGCAGCCCGCCCAGCACCGGGCCCGCGGCCATCGCCACCGAGCCGCCGACCGTCCACAGCGCGATCGCCCGGGCCCGGGCCCGGGCGTCCTCGTAGGCCTGCCGGATCAGTGCCAGCGAGGCCGGCATCACGACGGCCGCCGCGGCGCCCTGCGCCACCCGCGCAGCGACCAGGAGGCCGATGCCGGGAGCGAGCGCGCAGCCGAGGGAGGCCAGGGTGAACAGGGCGACCCCCCAGGCGTAGGCGCGGCGGGCGCCGGCACGGTCGGAGAGGGCGCCGGCGGACAGCATCAGGGCCGCGAACATCAGGGTGTAGGCGTCCACCACCCACTGCAGCCCGGTCATGCCGCCGCTGAGGGAGTCACGGATCGCGGGCAGCGCGATGTTCACGGCCGAGACGTCGATGGTGATCACGGTGAAGCCCAGCAGCGAGGCGATCAGCTCCACGCCCCTGCGCCGGGGCGCCGGGGGTGTGACCACGGGTGGAGGCGCGGCCGGTCGTGCTCCGCCCGGGCGCCGCGAAGTCCGGGCCGGCTGACGCGGCGGACGCTCCGAGGTTCCGGGTCCGCGCCCGGGGGTGGCCGTGGAGGACGGCGGGGAGGGCAGGCGAGGGGTGGCGGGCATGGTGAACTCCTTCGCGGCAGGTCGAGGGCGGCACGTCGGCGACGTGTCGGGCGGGCGGCCGCGGTGTCGCCGGGCCGCGGTCCGGTGTCGCGCACCCCCTGGGCCCCGGCGTCCGGGCCGCCCGCTCCGGGAACGACTCTGCGCCATGGACGCGCCGTCCGGCAGACCGCGCTGTTCCGGGGCGCCGCGTTCCAGGCCCTGACACACCCCCTCAGTCGTGCCGCCCCCCTGTCACAATGGCCGGATGGCAGCAACTGACGTGCGAGGCACCGAACTCGGCAGGTACCTGAAAGCCCGCAGGGCGCAGGTGCGCCCGCAGGACGTCGGTCTCCCCGCCGGCGCGGGACTGCGCCGCACTCCCGGGCTGCGCAGGGAGGAGCTGGCCGCGTTGGCCGGGGTGAGCGTCGACTACTACATCCGCCTGGAGCGCGGGCGGGAGACCAATCCCTCTCCCGCCGTCGTGGACGCCCTCGGCCGCGCCCTGCGACTGCGCGGCGACGGCTACGAGCGCCTGCACGAGCTCGCCGAGCTGGCCTCCGGCCGGGTCTCGGAGCTGCCGGCCTGCTCCGACCGGACCGTCCGTGACTCGGTCCTGCGGATGCTGGAGTCGGTGCGCCCGCTGCCGGCCTACGTGGTGAGCCGTCACAACCGCGTCCTGGCCGCCAACCCGCCCGGCCGGCGGTTGCTGCCCGGGCTCTGGGACTGGCCGGAGGAACAGCGCAACCTGACCCGGTACCTCTTCCTCCATCCGGTGGGCCGGACGCTGTACGAGCCGTGGGAGGAGACGGTCACCCACTCGGTGGCACACCTGAGGGCGGTCGCCGGGGCCGACCCGGACGACCCCGAACTGACGACGCTGGTCGGCGAGTTGCTCCTGAAGTCACAGGACTTCGCGCGCATCTGGGAGCGGTACGACGTCTGCGAGCGCGGCGGCGGGCAGAAGTGCTTCCGCCATCCGAACGTCGGGGCCATGACCCTGACGTACGAGGTGATGCGCCTGGCGCGGACGGGGGGCCAGCGGATGGTGGTCTACCAGGCGGCTCCCGGGAGCCCGGACGAGCGGGCCATGCTCCGGCTGGAGTCCGCACACCCCCTGCGGGAGGCGCCGGCCGCGGACCACCCGGAGCCGGCCGCCGAGCCGCCCGCCCCGCGTGCCGAACCCCGCCACCACTCCGTACGCGCGGGCTGAGCCGTACCCGCCGGCTGAGCCTGTACCGCCGGCCGAGCGCGGTCTGCCGCGAGTACGGCCGCTTCCCGAGCGGCCGTACGGCCGACCTATAGTTGGCCTCATGAGCCGTTGGACGGAGTTGACCGGGGAGAAGTCCGGCGAGGACTACGCCGCACGCTTCGCGGCCCTGGCCCGCACCGGCGAGGACGTTCACGGCGAAGCGCGGTTCTGCGCGGCCCTGGTGCCGGCCGGCGCGCGCGTGCTGGACGCCGGGTGCGGTACCGGACGGGTCATGATCCGGCTGGCGGAGCTCGGGTACGACTGTGTCGGGGTGGACCTCGACGCGTCGATGCTGGCGGTGGCCCGGAAGCAGGCGCCGCGGCTGCCCTGGTTGCGGGCCGATCTGACCGAGTTCGAACCGGCCCGGCTCGGCGTCGCGAGCGACTTCGATCTCGTCGTCGCCGCGGGCAACATCTTCCCGCTGCTCGCTCCCGGCACCGAGGCCCTGGTGGCCGCGCGACTGTCCGCGGCCCTGCGTCCGGGCGGTCTTCTGGTCGCCGGTTTCGGCCTGGACGCGGCCCATCTGCCCGTGCCGCCCGGCATCACGCTGCCGGAGTACGACGAGTGCTGCGCGGCGGCCGGCCTCCTTCTCGTCGACCGCTTCGCCACCTGGGACGCCGACCCCTATGACGGCGGCGGCTATGCCGTCAGCATCCACCGCCGGTCGGAGAACGCCCCGTCGCCCGTCGTCCGGCCGGCCGGGCCCCGCTGAGCGCGGGTGCGGGAGCGTCGCTCCCGTCGGCAGCCGGGCCGGCCACCGCGCCGCCAGGTCCGGCGGCGCTTTACGCAAATCTGCGTCACAGGACCCGTAGTGTCACGCAAGAACTTGCGCTTCTTGCGTAAACTTGCGTCGTGTGGGTCGTGGCCTCACTCCCTTCGCGCCCAAAGCTCCTGAACCGGGTGACAGCGGTCCGTTCGGTCCTCCCGGGAGGAGTGCCGGACACGGTGGGAAGCGCCAGAACCGAGTACCGGTGAGGGGGTTGGTGCTCAGGGGACGCTTCGCCGCCGGCTCTCTCCGTGGCGGTCCCCTGCCCTGCTCACCGGCTCGCCATGCGATCGGACGTCGACGTTCCGCACGGGATCCTGGCCCGTACTCGTTGAAAAGTGTGTGGTCCTGACCGTAGACGTGCTTACAGCCGTCTGCAATATTTCGATGAAACAGCGAAAAAACTGAACGCACATCCGGGCCGGTACGCCCTCTCCGCACCGGGGAGCCTCCGCACCGCCTTGTCGTACCGCGCCACCGCTCTGCCCAGGAAAGAGCCGTCCTCGCCGCCTCACCGGCGCGAGCGAACCTCCGCAGGGAGTGACCCCACATGATCCGACACAAGCCGAGAACCTGGAGACGACGCGCGGCGACCGCCGCGCTCGCCTCCACCGTCATGGTGCTTGGCCTGCCCGCCGTCGGCGCACAGGCGGCCGGCGCAAAGGGGGCCGGCGGCCACGAGGCCGCCGCCGACGCCCCGGTCAAGTCCGGCAGCGCCCTCGGCGCCCACACGGCCGCCGACGTCGCCGACGGCGACGCCGACACCTACTGGCAGGCCGGGACCAAGGCCGCCCAGTGGGTGCAGACCGACCTCGGCAGGACCGAGCGCGTCCGCCGGGTCGTGCTGCGTCTGCCCGCCGGCTGGCAGACCCGCAAGCAGACGCTGGCCCTCCAGGGCAGCACCGACGGGAAGAGCTTCACCACGCTCAAGTCGTCGGCGCGGTACGTCTTCAGCCCCGGCAACGGCAACACGGTCGAGATCTCCTTCCCCGCGACCCTCGCGCGGTACGTGCGCGCCGACTTCAGCGACAACTCGGCCGCCCCCACCGCCCAGCTCGGCGAGATGCAGGTCCTCACCACCACCGCATCGACACCCAACCTGGCTCAGGGCAGGCCCTTCACCGAGAGCGGGCACGCCGACGTCTACCCGGCGGCCAACGCCGGTGACGGCAACCGCAACACCTACTGGGAGAGCACGAACAACGCCTTCCCCCAGTGGCTCCAGGTCGACCTCGGATCCTCGGTCAAGATCAACCAGGTGACCCTGCGGCTGCCCGCCGGCTGGCCGAGCCGCAGCCAGACCCTCAAGATCCAGGGCTCGACGGACAACAGGAACTTCACCGACCTGACCGTCTCGAAGGCGTACACCTTCGACAGCGGCGACGACCAGTCGGCGACCATCGGCTTCGACACCACCACCACGCGCTACGTGCGCGTGCTGATCACCGCCAACACCGGCTGGCCGGCGGGCCAGTTGTCCGAGCTGGAGGTCTACGGACCCGCCACCGGCGACACCCAGGCGCCCACCGCGCCGTCCAACCTGAGCTACACCGAGCCGGCCACCGGCCAGATCAAGCTGACCTGGAGCGCGGCCACCGACGACACCGGCGTCACCGGCTACGACGTCTACGCCGACGGGCAGTTGCGCGCGAGTGTCGCCGGGAACGTCCTGACGTACACCGACACCCAGCCGGCCGGCAGCGACATCACCTACTACGTCCGGGCCAAGGACGCCGCGGGCAACGTCTCCGCCAACAGCAACAGCGTCACCCGCAAGGGCGCGAGCGGCGACACCCAGGCCCCGACGGCGCCGGGCAACCTCACCTACACCCAGTCCGGCGACGACGTGAAGCTCACCTGGCAGGCCTCGACCGACAACGTCAAGGTCACCGGCTATGACGTCTACGCCAACGACCAGCTCGTCAAGTCCGTCGCGGGCGACGTCACCACGTACACCGACACCCCGTCGGCGGCAGCCACCGTCACCTACTACGTGAAGGCGAAGGACGCGGCCGGGAACGTGTCGGCGGCCGGCAACAGCGTCACCCGGCCCGGCTCCGGCGCCGGTTCGGACCTCGCGCAGGGCAAGCCCGTCGAGGCCTCCTCGTACACCTTCACCTACGTCGCCGCCAACGCCAACGACGGCCAGACCAGCACGTACTGGGAGAGCGCGGGCGGCGCCTACCCGGCCACCCTCACCACCCGGCTGGGCGCCGACGCCGACCTCGGCCGGGTCGTCGTCAAGCTCAACCCGGACGCCGCCTGGTCCACCCGCACCCAGAACATCCAGGTCCTCGGCCGCGACCAGGACGCGACCGGCTTCACGAGCCTCGCGGCGGCGAAGGACTACACCTTCAACCCGGCGAGCGGCAACACCGTGACCATCCCGGTCTCCGGCACGGCCGCCGACGTCCAGCTGAAGTTCACGTCCAACTCCGGTGCCCCGGGCGCGCAGGTCGCCGAGTTCCAGGTGATCGGCATCCCGGCCGCCAATCCGGATCTCAAGGTCACCGGCATCACCAACTCGCCCGCCGCCCCGGTGGAGACGGACGCCGTCAGCCTCTCCGCGACCGTCACCAACAGCGGCACCAAGGCGTCGAAGGCCACCGACCTGAACTTCACGCTCGGCGGCACCAAGGCCGCCACGGCCGACGTCCCCGCGCTCGCCGCCGGTGAGTCGAAGACGGTCACCGCGAGCATCGGCGTCCGGGACGCGGGCAGTTACACCCTCGGCGCCGAGGTGGACCCCTCGAACAAGGTCATCGAGCAGAACGAGGCCAACAACACCTTCACCCGCTCCGACGCCCTCGTCGTCAAGCCCGTCTCCAGCTCCGACCTGGTCGCCGCACCGGTGGCCTGGTCACCGTCCAGCCCGTCGGCGGGGGACGCCGTCAAGTTCACCATCGCCATCAAGAACCAGGGCACCACGGCCTCGGCCTCCGGCGCCCACGGCGTGACGCTGTCGGTCCAGGACTCCAAGGGCGCCACCGTCAAGACCCTGACCGGCTCCTACAACGGCGCCATCGCGCCCGGCCAGACGACCGCACCCGTCAGCCTGGGTTCGTGGACGGCCGTCAACGGCAAGTACACCGTGAAGACCGTCATCGCCGACGACGCCGACGAAGCGCCGGTCAAGCGCGCCAACAACACCACCACGCAACCCCTGTTCGTCGGCCGCGGCGCCGACATGCCGTACGACATGTACGAGGCCGAGGACGGCACGGTCGGCGGCGGCGCCAAGGTCGTCGGCCCGAACCGGACCGTCGGCGACCTCGCAGGCGAGGCCAGCGGCCGCAAGGCGGTCACCCTGAGCGCCACCGGCCAGTACGTCGAGTGGACCACCCGCGCCGACACCAACACCCTGGTCACCCGCTTCTCGATCCCCGACGGCACGAACACCACGCTGGACGTCTACGTCGACGGCCAGTTCCTCAAGGCGATCGACCTCACGTCCAAGTACGCCTGGCTGTACGGGAACGAGACCGCGCCCGGCAACTCGCCCGGCTCCGGCGCGCCCCGCCACATCTACGACGAGGCGAACCTGCTGCTCGGCAGGACCGTTCCGGCCGGCTCCCGGATCCGCCTCCAGAAGGACACGGCCAACACCTCCACCTACGCCATCGACTTCGTCAACACCGAGCAGGCGACGGCGGCCCCGAACCCCGACCCGGCCGCCTACACGGTCCCGGCCGGATTCTCGCAGCAGGACGTGCAGAACGCGCTCGACAAGGTACGCATGGACACCACCGGCAAGCTCGTCGGCGTCTACCTGCCCGCCGGGGACTACGAGACCTCCAGCAAGTTCCAGGTCTACGGCAAGGCGGTCAGGATCGTCGGAGCCGGGCCGTGGTTCACCCGCTTCCACGCGCCGTCCTCGCAGGAGAACACCGACATCGGCTTCCGCGCCGACGCCACCGCCAAGGGCTCGGTGTTCAGCGGATTCGCCTACTTCGGCAACTATACGTCCCGCATCGACGGCCCGGGCAAGGTGTTCGACTTCGCCAACGTCTCCGACATCACCATCGACAACATCTGGGTCGAGCACATGGTGTGCCTGTACTGGGGCGCCAACACCGACGGCATGACCATCGAGAACTCCCGCATCCGTGACACGTTCGCCGACGGCGTCAACATGACGAACGGCTCCACGGACAACCACGTCGTCAACAACGACGCCCGCGCCACGGGCGACGACAGCTTCGCCCTCTTCTCGGCGATCGACGCGGGCGGCGCCGACGAGAAGAACAACCTCTACGAGAACCTCACCGCCACGCTCACCTGGCGCGCGGCCGGGATCGCCGTCTACGGCGGCTACGACAACACCTTCCGCAACATCCGCGTCGCCGACACCCTGGTGTACTCCGGCATCACCATCTCCTCGCTGGACTTCGGCTACCCGATGAACGGCTTCGGGACCGATCCGACGACCATCGAGAACGTCTCCCTGGAGCGGACCGGCGGCCACTTCTGGGGCTCGCAGGTCTTCCCCGCCATCTGGGCGTTCTCCGCGTCCAAGGTCTTCCAGGGCATCCGCGTCAACGACGTCGACATCGACGACTCCACCTACGGAGGCGTGATGTTCCAAACCAACTACGTAGGCGGACAGCCGCAGTTCCCGGTGAAGGACACGATCTTCACCGACATCTCGATCACGAACTCCAAGAAGAGCGGAGACGCGTTCGACGCCAAGTCCGGGTTCGGCATCTGGGCCAACGAACTCCCCGAGCCCGGTCAGGGACCCGCCGTCGGTGAAGCCACCTTCCGCAATCTGCGGATGAGCGGCAACGCCCAGGACATCCGCAACACGACCAGCACGTTCAAGATCGACGTCGAGTAGGGCGCCGACAGCCCGGACGGTACGGGTCTCCCGCGAGGAGGCCCGTACCGTCGCGCGTTCAGCCGGCCGCGCGGGGGAGCGGCCCGCACAGCAGGTTGCCGGGCTCTCCCGGGTCGTCGCTGGTCCAGAACTGGGTCCACAGCAGGGCGAATTGGGGACGGCTGAGATATCCGTCGCCGTCCTGGTCGAGACGGTCGAAGACGTCTCCGGTGCGCACGCTCCGCCCGTGCCAGGTGTCGACGAGCCGTTGGTGCTCGGTGCGGGAGATCCGGCCGTCGCCGTTCTCGTCCACGGCGTCGAAGATGGTGTCGGCGGTGGCGGTGACCTGCTCGGGCATGGCCGGCAGCCGGTCCACCATGGAGAGGATGTCGTCCATGTCGACGCGGCCGTCCTGATCGGTGTCGACCGCCGCCGACAGGTGCCGCCACCATCCCAGCATGACGTCCTTCACCCGTCCGGCCAGCTCCGATCCGGGCTCGACACGGGGCAACCGCGCCCAGCGGTCGGCCAACGCCACGAAGTCCCCCTCCTCCAGACAGCCGTTGCCGTCCACATCGAACGCGTCGAACATCGCCTGAAGCTTGTTCCGCTGGAACTCACTGGCCATGACCGGCCTCCTCACTCGCGGTGCCGAGAGCATGCTGCCCGCGCCGGCCGACGACACAACGGCTCCCGGGGGTGCGAGGACGCAGCCGTCCGCCGCCGCGGGCCGCCGGCATGCCTCACGCGCCGGTTTGAAGCGCCTGAGGCGGCCGTCATGGACATCGACGTGCCGCTTTCGCGGACCCCTGCGGGGGGCCCGCGAAAGGGAGTTGCTCAGCGGATTCCCCCTGCTACGGTGACCCGATGGCATCGGTCAAGCAGTTCCAGGTCACCTTCGACTGCGCGGATCCCGAGCGCGTCGCCCGTTTCTGGTGTGAGGTGTTGGGGTACGTCGTTCCGCCGCCGCCGCAGGGGTTCGCCAGTTGGAAGGAGTTCGACGGCTCATTGCCGCCTGAGCACCAGGGTTCACGGTTCGCATGTGTCGATCCCACGGGTGTGGGCCCACGGCTGTTCTTCCAGCGCGTTCCCGAAGGCAAGGTCGCCAAGAACCGGGTGCACCTCGATGTGCGGGCAGGCACCGGACTCGTGGGCGAGGAACGCCTGGCCACGCTCCAGGCCGAATGCGACCGACTGGTCGCGCTCGGCGCGGAGTGCGAGCGTGTACTGCCCGCCGACGACGACAACGAGTCCTGCATCGTGATGCGGGACATCGAGGGCAACGAATTCTGCCTCGACTGAGAGCCTCACGGCCCCTGGGGCGTGGTCGCTGCCGTGCCCCGTGGTCGCTGCCGTGCCGGCCCTCTGGTGACCGCCGGACCCACCGCCGCCCCGCCCCCGCTATATTGAACACGTTCAAACCGGGGTGGGTTCGGTGCGGGGGGATGCATGGTCGTCGTGGCGCGCTTGGTGCTCACCTGGATCGCGACCTGGGTGACGCTGGTCGTCCTGGTGCTCCTGCCGGCGCTGTTGCCGGACCGGTGGCAGTACTACGTCTATTCGCCGGCCAGCGTCGGGCTGTGGATGCTGTCCATGCTCGGCGCTCCCGTGGTGGCCTGCGTCGTCCGTTGGCCTTGGATCCGCCACGGCGCACGGAAGGCCGGACCCGGCGGAAGCCGAACGTGACCGCCGGACGTCGCACTCTCCCGCGCGCCCGCGTCGAGCGCCCCGGTCAGGGAGTGGGCCGCTCGAGTGCGGTCCGGGGCTCGGGAGTGCGGCCCGTGGCGGCCTCGCGGGCGAGGCGGGCGCGGAGGGTCTGGGCGAAGTCCTCGGCGCGGGAGAGCCGGGTGCGCAATGTGTCGATCTGCTCGGCCGCGGTCCGCTCGTAACGGCGGACACGGGCGAGCAGGGCCTCCCGTTCCTCGTCTGCCGGGGCGGGGGAGGCGTCGAGGCGATCGGTGGCGTCCAGCAGGTCGCGCATCTGGTCCAGCGTGAAGCCGAGCGGCTTCATGCGGCGGATGACCATGAGGCGGGCGACGTCGGTCTCGGTGTAGAGGCGGAAGCCCCCCTGCGAGCGGGCCGAGGGGATGACGAGTCCGGTCTCCTCGTAGTGGCGGATGGTGCGCAGGGACAGCTCGGTGCGCGCGGCGACCTCGCCGATCTGCATGTAGGTGCCGTCCACGTCCGTCGTTCCAGCCTTTCCCGTGCCGCGAGCGGTTCTCGCGACTGCCTCATCGATCTCTACTCTAACGTTAGGGTAGAGTCGTGCGGGCGGGGCGGCGGTCTGCTGCCCCGCACTGCCGTGCCGGGGCCGATGCCGTCTTCGGCAGGACAGCGACGCCCCGGGAGACACACGTGCGCGAGACCATGATGCCCGAGGCGGGCGTCTGCCCGCCGTGACCCCTGACCCCTGAGCCGGGTGATCCGCCCGCTCCGCCCCCCACTCCCGCGAAGACTCGCGGCCCGCCCCTGAACCGAGCGGGCCGACCACGGCCTGCCGCCCGGCATCCCGTGCTCCATCCTCGTGCCCCGCCGCGCCGGTGCGCCCGAATCCGAGGTCGAACACCCTTGCCTGCCTCCGTCTCCTCCTCCCGCCTCGTGCCCGCAGGCCTTCTGCGCGGGCCCGACAGGCCCTCCTGGTTGTCTGCCAAGGTGCTGCGCACCGAGACGCTGGCGGGGCTGGTCGTCGGTCTGGCCCTGATCCCGGAGGCGATCTCCTTCTCCGTCATCGCCGGTGTCGACCCGAAGGTCGGGCTCTACGCCGCCTGCACCATGGCCATGGTGATCGCCTTCGTCGGCGGCCGGCCCGCGATGATCTCCGCGGCCACCGGCGCGGTCGCCCTCGTCGTCGCGCCCGTCGTCCGTGCCCACGGCCTCGGCTATCTCATCGCCACCGTCATCCTGGCCGGCATCTTCCAGGTGATCCTCGGCGCGCTCGGCGTCGCCAAGCTGATGCGGTTCGTGCCGCGCAGCGTCATGGTCGGCTTCGTCAACGCGCTGGGCATCCTGCTGTTCACGGCGCAGATCCCCAATCTGCGGGACGTGCCCTGGGCGGTCTACCCGCTCGTGGCCGCCGGCCTCCTCCTGATGGTCCTGTTCCCGAAGCTGACCCGGGCGGTCCCCGCGCCGCTGGTGGCCATCACGACCCTCACCGTGATCACGGTGGCCGCCGGGATCGCGGTGCCGACCGTCGGCGACAAGGGCAGGCTGCCCTCCTCCCTCCCCGTCCCCGGCCTCCCGGACGTGCCGTTCACCCCGCACACGCTCGCCGTGATCGCCCCGTACGCCTTCGCCGTGGCGCTGGTGGGGATCATGGAGTCGATGATGACCGCGAAACTGGTCGACGAGCTCACCGACACCCACTCGAACAAGGCCCGTGAGGCGATCGGCCAGGGCATCGCCAACATCGTGACCGGCGTCTTCGGCGGCATGGGCGGCTGCGGCATGATCGGCCAGACCATGATCAACGTCAAGAGCGGCGCCCGGACCCGTCTGTCGACCTTCCTCGCCGGGTTCTTCCTGCTCGTCCTGTGCATCGGGCTCGGACCGGTCGTCTCCCGGATCCCCATGGCGGCCCTCGTCGCCGTGATGGTCCTGGTCTCGGTCGGCACCTTCGACTGGCACTCGGTCAAGCCGGCCACGCTCAAGCGGATGCCGGTCGGTGAGACCGCCGTGATGGTGATCACCGTGATCGTCGTGGTGGCCACCGGCAACCTCTCCATCGGCGTCGTGGTCGGCTCCCTCATCGCCATGATCGTCTTCGCCCGGCGCGTCGCCCGCTTCACCGAGGTCACCTCGGTCACCGACCCGGACGGCGCCCAGGTCGTCTACGCCGTGACCGGCCAGCTCTTCTTCGCCTCCTCGAACGACCTGGTCACCCGGTTCGACTACGCCGGCGACCCCGCCGAGGTCGTCATCGACCTCACCGGCACTCACGTCTGGGACGCCTCCTCCGTCGCCGCGCTCGACGCGATCGAGACCAAGTACGCCCAGCGGGGCAAGAGCGTCGAGATCGTCGGCCTGAACGACTCCAGCGCCCGCCTGCACGGCAGGCTCAGCGGCGAACTCGCCGGCGACCACTGACCGGCGGCGCGTCCTTCGGAGCGGCGGGGGCCCGCACGGACACCCGCGTTAAGGGCATCGGCGCCCGGACACCGGGCCGCCGCCTCCGACGATGACGCCCCGCACACCTATGTGGCGCGGGCGACGGAGCCCGCCCCCTGATGCCGACCGTGCGCATCCCGCCCGGCCCCGGCCCCGGTCCCGCGAGCCGGAAAAACAGCGGCGCGGTCCCGAATCCCCTTGGTACGGTGCCCCGATGTCAGCGATCAGGAAGTTCCAGGTCACCTTCGACTGCGCGGAACCCGAGCGTCTCGCCCGCTTCTGGTGCGAGGTGCTGGGGTATGTCGTACCGTCGCCGCCGGAGGGGCGCGCCACCTGGGACGACTACTGGCGTTCGCGGCCGCCGGAGGAGCGGGACGCGTGGTTCGCCTGCGTGGACCCCTCGGGTGCGGGGCCGCGGCTGTACTTCCAGCGCGTCCCCGAAGGCAAGGCCGCCAAGAACCGGGTGCACCTCGATGTGCGGGTCGGCACCGGACTCGTGGGCGAGGAACGCCTCGCCGCACTCGAGGCCGAACGCGCGCGACTGGTCCCGCTCGGCGCGGTACACGTGCGGACGCTGTACGACGGCACCGACTCGTGCATCCCGATGCTGGACATCGAGGGCAACGAGTTCTGCATCGACTGAGCGCACGGGGGCGCAGTCGTCCCGTGCGGAGGCCCGCGCCGCGGCGCGGGCCGGAAAGGCGGGCCCGTGCCCGAGGAAGCCGTCGATGGGACCGGCCGGTCCCGGCCCCGCCCGTCGCCGTGATCGGGACGCCCGCGGCCGACGTGCCCTCCAGTCCCCGTGATCGTTGCAGTAGGTATGCGAAAGACGATCACTTCCGCCGTGCTGGTCCTGGCCGCCGCTGCCCTGGCGGCACCCGCGCACGCCGGCGACGGCGACACCGGCGGCGGCCTCACCTCCGTGGGCGGCAAAGCGGCCTCGTACCTGTGCGCGCTGACCTCGACCGCCGGCACGACCACGGGCACGCCGTACTTCACCTGTTCCGGCAACCCGCCCGTCCATCTGTGAACCCGGGCAGCCCGCTCACGACGACCACGGCCCGCGACGGAGGTCCCCGAGCGGCCGTGCGCGACGGGGCGGGCCCGCCGTCATCGGCCGACGGCGACGATCGGGGCGCGGGCGTTCACGGCGACCGGCGGCCGACGTGTCCTCGTGGACGCCCGACCGCTGCCCGACCGCTCCATGACGCCGTCGCCCCGCCGCGTGCCGACGCCCGCGCCTGGGGTCCTCCTCAGGGCTCGGTGCCGGTGTTCTCGTCGATGCCGGCCCGGATCCGGTAGGCGCGCACCAGCTCGGGCGCGGCCGGTCCCCTCGGGCGGCGGCCCGGCCTGACGTCGACGGCGAACGCCTTGGTCTCCTGGATGTGGGTGTTCGGGTCCAGGGACATGTGCAGCAGCTCGTTCGCGGCGTCGCCGGTCGTGTAGCCGTTCGGGCCCCAGTGATAGGGCAGGCCCACCTGGTGCAGCCGCCGGCCCTGCACATCGAGGGGCGCCATGCGGTCGGTGACCAGCACCCGCGCCTCGACCACCCCGCGCGCGCTGACGATCGTCGCCCAGCCGGTGTGCTCCAGCCCGCGTTCGGCGGCCAGTTCGGGCGACACCTCGCAGAAGAACTCCGGCTGGAGCTCCGCGAGGTACGGCTGCCAGCGGGACATGCCGCCCGCGGTGTGGTGCTCGGTGAGCCGGTAGGTGGTGGCGACGTAGGGGAAGACCTCCGAGCCGGGTTCCGTGCCGCTGGGCTGGTAGCGGTTGTCCGGGTGCGGCGGCAGCAACTGCCGTACCGGATTGCGCTGCTGGGTGTACAACAGGTTCGGGAAGGGCGAGTCCTGCGGCTCGTAGTGGGTGGGCAACGGACCGTCGGTGACGCCGGACGGCACGTACAGCCACGCCTTGCCGTCCGCCTGCATGATGAACGCGTCCGTCCCGGTGAGCGCCTCGGGTCCCTCCGCGTCCGGGGGCGGCTCGTGGTCGGGGGACTTGTCCGCCTTGAAGTCGGGGATGTCGTGGCCGGTCCAGGAGCCCTCGTCCTCGTCCCACCACACCAGGGCCTTGCGCTCGCTCCACGGCCTTCCGTCCGGATCGGCCGAGGCACGGTTGTACAGGATGCGGCGATTGGCGGGCCAGGCCCAGCCCCACTCGTTCGCGACCCAGTTCTGCTGCTCGCCCGGCTTGCGACGCGCCGCCTGGTTGACGCCGTCCGCGTGGACCCCGCAGTAGATCCAGCAGCCGCAGGCCGTCGACCCGTCGTCGCTCAGCTGCTCGTACGAGCTCAGCGGGTTCCCCTCGGCGTCGTGGCCGTTGATCTCGGCGAGGACGGCCTCCGCGTCCGGCTCGACGTGTTCGCCCTTCGTGGGGTAGTCCCAGGTCAGATCCAGCACGGGCCGGTCCATGGGATCGGTGGACGCGGCCAGCTTCTCCCGGATGATCCGGCCGAGGTGGAAGGTGAACCAGAGGTCGCTGCGCGACTCGCCGGGCGGCTGGACGGCCTGGTGGTGCCATTGCAGCAGCCGCTGGGTGTTGGTGAAGCTGCCGTCCTTCTCGGTGTGAGCGGCGGCCGGCAGGAAGAACACCTCGGTGCCGATGTCCTCGGTGCGCAGCTCCCCGGTCTCGATCTCCGGGCCGTCCTTCCACCAGGTCGCCGACTCGATGAGGGAGAAGTCGCGGACGACCAGCCAGTCCAGCGCGGCCATGCCGAGGCGCTGCATCTTGGCGTTGGCCGAGCCGACCGCCGGGTTCTCGCCCATGAGGAAGTAGCCCTTGCAGGTCCCTTCCAACTGGGCCATCACCGTCTCGTAGGTGGAGTGGGAGCCGGTCAGCCGCGGCAGGTAGTCGAAGCAGAAGTCGTTGTCCGAGGTGGCGGCCGGGCCCCAGTAGGCCTTGAGCAGGCTCACCAGGTACGAGCGCATGTTGCCCCAGTAGCCCTTGCGGGCCGCCTCGGCCTCGACGAAGGAGTCCAGGTCCTGCTGCTGGTGGGCGTGCGGCATCGGGATGTACCCGGGCAGCAGGTTGAACAGGGTGGGGATGTCCGTCGACCCCTGGATGGAGGCGTGGCCGCGCAGGGCGAGGATGCCGCCGCCCGGCCGGCCGATGTTCCCCAGCAGGCTCTGCAGCACGCTCGCCGCCCGGATGTACTGCACGCCCACCGTGTGCTGGGTCCAGCCGACGGCGTAGGCGAACGCCGTCGTCCGGTCCCGTCCGGAGTTCTCCGTGACCAGTTCGCACACCTGGCGGAACAGGTCCCGCGGCACGCCGCAGACCTCCTCGACCACCTCGGGTGTGTAGCGGGCGTAGTGCCGCTTGAGCACCTGGAACACACACCGCGGGTGGGTCAGCGTCTCGTCCCGTTCGGGTTCGCCCCGGCCGATGTCGGCGCCGCCCGAGCCGTGGGCCTCGCCGCGGGCCGCCTCCGTCACGGTGCTGCCGCCCTTGGTGCGCTTGTCGTACTCCAGGTCGCGCTCGCCCGAGGCGGCCTGCATCTCGGTGCCCTCGTACTGCCAGGAGCTGTTGTCGTAGCTGCGGCTGTCGGTGTCGAGGCCGGAGAAGACGCCGTCGAGGTCCTCGGTGTCGCGGAAGTCCTCCCGGAGGATCATAGGACCGTTGGTATAGGCCACCACGTAGTCACGGAAGTACTTGTCAGCGCTCAGGACGTGGTTGATGACGCCGCCGAGGAAGGCGATGTCCGAGCCCGCGCGCAGCGGCACGTGCACGTCGGCCAGCGCGCTGGTCCTGGTGAACCGCGGGTCGATGTGGATCACCTTCGCGCCGCGGGCCTTGGCCTCCATCACCCACTGGAACCCGACCGGATGGCACTCGGCCATGTTCGAGCCCTGGATGACGATGCAGTCCGAGTTCTGCAGGTCCTGCTGGAAGGTGGTCGCGCCGCCGCGGCCGAACGAGGTTCCCAGACCGGGAACGGTGGAAGAGTGTCAAACACGTGCCTGATTCTCGATCTGCACCGCTCCCAGCGCGGTGAACAGCTTTTTGATCAGGTAGTTCTCCTCGTTGTCCAGCGTGGCCCCGCCCAGACTGGCGATGCCGAGCGTGCGCCGCGTCCGGGTCTGGTCGACCTCCCACTGCCAGCCGGCCCGCCGGGCCTTGATCACCCGGTCGGCGATCATGTCCATCGCGGTGTGCAGATCGAGCCGCTCCCACTCGGCGCCGTACGGCCGCCGGTAGAGCACGTGGTGCTCACGCGCGCCGCCCGTGGTGAGCTGCAGGCTCGCCGAGCCCTTCGGGCACAGCCGGCCGCGGGAGACGGGGGAGTCGGGGTCGCCCTCGATCTGGGTGACGCGGCCCTCCTCGACGTAGATGTTCTGGCCGCAGCCCACCGCGCAGTACGGGCAGACGGACTTGACCACCCGGTCGGCGGAGGCCACCCGGGGGGTGAGCCGTGAGCTGGGCCCGCTCTTGGCTGCGGCGCCGCGGCCCAGGGGGTCGGTGCCCTTGAGCTGTCGGTAGACCGGCCAGGAGTCGATCCACGTGCGTACGCCCATCACCTCTGCCTTCCCCGATGCGCTCGCTGAACGCAGCCGCGGGTACCCCGCTGCGGTCCGCTCACTCCGCCCGTCGCGGTCTTGTCGTCCCGAGCCGCATTCTGGCGCAGCCGCGCGGGCGCGGCATCCGGGACGCGTCGTCGCGCGCGGCCGAACGCCTGTGCACGGCGGCACAGCCGAGGACGACGGGACCACCGTGCCGGGCGAGGTGGGGGTGACCGTGCCCGCACGGCGTCCGCGCGCCTGTCACGACGACGGCCTCGGCCAGGCCGACCGGATGGGACCGGAGCCCCACCTCTCCTTCAGCCCAGTTCCGGGGTGCGGCGCAGTTCCGCGGCGGGCTCCTGGGCGCCGTCCAGTTCCAGGACGACGATCTCGTTGCGGCCCGGCCGCAGCAGCGGCCACGGCAGGTACAGCGTGCGCTGGGGGCCCCGATCCTGCCAGTGACGCCCCAGGCAGAAGCCGTTGACCCACAGGTAGCCCTTGCGCAGACCGGGCAGCGCCACGTATGCGTCGCCCGGTTCGGCCACGTCGAGGAACCCCCGGTGGAAGACGGGTCCGGCACCGCTGTCGGCCCCGGCGCCCCAGGGCAGTCCCTGGGGTGTGCCGTGGCCGAGTTCCACGGCCCGCGCCGTCCAGCCGTGCAGCACCTGCTGGGTGTGCAGCACCCGGCGGACGCCCTTGCGGTCGACGGGGCCGCTGCCGTAGTTCACGCGGCCCATCGACTCCACGAGCAGTTCCAGGCGCGCGTGCGTCCCGGGGACGGAGAGGCCGGGCAGCGACTCGACGGCGTCCCGCTCCAGCACGCCCGCCGGGCGCCCGTCGACGAAGACATGGGCACGGTCGCCGAGTCCGTGCACGGACAGCGGGTACGGTTCGCGGGGCCCGGGGATGCGGGTGCCGTACAGCACCAGCCCGTGGCCGATGCCCAGTTCCTCGAAGGACGGCGGCTGCGGCGCCCGTACCTCCTCGGCCGCGAGACGGTCGAGGACGTCGAAGAGCCGCACCGACTCGGTCAGCGCCACCCGCCCGGGCGGCAGCAGCGGTGCGGCGGGCGGCGGTTCGGGCAGCGGTCCGCCGGCGTACGGCGCCAGCACCTCGCGGAACCGCTCGAACTTCTCGGTGACGGCGCCCCGTTCGTCGATCGGCGCGTCGTAGTCGTACGAGGTGACCGTCGGCAGGTAGCCCTCACCGGTGGCGGGGTCCTTGGTGTTGGCGCCCGCCCAGGTGGAGAAGTTGGTGCCGCCGTGCGCCATGTAGAGGTTCACCGAGCCGCCGGCGCCGAGCGTCTCCGCCAGCGCTTCGGCGGCCTCCCGGGCGTCGCGGACCGTGTGCTCGGTGCCCCAGTGGTCGAACCAGCCGCACCAGAACTCCGCGCACATCGGCGGGTCCTGCGGCCGCAGCCGCGCCAGGCGGTCGAAGGCCTGCGTGGCGCGGCTGCCGAAGTTGACGGTGGCCAGGTGCGCGGGGAGCGTACCGCCGGTCAGGAAGAAGTCCTCCGGTCCGTCCGAGGTGAACAGCGGCACGTCGACGCCCCGTGCCCGCAGCCCGTCCGCCAGGTGTTCCAGGTAGCCGGTGTCCGTCCCGTAGGAGCCGTATTCGTTCTCCACCTGCATCATCAGCACGTTGCCGCCCCGGGACGCCTGGTGCGGCACCAGGAGCGGGATCAGTTCGTCGTACCAGCGGTCGACGTGCGCGAGATAGGCCGGATCCTGACAGCGCAGCGCGCGCACCTCGGGATCGGCCAGCAGCCACCAGGGCAGGCCGCCGTTCTCCCACTCGGCGCAGATGTAGGGCGACGGGCGGACGATCGCGTGCAGTCCGGCGTCGCGGGTGGCGCGCAGGAAGGCGTCCAGATCGGCCGGCCCGTCGAAGTCGTACCGGCCCGGACGTGGCTCGTGCAGGTTCCACGGCACGTACGTCTCCACGGTGTTCAGGCCCAGCGCACGCAACATCCGCAACCGGTGCGGCCATTGCTCGGGCAGCACCCGAAAGTAGTGCAGGGCGCCGGAGAGCAGGCGCATGGGACGCCCGTCGAGAGTGAAGCCCTCGGGGGACACCTGGAACATGAGGTTCTCCGTGACGTGTCGGGCGGCCCGGTGGACCCGGGTCCGGCTGGGGAGGACGGGACGGGAACGGGAACGGGCTCGGGCGGACCTTGGCGGGACGGAGCCGGGCCGGGACGGGGAACGAGACCGAGGCGGTGCGATCGCCGCCGCCGTCACCGGCGTGTATGTGTCGTGTGGCGCGCGGAACCGCCGGTCTCGGTGCGGCTCACGCGGTGCGGCGGGGCGCCGTCCGGCTGCGGCGCACGCGCCTCAGGCGGACGCCGCCCCGCCGCACGAGGCGCGCACCTTCAGCTCGGGGAGCAGTTCGAGGCGGTGGACCGGCAGGGAGTGCCCGTGCCGCAGCCGGCGCAGGAGAAGGTCGACGGCGGCGGAGCCGACGGCCCGCTTGGGCGGGGCGACGGCGGTCAGCGGCGGTGCGCCGAGCGCCGCGAAGACGTCGTCGTAACTGATCAGCGCCAGGTCCTCGGGCACGGACAGGCCCCGCGCGCGCAACAGCGCCGGAAGCTGGATGGCGTCCTGGTCGTTGTGCACGAGTGCCGCCCGCACCCCGTTCCCGACGGCGTCGGCGAGTCGCCGGGCCACCGCCTCGGGAGCCGTGGCGGGATCCTCGACGTCGATCACCGGCTGCGGCGTCAGTCCGAGCGCCTCGCACGCCTCGGTGTAGCCGCTGCGCACCTTCATCGCCGTCCAGGTGTCGCAGCGGGCGGCGAGGACGACGCTGTCGTGGCCGAGCGCGGCCAGATGACGCAGGGCGAGCAGCACGCCGTGGTGGTGGTCGGAGCTGACGGAGTCGAGTTCCACGGCGGGGTCGCCGGCCGCGGCCCTGCGCTCCACCAGCACGGTCGGCACCGGCAGATCGTGCACCCAGAGCCGGTCCTCGGGTTCGTTCCCGGTCATCCAGTTGGGGGTGAGCATCAGCCCCTCGGCCCCCGACTTGAGCAGTTGTTCCGCCTGGGCCCGGTCGGCCCCGGGCGTGTAGGAGGAGATGCCGAGCACCAGATGCGCCCCGGCGTCGGCGGCCGCGGCGCGCGCCCCGGCGATCACCTCGTCGAAGTACTGGCTGACGGTGTGGCTCACCGTGGGCACGATCAGCCCCATGGTGCGGGCGTCCGCCGGGGCGGCGGCGCCCGTCTCGGGCCGGGAGACGGAACCGTGGGAGCGGCGGACGAGGCCGGTCTCGGCTAGGGCCGCGACGTCCCGGCGCACGGTGACCGTCGGAAGGTCCAGACGGTCCGCGAGGTCGGTCACCCGCACCGTGCCGAGCTTCCGCACGATCTCGAGGATCCGCGTCCTGCGCTCGTCAGCGGCGATCGACATGACGGTCCCTTCCTGGCCGGTCCGACTCGCCCCCGACTTTATCATTCGATACGTCGTTGATCTACTGCTCAGCAGTCGACCGACTCCGGCCCGCGCGGACGCCCGACCTCGGTGTCGGCCTCGAAACCCCTGGTGGGACAAGGTGTTTGGGGTGGGCGCAGCGCACATGGCGCCGACCCTCGCCCGGCGCGAGGACCGGAGATCACGCCTCCTCAGTCGAGCCTCTTCTGATCGGAATTCGATCGAATAGTTCATATGTGTTGACGTGATGGATCGCCGATCCTAGCTTCTGGCCTCCCGAACCCCGCGCAGAAGGGCACCGCCATGACCGACCGCAGGAGAGCCGGGACGCGGGCCACCGCCCTGGCCGCCGCAGCGGTGGCCGCGATCACCGCCTTCACCGGCACCCCGGCCGCCGCGCTCACCACCGCCACGGCCGCTCCCGGCTCGCCCGTCACCGTCCACCTGGACTGCTCACGCCCGCACAACGGCACCGGCTCCGCGGACGAGCCGTACAACGACCTGGCCTCCGTGAACGCCCTGACGTTCCGGCCCGGTGACACGCTGGCCCTGGCCTCCGGCATGACCTGCCACGGCACGCTCGCGCCGAAGGGCAGCGGCACCGCCGCCGCACCCGTCCTGATCGTCCCCTACGGCCCCGGCGCCGCCCCGGTCGTCGACGCGGACGGCGCCGAGAACGCGCTGCGTCTGACCGACCAGGACCACTGGACCGTCAAGGCGATCGAACTGACCGATCCGGCCGCCGACACGGCCCAGCGCCAGGGACTGCTGATCGAGTCCACGGACGGCCGGACGCACTCCGGGTTCGACATCGACGGGCTCATCGTCGACAGGGTCGCCGGCCAGACCGACAAGGCCGCCCACGCCACCGCCTTCTCCCTGTCCGCCTGCATCCGCACCGGCGCGTCCGGCGCCGGCTCCCTGCTCAGTGACGTCCACGTCCACAACACCCGCGTCAGCGACTGCGGCGGCGGCGGGATCAAGGTCCGCACCGGCACCGTCAACACCCGTCTCGGCCAGAACGTCCACGTCGACCACAACACCGTCAGCGAGGTCGGCGGCGACGGCATCATCGTCTCCTACGCCGAGTCCCCGCTGATCGAGTACAACACGGCCGCCGACCTCGGCACCGGCGCCTACCCGTGGACGGGCGGCAACTTCGCCGGGATCTGGGTGCTCGGCGACCACGACGCGGTCATCCAGAAGAACGTCGTCCACGGCAGTGTCATGTCCGCCTACGACAGCGAGGCCTTCGACTGCGACTGGGGCAACACCGGCACCTGCACGGTGCAGTACAACCTCAGCCGGGACAACGCCGGCGGTCTCTTCCTCGACTGCGACGGCTGCGGCACCGTCGGCGGGGCCACCGAGGTGGTGCGCTACAACATCTCGCAGAACGACTGCCGGATGGTCGGCGCCGGCGGCGGGCGCTCGGCCCTGCGCTTCTACGGCAACGTCGTCCACTGCCCCGGCAGGAAGCTCGACGTCACCGTCCCCGCGAACTCGCTGCTGGAGAACAACATCTGGGTGGCCCGCGAGGATTCACGGCTGCCCACGGGAGCCGGCGTCTCCTGGCAGTGGAACGTCTTCCAGGGCGTACCGCGGCCCACCGCCAACGGCATCGTGGGCGACCCGCTGTTCGTGGCTCCGGGGACGGGCGGCGACACCCTCGACTCGGCCGTCGGCTACCGGCTGAGGGCGACCTCGCCGGCGCTGGGCAACGGTGGTGTCGTCGCGGACAACGGCGGACGCGACTACTGGGGCGCCCCGGTCTCCGCCACCGCCAAGCCGAACCGCGGGGCGGACAACGGACCCGGCCTGTAAGGCTCCGGCACGGCCGCGGGCCCGTCGGCCGCCGGTCCGTCGGTCGACGGGCCGCCGGTCCGTCGGGCGCCGGTCCACCGGATGCCTGTCCGCGCCTTCCTCCGCTCGGACCCGCCGGTCCGGGAGGCGCCGAGCGGAGGGAGCCGGACCGGCCCGTCAGCTGTCGCCCCGCCCGTCAGTGTCGTCCCGCGTGACGGCCACGGCACCCGAGCGGATCAGCGCCTCGCACCGGCCGCCGTCGGGCCACTGCACGAGCAGCCGGTGCCCGGTCGCCGAGCGCCGCACCGTGACGCCGACGTGGGTCCCTTCGGCGACGCCGGCGTCGGGCCGCTCGGCGCCGCCGGCGTCGGCGCCGCTCAGCCGCAGCACGGAGACGAACAGGCACTCCGCCGCCGTGACCGTGCCGGTCAGGGCGGGGAACGCGGCCGCGGGCCCGAACGCGGTGCCGTCCTCCGGCGTCATGACCGTCGCGTCGGTGAAACCGTGCAGGGCGACCGCCTCGGAGACCAGCGGCCGCCCGGTGACCCGCACCCGCGCCGAGGCGTCGGTCACCGACGTCCGGACCGCGTCGCCGGCCGCGGCCCACCCGGTGTGGCGCACCGTGGCTCCCACGGTGGCCCCCGTGACCAGGTGCGCGTGGACCTCCTGCGCGCCGGCGGCGAACACCAGCGAGGTGACGCGGACACCGGGCAGTTCGACGCCGCCGGCCCGGGGCCGGTGGGCCGAGGCCGCCCAGTTCTCTCCGGTGCCCAGCGGCGTGATCCGGCCGCGCTCGCTCGCCTCGCCGTCGACCACCAGCGCGAAGTGGTTGTCGGCCGTTTCCGCGAAGGCCGGTGCGGTGGCGGTGGAGTACGCCAGACGCGCGTACAGCGGATCGTCCGCCAGGACCTCGTCCTCGGGCTGGTTGTCGCTGCCGTGGTTGTGGACGCGTACGAGCCCGTCCGCCGCGGTGGACTGCACCAGCCAGCCCGGACCGGCCAACGGGAGTACGGAGTCGGCGCGTTCGGCGGGCGCGGGCTCCTCCGCCTCGGTCCACACCGGATGCCCGGGCGGCAGCAGCAGACCGAGGAAACCCTTGCTCGCCCAGTAGGGCGAGGCGGGCCCCGAGTACGACTGCACCAACGGCGGGCAGGGGCCGAACCAGCCGAGCGTGAGCAGGCCGTCGGCACGCACCTCCTCGCGGTCGAGGAAGTAGCGCAGGGTGCCGGAGGCGAGCCGTCGGGTGGCGCCCGGAGCGAGCGGGCCGCGGCCGGTCAGAGCGCCGGCCCACAGCGCGGTGGTGGAGGCGAACCGGTAGGTGAGGGAACGCCCTTGGTGCAGCGGCGCGCCGTCGCCGCCGAAGGTGCGCGTGTACTGCTCCAGGTGGTCCGCGAGGCGGGTGCCGTAGCGGTCCAGCGCCCGCGCGTCGTCGGACAGGTGGGCGTGGAGGACGGGGTAGAGGTGGAAGGCCCATCCGTTGTAGTGGTCGAACGCGCGCGGGCGGCCGTCCGTGTACCAGCCGTCACCCGTGTACCACCGCTCGATCCTGTCCAGTCCCCGGCGCACGGCCTCCTCGGCGGCCCTCACGTGGTGGCCCGTCTCGGCGAGGAAACCGCCGACGGTGACCTGGAACAGCCACCAGTTGTTGTCGACGGGGGTGTGACGCAGCGCGCCGGCGAGCCAGTCGGCGGCCCGCTCGCGGGTCCGCGGGGACAGGCCGTCCCACAGCCAGGGCCGGGTCAGACGGAGGGCGAGCGCGATCGAGGCCGCCTCCACCATGGCCTGTCCGCGGTCGGTGACGGCCGGCCAGGAGACCGGGTCACGGTCGGTCACCTCCCGCAGCGCCGTGGGGGAACGCGTGCCCGCCTCCAGCCCTTCGGCGTACCGGTCGAGCAGACCCGGCGGATCCTGACCGTCGGCGCCCGCGACCCGGAAGGCGGCCATCAGGAACGTACGGGCGTAGCCCTCCAGGCCGTCCGAGCGGGGACCGGACCGGCTCGGGCGCGGGCCGGGCAGGTTGATCAGGGCGTGGTGCGGGCCAGCGTGCCGCAGCGCCGCGGTGAGCAGCCCGTCCGCGGCCGCCTCCCAGTGGGCGCGCCCCCAGCCGGTGTACGCGCTGAGCGAGCGGTCCTCGGGCGGGAAGGGGATGCGCGACATGGCGGCGGCTCCTTGCTCAGGGGATCCCGAATCTAGGAGCCGTCAGATCGTTCGTCAATACGACCGATCGAATGATACGGATCAGTGGCGGGAGGGGAGAACATTACTGGGCGAATGCAGAAGATACGCCGCCGTCGCTCTGATCGGATGCGATCGTTCGATCCAACAGTGTTGACTTCGACCTGAGGTACTCCCAAGATGTGGGCCAGCCGGTGCCCCATGGCCTCGGCGTCCGGCCGACCTCCTCGCCGGCGCCTCACCGGGCACATCCGACCGTCCCGTTCCTCAGGAGCCGAGCCATGTCCGCTGCCCCCGCCCGTAGTCGCACAACCCTGCGTGCCGCCGCCGCGCTCACCGCGGCCGCCCTCTCCGCCACCCTCCTCGCCGCCTGCGGCAGCGACGGCAAGGACACGTCGACGGGCTCGGACAAGCCCGTCGACATCACGTTCTGGGGCTGGGCCAAGGGCACGAGACAAGTGGTGGACGCCTTCAACGCCTCCCACAAGAACGTCCACGTCAGCTACGAGGAGATCCCCTCCGGCGCGGCCGGCGGCTACGCCAAGCTGTCCAACGCGGCCAAGGCCGGCAACGCCCCCGACGTGTTCAACGTCGAGTACCCGCAGCTGCCGGACTTCGTCAGCCAGGGCGCCGTACAGGACATCAGCAAGTACGTCGACGCCGATCTGAAGGCCGAGTACCTCCCGCAGGCCGTGCGGTTGACCACCCTCGGCGGCGCCACGTACGCGCTGCCGTTGGACGCCGCACCGCAGGTCTTCTACTACCGCAAGGACCTGTTCGCCAAGGCCGGCATCACGGCGGCCCCCACCACCTGGGAGGAGTTCCGCGCCGACGCCGTGAAGCTGAGGCAGGCGGATCCCGGAAGCCGTATCGCCACCTTCTTCCCCGACGACCCGACCACCTTCGAGGCGATGGCCTGGCAGGCCGGCGCCCAGTGGTTCGGCACCTCCGGCGACACCTGGCAGGTGGACCTGGACGGCCCCAAGACCGAGAAGGCCGCCGACTACTGGCAGAAGATGATCGACGACGACCTGGTCCGGGTCGAACCGTCGTTCAGCCAGCAGTGGACCGCCTCGCTGCAGAAGGGCCGGACCGCCGGCTACCTCGGCGCCTCCTGGAGCGGCGGCGTGCTCAAGGGCACCCTGCCCGAGGACCAGGCCGGGAAGTGGGCCGTCGCCCCGCTGCCCTCCTGGAACGGCGCCGCCAGCGGCATGCTCGGCGGCACCACCTTCGCCGTCTCCAAGGACAGCGACAAGGCGGAGGCCGCCGTCGAGTTCGCCACCTGGGCCACGACCACCTCGAAGGGCATCCAGGCCCGGATCTCCTCCGGCGACTCCTCCACCTACCCGGCCGACCCGGACCTGGTGCCGGTCGCCGCGAAGGCGTTCAAGGCCGAGTTCTACGGCGGGCAGGACGTCTACGCCGTCTACCAGGGGGCCGCGCGCACCATCGGACAGAAGTGGACCTGGGGCCCGGCGATGGGCGTCACCAACAACTCCCTCAAGGACTCCTTCGGCAAGCTCGCCGACCACTCCGGCACCCTCGCCCAGGCACTCGCCGCCGCGCAGAAGGACACCGTCACCGAACTGAAGAACCGCGGCCTGAAGGTCTCCGCACGGTGACTCCGACCTCTCCGGCGGCCACCCGCCCGGCCGACGTGGACACCGCACCCTCCCGGACCGCCGCCGCCCCGCGACGGCGGAGGCGGTACGGGGCGCCCGCCGTGCTGCTCACCCCGTTCTTCGTCCTGTTCACCGGCGCCACCCTGATACCGATCGGCTACGCCGTCCACCTCAGCCTCTACGCCGAACACCGCTCCGGTCTCGGCTTCGGCGGCAGCGAGACCGTCTTCACCGGACTCGGCAACTACACCAGGGCGCTGGGCGACGCCGCCTTCCGCGGCGGTTTCGTCAACCTCGCCGAGTACTGCCTGCTCTATATCCCGCTCATGATCGGCCTCGCCCTGGTGCTGGCCCTGCTGCTGGACTCCGCCCTGGTCAGGGCCCGCCGCTTCTTCCAGCTCGCCCTGTTCCTGCCGCACGCGGTGCCCGGCACCATCGCCGCCCTGATCTGGGTGTACCTCTACACGCCCGGCATCAGCCCGGTGATCGGAGCGCTCGACTCGATCGGCGCCCAGGCCGACCTGCTGGGCCATCCGCTGGCGGCCGTGGTCAACATGGCGGTGTGGGAGTGGACCGGCTACAACATGGTCATCTTCTTCGCCGCGCTCCAGGCCGTCCCGCGCGAGGTGCTGGAGGCCGCCGTCGTCGACGGCGCCGGGCCGCTGCGCACCGCGCTCAGCATCAAGGTCCCCCTGATCCGCTCCTCGCTCGCGGTCGTGGGCCTGTTCACCGTCATCGGCTCGCTCCAGCTGTTCACCGAGCCGATGATCCTGCACGGCACCACACCCAGCGTCGTCTCGGCCTGGTCCCCCAACATGTACGCCTACACCGCGGCCTTCGAGCGGCACGACTACGGACTCGCGGCCGCCTCCTCCGTGCTGCTCGCGCTGGCCGCCGCCGTGCTCTCCTTCGTCGTCACCCGGGCCACCCGCGGCCGGGGCGAGGGCCGGAAGGGCCGGACCGCGCACCGAACGGAGAGCGCCGCATGAGCACCGCCACCGCACGCCCCGGCTCCCGCCGCACCGCGGGCCGCCCCTGGTCGCTGTCCAAGGCCGCCGTCAACGGCGTCCTGGTGCTGGCCACCGCCTACACCCTGCTGCCGCTGGGCTGGCTGCTGACCGCCGCCGCCAAGAACACCGGCGACCTGCTCGGCGGCCGCACCCTGACCCCCTCCACCTGGCACCTCGGCGCCAACCTGCACGCCCTGTTCACCGCCGGCGACGGCATCTACGTCCGCTGGTACGTCAACTCCCTGCTGTACGCCGGGATCGGCGCCGTGCTGTGCGCGCTGGTGTGCGTCTGCGCCGGGTACGCCTTCCACGTCTACAGCTTCCCCGGCAAGGAGCAGCTCTTCGGCCTGGTGCTGCTCGGCGTGCTGGTGCCCACCACCGCGCTCGCCCTGCCCATGTATCTGCTGGCCTCGAAGCTGGGCGTCGTCAACACCTTCTGGGCCGTCTTCGTGCCCAGCCTCGTCAACCCCTTCGGGGTCTACCTGGCCCGGGTCTTCTGCGCCGGATACGTGCCCGGCGAGGTGCTGGAGGCCGCCCGCATCGACGGCGCCGGCGAGCTGCGGACCTTCTGGTCGGTGGGCCTGCCGATGGTCATGCCCGGCTTCGTCACCGTCTTCCTGTTCCAGTTCACCGCCATCTGGAACAACTTCTTCCTCCCTCTGGTGATGCTGTCCGACAACCGCCTTTTCCCCCTCAGTCTCGGCCTGTACAGCTGGAACACCCAGACCCACGCCTTTCCCGAGTACTACCCGCTGGTCGTCACCGGCTCCCTGCTCGGCATCGTCCCGCTGGTCGTCGCCTTCGTCGCGCTGCAACGCCACTGGAAGGCCGGCCTCACCGCAGGGAGCGTGAAGTGACGTCCGCCCCTGCCGCACCCGCACCGGAGAACCGAGTGTCCAACCCCCCGACCGCCCCCGCCGCGCAGCCGATCCCGGCTCCCTCCGCCCCCTCCGGGCGACGGCGTCCGCGCGCCCTGCTGGCCATGCACACCGACCTCGCCGCACGGCTGATCGACCCGGCGACCCTGGACCGGCTCACCACCCTCGCCGACCTCGACCCGGCCCTCGTCGTCGACGACTTCACCGACCCGCGGGCGATCGAGGCGCTGCGCGACACCGAGGTCATCGTCAGCAGCTGGGGCTGCCCGCCCCTGGACGAGGAGGTGCTCACCCGCGCGCCCGCGCTGCGCGCCGTCATCCACGCCGCCGGATCGGTCAAGCATCACATCACCGACGCCTGCTGGCGGCGCGGCATCCAGGTGACCTCGGCGGCCTGGGCCAACGCCCTGCCCGTCGCCGAGTACACGGTGGCCGTGATCCTCCTCGCCAACAAGGAACTGCTGCGGATCCGGGAGGACTACCGCGCCCGCCGCGGCGACCCGTACGACTGGCAGGCCGCTTACGCCCACGTCGGCAACTACGGGCGCACGGTCGGCATCGTCGGCGCCTCCCGCATCGGCCGCCGCGTCCTGGAACTGCTGCGCCCGCACGACCTGCGCCTGCTGCTCCACGACCCGTACGTGGACGCGGAGGAGGCGCGTGCCCTCGGGGCCCGCCCGGTCGGGCTGGACGAACTGTGCGCGGCCAGCGACGTGGTGAGCGTTCACGCCCCCGAACTGCCCTCGACCCGCCATCTGCTGGACGGGCGGCGGCTCGCCCTGATGCGGGACGGGGCGACCCTCGTCAACACCTCCCGCGGTTCCCTCCTCGACCAGGAGGCGCTGATCGCGGAGGTGACCACGGGGCGGCTGAACGCGGTGCTCGACGTCACCGTCCCCGAGGTGCTGCCGCGCGACTCGCCGCTCTACGACCTGCCCAACGTCCTGGTCACCCCGCACATCGCCGGCTCGCTCGGCGGGGAACTGCACCGGATGGCCGCCGCCGCGGCGGACGAACTCGCCCGCTACTCGGCCGGCCTTCCCTTCGCCCACCCGGTGCTGGCTGAGGAGATCGGCCGCTCGGCCTGAGGGAGCCCGGCCGCTCGGCCTGAGGGAGCCGTGCGAGGGCCACGAGGCGACCCTCAGGGCGCCGGGAGCGGGCCCTGCTCGAACGCGCCGACGTGGTCGGCGACCCACTGCGAGAACGACCTCGGCGGCACACCGAGGACGTCGGACACCGCGGAGGTGAGGTACGCGGGCCTTCCCGAGGTCGCGCCCCAGGCGCTGAGCAGCATGTCGACGACCGCGCGCGGCGCCTTCCCCTCCGTCTCGGCGCGGAACTCGTCCGGCGACAGTTCCTCGAACCTGATCGGGCGGCCCAGGACGTTCCCGATGATCTCCACCTGCGCTGCCTGGCTCAGCGACTCGGGGCCCGTGAGGACGTAGTCGCCGCCGGCGTGTCCGTCCTGGTACAGCGTCCGTGCCGCGACGGCCGCGACGTCGCGGTCGTCGACGGGCGCCGTCTCGGCGGCGCCGTAGGGCCAGCGGACGACATCGCCGGCGCGGACGGCGGGCCCCCACCAGGCCGGCGAGTTGGACGCGAACATCCCCGGCCGGATGATCGTCGACTCGACTCCGGTGGCCGCGATGAGCCGCTCGATCTCGGCGTGGAGCGCCGCCATGGGGTTCGGCTGCCGGAAGAAGGGGTGCGGTGTCCGGTGCGGTGAGGAGAGGAGGACGACGCGCCGGGTGTGGGCCGCCAGACGCTCGACGACGGCCGCGGCGGTCGTCGGCGGCACGGTCCAGAGGAGGAAGACGGCGCCGGCGCCCCGCAGCGCCCCGTCGAGGGACGCGGGCACGGTGAGGTCACCGGTGACGACCTCGACGCCGGCCGGCAGCGTCGCCGCCGCTTCGGCACGACGCGTGAGGGCGCGGACCGGCACGCCCGCGCCGAGGAGTTCGTCGACGACGCCGCGACCGATCCGGCCGGTGGCCCCGGTGACGAGCACCGGCGGCATCGGGGTCCGTGTCATGAACGCCTCCCCGGCGTCCGGGGCCTGCGCGTGGAGCCGGCCGTGCCGTGCACGCGCGAGCGGATCGCGGTCGTCCTTCGTCGTCGTGGAAGCGGTCTGCTCGGTGTCTGACCGTCTGCGATGTCTGGTTGAGTCACTGACGCATCAAACCATTACTCGGTTAAAAAAGAAACCGAGTTAATAAGGTTATGCTGGTCGCGTGATCGAGCCGACGGGACTGCGCGCCCGCAAGAAGGCGCGGACCCGTGACGCCATCGCCGACGCGGCGATCTCACTGTTCCTGGCGCACGGATTCGACCAGGTCGCGGTCAGCGACATCGCCGCGGCGGCCGAGGTCTCCAAGCCGACCCTCTTCCGGTACTTCCCCACCAAAGAGGACCTGCTGCTGCACCGGTTCGCGGACCACCAGGGCGAGGCGGCACGTGTCGTGCGCGACCGCCGGCCCGGCGTCCCGCCCATGGCGGCCCTGCACCAGCACTTCCGGGCGGGCCTCGATCGGTACGAGCCCGTCACCGGCCTCAGTGACCACCCCGCGGTGGTGGAGTTCCACCGCCTGGTGTTCACCACGCCGAGCCTGGCGGGACGCCTCACGCAGTACATGCTCGAGGACGAGCAGGCGCTGGCAGGGGCCCTCGACCCCGGCCCGGACATCCGGGCACGGCTGAAAGCGGCCCAGGTGATCGCGGTCCAACGGGTGCTCGCCCGCACCAACTGGCAGAAGATCGCCGAGGGCCGAACCGCCCACGACGTACACCCCGAAGCCGTCGCCGACGCCGACCAGGCCTTCGCCCAACTGCGATGACCGCCCGCTCCCGTCGACCGACGGTACTCGGTCGCCCTGTCGCATCCGCAGGCCGATCGCCCTTCGTGCCGCAGCCCTTCCTCCAGCACACTGACCCGTCAGCGGCAGGCTCATGGCGCGTGCGCGGCACCGCTGGCCGTCGTGACCTCGACCGGCGGGCTGTCGTCCGTCGCCCGTTTCACCGTGGGGTGGGCGTGCCGCGGCTCACGGGGACCCCTCAGACGTGATCTCCGGCGTCGCGACACCTCGCTCGAAAGGGAAGGGCCGCGCACAGATCGCGCGATGTCCAGGGGGATGCGGCACATCGGGACGGGAGTCAGGAACGTGAGGGGACGGTCGGACGGGAGCCGGGGCGGCCGCGGCCGTCAGTCGGTGTTCCTGGGCGGTGTCGGATCGAGGTAGACGCGTCTGACCGCCGGGATCAGGGCTCGGAGGCGTGATTCGGCCTCTTCGCACGCCTGCTCGATCTGATCCGACGTCGAGATGTCGCGGAAGTCGACCTTGGCGGCGATGAGGATCTCCCCCGGCCCCTGCACCATCGTCGTCAGCTCCAGTACGTCGTCGATGTCCTGGACGGCCCTCAGCTCGCGGGTCACGGCGTCCCGGACGGGGGCGGGCAGGGCCCGGCCGATGAGGAGCTCGGTGTTGGCACGGCCCAGGACCCACGCCACCACGACGAGGAGCAGGCCGATGAGGACGGAGGCGACTCCGTCCCATACGCCGGATCCGGTGAGCTGCCCGCCGAGCAGTCCGAGCGCGGCCAGCACCAGGCCCGCGAGAGCCGCCGTGTCTTCCATGACGACCGCCTTGACGGCCGTGTCCGGGGTGTGCCGCAGGTAGCGCAGCACCGGGACGCGGAAGTGTCTGGCCCGCCCGGTGGCCTGTTTGACTCCCGTGCGCAGGGAGAAACCCTCCAGCAGGAAGGCGACCGCGAGCACGATGTAGGAGACCAGCGGGTTTCCGGGTTTCTCGCCTTGAGCCAGAGCCCGGATGCCGTCGTACACGGCGAACACCCCACCGCCGACGAACGTGGCGACGGACGCGAGGAGCGCCCAGATGTAGCGTTCCGGACCGTATCCGAGCGGATGTTCGTCGTCTGCGGGCTTCTTGCTGCGCTTGAGGGCGATCAGCAGGAGCAGTTCGGTGACGGTGTCGGCGACCGAGTGCCCGGCCTCGGACAGCATCGCGCTGGAACCGCTGAGGACGCCGGCGACGGCCTTGGCCAGGGCGACGCCGAAATTGGCGGCGGCTGCCACGATCACGGTGAAGGCGGACCCGCCCGCTCCGGGGCCCTTCGAGGAGCCGACCCGGGGGTCGAGAAGCGGGCGGACAGGCCCGCTCGGGCTCTGCTCGGGCTCACCCTGTGCGCTCATGTCGCCACATTAGGAGGCCACGCGGACACGCGCAGTCGGGGACACCGACGACCGGAGGGGTGCGGGCCGGGAGATCATCGAGCCGCGACGGATCATCGAGCCGCGACGCCTCGTGATCACGCGGTGATCAGGCGGAGGTCCGTGCCCGCGCTTCCGTCGGCGCCGACCGCATCGCTCCGGCATCCAGGGTGACCGCCGACGACCGCGGTGTGAGGGCTGTCCCAGCGGTTCCTCATCGATCCCGCGGGTTGAGCACGCCTGCCCGGTACGCCCCGGGCGTGGTGTTCGTGGTCCGGGCGAAGATGTCGACGAAGGCGCTGGTCGTCGCCCATCCGCAGGCGTGGGCGGTGTCGGTGACGGTGGCGCCCTCCGCGAGCATCACCATGGCGGCGAAGACGCGGGTGCGGGTGCGCCACTGGGGGTAGGTCATGCTGAACTCGTCGCGGAAGAGGCGGGACAGCGTGCGCTCGCCTGTGTGTACGCGGCGGGCGAGTTCGGCGAGGGAGCAGGGCCGGCTCAGGTCGGCTTCCACCAGGTGGCAGGCGTCGGTCAGGCGCCGGTCCTGAGGAGCGGGCAGGGTGATCGGCTGCTCCGCGACACGCCGCAGCCGGTCGCGGAGCACCGCGTCGATGTGGCGTGTCTCAGCGGGGGTGAGCGTGGGGCTCGTGAGGGCGATCAGCAGTTCCCGTACGAGCGCGTCGACGGCGATGACCGCCGGTGTCCGGGAGTCGAACAGAGGTCTGCCCCGGGCCGGGAAGCCGATCGTGTGGAAGCGGCTGCGGCCGTAGAAGCGGTGTTCGTGCCATGTGTGGGCCGGGATCCACAGGGCCCGGTCGTTCGGTGCGATCCAGGAGCCGTGCTCGGTGCGGATCGCGAGGACGCCCGAGCTGACGTAGATCAGCTGGTGGTCGTCGTGACGGTGGCGATCGATGACGTCTCCGCCCACGCGGGACTGGGTGCTGGTCGGCGCGACGGGCTGGTGGCGGATGTCGGACATCAGCAGGCAGGATACGGGGAGGGCGCGCTCCGCCCGGGTCGCTCCTCATGACGCGTCACCTCGGCCCGGTGGCCGTTCGCATCGGGCCGATCGACGTGATCGCCGACGACGAGGACCCCCGGGCGCTGATCGGTGTTCACCGGTGCCGGTCATGCGTCGTCGAGGGGGTGGCCCTGGGGGGCTCCGGTTCGTGGACCGGTTCGCGCAGCGCGGTGGAGAGCAGGATCGCGATCACCGGCACGGTGGCGAGGACGGTGAGCGCGCCTCGCGGGCCGTAGTGACCGGCGACGACGCCCAGCAGCGGCATGAAGAGGCCTCCGGCGCTCATCGCGAGTCCGAGGGTGACACCGGCGGCGGTCCCGGGCCGGCTGGGCAGGTAGTCCTGGCCGAGCTTGATGAGCACGGCGAACGGGATGTTCGAGATGAGGCCGACGAGGAGGGCCAGGGGCAGGGCCGCGTACTTGTCGTCGCAGGCCAGCATGAGCCACAGGGCGGGCAGCATGGCGGCGTTTCCGAGCTGCACGGTGCGGACCATGCCGATGCGGTCGGCGAGCCGTCCGCCGAGCAGGGTGCCGAGCACGCCTCCGCCGAGTTCGAGGGTCAGTGCTGTCCCGCCGAGGCCGCTGCCGGCGCCGAGGTGCCGGATCCAGTACAGCGAGATGAAGGTGTTCACCCCGGTCGAGATCGTGGACCGGACGATCTCCACGGAGGTCAGGGCCGCGAAGCGCCCCGGCTGATCCGTGCCGTGACGGCGGACCTTCTCGGCCGTGGCGCCGGGCGTGCGGTCGTGGTGACGCAGCAGGACGAGGCCCATGAGGACGGCCGGCGGGATGAACAGCGCGGTCGCGCCGATCCCGAGGGTGTCCAGGGCCGGTGTCGCCAGTGCCGGTCCGACGAAGAACCCGACGCTCCCGCCGGCCGCGAAGTAGCTCATCGCGGTGGCGCTGCCCCCGGCCGCGCGCCGGGCGTCGCGGCCGGCCGGCGGGTGGAACATCGCGATGCCGACGCCCGCCGTCAGCAGCAGCGCGAACACCAGCGGATAGGCGGGCACGAGCCCGGACAGGCCCGCCCCGATGCCTGCCAGGCTGATCCCCAGCGGCGACATCCACCGGAGCCGGTGCCGGTCGGCCAGCAGCCCGATCGGCACCTGGGGCAGCGCACCGCCCAGCGTCGCGGCCAGCGCCAGCCCCGAGGCCTCGACGTAGCCGAAGTGCCGTTCCAGCACGAAGTAGGGGACGGCGGCGGGCACGAGGCCCTGGTAGAAGTCGTCGACGGCATGGGCGGTGGCCCACATCCGCATCCGGCGCCAGTGTCCGGGAGAGCCGCCGATGTCACGGGGGCGGGTCGTTTCCTGGGTCGAAGTCACCCGTCCACCATGGTTGTTCCGGGGCAGGCGTGCTTCCCGTATTCCGCCTGTCAGTATCCGGAAACCGCCACACACACGCCCGTGCCGGTCGTGCCCTCCGTGCCGGTCGTGCGTCCCTGCCGGCCGTGGTGCGGGCGCGGGGCGGGGCGGAAGGGCGCTGACGGTGTAGGCGCCCCTCCCTTGGCCGAGGTGGCTCGCGGGATCTCTCCCGGACGGAATCGAGCCGGAGAGCTCCGCTCCCGGTGCGCACGGGTTCGGCCGGCGGGCGCGTGCAGCGGGCGACAGGCGTGTGACCGCCTCGGAAGAAGGAGGACCGTGGGTCACGGGGATCCGACCGACGGCCGGCGGGCTTCGGTCAAGAGCTGGATCCCTCGAGCGTCCCGTTCGGGAAAGACGCTGGATCGCCGGGCCCGTCCCGCCTTACGGTGGCGGCCATGAGCGATCACTCAAAACTGCCTGTCGCGCCCGTCGGCGCCCATGAACCTCCGTACTACGTGGCTGTCTTCACCTCGGTGCGGACCCAGGACCAGAGCGGCTACAGCGAGACCGACGCACGCATGGAAGAACTGGTGAAGGACGTCCCCGGGTTCCTGGGGATGGATCACGCGCGGACACCCGGGGGGCTGTCCATCACCGTCGGGTACTTCCGCGATGCCGACTCCCTCACGGAGTGGCGGCGCAACGCCGAGCACCGTGCGGCGCAGAAGCGTGGGCGGGCCGAGTGGTACGAGAGCTACACGCTGCACGTGGCGAAAGTGGAGCGGAGCCACGGGTTCACGCGAGAACAGGCCCCGCAGGGCACGACAGCGGGCTGACGCACCGCGGCCACGTCGGCGCCCGTCCCGCACGCGCCGACAGGCCGGCCCGGCTCGGAACGACCCGGCGGCGTCGTCTCGGACCGGCCGGTCAGCGGGGCCATTGCCAGGAGATGCCGTGTACGCCGGGCGGGCACTTGTGGAGCAGCATGTGCGAGGCGTGTGACACATCCAGGGCGATGCGGCGCTCGTAGCGCCTGGGTGTGTCGATCCGCTCCTTGAAGAAGCGATGACAACGCGTCGGCAGTGCGTCGGGGTGGAAGCAGATGTGCAGCAGGTACTCGTGCGGGCTGGTGCGCAGACGCCGCTCGTGGTGCAGCGCTTCCGCCGGCTCGGGGCCGTACCGCAGCGTGTAGGCGATCAGCGCGGACTCGTCGCGGGCCAGGGGGCGGCCGAATTCCAGTTCGGCGACGACGGCCTGCAGCTCGGGCAGCCGGCGCACCGTGCCGAGCCGGCCGTGGTGAGCGGTGACGGTCGCGGACTCGGCGGGTATCTCGTCGTGCACGACGGTGACGTGGCGCGCCCCGTCCCGCGTCGCCCGCATGACCTGCTTAACGGTGATGGCCCGGCACCGGCGGTGCGCGTCGATCCGCACCGTCTCGTGGATGCTCAACGAGATCAAGTCGTCGTTGAACTCCGCGAATTCGGCACCCAGGGCGAGTTCGACGGGGGACCGCTCTCCGAAGACCTTGCGGGAGAGGTCCAGTCCGGGGGCCTTGGTGGTGATGCGGCCGCGGGGGCGGCTCGGTCCGATGAGGGACCTCAGGGTTCCCGACGGAAGGTCGAGGATGTCTTCCAGGGCGTCCACGGCGCGCAGGGAGTGGGCCTGTTCCGGCTGGCTGCGTCCGCGCTGCCAGTAGCTCAGGGTGGCGAGGCTGACGCTGATGCCCTGGGCGGCCAGCCGCTCGCGCACCCGGTCGAGGGAGAGGCCGCGTCGCTGGACGGCGTCACGGAAGACGGCGGCGAAGGTGCCGGCGGTGTCCGGAGCGGCGAGGTGCCCGGAGGAGGTGGGGATCTCGTCGGCGGGTTCGGCCCGGTGCGGCCTTCTCATGGCGCCTCCGCGTCGCTGGTGCGCGTCCCGTCGTGCGGGATCATACGCCTGGCCAGGGCGGGCCCGCCTTCAGCGGACCCGCCCGGTGTCGTGCGACTCGGCGATCAGCTGATGTCGAGCGTCAGGCCGTAGTAGGACAGGGCGTCGTCGAGGGGCTGGAAGTACGACGAGCCGCCGGAGCCGGTGCCCGAGCACTGCTGGCCGGTGGGGCCGCCGGAGGTCATGCCCTGCGCCTGGTTGCCGGAGATGTACGCGCCGCCGCTGTCACCGCCCTGCGTGCACACCGATGAACTGGCCAGTCCGGTGACCACGGTGTCGGGCCCGCCGTGCTCGTCGGTGTAGGTGACGGAGACGTTGTACGACTTCACCGCGCCGCAGGTCCAACCGGTGGTCTGCCCCGACTTGCACAGCGAGGCGCCGGAGGCCGCGCGCCTGCTGCCCTTGACGGCGACGTTCGGCCCCTGGCCCCAGGTGCCGACCTGGGGGGCGACCGAGTCGTCGGTGTCGACCTGGGCGATGCCCATGTCGACGCTCCGGCGGCCCAGGGCGTAGCGGCTGTGGACGCCCTTCGCGAAGTGGGCGTTGTTGTAGTACAGGTCGGTGAGGTCGGCCACGCAGTGGCCGGCGCTCACGAGGTACTGACGTCCCGAGGAGTCGTGGGCGCCGTAGCCGACGGAACAGATCCAGCTGCCCTGGCTGTTGTTCCAGGTCATCCTGCTGCCGGGGTAGACCGTCGACTGGGGGGCCAGCCGCTGCCCGTCGTGGACGATCCGTACCGCGCTGCCGTGGGAGGCCGCGGCCTCCAGGAACGACTTCGCCGCCGCGGAGGTCCGGCCGGGGGCGACGTGCACGGTGACGGTGTCGCTCGGCAGGTCCACCGACCACGAGGCAACGCCGTCGGGGGCGTCGCGGAGGGCCCGCGCGTCGAGCGAGGCCTTGACGCGGTCCAGGGCACGCGCGCCGCGCTGCGGAACGCGCGCGGCGAGCCCGTGCTGTCTGACCCTCGCGGCCGCGGCGGCGGAGGAGACGTTCACCGTCAGCTTGCCGTCCGCGGTGAAGTAGGCGCCGTCCGTCGCCACGCCCGAGCGGCTGAGCTCGGTCAACTCGTCCTGCTGGGAGGCCTGGTGGTCGAGCCGGGCCACCGTCGCGTCCTCGCTGACGCCGAGGGAGGCGGCCAGCGCGGCGACCATGGCCGGCTGGTAGCGGGGTGCGGTGGGGGAGGGGGCAGCCTGGGCGGCGCCCGTGGCGACGGCGGCTGACAGCAGCGTGCCGACCGCGGTGGCCACCAGGGATATCCGAGAAACGTGCACAGCTTTCCTCTCTGCATGGGCATGACACATCCGCGAGTGGGGAATTCGGAGAGTCTCCTATGGCGGAGACAGCCGTCGGCGGGACGTGCGATGCCGGTCCAGCGGCGCTTGGGGGTGCGCCGCCGCCCTGAACTCTGGCTTAGGTTCCGGAGGTTGTTCAAGACGCGTTCATCGGTCCGTTTTCAACAGGACGCGGTTAACTGTTGAATCCGGCGAGATCGGCGGTGCCCGTACCGGACCGGTGCCGACGGGCCCGGACCGGTCACGACGACCCGGAGCGGTGACGATGGCCTGGACCGGTGACGCCATCCCGGATCGGTGAGGCCATCCCGAATCGGTGACGCGGCCCCGGATCGGTGACGATCGTGGCGGGCGATCTTGACGGCAAGAGGGTCCCGAAGATCCACGGCGTGACACGATGACGGCCATGTCAGGTCAGGTGTGGGTGTCACTCATATCGCTGGGCGGCGTCGCCCTCGGCGGCTCGTTGTCCTACCTCGTGCAGCACAGGACTCAACTCTCGGCGGAACGCGCGGAACAGCGACGGCAGCAGATCTCCTTGTCGGAGGCCCGGCGAGCGGAACGGCTGGCGTTGCTGGAGCGGTTCGTCGAAGTGGGGGCCGAAGCCGAACGCTCCGCCTTCAGCCGGCCCCCCGAGTGGGACGACACCCACGAGTGGTTCCTCACGACCCGCGACGTCATGAACAGACTGTGGGTCGCGGAACGGCTCATCCGCATCCAGTTCCCCCTGCCCGTGCACGACGCCGCCCGCGCCTACTTCCTCGACCTCAACCGAACGGTGTGGGAAGGCCTGCCGGACGGCGAGAGCGTGCGGGACTACCTGGAGGACAACCGGCTTGCGTTCCTGGACGCGGCCCGCGCGGTCATGGGGTGACGGGCCCGGCCCCGGGATCCCTCGTGGGCGGCCGCTGCTCGCCCGAGCGGCTGGAACGGCTGCGCGGCGAAGGAGTGCTCGGTGCGATCGGCTGCGGCATGAACCAGGCGGACCTGCTCGCCCGCTTCATCCGGGAGACCGACGTCGACGCCGTCCTGCTGGCCGGCCGCTACACCCTGCTCGACCAGCACGGCCTCGCCGAACTGCTGCCGCTCGCGGCCGAGCGCGGCGTCGGAGTCGTCATCGGCGGCGTCTTCAACTCCGGTCTGCTCGCCGACCCGCACGCCGGCGCCACCTTCGACTGCGCCGCCGCGCCCGAGCACCTGCTGGCACGCGCCCGGGACCTGCGGGCGCTCTGCGAGCGACACGGTGTTCCCCTGCGCGCCGCCGCCCTGCGTTTCCCGTTCGGTCACCCGGCGGTCACCAGTGTCCTGGCCGGCGCCCGCAGCGCCGCCGAGGCCGAGGACGCCGCCGCCCTGCTCCGACGGCCCGTCCCGGACGCGCTCTGGGCGGAGTTGAGGGAACGCGGCCTGCTCACGCCGGACGTCCCGACTCCCGCCCGGGAGCCCTGACGCGCGTCTCCCGCTCCGGGTGGACGGCGCCCCCGGATCTCGCCCCCGGAGGTCTTCGTCCCACGCCGGCCGTCCGCGGTTCGGATCCCACTGGCCGGTCCCCACCCCAGGGGCGGGCTCTGCGCAGGTCGTCGAGGCCGCCGACAGTCTCATGGAGGTGCCGGACCCGGGGAGAAGGGCACACGGGTGCCCTGCTGCGCCGTGCCGTACCGCCGTCGGGCTTGCCGCCGCATCAGGCCGAGCCCCGCGCATTCCGTTCGTCGTCGGTGTGACGGATGGTGATGTCACCGCCTGCTTGGTTGATCCAGGAGTCGTCCCCGGCGCGCGCCCGCATCGTCACCGAACCGGGGCTCGGCGCGCTGCTCCGCGGCAGGAGCGGGTTCAGGACCTCCTCCAGCACCCGCCGCAGTTGCTGCTCCACAGCGGGGTCGGAGTCCACCAGCCGCTGAAGTCGCCGCCGCCAGTCCCTGACCAGTTCGGCCTCGGTCTCCTGGTCGTCCCTCTCCCGGGCCGCCAGTACTTCGTCCCGCACCTCGGCCAGCTCTCCCTCGACGGCCGGGACCCGCTCGGGGTGCGTTCGTCGCCACAGGGTGAGCGCCCCGGAACGCGCCTGCTGCCAGGCGTCGGTGGCCATCGAGCTCACCAGGGCGCTCGCCGCGGTCATCACCAGAGGATCCATGTCGCCTTCCCTTGACTGCTGACTGCTGACTGCCTTCCGGCCGACCGCATGTACGACGACACGTCGCCGCTCCTACGCGGCTCAGGCGGCGGGCTTCCACACGACGGTCTCGAACTCCACGACAGCGGCGAAGTTCACCTCGGAGGACTTGACGACCTTCAGCCGGGCGATGCGGTTCTGGTCGGTCCGCACGCACACCACGGCGCCCTGCCGCAACGACGCCGCCATCAGTCCGCCGGTGTCGGTCGCTTCGTCGCACTCCGCCTGCCCGGGCTCCGCACCCTGTCCCTTCCACAGCGCGACGGACACGTTGTCCGCGGAGGCCATGAGCTGAACTCCGGAGCCGAGCGCTATGAGCTGAATGTCGACACTGTCGAAGAGGGACGACTTCTGGCTGGGGTGGCTGCCGTCGAGATTCATGCCCTGTTGGCTGAGCACCAGTGTGCCCTGCCACTGGACGACGGGCTCGGCGGCCGGCCCTCGCGGAGGGTCTTTCGGCGTCGCCGTCCGGGCGCCCGCGGTGCTCGCGGCGCCCTGGTCGGCGGCGCCACCCGGCGACCTGGCGGTGCCGCCCTGTGCCGTCGGCTCCGTGGCGGAGGAGCCCTGGGACGAGAGGGAGGAGATGCGGCTGGACCCCTTGTCCGGCCGGTCGTGGGTGAGGGTGTACGCGCTCACCACGCCGACGGCGGCGACGACCACGACGGCCAGGGCGGCCCATCCGGTGTGGCGGTTGTAGTTGACCGTGCTGTTGTTGTTGATCGTGCTGCTGTTGACGTCACCCGCCGCCTGGTAGATCCGGCCCTGGTCACCTGCCTGGGCGTCCAGACGGTCACCGGCCGAGGGCGTGTGGGGCGGCCCCCATCGAGGATTCGATCTGTCACCGGACACTGCCGCCATCCCCCCGTGTCACGCGTTGTCCGTGGGGAAGCCTACGGGACATGTCTGACGGGTGATCGGTTTTTGGCAGAAGTGAGCTGCGGTCATGGGTAGTTGACCACCGCGTGTCGGATAACCGGGTTGTCTCTCCTGCGACGTGTACTCACCCGGCGGTTCGTGAGCGTTGAGAAGTACGTCGACTCGGCGGCGTTCGCGGCTCACCGCGACTCGGGCCACGTCCGCGAGATCGGCCTCGCCCGGGTGATGCCGCCGGCGACGGCGCGCGACGTGCGGATGTACGACCAGCCGAGCGGGACCCGGCCCGCGGGACAGTGAGGTGTGCGCCCCGCCGCCGACGTCGTCGAGCCGGGAGTGGTTCGTCCGGAGGGCTGCGGGGTTCCTCACAACGCATCGTCGGCGATCCGGGCATGGGCTCGTCGGGAGATCACGTAGCATCCAGGACGAATTGATCAACTTCCGCGGTCACCCGCCCAGCTGGAGTCTCTCCACGCACCGACCATGGGTGATCGCGCAAGGGGGAAGGCAGAAACCAGGATGACGTCATCCAGTCTCCGCCGACGCGTCGCGGGAACCGCGGTCGCCGCTCTTCTGATCGGCGCCGGGGCCCTGGCGACCGCGCCTTCGGCGGCGGCCAAGGCCAACCTGCTGTCGATCGGGAAGGTGTCGCTGCACACCCCCGGCCTGCAGGTGAAGGTCACCTACTCCTGCGACACCGGCATGGACCACGAGCTCGTGGCCAACGCCACGACGCTCAACCACAGTCCGCACGACCAGTCCATCGCCGCGGGCACCGTCAAGAAGGACAAGCTGGTCTGCGACTACAACGACCACGTCGCGCTGGTGACCATGCGCCCGGCCGCGGGCGCGCACTTCGACAAGGGGGACAAGGTCGAGGTCACGGTCTTCTACTTCGACAACGACGGGTTCCGGTACGGCGACGAGACGACGGTCGCCGTCCTCTAGGGCGCATCTGGCCCTGGTGGGCGACGCCCGGACGAGGGACCGGTATGTCGCGGTGCGGAGCGACCGCGTACATGCCGGAAGTCGCCCCCCGGGGCGTGATCGAAGCGTCGACGGGCCGGACGGAGCGATGCCCGGATGCGGCCCGTCCACCCCGCTGTTCCACGAGATGAGCTCCATCATGCGACCGCGCCTGTGACGAGCCACCTATGCTGGTCCGCAGCGGCACAGGGGGAGGAGAGGGCGGATGAACTGGCTCTGGGTGGTGCTCATCGTCTTCTGGACGGGTGGCTTCGCGTGGGTCGCTGACAACGTCCGCACCGCACTGCGTAACCGGCATGAGCGCAAACTGGAGTTGCTGGAGGCGGCGAGACAGGAGCGCCTGGCCGTCGAAGCCGCGAACAAGGCCCCGGAGCCGGTGTGCGGATGCACGCACCATCTCGCCAAGCACGACAGGAAGGGCCGGTGCCATGAGCGCGTCGAGGTGCCGGTGGCCTGGGACGAGAACAAGAAGCCGCTGCGTTATGAGGCCGGCCAGTGCAACTGCCAGCAGTACGTGGGGCCTCAGCCGCTGTCACAGGTGTTCGCGGAGGACCTGACGGATCTCGCCTGACCAGGACGGCGAGGCCGCTCACCGTGGCTGACTGCCTCCTCCGGCGGTGATCGGGCGGCACCGCGTCTCGGGTGCCGCCCGACTGTGCCGCCGCCGCCCGGAGTTCATCCCTCCGGGCGACGACGAGGGCCGGGCCCGGTCAGCCGTCGATGCGGTGCTGGGTCCAGAAGGAGGTGAGGTCCGTGCCGGTGGCGGCCTGGGCCGCCGCCTTGAACTCGGCCGTGGTCGACACGCCGTACCAGTGCGCGGTGGCGTAGTCCTTCAGCAGCTTCGTCATCGCGCTGTCGCCGATGAGCCGGCGCAGGTCGTGCAGGGCGCACTTGCCGTAGCCGTAGACGACGGTGGAGTAGCGCGAGGAGTGGGCGTCCCAGTAGGCCATCGAGTTGGTGATCTTCTCGGTGCCGGAGGCCCAGGAGACACCGCTCCAGCAGTTGGCGCCGGTCTTGCCCTGGGCGAGGTCGGTGGCGTAGTCGGTGAACGCCTCGTCCAGCCAGGGGCTGTTGTACTCGTCGTCGCCGACGATGCCGTACCACCACTGGTGGCCGATCTCGTGGGTCAGCGCGGTGGTGCTCACCAGGTCGAGGACGAAGCCGGGGTACTCCATGCCGCCGAACCAGTAGTTGTTGTCGATGACGGCGTCCAGCTCGCCGTAGGGGTAGGCGCCGAAGCGGGAGGCGTGGGAGTCGACCGCGCTCTTGGCGGTGCTCAGCATGGACTGGGCGTTGGCGGAGCTGATGCCCGAGACGGAGTACACGTTCACCGCGACGCCGCCGGGCGAGGTGCCGGAGATCTTGCTGAACGGACCGGCGGCCCAGGCGAAGTCGCGGACCTTCGAAGCGGTGGCCGTGGTCACCGTACGGCCGCTGGAGCCGGGGGTGTCGGTGGAGGTGCCGGTGGCCGGGACGAGCAGGCCGCTGGGGTGGTCGAGGGTCACCTTGAAGTCGGCGGCCAGGGAGTAGAAGGCCTCGCCGTTGTCGGTGTACGGGTCCAGGTGCCAGCCGGCGCCGTCGCGGACCGCGAGGACGGGCAGGGCGTTGCCGATGAAGCTGAACGCGCCGTCGTGGCCGAACCGATCGGCGCCGCTGGGCACGGTGATGCCGAGGTCGAAGCCGACGGTGGCGCTCTGGCCCTGGGCGAGCGGGGTCGGCAGGTCGACCTTCAGGGCGGTGCAGGCCACCGAGAGGGCGCCGGCGGTCCCGCCGGTGACGTTGCCGACCCTGATCGGCATGGCGTCGCAGCTGCCGTGGTAGTTGTCCCACAGCCGCAGGTAGACCTCGCTCAGCGCGGTGGCGGAGGCGTTGGTGAAGGTGACGCTCTCGTGGCCGTTCCAGACGGTGCCGGCGGTGTCGCTGCTGAGGCTGACGGTGTACGCGGGCGCCGCCGGGGTGCGGGTGGAGTCGGCCGGCGGGGTCGTGCCGCCGGAGGTGTCGAGGGCGACGTCGTCGAGGACGAAGCTGGTCTGGAGGCTGGAGTCCTCGGCGCCGGTGAAGGACAGGTTCACGGTCTGCCCGGCGAACGAGGACACGTCGACCGTCTTCTGGACGTAGCCGGTGTTCTTGTTCAGGTTCGAGTAGGTGGCCAGTGTGCTGCCGCCCAGCTTCACGGTCAGCTTGTCGTAGGCCGTGGAGGAGGTCGTCTCGGCGGTGTCGATGTGCAGCCAGTAGCTCAGGGTGGCGGTGGAGCACCCGGAGGGGATCGTGACGCTCTGGGTGAGGGTGTCGGTGCGGGTGCCGCCGGTTCCGTCCAGCCACGCGTAGGCGCCGCCGCCGTGGGCGGTCTGTCCGGAGCGGCTGGTGATCACGCTGGACGTGGACTGGGTCCACGGTGAAGTCCCGCTCTCGAAACCGCCGTTGGTGACCACCTGGGCCGGAGTGCAGGCGGCGGGGGCCACATCCGAGCGGGCGGCGGCTGGAGCCGCACCTGTTCGGGCGGCGGCGGGGGAGCCGGGGAGGACGAGGGCGGCCACGGCGGCGACGGTGAGCGCACCGATGCCGAGGGCCTTGTGGGGGGTCGGTCTCACACGCTACTCCTTCTACGGCGGCCGGGGTCCCGGCCTGCTCGAAGGCCGCCGGATCGGCTGGGGTGCGCCGGGGCGGCCGTGGGTAGGGCTTGCGCGTTGCGGTGTTCAGGATCCGGTCGCGCCCCTCTGGGGTCGGGGCCACGACTGCCAAAGAGTGACAGATTTGACCGAGGCATGCCAGGCTTCGTGGGTGGTGGGCAGCCGAAGGCGAAGCGTCCCGACAGAGGTTTCAGGACAGACAGCGGCCGACGTCGGCGGTCCGGTGGCCGGCCTCAAGCCGGCTTGCGCCACACGGAGATGTGCTTGGCGGAGTCCTGGGTGAACGGCGTCCCGTCCCAGTCCGCGACGCGGCGTTCCCGCTCCAGCCCGGCGAGCCGTGCCATCAGGTCGAGCTCTGCCGGCCAGGCGTACCGGTGCCGGGAGTCGTCGCGGCGGTAGCGGCCGTCGTCACCGCCGCGGGTGAAGTGGTGCGAGACGAGGATCTGCTCGACCAGGTCGAAGGTGTCGAAGCCGAGATGCCGCTCGGAGACGTCGAACGGCACCGCGACCTGGCCGGGCGGCAGGAGCCGCAGCGGCGGCACGCCCAGCTCGATGACGAAGCGGCCGCCGGGCGCCAGATGGCGCGCGGCGTTGCGGAAGCACTCGACCTGCTCGTCCTGCGTGAGCAGGTTCGAGAGGGTGTTGTAGACGAGATAGACCAGGGTGAACTCGCCGGGCACGACGGTGGTGGCCATGTCCCCGATGGTCACCGGGAGCGTGTCCTCGTCGATCTTGCGCCGCAGGACCGCTGCCATGGGCTCGGACAGTTCGATGCCCACCACCGGCACGCCGCGCTCCCGGAGCGGCACGCCCACGCGTCCGGTTCCGATCGCGAACTCCAGTGCCCGGCCGTCTCCGGCGAGCTCGGCGAGGAAGGCGAGAGTCGGCCCGAGAACGGCGGCCGAGGACATCTCGGTCTCCTCGGCGTCGTAGCGTTCGGCGGTCGCACGGGTCCACAGCTCACTGCTCGTCACGGACAGCCACTGTGCCGGGTGCCGAGAGGCCCTGTCGACGCATTTACCCGGGCCTCGACCGATTCCGTCGGCCCGGCCGGCAACGGGGATGAAGAGGGGAGGAGCTGGTCGACGGACGACGATGCCGTCGCCGGCCTCCCGTGCCGGCGGTGCCGAAGAAGCCGGTGGAGTTCGGCCTCCTGCTGCGCCAGGACGTCCTGGACGGATACCGCGAGCGGAGCCGACAGCGGACCGGGTGAGCGTGACGCGACCCCCTCGCCGGAGCCCTTGGAACCCATCTCCTAGGGTGGCGCGGTGACTGATGAGCGAGAGCGGGTGCGGCCGTCGGGCGTGTGGGCCACGGCGGTGGGGGTGGCCCGGGTGCGGGCCCTGGAGACCGAGCGGGAGGACGCGCTGTTCCGCGACCCGCTGGCACGGGCCTTCGCCGCCGCCGGCGGCCTGTGGCCCTCCTCGCCGCCGCCCGGTGACGAGGCCGCGCGACGCCGCCGGCTGGCCGTGTCGTTCTCCATCGTCATCAGGACGAAGTTCCTCGACGACCTGGTGCGGCAGGCCTCCGCGTCCGGGGTCCGGCAGGTCGTGCTCCTCGGCGCCGGCATGGACAGCCGGGCCTTCCGGATGGACTGGCCCGAGGGCACCCGGCTGTTCGAGGTCGACACCTGCGCGCCACTGGACTTCAAGGCATCGGTGCTGCGCCAGGAGCGGGCCGTCGCACGCTGCGAGCGCATCACCGTCGCGGTGGATCTGCGTGAGGACTGGCCGAGCGCGCTGGCCGCCGCGGGGCACGACCCGGCCGCGCCGACCGTGTGGATCGCCGAAGGACTGCTGATCTATCTGCCCGAGGACGCGGTGGAGACGCTGCTGGCCCGGATCGGCGCGCGGTCGGCGGCAGGGAGCCGGATGGGGCTGACGTTGGGCTCGCGGGGGGTTATCGATCGCTTCGGCGCGGACGCCGCGCCGGGATCGGCGGCGTCCCTGTGGGTCTCGGAGACGCCCGACGACCCGGTGGCCTGGCTGGCCGGACACGGCTGGGAGGCCACCTGCCACACCCTGCGCGAGCGCGCTGCCGCCTACGGCCGCCCGATCGGCACCCCGCCGCGGCGCGAGGAGCGGCCCGGCGGACTGATCTCGGCGGTCCGCCGGTAGAGCGTCCCCCGGTTCCCCGGAAGTTCCGATCGGCCGGACCCCCCGTCGAGGCCGCACGCCTCGCTTCCAGAGGCCGCCACCGTGGCCCAGCCCGTTTTCGGACAGCTCGAGATATCCCCTTGCGCAATGGTCAAGAAACGTTGACCATTGCTCGCATGCCTACCGACGACCTACCCGAGACGTTCCACGTCACCACTGACGAGCAGCTGCGCGCCGTCTCCAACCTCACACGTCACCGGATCATGGCCGTGCTCCGCTTCGAGCCGGCGACGATCACGCAGATCGCCGAGCGGGTCGGCCTCGCGAAGGGGAGTTCCAGCTATCACGTGCGGCTGCTGGAGCGGGCCGGCCTGGTGAAGGTGGTACGGACACGGAAGGTCCGGGGGGTCACCGAGCGGTACTACGCGATGGCCGCGCGGGCGATCGTCCTGCCGGATCCGGGCGAGGGAGGGCCGGATGTGCTGATGCGGCATGCGGTGGCGGACCTGGAGGCGGCGCCGACGGACGGCGAACGACACGTACGGATGGCCCATCTGCGGCTCACCGAGGAGCAGTTCGCACAACTGGGGGCACGGCTGCAGGCACTGGCGGACGAGTACCGGGAGCTGTCCGACCCCTCGCTGCCCGACGCGTCGCTCGTCTTCGCGCTCTTCCACCCGGCCTCGCGCGAGCAGACCGAGGGGGACGTCAAGTGACCTTGGACGCTCGCACGTTGCCGACCGGATTCGGACGGCTGTGGACCGCGCAGACGGTGTCCTCGTTCGGTGACGGGGTGACACATGCCGCGCTGCCGCTGCTCGCGTTGACGCTGACGCGGGACCCGATGGCGCTCGCCGTGGTCACGGCCGCCGGAACGCTGCCGTGGCTGCTCTTCGGGGTGCTCGGCGGTGCACTGGTGGACCGCTGGGACCGCCGGCGCACGATGTGGGTCACGGACACGGCACGTGCGGCGCTGCTCGCGATACCCGCGGTGGCGGCCGCCCTCGACGTCCTGAGCATCCCCCTGCTCGCGGCCGTCGCCTTCCTGCTCGGCCTCGGCGGACTCCTCTTCGACACGGCCGCCACGGCCTATCTGCCGGACCTGCTCCACCGCGACCCCGCACTTCTGGAGCGCGCCAACTCCCGCCTGCGCGGGGCCCAGACCGCCATGTCCGGCTTCGCGGGACCGCCTGCGGGCAGTGCCCTGCTCGCGCTCGGGCGAGCGTTTCCCCTGCTCGCCGACGCGGTGTCGTTCATGCTCTCCGCACTGCTCGTCCGTACGCTGCCCGCCCTGCCCCGGCCCGTGCCGGAGGTCCGCGAGCCACTGCTGCGGCAGGCACGCGCCGGCGCCTCGTACGTCTTCCGGGACCGGCTGCTGCTCGGGCTCGCGCTCCGCCCGGCGGTCGGGAACATCGCCTTCCTCGCGGTCGAGACCGTCCTCGCCCTCTTCGCGCACGACCGCCTCGGCATCGACACCTACGGCTTCGGCCTGCTCCTCACGGTGGAGGCCACCGGTGGCCTGCTCGGCGCGGGCATCGCCTCCTTCCTCGGCCGACGACTCGGCACCGGCACCGCGTTGACCTGCACAGCCGCCGTCGAAGGGCTCGCCATCCTGTGCCTGGCCGCCGCTCCCGACGCGTACGCCGCCGGCCTCGCGCTCGCCGTCTGCGGGGTCGGCATGGGCGCCACCATGGTGCTCAGCCCCTCCCTCCGACAGGCGATCGTCCCCGCCCACCTCATGGGCCGGGTCACCTCCACCTCCCGCATGCTCGCCATGTGCGCCGCCCCCGTCGGGGCCTTCTTCGGCGGCTGGCTGGCCACCACCTACGACATCCGCACCCCGGTCTACGCCGCCGGCGCCCTCCTCCTGACGATGACGGCCGTCACGGCCTCCATGACCGACAACCGCCGGGTCGAAGCGGCGCTCCGTGCTGCCGCCCCGGCCGACGGTCCGGATCACCCGGCACCCGAGGATCCCGCCCAGGAGCGTGCGGCAGACCTGGTGTGACACCTGCCGAGCGCCACGACAGGCCGGGTGCGCGCCCCTACGGGGCGCGAGGCGCGGCCAGTCGAGCGCGCTCCATCTCGCCCCGGAGGCATGGCCGATCTCTGGTCGGAACACCTGGCGACGCCCAACGAGGAACTCATCATGCGCGAGGGCCGCGCGGAAGCCGCGGGCCGGGCATCCCGAGCGGCGGCTTCGTCGGTGCCCGGAAGCGGGAGGCGAGGCTGTGCCACTTCGACGAACTGGTCGTGCACGCAGGCGCGTCTGTTGGAGGACGACGCCGCACGCTCAACGGCCGCACGCATCGCCGCTCACCTGGATGCCCGCGCCGGGGCCGGCGAACTCCGACCTGGAGGGAGCCGCGCGTGATCCGGAAGAAGCCGGACACGGTGGCGCCTGGCTCTGAACTCGGGTACTGGCCAAGGGGACACCGCGCCTGCACAATGCGCCCGTGGAGTTACTGACTGCTGTGCTGCCCGTGGGCGCCACGGTGTTCGTCGCCGTCATGGGCTACCTCCAGTGGCGACGCAGCGAGCGGCGACAGGCCGAGAACGAAGCGGCGCGCCGGGAACTGGAGCAGGCGGAGCGACGTCGTATCGCCCGCGGAACGTACGACCGGCAGCGTCTCGAAGCCCTGCGGGAACTGCTGGACAAGCTCCGTGAGCTAGAAGTCCAGTCACGCTGGAACCCGGGGGGACGGGATCTGCGCGCCGAGGTGCCGAAGATCAATGGCTTCCTGATCAGACATGGCGAGGTGCTGGAGGACGAGGATCGTCGGCTGGCACAGCAGTTCCTCAAGGGGCTGACATGGATCGATCATCACGAGGCCGATGAGCGCCGGGAGTGGGAAGAACGTCGGGAGCAGCAGCTCGCCGAGCACGGCCTCGACATCGGCTCGTACGAGAGCTCTTGGGCGCGGACGGAATCCTTGGACTGGATCGCTGACTCCCAAGACGCCGTGCGGAGATGGACGTCGGCGCGGGCCGCCCTGGAGGAACGGCTCCGCAAGGCGCTCCAAGGCCTGTGAAGGGACCGACGATGCCGGGCATGGCATCGTCGCCGGCGTTCACGAAGTCGTCTGGTGTTCACCACCCCATCGCGCCGACGTCCATGGGCGGGTCGGCCGGCGGCGAGCCGGCCGCCGCTGTCTCCCGCGGCGGAGGGCTGGGGCCGTGACCGGAAGGGTTCACCGGCCGGCGAGGGCGTCGACCTCGTCGACGACCGGCCGCACGCGGCCGATTCGTCGCCGCGTCGGCAGCGCAGGCAGCCGACGCCCTCGCCCGAGCGGGAAGCCACTGACCAGAAGGCCGGAACCGCGGACGCCCCATCAGTTCGAGAACCGGCCTGCCCCTGCTGGTCCTTGGCCGCTGTGCGGGTCGGCCGGCCAGGGCTCAGCGGGGGCCGGGGACGGGGAGTCAGCGTCTGCGGGCCCAGCCGGCGCCGACTCCGGCCACGTGCAGGGCCAGAGCGGTCAGCCCCAGCAGCATGACGTTCGTCGAAGAGAACACATCGTTGGTGCTGAGGTCCGCCGCGTTGATCAGGAACGCCACGAAGAACAGCACCGCCGAGACTATGCCGAGCATGAACGAGCTCCTTTCCGACTTCCGAAGAGGTGAAGCCCGTATGCCCGGTCCACGCGATCGCAGACCTCCCGGGCGAGGACGCGGGTGACGGCGAGACACCGGGGCGTCCTCCGCGCCGGCATCGGCTCGGCTCGGCTCGATGGGGCACGCTCCCCGGTCATGACTAGCGGGACGGCCTCGGGCCGCACACGGATCGGTGACCCGGTGCTCCGCCGAGCGCCGTGCGGGCCGGTGCCGGCCCGCTGCGGTGCTCGGGATGACAGGGAACCACAACAGCCGCTCGTGGATCCGGGCCGAGCCCGAGACGGCTCGATCCTGCCCGCCGGCCCGCGCGCCTGGCCCGGCGACGCATGCGCAGGCGTCACACGGGAGGGCAGCCGAACCAGTCGACCGTGCCCTTGTCGGCGTCGGAGGTGTAGCCGAGGCACCTGATGGTCTGGTCGTGCAGGGTCCTGGTGCGGTCGACCCCGCCGTCCAGGGTGTCGCCCTTGTAGTGGGTCTGCACGAGGGTGTCGATCTCGACGGTGTACCAGCGCTTCCCGTAGGACGGAATGCTGCAATCACGGGCGGTCACGCTGCGGCTGGGCCCGCTCTCCCACATGTCCTGCTCGGCGCGCTCGCAGTGGGCGCCTGGGGCGGCGACGGCGGGGGAGGCGGCCGTGCCGAGCAGAGCCGGCGCGCCCATGGCGATCGCCGCGGCGACGCCGAGAAGGTGCTTCACGGTGAGGTTCATCGGTGGGTCCTCCTGCCGGGCGCGGTGACTGACCGGAGCCCTCGTATCGTCTCCGTGTGATCATCACACCGGGTCAGGGCCTCCGGCCCGGCAGCAGGTGTTCCGTTCCCCCGACCCGGTGACATCGGTGCTGCCGATGCAGCAGGCCGCGGGCATGCCCCCGGGGCGGCCCGGAGCGGACCGCCACCGGCGCCGGGCGCGCCACTCCGCCTGACCGCCGCCGAGCATGCCGGTGGCCGGCCGGCGTCGGCCGACGTGGTGGCGCGCCCGGCCCGAGTCATGCGGACCGTGGGCCCCGCCGGGCCCCGGCGGGCGGGCGGATCAGCGCAGTCCGGCGAAGAGGTCCTTCTCGGGCAGGGCCGCGCCGGTGGTGTCCTGGACGCGTACGAAGGTCTCGACGCCCATCAACTGGGTGAACCGTTCCCGGCCCATCCTGAGGAAGAAGATGTTCTCGCCCTGGCTCGCGTGCGCGGCCAGCGCGTCGAACTTCTGGCCGCCGAACTCGGTGGTGTCCACCCAGGTGGTGATCTCCTCGTCGGGGAGTCCGATCTCGGCCATCGCGGCGGTCTCGGCGGGATCCGGCTCCTGCCCTTCCGCACCGAACTCGCGCATGACCTCCCCGAACCGCTGCATCATCGAGCGCGGCACCGTCGTCCAGTACACCTTCGGTGTCAGCCCGGTCATCGCCAGCGCCGCCATCGTGATGCGGTTGGCCTGGATGTGGTCGGGGTGGCCGTAGAAGCCGTTCTCGTCGTAGGTGACGACCACGTCGGGCCGGTAGCGCAGCATGAGTTCCGCGAGTCGGGCGGCGCCCTCCTCCACGGGCGTCCGCCAGAAGGACCCGGGGGCGTCGTTGGTCGGCCAGCCCATCATCCCGGAGTCGGCGTAGTCCAGCATCTCCAGATGACCGACTTTCAGAACCTCGCAACTGGCGGCGAGTTCCTGGCGCCGCATCGAGGCGACGGCCGCCGGATCATGTCCGGGATCGCCCGGCTTCACGCCCCCCGGCCCGTCACCGCAACCGCCGTCGGTACACGTCACGAGAACCGTGCGGACACCCTCCGCCGAGTACCGCGCGAGGACGCCTCCCGTTCCGGTGGCCTCGTCGTCGGGGTGGGCGTGTACCGCCATGAGGGTCAAAGGCCAGTCGTTCATGAGGTGGTCCTCCTGTGTGAAAATACGTGATCCGCATCAGCGGCGGGCGCGCGAGGGAACGCCCCCTCGATGACAGAACGCCCCGCCCGGAGGTGTATTCCCGGGCATCGGGACGGGACGCGACCTCCGCGTCACGACGACGAACGAGGACGACCCTCGACGCCTCGCCCTACGATCGCGGCACCGGCACGCACGAACGCGCGTGCCCGACGCATCGAGTGAGCCCATGAGCGACGACGTGCCTGTCGGTCAGGTTCGGGACCGCCGTCCGGAACCCCGGACGCGACTGGTTCCGCACGGTCGCTCGCGAACCCCTTCGAGCCGCCTGACAGAACTCCACTCTCTTAAGTCAAGGCAAAAGAAAAGGCGTTGAAGTTCTTGACCGGTGCATGACGGACGGGCATGGTTCCGGAGGGCGCTCTCCTGACCCCGCTCTCCGACCCGCCTCCTGGGAGGTGAGTCCGTGCTCGCGGTCGGCGCGGCCCTGGCGCCTCGTCCGGCCAAGGCCGTGACGAGAACGGCCAGGGACGGACGTGGACCGTGCGGGCATCGAACCGAGCGGAGGTCCGGGTCGTTCGCCTCGCCGACGCGTCACCGGCAGGACGCCGTCGCGCCGGCTGGAGAGCGCGTTCCCGCACCGCCCGGCGACACCAAGGAGACGCTGTGATCGGCAGACCCCCGGCCCTGTCCTCTCAAAGATCCTTCCGAACGACGGTCCTGGCCTGTGTGACGGTGCTCGTCGCCGCTCTCACCCTGGCCGTCACCCAGTCCCCGGCCCGCGCCGCGGGAACCCTCCTCTCGCAGGGGAAGCCGGTCACGGCCTCCTCCATCGAGAACGCCGGCACCCCGGCCACCGCCGCGGTCGACGGCGACGCCGGTACGCGCTGGTCCAGCGCGGCCGCCGACCCGCAGTGGCTCCAGGTCGACCTCGGCACCGGATCGACGATCAGCTCCGTCACCCTGAACTGGGAGACGGCGTACGCCACGGCCTACGAGATCCAGACCTCCACCGACGGCACCACGTGGAAGAGCGTCTACACCACCACGACGGGCCGAGGCGGCACCGAGAACCTCACCGTCAGCGGTTCCGGGCGGTACGTCCGCCTCACCACCACCCGGCGCGCCACCCAGTACGGGGTGTCCCTCTGGGAGTTCCAGGTGTACGGCACGGCCGGCGCCGGCAGCACCTGCTCGACCGCCGACGCCGCACTCGGCAGGCCCGCCACCGCCTCCTCCACCGAGAACGCCGGCACCCCGGCCACCGCCGCGGTCGACGGCGACGCCGGTACACGCTGGTCCAGCGCGGCCGCCGACCCGCAGTGGCTCCAGGTCGACCTCGGCTCCGTACAGAGCGTCTGCGGCGTCCAGTTGAGCTGGGAGACGGCGTACGCGAAGGCCTACCAGATCCAGGTCTCCGACGACGGCTCCTCCTGGACCAGCGTCTACAGCACGAACACCGGCCCCGGCGGCACCGAGCTGATCTCGACGAACGGCACCGGCAGGTACGTCCGGGTGTACGGCACCACCCGCGCCACCCAGTACGGCTACTCGCTCTGGGAGTTCCAGGTCTTCACCGGAGGGACGACGACCCCGCCGGGCGGCGGCGCGACCCTGCTGTCGTACAAGAAGCCGGCCACCGCCTCGACCTACCAGAACGCCAACAGCTGCGTCGACTGCACCCCCGCCAAGGCGTTCGACGAGGACCCGGCCACGCGCTGGGCGACCAGCGACGTCAACGGCTGGGTGGATCCCGGCTGGATCGCCGTCGACCTCGGCGCGAGCGCGCACATCACCAAGGTCGTCCTCCAGTGGGACCCGGCCTACGCCACCGCCTACCAGATCCAGACCTCGTCCGACGGCGTCAACTGGACCAGCATCTACTCGACTTCCAACGGCAAGGGATTCAAGGAGACCCTGAACGTCGACGGCACGGGACGCTGGGTGCGCATGTACGGCACCGCGCGCAGCAACGGCTACGGCTACTCCCTGTGGACCTTCGACGTGTACGGCACGGGCGGGAACCCCACCGCTCCGCCCGCGCCCCCGGCCGACCCGGGCAACCCCGGACGCCTGGTGTGGAGCGACGAGTTCAACGGCCCGGCGGGCGCCAAGCCGGACACCACGAAGTGGTCCCAGGACCCGGGCAACGGCCAGAACGGCGAGCTGGAGTACTACACCAACGGCGACAACACCTCGATGGACGGCAACGGCAACCTCGTCATCGAGGCGCGCAAGGAGGCCGACGGACGGTACACCTCGGGCCGGATCAACACCTCGGACCACTTCAACTTCACGTACGGCCACGTCGAGGCGCGCATCAAGGTGTCGGGCACGCAGGGCCTGTGGCCGGCCTTCTGGCTGCTGGGATCGAACTTCAAGACCGGCACGCCCTGGCCCAACTGCGGTGAGATCGACATCATGGAACACGTCGGCAAGGTCGCTGACTCCGTCTACTCCACACTGCACGCCCCCGCCTACAACGGCGGCAACGGCTACGGTTCCCCCTACACGGTCGCGGGCAGCGACTTCGCCGCCGCCTTCCACACCTACGCCCTGGACTGGAACTCCAGCCGCATGACCTTCTCCGTGGACGGCAAGAGCTTCTTCACGGCGGAGCGCTCGACGGTGGAACAGACCCGTGGGCCGTGGGTGTACGACCACCCCTTCTACATCATCCTCAACAACGCGGTGGGCGGCGACTGGCCCGGATCTCCGGACGCCACCACCGTGCTGCCGCAGAAGATGCTCGTCGACTACGTGCGTGTGTCGCAGTAGCCGGCGACCGCGCCGCGCCGGCACCGCCTCCCGCGGGCACCCTCACCGCCTCCCGCGGGCAACCTCACCGCCTCCCGCGGGCAACCTCACCGCCTCCCGCGGACACGGTCACCCCTGACCGGCGACGGCGCCCCGGGCCGAGAGGCCGGCTGAGGCCGGGCGCACGAGAGGAAACGCCCGGTCCGGCAAGCACCCGCGGCTGCCGCGGAAGACGCTCGTCCGTGGAGGAGATCCCTCTCCTCCACGGACGGGTGGACGACGAGGCCGAAACGCCCTCCTCGGTGCGCGTCAGGCGAGCCGGCCACGACCGGGGACGACTCCTTCCGTCCGTGTGGGCCTGCCACAGGCCGGGGCCCCGCACACCGGCCACGGTGGGGCGGTGTCCGTGGCCCGGTGGGGCGGCGTCCGTAGCCCGGTCGGGTGGCCTCCGGGACCCGACCCGGTGGCGTTCATGCCGCACGCCCTCGGTCGTCCGGTGGCCGGGACCGCGTCCTCACCCCTGGTCCGGCAGGCCGCCGCCATGCGTCACGGCCGCAGCGGCCGAAGCCGGACACGCCCTGGTCACCGGAGGGCCCGCGGCCACGGCAGGGGCGGTCCGGCAGGCACACTGGGGTCATGGCTACCCCTGGTCCGGCCGGAGCGCCGTCGTGCCGGTTGCCGCCGCGCCCGCAGAGTGCCGCGGCGGCCCGGCGGTTCGTGCGCGATGTCCTGGACGGCGCGGTCCCGGACGTCGTGGACACCGCGCAGCTGCTGGTCAGCGAGTTGGTGACCAACGCGGTGATGCACGCGCACACCGAGGTGGAGGTGCAGGCCTGGGCCGTGGACGGACGGGTGCACGTCCAGGTCAGCGACCACAGACCCGACCGTGTCCTGGTGCCCCCGGCCGACGGCAGCGCGTACGCCGGTACGGGCCGGGGTCTGGCCATGGTCGAACAGCTGGCCTCCACCCACGGGGTCCTCGTCGGTGAGGACCGCAAGACGGTCTGGTTCGAGTTGTGGCCCGGCACACCGGAGCCGCCGGCCTCCGGCTGGAGCGTCCCCGCGGCGCCCCTCGGCGCGACGGCGACCGTGGAGCTGGTCGATCTGCCCGGCGCGCTGCACAGGGCGGCCCAGCAGCACCGCGAGGCGTTGCTGCGTGAATCGCTGATGGCCGCGTTCGCGGGCGACCTGTCCTCCGCCCCGCTGGACGACCTGCTGACCGCGCACGACACCAACCACCTCATCAACGAGCGTCTGGCCGCCGTGTCCGAGAGCCACTCCCGCGGAGACCTGTACACGCTGCGCGTACAGATGCCCGCCGACGCCCGCGAAGCCGTGCTCGGCCTGGGCCGGGTCCTCGAAGCGGCCAACGAAGCGGCCAGCCAGGGAAGGCTGTTGACCAGGCCGGCACTGCCGCAGATCCGCGCCGCCACCCGCTGGCTCCTCGGACAGATCACCGACCAGCTCTCCGGGCACGGTCCCACCGCCTGGCCCGCGATGCCCCGCGAGCCGAGCGCCACGGCCCCCGAGCTGGCACCCTGGGATCCCGGGCAGCTGCAGGCCACCAGCACGCCGACGATCGCCGCCGACGACGGCAACCGCATCATCGCCGCTAACGCGGCAGCGGCCGAACTCCTGGGCTGGCGCCCGGAAGAACTCGTCGGGCAGCGGATCATCGTGATCGTCCCGGAACACCTGCGTGAACGCCACATCGCCGCCTTCACCTCCCTGCTGCTGACCGGACAGGCGCACATCCTCGGCCGGCGGGTGACCATGCCCGCCCTCCACCGCGACGGCAGGCTGATCGAGATCAGCCTCTGCATCCAGACGCAGGAGGCGACCAACGGCCGCAGCGTGTTCGTCGCCCGTCTCGGCGAGAGGAACGCCGAGTGACCGCGGCACGGCGCCGCCGAACGCGGCCGGTCCGCGGCACGGCCGCCTGACCGCGAGTGCGGCCGGCACTCCGGCCGGGAGCGCGGCTTCCCCGAGCGCGGCCGGCCGGGCCGCTGTCGTGCCCCGCAGCCGGGCGCTGTCGTGCCCCGCGGCCGGGCCGCCCGGCAATCCGCTCGACAGGCGCATAGGGGTGGGACAGGGTTCACCTCATGCCTGATTCCTCCTCGCCGTGGTTGCCGGTCGGCTACCGGAGCCGCCCGGCGACCACCGCCGACGTCCACGCGATCCACCGTCTGGTCGCCGCCTGCGAACACGCGCTGCACGGTCGCGTCACGACCGGCTCCGACCACATCACCGCTGATCTCGCCCTGCCCGGCCTGGAGTTGAAGTCCGACACGCTGCTCGTGCGCGGCCCCGGAGGAGAGCCGGCCGGCTGGGGCTGGGTGAAGGGGCGGCGGGCCACGGTCCACGTGCACCCCGATCACCGCGGACGGGGCCTCGGCGGCTCGCTTCTCGGCTGGACCGAGACACGGGCCGGGCGACTCGGAGGCGACCGGCTGGCCCAGACCGTCTCCGACGACGATCACGCGGCGGTCGCTCTCCTGCGGTCCCGCGGATACTCCCCGCTCGTCACCGAGTGGCTGCTGGAGATCGCCATGCCCGTCGAACCCGAGGTTCCCGAGCCTCCGGCGGGCATCACCGTACGACCGTTCCGGCCCGGCGACGAACAAGCGGCGTACCAACTCACCGAGGACGCGTTCGACGAGTGGCAACAGCGGCGGAAGACCTACGAGGAATGGGCGCGGCACACGGTCGAACGCTCCTCGTTCGAGCCGGGGGCGTCACCGGTGGCCTTCGCCGGCGACCAGATGGTCGGCGCGGTGCTGTCGCTGGACGTCCCGGACACCGGCGAGGGATACGTCGAGCGGGTCGCGGTACGACGCGACCACCGCGACCGGGGGATCGCCCGCATGCTCCTGCGGGACACGTTCCGCACGTTCCACCGCCGGGGGAAGCGGACCTGTACGCTCTGGACGCACTCGGACACCGGTGCGCTGTCGCTGTACGAGCGGATAGGCATGACGGTCCGGCGCAGTTCCACGGTGTACGGCAAGGCGCTCACCACCGGCCGGCCGAAGTAGGCCGGTCCTGCTCCGCCGGTGGCTCCGGAGCGCGTATCGCGGCCGTCCGGAGCGAGTTGCCGTGTCCCGCCCTGGCGGGCCGAGGAACCGACCCGGTACGCCCCGACTTTCACAGGGCCTCCGGGGTGCAGCGGCACTCCGGTCCGGGTATCCCCATCGAACTTGATGTTCGAGCAGGCCGATGTGACGGGGGCGGAGCACATGGGAAGACGGGTCTGGACAGGCAGTGCCGAGGTGGAGGCGGCCGACGCGGTCTTCGCCCTCATGAGGCGGCTCATCGACGGCTTCCGGGCGAACCCCCCGGTGACCCCGCTGGTGGTGCTGCAGGCCACCGAGGAGGACGCCACCGGCGCCCTCGACCGGCGGGTCGCGCAGGTGGTGGAGTTCGTCCGCCGGAGCCAGCAGCCCCGGGGACTGATCGCCAAACGGCTCGACGGCGGGGGCGGCCCGGACACCTACTCCTCGGCCGTCGACATGGTGCGCCAACTGTGCGAGCACTCCTGGGACAACGCGCGGCAGTCGCAGTACAAACCCTTCGCGTTCCCGCGCTCACGCCTGCTGCGGGCGATCGAACAGGCCGCGCCCGAGGTCGGCGCCGAGGTCACGACCGTGTGGACGGCGGCGGAGCGCCGTGAACGCCTGATGCGCAGACTGGCCGAGCTGCGCTGGCGGCCCGGCGGCGGTCCGGACGGCGGCGAGGGCCGGCGCCGCGCTCCGGCACTGGCGGAGGCCGTCGGCGCCGTCGTCAACCCGTCCGGATTCGTAGGGGCGATGTTCATCGCATGCCTCAGCGTGCTGCTGGGGGAGGGCGGTTGGCGTACGGCGGTGTGGGGCGGCGCGCTGGCGTTGACGGTGTTCGGCCTGGTGCACCTGCTCGCGCGCAGCGCCCCACCACTGCTGTGGCTGCGCAGGGCCAGCCGCTGGTTCGCGACCACCACCTTCCTGGCCCCGCTCAGCGACCGGCCGGCGGCCGCCGACTGGTCGCGCTGGCGGCCCGCGAAGTCCTGGGAGACGATCCGTGGGCGGGCGTTCGCCGTCGCCGAGCAGGTCGTCGCCGCGCAGGCGGGAGACGTGACCGCCCGTCAACTCCACCTGGAGCTCAGGGTGCTGGCGCTGCTGGAGGATCTGCGCGAGAACTTCCGCCCGCGGGCGCTGGACCTGCGCCGCCGCAAGCGCACCGTGCCGCCCGTGGTGTACCTTCCCCGGGCCACCGAGGACGACGGCGGTCTGCTGCTGCTCCGCACCCTCAGCAACGTGCGCAGCCGGCGCAGCGAGGTCGACCCGCTGCTCGTGCTGGCCGCGGTCCCGGCGGCCGAGCGCCTGCGACCGCCGGGCGCCGTGGATCCGGAGCCGGGCGCCGGGCCGGACCGCCCCGAAGGCGAGGACGAGGAGGGGGCGTTCGGAGCGGATGCCCGCTACCAGCGGTGGGTGACCAGCCTCAACGCCGGTCAGTCCCCGGGCCGGGCCGCCGCACTCCCGTGGATCCTGCACATACCGATGCCCGCCGACGAACTGCGCCACCGGCGCTCCGCTCAACACTCCACCGACAGGATCCGCCGGACACCGGCCTGGCTCCTGTGGTCCCGGCCCTGCCTCGTCGTGGTCCTCGCCCTCGGCCTGGCCGCGGGCTTCCTCGGCAACCGCTACCTGGCCACGCGCTACTGCGAGGGCCGGCTGCTCGGCTCCAACACCGACTCCGGTCTCCACGACGGCGAGTGCATCGGCGTGGCCACCGGGGACGTACGGCTCGCCGAGGGCGACACGCTGAACCTGTCCGGCGCCGGCAAGGGCGTCACCTTCGACGCGGTGGAGCGGGCGATCAGGGCCGAGAACGCGGCCATCGGACCGCACGACGCCCATGTGACGATCGTCTACGCCGGTCCGGTCACCGCCGCCGAGCAGTCCGGCACCCGCAAGGGGCTGGAGGAGATCACGGGGGTGTACCTCTACCAGCACTACGCCAACGTCAGCACCGACCAGCCGACCAAGATCAAGGTCCTGCTGGCCAACGCGGGCGAGAACATGCTCCACGTGCTGCCCATGGCCCGGCACATCGCCGACCTGGCGCGGCGCGACCGCTCCGTCGTCGGAGTGGTGGGCATGGGACGCGACACCACGGAGACCGAGCAGGCCGCGCGGATCCTCAAGGGGGCCGGCCTGCCCGTGGTGAGCACCACCAACTCCGGCAGCCACCTGGCGCGCAGACTGTCGAACTGGTTCGGGCTGGCCGCCACCGACGAGGAGGAGGCGAACGCCCTGCGGGTCGTCGCCCGCCAACTGGCCGCCCGCGAGCCCGGCGCCCGGGCCGTCGTGCTGTCCAGGTCGGTCGGCAGCGAGAAGGACCTGTACACCACCGAACAGGCCAGGGTGGGCAAGCGCATGCTGGCCGACGCCGGCTTCGCGCCGGCGCCCTCCCGGACGTACCGGCTCAGCGCCGAGGGCGAACCCGAACTGACCACCCCCATCAGCGACATCTGCGGCAGCCGGCCCGTGCCGAGAGCCCTCTACTTCGCGGGCCGGGTGGAGGACGTGCCCAACCTGATGTCCCAGCTCGGCTCCACACCCGGCTGTTCCGGACGCGGCATCACCGTGTTCACCGGCGACGACCTCACCAAGAGCAACTACGAGGAGGGGGAGAACCTGCGCATCCCCGACGAGGTCACCCTCTACCACGTGGCCCTCGCTCCCATGGACCTCGCGGCGACGACGGGTTTCTACGTCGACGCCCACCGGGTCCTCATGGACCTGCTGCCCGCCGGATCACGGCCGACGGCGCTCGCCGATCCCGCACGGCCCTGGACCGACGCGCTGTTCTCGAGCGGGCAGTCGGTGCTGTCCTACAGCGCCACGGCCGTGCTCTACCGGGCCGCGCGGAACGGGGACGTCCCGCAGACAGCCGCCGAGACCTGGGCCGACCTGCGCTGGCACCCCAACCCGAACCTGCCGGTCGGCACGGTCGGCTTCGCCGGCAGCCGGCCCTACGCCGACCAGCGCGGGCACGGTTACGAGATCGTGCGGGTGAGCTATGACGACGGCGAGGTGCGGTCGGTGAACGTGTGCGGACGCCCCGCGGGCAGCGAGGCACCGCTCACGCCACCGCCCGGCCCCAAGGGGGCCGACCCGCACACGGTCTGCCGCCTGCGGCCCTGACGAGAGGCTCCGCCGGGGGACCGCCGCGACCACATCACCCCCCTATGGAGGCGGCTTCGTCCACGGCTGACATGACGGTGAGGGGGGCCGCGTCTACGAAAAGAGCCGGCCCGCGCTCGGATGGTCCTGGGCGCCGTCCACGCAGATACTCCTTCAGCCTCTCCCCGTCCCGCCCGCAGACGGACGCGTCGCGGGAGCGGGCGTTCCGTGAACGGGCGTCGCGGGTGCGGGCGTCGCGGGTGCGGTGCTCAGGACCGCGCGGGCCTGTTCGGCGGCGCGGGTGATGCTCTCGCTGATGAAGTCGAGGAAGCGGGCGATGTTCTCCAGCCGGGCGGCCGCGGGGGTGTCGCGGCCGAGGACGGCGGCGCCCTGGCGCGCGGCGGCGACGAGTCGGTCGTTGGAACGGGCGCTGGCGATCGTCGCCTGGTAGAAGAGTTCGTCGTCGACGACGTAGCGGTCGCGGCGGGCTTCGTCGCGTTCCCGGCGGACCAGGCTCTGGCTCTCCAGGAAGGCGATGGCCTTGGAGATGGACGCCGGACTGACCTGGAGGCGCTGGGCGAGCCGGGACGCGGTGAGACTGCCCGCGTCCGTGGTGAACAAGCAGGTCAGCACCCTGGCCGGCATCTTGGGCAGGCCCGTCGCCATGAGGACGGTGGTCAGTGACTCCTCGTACTCGGCCACGGCCTCGGCGTCGCGCCCGGGCGGCTGGAGAACCGGCCGCGCGCCCGGGACCGGGGCGGATCCGCGCCGCTGGGCGCGGCGTTCGGCGGCACGGTGGGCCAGGTCGGCCCGGTAGGCGGTGGGGCCGCCGTTGCGCATCACCTCACGTGTGACGGTCGAGGTCGGACGCTCCAGACGCCGGGCGATCTCGGCGTAGGGGAGGCTGTCGGCCAGCCCCAGCGCGATCTGCCGGCGTTCCTGCTGGGTGAGCCTGCCTCCCGGCATCGCGTTCTCCTCAGTGCTGCCGCGTGGTGGTACCTGCTCCGTCACCTTAGCGTTCACCGACCGCTCATTGCAATGATGGTGATCGCTGCCGTTGCGTTAGATGTCAGCCCGTTGCAACAACTTACCTGCTGTGACGTGCACTTACTCGACGCCAGTGCAACAACCTTGTTGCCGTCTATTGGAAAGCAACGTAGCGTTTCCGTTGCCGGAAACCACAACGAGCACCGGAGAGCATGATGCAGAAGTTCGTCACCCCCGCCCCGATCTCCGCCGTCCTGTCCGTCCCCGCCGGCCGCGTCCGGTTCATCGCCGCCGACCGCTCCGACACCACCGTCGAGATCCTGCCCGCCGACCCCGGCAGCGGCCGCGACGTGCGGGCCGCCGAGCGGGCCACCGTCAGCTGCGCCGACGGCGTCCTGCGGATCGACGCCTCCGAGCCCGGGAGCCGGCTATCCGGCTCGGCCGGATCCCTGGAGGTCACCGTCCAACTGCCCGCCGGCTCCCGCGTCGAGGCCGAGGCCGCCGCCTGCGAGCTGCGCGTCGTCGGCCGCCTCGGGGACGTCGTCTTCGACGGCGCGTACCGTCACGTGAAGATCGACGAGGCGGCGAGCGTCCGCCTCACCGCGACCGACGGCGACGTCGAGGTGGGCCGGCTGGGCGGCCCGGCGGAGATCAGCACCGCCCGGGGCGACATCCGGATCGCCGAGGCCCTGCGCGGCACGGTCGTGCTCGGCACCCGGTCCGGCGACATCACGGTCGGCGCCGCCGCCGGCGTCCCGGCCACCCTGGACGCCGGTACCGGCCACGGCCGCGTCAGCAACGCCCTCAAGAACGACGGCGCCGCCGTACTCGACATCCGCGCCACCACCTCCCACGGCGACATCACCGCCCGCAGCCTCTGACCCGCGGCCTGCGAGGGGCAGGGCCGGGACCCTCCGGCCGGGGGCGCTCCACCGCGACCGCGACCCCCTCGGCCGTCGTCGCCACGACGACGCCCGCCCCCGGCGCCCGCGCTCCACACGCGACGCCCTGAGAAGTCGGACGAAGCACTCCACGCGATGAGGGGGAACCCATGAAGAAGAACAGCACGTCCTCGCCCCACGCACCGTGGACCGGCATGGTGCCGGTCGACGACACGGCCCTGGCCGTCACCGACAGCGGTGGCCCCGGGACCCCCGTGATCTACCTCAACGGTCAGTTCGCCACCCAGGGCTACTGGCGGCGGGTCATCGCCGAACTGGGGCCGCGGTGGCGGCACATCACCTTCGACGAACGGGCCCGCGGCAGGAAGTCGAAGCGCTCGGCGGACTACTCCTTCGAAGCGGCCGTCCGTGACGTCGACGCCGTTCTCGCGGCCAGGGGCGTCGACCGGGCACTGCTGGTGGGCTGGTCCTACGGAGCGGTCGTCGCAGCTCACTGGGCCGAGCGCCACCCGGCCCGCACCCCGGGCGCGGTCCTCGTCGACGGCGCGTTCCCGTACGACTGGCTCGACGAGGCCATGGCGCAGCGGATCCGCAAGCTGTTCAGGCGGATGGGCTGGTTCACACCGCTGCTGCGTCCGACGGGCCTGACCCCGCGGATGACCGCCGGGGAACAGGCGGACAGCAACATCGAGCTCGGCAGGCTCTCCCGCGCGCGGGAGCTGGGCCCCGTGCTGGACGGCATCACCGTCCCGGTGCGCTACGTCGTCGCTTCGGGCACGTCCCTCGGCAGCCGCGGCGACGAGCAGGACCGGATACGCGCCGGCCTCGGCACGGCGACCGCCGGCAACGCGAACATCCGCGTCAGCGCGACGGTTGCCAGCAACCACGGTGCGATCCTGAGGAAGGACCACCGGGCCGTCGCCGACGCCGTACGCGAGGTGGCCGCCCTCGACGACGGGGGGCCGGAAAGCCACTGAGGGCAGACGGGCGGGACGTCCGCCCGCCCTCGACCCGTGAGCGCGGTCAGGGCACCGTTCCAGCGCCGGTCACACGGTGGACCGGGGCCCCGCGGCGCGGCGGAGACGGTTGGCGATGGCCAGTCCCAGGCCCTCCTCCACCGGCAGCGACGCGACGATGAGGTCGCAGCCCCGCTGGTCGAGTTCGCGCAGGGACCCGTACAGCCCGCGCGCGTAGGCGGCCGTCGAGGCGGGCACCCTCACCACGGCGTGCGCCCGCACCGCGGCGTCGGTGAGGGCGGGCGGGAGCAGGACGCCGACGCGGTGCCCCAGTTCCCGCGCGAGCTCCGCTTCGGAGACCACCTTCTCCGGCTCGACGAGGACGACCCGCGCGCGAGGCGCGTAGTGGGACGGATGCTGGCCCGGCACCCGGACGCCGCTGCTCGTGGGGACCGCGAGCGGCTGTCCCAGCACCGCTTCGAGGTCCTCGCGCGTCACCCCGCCGGGCCGCAGGATGCTCGGCGCGTCGCCCGTCAGGTCGACGATGGTCGACTCGACGCCGACCTCGCAGGACCCGCCGTCCAGCACGAAGTCGACGCTGTCGCCGAGCTCCGTACGGACATGGCTCGCGGTCGTGGGGCTGACCGAGCCGAAGCGGTTGGCGGACGGAGCCGTCACGCCGCCGCCGAAGGCCGCCAGCAGGGCGAGGGCGACGGGGTGGTCGGGCACCCGCACGGCCACCGTCTCCAGGCCACCGGTCGCTTCGAGGGGCACCCGGCGGCTGCGGCGCAGGACCAGCGTGAGCGGCCCCGGCCAGAAGTGTTCGGCCAGCAGGCGCGCGGTCGCCGGTACCTCCTCGACCCAGTCGTCGAGCAGCTCCGCGCCGCCGAGATGGACGATCAGCGGGTGGGAGGGCGGACGCCCCTTGGCCTGGAAGGTGCGCGAGACGGCGGCCGGGTCCTCGGCGTTGGCGCCCAGGCCGTAGACGGTCTCGGTGGGGAAGGCCACAAGCCCTCCGGCGCGCAGCACCTCGGCTGCCTTCTCGATGTCACTGGTACTTGCCGTCACCCTCCCGATCCTAGGCGCACGCCGGACCGGCGACGGCCGTGGCCGGTATGACTTACGCCGCCGTGGCCTGCGGATCCGCTGCCGGCGGCTCGAACTCCCGTCCACGGCGGCCCCACGCTCACGCCCCGGACCCCGGACGAGGGGCCGGGCCTCCGCTCCCGCCGACCGCCCCCTGGTGGCGCCGCACGGCGTACGGGGCCACGGCCCGCGGTGGCCCAGACCCTGCCGCGCGCATTCGATCGACGGCGGCGGGGCGCGTCGAGCCGGGATCCGTCGTCCGGAACCGGGACGTCGGCGCGGGCGCGAGGGGCCGGGCGCACCGGGAGGGCACCGCGGCGACGGCGGTCTCAGACGTCGCCCATGACCAGGCCCTCGATGGTGTGCTTCTGCGTGATGGGCCGCAGTTCGTCCACCACCGGGCAGTCCAGGTGCCGGCGCACGCGCTCCGGCAGCGACTCCCAGAAGGCCCGGGTGACCGCCGTGTCGTGCCGGTCGCCGTTGTTCGCCTCCGGACCGTCGACGCCGAGGACCAGGACGGGCCGCGACGCGGCGGACTGGTTCCTCGTGCCGCGGTGGACGGTGAGGGCCGTGCGGCAGGAGATGTCGCCGCGCCGGGGGTACTTGCGCACGGCCGGCTCCTCGTAGCGGCGGTAGTGCGACCTCGGCGGGAACATGCCGTGCTCGAACTCCGGGCCGTCGTCCCACTGGGTGCCCGGCGCGATCTCGAAGGGCCCCATGTCCTCCTCGGTGTCCACCCCCGTGACGTTGAAGGCGAGCGAGGTCAGGCGGCGTTCGCGCCGCGTCTCCTCGGGCATGGGGAAGTCCCGGTGCCAGGGCTGGTCGACGGCGCCCTCCAGCGGGACGTCGAAACCGAGCTCCACGATGCGGTAGTCCGGCCCGAGCACCGCGGTGCACAGGGACCGTACCCAGGGGTGGTCGACCAGATCGACGAAGCCCCTGAGCTGCTCGGGGTGAATCTCCACGTAGTAGCGGTTCGGGCCGCGTCCCACGGCGCCGCCGGGGCGGGCCAGCGCCTCGGCGAACGCCTCCTCGATGTCCTCACGGACCAGATCGGCCCACTCGGGGGCGAACGCGCCCTTCCGTGCGGTGATGCCGTCGGTGTACAGGGCCTCCACGTCGGCCGACACGTCGACGTCCAACTGGTCGGCGGCCGTACCGGGATGAGTGTGCGTGCTCATGTGCGCCTCCTTGCACTGCGGGCCTCGGTTCATGGTTGCAGCGCTGCATGCAACGTTGCAACACCTCGCCGCGACCTTTCTCGCGCCCTTTGTTCCGCCGATGGCGCCCGTGCCAAGATGGCCACCGTGAGCAGCCGCCTGAAGGACGTCGCAGCCCTCGCCGGGGTGTCGATCCGCACCGTCTCCAACGTCGTCAGCGGCACCGGGCCCGTCGCCGAGGAGACACGCGCACGGGTGCAGGCCGCGCTGGACGAACTGGGCTACCGCCCCAACCTCGCCGCCCGCAACCTGCGCGCCGGCCGGACCGGCCTGATCGGCCTCGTGATCCCCGAGTTGCACTCGCCGTACTTCGGGGAACTGGCCGGACTGATCGTCGAGGCCGCCCGGCAGCGCTCCTGGACGGTGGTCATCGACCAGACCCACGGCGACGGCGAGGCGGAGCGGCGGCTGCTGGAAGGCACCGGGGGACGGGTGGTCGACGGGCTGATCATCAGCCCGTGGTCCCTGCGCCCGGAGGAGTTGACCGCCCGCGCCCGCGACGTCCCGGTGGTCCTCCTGGGGGAGCAGCCCGCGCCGGGACTCGCGGACCGGGTGGCGGTCGACAGCGTCCTCGCGGCCGACGAGGCGACGGCCCACCTGCTCGGCACCGGACGCCGGCGCATCGCCGCGATCGGTCTGCAACCCCACCTGCACAACGAGACGGCCCGCCAGCGACTGGAGGGACACCTGCGTGCCCTGCGACGCGCCGGACTGGAGCCCGACGAGGCGCTGCGGCGGCCGGTGCGGTCACTGCACCGCCAGGACGGAGCCGAGGCGATGACCGCGCTGCTCGACTCCGCGGCGCGGCCCGACGCCGTCTTCGCCTTCAGCGACGAACTCGCCCTCGGCGCGCTCCACGTGGCGCACGAAAGGGGACTGCGCGTCCCCGAGGATCTGGCCTTCGTCGGGTTCGACGACATCGAGGACGGCCGCTACGCGCACCCGCCGCTGACCACCGTGGTGCCCGACAAGAGGCAGATCGCCGAACGGGCCCTGCAGTGCCTGGCGGACCGCATCCACAGCCCGTCGGCACAGGTGCCGCCCCTGGACGTGGTGGTGCCCCACCGGCTCGCCGTCCGGGGCAGTACCCATCGGTGAGACAGAACGGCCAGGCTCGCACGGGAGCTCGCACGCTCGTCGAGTCCTTCGCACACGCCCCGCCACGGCCGGCCGAACCGTAAGGAGGCGGTCACCGGAGTACCCGGCGGCGGGCCCTGCGCCGCTGCCGAGAAGTTCCGCCTTCCCGGAAAACGCCTCGACGGCGTGAGCCCCGCCGCTTAGGATCATGCGCACGCATCGCGTGTCGGTCACCGGCAGGGTGAGACATGGAGGTGCCGTGAGGTGCCTTACGGAGGCATTCCACACATGTCAGTCGAGTTGAATCACACCATCGTCCATGCCCGGGACAACCGGGAGTCGGCCGAGTTCCTGGCGCACGTCCTGGGGCTTGAAGTCGGGGCCGAGTGGGGCCCGTTCATCCCCGTGGCCACCAGCAACGGGGTCACCCTGGACTTCGCCGCCGTCCCGGCGGAGTCGATCGTCACGCAGCACTACGCGTTCCTCGTCTCCGACGAGGAGTTCGACGCGGCCTTCGCCCGTATCCGGCAGGCCGGGATCACCTACTACGCCGATCCGCGTCTGAAGCGGCCCGGAGAGATCAACCACCACCACGGTGGGCGTGGTCTGTACTTCATGGACCCGGCCGGGCACGGCATGGAGATCATCACACGGCCCTACGGCAGCCACCCGGAGCAGCCGACGGCGTAGTGAGGCGACGGCGGGCCAGGGCGCCCCCTGGCCCGCCACCCCGTGAAGGCCCCGACCGCACTGACCCGACTGCCCCGGTCTCGCGCTGAGTTCAGCCTGCCGATGACCGTGCTCGTGAGCCGCTCGTGCTCGGACGATGCTCGTGAGGCTCAGGCGACGGACGGTCTTCTCGGGTCGGTCGGGACGATCGCGTGCTCGTCGAAGAGCTGTTCAAGGGCTTCGTGACCGTGCTCGCGGCGGTATGCCATCTCGGCCGCGGTGACCGGCAGAGCCCAGAGAATGCGGACATGAGCATCCACCAGCGGGCAGTTCTCCAGGTCAGGGCCGTGGAGGTAGGGACGGCTGATCAGCAGGTGGTCGCAGAGCGACCCGGGCAGCCAAGGCTCTCCGACGGGCAGACCGTGCTCGAGATCGAGGTGATGACCGGCGTGGTAGTGGGCGGTCATGGCCAGCAGCTCGACGAAGCGTTCGTCGCGCACGGGCGCGGCGAGGACGAATTCGAGGCCGTGACCGTCCCGCTCGACCGTGGACCAGCAGCCGGCGGTGACGTATGCCCAGCTGTCGGCACGCGGTCCCGGGCTGATGGTGAGGATCCTCAGGTCCGGAACCGCTTCTCTCCGCCCAGGTCCCAGGTCGACATCGCTCACCGTGATCGCGTGGCCGGTGAAGAACCCGCGCACGTGGGCCTCGACGCCCGCCACCGCTCGCCGGCTGCGCTCGCTCTCGCACATGGGGGAGAGGATCTCACGGCAGGCGCAGGTGTCCTGGCCGTGACTCCGGGCCCGCCCCGGGCACGGCGGGTCGGTGATGACCGCCCCGACCGCCCCGACCGCCCCGACCGGCCAGGCCGGCCGTCGTCCTCGCTCGACGAGGCTCCTCATCGACCCGGTCGGCCGTCAGTTCTTCTTCAGCTCCTCGGCGAGCATCACGATGATGCCGCTGGGACCGCGGACGTACGCGAGCTTGTAGACGTCCTCGTAGGTCGCCACACCGCGCAGCGGACGGCATCCGTGCTTCGCGGCCGTCTCGAGCGCCTCGTCGATGTCGTCGACCGAGAAGGCGACGCGATGCATGCCGATCTCGTGGGGACGAGTGGGCTGCGTCTCGATCGCTTCGGGGTGGATGTACTCGAAGAGCTCAAGGCGACCGTGACCGTCGGGCGTCCGGAGCATCGCGATGTCGGCGTGATTGCCGTCGAGGCCGACGGCGGTGTCGGCCCACTCACCACTGACCGTGTCACGCCCGACGACCGTGAGGCCGAGGTCGGTGAAAAAGGCGATCGTCGCTTCGAGGTCGCGAACGGCGATGCCGACGTTCTCAAGTCTGATGGCCATGCGTCGCATGCTACCGAGCCGGACCGACCGGGTACTTCCGGTGAGGACGCAGCAGGGCACCAGGCAGGTCATCCGCCCTCCGTGCCGGGAACCGGTCGGCCCTAACCGGGCTGATCCCGCAGCACCCTCCGCCTTGCGGTAACAGCTGTTACCATGCGGGTATGGCGAAGACACAACTGGGCGCGCGCGTGGACGAGGACGTCGCGGAACTGGCGAAGAAGCGCGCCGCCGACCTGGGACTGAGCATCGGCGACTACCTCGCCCGGCTCGTGCAGGACGACGCCAGCGGCCTGCGCGCCCGCGCGGTCGACGCCGCCGCCCGCTTCCTGGCCGAACACCAGGCGGTCTTCGACGAAGCCGAGGACGCCCAGCACACGGTGGCGGCCCGGGGGGCGCACGCCGCCTGATGGACCTGAACATCGACGTCCCCTGGATCCTGCAGGTCGCCGAGGCCGCCGGGGCGGACGATCCGGCCCCCGACGACTACGGCGTCCCCATCTCGGCGGTGGCCCGCCACCGGGCCGAGCTGTTCGAGCAGCCCGTCTACGACGGCCCCTACGCCAAGGCCGCGGCCTTGGTGCACACGCTGGGCCGTTGCCGCTGGCTGGAGCGTTCCAACCTCGCGGTCGCCGCCGCGTCCGGCGTCATGTACCTCGAGGCCGTCGGGATCACGGTCAAGCCCGCCCGTGAGGACGCCATCGCCCTCAAGGACCTGCTGCTGGACCCGGCCTGCACCGCCGGGAAGATCGCCGCCCTGCTGCGGACCTGGCCCACCACCACCTGAAGCGACCGGTGCCCGCCCCGCACACCGGGGCGGACCTCGCCGCGAACCGCGACACCTTCGACGCCCGCGCCGACCGAACCAAAAGGGCAGGCCGTGGCCGGTTGCCGGACCGCCGTTCGCCGGCGCGACGGCCGCCTGCCCTCGCCGTCGACTGCCGCGTGACGGCGTGCCGCCCGATGTCCGAGACGTCCGGCCCACCGGCTGAGCCTCGCTCGAAGCGGTCAGGATCCCGGAAGCGCAGGTGGTGACTGCGAAGGGTGGGCGGCCGAACCGGCGCGCACCGGCCGGCTGCCCTCCGGACGGCGGATCGCCATCGCAAGCGGGACCGGTCGTGACGACCGGGCGCGCTCGTGCGAGACCCAACCCCCGTAAACGAAACGGCAGTTCTGTTAGTGTCTCCCGCAAGAGGAACAGCGATTCTTTTTGTGGGAGGTGCGGTGCCCCGGCTCACCGACGCGCGCAAGGAGCTCCGGCGTACTCAGATCGCCGAGGCCGCCGTCCGCTGCTTCAGCCGCAACGGCCTGGAGCGGACCTCGATCGCCGACATCACCGCCGAGTCCGGCCTCTCGGCCGGCTCGATCTACGCGCACTACCGCAACAAGGCCGACCTCGTCGGGGCCGCCGCCCGCGAGGTGCTCGCCAAGCGCGCCGACGTCCTCGGCGAGTACGCCGCGGCCGACGTCCCGCCCTCCCCCGACGAACTGCTCTCCCGCCTGAACGCCGCGATCGACCCCGCCGAGGCCCGCGTCGGCGTGCAGACCTGGGGCGAGGCGACCACCGATCCGGCCATCCACGCCATCGTCGTCGACATGACCGACCGCATGCGCGCGATGCTCCACGACTGCGTCACGGCCTGGCTCGTCAGGGTCGAGCGTCGCGAGCCTGCCGAGGCCCGGGAGCTCGGCGCCCCGATCGCCCACCGGATCATGGCCCTCTACCAGGCCGAACTGCTGTACACCGCCTTGCGCACACCGACCGAGGGAACAGCCGCATGATCACCACGACCGCTTCCTTCGCCGCCCGCACCCGTCTGGAGGACGGATCATGAAGGCCATCATCTACCGTGACACCGGCACCCCTGACGTTCTCCGGTTCGTCGACCGCGAACTGCCCGCGCCCGGCCCCGGCGAGGTTCGGGTCCGGGTCGCCGTGTCCGGGGTCAACCCGACCGACTGGCAGGCGCGTTCGGGCGTCGGCCACCCCAAGCACTTCCCCGAGGTCACCCCGCACCTCGACGGAGCCGGCACGATCGACGCCGTCGGCGAGGGCGTCGACCGGGGCCGGGTCGGTCAGCGGGTCTGGCTGTTCATGGCCGCCGCCGGGCGGCCCACCGGCACCGCCGCCGAGTTCACCGTCGTGCCCGCCGAACAGGCCGTGCCGCTGCCCGACGGGGCCGGCTTCGACGTCGGCGCCGCACTCGGCGTCCCCGCGCTGACCGCGCACCGCGCGCTCACCGTCGCCGAGGACGGGCCACGGCGGCTGCGGCCCGGGGCGCTCGACGGGAAGGTGGTCCTCGCCGCGGGCGGGGCCGGAGCGGTCGGACACGCGGTGATCCAGCTCGCCCGATGGGCCGGCGCCACCGTGATCAGCACGATCAGCAGCCCGGAGAAGGCACGGCTGGCCACCGCCGCCGGAGCCCACCACGTGATCAACTACCGCGAGGGCGACCCGGCCGCAGAGATCCGCGAGATCGCCCCGGACGGCGTCGACGTCGTCGCCGAGGTGGCGCTCGGCGCGAACCTCGCACTGGACCTGGCCGTGCTGCGGACCCGCGGCACGATCTCCACCTACGCCAATGACGGTGGCCGGCCCGTCGAACTGAACGTGCTGCAGAACATGGTCCTGAACACACGCTTCCAGTTCCTGGTGCTCTACACGGCCGGTCCGGAGGCGCGCGCCGCGGCCGCCCAGGACGTCGCCGCCGCGGTGCGCGACGGCGCGCTGCCGGTCGGCGAGGAGCACGGCCTGCCGCTGATCCGCTTCTCCCTCGACCGCACCGCCGACGCGCACCGCGCGGTCGAGAGCCGCGCGGTCGGCAAAGTCCTGGTCGACGTCACGGCCTGACGTCCGGTCGCCCACCGCGGGCACGCCGCGGCCGCCCCGGGGAACCCGGCACGGGGCGGCCGGGAGGTGGCGTCCCCCTGGGGCGTCCCCGGGAGCGGCACGGCTGCTCGTTGCTCGCCGACCGGCGCCCCTGTGCCGGCCGGGACTCGGGCGCGCGCGAGCCGAACACGGGTGCCACCACCTCCGGCAGGTACATGAGTCCCCGGCGGAGCCGGTGGTGCCGGCGATGGTCGCGGGGCGGTGAAATGGGTTGGCCGGGACCACGATCGGGTTGATAGCTTTCAGATGACCGCGACACCGTCCGAGGAGGTGAGACCCATGAACGCCGTATCCATGTGGGTGCTCCCCCTTTCGTCACGGTCGGGCGATTGACGTAGGTGTCGCCGGGAGCGCCTCGACAACAAGGCACTCCCGAAGGACAACACTCATGCACCCTGCACAGTTCACCGCCGAGTCGTCGTCGAACGGCATGGTCGAACGCGACTTCACCGTGGGCGGCGTCCCCGGCGTCCTCTGGTCGCCGGTCTCCAGCGTGGCCGATCGCGCCCCCTTGATTCTCATGGCCCACGGCGGCGGCAACCACAAGAAGCACCCGGCGATGTCCGGCCGCGCCCGCCTGCTCGTCACCGGCTGCGGCTTCCACGTCGCCGTCATCGACGCGCCCGGTCACGGCGACAGGCCGCGCACAGCGCACGACGAGGCGGAAATCGCCGAGCTGTTCCGGGCCAGGGCGGCGGGCGAGCCGGAAGGCCCGATCGTCGTGCGCTACAACGACCACCTGGCCAAGCTCGCCGTGCCCGAGTACCAGATGGCCCTGGACGCTCTGCAGGAACTTCCCGAGATAGGCGCCGACGGGCCGGTCGGCTTCTGGGGCATCAACATGGGCACCGCGATCGGCATACCGTTCGTGGCGATCGAACCCAGGATCACGGCCGCCGTCTTCGGTCAGCACTGGCCCGACGTCCTGGCCGAGAAGGCGAAGCAGATCACCGTTCCGATCGAGTTCGACCTGCAGTGGGACGACGAGCACATTTCGCGTGAAGAGGGTCTCGCGCTGTTCGACGCCTTCGGCTCGAAGGAGAAGTCACTGCATGTGAACTCAGGCAGGCACAAGGAGCTGCCCCGGTTCGAGGCCGACAGCGCGGTCCGGTTCTTCGCCCGGCACTGCGGCCGAGCGGTCGCCTCGCCGGCCTGACGTGAGCGGTGGCGGCGTCCGGCCGGCGGGTCGGGCGCCGCCACCGCGGGTGCGGGGTGAGGCCGTGCCTCCAGACGATGGTTCCGCGCGGTGGAGGCCCCGCCGTACAGCCGCCCGCGGGTGTCTTGTCGTAGCGCGTCGATCGGCGACGACGTCGGCGGTGCCCGACGCCGCTGCCGATGATCACGAGGGTCCCGCTGTCACACCCGGAAGGATGGGCCCGTGCCGAAGAACCCACCGGAATCGATGCGACACCGGTTGCGCCGGCGTCTGAACCGCCACGCCCGCGCACGCCGGCCCGATGTGGACGCCCTCACGGGAGGCAACTCGGTTGCGGTGAACTCGGCTTCCTGGGCGAAGATGCCTGCATGAGCCAAGAATCAGACGCGGTGCGCGAAGCGATCGAAGGCGAGCTGCGCCTCATGGACCCCGGCGTTCGCGGTTCACGCTCGCTCGCCCGGCAGCTGCTGGACCCGGAATTCACGGAGGTCGGCGCTTCCGGGCGGCGGTGGACGTACGACGAGATGCTCGCGGCGATGCCCGAGATGGACGGCGCGGCGGAGAGCGGCCCTCGCTACGAGCCCTCGGAGTTCACCGGTGTCCTGCTGGCACCGGGGCTGGTGCACCTCACGTACGAGACCACGTTGGACGGGCGCCGGGCACGGCGGAGTTCGCTCTGGCGCAAGCGGGGTACGGCCACGACGTGGCAGATGTACTACCACCAGGCCACCCCTCTTCCGTCCGAGAGCGTTTGACCGCGCATCCTGCAGGGTGCGCGCGCCACGATGGCGTGCGCCGTGACAACTGCCGATCGGGCCAAAGGATTTGACTGAGCATGACTCAGGCATGACTCGGCCGTGACGGGCAATCTGAAGGGAACCGAAGGAGTAGAGGAAACCAACCGCGACAGTTTGGGAGATACCGATGTCGTCCTACAGTCGAACGAGCGCGCACAAGACGAGCCAGACGAGCGGACTGGCGATCGCGGGACTGGTCTGCGGCATCGTCGGCCTGCTCTTCCTGCCGATCATCCTCGGCCCGCTGGCCATCATCTTCGGTGGCATCGCGCTGCGTCAGACCGGCTCCGCGATGGCGAAGTGGGACATCGGCCTCGGAGTGGTCGACATCGTGCTCATGATCGTGATGTTCGCCGTCGCGGCCCACAACGGCGGCAGCTTCACCTGGAACTTCGGCTGACCCACACTGCCCGCCCGCACCCTCCCGCCCACGCCCGCCCCCACCGCGCTCTCCTGCCGGCCGGGGCGGGCGTGGGCCTGCGTGCCCCCTGCCCGACGCCGTGAACGGGGCCGCGGTGGGTGCCGAGTCGGGAGAACCGCCGAGTCGGCGACAATCGCTGGGACGTGCCGCAGCCGCGGTGCAAACCTTCTCCTGCTGCTCCCCCTCTGTTCGCTTGGCCCGGCTACCGTCCTCTCGCCCGGCCCAGTACAGGAGAGGTACGTCCATGAGCGCCCCGGTCCACCGCACTTCATCTCGGCACTCCGGGCCTCTCCTGACGCCGGATCGGCAGCGCCCGGGCCATGTCCGGACGGTGAACCCGCCCGGCAACCCGGCGGAGCGCGCCGTCCTCGCGATCCAGTCCAGCGCCGGCAACCGAGCCGCGACCGCGATGGTGCAGCGCGCCAGGAGCGCGGGGAAGGCTCCGGAGAACGGCGGTGCGTCCGCCGGGTCGCGCGGTTACCGTGACCGGATCGCCGCGATCCTCGACAGGCTCAAGAAGAACTTCGAAGTCATCGACACCTTCGTCAAGGGCGTCCATGTTCCCGCCAACGCGGGCTTCTCCCAGCAGGCTTCCGCCGCGGTCGACGACGGTCTCAGACACTCCGCCGCCGTCTCCGGAGGCGCCGCCGGCTCGGAGAGCCTCGTCGCGGAGAGCGTCGGCGCCCTGCTCGGTGGCATGGAGGCTGCCAAAGCCAGGAAGGACGCCGAGAAGCACAAGGAAGGGGCCGCCTTTCACGGGGCGAACAAGAAGTTCACGTCCAAGGCGAGCGAGGCGGTCATCGGCGCCGCCGCCGCGGGGAACAACGCCCTCGGAGTCGCCAAGGAGCTGACCAAGGCGGAGAAGGCGGCACACGCCATGGAAGCGGCCGAGGTGAGCGGCATCGGCTCCAGCGTCGTCGGCGCGGTGAAGGGAGCGCGCGCCGCGCGCCGCTTCGGACTGACGGCCCGCAAGTACCGTGCCCTGCAGGGCATCGAGAAACCCGACCGCACCGACGAGGGGGCACTGACCCGGCTGAACCAGGCACGGGAGAACGCCGAATGGGCCGCGGCCGAGGCGTACGTCGCGCTGGACGCACACTGGGACCACGAGGGGGAGGACAGGCTGGAGCGCGTGTCCGAAGCCATCGACGCGGCCTGGGCGGCGATGGGTGACGCCCGTGACGCCGCCAGGGACTTCCGGCGCGCCGAGGACGTGAACACGATGAACACGGTGCTCACGTACGCGCTCGCCAAGCAGCGCAACAAGATGGGCAAGCAGGCGTTCACCGCCGTGGGGGAATCCACCAAGGCCGCGGGCGGCGTGGTGACGGCGATCGCCGCCACGGCGGGTGGAGCCGGACTGGCGAGCAACCCGGTCGGCTGGGGCCTCGCCGCGGGTGCGGCCGGCCTCATCCTCGGTGTCACCGCCTACAAGGCGGCCCGCGCGGGCATGAAGCGCTACGACGGGGCCCGTCACCCCGAACGCTGGGCGGCGCAGGACGAGACCCCGGCGGCGCCCGCATCCCGCGAGGACGCGCTGAAGGAGGCCCTGAAATTCTGGAAGAAGGTGGAGAACGGCGAACGCCAGGCCATGGCGCGCAGGATCTACGCCTTGGCGGCGGGCCCGGACATCAAGGGCAGCGGCGAGACGACGGCCGAGATGCGGGAATCCGCCAGAGCCCTCCTCGTCGCACTCAAAGCGGGCCCCGCCAACCAGCGGCTGACTCCTGAGGCATGGGCCGACTCCCTCGACGACCCGGCGAGGACCGCCGCTTGGATCAAGGAGATAGCGGAACAGCTGTCCTCGGCGTGACCGGGAGCGACGAAGCGCGGTGAGCACGCGCTCGTCGGCAGCCCTGACGTCCCCCGACGAGCCGTCGACCTCGGTCGAAGCGACCACGAGCCCCTGCCGGAGAGGCCCTGGGGGCGTGTTTCGAAAGTCCCGCCTGCGCCGCGACGTTTGGCACGCGCGCTCGCCGCGTTGTCGGGATCGTCCACGTACGCCGCGTACGAGGACGACCCTCCGCCCTGCGATCACACGCACCAGACGCCGCGGGGCCCGCCGTTCGGGCGGACAGCGCCACTTTCGAAACGCGCCCTAGCGGCGGGTGAGGCGGGTGAGGGTGACCCCGTTGGGGAAGGCGGTGCGCTCGGCGACATCGAGGACAGTCGGGTCGAAAGCGCCGTCGACCATCGGGATTCCGGTTCCCGCGATGACGGGATACGTCTTGATCAGCACCTCGTCGATCTCGGGCAGCAGGGTGCCCGCGAGCCGGCCGCCCCCGCAGAGCCAGATGTCCAGCGCGGCGCCCTCCTCGCCCTTGAGCTCGCGGACGAGGGCGAGCGGATCGCTCGGCACGACGGTGACGGCCGGGTCGGTGTCCGGCGCGAGGGTGCTGGACACCACGTACTGGCGCAGGTGCGCGTACGGGCTGGTGATCTTGTTGTCGAGGGCCGGGCGGTAGGTGCCGAGGCCCATGACGACGGTGTCGAAACGCCGGTTGGGCGCGTCGGCGACGCCGAGGGCCGCGCGGAAGGCGGTCGGGATGGTCTCCGGGTACAGGGCGGTCATCCGGGCCGAATAGTCGGCGGCCTGTTGCTCGTCGCCCTGCGGAAAGAAGTCGAACTCGCCGCCGGGACCGGCGATACGGCCGTCGAGCGAGACGCCGATGTAGTACACGAGCTTTCGCAACATGATCTCCCACACGTAGTACTCTGCTTGAAGTGGTTTCAACGTAGTACTACGACTGGAGTGGTGTCAATGGTGAGGCGGAACGACCAGCGGCGCGCGGCCCTCGTCGACGCGGCGATCGAGGTGCTGGCCCGGGAAGGCGCACGCGGCCTGACGTTCCGGGCCGTGGACGCCGAGGCGGCCGTACCCGCGGGTACGGCGTCCAACTACTTCGCCAGCCGCGACGACCTGTTCACTCAGGCGGGCGCCCGTGTCTACGAGCGGCTCCGGCCCGACGAGGCCACGATCGCCCGCCAGCAGGCGGCCGACCGCGACCGGGACACCTACGCGGAGCTGATGCGCGAACTCGTCGGCCGCGTCGCCTCCTTCCGCACCGGTTACCTCGCTCTGCTGGAACTCCGCCTCGAAGCCACCCGCCGTCCCGAACTGCGCAAGGTCCTCACCGAGCGCGTCCGCGCCGACCTGGACGCCAACGTCGCCTATCACGAGGCTTCCGGTCTCCCCGGCGACACCACGGCCGTCAAACTGCTCATGCTGACGCTGAACTGGCTGATCGTCGAACAGCTCACCCTGCCGGACGTCTTCACGGAGGCCGAGCGCGAACAACTGGTGACGGCCGCGGTGGAGCGCATCGTGGCGGCGGAGTAGCGGCGGAGTGGAGACCCGGCCCCGGAACGGCTCCAGCCGGCCGCGGTGGGAGTGTTCAAGGCCAAGGGTCAGGCCCGGGCCAGTCCTCGACTCGCGTATGACCCTCAACTTTCGGTCAATACGACGGCGTCATCAGGTCAGGATGTTTCCGCGGTCACGAAGAGAACAAGCCTTTGAACAGTCAACGGGAGGGACAGGCCGTGGGAATCAGCGCCCGCGCAAGACGAGCCACCGTCGCACCGCTTGCCGTACTGCTGATGGGGGCAGCCGGAGTATTCGTATCCGCCGGATCGGCCTCCGCTTGGTCGGACGGAGACTGCACCTGGAAGAAGGACTTCACGAAGAAGACCGGCTTCGGTACCACCGAGGTCGACATGCGCATCTTCCTCTGCCCCGACAAGCACAACTGGGTCGAAGGCTACCTGGGCTCCAACCTCGACAGCGAGGGAGGCGTCTGGTTCGACGTCTCGCGTGACGGCGGAAAAACCTGGAAGATCACTCAGAAGGTCACCACCGGCGGCGATTACACGCGCGGCACCTGGAACGCCGGAGTGGGCTACCAGTACGACGGCCCCGGCTACTGGGTGCGCACGTGTGGTAACTGGGGCAGTGTCACCGTCTACTGCACTGCCTGGAACTAGAGGCTGTCCCGACTGCCCCGCCAGGGATCGCGGTACAGCTCTTGGGCGGTGATCCAAGGCTCCTGCCACCCCTGGTGGCGCGGATCCGTCGTTCCCGCCGTGCATCCGCCGGGGGTCGCCGGGTTCGGTCCGCCCACCATGTGGGGGCCGTCGCAGTGGGGGTCGGGGTCCGGCGGCGGACCACCGCAGCGGTCCGCCGCCGGAGCCGGCGCTCCTGAATCGCCGACTCGGCCTGGTGGCCGGGGAGGGCCGGTGGGGCCGGTTCCACATGCCGGAACACAGAGGGGTCCCGAATCGAGCTCCCGTACGGTGCGGGTATGACCAGCCGTCCTGCCGCAGTTGATGTCCCCGCCCTCGCCCAGCGCGCCGCCACGGTCGAGGCGTCGCCGGTCCGCGAGATCCTCGTCCTCACCGCGCGGCCGGAAGTGATCTCGTTCGCGGGCGGTCTGCCGGCCCCGGAGCTCTTCGACGCCGCCGGCATAAGGGCCGCCTACGACCGGGTCCTCGCGGACGCGCCCCAGCGCGTGCTGCAGTACTCGACCACCGAAGGCGACCCGGATCTGCGCGCGGCCGTCGCCGCCCGGCTCTGCGCCCGCGGGCTCCCGACCCTGCCGGACGATCTCCTCGTCACCGGCGGATCGCAGCAAGGACTCACGCTCCTTGCGACGGCACTGCTCGAGCCCGGCGACGTCGTGCTCGTCGAGAACCCGACCTACCTGGCCGCGCTGCAGAGCTTCCGCTTCGCCGGCGCCCGGGTGATCCCCGTGCCGTGCGACGCGGAGGGCGTCGATCACGCCGCGTTGACCGAACTGGTGCAGCGTGAGCGCCCGAAGCTGCTCTACCTCGTGCCGAACTTCCAGAACCCGACCGGCCGCACCCTGCCCGCCGCGCGCCGGCGGGCGGTCGCCAAGGTGGCCGAGCGCCACGGCCTGTGGATCGTCGAGGACGACCCGTACGGCGAGCTGCGGTTCGACGGCGATCCCGTGGCGCCGATCGCGTCGTACGACGCAGCCGCCGACCGTACGGTGCTCCTCGGCAGCTTCTCCAAGATCATGGCGCCGGGCATGCGGCTGGGCTGGCTGCGCGCCCCCGCCGCGCTGCGTCGCGCCTGCGTGATCGCCAAGCAGGCAGCCGACCTGCACACCTCCACCGTCGATCAGGCGGCAGCCGCCCGCTATCTGGTGGACGCCGACCTCGACGCCCACCTGGCCCGGGTCCGCGCCGCCTACCGTGAACGGCGCGACGCCCTGCTCGCCGGGCTTGCGGACGCGCTGCCGCCCGGAAGCACCTGGAACCGACCGGACGGCGGCATGTTCGTCTGGGCCACGCTGCCTCAGGGGTACGACGCCACGGCGCTGCTGCCCACGGCGATCTCTCACGATGTCGCCTACGTCCCGGGCAGGCCCTTCTTCGCGACCGACCCGGATGCGGCGACGCTGCGGCTGTCCTTCACCACGTACACCCCCGACCGGATCGGCGAGGGCATGCGCCGACTGGCCAAGGCGCTGGCCACGGTGGCCGAGTGACCCGGGAAGCGATGTCGGCGCAGCGGTCGACCGAGCTTCCTCAGCGGTGCCGTTCCGGAGCGAGTACGGCTCCGGTGCTGGGCGTCGGGCGGTTCGGGTGGCGGCGTGTGTACGGAAGACCCGCCAGGACTTGAGGCGGGCGGCACGCGCTCGACCGGGCGCGCGGGCCCGAGCCGACCGTGGAACTCGCCCTGTGCGGGGCGGCGCGCCGCGTGTGCGGGTGTGGTGACCGCGTGTGGCTGCGGACCATGGAGGACATGTTCGCCTGTGCCGCACGGTCGAGGGCGTCACCCCGGCACGTGAACGGCGGCGTCGGACGGCACCGACGAGGGGAACTGACCCCGCCGGCCCAGAGGCTGAGGCCATGCTCTAATCGCGGGATGACGAAGATCGGACCAGAGCTCATACGACGCTGGCTGGACGGCTGGACCGTCGCCCGCTCCCTGCCCGAGGCCGAGCCGGCCGAGCCCGCCGGGGACGGTCTGCGGTCCGAGTGCGGCCAACCCGGCCGCGAGGTCGAGGTGTTCGCGCTGCGTGCGGACGAGGAGCCCGAATCCGTGGCAAGGCTGGCGGCAGCCGTGGCCACCGCGCGGCAGATCACCTGGCTCACCGTTCCCACGCTGCGCCCGGGCGCCGTCGAAGCCACCGTCGGCGCCGCCGGACTGGAGTTGCTGCACCGGTCCGAGTGGCTCATGGCGACCGATCTGACCGAGCACCCGCAGCACGCGCCCGCCCCGCCGTACGAGCGCGAGGTGCGCACGGAGGGTCCGGTCACGGATGTCTTCCTCCGCGGTCCCTCCGGAGAGGTGGCGGCGCGCGGCACCATCGCGGTGGTGGGCGGCGACGCGATCGCCGATCGCATCGAGACGGACGCGGCGCACCGCCGGCGCGGCCTGGGCCGCGCCGTGATGAGTGCCCTGGCGGAGGCCGCCGTGTCCCAGGGCGCCCGTACCGGTCTCCTCATCGCCAGTGAGGAAGGCCAACGCCTCTACTCGTCCCTCGGCTGGCACCACGAAGCCGACGTCCTGATCGCCCGGCGGCCAGTGGCTCCCGCCACCCGGTAGGACGCAGGCCTGAGCCGCAGCCGGGATGTCCGTGCCCTAGGAGCGCGTGGTCCGCGCGGCGAAGTCGTCGAGCAGGGCGTAGGTGCGCTCGGGCTGTTCGAGGTGCGGCAAGTGCCCCGCTTCCGCGATCACTTCGAAGCGGGCGTCCTTGAACGACGCGGCGTACTCCTTGCCGTAGGCCGGGGTCACGATGCGGTCGCTCTCGCCCCACAGGACGAGCGTGGGGACGGTGACGGCCGCGAGGCGGGGGCGAAGCGTGGGGTCGTGCATCGTGGGGCCGCCCGAGTAGACGCGCAGGCTCGCCATGTTGGCCTGGACGACGGCGCGTTGCTCGGCCGGGACGGTCGCCGGGTCGACGTAGAAGCGCTCCGCGTCGTGGTACGCGTACTCCGCCACGCCCCGCGCGTCGAGGGCGAAGAAGTCCTGCACCGGTGCGCCGTCGACCTCGATGCCGACCGCGTTGACGAGGGCTGTTCCGCTGATCAGGCCCTCGGCGTCGGAGGTCGCCATGTCGGCGGCGATCCAGCCGCCGAGCGAGGACCCGATGACCAGGACGTCGGACAGGTGATGGTCGTGCAGGAGGCGGAGGTAGGCGGCGGCCAGGTCGGCGACGCTGGTGAAGTCGTCGGGCCGGGGCGTGCCGTTCCAGCCCGGGTGGGTGGGGAGCAGGGCGCGGGCGGTCGCGGAGAAGTGCTCGGCGATCGGAGCGACGGTGGCCGGACCGCCACCGCCGTGCAGGACGAGGACGGGGCGGCCGGCGGCGGGGCCGTATGTGGTGAGTGTCGGCTGAGTCATGCCGAGGACAGTAACTAAGCATCTTTATATAAGCAAGCTTAGTCAGGGTGTTAGTCTGAGAGCATGGCCGTTGAACTGCAGATCCTCGGAAGGGCCGTGAAGGCCGTTCAGTACCGTCAGCACCGTGCTCTGGACAGCCGCCTCTCGTCCGTCGGCAGCACGCTCGCACAGTGGGACGCGCTGCGCGCGATCAGCCGCACGCCGGGCGCCAGTGCGCGGGAGCTGGCCGCGGCGACGTTCCAGAGCGAGCAGGCCTTCGGCGCGCTGGCCGGACGGCTGGTGTCCCAGGGGCTCGTCGACCGGCGCCCCGGGCACGGCCGACGCATCGAACACCACCTCACCCCCGAAGGGAAGCGCCTGCTCGAAGCCGGCCACGAGGTCGCCGACTCGGTCCTCGCGGAGTGCTTCGAGGCTCTGACGGCACCCGAGCGGGAGGCGTTGCTGGGGCTGCTGCGGAAGCTCGGGGGCGACGCGAAGGCGGTCGCCGAGCCCCCGGCGACCCGGGCGGCCGGGAACTGACCGCCACGGCCCCGGGGAGTGCCGCCGGTCCCGGCCCGCCGCCCGGTTGTCCTGCCTCGTTCGAACAGGCCAAGGCCAGGGGGGTTCCGACACCTGCCGTCGGTCCGCCGCACGCGGACGGTGACACGCGCAGCCGGCCGGAGGCGCGATCGGTTTCCCTTTCTACCTCCAATCTGGGTTGTTCTTAGAATTGGCGGATGGAGGACATCGAAGCGATCGCGGCGTTGCAGGATCCGGTACGGCGCCGCTTGTACGAGTTCGTGGCGGGGCAGGGTCGTGAGGTCGGCCGCAACGAGGCCGCCGAGGCGGTCGGCGTCGCGCGCACGCTCGCCGCGCACCATCTGGACAGGCTGGCCGAGGTCGGGCTGCTGGAGAGCGGCAGTCGTCGCCTGACGGGCCGCTCGGGCCCGGGGGCGGGCCGGCCCGCCAAGGTGTACACCCGGGCGCGGGCGGAGCGGACGGTGTCGCTGCCCGCCCGCGACTACCGCACCGCCGCCGAACTGCTGGGCGAGGCTGCCGAGCAGGCCGGGCTGGACGCCGCGCTCTGCGCGGCCGCACATCGCCGGGGTGAGGTCCTCCGCGGCTCGGCCCCACCCTGTGGCGGCATCGAAGAGGCGATGGAGACGCTTGCCGCCCGCGGCTACGAACCGTACCTGGAAGGCGTCGAGGAGGCGACCGCGTCGGCCGCGCCTGTCGTGCGTATGCGCAACTGCCCCTTCCATGCCGTCGCCGAACGCTTCCCGCCGCTCGTCTGCGGCATGAATCTCGCACTGCTGGAAGGGCTGCTCGGCGCGGACGCGCCCGTCCGCGCCCGCATGGACGCTCGGCCGGGGGACTGCTGTGTGGTGGTCGAGGTGATCGAGTCTTCTAAAAACAACGAGCATTGACATAGAAAAGGGCCCGTGCTGGGATGAGGCCATGACCGCATCGACGCATGCCTTCCACCTCGCCCAGCTCAACGTCGCCACGCTTCGTCACCCGCTCGACGACCCGCGCACGGCCGGGTTCGTCGAGATGCTCGACCCGGTCAACGCCGCCGCCGACGAGGCGCCCGGCTTCGTGTGGCGGCTCGTGGAGGACGGAGCGGCCGACGCGACCGGCATGCGTCCGGCGGGTGAGGACGTCATCGTCAATCTGAGCGTGTGGGAGAGCCGGGCGGCGCTATGGGAATTCACCTACCGCAGTGGGCACTTGGAGGTGATGCGGCAGCGCCGCGCATGGTTCCGGCCGCCTTCCGAGGCGCACCTGGTGCTCTGGTGGGTCCCGGTCGGTCACCTGCCGACTGTCGGCGAGGCCCTGGAGCGGCTGGCGGAGCTGCGCACGCACGGGCCGTCCCCGCGCGCCTTCACCTTCGCCTCCTCCTGCACCGCCGACGAGGCCGCCTCGAATCCTCAGGCCGCCTCCCCGCAACGGCCCGAGCGCGCCGCCGCCCGCGGCGAGCGGCCGACGCCGGCCGAGGAGCTCGCGGCGGGTGAGCCTGCGGCGGGTGAGCCCGCGGCGAGATGAGAAGGGGACGCCGTCGGTCCGGCGATACGGCCGACCCGGCTTCCGCCCGGGAGCTTCATCGCTCAGTGCGGGGGCCGACGTCAACTCACCACGCGACGGCCGGAGTCCGACGGCGTACGCTTCGCCGCGGTCACCGCCGCCGCGGTCACCCCTGCCAGACGTCGGCCACCGAAGGGGCCAACGCGCTCGCCTGCGCGTGGCCCGCGCGGGCGGCAGCCGGCCGGCGGGTGTCGTCCGTCAGGTTGCGGCCCATCACGCGACGCGCGGCGCGGTCGGGGGAGAGCAGGACGACCCGCGCTCCCTCGGCGGACAGTTCCGCGGCCTGCTGAGGAGCGCTCGGGTGCGGCCCGACCGCCCGGGGGACCGGCACGATCGCGAGTACCCGCCGGTACCCGCGGGCGAGCTGGAGGTTGGCGGTCGAGCGGCTGCCGCCGTCCATCCAGCGCCGGCCCGCCACGGTGACCGGGGGCCACACGACGGGTACGGCACAGCTCGCCGCCACCGCTTCGAGGAGCGTCACCCCGGAGTGCGAGTCGAACACCTCCGTCCGTCCGCTCCGCGCGTCGACCGCGGCGATCCGCAACTCCCGTTCGGGCCATTCGCATACGTCGCCCAAGAGCGAGCCGACGGTGTCGAGGACGTCCGACTCCGGGCCGGTTCGGGCGCGCAGTGCTGCCCGGGCGAGGCGCTCGACGGACCGCTGGGGATCGCGGGAGCCGCAAGCCGCCCAGAGGAAGCTTGCCGACTGGCGCGCTGTCACCGGCAGACGGACCGCGTCCGCTCCGGAGAGCTGACGCTCGTAGAGATCCGCGGCCGGGACGCCGGAGCGCAGCCGCGATCCGAAGACGGCGCCGGCGGAAGTGCCGATCACGACGTCGGCGCCGCCGAGATCGATCCCGGCCGCGGTGAGTCCGGCGAGCACCCCGGCGAGCCAGGCCCCGCCCACCGGTCCGCCGCCGCCTAGCACGAGTGCGCTGCCGGACATGCTTCCGCCTTCCCCAGGGACGACCGCGGACAGCCCGCCCGCGAGAAGCTAAACGGGGAATGCTCCCCGCTTCTCGACAGAAGATAGCATCCGTACCGGGGAACATTCCCCGGTACGGCGCGGGAAGAGGGAGACGTGATGGGCGACCGTTCGCCGACGGGGCGCCGCGACGCGCTGCGCAACCGGAAGCTGCTGACGGACACAGCCCGCGAAGTCTTCGCCGAGCAAGGCCTGGACGCCCCGCTCGATGTCATCGCCCGGCGAGCGGGCGTGGGCAACGCCACCCTCTACCGTCACTTCCCGACCCGAGCCACGCTCGTCGACGAGGTCTTCCGGGACGCGCTCACGGAGACCGCGGCAGCGGGCGAACGGGCGCGAACCGCCCACGACGCGTGGACGGGACTGACGCAGTACCTGCGGACCGTGTTCGTGGGCCTGGCCGCGGACCGCGGCATCAACGACCTCATGACCACGAACCTCGAAGGGGTCGCTTCCCTGGAGGCGATCCACGCCCACAACCGCGAAACCGTCGACGAGTTGCGCCGACGCGGACAGGAGCAGGGCACCATCCGCCCGGACCTCACCACCGAGGACCTGCTCCTCAACCTGGCGGCACTGGGCCGGGCCGTACCCGCGCTCACCGCGGTCGCCGCGGATGCCTGGCTCCGCCCCCTCGCCCTGCTCCTGGACGGCCTCCGCGCCAACCCGGCCGCGCCCCCTCTGCCCGCGCCGGCCCTCAGTCCCGACCAGCTCGGCGAGGCGCTGCTCAACCTGGGGCCGCACAGGGGGCGTTGAAAGGCTCCCGACTCACGAGCGTGTGCGCCGGCCGAGGCCGGAGCCACAGTGCTGTCCCCGGCCGGACACGACGCGACTCCGCCCCCGCCCTTACCGCCGAACGGCCGGCCCGCTCCGCACACCCGGGCCCCGCACGAGGCCCTCGCACTGTGCGCCGAGGCATCCGCCAGGCTCGGCCGTGGCTCCACACCTGATCCCAGGTCGGTCGCCCGTCGTGGTCGACATCGCCGGCCCCGCCCCGGGACGAGTCATGTCAGTGGCTGGTGGCAGGCTTGCCGGATGGTGATCGAGGGATACGACGACGGCCCGTTGGCGGCCGGGGAGTCGCTGCTGGTGCGCCCGGGCTTCTGGTCGAACCACCTTCTGGGGATCTGCGTCGTCGGAGCGAACGCCGAGCGTCCCGTTCCCGAGTGGTTCGGCGAGGACGGCGCTGATGTCGATGCCTTGTCCGAGACACTCTTCGATCCCGAACGCTGGCCGGTGTTCCGGGTGCCGGGTGCGGACGGCTCCGAAGTCGTGGTGGTCTACCGCAACCTGGTGGGCGACTACGGCACCGACTTCCTGCTCGTCCACCCTGGCCGGAACGGTGCCGAGCGGATCGCCAGTTGGGAGGGGGAACTCTCGGGGAGCGGGCTGACATGGCGGGAACTGGTCCGCATCGCCGACACTCCCGCACCGGAAGCCGGTGGTGTCGACGAGCCTGCCGCCCGCCTTCTGCTGCTTCTTCCCCTTCTCGACGACCTGGAGGTGCCCGAGGAGGCATCCGCACGCCTCGGTGCCGCCCTGACGGCGGTGGGGGTCGCGCGGGAGACGGCCCCGAGCACGACGGAGCACCTGCTCACCGGCCTGACCGGGAAGGCGTGGCACGACCCCGCGTGGGAGTCGCCCCTCAGCAGCTGACCGGCCCCTCCCGGCCCCCGTGCCGGTCCGCGGCGTCGTCGAGACCGGCGCCCTCACGGACTCCGCGGTCTCTCCTCCTGCCTCGCTCGCGTCTCCGACCGTGCCGGCAGGAGTCCGAGCGTCTCGGGAAGGGCCGAGCGCACCATGTCCGGCAGGTGCTCGCGGACGGCTCGCAGAGGGGAACCGCGACCCCCGCCCGCCCCCGGTGGTGAAGCGACCGGAACCGCGGCGGCCCGTGTCCCGGTCAGGGACCCCGCAGGGAGCGGAGGGTCCGCGACGGCTAGTGCCGCGGCAGGCAACGTTTGCCCGTCGAGGAGCGGCGCCCGGTGCGTGCTCTCGCCGTGCCGGCCGGAAGCCCTCGTACTGGACGTACTCGGGCTTTCGGCCGGTGCGGCGAGTGGGGGTCCCCCCTGCTCGAAGAGCTTGGGGGAGGCGTGCCGGGCGTCGCGACGGGGCGAACGTCGCCTGTTGCGGCACTAGGCCACAGGCCGGAATCGTCCCCCGCCCTTCCTGCGCGCAGACCGCCCGTGACCGCTCCTTCGCGAAGCGCGGAGCGCGGCCGGCCGGTCGTCGCGCAGGAACAGCGCGCTGCTGAGGACGCCGAGGAGGACGAGGGCGGCGTTCACCCCGATCGCGCCCTTCAGGCCGCCGAGGACGGCGACGGCGCCGCTGCCGGTCATGGCGGTGGTGGCGGCGGCGCTCATGACGGGTGTGCCCAGCGTGATGCCGACCTGCTGGGTCATGGTGGCGAGGCCGGTGGCCAGACCCTGCTCGTGGTCGGCGAGGCCCGAGGTGGCGGTGACCATGAACCCGACGATGGCGAGCATGTTGCCGATCCCGCCCGCGAAGCCGGCGAACAGCATCAGCCACATCCACGAGCGGTCGGCGCCGAGGCAGACCAGAGCCGCGGTGAACACGGCCTGCAGGGAGCCGCCGAGGAGCAGCGTCGTCCTCGTGCCGAACCGTCCGATGACCCTCGACGCCGTCACACCGCCGGTGACCGTGCCGAGGCCGAGGAAGCCGAGGGACAGGCCGGCCACCAACGCGGAGAAGCCGAGGACGTCCTGCAGGTAGAGGGTCAGCGGGAAGACGAGGGACGTGAAGGTGGCGAAGGCGAACAGACCGGCGACGTTGCCCCAGGCCACCGACCGCTTGCCGAGGACGCCGAGCGGCACCAGCGGCGCGGCGACCTTGCGCTCGACGAAGTAGAACACCACCAGCAGCACGACGCCCGCCACGAGCGACAGCAGGGCGCCCGGAGAGCTCCAGCCCTGTTCGCCGGCCTGGGTGAGCCCGAAGACGACGGCCAGCAGACCGAGCGTGACACTGACGGCGCCGGGCACGTCCAGCTCGGGACGCTTCTCGGGGCGGGACTCCTCGATGACCCGCGGGGCGATGACCAGCACGGCCAGGGCGACCGGCACGTTGATGAAGAACGCCCAGCGCCACGACAACAGGTCGGTCAGCACGCCTCCGAGGACGGCGCCGGTGGTGAACCCGCTGGACATCAGGGCCCCGTTGAGGCCGAGCGCCTTTCGCCGCAGCGGGCCCTCCGGGAAGGAGGTGGTCATCAGCGACAGCGCGGCGGGAGTCACGGCGGCGGTGGCCAGGCCCTGGCAGACCCGGGCCACGATCAACATCCCCGGGCTCTGCGCCAGCCCGCCGACGAGCGAGGACACACCCAGGACGACGAGGCCGCCGAGGAACAGCCGGCGGCGGCCGAACAGGTCCGCCACCCGGCCGAAGAGCAGGGTGAAGCCCGCCGCGCACAGCGCGAACGAGGTGCCGATCCACTGCAGGTGCGCCAGCGGGAAGCCAAGGCCCCGGCCGATCACCGGCAGTGCCACGTTCAGGATGGCGAAGTCCACCGCCAGCATGAACTGCGTGGTCAGAAGAAGCACCAGGACGAGCCGGAGCCTGCGGGTGAGCACGGCCGGTTCAGGCCCGGCGCCGCCGCCGGGCGCGCGTCCGGTCGCCTCCGTATCGGTTACAGACATGACGTCGAGTTCCTCTCCTCATGGTCCGTGACACGCGACGCGGTGATCTGCCGCGTCACGCGCGGTCACGGAAAAGAGGCTCGTCCGTCCCGGGGTCCCCAGCCAGGACGCAGCCTTGCGCAGCCGGCGCGAGGGTGGTCATGACAGCACCACCCTCATCACTACCGGCCTCCCGGACCGGCGGGCATCATGGGACGTCAGTGGCCATGGACGGTCGCGGTCCACCTGTATCGGGAGGCACGACTTGGACGCCACGTCCGAACTTGGAGAGTTCCTCAAATCGCGCCGTGCGGCGCTGCGTCCCGAGGACGTCGGCATCACACCGCACCCGACCCGCCGCCGCGTCCCCGGGCTGCGCCGCGAGGAGCTGGCGACGCTCGCCAACGTCAGCATCACGCACTACACGCGTCTCGAACAGGGCCGCGTCACCAGCGTCTCGGAGGGCCTGCTGGAGGCGATCGCGCGCACCCTGCGCCTCACCGAGGACGAGACGTCCCACCTGAGGCACCTCGCCCGGCCCACCGCGGCGTCGCGTCCCGCGGCACCCAGGCCGGCACACGCCAGTGCCTCCACCCGACAGCTCCTGGCGGCCATGACCGACGTGCCGGCCGTCGTCATGGACCGGCGCAACGACGTCCTCGCATGGAACAGGCTGGGCCACGGTCTGCTCGCCGGGCACCTGGCGTGGGAGAGCCCCGACACACCCGCCACACGGCCCAACCTGACGCGGATGCTGTTCCTGGACGAGCGGTACCGGGCGTTGTACGCGGACTGGGACGACCAGGCCCAGCTCGCCGTGGCCGCCCTGAGACTGGTTGCCGGCCGGCACCCCGACGATCGCGCGCTCGCCGAGCTCGTCGGCCAACTCACCATGAACAGTGATGAGTTCGCTACCCGCTGGGCCCGGCACCCGGTGCGTACGTGCACCTCGGGGGTCAAACACCTGCGCCACCCGATGGTCGGTGCGCTGGAGCTCGGTTTCGAGAGTCTCGTCATCCCGGGTACCTCGGGGCAGCGCCTCATCGCCTACACGGCGGAGCCCGGCTCGCCGTCGGACGCGGCGCTGCGGCTCCTGGGCAGCGCCACCGCCTCCGTGAGGCAGCCGTCCTCCTCGGCGGTGCGCCATTGAGCAGGACGCCAGGCCTGCTCCGGACGACGGGTCCTGGATCAGCGCCTCGGCGGACGCGGGCTCGGGACGGCTCTCCCGGTCGGCCGCCGGGTCGCCGTACCAGCGTCACCGCGCCCTCGCATCGCTCGCGGATCCGGCCGGGGCGGGAGGCCGCCGCGCGCGGAAACGCGGACGGGACGCCGGCTCTGGTGCTCCCGCGCCCGGAACGACGCCCTGACACTTGTCACACGCGATGCCGGACACCAGGCACTGCCGGTCAAGTGGGCCCGTGCGTACGGTACTTCCCATGACGAAGAGCGACGGGGAGAACCCGCAGAAGACCGATCTCAAGGTGAGCCTGATCGGCGGCCACCGCCTCGAGGGAACCACCCTCCACGAACGGACGGTCACCGCCTCCCTCATCGGCGGCGCCGACGTCGATCTGACGGACATCGACATCCCGGACGGCACCGAGCTGCGCATCACCAAGCTGAGTCTCATCGGTGGCGTCAGCCTCAAGGTCCGCCGCGACGTGCGGGTGGAGGTCCACGGCGTGCGTCTGGGCGGGGTGAAGGACGACGGCCCGAGCGAGCCGGGCGGACCGACCGTCCGGATCGACGCCTGGGGCCTGCTCGGCGGCGTCACCGTCCATCGCGCCTGACACCTTCGTCGGAAGTGCCGTGTCCCTCCCGGCCGAAGGAAGGGGCACGGCAGCACGTACCCGGCCGTGGGTGATCGCGCCGCATCGGCCGTCACCACCACTCCGCCCGGACGGGAGACCGGAAGACGGTCCGATCCCCGGGCGACGCTTCCCCGGCGCCCGACACACCGGGGCGCATCCCCTGGGGCGCTTGCATGGGGGCGTATCGCGGATCCTGGCGGACGAGCCGTGACCGTACCCGGCTCAGCATCCGCAGATGGTATGCCATTCATCGTGGCCAGGCGTCGGCGATGGTATGCGCACGCCTGTCCGACCGCTGGAGGCCGTATCCGGCTGGGCGGGCCGACCCACTTCAAAATGGGATGCCATTTTTCGTCTCGTCTCTTGACGGTGCCGATCGGCGATAACTACGTTCCCATCTCAACGGAAGCAGGCTTCCGTTGAGTGGAACTCTTGCCGTCTCCCCCCTCCTCGTCCCCAGGAGCCCGTATGACCGCCCTGGAAGACCGTCGTTCCTCCGCCGGGACCACCGCCGACCCGGCCACCAGCCCTGCCCTCTACACGTACGACCTCGCCCCGACGAAGCGGGAGGGGCGCCGCTGGGGCGCCTACAACGTCTTCACTCTCTGGGCCAATGACGTGCACAGTCTCGGCAATTACGCCTTCGCCATCGGCCTGTTCGCCCTCGGGCTGAACGTGTGGGGCATCCTGGCCGCCTTCGCGCTCGCCTCGGTCCTGCTCTTCGGCCTGCTGACCCTCTCCGGATTCATGGGGCACAAGACCGGCGTGCCCTTCCCGGTCATGAGCCGGATCGCCTTCGGCATCAAGGGAGCGAAGATCCCCGCCGCCGTCCGGGGCGCCGTCGCCGTCACCTGGTTCGGTATCCAGACCTATCTCGCCTCCGCCGTGCTCAGCACCCTGCTGGTGGCGATGTTCCCCTCCCTCGACCGCCTCGACCACAATTCCGTGCTCGGTCAGTCGACGCTCGGATGGTTCACCTTCCTGGCGCTGTGGGTCCTCCAGGTGCTCATCGTGAGCTACGGGATGCAGATGATCCGCCGCTACATGGCCTTCGCGGCGCCCACCACCCTCATCACCATGTGCGCCCTCGCCGTATGGATGTTCGTCCGGGCCGGCGGCTCGGTCTCCCTGTCCGACGGCGCACCGCTCACCGGCGGCGCCATGTGGCTCCAGGTCCTCCAGGCCGCCGCGCTGTGGGTGGTGATCTACGGGACGTTCGTGCTGAACTTCTGCGACTTCACCCGCTCCGCCAAGAGCCGCGGCTCCATCGTGCGCGGCAACGTCATCGGCATCCCGCTGAACATGCTCTTCTTCGCCGGCATCGTCGCGGTCCTCAGCGGGGCCCAGTTCAAGCTCGACGGGCGGGTCATCACCAGTCCGACGGACATCGTCCGCACCATCCCGTCCATGGCACTGCTGGCCGTCGCCTCGCTCGCCCTCATCGCCCTGACGGTGGCGGTGAACCTGCTGGCCAACTTCGTGGCGCCGATCTACGCGCTGGTCAACCTCTTCCCCCGCCGGCTCGACTTCCGCAGGGCCGGTCTGGTCAGCGCGGTCATCGGCCTGGTGATCACGCCGTGGAACCTCTACAACAGCCCGGTCGTCGTCAATTACTTCCTCGGCGGACTCGGTGCCCTCCTCGGCCCCCTGTTCGGCGTGATCATGGCCGACTACTGGCTGCTGCGCCGTTCCCGCGTGAACGTCCCCCACCTCTACACCGAGGCCGCCGACGCCGAGTACCACTACCGCCGCGGCTACAACCCGCGTGCCGTCGCGGCCTTCCTGCCCAGCGCGGCGATCGCCGTGGTCGTCGCCCTCGTGCCGTTCTTCCACGCCGCCGCTGGATTCTCCTGGTTCATCGGGGCCCTGCTCGCCGCCGCCGTCCACACCCTCGTGGCCGACCGCACGACGACCCCGGCCGACGTGGACGGCGAGGCCATCGCCGTAGCCGCGGAGTAGCCCGCTCCGAGCAGCAGGAGCAGACCGAGCGTCCGAGCAACCCGACCGCCCGAGCAGAAAGACCCCCATGCGCATCCTCGTGGTCAACGTCAACACCACGCAGTCCATCACCGACGCCATCGGAAAGCAGGCGGCCGGCGCCGCGTCCCCGGACACCGAGATCGTCCCGCTGACCCCTCGCTTCGGCGCGGAGTCCGTCGAGGGCAACTACGAGAGCTACCTGGCCGCCGTCGCCGTGATGGAGACCGTCCGCGCCCACCCCGGCCCGTTCGACGCGGTGATCCAGGCCGGTTACGGCGAACACGGCCGCGAAGGACTCCAGGAACTGCTCGACGTGCCGGTCGTGGACATCACCGAGGCCGCCGCGAGCACCGCCCGCTTCCTCGGCCGCCGGTACTCCGTGGTCACCACCCTCGACCGTACGGTCCCCCTCATCGAGGAACGCCTGGAGGCGGCCGGACTGTACGCCCGCTGCGCCTCCGTGCGGGCCAGCGGACTCGCCGTACTGGAGCTGGAACAGGACGAGCAGGCCGCCGTGGAGGCCATCACCGAGCAGGCCGTGCGCGCGGTGCGGGACGACCGGGCGGAGGTCGTCTGCCTGGGCTGCGGCGGCATGGCCGGGCTCGCCGAACGCGTCGTGGAACGCGCCGGCGTCCCCGTCGTCGACGGGGTCAGCGCCGCCGTGACGGTGGCCGAGTCCCTGGTCCGCCTCGGCCTGACCACGTCGAAGGTGCGCACCTACGCGTCGCCGCGCCCCAAGCGGATCGTCAACTGGCCCCCGCGGACCGGCTGACACCGCACGGCGCCCGCCTCGCCGGCACCCGCCGGCGCTTCTCCGGCACCCGCCCCGCCTCGCGGGCGCTCGGCCCGTGCCTGTCGGCGGGCCGCCTTCCACAGCCCGCTTCGCGGGGCGCGGGGTATTCTGGCGGGCCGTTCCTCCCGCCGCCTCGCACGGACGCGAACGGCGTGCCGCGGGGGCCGCGACCAGAGAAGAAGGACGGCGATGACTGCGTCAGAGGGCTTCATGCCGGAGTCCGAGCGTGTGACCCGGCAGCTGCGCGACGAGATCCTCGACGGGGTGCGCCGGCCGGGCAGCCGCCTGGTGGAACGGGAACTGGCCGAGGCACTCGGGGTCAGCCGGCTCCCCGTCCGCGAGGCCCTGAAGACCCTGGTGTCGGAAGGCCTGGTGACGCCGAGGCCGCGGACCTGGGCGGTGGTGCGGGAGTTCACCGCCAGCGACATCGCCGACCTCGACGAGGTCCGCGCGGCCCTGGAGACCCTCGCCTTCCGGCTCGCCGCGCAGCGGCACACCCGCGCGGGGCTGGAGAAGCTGCGCGCGGTCCTCGACACCGAGTTGGAGGCGGCCCGCGCCGGCGACGCGGTACGGGCCCGCCGGGCGGCCGCCGACTTCCACCAGACGGTCACCTCCCTGGCCGCCAATGAGCTGCTGAACGAACTCGAACGTCCCCTGCGCAGCCGGTTGCGCTGGCTCATGGGACAGCACGACGACCTGCTGGGCGTCGCGCTGGAACACGAGGCCCTCTTCGAGGCCATCGCCGCCCGTGACGTCCGGCGCGTCGAGTCCCTCGTCCTCCACCACCAGGCGACGAGCCGCGACGCGGTTCTGGGCCATCGCCGCCAGGGCGTGCCGACAGCCGACCACGCTCCCGACGACACCTCCGAGCGAGCCGGATAGCGAGACGCCCCGTGCACGAGGCCGGCGCGTGCGCGATGACCGGCCCGCCGCGGCGCGGTGTCGACGGCGGCCGCCGGTGACGTACTCGCGCGCGCTCTCCTCGACGTGTCTCCGCGTCGACCGGGCGCGTGGGGCAGCTCGCAGACCACCGACACGGCGGCGTCCGCACCGGGCGGCGCCTCGGCGTGGCGCAGCACCGTGCGGCGGCCGGTCGGCGCGCTGAGCGGCAAGGAGCGGCAAACCACGGCGGTACCGCGGAAGTTGCAGGAACCGTTCGGCTGCTGCGCCGGTCTACCCGGGGTTCAACCCGGCGCGGGACGCGAGTCGCACCGGTCGGGCCGTACGTTCAGGCATCACGACGGTGGCGGACGGCCACCGACGGCACCGTCAGGCAGGGGGAACGTATGAACACGCCGTCGAGACCCTCATGCGTCGGCACCTCGCCGGCTTCCGCGTCACACGAAGACGGGGTTCACCGTTCCCTCGAGCGGCCCGACACCGGAATTCTCACCGATCAAGGGGAACACATGCTCAAGCGCACCCTCACCATGCTCGCCGCCACGGCGGGACTCGTCGGATCCGCGCTGGCCATCGCCCCGGGCGCCCAGGCCGCGCCCTCCGGCTGCAGCTCCGGGGCGCTGTGCGCGTACGCCGGCGCCAACTACTCCGGCGGCACGCCGCAGCGGGTCTGGGAGGACAACGACAACCTCACGCAGTACGGCTACTTCTACTACATCCAGGGAGGATCCCTGTACAACAACGGCACCCAGTGCAACGTGAACGTCTACACCGGGAAGAACGGCACCGGGTCCGGCTACAAGCTCAACCGCGGCACCGGCTGGGCGCACATCGGCTCCAACCTGCCGCACATCTCGTCCAACTACTGGTGCCGCTGACCTTCACGCGCACACGCCATGACGAACGGAACCCGCACGGCGCTCGCGGCGCTGCTCCTCGGGATCCTCGGTGCCGCCGGCTGCGCACGCTCCGGCGGCACCACCCCCGATCCGGCGCTGCCGCGCCCCTTCGACGGCGTCCTCTCCTACGACCAGGGGGAGAGGCAAGCCCTGCACACCGCCGAGGAGCGTCTCGTCGCCGACTGCATGCGACGGCGCGGACTGCGCTACGAGCCGCAGCCGCTCGCGACCGGCGGCACCGACCCGCAGGACGTCAATCCGTACGGCCTGCTGACCACCGCCCAGGCCCGTCGGGACGGGTACGGCATCACCAGCGCACGGCTGGCCCCACGACCTCCCGACGACCCCAACCGGAGCCGTGCCCGAGAGCGCCGGTGGAGCGACGCGCTCCTCGGCACCAAGAGCCATGAGGTCCGCCTCCGCCTGCCGGGAGGGGTGGAGTTCTTCTACAACGGCGACGCGTGCGTCACCCGGGCGCGGCAGGCGTTGTACGGAGCCGACTACGACCGGCTGTTCAACACGTACCAGGTGCTGTCCAACCAGGTGGTGACCGCCGTGCGCAAGGACCCGCGCTATCTGAGCGCCCAGCACGAGTGGGCGCTGTGCATGCGGGCGGCGGACATCACCGCGGCGTCCCCGGACGACCCGCGCGGGGCCGTCGAGCAGCGGCTCGGGCGAGCCGCGGCCCAGCCGGCGCGACTGCACGACGTGGCCGGGTACGAGCTGAAGCTGTCCGGGCAGGACGCCGACTGCCAGCGGACGACCGGCCTGCCCCGTGCGGTCGCCGAGGCACAGGCCGATGCCGAGAGCTCGGTCGCGGGCTCCCGGACAGCCGACCTCGCGCGCCTGCGCGACCTGAAGTCCGCCGCGGTGCGCCGGGCGACCGCGCCACCGACGCCGTCAGCCACTCGGTGACCCGGCACGGGTCGGACGCCGGAGGGCCGGGTGCCGGAGGGCCGGGTGCCGGGCGGCGCCGTGGGGTGCCGCTCGAACGACCATCGCGTCCGCCCGCCAAGGCCCGGCGGCACCGCTCGGACGACCCTCGCGACGCGGAGCACGTCGCCGTGCCCACCCGGTGTTCACCACCGCGGAAGGCAGGAGGAACTCCGCGTTCCGGTGCATCCGGTCGTGGCGGGTGCTCCCGTGGAGGACGTCGGCGGCGAACTCGCGCGGGCCCCCGCCGAAGCGCGGAGGCCCGCGACAGGAACGGCGGAGGTGCGCCGGACCGCCTTCGGCGAGCGGCGTCCGGCCGGCCCGGCTCGCCCTCCGCCGGTGGCCTGACGGCCTGGTCCTACTTCAGGTGCCGGGCGAAGAACCGGGCCGCGGGCTCTCCCGCGAACTGCGGGACACCGGTGTGCCCGCCCATGTTGGCGTGCAGCGACTTCTCCTTCGACCCGAAGGCGTCGAACAGGTCCAGGGCCGCCTGCCGGTCGTTCCCCTCGTCGTCCCACTGGAGCAGGACGTGGAGCGGAATGGTGACCCGGCGGGCCTCCTCGAGGATGGCGGCCGGCACGAGACTCCCGGCGAACAGAACGGCGGCCGAGACGCGCGGCTCCACCGACGCGAGCCGGACGCCGATGGAGATCACGCCTCCCGAGTAGCCGATCGGGCCGCCGATCTCGGGCAGCGACAGGAGGGCGTCCAGCGCGGCCTGCCATTCCGCAACCGACTTCTCGACGAGCGGGAGGACGACGGCGTCGATGATCTCGTCGTCGACGGGCTCACCGCTCTCCATGGCCCGACGCAGGTCGGCGCGGGCCTGTTCCAGGGCGGCCCAACGGGGCCGGTCACCGCTCCCGGGGAGTTCGATGGTGGCCGCGGCGAAGCCGTCCGCTGCGGCGTGCCGGGCCCGTCCCGCCAGACGGGGGTACATCCTGCGGAGCCCGAGCGGGGGGTGGCCGAGAAGGATCAGCGGCACCGGTGCGGACGGGGAAGCGGACGCGGGCGTCCACAGGACGCCGGGGATGTCGCCGAGGAGGAACGGACGCTCGAGCACACCGTCGTCCAGACGCTGTTCAGAAGTGAAGTGCATGGTCGTGCCTTTCGGGAGCTGCTCGTGAACGGCGCTCCCGGACGACCTATCGCCCGACCGTGACCCCGGAGGGGAGCACCCATGTCGAAACTGTGTTCACGGGTACCACCTCCTCGCTCTCCAGCACGGTCCCCGAAAACCTAGCAGCGGCCCCGGCGGTCCGCCAAACGGATTATCGCCGGTAGGCTGCGGTGGTGCGCACGGTCGAGCTTCTGTTGGACGAGGCGGCGGAGTTGGCGGTCCGGGAGGCCTGGCGGCGGCTCGCGGACGCGGGACTGCCCAGTCAGGCGCGCCACCGCTCACCGACCAACAGCCCGCACCTCACCCTGGCCGCCTGCCCGGAGCTGACCGCCCCGATTCGCTGGGAACTCGCCGAGGTGGCCGCCGTCCTGCCGTTGCCGGTCCGGTTCACCGGCGTGGTCCGCTTCGAGCGGCCCACCTCGGTGCTGGCCTGGGCGCTGGAGCTCGATTCCGCGCTGGCCGGTCTGCACCGCCGGGTGTGGGAGGCGGTGGCCTCCGACAGTCCGCCCGCGGCCCTCAACCCCTTCCACGAGCCCGCGCGCTGGAGCCCGCACATCACCCTCGGCCGCACCCGGCGCCCTGGTGCCTTCGCGGGCCGACGGGTGCTTGAGCTGCTGCCGGCGCCGCCGCTGTCGGTCAGGCTCATCACCTTGCGCAGTTACGACACCGAGACCGGCGCCCTGGAGGTGTTGGAGCCCCGACCCTGAGCTCGGCGTCGACCGGTCGGTACCCCCGGGCGGTGGTGTGCCCGGCGGGCGTCGGGACCGGAGTGGGTGACGTCGCGTGACACCCCGGCCGGCCGGGGCGTCGAGCTTCCCGCCGAGGCAGCGCGGTGGAATCCTGGACGCGACGGGCGACGGCCCGCGACTTCGCGGGGGCGGCGCTCATGAGAGAGCGCCGACCCTGGGCGGTTCACGCGGCCGCGCGAATCCGCGAGTTCCCGATCGTCTCGGTGGAGCCCGCAACTCTCAGGAGTGGCCGGGGTGTTCCGGCACAGACGAGGTTGCCGTCCGGGCTTGAACGACCGGCGAACGCGATGGGGGATGTCGCTGCATCCAAAGTCTGTTCGCCCGGCCGTGAAGCCGCACGCTGCGGCGAACGGGGGCTGGTCGTGGGGGAGCCCGGCTCGGGGCCGGGCTCAGGTGGCCGCCGGGGCCTCCGCGCCGAGCCCGGTGAGATAGGCGGTGAGGACGCGGGTCAGGCGCGGTTCCACCTCGACGACGGCGTGGCCCAGCCGGGGGTCGCTCGCGTACAGATCCCGCAGACGCGGCCCCGGGGTGGCCATCTGCCACAGCGCCCCCGCCATGCTCGTCGCCGTGGCGATCGTGTCGACGGCCTGCAGCTCGGTCAGTCCGAGCAGTCGGTGCAGCTCCCGGCCGATCCGTTCGACCTCCCCGAGCGTCACCAGCTTGAACGACCGCACCGAATCGATCGACACGTTCCGCTCCAGGTTCAGCGGCGCCTGGGCCAGCAGGTCGCAGAACATGGGGCGCGCCGCCAGCGTGCGGGTGACGACCTCGGCGACCTCGGCGGGGCTGGCCTGCGCCCGGACCGCCAGGTCGCCGCACAGGTCGGCTGACCACTGCCGCCATCCCTCCGCGGTCAGTTCGAGGAAGATCTGCTCCCTCGTCTCGAAATAGCGCAGCAGCGCCGACTTGTGCATGCCCACGGCCGCCGCGATGTCGGTGAGGGTGACGTCCCTCACTCCATGGCGGCGGCCGAGTGCGCGGGCCGCGTCCAGGATCGCCTGTTCACGGGCCTGTTTGGCCGCCGCGCTGCGCGCCCGTCGAAAAGCCGGCTCACTCATGAGGGACATCATAGGAACCCGTAGCGCAACGGTGTTGCGCTAATAAGAGAACGGTGTTGTACTAAGTCTATGAGTGCAGAACACCCGCAGGTCTGGTTCATCACCGGTTCGTCGCGCGGCCTCGGCCGCGCCCTGGCCGCCGCCGCACTGGAGGCCGGCGACCACGTCGTCGCCACGGCCCGCCGCCCCGAGACACTGGCGGAGGAGTTCGGCGAGTACGGCGACCGTGTCCTCCCCGTCGCCCTGGACGTCACCAGCCCCGAGGCGGCCCGTGCGGCCGTCGACGCGGCGGTCGAACGCTTCGGACGTATCGACGTCCTCGTGAACAACGCGGGCTACGCGAACGTGTCGCCCATCGAGACGGCGGACGACGACGACTTCCGCGCCCAGTTCGAGACGAACTTCTGGGGCGTCTACAACGTCACGAAGGCGGTGCTCCCCACCCTGCGCCGACAGGGATCGGGCACCGTCGTGCAGTTCTCCTCGGTCGGGGGCCGGGTCGGCGGATCGCCGGGCATCGCCTCCTACCAGGCGGCCAAGTTCGCGGTCGACGGTTTCAGCCGTGTGCTGGCCGCGGAGACCGCACCGTTCGGCGTGCGGGTCATGGTCGTCGAACCGAGCGGCTTCGCCACCGACTGGGCCGGCTCGTCCATGACGGTCCACGCCGTCCCCGACGCCTACGACAGGACCGTGGGCGAGATGAACCGGCGCGTGCGGCAGAGCACGGACGGCGCGGCGGGGGGCCCCCCCCCCCCCCCCCCCCCCAACGTGCGGGCCGGGGGGGGCGGGCCGGGCCCCCGCCCCCACCACCACGGCGGGTAAGCCGCCACCCAGGCCCAGGACCA
>NZ_JBISAL010000004.1:277504-419784 GCF_044391765.1 Streptomyces sp. NPDC018610
GCCCCCGCGGGGGCGCGCGCCCCCTGGCGGGCCCCCGCCCCCCCCCCCGCCGCCCCCGGCCGGGGGGGGGGGGGCGCCCGGGGGGGGGGGGCCCCCCCGGCGGGGGGGGGGGGGCCCCCCCGCCGCGCCGCCGAGATCATCGTGCGGACCGTGGGGCGCGAGCAGGTCCCCGGCCACCTCCTCCTCGGCGTGAACGCCGCGACCATGGCCCTGGACCACTCCCGCTGCCGGCTCGCGGAGGCGACCGCCTGGGAGAAGGTGAGCCGGTCGGCGGACTTCGATGAGCCCTACCCCGTGGAGCTGCCGTCCGAACAGCGCCCGTGACGACGCCCTCGGCGATCGCTCCGGAATCGGTGTCACGAAATGACGAGTCAGGTCGGAGGAGCCGTCCGAGCAGGTGTGCCCTGTACCCGTGGCCTAGGGACGGTGTGAGGGCACGGTGCCCCTGGGCGGCGGGCCGGCGGGCCGGCGCGGGACCCCGCGGTGCCGCGGGCCCTTCCGAAGGCCGGCCGGATCCCGCTCTTCCGCGAGCCTGCGTGGCTCCGCAGAAGGACTGCCCGCAGGGCCGGGCCGCCGTGTGAGCGGGTGCCGAATCCCCGGCCGACGTCACTCGTCAGCCGAGCCGGGGATCTCCGGACCGGTGTGAGGAGGTCAGGACACCGGTGTGGCCAGGTAGTCGCCGTGCTCCAGGTCGTCGAGCAGTGTCGGGTGGGTGGGCGACCAGCCGAGCAGCTCCTGGGTGTGAGCACTGGAGACGGGTCCGTCGAAGCCGTAGGCGGTGGCCATGAACGGGCTCACGAAGTGCGTGGCGGCTTCGGCGGGGGTCAGCGAGACCGTGGGCAGATCCAGGCCGCGGGCGATCGTGGTCGCGATGCTCTTCAGGGTGACGCCGTTTTCGGCGACTCCGTGCAGCACGCTGCCCGCGGGTGCCTTCTCCAGCGCGAGGCGGAACAGGACCGCCGCGTCGAGCCGGTGCACCGCGGGCCATCGGTTGGCGCCGTCGCCGACATAGGCCGACACGCCGGTCTCTCGCGCGGTGGCGATGAGCAGGGGAATGAAGCCGTGGTCCTCGGGACCGTGGACGGTGGGAGCGAGGCGGACCACGCTCGCGCGCACTCCTTGGGCGGCGAAGCCCAGGCCCGCTCGCTCCCCGGCGATGCGGAAGGCGGCGAGTCCTGCCGTGTCGGGCTCGTCCTTCTCGGTGGTCTCCCGGCCGGCGGGCATGACCAGGGTGCCCGAGGTGACGACCAGCGGCTTGCCCGAGTGCTCCAACGGCCGGCCGAGCGTCTCGATCGCGGTCCGGTCGCGCCTCGTCATGTCGTCGAGATCGGAGAAGTCGCCGCCGTAGGCCATGTGCAGGACCCCGTCGGCGGCTGCGGCACCGCTGTGCAGACTGTCGAGGTCGTCCAGGGAGCCCCGGTGCGGTGTGGCCCCCAGGGACTCCAGCCGGGCAGCGGCGGCATCCGAACGCGCCAGAGCGGTGACCGAGTGGCCGGCCGCGATGAGTTCAGCGACGACCGCCGGACCGGTCTGGCCGGAACCGCCGGTGACGAAGACATGCATGACACTCTCCCCTTTTTACGCCAGTGACTGGCACTACGTAGGGCCAGACTCTAGGTAGCGTCAGTGACTGGCGTCAAGTAGTGCCAGTGGCTGACACATCCGGTATTCTCGAGGGATGCCAAGAAGCGGAGCAGAGGCGCGCCGCCGCCTTCAGCAGGCGGCCCTGGAGCTGTACCAGGAACGGGGTTTCGACCAGACCACCACGGCGGAGATCGCCGCCCGGGCCGGCGTGAACGAGCGCACGTTCTTCCGTCACTTCCCGGACAAGCGTGAGGTGCTCTTCGGCGGCGAAGCCGACCTCCGAGCCGCGCTGATGAGGGAGGTCGCCGACGCCCCCGATGGCCTGCGCCCGCTCGACGTACTGCTCTGCGCCTTCCGGAAAGCCGGACGGATCCTGGAGGACAACCGTCCGTTCTCCGAACCACGACTGAAGATCATCGCGGTGACACCGGCGCTCCGCGAACGGGACCTGGCCAAGGCCGCCTCGCTCACCGAGGCCGTGGCGGAGGCGCTGCGGCGGCGCGCGGTCCCCGACCGGCCGGCCGACCTGGCCGCCCACACCGGCTGGGCCACCTTCCACCAAGCGGCCCAGGCCTGGATCGATGACCCCTCACAGAGCTTGGACGCCCATCTCGTCCGAGCCTTCGACGAGTTGCGCGCCCTCTTCGCGACCGTTCCACCGGCACAGGCGGAGCCGGAAGACCGGTGAGCCCGCGCACGCCACCGTCCGGTCCGCGGATGAACACGTCGAGGCGTACGCCGTCACCCGGGCGCGCACGACCGTGCCCCGGCCACCCGGTGCCGGCGCACCCGGCGGTCGAGAAGCTCGGCGGTGATCTCCTCGAACTTCTCGCGGGTCACCCGTGTCTGCTCGTGGCGGCCCCGTCTGCCGCCCGGAACGGCGACCGGCGTCCGACTCGCCGCCTGGATCGGAGGTCACGGGCAGATCGAACAACTGGACCATCAACTTCCGTTTCACCAGGGCCACTTACCGCTTTGGTCCTGACGGGTGCGGGTAACCGGGAAGTCCAGTCCGGCTGTAAGGAGTGATGGCCTGTGCGGATACGGGAGAAGACCGAGGAACCCGCCGCCGATCGACGCGCTGCGGGTCGGCGACCGAGAGCGATCGCGTGCGCCATGCGGCTCGGCGCCGTACGACGCGGGAAGCGGATGTGAGGAGGGCGCGGCCATGGAACGGATCAATGTCTTCCTCGCCAAGCACCTGTGGGTGCAGATCGTCCTGTCCGTGCTCGTCGCCGCCGCGTTGATCAGCCTGATCTACCCGGGGCGCCCGTTCCCCTTCGTGGTCGCGCGCACCGCCGTCATCTCGCTCGGCGGCATCGGCGTCGCGCTGGCGACGCGCCGCAGGGAGAAGCGGGCGGCCGGCGGTACGGCGAACGGCCTGGTGGCGCTGGACCGAAAGCTGCGCACCGGTGAGGTGCCGTCGGATCCGCGCGAACGCCAGGCGATGCGCGACCTGGTCGGGCAGCGGTTGCACCGGACCCGGCACCGGGTGGCGGCACTGATCTTCCTCGCGGTCCTCTTCGGCTCGATCACCGTGTTGACGGCCCTCACCGCCGGACCGCGGCAGACCATCGGCATGGCCGTGGTCACCGTCGTCTTCAACGGGTGGGCGCTCCACAACAGCAGGCTGCAGAACCGCCGGCTGCGCACCATGAGCGCCGCACTCCGGACCGGGGCCCCGGACGGCGCCGCCGACAGCGGTCGCGCCGACGCCGACCTCGCGCGGCGCCGCTCGATGTGACACCGGGCGGTGGCTCTAGCCGACCGTGCTCCCTCTCCCGCACCGGCTCCGTGCGACCTTCGCGGGAGGTACCGAGCCGGCTCGCGGACGCCGTGACCACCGTCTTCGGAGTGGCCGGGCGCCTGCCGGGTCGGCGCTCGCCGCGCCCCTGACGCCGACGAGTGTCGCATGCGCCGTCCCGCCCGTGCGTCGACGCACATCCCGTCTCAGAATGGACGAAATGTCCGGCGACCCAGCGGAGGCTCGGTGATGCGTGACAGCGCCGAGGACGATGAAGGCCCCCTCGAGGAGCACGACGCGCGCGACGGTGAGCCCGACGCTGCCGAGGGCGCCGGCGAGTACGCGGGGACCGGTGCGTACGACGACGAGGAGCCGGAGTACTACGAGGAACAGATGGACGACCACTCCGGAGAGGCCGGCCTCCTCGTCGGGGACCAGGAGGCCGGCGCCGACGACGTCTATCAGGTCGCGGCGGTTCCGGCAGACGAGGGCTCCGAGGACATGGCCGTCCCGGGGGAGGGACCCGTCGCCAGGAGGAGGGCCGCCGACGCCGAGCCCGACGTGTACCTCGACGTGCCGTTGCTCCAGGTCGACGAGATCGACCTGGACGTCGAGAACCTGCGGGCGCACGTCTCGCTCCAGGCGGAGGTGCTGGACCTGCTGAAGCTGAACGTCGGCGCCGACGTCGCACTGGGCCGGGTGCACCTGGGAATCTCGGGAGTGGAGGCCCGGGCCCAGCTCAAGGTGCGCCTCGACAACGTGGCCGCGATCATCGACCGGGTCCTCACCACGCTCGACCGCAACCCGCAGATCCTGGAGGATCTGACCCGAGGAATCGGTTCGGCGGTGCAGGACATCGGGGGCGGGGCGCGGCAGGCCGTCGGCGAGCTGGGCGCGGGCACGGGGAGAGCGGTCGGCGACATCGGCCGGGGAGCCGGCTCCGCCGTGCGGGACGTCGGCCGCGGTGCGGGCGAGGGGGTACGGGACGTGGGCCGAGGTGTCGGCCGTGGGGTCGAGGATGTGAGTCGCGGCGCCGGCGCGGCGGTGGGGGATGTCGGGCGGGCCGCCGGGAGCGCCGTCGGCGATGTGGGCCGTGGCGCGGGCCGCACCGTGGACGAGGCCGCGGGCGCCGTGGGCGGGGTCGTCACCCACGCGGGCGAAGCGGCCGGTGACGTCACCGCGAGTACGGTCGGGCGCACCGCGAGGGCCGGCGGCGAGGTGGTCGAGGATGCGGCGGACGGAGGCGCCGGAGTCGTCGAGGACGTGCCGGAGGTCATGGACGTGCCGGACGTCGCGGAATCGCCGGGTAGGGCGGGCGGCACCGTGCGCCGGGCCGCCCGGCCCGCCCGGAGCGCGGCGCGCGAGCCCGGCGACGAGCACCGGGATCCGGCCGTCCGGGGGCGTGGCGGCGCCCGCGGACGCCGGATCCGCGGCGAGGACGGGAAACTGCCGCCTCGGCCCGGTCGCCGCCGCGCGGCCGGGGAGACGGACGAGCCGCCATGAACGGCCTGCGGGCCGGCGCCCGGCGCCGCGGCACAGCCGTCGGAGCAGGACGCGATCCCGAACCCGGACATCGCGTTCCAGGCCACGGTCCGTTCCGACCGCCTCCGTTTCGCCGAGGCCCCGCTGACAGACGTCCGCTTCCCCGGCACCGGCGAGCGGACGTCGACGTCCCACAGCGACCGCACGAACCTGCCCGACAAGGTCGACGCCGGTGTCGAGTACCGCGACACTTCGGTCGTCTACCGCCTCGCGACCCGACTCACCGGGCGCCCGGAGGACGGCCGGGCGACCGGCTCCTAAGGGCTGTCCCGTAGTTCCCGGTGGATCAGCGCGCGGCGTCAGATGCGGTGCATCGCAAGGCGGAGGGTCGTCCTCACTGGGCGTATTCGGGCGATCCGACAACGCGGCGTGGGGGTGCCCCCTGCTCGAGGAGCTTGGGGGAGTGCCGTAGCTGTCGTCGCGCGCCCGCCGGGGATCACGGGACAGCCCTTAGCCCAGGAGTGTCAGATGTCGACTCCAGACGTTCGATGTCCGTGAGCCGGACCTCTGGTCCGACCGCCGCGATCCGGCGGCCGACCGCGCCCCCACCGGCCGGCCGACGGAGTGCGCGGCCAGGTGGAACGGCCCGCACGGGATGCCACCTCCTCCAGGCGACGATCGTGCGGTCACGACAGGAATCCACCCACAGCGACCTCAGCCCGGCAGGTCTGGCGGCACGCCGCAACGGCCGGCGCGTCCCACGCCGAGCAGCACCGACGCCCGGGCGAGAGCGGATGGACGCGGGCCTGATGGCCCGAGTGGCGTGGTGAGCCGATCCCGTGCCGCCCCCCGGCGGACGGCCAGGTCGGTAGTGAGGACGGGGCACGCGGTCCGTCCGGCATGACCGACTCCCGACCACTCCGCGCGGTTCTCCGCCGGGCACGGCGTCAATCGTCTTCGGTTTCGGTGGGCGATGCCATGGGACCCCATTGGCCCAACAGTGGTGGTGGTGCGCGGCAGGCGCAGTCCAAGCTCGTTGGCAGAACCGACCGTACGGGTGCCGTATCGGGGTCGTCGCACTGTCCTGGTCGCTCTCCGTACCTCCGCCGGACTCGCGGTCTGCGGGTCGCGTGGCAGCGCGTGACGGCTTGATGCACGGCGCGTGCGGCCAGATCGCGGCGGAGACAGAGATCGGTTCTCCCGACGGCCAGGAGGGCGATGTGACGCTCACTGAGAGTGATCTTTTGGATGCCGGTGACGGTGGTCTCATGGAACTGTTCGGCAGGAGTCCGGCCGGTGACATCCCGAAGGGGCCGCTGGAGGGCACCGGCATCGTTCGCTGGGCGGCGTGTTGCTGCGGTGCCGAAGACAGCCCCGGAAGGCATACCGGGAAGTCCCCCATGTCGTCCGCCGGCAGACCGCCCGACAACCAGCGAAAGGCCTGGCAAACGTGAATGCGACCGCATCGGGGGAGCGACCCCCTCCTCAGTAAGAAAACGGTAAGTGGACTCGCCTGTTCTGACCTGCGCTTTCTTCATCAAACACAGGGACCTCGCGAGTGGTTCTCACCTTCTCCGGGTCGCCGGGCGGGCCGGACCGGGCAAACCTTGAGGGGCGCGACGGCCCCCGAACGGGGGCCTCGCCACGCAGGGGGAAACCGTCGAACAACGGGAGACCACCATGCACGCCAACCTCCGCCGCCGCTGTGTGCGCACCCTCGCCGCGGGCACCCTGTCCGCCGCCCTGGTGTCGGCCGGAACGGCAGGAGCCTTCGCTGTCGGCACCGCGCCGATGCCGAAGCCGAGCCCCACGCACACCATGCACACCATGACCAAGAGCATCACGGTCAAGGCCAGCCACAGCAGCGTCAAAGCCGGCCAGAGCGTGACCCTCACCGGGCGCACCGCGCACCTGGCGGCCGGCACGAAGCTCACCGTCCAGCACCTGCGCAACGGCAAGTGGACCACCCTGCGCGCCACCACGGTGGTCAAGAAGGGCGACACCTACACGGTGACCACGAAGCTGGCCGCCAAGGGCACCGAGCACCTGCGCGTGGTGTCCGGCCCGACGCGCTCCAGGACGGTCACCGTCCACGTGGTGTGACCCGCCGCGGTACCACCGCCCACGGGCTCGCGCTCGTGGGCGGCTCGCGATGTCGCGGCGGTCGTGAGCGGCCACTTCCACGGCCGCTACTTCCCGCGACCCGGCCCGGACGCACGAGGGCCGACGGGTCCTCCGGTCCTCGCCCCGGGGACCGGCCCCCACCACTCACCGGGCGCGTCGTCACCGACCGCATGACCTTCCGCGCCCGCTCCCGGCCCGGTTCCGCGACAGGATCGCGGAACCGGGCCGGGCCGTCACCGGGTCCGGCACAGCTCCTGGCCCACCAGCGCGCTCATGGCGTCCTGGGTGTTCTCACCGCCGTCACTGGTGACGTAGACCACGGCGGTCCGGGTCCCGTCCCGGGTGACGCCGCCCCAGGAGTGATAACCGAGCAGTTCACCGGGATGGCCGAAGTAGCTGCCGCCGCAGGGCAACGGGATCTCGCCCAGGCCGAGTCCGTACCTCGCGTCCAGTTCGGGGGCCGGCACGGTGGTCGTCATCTCGTCCAGCTGCGCCGGAGCCAGCAGACGGCCGCCGAGCAGTGCGGCGTAGAACCGGTTCAGGTCGTGTGTGGTGCTGATGATCGAGCCCGAGCCGACCGCCATGCTCGGATTGAGCGTCGTGACGTCGATGCCGGCGCCGGTGTGGAACGCGGCGTAGCCCTCGGCGTGAGGGCCCTGGATGGACGGGGCGATGCCGGGCGTGCTGGTGTCCCTCAGGCCCAGCGGGCGGATGATCCGGTCCGTCACCTCCTGTGCCCAGCTCCGGCCGGTGACTTCATGGACGATCATCGCGGCGAGGATGTAGTTGGTGTTGGAGTACGACCAGCCCTCGCCGGGGACGAACTCGCGACGGTGCCGCAACGCCAGCCTCACCAGCTCCTCGGGCGTGTAGGCGCGGAACCGCTCAGCCCGGTAGCCGTCCGCGCTGCGCAGCGCGGGGATGTCCGGCCCGACATCGGGGATGCCGCTGGTGTGCTGCAGCAGCTGCCGTACCGTGATCCGGCGTCCGTCGTTGCCGTTGCCGCGGACCACTCCCGGCAGCCGGCGCTCGACGGTGTCCTCCAGCGACATCCGCCCTTCGCCGACGAGTTGCAGAACGACCGCGGCGGTGAAGGTCTTGGTGGCGCTGCCGATCCGGAACCTGCCGTCCTTCGGCATCGGCCTCCTGGTTCCCGTCTCGGCCGTCCCGGCGCGCGCGCTGTCGCGGGTGCCCGGTGACATCACCTCGGCGGACACACCGACGACTCCGGTGTCCTGGATGGCGTCCACCCGATGTTGCAGCGGATCGGACCGCTGCGGCTTCGCCGCCGCCGTCGGTCCGGTCGATACGGCGAGGAGCATCGCGGCCAGTCCGGCCAGGACGAGTGGGCCCCACCGGCGCCTTACCGACATATGCATGATGACCCCTATTCCGATTCGGGTTGCCTGAGCGTCCGGGGACCCCGCGGGCCGAGGTCCGTGACGGTTCGGCCTTCGGAGTCGGTGTCCGGCGACCATCCCACCACCGGAGAAGGGATCGGCCCATCGGGCTTTCCCCCTGATGTGACGACGGGCTGCCCGCAGGACGGTGCCGGGGGCCACCCCCCCGCGTGCGGACGCCGCCGCTTCCCCTGCGACCGGCATGGGCCCGACCGCACCGGCTCGTCGCGGACGAACTCAGGGCCCGCGGCGAGCAGCACCGGTCCCGCCACGCGATCGGCTCCGTGGAGAGGCGGACCCTGAAAGGGGGAGACCGGCGGGCCCCGACCCTGTGCGCCCCGGCGAGGCGGCTCGCCTCGGCATCACCGCCGACGTAATCAACTCCGGTCCGGTCGAAGCAGGTTGGATGTCCGACGAGATCCGCGACCACGCACTGCTCCGGACGCCGCTGGGACGTCTGGGCAGTCCGCAGGACACCGCTCACCTGGTGGACAGCGGCCCCGGACCGCCGTCAGGGGCCGGAAGGAAGGCCGACCGGTGCGCTGTCCTCGATGAACACCTTCAATGCGCCGCTGTGTTCCTCGGCGACGGCCGTAGCCGTACCGCCCATTTCCTGCACCTGCCTCATGGTGCGGTCGAAGAAGTCCCGCCCGGACGGCACCAGGACGGACAACTCGAGGTCTTCGTAGGAGGCCGTGAGCCGGCCGTCCCGCACCCGGAGGGTGACGGGGAACTCCTTCTGGTCGGTTCGCCGGAGAAGTTCCTCATGGGCGCCCTCACTGTAGGAGGACCAGTGGCCGATGAACGGCGATATCAGGTCCGGACGGACCGACCGGGAGTACACGGCTGTCATGGCCTGGAGGTCCTCCCACCAGGGCAGCCTCAGCCGCAGGGAACTGAACGAGTACGACCGCCTCGCACCGCGGATGCGGAACTGTTCGCCGAACTCCTCGTCTTCGTCGGCCCACCGCTCATCCACCGGGTGGACCTCGACGAGCGCGTGGCAGCCGACCGGTCGGTCGGAGAGGGAGGCCAGGGCCCGCAGAGGGCCACCGAGCGAGACCAGATTGCGCTCATACATGTAGCCCATGTGCCGCTCATGGTCCGAACCTCCCTGGCTCGGCGGCGCGGCCACGCTGATCGCCTTGGGGTTGTAGTCGTTGTCCGGCCGGGGGACGAGCTGCACGACCACGGGCAGCAGCGTTTGCCTCTCGGACCGCCCCGCTACGGCGTCCTCGAGAACGCTGTCCTCCCACCCGTCCGGCAGACTCTGCCTCACGAACGACCGGTAGACGTCGTCCGCGTCGTCCCACAGCGCCACCCCGACGGAGAACTTCGCCTCAGCAGGCGGCACCAACAGCAAGCCGCTTTCTGGGTCTTCGCCTATCGAGCCGGTCACCATGCCCATCGCCACCGCCCTGTCACACTCGGTCCTCGCCGGCCGCTCACCCCCTCTCACCAGGGTGAATCGACCCCAGCGACGATATCGGACGTACAGACTGAGGTTCGTCGATCACCCCCCAGCGGCCTCGCTGGGCGCGCGTATCCCCACTTCGGGCCCTTGGCGGTCCTGGCCGGCCGGCCGGCTCGATGCCGATGCCGATGCCGATGCCGATGCCGATGCCGACGGCGGTGGCAGGTCGGCGGGCGCGGCCGTGACGACCGACGGCGGGGCGCCGATCGCCGGGGCCGCGGACCTGACGTTCGGCGGTGCCCAAGGGGCACGCCACCGAGCGGAGCCGGTCCAGTTCGCCACTGATCGCATCCCGCAGCGCGTCATGCCGCGGACCGAGTCTGGAGTGCCCGTCGCTCCAGCGCTCCCGCGGATGGAGCCACACCGGGGCGTTCACCACATCGGCCGGCTCCCACGCGAACCGCGGTCGCACATGCGCATGCAGGTACGGGTCCGTGTTCCCCAGGATCTCCAGGTTGACCCGTCGGAAGGCCGGGTCCAGCCGCCGGCAGACACGCTCGACCGCTTCACCGAGCTGGTCCATGTCGGACAGGAACGCCAGCCGCTTGGACTTCGGCAGGTCCGACAGCCGCTGCACATCCGGCTCGTCGACGAGCAGAACCGAGTAGCCGGGCAGGAACTGAACATCCCCGATCACCGCGAACCCCGCCGACATCCGTCGCAGCACGGTCGGGTTCTCGCCCCTCAGCGCAGCCCCGATCCGGTCCGTCCGCCAGTCACCCGTCATGGCCGAAGTATGCATGGGCGAACTCGAGGATCCTCATCGAGGCAGGGCGCGGCCGGCCACCCGGCAACGCCGCAACCAGGACGACGGCGATCGTCGCAAGCCACGTCGGCACGGCGGCCGGGAGCTCACACGTGTGAGGTCTGGGCCACGTCGACCGCTTCGAGGCCTTCGCGACTCATCCGCCCAACTCCCCAGCCGCCGAGCGGCCGGAACGCTTGATCGAGAGGTCAAGCCACACCCTCATCCGTCGCCCTCGCCTTCTGTCGAGCGCGACGCATGGCCGGTTTTCAGACGATCAGAACCCGGCGCCCGCGCGTGTGACCGGCCTGACTGTCGATGTGCGCCGCCGCGGCCTCGGCGAGCGTGTACGACTTCTCGACCGGGATGTGGAGCTTCCCCCGCGAGATGAGGCCGACGGCCTCGGCGAGCGCATCAGGCACGCTCCCGGCCACACCGGAGAATCGGACACCGAACTCTGGCGCACCGAGATCGGCGATGGAGATCACCTTCCGCGCATCCCCGGTCAGCTCGACGAGCTCGCGGATCACGCCCGAGCCGGCCAGGTCCAGGGCCGCGTCGACAGGGCCGAGCTCCCGCACCCGCCCGACCCAGCCCTCGCCGTACGTCGTGGCGAGGGCGCCCAAGCTCCGCAGGTAGCCCTGGTTCGCGGCCCCGGCCGTGCCGATCACCGTGATGCCGCGGTCACGGGCGATCTGCAGCACCGCCGATCCGACTCCCCCTGACGCACCGCTGACCAGCAGGGTCTGTCCGGACCGCACACCGACCTCGCGGATGACGCGCAGCGCGGTCTCCACCACGGAGGGGTACCCGGCCGCCTCTTCGAACGTCAGCCCCTCTGGCATACGGGCCCAGGCCGACAGCACGGCGAACTCGGCGTACGTGCTCGAACCTTCGCCGAACACGCGGTCGCCGACCTCGACCCCTTCGACGCCCGTACCGACCTCGTCCACCACCCCGGAGGCGTCCAGGCCCACCCCGGACGGCAACTCGACCGGATGTGCTCCCAGGACCTGGCCTTCACGGATCCTCCAGTCGACCGGGTTCACGCCCGCCGCCCGCACGGCGACGCGTATCTGGCCGGGGCCCGCGTGGGGCTCCTCGGCATCCATGAGGTGCAGGACGTCCGGACCGCCGAACTCGGCGAAGCTCACCTTCTTCATGCCGAGACCATAGCACTAACGGTTAGTGTTTCGTATCGGTTAGCGATTCGCACCTGATAGCGTGAGAGCGTGACCACGCCGACCGGACGCCGCGAGCGCAAGAAGGCCGCGACCCGCCAGAAGATCGCTGACGCCGCCCTGCGGCTCTTCCTGGAGCGGGGGTACGACGCGGTGGGCATCCGCGACGTGGCCGCCGAGGCCGACGTGGCCGTCACCACGCTCTTCTCGCACTTCGCGTCGAAAGAGGCCCTGGTGTTCGAACAGGACCAGGACTTCGAGCAACGCCTCACTCGGGCGGTCACCGACCGGGCGCCGCACGAGCCGCTCATCCCCGCGCTGCACGGTGAGATCCAGGCCCTGGTGCGCCACTGCACCGCGGACAGCGCCGCCCCGATCTGGCGCATGATCGACGCATCACCCGCCCTGCGGGAGTACGAGGAGTCGATGAGACTGCGCCACGCGGAGTCGCTGGCAACGGCCATGGCCGCCGATCCCGACCTGTCACGGACCACCACGGCCTGCCGGGCGATCGCCAGGTTCGTGATCGACGCCTACGCGGTGGCCCGTGAGGCGGCCGATCCGCAGGCCGCGGTGGACGACGTCTTCCGGATGATCGAGGCGGCCTGGGAGGTCACCTGCCCCTCCGCGGACTCCGCGGACTCCGCGGACACCGCCGGGCCGTAGCCAGGACGACGCGTACGACCCGAAACCCGACGTCGACCGCACCCTGCCGCGCGAAGGGGATCCGGACGTCACCGGCTCACCGGCTCACCGGCTTGGACCAGGCCGGGCGATGCCGGGTGCGCCCACGAGCGGTGAGGGGGCGCTCAGCTCCGTGCGCGCGGGCCGGTGTCCGTACCGCGCCGGGTGCGCCCGCGGCGACGACGCGGGCGCCGAGTGATCAGGCGGGTTGGACGGTGACGGTGCACAGACGCTTGGTGGCCCGGGTCAGGGCCACGTACAAGTCCCGTTCCCCACCGGGGCGGGCCGTGATGATTTCCTCGGGGTTCATGACGACGACCCCGTCGAACTCCAGGCCGCGTGCTTCGGACGCCGGCACCACGCGTGCGTGGTGGGCGACGCCTCGGGCCGTCAGCTCGCTCACCCTGGTGTCCGCGCAGATCACTCCCAGAAGTTCGCCCGGGTGGGCGGTGCTCTGCGCGCGGAGCTCCTGAACGACGGCGGTGACCAACCCGTCCGGAGGTGTGGTCACGGTGCGGGGACTTTCACCGCTGCGCAGTGACCGTGTGTGCTTCTGGTCCGGAGCGATCCGTGTGAGAAGGTCCCGGACGCTCTCCAGGATCTCCTGCGTGGTGCGGTAGCTGACGGTCAGGTTGTGCAGTTTGAACCGCGGTCCGACATGGGGGCTCAGCGCTTCCTTCCAGTCCCGCGCTGTCGCGACCGGGCCTGCCTGGGCGAAGTCACCCACCAGCGTCATCGCCCTTGCCGGGCAGCGGCGGACGATCATCCGCCACTGCATGGCGGTCAGTTCCTGCGCCTCGTCGACGACGACGTGCCCGTACGTCCGCTCGGGAGGGCCGTCGACCAGGCTCGCCGCCTCGTCCAGCAACGGCACGTCGGCATCGGTCCACGGATCGTCCGGACCGCGCAGCAGAAGGGACCGCTCCTGCGCGGTCAGGTGGGGCAGGCGCTCGGCGAGAGCACCGGCGTCCGTCAGGAGCGCTTGCACGAGGTCACCGGGTACCAGCCGCGGCCACAGCACCTCGACCGCCCGGTCGACTCCGGCGTCGTCGAGGAGATCGGCTCGGATGGCGTCCAGGTCCAGCTCGTGGGCCGGGCCCGAGTCGGCCGCGCCTTCGGCACGGCGCTGGGCGGCTCCCGTGAACCGGTCGAGGTCCAGGCCCGTCATCCTGGCGGCGTCGGCGTCGATCTGCTCCAGGAGGTCGCCCATGTCCCGTCGCATGGCGTCGGTGACGGCGTCGACCAAGAGCTCTTTGAACACCTGGCGCGCGGGGTTGTGCCCCGGTGCGGCCGCCACGGCGGCGTCGCGTGCCGTGGCGACTTCCTCGCCTGACAGGTGAACCAGTTCCCGCCCGACCCGCACGGTGAAGTCACCGGCGGGGGACTGGTGGACACGCAGCAGGCCGGCCAAGGCGTCGGCGAGGTCGGAGCTGCCCTTGAGACGCGCCGTGTCGAACGGGTCCACCATGTCCGTGGACACTCCGGCCAGTTCTTGGCAGGTCGCCAGAACGACGTCGTTCTCCCCGAGCGAGGGAAGAACCTGGGAGATGTAGTCGAGGAACCGGGCGTTCGGGCCCACCACCAGGACACCCTCCTCCGCCGCGCGCGGGAACGCGTACAGGACGTAGGCCGCCCGGTGCAGGGCGACCACCGTCTTGCCGGTGCCGGGCCCGCCCTGCACCACGGTCACCCCGCGGTGGGCGGAGCGGACGATCTCGTCCTGCTCGGCCTGCAGCGTCGCGACGGCCGTGCCCATCCTGCCCGTACGCCGTGCCGACAGGGCCTCGGTCAACGGGCCGTCCCCGACGACGTCCTCGTCGGTCGGGGCGGTCCCGTCCAGCAGTTCGTCGCTCACCGAGACGACGGTGCGCTCATCGAGGCGCAGGTGCCGGCGCCGCCGCAGGTCCATCGGGTGGACCGGTGTCGCCTCGTAGAAGGGCCGCGCCGCGTTCGCGCGCCAGTCCACGAGCAGAGGGAGGTCGTCCTCCTCCGTGTGCAGTCCGATCCGCCCGATGCGCAGGGCCGTGCCGTCCGTCCAGTCGATGCGTCCGAAGACCAACCCCTTCTCGGCACCCTCCAGCCGGCCGATCTCCTTGGCCAGACGCTCGGCGGCGATCTCTCTCTCGTATGCCTCAGCGGGGCTGTCCGCCGGGGCCTTCAGCACACCCGCCCGGTGCGCTCGCGCCTCGGAAAGCCGCTCGGTGAGCAACGCGTACAAGGAGGACACATAATCCCGCTCCGATGCAACCGCGCGCACAGCCGGATCATTCATGTTCGACAACAGGGGACTCCTTCGATTCGGACCACACCATACGGTCGAAGTCCCCTGAAGATAAGTCTTGACTTACTTGGTGAATCCATGTCCTTGCGGCACAATCCATTGCGGCTGACCGCATGGCGTGCTATGCATTCCACCGTCCCGCATATCGCTGATTACGCTCCCGACGCCCTTCTGTTTTATGGGCGATCCCGCCTTCGGTCGCCTTTGATGTCGTCGAAGAAATGAATTCCGAAAGGTGCGGCAGCATTTCAAGGAACCCGGGACTCGGTTCGGTGACCGCCTTACGCGGTAGCGGCCTTCCGAATGGAGGGATCTGTCCGCGCCGGCACTGATCGCCGAGGGCGCCGTGATCTGATCCGCCCGGACACCGACCACCGGCCGAGCGGCGCCATCCCACGCAGGTTCGGCTGTCGTGGTCCGGTCGGCGCCACCGAGGCGGACACCGACCGGCCGCGACGGGCCTACACGCGCCCCTTCCGCTTCGAGCGGACTCGGTCGCCGCGGCTCGGGCCGTCACCGCGTGCGGGGGCAGGCGGGGTGTATCGGAATGAGGCAGCGGTCCTACGCGGAGCGGAGGAGTCGCCAGGTCTTCGGGCCGACGATGCCGTCGACGGGGAAGCTGGAGTGGTACGAGTGGTAGAGGCTCTGCGCCTGTCGCACGGCTGACTTGGTCGCCGGCCCGAAGTCGCCGTCGACGGCGAGTTCGGCGCCCTCGTACCAAGCGCTGTTGTTGAGGAGGCACTGAATCTCACGGACCATGTTGCCGGTGGCGCCCTGCGACACGTTCGTGTTCCAGGCCCAGCTGTAACCGGCGGTGAATCCGGAGTAGCCGCCGCTGGTCTTCCAGTGGATGCTGCAGCCTGCGGCGGCCGATACGTCGGCCGGCGACGACTCGGCAGCCGAAGCGACGGCCGGGAGGCCGACGCTCAGGAGCGCGGGCAGGACCGTGGCCGCGACGGCCAGCTTTCGGAGGCGCATGATCTCTCCCGCGATTCGGGGACAAGTACCCTGGCGACGTCATTTCAGCGCATCAGCGACACGGCCGCATACGGCGCTGGGATGAAAGGCGAGGTAAACCTGCGCGGTACGGGACGCGGTAAGGGCCGCCTCGCCCAAGCGGCCCACGATCGACGGTCTGTGACCGGTCCGTCGACGAGGCGTCCGAGAGCGGTGATCCGCTGAAGTTGGTCCGCCTGCTCCGCACTGAAAGGTCGGCATCGCCAGAAGTTTCGACGCTGACGGCGCCCGCCGAGCGAGGCCGTGGCGGTGGGCGGGTACCGAACCAGATCACCTTCCTGCCTGTCGCGGCCCTGCGCACAGCGCGGCAGATCGGATCGACGCCCCGTCCGGACGGGCGTGCCCCAGCTGCCCGAAGACACCGACGACGGGGACTTGTCGCAGATCACCTGGGCGGGCCTGGAACGCGCCCCGAGAGGTCACCGGCCCAGATCCCGATCGCGGTCCGAGGCGGTGGAGTTCCCAAGTCCGCGGTCGAGCACGGCTGTGGGCCGTTTCGCGTCCTCGTGTGATCATGATATACACCTCCTTCACATCTTCTTCACTGTTCGTTTCCTGGGGTGGGACTTCTCGTGAGCGCTGCTGGTTCCGGCGGGCGGGTGCAGCCCGCCCGCCCAGGTGATCCTTCCCGTGTCGGCCCTTACCGGATCATCGGCCGCCTCGGCTCCGGTGGCATGGGGACCGTCCATGCCGGTCTCACCGCCGACGGGCTCAGGGTCGCTGTCAAGGTGATCCACCCCGCGCAGGCCGAAGACCCGGAGTTCCGGGCCCGGTTCCGCCGCGAGGTACAGCTCTCCGCGCGTGTGCAGGGGCCGTGCCTCGTGCCGCTGCTCGCCGCCGACCCCGAAGCCGACGCGCCCTGGCTGGCGACCGCCTACGCTCCGGGCCCCACCCTCAACCAGTACCTGGCCGACCACGGCCCCCTGACCGGCGGCACCTTGTACGCCTTCGCGACGGGAACGGCCCAAGCACTGGCGGCCGTCCACGAAGCCGGCGTCGTCCACCGGGACGTGAAGCCGCAGAACGTCATCCTCACCCCGGCCGGCCCTCGCGTTCTCGACTTCGGCATCGCCCGCGCCGCCGACGGCACGAGCGTGACCCGGACGGGCGTCATGACCGGCACCCCCGGCTGGATCAGCCCCGAGTACTACCGCGCCGGCACCGCCGGGCCGGAGGGCGACATGTTCGCCTGGGGCGCGCTCGTCGCCTACGCCGCCACCGGCCGGCTCCCGTTCGGCACCGGCGCGCCGGACGTGGTCGCGTTCCGTGTGATGTCCGGGGACCCTGACCTGGACGGGATGTCCGAGGAACTGCGCGAAGTCGTGGAGAGCGCCCTCGCGAAGGAACCCGCCGACCGGATATCCGCCGCCGCGGCCGCCCAGGAGTGCTCGCGGTTCCTCGCCTCCCAGGCCACCCAGGTCCTCGCGGGCGGCGACGGACCGGCACCCACCAGGGTCGGGGAACTCGGCACGGCCGTGTGGGAGATGCCCGCCGTGGACGACCCCATCTGGCACGCACCCTCCCCGCCCTCCCGCAGGCGGGCCGTCACGACCGTGCTCGTGGCCGCCGCCGTGATCGGGGCTCTCGCCGGGGGCGCCCTGGCCCTTCCGGCCGCTTTCTCGAACGGTGGAGAGCGAGGCGCCGCGCGGGGCGCCGCCGGCCGGTCGACCGTGTCCCCGGCCCGGCACGCCGACGGCGCCACCGGTCCCGCCGGAACCTCTGGCCCCGGCCCCGCTGCGGCGACGCCGACCGCTGCCGATCCGCGCGAGATCCGCGTACCGACCGATCCGCTGGCCGGCGTGGACCATCCAGCCTTCACACGGGCCGGTGACGAGACCCAGCCGTCGGACGACGAGTGGAGGGCGAGCACCACCGCGAGCACCCAGGAGGAGAGGGACACCGCCCGGGCGATCGAGGGCGACGTGAGGTCCATGCTCGCCACCAAGGGCCTGGACCACCTCACTGCCACGGTCACGTTCGATCGGCGTGCGCAGACCGTGATGGTGACAGGCGGGCCGGTCTCGCAACTGCCGGAGGACGACCAGGAGGTGTTCCACAAAGCGGCGGAGACGGCATCCTGCACCGCTCTCGCCCGCCGCCTCCAGGGCAGCCCCACCACCTGGCCCTACGGCCGTTACTCCGTCTTCTGGAAGAACTCCGACGGCGACACCGAGGCGGACGTCCTCGGCTTCGGCCAGGCGACCGACGGGTGCTACAACGAGGTCGCCGGGCAGTGGCAGGGGGACGAGTCCGGCATGGCGACCGCGCGGATGCCCAGTACCGACAAGGACGAGATCCGCGTCGCCGACGCCACCGACAAGGCCCTCACCGCCGCGTGGAAGACCCGGGTCGCCGAGGACGACGGCGTCGACCCGTCCGCGGCGGACGACGACATCAGCCTCGGGTTCGACCCGGCCGGGAAGGCCGCGTACGTGTGGATCCAGGACACCTATGGAGCGCTGATCGGCCGCGCCCAGCGGGACAACTTCCAGGATGTCGCCCGCAGGACTGCCTGCGAGAAGCTGAGGGACGAGTACAGCAGGAACCGGTCCTGGCAGTACATCCGCTGGTCCGTGGCCGTCTACGACGGGAACACGGGAACGCCCGAGTTCATCGGCTCGGGCGACTGCCTCTCCTGACGCGACCAGTCCACGTATGACCGGTGGGTCCTGGCCCGCGGCCGCGGGAACGGCACGCACCCCGCACCCGCGGGAGGGCTCCGAGCCGGGCCCAGGTCACACTCCCTCGGTGATCGCGGGGGCGGCCGGGGCGGCTGTCCTGGGTGGCTGGGGGCAGGTGGATGGGAGCGGGGTGGCGATCCGCGGCCGCGCGTCGCCGGTCAGGCCCCGAAGAGGGCTTCTTCTCGCAGCGGGACGGGTTGTCGCTGTCGGCGGGAGTTGGGGCGTCGTGCCGACGGCGAGCGCCTGCGCGCCCCCGTAGGCCCTCTCCCGCGTCGCTGACACTTCGACAGCAGGGCCGCACGCTCCTCGCCGGACTCGCCGCGCTTTCCTCTGTCAGAGGCATTGACGAAACTTCGTGCCCCTCTTACCTTCGACGCGTCGTACTTCGTACGTCATATATGAGACGCGATACGCGAGACCACCGCACGAGACCCGACGCACGACAGCGGTGCGCCCCCGGGGGCGTGCCCGTCACGGTCCCGTGCGGTGGTCCACGAGATCCGAGAGGCGCGCATGACCTCTGTGCCCACCCCGATCCCCTCGCGCACGCAGTTCGTGCTGGAGGGAATCAAACACCGCATCCTCACCGGGCAGTTGACGCCTGGTCAGGCGTTGGTGGAAACCGAACTCGCCGCCCAGTTCGGGGTGTCCAAGACCCCGGTGCGCGAGGCGCTCAAGACCCTGGCTGGCACCGGCCTCGTCGTGATGAACCAGTACAAGGGCGTCACGGTACGCATGGTGGACGCGGACATGGCGCGTGAGGTCTACGACGTGCGGCTGCTGCTGGAGCCCGAGGCGCTGAAGCGCTCGGTGCGGCGCGGCGCGTCCCTCGGCGAGGCCCAGGACGCCCTGCGCCGCGCCGACCAGGCCACGGACACCGCCGAACGCTCCCTCGCCAACCGCGAGTTCCACCGCGCCTTGTACCTGCCGTGCGGCAACCCGCTGCTCGGCCGGATGCTCGACGACATCCGCGACCAGGCGGCCCTCGTCTCCGCCGTCGCATGGTCCGCCGACCCCTCCTGGGAGAGCGAGGCCGCCGAGCACCGGGAGATCCTGCGGCTCGCCCTGGACGGCGACGCCGACGCGGCGGCACGCGCCCTCCACGCGCACATCGCGTCGTTCGTGTACCGGGCCTTTCCCGAGGTCCTCGCCGACGTCCGCCAAGAGGAAGGCCAACCATGAGCAGCGTGACGTTCGAGACCCAGCGGGCGGCCCTCGCCGACGTGGTGGCGATCCCGGTCACCCCGTTCACCGCGGACGACACCGTCGACACCGCGGCCCTCCGTGCCCTGCTGCGCCGCCTGCTGGACGGTGGCATCACCACCCTCACTCCCAACGGCAACACCGGCGAGTTCTACGCCCTCACCCCCGAGGAACGACGGCTGGTCACCGAGGTCACCGTCGAGGAGGCCGCCGGACGGGCGAGCGTCCTCGTCGGCGTCGGCCACGACGTCCCCGCAGCGGTCGCCTCCGCCCGGCACGCCGGCGAAGTGGGCGCACGGATGATCATGGTCCACCAGCCCGTCCATCCCTACGTCTCCCAGGGCGGCTGGGTCGACTACCACCGGGCCATCGCCGAGGCCGTGCCCGACCTGGGCGTCGTGCCCTACCTGCGCAACGCGCAGCTGCCCGGCGCCCGCCTCGCCGAACTCGCCGACGCCTGCCCCAACGTCATCGGCATCAAGTACGCCGTCCCGGACGCGGCCCGCTTCGCCGCCTTCGCCCGTGACGCGGGCCTCGACCGGTTCGTGTGGGTGGCCGGGCTCGCCGAGCCGTACGCCCCCTCCTACTTCTCCGCCGGCGCCAGCGGCTTCACCTCCGGCCTGGTCAACGTCGCCCCCGCCGTCTCCCGGAACATGATCGAGTCGTTGCGGGCCGGCGACTACCCGGCCGCGATGAAGGTGTGGGAGCAGATCCGCCGCTTCGAGGAACTGCGCGCGGCCAACGGCTCCGCCGACAACGTCACCGTCGTCAAGGAGGCCCTCGCCTCGCTCGGCCTGTGCGGCAGGGACGTGCGTCCGCCGAGCAAGCCGCTGCCCGAGGACGCCCGCGCCGAGGTCGCCGCCATCGCCGCGGGGTGGTCGATATGACCGACCGCAGGCGCCCGGAGGACCTGCGCAGCCACCAGTGGTACGGCACCGACGGCCTGCGCTCCTTCAGCCACCGCGCCCGCACCCGCCAGCTCGGCTACCTGCCCGAGGAGCACCTCGGCAAGCCGGTCGTCGCGATCCTCAACACCTGGTCCGACATCAACCCCTGCCATGTCCACCTGCGTGACCGCGCCCAGGCCGTCAAGCGCGGGGTGTGGCAGGCGGGCGGTTTCCCGCTGGAGTTCCCGGTCTCCACCCTCAGCGAGACCTTCCAGAAGCCGACCCCCATGCTCTACCGCAATCTGCTCGCCATGGAGACCGAGGAGCTGCTGCGCTCCTACCCGGTCGACGGCGCCGTCCTGATGGGCGGCTGCGACAAGTCCACGCCCGCGCTGCTGATGGGCGCCGCCTCGGTCGACCTGCCCACCGTGTTCGTGCCCGCCGGGCCGATGCTCCCGGGCCACTGGCGCGGCGAGGTGCTGGGGTCGGGCACCGACATGTGGAAGTACTGGGACGACCGGCGCGCCGGGCTCATCGGCGACTGCGAGATGGCCGAACTGGAGAGCGGCCTGGCCCGCTCGCCCGGCCACTGCATGACCATGGGCACCGCCTCCACCCTGACCGCGGCGGCGGAAGCCCTGGGGGTGACCGTGCCGGGCGCCTCCAGCATCCCGGCCGTGGACTCCGGGCACGAGCGGATGGCGGCGAAGGCAGGGATGACCGTCGTCGAACTCGTCCACGCGAACCGCACGTTGAGCGACATCCTCACCCGCGAGGCGTTCGCGGACGCCGTCACCACCGTCCTCGGCCTGGGCGGGTCCACCAACGCCGTCATCCATCTCATCGCCATGGCCGGCCGCGCCGGGGTGAGACTCACCCTGGACGACTTCGACCGCATCGCCCGCACCGTCCCCGTCCTCGCCAACGTCCGCCCCGGCGGCCGAAAACACCTCATGGAGGACTTCCACTTCGCCGGCGGACTGCCCGGTTTCCTCTCCCGCATCCCGGACCTGCTCCACCTGGACCGGCCGACCGTCGCCCACGAGACCCTGCGCGAGCAGCTCGCCGGCGCCCAGGTCCACGACGACGACGTGATCCGCACCCGCGACAACCCGGTCGCGCGCGAGGGCGGTGTCGCCGTGCTGCGCGGCAACCTCTGCCCTGACGGCGCCGTCATCAAGCACATCGCCGCAGCACCGCACCTGCTCAAGCACACCGGTCCCGCCGTCGTCTTCGACGACTACAAGGCGATGCAGCGCACCATCGACGACCCGGCGCTGGACATCACCGCCGACAGCGTGCTGGTGCTGCGCAACGCCGGCCCCAAGGGCGGACCCGGCATGCCCGAGTACGGCATGCTGCCCATTCCGCGGCGCCTGCTCAAGCAGGGTGTGCGCGACATGGTGAGGATCTCCGACGCCCGTATGAGCGGCACCAGTTACGGCGCCTGCGTGCTGCACGTGGCCCCCGAGTCGTACGTCGGCGGTCCCCTCGCCCTGGTGCGCACCGGCGACCTGATCACCCTCGACGTCGAGGCCCGCACCCTCCGGCTCGACGTGGACGACGACGAACTGACGCGCCGCCGCGCCGAATGGACACCGCCGCCCGCGCGCTACGAGCGCGGCTACGGTGCCCTCTACTCCGAACAGATCACCCAGGCGGACACCGGCTGCGACTTCGAGTTCCTGGCCCGGCCGGGCCAAGTGCCGGACCCGTACGCGGGCTGACCACCCGTCGCTCCGCATCGTTCACCCCCCTCCCAGCTCCTGATGAAGCGACCTGTCCACAGGTACTTAGCAAGCGCTTCCTGTACTCGCTGTAACTGTCCTACTCCGAACGGAGAACAGTCGTGGCCCAAGCCGTAGGCGTGGCGAAACCGCCCGCGCCACCCCGGCGGCGTCGTGCCTCCGCCACGCCGCGCAGACTGCCCTACCTGCTGATCGCCCCGGCCGCCCTGCTCATGCTGGGCTTCATCGCCTACCCGGTGCTCAGCGTCTTCTACTACAGCCTGCGGAACTACAACCCCACCAAACCGTGGCGCAACGGCTGGGCCGGCTTCGGCAACTTCACCCACGCCTTCACCCAGGACCCGCAGTTCTGGGACACGCTGACCTTCAGCGCCAAGTGGGTCGTCGTCGAGGTCGGGCTCCAGCTCGTCCTCGGGCTGGTCCTCGCCCTGATCGTCAACCAGACCTTCGTGGGCCGCGCCCTCGGCCGCGCGCTGGTGTTCTCCCCGTGGGCCGTCTCCGGCGTGCTCACCTCCGCCATCTGGGTGCTGCTCTACAACTCCCAGACAGGCGTCAGCCGTTACCTCGCCGACCTCGGCATCGGCTCCTACGGCGCCAGCTGGCTGTCGGACACGTCCACCGTCTTCCCGGCGGCCGTCATCGCCGACCTGTGGCGCGGCGTGCCCTTCTTCGCCATCCTCATCCTCGCCGACCTCCAGTCCGTCTCCAAGGACCTGTACGAGGCCGCCGAGGTGGACGGGGCCGGCCGTCTCCAGCAGTTCCGGCACATCACCCTGCCCCATCTGAAGGACGCCATCGTCCTGTCCACGCTGCTGCGCGCGGTCTGGGAGTTCAACAACGTCGACCTGCTCTACACCCTCACCGGCGGCGGACCGGCCGGCGAGACCACCACACTCCCGCTCTACATCGCCAACACCAGTGTCGACGCCCACAACTTCGGCTACGCCTCCGCACTGACCACGGTGGCGTTCGTGATCCTGCTCTTCTGCTCGATCTGCTATCTGCGGCTGAGCAAGTTCGGAGGTGCCGAGAAGTGATCACCGAGATCGCCCCCGCGCCCGAGCGGGCCGCTCCCGCACCGGCCCGGCCGCGCGGCCGGCGCCGCGCCTGGGACGAGGTCCCCCGCTGGCAGATCTACCTGCCCCTCTCCCTCTACCTCGTCTTCACCCTGGTCCCCTTCTACTGGATCCTGCTGTTCGCGCTGCGCCCGGCCGGCTCCACCTCCCTGGTGCCCTGGCCGGTCACCTTCGACCACTTCCAGAAGGTGTGGACCGAGCGCGGCTTCGGCACCTACTTCCAGAACAGCGTCCTCGTCGGCCTCGCCACCCTCGTCCTCACCACGGTCGTCGCGCTGGCCGGCGGCTACGCGCTGGCCCGGTTCGACTTCAGGGCGAAACGCGCGTTCATGCTGGCACTGCTCTGCTCGCAGTTCGTCCCCGGTGCGCTGCTGCTCGTCCCGCTGTTCCAGATCTTCGCCAAGCTGTCGATGATCAACTCGCTGGGCAGCGTCGTCATCGCCGAGACCGTCTTCCAGCTGCCGCTGTCGATCATCCTGATCAGCGGCTTCATCCGGAACGTGTCACCCGCCCTGGAGGAGGCGGCCTGGGTGGACGGATGCAGCAGGTTCGCCGCCTTCCGGATCGTGGTGCTGCCGCTGCTGCGGCCCGGACTGATCGCGGTCGGCTCCTTCGCCTTCGTGCACGCCTGGAACCACTTCCTGTTCGCGCTGATGTTCCTGTCCGACCAGAGCAAGCAGACCATCCCGGTCGGGCTCAGCACCCTGATGAGCGCGGACAGCGTCGACCTCGGCGCCCTGGCCGCGGGCGGCATCATCGCCGCCGTGCCCGTGGTCATCGTGTTCGCCTTCATCCAGAAGTGGCTGATCACGGGCTTCAGCGCGGGGGCGGTGAAGGGATGACCACCACCCCCGTCCCGCTCGTGCTGGCCGGCGCGCGCGGCCACGGCCGCTGGCACCTGGACAACATCCGCCGGCTGAGCGCCAAGGGCCTGGTGCGGCTCGCGGGCATCTGCGAGCTGAACCCGCTCACCGGTGACGAGATCCCCGACGGGCTCGGCACGCCGGCGCAGTCGGCCGACTTCGGCGCCCTGCTCGACACCACGGGCGCCCGTACGGCCGTGATCTGCACGCCCATCCCCACCCACACCGAGCTGGCGCTCGCCGCCGCCGAACGGGGAGTGCACTTCCTCCTGGAGAAGCCGCCCGCCCCCTCCTTCGCCGAGTACCGCCGCATGGCCGACGCGGTCGCCGCGGCCGGCGTCGCCTGCCGGATCGGCTTCCAGTCGCTCGGCTCGCACGCGGTGCCCGCCATCCGGGAGCTGATCGCCCAGGGTGCGATCGGGGAGGTGACCGGGGCCGGCGGTGCCGGTGCCTGGGCGCGCGACGAGGCGTACTACCGACGCGCGCCCTGGGCGGGCAGACGCCGGCTGAACGGCGCCGACGTCGTCGACGGAGTCCTCACCAACCCCCTCGCCCACACCACCGCCACGGCCCTCGCCGTCCTCGGAGCCACCCGCGCCGAGGACGTCACCGGCGTCGAGACCGAACTGTGGCGGGCCAACGCCATCGAGGCCGACGACACCTCCTGCGTCCGCGTCACCACCGCACGCGGCCCGGTCACCGTCGCCGCGACCCTGTGCGCCGAACACCCCGGCGAGCCGTACGTCATGGTGCACGGCAGCAGCGGCCGGATCACCTTCTGGTACAAGCAGGACCGCGTGCTGCTGCAACGCGCCGGCCACGGCCCGGAGGAGTTCCAGCACGGCCGCACCGACCTGCTCGAGAACCTGGTCGCCCAGGTCACCGCCGGCGCCGAGCCGCTGGTCACGCCCGCCGACACCGGCGCCTTCATGCGGGTCGTCGAGGCGGTCCGCACGGCCCCCGACCCGCGCCCGCTGCCCGCCGACGCCTGGCGCGCCGACACCCGAGCGCACCGCCGGGTGGTACCCGGCATCGACGGGCTCGTCGCGGCCGCCGCCGACACGCTCTCCCTCTACTCCGAGCTCGGCGCCCGCTGGGCCCTGCCGCAGGAGGCGACCCTCGGATGACCTCGCACGACTTCCCGGTCCTGCGGGTCGCCGGCCGCCCCGTCGCCCGCTGCGTCACCCGGCCCGAGCTGCCCGCCCGGCTCTCCCCGCGTCCGTATCTGCACCCCGTCACCACCCTGTCGGGCACGGCCGTCTCCGAACTCGGCCCCGCCGACCACCCGCACCACCTCGGCGTCGGTGTCGCCGTTCCCGACGTCGAGGGGCACAACTTCTGGGGCGGCCGCACCTTCGTCCGCGACCAGGGTCCCACCGAGCTGGGCAACCACGGCACCCAGCGGCACGCCGGGTTCCAGGTGTGCGCCCCGGACGGTTTCGTTCAGGAACTGCGCTGGGTGGCCGACGGCCGCGAACTGCTGCGCGAGCGCCGCACGGTGACGGCCGCCGCCCTGTCCTCCGCCGCCTGGACGCTGGACTTGGCCTTCTCGCTGACCAACGTCACCGAGGGATCGCTCTCGATCGGCAGCCCCGCCACCAACGGGCGCCCCGGAGCGGCGTACGGCGGCTTCTTCTGGCGGGCGCGCAAGGAGGGGGAGCCCCCGCGGGTCTTCACCGCCGGCCTCGACGGTGAGGCGGCGGCGCACGGCGCCCACGCCGACTGGCTGGCACTGGCGGGCCGTACCTGGACACTGGTGTTCGCCGGGGCGACGGCCGCGACGCGCGCCGATCCGTGGTTCGTGAGGGCGGCGGAGTACCCGGGTGTGGGCTCCTCACTGGCGTCTGCCGAACGGCTCGCGATCGAGCCGGGCGAGACCGTCGTACGCCGGATCGTCACCGTCGTCGCCGACGGCTGCCTCGGCCGGGACGAGGCCGGGGCACTGGCCCACGAGGCGGTGATGTCATGACCCCCGCGCCCGCCACCGGGGCGAACGCCTGCGGGCCCCTGAACCTGGCGAACCGTCTGCGCCCGCCCGGCGCCGACCTGGGCGACGGCGCCTGCGCGAACCCCGTCCTGGACGCCGACGGGGAGGCCGTGCCCGACGGACGCGCCCGGCCGCGGGTGGAGGCCGGCGTGGGGGCCCGCTGCCGGATCTCCTACGACGCCGGAACGCGCTTCCGACCGTCCGGCCAGGTCCTCGCCGCCGTCCCGCGGCACGGGGCCGGCGCCCTGCCCGGCCTGTTCTCGCTCGCGCCCGCCGGTCAGGGACACACCGGCGCGGCCACCTCCACGCGGTTCCGCATCGCCGCCGCGCAGGGGTCACGCACGTCCCCCCACAGCTTCACGCACTCGTTGGATCCAGAAGAAGAGAGCCGATCAATGAAGATCACCATTCACAGAAGCGGGCGTCGCGCCGCCGTGGCCGTCGCCCTCGGTTCGGTGCTCGCGCTGACCGTCACCGCGTGTGGCGACGACGGCAGCGGTTCGGGCGGCGGCAAGGGCTCCGAGGGGGCGGGCAAGGGCGAGATCACCTTCTGGGACAACAACGGCGGTGTGCGCACCGACATCTGGAAGCAGATCATCGCCGACTTCGAGAAGAAGAACCCCGACATCAAGGTCAAGTACGTCGGCATCCCCGCGGCCGGCGCCCAGTCGAAGTACGACACCGCGATCCAGGGCGGCGGTCTGCCCGACGTGGGCGGCGTCGGCACCGCGATGCTCGCCGAACTCGCCGCGCAGAACGCGCTGGAGCCGCTCGACGGCCGGCTGGAGAAGAGCGCGCTGAACGGCAGACTGAGCCAGAACCTGCTCGGCGTCAGCAAGGCGGCCGGCGGCGGCGACACCCTGTACCAGATCCCGACCTCCGTGAACAACGGCACCCTGTGGTACCGCACGGACCTGTTCGCGAAGGCGGGCCTGGACGCGCCGACCACCTGGCCGAAGTTCTACGAGGCCGCCGACAAGCTCACCGACAGGGGCGGGAACCGGTTCGGCTTCACCATCCGGGGCGGCGAGGGATCCATCGCGCCGGCCCTGGACGCGGTGTACGGGCAGAGCGGCATCACCTCGTTCTGGAACGGCGACCGGACCACGGTCGACGACCCCAGGAACGTGGCGGCGCTGGAGAAGTACGTCGCGCTCTACAAGAAGGACACCCCGTCAGCCGACGTCAACAACGACTTCACCAAGATGGTCGCCCAGTGGGACTCCGGCACCATCGGCATGCTGAGCCACAACCTCGGCTCCTACCAGGACCACCTGAAGGCACTGGGCAAGGACAAGTTCCGGGGCGTCCCCAACCCCACCCTCGCCGACGGCACCCGGGTCCAGGTGTCCAACCCGGTCGACGGGCTGGCCCTGTTCAAGACGGGGCAGAACAAGGCGGCGGCCTGGAAGTTCATCGAGTTCGCCGTCTCCGCCGCGGAGAACTCCAAGTTCAACGAGGCCGCCGGACAGGTGCCGTCCAACACCGACGCGGCCAAGGACACCTGGATCCAGCAGGCCGAGCCGACCAGGCTCGCGGCCGAGGCGCTCAACGGCGCCCACACCAAGATCGTGCAGCTGCCCTACTACCTGCCCGACTGGAACACCATCTCCAAGGCCGACAACGAGCCGAACTTCCAGAAGCTGCTGCTCGGCCGGATGACCGCGAAGCAGTTCCTGGACACCCTGGCCGACCAGCTGAACAAGGCGCAGGCCGAGTGGAAGCAGCAGAAGGGCTGATCACCGGCGTGCCGCTCACCCGAAGGCACCTCACCTCCACGGCGCCCGCCGCCGTCCCGGCCGCCCTCGCGGCGGCCGGGGCGGCCCGGGCAGCGCGACGACACGCAGTTCGACCCGCCGGGGGCGATCGCCGTAGCGCGACCGGTCGCGCGGGAGCCGCCGCGCATCCGCGTGCTCGCGCCGCACGACACCGTCCGGCCGCACGACGAGACACCCACGCCCCCGATCACCTGGCCGGCTCCGGCCCCGTAAGCGAGGAGACCCGCACCATGCGCACACCGAAATGTCATGAGCGCGTCAGCACCGTGGCGGTGGCCTGCGCCGCCCTGGTGCTCGCCGTCACCGGCACCGCCACCGCCCAGCCCCGTCACCACCACGAGGACCTCGGCCGTCAGGTGCTCGCCGCCGAGGACGGCTGGGCCTCCTACGGCACCGGCACGACCGGCGGTGCGAAGGCCGACGCCGCACACGTCTACACCGTCAGCACCTGGGATGCCTTCAAGGCCGCCCTCGCCGCCGGCGGGAACGCCCCGAGGATCATCAAGGTCAAGGGGACCATCGACGCGGACGGCCCGGGCTGCGACTCCTTCGCCGTTCCCGGCTACGACTTCGACACGTATCTCCAGACCTACGCCCCCGAGACCTGGGGCCGGGACAAGGACCTCTCCGCCGAGCCCGACAACAGCCCCGAGGGCCTGCGCCGCGCCTCGCAGGCGCGCCAGGACGCCTACATCAAGGCCTACGTTCCCGCCGACACCACCATCGTCGGCATCGGCGAGGACGCCGGCTTCAAGGGCGCGAGCCTGCAGATCAAGGACGTGGACAACGTCATCGTCCGCAACCTCGCCCTCGAGAGCCCGCTGGACTGCTTCCCGCAGTGGGACCCGACCGACACCGCCGACGGCAACTGGAACTCCGAGTACGACAGCGCGGTCGTCTACGGCGCCACCCACGTGTGGATGGACCACAACACCTTCACCGACGGCGACCACCCCGACAGCACCCTGCCGCACTACTACGGCCGCGTCTTCGAGCAGCACGACGGCGAACTCGACATCGTCAAGGGCGCGGACTACGTGACGGCCTCCTGGAACGTCTTCGCCGACCACGACAAGACGATCCTGATCGGCAACAGCGACAGCGCGTCCACCGCCGCCGTCGACCGGGGCCACCTCAAGGCCACCTTCCACCACAACCTGTTCGCCGACCTGGTCGAGCGCGCCCCGCGCGTCCGCTTCGGCCAGGTCGACTCCTACAACAACCACTTCGTGGCCGGCGCCGACTACGGCTACAGCTACGGCATCGGGATGGAGTCCCAGCTCGTCGCCGAGCACAACGCGTTCACGCTCCCGAGCGGTGTCGGCGCGGGCACGATCCTCAAGAAGTGGAAGGAAGCGCCGGTGACGGCCGCCGACAACTACGTCAACGGCAGGCGCACCGACCTCATCGCCGTCCACAACACCGAGGTGCCCGGCGAGATCCTGCAGCCGGGCGCGGGCTGGACCCCCGTCCTGCGCACCCACGTCGACTCCCCGAAGGCCGTCCCGGCCCTCGTCGACCACCGCGCGGGCGCGGGCCGCCTGCGCTGACGCTCCCCGTGAGCCGGCCGGGGCGGTCCGTCCCGCGCGAACCGCCCCGGCCCACATCCGTCACCCGCCTCACGAAGGAACCCCCGTATGCCTTCCAGACGGCACCTCCTCCTCGCCTCCGCCGCCGCGACCGCCACGCTCGGTCTGACCGCCCCGCGGGCCCAGGCCGCTCCCGCACGCGGTCTCCCGTTCGGCCGCCACGGCTCACCCGCCGCCCGCCCCGGCCCCCGGACCCTGTACGTCGACCCGCGCGGCCGGGGCGACTTCACCACCGTCCAGGCGGCGGTGAACGCCACGACCGGCGCCGGCTGGACCCTGGTCCTGGCCGCCGGCACCTACCGGGAGACGGTCGCCGTACCCGCCGACCGCACGGAGATGACCTGGCTCGGCGCCACCGGGGACGCCCGCGACGTGGTCATCGTGTACGGCAACGCCGCCGGCACGCAGAAGCCCGACGGTTCGGGCGCCTACGGCACCACCGGCTCGGCCACGACCACCGTCCAGGCGGACGGCTTCACCGCCCGCCGGATCACCTTCGCCAACGACTGGCTGCGCGCGGAGCACCCCGAAGTCTCCGGCACCCAGGCCGTCGCGATCAAGGCCCAGGGCGACCGCTCGGCGTTTCTCGGCTGCCGCTTCCTGGGCCACCAGGACACCCTGTACGCCGACTCCACGGCCCTCACCGCCTTCGCCCGCCAGTACTACGCGCACTGCTACGTGGAGGGCGATGTCGACTTCGTCTTCGGCCGCGCGACGGCGGTGTTCGAACACTGTGCCTTCCACACCCTGAACCGCACGGACCTCACCGCGGCCCCCTACGGCTTCGTCTTCGCCCCCTCGACGGCGGCGGCGAACCCGCGCGGCTATCTGGTCACCCACGGCCGCGTCACGAGCGGGGCCCCGGACGCCTTCTACAAGCTGGCCCGCCCCTGGGTCCCCGGCTCCGACCCCACCGCCCGCCCCATGCTCACGGTCCGCGACACCTGGCTCGGCCGGGGCATCGACGCGGCCGCCCCCTGGACGAACATGTCGTCCGCCCACCCCTGGCAGGACCAGCGGTTCGCGGAGTACCGCGACACGGGCCCCGGCGCGGCGGTCACGGTACCGGAGAACCGCCCCCAGCTCACCCGTGCGCAGGCGAGGTCGGCGACCCGCGAGGCCTACCTGGGGGACTGGGCGCCGTGGAAGCGGCGCTGAGACACGCGAGTGCTCCCTCGGCCGCGCGGGCCGTGTCCCAAGGTTCAGTAATGTGAACAACGTTCAGAAACAAAACTCTTGACGCGGTCACGACAGGCTCCTAACTTTCCAGTAAGCGCTTTCCCCCACCGTGCGTACGGGTGATCCCTCAGGAACCGGGCGGCCCGTGGGTCCCTCGCCGAAGCCCTCGCGGAGCGAGAGGACCAGCTGTTGTGTCACCGCATCCGGGCTCGGCCGACGCCCGACCGCTGACCCGGTGCCGCGCCCGACCGCTGGGGATCACGACCACCCGCGCACCCCCACGACCAAGGAGACAGGCAATGCATTCGAGAGCCGCGATCGCATCGGTCAGCCTGCTGACCGGCGCACTCGTCACGCTGTCCGGCAACACGGCACAGGCCGTTCCCGTTCACGGCGTCGTCGCACCCCTCGCGGCGGCCGGCGCCGTGACGGCGTCGGGCACCGTTCTCTACGTCGCGCCGGACGGCAAGGACAGTGCGGCCGGAACGCAGTCGGCGCCGACGACGCTCACCTCGGCGATCAGCCGGATCACCCCGGGCGGGACGATCTACCTGCGCGGCGGGACGTACAAGTACTCGTCGACGATCACCATCCCGGCCGGCGGCAACGGCACCTCCAGTGCCCGCACCCTCCTGTCCGCCTATCCAGGCGAGAAGCCGGTGCTGGACTTCTCGGCGCAGAGCGAGGGCTCGTCGAACCGGGGCCTTCAGCTGATGGCCGACTACTGGCACCTGTACGGCCTGACCGTCCAGCACGCCGGGGACAACGGCATCTACGTGGGCGGCAGCAACAACGTCATCGAGCGCGCGGTGACGGCGTACAACCGCGACACGGGACTCCAGCTCGGACGGATCGCCAGCAGCACCCCCGCGTCCAAGTGGCCGTCGAACAACCTCATCGTGAGCTCGGAGTCCCACGACAACAGGGACTCCAGCGGCGAGAACGCCGACGGTTTCGCCGCGAAGCTCACCACCGGCACCGGAAACGTCTTCCGCTACGACGTCTCCCACAACAACATCGACGACGGCTGGGACCTCTACACCAAGACCGACACCGGCCCCATCGGCCCGGTCACCATCGAGTACTCCCTGTCCTACAAGAACGGCACCCTCACCGACGGCACCCAGAACAAGAACGGCGACCGCAACGGCTACAAGCTCGGCGGCGACGACATCAAGGTCAACCACATCGTCCGGCACAACGTGGCCTACGGCAACGGCCACCACGGCTTCACCTACAACAGCAACCCCGGCACGATGACCGTCTCGAACAACGCCGGCGTCGACAACGGCGTCCGCAACTTCGCGTTCGACGAGGGAACCTCGGTGTTCCGCGGCAACACCTCGTGCCGCACCGGCAGCGGCACGAACGACAAGATCAGCACGGGAGCCGACGCCGACGCCTCGAACCAGTTCTGGCTCGGCTCGAACGGGTCGCGCTGCTCCTCCTACACCGGAGCCCTGGGCTGGTCCCTCGCCTCCGACGGCCACCTCGTCGTCACCTTCGGCGGCAAGGCGGTCACACCGTAACCGACGCGGCCGTCCGCTGCCCCGTCGTCCGGGCCCATCCCGTCGGCGCTGCCCGGAGCCACGGCCACGCGTATCCCGGACGAGGTGTTCCGTGCCGCCGCGAACCTTCGGCCTCGCGGCGGCACCCCTCCGACCCGGCGGCGGGCACACCCCCCGCGTCCGCCGCGGAGCACGGCAACCGGCACATGTGACACCCGACGAAGCACTGAAGGAGACAAGGATGAGCGGACCAGTCACATCCAGGATCCATGCGGCGCTGGCCGCGATGGCCCTCGTGGCCGCGGGCGGCGCGGTCCTGTCGGCGCCCGAGGCGTCGGCGGCGACCAGCGGCGCCTCCGGCTACGCGAGCCAGAACGGCGGCACAACCGGTGGCGCGGGCGGGCAGACGGTGCGGGCCACCACGGGAACCGCGATCAACGCGGCCCTGTGCAACCGGGCCAGCAGCAGCACCCCGATCATCATCGAGGTCGAGGGAACCATCAACCACGGCAATACCAGCCGGGTGTCCGGCAAGAGCTGCGACACCGCCGACGACGTGATCGATCTCAAGCAGGTCAGCAACGTCACCCTCGTCGGGGTCGGCAGCGGCGCGGTCTTCGACCAACTCGGCATCCACGTCCGGGAGGCCGGCAACATCGTCATCCAGAACGTCACCGTCCGCAACGTCAAGAAGTCCGGTTCCCCGGTCTCCAACGGCGGCGACGCCATCGGCATGGAGAAGGACGTCCACAACGTCTGGGTCGACCACGCGACCCTCGAGGCGTCGGGCGGGGAGGAAGAGGGGTACGACAGTCTCTTCGACCTCAAGAACAACACCCGCTACGTGACGCTGTCCTACAGCGTCCTGCGCGACTCCGGCCGCGGCGGCCTCGTGGGGCACAGCGACAGCGACCTCACGAGCACCTTCATCACGTACCACCACAACCTCTACGAGAACCTGGACTCCCGCGCCCCCCTGCTGCGCGGCGGCACGGCCCACATCTACAACAACTACTACGTGAACCTGAACAAGTCGGGCATCAACTCCCGCGTCGGGGCCCACGCCAAGGTGGACAACAACTACTTCAAGGACTCCAAGGACGTCCTGGGCACCTTCTACACCGACAAGCTCGGCTACTGGCAGGTCAGCGGCAACATCTACGACAACGTGACATGGTCCGGCACCGGCAGTGAGAACCACCCCGCCGGCCCGGACCCGCAGTCCAACACCACGGTCACCGTCCCCTACTCCTACGACCTGGACGCAGCCGGCTGCGTGCCCAGCATCGTGAGCCGGACGGCCGGCGCCGGCAGAGGGCTGCCGACGTCGGACGGCAGCTGCTGACCGCACACGCAGCGGAGCGGGGACCGGCGGAGCAGGTGACTGCCACGCTCGACCGGTGGGTTCATGACGACATGTGACCCCAGCATGAGCCGACACCTGATGATCTCCGAAGGCGGACCCACGAACCGGAGCCCCCCCCGCCCTCCCGGACGTCGATGTCCCGGTCGGCTTCGGAGTCGGGCTCAGGGGGCCAGGGTGAGGTCACCATGGTGGGACCTGGCGAGCGACCGCCCGGGACGACGCTCGTGCCGACGCGAGGGGTCCCTCGCGCGAGTACGGCCCCGCCGCGTCGGCGCGACTCGCCGCCGGGGGAGTGAGCAGCGCCGACGGTCCGGCCCTGTGCGTCAGGGTGTGCCTGGACGATCTCGTGGAGGGCGGAGCGTCTGGGCAGCGCAGGCGGGGGTATCCGGCACACCGGATCGTCGTCGCCAGAACAGTAGGGAGTACCCGTGCCGTCCACGGATGTCGTCGAGCTCATCCTGCAGGATCATCGACGGATGGAAGACCTCTTCCGCACCATGCGCAACGCCGAAGCCGACCGCGCCGCCGCCCTCGAGGAGTTCGCGCATCTGCTCGTCGCTCACGCCTCGGCCGAGGAGGACGAGGTCTATCCGGCCCTGCGCCGCTACAAGAACGTCGACGATGACGACGTCGAACACAGCGTGCACGAGCACCAGGAGGCCAACGAGGCGCTGCTCGCTCTGCTCGAAGTCGAGGACGTCGGCTCCGACGAGTGGGACGAGAAGCTGGAGGAACTCGTCACGGCGGTCAATCACCACGCCGACGAGGAGGAGCGGACCCTCCTCAACGACGCGCGGGAGAACGTCGCCGACGACCGCCGTTCCCAGTTGGGCGAGGCGTTCCGCGCAGCCCGGGCGAAGTACCTGGACGACGGCTGCGGCAGCGTCGACAACGTACGCGAACTGGTCACCTCCGGCAGCGAGTGACCCGCGGCAACCGGATCCGGTGCCGCCGACAGCGGTCGCGCCTCGCGCGGCGTCGCTCGATGTGACACCGGGCGGTGGCTCTTCCGGGCGTCGAGGCAGAAGGTGGGCCACCCACCCCACCGATGCGTCCTCGGTCGGTGAGGCGTGGACGGCGCGGACCGTCCAGTCGCCAGGCATGCCGGAGCGGGTCGTCTGTTCCGGCGTGCCTCTGCCGTCCAAACGGTGCGCGCGTGTCGGGCGGGGCCGCGCGGACAGGATAGATTCGCCCGGTGTCATCGGGAGAACAGAGTGAGAACAGTTGCCGAGAACGGCATATGACGTCACGTCAGGTAGAGGCGTACTACCGGAGTGAACACAGAGGTATCCCGGTTCTGCTTGAGGATCCGGGTGATGTCGACGCTTTGATCGACGCGCTCCTGGCGGGGGGCCGGTTCGACAACGCTGCTGCTCTGTACAGTCTGGACCGTCCGCTCATGCCGACAGGATTTCCCGACCATGAGTTGGTGGTCGGGGTGGACGGGGACCTAGAGGTCGGCGCCCTCAGCTTTATGGATGACGGCAACTTCTTCTCCTTCGACCCCACGCGAGGTCGAGGAGAAGTCTCCTGCTACGTGTGTCGAGGAGAAGTCTCCTACTACGTGTCGGGTGGCGAGCGGGAGTTCCCGGAGCGTTCGGCAATTCCCATCGCTCTTGTGCGTCAGGCTGTGAAGGAGTTCCTCTCCTCTGGAGGAGTGCGCCCCACGTGCATCCAGTGGCAAGAGCAAGGCTCCGATGCGGAGGGGTCCGTTCCATCCGCGGGGCCGATACGGCGCTGACAGGCGCTTCGGCCGACAGGCCCTGCTCCCTCTCGTTCATCTGCGCAACGGCCACCCGTATGCCCAGCTCGCAGCCGGGTTCGGATCCGGAATCACGGCCCACCGTTGCATCACCGAGGCCGTCGAGCTCTTGGCCTCCCTCGCTCCGAGCCTTGCCGATGCGGCCCGGACCGCTTTCCCGACGTAAGAGCTGCGGATGAAGCTGTTCGACGACGCCGACTCCGGCCTGACCTGGCCGGCCACCATGTGCCACGAGGACTGGACGCACAACGGGGGGCACCGATGCTAACGCGTCACGTCCTTGTCGGTGGGTCCGTGGTTCCCCAGCGGTTCCAGAGCGTGTGGTGCCAGTCACTGGCATCGGGTCCGGGCGGTGTGACCGCCGGCACCGGGCCCGGGCTGGTCTCGATCAGGTGCAGCAGCGACCAGGCGACGCCGTAGCAGTCGTCGGGGCCGAAGCAGGCAGCCAGGGCCTGCCCCTCGTCAGGTGTGACGGGTGCGGAGATCGCCTCGAGTTGACTGACTCGGCGGTCGATCTCCTCCTCGTCGGCGTCCCAGCCCGGGAGGGGGCCGGCGCCGACGAACGCCTGGATCTCGGGTCTCATCCAAGAATGATCGACTACCGTGGGCGACCTGAGCAAGGTGCGTCGGCCCAGTTCAGGCGGCGGCCGTCTCGCCCGCCGAAGGTAGCCACTGCCGCCTGTCCCGCCTGCGGCCACGCGTCGCCGGCGCCACCGACCGCCCATCCTCGTCATCCGCGGCGTCCAGCTCCGCCCGCCCGTGCAGGTGCGCATCCTTCCCTCGGCGTCAGTGGGCGTACGGAGGATGACCAAGTGGTCGCCGAAAGCTCGTGAATTGTGGCAAGCTCACGGTTTGGGGGAGAGGAACGACTGTTGACCCATTACCCATGCGGATCGTGCTCGCATCGGAGCGACCGTCTCGATGACGCTCAACAGCACTCGCGCCGGACGGGCCACGTGTGCATCGGCAAGGACGGGGCCGGGCCGGCCGGAGGCAGGTTCGGCAGAGCCAAGGCCATGGTCAAGGTCGGCGGCGGCGTTCTGGTCGCCGCCACCACCGTCGGAGTCTTCGCCTGGAAGAAGTACAAGGGGCTTCAGGAAGAGCACGAGGAGCTTCAGGCGGAGCACGAAGGGCTCCGGGCAGCGCACGAAGGGCTCCTGTCCATGGCTGCCGGACTGGTCGTGCAGTTGGCGGAGTCGGCGGCGGAGAACGAGATCTTGAAGTCGGAGAACGACTACCTGAAGTCGGCCACCGGTGCCGCGAAGACGCTCAAGAGCTTCGACTGCTGAGTGCGGGCGTCCGACCTGGAAGTCCCGGCCGCCCGATATCCGTTCGTGTCAGGGCGCGCCTGCTGGAATGATCCCGTCGGATGGTCACTACCATGTGGCCCTTAGACAACCATTCGGCCGGTGCGTTGGACGCGCGTCGGCCGGGGTCGCCGATGCCGGGGACCGGCTCCCCGGGCTGCGGTGATCTTCCTGTCCAGGAGGACCCCCCGCATGTTCCGACGAATAGGCAACGCAGTCGTCCGACATCCTGTCTGGACGATCGTGGCCTGGCTGATCGCCGCGGTGGCGATCGTCGCCACCGCTCCCGGCCTGCCTTCGAACAGTGACGAGAGCAGTTTCCTGCCGAAGAGTTACGAGTCCATCAGAGCGGCGGACCTGCAGCAGAAGGCGTTCCCCAGCGCCTTCACGCCGTCCGCGATCGCGCTGTACCAGCGCACCGACGGCGGCCGGCTGACGGACGCCGACAAGCAGGACGTCGCCCGGATCACCACCGAGCTGGGCAAGAAGCACATCGACCAGGTGCAGAAGGTCGTCCCCGGCCAGCCGTCCAAGGACGGCAGGTACGACCTGACCCTGGTCCAGATGGACAGCAAGAAGGCCGGCCAGCCCGAACAGGCCGACGCGGCCAAGGTGTTGCGCGAAAGCGTCAAGCAGCTGGCCAAGGGCACGCACCTGGAGGTCAAACTGGGTGGCTCCGCGGCCCAGGCACTCGACCAACAGGACTCGTCCAAACGCGGACAGGCACTGATCGGCATCGGCACCTTCGTCATCATCCTGGTGACGCTGCTCATCATCTTCCGGGCGCCGATCCTCGCCATCCTGCCGCTGATCCTGATCGGCCTGGTGTCCGCCGTCGCCAACGGGCTGATCGCCTACGCCACCAAGCTGTTCGGCCTCCAGGCCAACAGCTCGATCTCGTCGATCCTGATCGTCGTGCTCTTCGGCGTGGGCACGGACTACTTCCTGTTCCTGATGTTCCGCTACCGCGAACGCCTGCGCGCCGGCGACGAACCCAAGCAGGCCATGGTCAACGCGGTCGACCGGGTCGGTGAGGCCATCGCCTCGGCCGCCGGGGCGGTCATCATCGCCTTCCTCGCGCTGGTGCTGTCCACACTCGGCTTCCTCAAGCAGATGGGGCCGGCGCTCGCCATCGCGGTCGCCGCCACGCTGGTCGCGGGCCTGACCCTGATCCCGGCCGTGGTCTCGCTCATCGGGCCGAAGGTCTTCTGGCCGTCCAAGTCCTGGCAGCGGGAACCGGAGAACGCCCGCTTCGCCGCCCTCGGCCGCGGGGTGCAGCGCCGCCCGGCGCTGACCGCCGGACTGTCCGGACTCGTCCTGGTCGTCCTGTCGCTGGGCATCCTGAACTTCAACGCCACCTTCGACCTGGCGTCCGGGTCCATGCCCAAGACAAAGGAGTCCATGGTCGCCCAGGACGAGATGCAGAAGGCGTACTCGGCGGGCGCGGCCGCTCCCACCGACGTCTACCTGTCCAGCACCGACGGCAAGCCGCTGGACCGGGCCGCGTTCGACGCCTACGCGGGCAAGCTCGGCGCCGTGGACGGGGTCGCGGACGCCCGGATGACCCAGGTCAACAAGGCGGGCACCACCGCGGACTTCACGGTCACGCTGAAGTACGAGGCGTCGACGGACAAGGCCATCGACGCCGTGGGCCGGGTGCGCGACGCCGCGCACGCCGACGCCCCCGACGGCACCGAGGCCCTGGTCGGCGGCATGTCCTCGATCTACAAGGACATCGACGCCGCGGTCAACCACGACTACCGCACGGTCTTCCCCGTCGCCGCGATCCTCATCATGATCATTCTGGGGCTGCTGCTGCGCAGTGTGGTCGCACCCTGGTACCTGATGGCCTCCGTGGGCCTCGGCTTCGGCGCCACTCTCGGTGCCACCGTGTGGATCTTCCAGAACGGCCAGGGGCATTCGGGCCTGATGTTCATGCTGCCGGTGATCATGTATCTCTTCGTGGTCGCCATCGGCACGGACTACAACATCCTCATGATCGCCCGGTTGCGCGAGGAGGCCCGCGAGGGCCGCGAGCCGCGCGAGGCCGCCGGCATGGCACTCCGGCACGCCGGGCCGACCGTCGCCGCGGCCGGCTTCATCCTGGCGGCCACCTTCGCCACGATGATGCTGGCGGGCAACTCGCTGCTCACGGAGATGGGTTTCGCCGTCTCCTTCGGCATCGCGGTCGCCGCCTTCGTGATGTCGATGTTCTTCACACCCAGTCTCACCGCGCTCATCGGGCACGCGGCCTGGTGGCCGGGGCACGGTGACCGGGCCGCCGGCACCGGGACCGGCTCAGCCGGCGCGATCCCGGCCCACGAGGGCGAGGGCCACGACAACGTCGCCCACGATCCCGCGAGCCGCGGCAACTAGCGGCAGCGCGACGAGCGGCCCCGCCGGGAGGTGTTCCGGCGGGGCCGCTCGCTGTGCCGGGCCCCACAGGACCATGCTCTGCCGGTTCGCGCTCGGCGACGACGGCAGACTCGGCCGCACGGAGTCGGCTGCCGCGACGAGGATGAGCGAGCACACGGCCCGTCGGCGGCCGCGGCGCATGACGCACGCGGGCGGCGGTGGCGGAGCGCACCGACACCACGGCCTGGCGGCCACGCACCGGCACGTCCGCGAGCACGGCTCCGGGGAGCCCGCCGCCTCCGCTGTCAGACCGTGAGCTTCACGGCCTCGAGCCAGACGCCGTTGTCCAAGGTGCCCGCGAAGACGAGGCCCGGGCGCTGGTCACCGCACGTCTGGGAGCCCCAGGCTCGACTCCAGACACTGGAGGTCTGGCAGATCCGGCCGTTGCCGACGTTGATCGCGAAGCCCGACATGCTCGGGGCGTCGTCGTCGGCGCTGCCGATGTAATTGTCCTCGCCGTCCGCGACGATGGCCGTCCACTTCACGTAGTGGCCCTTGCCGTCGGTCGACTGGGGGTCGTTGACATAGGCGTTGGCGGCCGAGCCGTCCACTCCCGTCGTGGAGACGTTCAGTGCTTTGATCTTGGCGTCGCTGCCCGTCCGGCCGGTCATCGTGCCGTCGCACACCGGCTTCTGCCAGCCTTCTCCGGCGACGAAGGCGCGATAGCAGATGTGCCGGCCGCCCGGGTCGTCCTTGGCCAGCCGCCGCACGGCGGTGGCGGCGGTGTCCGCCGGAGGCTTGGCGGTCACGGTGGCCGCAGGGGCCTCTCCACCCCCGCCGTCCCCGCTGTCCCCGTCGTCCCCGCCCTTCTGTCCCGCGTCGGCGCCGTCCTTCGCTTCCTGCGGCGGCAGGGAGGGCGTCTCGGGTGCTGAGCTGAGAGGCGGCGGCTGTGGTGCCGTGGCGGAGGGGGCGGGCGCGAGGGTGCTGCCCGCCTCGGCGACCTTCTCGGTGGCACCGCTGCCGACGTTCGGCTTGTAGGCGATCCACAGCATCACGAAGGTGATGCCGAGAGCCATCAGCACGCCGAAGAACGTGGCGAGCCACCGGGGCAGGAACCCGCGCTGGAGATACGTGCCCTCCACGGGAAGGGGCTTCGCGCCGGAGCGCTGCACCGCCAGGGTGTACGGCCGCTGCTCCTTCCCCCCGAACCAGATGACCTTCCGGGGCTTCAGCGTGGCCTTCACGAACGCGGCCCGGCCCGGCTCGATCTGCACATTGCTCGGGTGGATGTCGTACGACAACTGGTCGCCGTTGTCGCTGCCGCTCACCGACGCGGTGACCTTGGTGTTGCCCAGGTTGTCCACCGCCAGGCGGGGACGGCCCCGGAAACGGCCCTTGACCGTCGGCGGCACCAGTTCCGCCCGCACCTCCGTGAACGGGGTGATCGTGAGATTGCCCTCCGGGACGGTGACGGCCTCCGGATGCTCGGTCGGCGTGATCCGCACCGCGTACGGATTCGGGCCCGCCGTCGCGTCCGGCGTACGGGGCGGCGCGAACGTCAGCTCCACCGTCCCCGTCGTACCGGGGAACAACCGCAGCGTCTGCGGCTCCACCGTCGTCCAGGGCGCGATGTCACCGACCGGCTCGAAACGGTACTCGTCGACGACGTCACCCGTGTTGCGCAACCGCAGCCGCACACGCGTACTGCCACCCGGATCCACGGTCGCGGAGGCGGGCTCCAGGGAAGTCCAAAGGCTCACCTGTCGACGCTATGGCCGGCCCCCCGCGCACGTCACGAGTCGCCGGGGCACGACCGCTGCCCGAAGGGGAGGAGGCACGGTACCCTCCCGGGCCCGGGAGGACCTCGGATCGCTCCGGGCCGTGCCGGCACGCCTCAGGCCGCGTCGCCCCGCTGATCGCCGTTGCCCGCCTGACCGGTCTCCGCGACCTTCCCGCCGCTCGCAAGGACGGGCGGTGGCGACGGGGCACCGGCGGGTGCGGCAGGAGGCCCGGCCCATGGAGTGTTCACACCTGTCTCCGCATGCGGAGGTGTCACACGGCCAACTCCGCATGGCTGCACAGCGCATGACGAACCATCACCTTTGAGGTGAAGTCGGCGGTCACGGACGCTAAATCGTATGACTTTTATTGACCGGTGCCTGCGCCGCTGACATCATGGAGCACACCAGGCGAACACCTGAGCGGTTGCCTGTGTCGCTGCCGAAGACGCCATCGACGGGTCCCCACCAACCCATCCGCCCCTCCTTGCCGCACGCCGCGCCCAGGTCACCCAACGGCGGGAAGTCCACGGCGTGAGCTGCGAGAGGAATCCGCACATCGATGTGCGACCACGGTGAACCCGTGGACACCTGCCCGGCGTCGTCGTCCCGACGCGGACGGAGCCGACCCGTGAGACCCGCAGCCCTCGGTGAGGGGTGTGTCTCCTCGCTCCGCCATCCGCGACGCGGGCCCGCCGAACGGAGGTTGACGCTGTTGTCCATCGATCAGTCGATCAAGTTATCGGGCGTGGACCTGATCCGCACCCGCGATCCCAACAACCACCTGCACTGCCGCAAGAGCCAGCTCCTGGCCTGCGTCGGCGGCCGCACCCGCTGGTCCGACCTGTTGATGTACGGCGCGCTGGGCTCCACCTCCGCCATCCACCGCCACTGCTACCTGCGGGGCGAGGACCGCTGGGCCTTCGACACCCCGTACGTGACCGACGACGACCTGCGCCTGCTCGGCTTCGAGGTGCTCTCGGCGGGTACCGTGGACCTGGCCCGCTTCGAGTCCGGTGTGACCGCGTTCCTCGCCGCCGGACAACCGGTTCTCTTCTACGCGCCACGGCACCACTTCCCGTACTGGGTGGAGTTCATGCGCCGGGCCGGTACCGTTCCCGAGGAGTACGGCCTGTTGCACTCGTTCCTGCTGTGCGGAGCGAGCGGCACAGACGTCCTGCTGGTCGACAACGTCGCCGACGACCACGAGTACTTCCCGCTGACCGTGAGCTGGGACGTGCTGCGCGACGGTTACGCCCGGGAACCCGACCGCTGGTTCACCGGCTGCGCCACCGTCCGGCAGATCTCCGCGCCGGACCGCGACGGGTTCGAGGCCGCCTACCGTGCCTTCCTCGGCCGGTTCCGTGACGGCTTCGAACTCTACGACGTCATCGGCGACAACCTGGTCGTGGAGCGCGCCTCGGTGTCACCCGCGTACCGCGCGCCCGGAGTCAACAGCTTGGCCCTGCTGGCCGGTTCCCGCGCACTGTTCTCCCGGTTCCTGGCCCACACCGCGCACGGTGAGCAGGTGCGCGCCGCCTACGCCCGCATCGCGCAGACGGCCACCGTGTTGTCGGACCGGGTCACCGCCTTCCAGGCCGGGCTGCCCGCGCTGCCGGCGGATCGGCTCCGACGCGGACTCGAACGCCTGCGTCAGCTCGAACAGCGGGCGGCACGGCGGCTGGTCGACGAGGGGGCGGCCCTCCCGCAGCTCCTGCCGACTCCGGCCAGTGGCCGGTAGTACCACCTCAGGGAATGACACGTGCGAGACTTATACCTGTTCAGCGGCATGGCGGGCATGCAAGGCCCGCCGCTCGCCGCGCTGCGGGCGCTCTACGCGCGCCCCGAGAACGCCCGGTACTTCACCACTGCCGCCGAGGCGGTGGCGGGAGTGCTAGATCACGTCGGCGCGGACGCCTACCGCCGGGAACTGCCCGGTGGCATCCCGCTGACCGCCTGGCTGCGCGGCGAGTCACCCGACGCCGCCGTCCTGGACCACTCCATCGTCGACGGTCTGTGCGCCCACCTCTACCAACTCTGCCTGCTGCAGCCCGCGATCGGCGGCGCGGACGGCGACCGGCCGGCGCCGGTGGCGGCCATCGGCCACAGCCTGGGCCTGATCGGCGCGGTGGTCGCCGGGTACCGCATCACCAGTCGCCGGCAGTACACGGCCTTCTGCCACGACATGATCACCATGACCGCGCTGGCCCTGATCCGCTGCCACCAACTGGCACCGCCGCGGACCGGCGAGGCCACACCGATGGCGGCGGTGACGGGCATGCCGGCCGAGGAACTGAGCGCTCTCACGCAGGACTCCCCGGTGCACCTGGCCCTCGCCAACTCCGGCCGCTCGCACGTGCTGGCCGGTGATCCGGCGGACCTCGCCGGCTTCCGGGCACGGAACGCGCGGCGGCTCGCCGAAGCCGGGGTGCGCTGGGCCTACCTGCGCAGCACCGCGCCGTTCCACACACCGCTGCTGAACGCCGCGGTGCGTGCGACGCTCGAGGACCGCCGTCTGATGACGTATCCACTGACCGGCGACCGGCTGCACCTGCCGGTGTACGTCGCCGATGCCCCGGTCAACCTCCAGCACCGCGGTGACCTGTTGCCGGACGTCCTCGCCCACGCGGTGTGCCGGCCACTGGACTGGCCCGGCACGGTCCGCGCGGCGATCGACGGCTGCCGGCCCGACAGGATCGTCGACTTCGGCCCGGGCCCCTCGGCCCGGGTCTTCACCCGGGAGAGCCTGCGCGGCAGCCGCAACGGGTTGCGCTACCGCAGCATCCCCGCACCAGCAGCCTGAAAGAGGAGCGTGCACGAATGCACTGTCTGGTCTTCCCCGGTCAGGGCGTACAGCGCAGAGGCATGGGGGAAGGACTGTTCGAACGGTACCCGCGGGAGACCGCGGCCGCCTCGGAGCTGCTCGGGTGTTCCGTCGCGGAGCTGTGCCGCGAGGACCCCGAGGACCGGCTCGCCGACACCCGGTACGCGCAGCCGGCCGTCTTCCTCGTCAACGCGCTGTCCTGGATGGACCGGGAGCGGGCCGGCCGGCGGTACGACTACTTCGCCGGGCACAGCCTGGGCGAGTTCAACGCGCTGGTGGCCGCCGGTGTCGTCGGCCTCATGGACGGCCTCGCCCTGGTCCGGCGCCGCGCCGAACTGATGGCCGGCGTCACCGGTGGCGCGATGGTCGCGGTCGTCGGTCTGGACTCGGCACGGGTCGAGGCGACGCTGCGCACCGCCGGGTTCAACCTGGTGCACGTCGCCAACCGCAACAGCGACAAGCAGGTGACGGTGGCCGGTGACCGGCGGCAACTGGCGCTCGCGGCCAAGGCGCTGCGCGGCCCGGGCGTCCGGGTCCTGCCGGTGCGCGTCAGCGGCCCGTTCCACACACCGGCGATGGCCCCGGCCGGCCGGGCCTTCGCGGACGTCCTGCGCGACCACGAGTTCCGCGCCGGGCACACACCGGTGATGTCCAGCGTCACCGGGGCCGAGTTCGACGCCGGCCAGGCCGTCCGACTGCTCAGCCGGCAGATCTCCCGCCCGGTGGAGTGGGTGCGTACGGTCCGCGCCCTGCGCGCGGCCGGCGTCACCCACTTCGACGAGGCCGACGGCACCACTCTCACCGCCTTCATCGCACGGATCGCGGCACAGCCCACGGAGGAACACGTATGACCACGGACATCGCCATCGTCGGACTGTCCGTCGAAGTGCCCGACGCGCCGGACCAGCACTCCTTCTGGGACGTCGTCCGCACCGGCCGCAGCCTCACCCGTCCCTTCCCCGCGCGGCGGCGCCGGGACGTCGAGGAGTTCCTGCGCTACCACCGGGAATCGGCCCTGGTGCCGGACGAGGAGCGCGTCGCGTTCCACGACGGCAGCTTCCTGGACCGGATCGACCTCTTCGACCACGACTTCTTCGGCATGACCCCGAGGCAGGCCGCGGTCACCGACCCGCACCAGCGGCTGGTCCTGCGCACGATGTACCGCGCGCTCGAGGACGCCGGGTACACCGGCGAGCGGCTGGCGGGCAGCAGCACCGGCGTGTACATCGGCTACGCCGGCAACCCGGGCGGGTCCTACCTGGACTACTTCTGCCGCATCGATCCCGCACTGGGCCAGCTCGGCATCACCGGCAACATCGTGACGATGCTGGCCAACCGGATCTCCTACCTGCTGGACCTGCGCGGTCCCAGTATGGTGATCGACAGCGCCTGCTCGGCGTCGCTGCTGGCGCTGCACCAGGCCAGGGCCGCGCTGCTGCTGGGCGACTGCGAGATGGCCGTGGTGGCCGGCACCCGCGTGGTGATGGCGCCGGTGCAGCACCCGCACACCCGTATCGGCATCGAGTCCTCCGACGGCGTGACCCGCACCTTCGACGAGAACGCGGACGGCACCGGCTTCGGCGAGGGCTCCGGGGCGGTCGTGCTGAAGCGGCTGGACCGGGCGCTGGCGGACGGCGACCAGGTGTACGCGGTCGTCAAGGGGAGCGCGGTCAACCACGACGGCCGCTCGGAGATGATGACCGCGCCGGACGCCGGGGCCCAGGCCGATCTGCTGGACGCCGCGTGGCGCAACGCGGGCGTCGACCCCCGAACGATCGGCTATCTGGAGGTGCACGGCACCGCCACCAGGGTCGGCGACCCGATCGAGTTCGAGGGACTGCGGCGGGCGTTCGCGGCCCGGACCGACGACCGGCGGTTCTGCGCGGTGGGCACGGTGAAGGCGAACATCGGCCACCTCTTCGAGGGGTCGGGCGTGATGGGCGTGATCAAGGCCGCGCTGGCGCTGCGACACCGCACGATCCCGCCGCTGGCGAACTACACGCGGCCCAACGAGGCGATCGACCTCGCGAGCGGCCCGGTGTACGTGCCGCGGGAGGCACAGGAATGGCCGGACGGGATCGCCCCGCGCCGCGCCGGGGTCAGCGCGTTCGGCCTCGGCGGGGCCAACGCGCACGTCGTGCTGGAGGAGTTCACCGCGGAGCCGCCGAAGCCGGCGGAGGGCCGGCCGCCCTACCTGTTCACGCTCAGCGCGCAGAGCCCGGCGTCGCTCGGCCGGCTGGTCGTCCGTCACCGCGAGGCGATCGACGCGGGCCGGATCGAGGGTGACATCCGGGACGTGTGCTGGACGTCGAACGTCTCCCGCGCCCACCACCGCCACCGGCTCGCCTACACGGTCACCGACCTGCCCGCCCTGCGGGCGGCGCTGGCGGCCACCGAGGCGGGCGACGTGCCGGACGCCGCCCGCACCGACGCCGCCCGTCACTGGGCCGATGGCGGCGCGTTCGACCTGAGCGCGCAGTACGACGGGCTCGGTCCGCGGACCGTGCACCTGCCGCCGTACGAGTTCGACGAGTCCCGGGCCTGGGTCGACTTCCCCGAGGACTGGCGTGACCGGTTCGCGTCGGCCGGGCCGCGGGCGGCGCATCCGCTGACCCACGCGGTGGAGTTCACCTCGGCGCCCCTCGCGCGGTACGACGCGGCGTCGTCCCGCGTGCTGGCGCTGGTGGCCCCCGGAGCGACCGACGTCGTGGCCGCCGCCCTGCCGCCGGACGCTGTGCTGCGCACGCCGGGCGCCCCCGGGACCGAGCCGGAGGAACTGGCCGAGGAACTCGTCGACGAGGGATACACCCACCTCGTGTACGCTCCCGCCTTCGGTGACGGACCGGCCGCCGATCCCGCGGAGCTGGACCGCCGCGTCGACGAGGACCTGACCGGCCTGTTCCGACTGGCGAAGGCGCTGATGCACGCGAGCGCGACGGTCGACCTGGTGGTGCTGACCCGGCGGGCGCTGGCGGTCGCGCCGGGCGAGGCGGGCGTCGTCACGGAACACGCGGCACTCGCCGGGCTGGTCAAGGCGATCGCCCGCGAGTACCCGTACGTGACCGTCCGGCTGGTCGACGCCGACGACGCGGTGCCGCCCGCGGTGCTGCGCGAGGAGATCCTCGCCCGGCAGGCCGGCGTGTACGCGCTGCGCGGCACGGCCAAGTTCCAGGAGTCCTTCGCGGAACTGCCGGAGATCGAAGCGGTCCGCGACACGTACCTGCGGCCCGGCGGCGCCTATCTGCTGACGGGCGGTCTCGGCGGCATCGGTCTGGAGACGGCCCGGCACTTCGCGGCCACCGCTCCCGGCGTCCACCTGTACCTGCTCGGGCGCACCGCGCTGCCGCCCGAGTCCGAGTGGGACGCCGTCGCCGCCGACCCGCAGCACCCCGCGGCGGCGCGCGTCACGGCGGTCCGCGAGATGGCCGAACTCGGCGCCACCGTGCACCCGGTGGCCGCGGACACAGCCGACGAGGCAGCGCTGGCGGCCGTGCTGGACACGATCCGCGCCGCGCACGGTCGCGTCGACGGCATCGTCCACGCCGCCGGTGTGCCCGGCGACAGCCTCATCGCCTACCGCGAGGTACCCGGTTTCACGGCCGTTCTGCGGCCCAAGCTGCGCGGCGCGTTCCTGCTGCACCACCTGACGCGGGACGACCGGCCCGACTTCGTGCTGCACATGTCCTCGGTGGCCGCGGTGTTCCCGGCCCTCGGACAGGCCGACTACGCGGCCGCGAACTACTACCTGGACCACCTGGCCCGCGCCCTGGACACTCCGGAGCACCGCGTGGTCAGCGTCGAATGGGTGGCCTGGCGGGAGGTCGGCATGGCGGTCGCCACCGGCGTCAACGAGGACCTGGCGTTCCGTTCGCTGCGCACTCGCGCCGGCCTCGGCCTGATCGACGCGGCGCTGCGCGGCGACCGGCCGGGCTTCTTCGCCGGCGAGGTCAACTACGACAGCGACCTGATGAGCGTCCTGCCGACGTACGACGTCGCCCTCTCCGAGGACGTCCAGGAAAAGATCGCGACGGGCCTGGCCGCGCTCGCGGAGCGGACCAAGAAGAACCTGGCCCGCGTCCGTGAGGCCGTGGAGTCCACCGAGGTACGGCTCACCGGACAGCCGGACGGCGACTACACGGACACGGAACGGATGGTGGGCCGCTGCCTGGCGCACGTCCTCGGACACCCGGAGATCGACGTCCACGCCGACTTCCGGGACCTGGGAGCCGACTCCATCATGGCGCTGACCATCGGCAGCAGCATCTCCGCCTGCATCGGCCGCCAGTTCGACGCCATCGACCTGATGAGCGAGCGCACCGTGGTCGCCGTGGCCCGGCTCATCGAGACCAAGTACGACGCGGACGCGCTGGGCGACGACGTCGACGACTCCGACGACGCGTGGCTCGACGAGCTGCTGACCATGCCCGGGGAGTGACGTGCCGGACCTGACGCGGGGCCCGGTCCTGACGGGCGTCGTCGGCATCGCGGCCCCGCTGGCCCTGGCCAGCCTCCTCCAGCAGGGCTACCTGTTGGTCGACAGCGCGGTCGTCGGCCGTTACGTGGGCGTCACCGGGCTGGCGGCGATGGGTGCGGCGCAACCGCTGTACGCGATCCTGACCTCACTGTTCACGGGAGTGTCGGGCGCGTTCTCGGTACGGCTCGGGCACCTCGCCGGCGCCGGCCGGCGCGACGACCCCAGCGCGCTGCGGGCGCTCGCGGTCTGCACCGTCGTGTGGTCGGCGGTCTGCGCCGTGGCCGCCATGCTGGTCACGGCGCCGCTGTTGGCCCTGGCGGGCGTGCGGGGCGAGGTCGCCGCCGAGGCGCGCACCTTCGTGGTGACGCTGTGCTCGGGCATGATCGCCGTGTACGCGCTCGGCGCGGTGTGCGCGGTTTTGACCGGCCGCGGCGACGCCCGCCGGGCCACCGGCCTGATGATCGCCGCGAGCGTGCTGAACGCGCTGCTCGCCTGGCTGTTCGTCGGCCCCTGCCGGCTCGGCGTCGCGGGCGCGGCCCTGGCCGTGACGGCCGCGAACGCGCTGGCCGCGGCGGCGGGCCTGGCCCGGCTGGTGCGCGAGCAACTGCGGCGGCCGTCCACGGCGGGCACGGTCACCGCCGGCACGGTGCGCGCCGAGGTCCGGCGCGGCCTGCGGATCGGAGCCCCGATGGCCGTCCAGTACCTGCTGATCGGAGTCGGTGTCCTGGTCCTGGTGTGGATCATCACGCCGTTCGGGGACGAGGCGCTCGCGGCGCTGACCGTCGTCTCCCGACTGGAGCTGCTGACCAGCGCGTTGTTCCTGAACCTGTCCGGCGCGCTGATGGTGTTCACCGCGCAGAACACCGGCGCCGGGCAGGCCGAGCGCGTCCGCGACGGCGTCCGCCACTCCGTGTGGCTGGGCGTCGCCCTCACCGCGGTGGTGTCCCTGCTGCTGCTCGCCGGTCGCGGGCCGATCGCCGCGCTGTTCTCCGGCAGCGCCGAGACCCGGCTGATCACCGAGCGGTACATCCTCATCACGGCGCCGTTCTTCCTGTGCTACACGCTGACGGTCGTGCTGCACGGCTGGTTCAACGGCATCGCCCGCACCGTGGTGCCGCTGGTCTGCACGGTGCTGTCGCTGGGCGTGGTCCGGCTGCCGCTGTCCTACGGGCTGGGCCACGCGGGGGGAGTCGACGGCGTCATGTGGGCGACGGTGATCGGCTGGGTCGTGGGCCTGGCGTACACACTCCTGGCCGCCGCCCGGCACAGGAAAGGTCCGGCCGAGCGCGGCCACTGCCACGACACGGAGGTCAGCCCGGTGGCGACGTCGGAAAGCGAGGGCAGCCGGTGATCCGCTCCCTGTTCGTCAGCGACATCCTGCCCCGCCGTCCCGCCGGGGGCGCGGTGCGGAGGATGGACGTGGTCACCGGCGCCCTGGCAGGGCTGGGCCCGGTGGACGCGCTCTTCCTCGCGCCGCCCGGCACGACATTGCCACCGCGGGAGACCACCCGCTTCACCCGCACCGGCGTGGCCGCCGTTCCGCCGTACACGGGGGCCCGCGCGCTGCTGGAGATCACGGCGCGCGGACCGTCCGCCGCCTACGCCGCCCATCAGCGGCGCACACTCGGCCGGCAACTGCCCCACTGGTCGACCGACACCCGCTACGACCTCGTGTGGTTCAACCGCGAGCGCACCTGGCTGCCCCTGCGCGGCCGGTTCACCGGCCGCACCGTCGTCGACGTGGACGACTTCGAGGACGTGCTGATCCGCCGCTGGGCACGGCTCGGCCAGGGCGTGTGGGGGGCGCCGCTGACCCCGTGGCAGCGGGTGCAGGCGCGCCGTTCGATCGCCTGGTGGCGCCGGGTCCACCGGCGGGCGGCGCGGGAGGCGGACGTGGCCGTGGCCGCCTGCGCCGGGGACGCGGTCCGGCTGGGCGGCGCGCGGGCGACGGCCGTGGTGGTGCCGAACGCCTACCCCGCTCGTCCGCCGGGACCGCCGCGCCCCGGCGGCGCGACCCTCCTGTTCCAGGGCTCCTTCGACTGGGCCCCCAACGCGGACGCCGCCGGCTGGCTCACCCGCGAGATCCTCCCGCTGATCCATGAGCGGATACCGGGTGCGAGGGTCGTGCTGGCGGGCGCCTCCACCCCGCGGACCGCGGCACTGGCCGGTCCGCACGTCGAGGTGACCGGCGCGGTGCCGAGCATGACACCCCATCTGCGGTCCGCCGACGTGGTGGTGGTGCCGCTGCGCGTGGGCAGCGGCACCCGCATCAAGATCCTCGAAGCGTTCGCGCACGGTGTGCCGGTGGTCAGCACCACGATCGGCGCCGAGGGCCTCGACGTCGTCGCCGGTGAGCACCTGGCGATCGCCGACACCGCCGAGGGCCTGGCGCGGCACTGCGCCGACCTGCTCACCGACCGGGCCCACAGGAACGCCGTGGTCAGCGCCGCGACTCGTCTGCACGGCGACCGATACCTGCCCGGACACGCGGCGGCCCGCGTCCGGCAGGCGGCCCTGCGGGCGATCGCGGGCGGGGCGCCTGATGCCGCCACCGGCGCGGCCGACGGACCGGCCCAGCCCTGGTCCACCACCGGTGATCCCTGACGAGGGGCCGCGCGCAGGCAGGAACCGGAAGCGCGCGAGGGGTGAGGATCTGGGGGCGGGCTGCTTCCGGGGGCGTTCTCGTGTGCGCGGAGGGCGGATCCGGACCGCGGAGCGATGGCCCTCGCGGAAGACCCATTGAAGCGATTCGATGCTCAATGGACACTCCGTCGCGACTGGCGTTAAGGTCGGACGTCCCTGCCACATCCTCTGTGGTCCGCGCGCACTGTCGAAGCGCTTCACTACGCTTGGAGAGCCGGATGGTCACCCTCGCCGAGGTCGCCCAGCACGCCGGAGTCTCGGCGAGCACGGTGAGCTACGTACTCAGCGGCAAGCGGTCCATCTCCGCGGGCACACGGCAGCGGGTCGAACAGAGCATCCGGGTACTGGGCTACCACCCGAACGCGGGCGCCCGCGCGTTGGCCAGCAACCGCTCGAACATCATCGCCCTGATGATCCCCCTGCGTACGGACATGTACGTCCCGGTGATGATGCAGATCGCCGTCGCCGTGACGACCACCGCCCGCGCGCACGGCTACGACATCCTGCTGCTCACCGGCGAGGAGGGCCCCGACGCGGTGCGCCGGGTCACCGGCAGCGGACTCGCCGACGCGATGATCCTCATGGACGTCGAGCTCGAGGACGAACGGCTGCCCTTGCTGCGGGACAGCGACCAGCCTTCCGTGCTGATCGGTCTTCCCACTGACACCACCGGTCTGACCTGCGTCGATCTGGACTGGGGCGCGACGGGCGCGCTCTGCGTGGAACATCTGGCACAGCTCGGCCACCGGGACGTCGCCTTCGTCGGTGAGGCCCCCGCCGTCTACGAGCGGCACACCGGCTTCGCGGAACGCACCCTGGACGGGCTGCGCTCGCGAGCGCGCGACCTCGGGCCGGCGGTGCTGCACCGGCCCTGCGAGGGCGGCTACGACGCCATGGCGGCGACCCTGGCCCGGATCTTCGACGAGCGTCCGGGCACCACGGGCTTCGTCGTGCAGAACGAGTCAGCGGTGGAACCCCTGCTCGCCCTGTTGCGCCAGCGGGGGCGGGCCGTGCCCGAGGACGTGTCGGTGGTCGCCGTCTGCCCCGAACAGGTCGCCGTCCAGGCCTCGGTGCGGCTCACCTCGGTCGCCGTCCCCGCCCAGGAGATGGGCCGGCGCGCGGTCGAGCTCCTGGTGGGCAAGCTCGACGGGCGGGGCGCGGACGACGTGGTGCTCATCGCCCCGGAACTCACCGTCCGGGCCAGCTCGGGACGGGCGCCGGCCACGCCCTGACCCTTCCCGGCTCACTCTCCCGTCATCCGGACGGGCACCGTGCGGCGCCCGTCCGGATCACGGCCTTCCGGCGCCCTCGACGGTCCCGGACTGCCCCGCCGCGCCCTGCCCCGCCGGCCGCGGCTGCCTTCGTACCGCCCGCGCCGCCGACCGCCCCGTACCGACCGCCCCGTACTACCGCCCGTGCCGCCGCCCGCGCGCACGCACGGGCCTCCCGCCGCGGCTCCCCTCCCTTCGCCCCGCGTGTGCCCGGCACCGCCTGCCGGGAACGTCTCGCGCCCCGTCCGCCGGCCGCTCGGTCATCCCCGTCGCGGCCCCCACCCACCGGGCGGGACGCGATGACCCCTCAGGCCAGGTGCACCGTGACCTCACCGGTCCCGGTGGCGCTCGGGCCGCCCATGACCCGCACGGTGAACGGCTTGACGCCGCCCTCCGCGCCCTGCGCGGTGACGTGCAACGTGTCGCCCTCCCGCCGGACGCGGAACGTGGCGCCGGCGACGCCGGACTGGTCCGGGACGGTCACCGTCCGCTCGTAGCCGTCCTCGCCCGTCGGGTGGACCAGCAGCGTGATGCCGTCCAGCCAGTCGCCGTCGGGGCGCCGGCCGTCGGCGGCCAGTGGCAGGACGGCTCCCTCGCGGACGTACAGCGGAAGGCTCTCGTAGCCGTGGCGCTCGGTGCGCCAGGCCGGGCCGGTGACCGTCTCGCCGGTGAGCAGCTGTGTCCAGGCGCCCTCGGGCAGGTAGACCTCGACCTCGCCGTCCTCGCTGAAGACCGGCGCGACCAGCAGGTCGGCGCCGAGCATGTACTGACGGTCCAGCGGGCGGCAGGCCGGGTCGCCGGGGAACTCCAGCAGCATCGGGCGCATCGAGGGCACGCCGGTGCGGTGGGCCTCGACGGCGACGCCGTACAGGTACGGCATCAGACGGTGTTTGAGCAGAGTGAAGCGGCGTGCGACGTCCACGGCCTCGTCGCCGAACTCCCACGGCACGCGGTAGGAGGACGAGCCGTGCAGACGGCTGTGCGAGGACAGCAGGCCGAAGGCCAGCCAGCGCTTGAACACCGACGCGTCGGGGGTGCCCTCGAAGCCGCCGATGTCGTGGCTCCAGAAGCCGAAACCGCTCAGCGACAGTGAGAGCCCGCCGCGCAGCGACTCGGCCATGGCTTCGAAGGAGGACCAGCAGTCACCGCCCCAGTGCACCGGGTACTGCTGGCCGCCCGCGGTCGCGGAGCGGGCGAACAGCACGGCCTCGCCCCGCCCGCGCTCCTTCTCCAGCAGTTCGAAGACGGTCTTGTTGTACAGCTCGGTGTAGTAGTTGTGCATCCGTTCGGGGTCCGAGCCGTCGTGCCAGACGACGTCGGTGGGGACGCGCTCGCCGAAGTCGGTCTTGAAGCAGTCGACGCCCTGGTCCAGCAGCGGTCGGAGCTTGGACTGGAACCAGGCGCAGGCCTCGGGACTGGTGAAGTCGACCAGGCCCATGCCCGCCTGCCACAGGTCCCACTGCCACACGTCGCCGTCGGCGCGGCGTACCAGGTGCCCCAGCTCGGCAGCCTCCTCGAAGAGCGGGGACTTCTGGGCGATGTAGGGGTTGATCCAGGCGCTGATCCTCAAGCCCTTGGCCTTCAGCCGAGCGAGCATGCCCGTGGGGTCGGGGAAGACGTCCGGGTCCCACTGGAAGTCGCACCACTGGTACTCGCGCATCCAGAAGCAGTCGAAATGGAACACGGACAGCGGGATACCGCGCTCGGCCATGCCGTCGACGAACGACATCACGGTCGCCTCGTCGTAGGAGGTGGTGAAGGAGGTGGTCAGCCACAGCCCGAAGGACCAGGCCGGCGGCAGGGCCGGGCGCCCGGTGAGAGCCGTGTACCGGGTGAGGACGTCCTTCGGGGCGGGGCCCGCGACGACGTAGTACTCCAGGGACTGGTCCTCGACGCTGAACTGCACCTGGCCGACGGATTCCGAGCCGACCTCGAAGGAGACCTTGCCGGGGTGGTTGACGAAGACGCCGTAACCGCGCGAGGAGAGGTAGAACGGGATGTTCTTGTACGCCTGCTCGCTGCTGGTGCCGCCGTCGGCCTGCCACATGTCGACGACCTGCCCGTTCTTGACGAACGGGGTGAAGCGCTCGCCGAGACCGTAGACCTGCTCGCCGACACCGAGCGCGAGCTTGCCCACCATGTGGTGCTCACCCTGATCGGTGGTGGCGAAGGCGGCGCCCTTGGCGCCCGCCCGGGTCAGCTCGCGGCCGTCGGCGTCGAGGAAGCTCAGCGTGAAGGGGGCGGAGGTGTCCAGACGCAGGCTGAGGGGGCCGCTGGTCAGCTCGGTGACCGAGCCCTCGGTGCGGACCTCGCCCGCACCGCCCTTGTCACCGCCGAGCGTGAACTCGGGGCCCGTCCGGCGCTTGCCGGAGTGATGGGTGAGGCGGACGCCGATGACGCCCTCGGCGGGCGAGAAGCAGTCGACGGAGATGAGGGGCGCGTTGAGGGTGTCGCCCCTCCGCGTCACCCGTTGCACAGCGGCATGGGCGGTGAAGCGCTTCGATTCAAGGCGGACGTCACGCACTTCGGTGGCGTAGGCGATCCGTACGCCATCGCGAACACGCCAGAAGCCGTCGGTGAACTTCATGATCTTCCTCAGGAGTAGCGGAGGCTGTCGAGCTGGGGCACGGGCATCGCCACGGCGAATTTGATCGTACACAAAACAAATTCCTCCACCAGCCCCAGGAAGCCGCCCGGAGCGGGCGTAGACGGCTCCGACCAGGCGTAGTCGAAGGGGTGATTCCGGTCCTCGCTGTGATCCGCGAAGGAAGAAAGCGGTCGCACGGGGCTAGCGCGCGGGCAGTCTCTTGGCGTATTAGTCATCCCGTCAAACAAAACCGTCCGGCAACGCCGCTGGACTGCGCGACAGCAAGGGCCACACATGTCGAACATGTCGAAGCGCTTCAACATCCCCGTCCGAGGGCAGGGTCATCGCCGGCCCATGGACATCGGCCGGCAGGGGCGGGACGCGTACCGCCACGCTCCGCGTGCGCCGTACGTCACAGCCCCGGACGGTCTGCGGGCGCTGCCGTCCGACGGCTCGGCGTCGGAGGACCGCGGCGCCGCCGCGCGCGGGACGCCCTTGGGGCGGCCGGACCGGCTCGCCCCGGACCACCTGCTGAGAGCTCGCTGACGGGCCACCCTTCCGTGTGCCGCGCCGCGCCGGACACGCAGGTGTGAGCCACCGTCCCGGACGCGCGTCCGCCGGAGCCGCGTCGGGGGGCCAGTGGCCCGCCCCCTTTCCTTCCCTTCCGCCGGGCACGGGCGTCCGCCGGAACCGGTACCCCTCCCACACAAGGGCATCATCGTGACAGCACACCTTCCGAACGGGGCGCGCCCCCGACGCCGGCGGGTCCGTCGGCGCGTCCTCGTCCCGCTCGCCGTCGCCGCCACGCTCGCCGGGACCGTCGCACTGGCCGGCTGCGGCCAGTCCCGCGACCCCGAGGTGTACACCGTCCTGAACTCCTCGACGGACGACTCGTACCACGGCTGGGACGCGGCGACCCTCGAACGCTGCAGCAAGCGGCTCGGCGTCACCGTGCGGCAGCAGTCGGTCCCGGCCGACCAGGTCATGACCAAGTCGCTGCGGATGGCGTCCTCGAAGTCGTTGCCGGACATCATCCAGTTCGACGGCTCCGAGATGCCGACCTTCGCGGAGACCGGCGGCCTGATGGACCTGAGGAAACTGGGCGTCGACACCACCGACGTACCGCAGGGCATCATCGACTACGGCTCCTACAAGGGCACGTACTACGGCGCGGCGCGCACGGTGAACACCCTCGCGCTCTTCTACGACAAGGACGTCCTCGACAAGGCCGGCCTCGAGGTGCCCACCACGTGGGACGAGATGCGCGACACGGCCAAGAGACTCACCCGGGGACACCGGTACGGCATCGCCCTGAGCGCGGGCGGCGCGGAGGACGGCGTCTACCAGTTCACGCCGTTCATGTGGTCCAACGGCGGCGACGAGACCGACCTGGACAGCCCGCAGGTGGTCCAGGCGCTGGACTACTGGAAGTCCCTGCTCTCCGACGGCTCGCTGTCGAAGTCGACGATCAACTGGACCCAGGCCGACGTCAACGACCAGTTCATGGCGGGAAACGCCGCCATGATGATCAACGGTCCGTGGCAGGTCGAAACCCTCAACACCAAGAAGAGCCTGCACTGGGGCATCGCACGGATCCCCGTGCCCAAGTCAGGGGACGATTCCGTGGGCCCGCTGGGCGGCGGTGAACTGACCATCCCGGACATCGGCGACACCACGCGCGAGAAGACCTCCGCGAAGATCGTCAACTGTATGACGAGCGAGCAGGAGGAAGTGACCTACGCGCTCAACAGCTGGATGATCCCGGCCAACCAGAAGGCCGCCGCCACCTGGCGCGCGAAGGTACCCTCGCTCAGCTCGCTGGCCGACCAGGTCGCGGTGGCGCGCTCGCGCACCGCCAAGGCCGGCTCCGGCTGGACCTCGATCTCGCTCGCCCTGCAGAGCGCGTTCCAGTCGGCGCTCACCGGCGATTCCAGCGCATCGGCACTGAAGCACGCGCAGGCGCGCGTGGAGAGCGGGAAGTGAGGCAACCACCGTGTCCACCACCACTGTTCGCGTCGCGGCCACCGGTACGACGGCCGAAGCCACGCCCGACCCGGCCCGCACCCGCCGACGCCGCACACTCGCGCAGTGGGGCTTCGTGGCCCCCGCCGTGCTGTTCATGCTGCTGTTCTTCGGCTACCCGCTCGTGCGCAACATCGTGATGAGCTTCCAGCACTACACGCCGTCGACCTTCTTCACCGGCAAGGCGCCCTTCAACGGGCTGGACAACTGGCGCAACGTCTTCGGCGACGATCTGTTCGGCAAGGCCCTGTGGCAGACGATCGTCTTCACGCTCGGCTCGCTGATCGGGCAGTTCTGCATCGGTCTGGCTCTGGCGGTGTTCTTCAACCGCAGGTTTCCGCTGGGCGGGGTCCTGCGCGCGCTGATCCTTCTGCCCTGGCTGGTGCCGATGGTCGTGTCCGGCATCGTCTGGCGGCGCATCCTGGACCAGGACACCGGCGTGCTGAACTCCTTCCTCGGACTGTTCGGCATCGGCCACACCCCCTGGCTGACCAGCACCCACGTGGCGCTGCTCGCGGTGATCCTGGTGAACATCTGGATCGGCATACCGTTCAACATGGTGATCCTCTACGGCGGCCTCCAAGAGGTCCCGCGCGAGATCTACGAGGCCGCCTCGCTCGACGGCGCCACCGCCTGGCGCACGTTCCGCTCGGTCACGTTGCCGCTGCTGAAACCCGTCATCACGGTCGTGCTCGTGCTGGGCTTCATGTCCACGGTCAAGATCCTCGACCTGGTCCTGGCGCTCACCGACGGCGGCCCCGCCGACTCCACGCAGACCCTGGGCACGCTGACCTACCAGAACTCCTTCGTCCAACTGGACTTCGGGGCCGGCGCCGTGGTCGGCAACATCCTGATCCTGATCTCCGCCGTGTTCGCGGTGTTCTACCTGCGGGCCAACCGCAACGAGGGGAAGTGACCGGCATGACGAGCACCACTCCCGCCGCCCCGGCCCCGGCCGCCGGCAGGCCGAAGCGCCGCTGGGGCACGGCGGTGGCCGGCATCCTCATCCTGTGCGTGATGCTGTTCCCGCTGTACTGGATGATCAACACCGCGCTGCAGCCCGAGTCCGGCCTTCTGGAGGTGGACCCGGTCCCGCACAGTCTGGACCTGTCCGGCTTCTCCTCGGCCCTGAACGAGCAGGGCGGCCATCTGCTGACCTCGCTGGCGGTGGCGCTCGGCGCCGTCGTGATCTGCCTGGCGTTCTCCGCGCCGGCCGCCTACGGCCTCGCCCAGTTCAGGCTGCGCGGTGCGAAGACCGTGGTGTTCGGCACCCTGATCACGCAGATGGTCCCGGGGATCGTCGTCGCCAACGCGCTGTACAGCGCGTACGTGGACCTCGGCCTGGTCAACTCCTACTTCGGACTGATGCTGGCCGACGCCTCGCTGGGCATCCCGTTCGCGATCGTGCTGATGCGGTCCTTCATGGTGGCCATCCCGCGTGAGGTGATCGAGGCGGCCGAGGTGGACGGCGCCGGGCGGTTGCGCACCTTCGTCCAGGTCGTGCTGCCGATGAGCCGCAACTCGCTGATCACCGCCGGGCTGTTCTCCTTCCTGTACGCGTGGAGCGACTTCATGTTCGCGCTCACCCTGAACACCACCGACCACGTCAAGCCCGTCACCCTGGGCATCTACCAGTACATCGGCGCGCACGTCGGCGACTGGGGCTCGGTCATGGCCGCCTCCGTCCTCTCGGCGATCCCCGCGGCGATCCTGCTCGTGCTCGCGCAGAAGTACATCGCCGCCGGCATCACCGGCGGCTCCGTCAAGTGACCACCGCGCATCCGCGAAAGGGACATCACCTCATGAGCGGCTTCCCCGCTTTCCCCTCCGGCTTCGTCTTCGGCGCGGCCACCGCCTCGTACCAGATCGAGGGCGGCGCACGGGAGGACGGCCGCGGCCCTTCCATCTGGGACACCTACAGCCACACGCCAGGTCGGGTGGCGAACGGCGACACCGGTGACGTGGCCTGCGACCACTACCACCGCTACCGCGAGGACGTGGCGCTGCTGCGCGACCTGGGCGTGGACTCGTACCGGTTCTCCATCGCCTGGCCCCGGATCCTGCCCGCCGGCGGCGGCCCGGTGAACCCCAAGGGTCTGGACTTCTACTCCCGGCTGGTGGACGAGCTGCTGGCGGCGGGCATCGAGCCGGCCGCCACCCTGTACCACTGGGACCTGCCCCAGGCGCTGGAGGACCGGGGCGGCTGGCGGGTGCGCGAGACGGCGGAGCGGTTCGCCGAGTACACGGCCGTGGTGGCCGAGCACCTGGGCGACCGGGTGCCGCGCTGGATCACCCTCAACGAACCCTGGTGCAGCGCGTTCCTCGGCTATTCCGTCGGCCGTCACGCGCCGGGCGCCCGGGAGGGCCGGTCCGCGCTGGCCGCCGTGCACCACCTGCTGGTCGGTCACGGTCTCGCGGTGCAGGCGCTGCGCTCGGCCGGAGTGCGCGAGGCCGGCATCACCCTCAACCTCGACCGCAACCTGCCCGCCTCCGACTCGGCGGCCGACCGGGCTGCCGTGGTCCGCGCCGACACCCAGCACAACCTGGTGTGGACCGAGCCGATCCTGGCGGGCCGCTACGCGGCGACCGAGGAGGACACCTTCGGCGAGCTGATCACCGGAGCGGACTTCCGCCGGGACGGTGACCTGGAGCTGATCTCCCAGCCGCTGGATTTCCTGGGCGTCAACTACTACCGGCCGATCGTGGTCGCCGACGCCCGGCTGCGCGAGTCCGACCCGGACCGGCGGGTGGCGACCGACAACCGGTACGAGGAGGTCCGGATGCCGGGCGTACGGGAGACCGCGATGGGCTGGGCGGTCGCGCCGGACACCTTCACCGATCTGCTGGTGGCGCTGAAGCAGCGGTACGGCGCCGCCCTGCCGCCCCTCCACATCACCGAGAACGGCTCGGCCGAGCACGACGCCGTGAGCGAGGACGGCGCGGTGCACGACACCGACCGGGTCGAGTACCTGCGCGCCCACCTGACCGCGCTGCGCTCGGCGATCGACGCCGGAGTCGACGTCCGGGGCTACTACGTGTGGTCGCTGCTGGACAACTTCGAGTGGGCCTTCGGCTACGACAAGCGGTTCGGCATCGTCCGGGTGGACTACGACACCCAGGCGCGCACCCCCAAGGACAGCTACCACTGGTACCGGTCGCTGATCGCCGCCCGGCGCCCCTGACGGCACGCGGCCCGCGCGGGGGTGACGGCGGTCCGCCGCCACCCTTGTGCGGACCCGGCCGCCCGGTGGCCGTCGTCGAGGAATCCGGCCGCTCACGCGACGCTACGGGACGTCGTGCTCGTCCGGTCGGAGTTCCGCGTACACCGTCTCCACCAACTCGTCGGCCTCGGGCGTCGATGGATCCGCGGGCACCTCGTAGTAGCCGCCCAGCGTGTTGATCACGTCTCTCGCGGAAGGGTCGAACTCGTGCCGACGGTCCTCCTCCCGCTCCTCCGACGTCGCGGTGCCGGGGGCGTGCCACCACCACACCCTGTTCCGGATCTCCTCCTTCGACACAGGACCGGTCAGGAGGATGTCCCTGCCCTGGACCCTCCCCGTGATCCTTGCGGAGCGCGCGTCGGTCGCCATGCCTCGTCTTCCTCTCCGATCAGCGGATTCGTGTCCGGTGACATGCTGTCGGGCGGCGGATACCCGCGGTGGTGATCCCTTACCGTCCGGCCGGGCACGGGCATCCGGCCGGATGCCGCGGCAGGAGTCCGCGTGCCCGGGTCGGCGCGCGCCTCGGCCGGACGGAGCGGCCCGGCTGAGCCGTCAGCGGAGGACCGGACCGGTGCTCCGGGAGTGCCACAGCGTCGGCAGGGCATGTGCATCTCGGGCCCGGGCGGCAGCCCATGACGGACCGTCCTCAGGGGACGAAGAGGGAGATACGCCGTGATCGACGGCATACCGGCAGTCTTCGAGCGTGGCGTCGCACCGGATGCGGCGGCACGCAAGCAGCGGTTGCGCCGCCGCCTGGAGCGGCTCATCGGAGTGGCCGCCACCGAGGGGAACGAACTCGTTCCCCTGCGCAACGGGGACGCCATCTTCCCGGCGATGCTGGGGGCCGTCCGTTCGGCGCGGCACACCATCGACATGATGACCTTCGTCTACTGGCGCGGGCAGATCGCCCGGGACTTCGCTGTCGCGCTCGCCGACCGCGCCCGGGCCGGAGTCCGCGTCCGGTTGCTGCTGGACGGCTTCGGCGCGAAGGCCATAGAGAGGGAACTGCTCGATCTGATGGACGAAGCGGGAGTCCAGGTGGCCTGGTTCCGCAAGCCCGTCTGGCTCTCCCCGTTCAAGCAGAACCACCGCTGCCATCGCAAGGCGCTCGTCGTCGACGAACACACGGCCTTCACCGGCGGCGTCGGCATCGCGGAGGAGTGGTGCGGTGACGCCCGCAATCCGGATGAGTGGCGCGACACCCACGTGCAGGTCCGTGGCCCCGCCGTGGACGGCATCGCGGCGGCGTTCGCGCAGAACTGGGCCGAGTGCCATGACGAACTCTTCGACGACCGCGACCGTTTCACCGAACACCGGCAGGTCGGCTCGTCGGTCGTCCAGGTCGTGCGCGGTTCGGCCAGCATCGGCTGGCAGGACATGCAGACCCTCGTCCGCGTCATGCTGACCTCCGCCGAAGAGCGGTTCCGCCTGGCCACGGCCTACTTCGCCCCCGACCCCTACTTCATCGACCTGCTGTGCCGCACCGCGCGACGCGGGGTGCGGGTGGAGATCCTGCTCCCCGGCCCGCACACCGACCAGCGTGCCTGCCAGCTGGCAGGCCAGCACCATTACACGAGGCTGCTGGAGGCGGGCGTGCGCATCCGGCAGTACCAGCCGACCATGATGCACGCCAAGATCATCACCGTGGACTCGGTCGCTTCCCTCATCGGGTCCACCAACTTCAACCGCCGGTCCATGGACCACGACGAGGAGGTCATGCTCGCCGTCCTGGACGAGGACTTCACCGCCGCGCTCGACCGGGACTACGACGAGGACCTTCGGCTGAGCGAGGACATCCACCTCGCTCGCTGGAAGCGCCGGGCCGTGCTGCAGCGTGCCCGCGAGGCCGCCGTGACCCCGATCCGGCGGTTCCTCTGAGACCACGGCCGGCTGCCGTGCCCCGACCCGTGCCCCGGCCCGTGCCCGGACGCGGTGCCGCCGTACCGCCGGAGGCCTCCCCGGATTGCCCACCGGACATCGGCCCCGGATAGTGGGGCACAGGGCCGCAACGGCGAGGCCGCAGGCCCCGACTGCCCTGACCGCCCCGCCGGCGCGGGCGGCGCCGACACGAGGAGCCTCATGCGAGCCGTCATCGCCTCCGAACGCGACGCCGGCGTGGGCGGGCTCGTCCTCGCGGACCTGCCTCGTCCACACGCCGCCGAGAACGACGTCGTCGTGCGCGTGCACGCCGCGGGGTTCACCCGCGGAGAGCTCGACTGGCCCGCCACCTGGTCGGACCGCGCCGGCCGCGACCGCGCCCCGAGTGTGCCCGGGCACGAGGTCTCGGGCGTCGTGGCGGAACTCGGGTACGGGACGAGCGGCCTCACCGTCGGGCAGCGGGTCCTCGGGACGACGGACTGGGCCCGCGACGGTGCGCTGGCCGAGTACGTCGCCGTCGAAGCCCGCGACCTCGCCCCGCTGCCCTGGGACGTGGACCACACGGTGGCGGCCGCGCTGCCGATCTCCGGACTGACCGCCTGGCAGGGGCTGTTCCGGCACGCGCGTGTCGACGCCGGCCAGAGTGTTCTCGTCCATGGCGCCGCGGGCGCTGTCGGGTCGATCGCCGTGCAGCTCGCACGGGAGGCGGGAGCCCGCGTCATCGGTACAGGGCGGGCGGCCGACCGGGACACCGTGCTCGCTCTCGGTGCTCACGCGTTCCTGGACCTGGCGGCCGACCGGCTGGAGGAGGCGGGTGAGGTCGACGTGGTCTTCGACGTGATCGGCGGTGACGTGCTCGACCGCTCGGCCGCCCTCGTGCGCAGCGGCGGGACGCTCGTCACCATCGCCCGCCCTCCCACCGTGCGGCCCCGTGACGGGCGGGCGGTGTTCTTCGTCGTGGAACCGGACCGCGCACGTCTCACCGACCTCGTGCAGCGTGTCAGGGACGGGCGGCTTCAGGTGCGGGTCGGCGCGGTGCTGCCGCTCGCCGAGGCCGTGGCCGCCTTCGGTCCACGGCCGAGGATCGCCGGCCGGACGATCGTCCAGGTCGCCGGAGACTGAGGGCAGCGCGCCCTCGGGCGCGGTTCCCGGACAGCGTGCGGGTCCGCCGGCCACCGCGGCCGGGGAGGGGCGGGACGTCGCGCCTCACAAGAACTCCGCACCGCCCAGGGGACGTTTCTCCAGGGCCACGGGCCGGTCCGGCCCCGGGCACTCGACGCCGTCCAGGCTCGCGGGCGGCCCGGTCCGACCTCGTCGGCGAACGCCAACTCCTCTTACCGGACTTGCCGGTGAGAGGTCGTCGGGGAATGACGGGTGGTGATCGACGCGGCACGCCGGTCATGGGCGTCGCGCGAGCGGCGTTCGCCCCGACGGCGCAGGCGCACCGGCAGCGCGTACCAGCACAGGGCGAACCACAGCATGACCGTGCCGGCCAGTATTTCGGCGAAGACGCCCGGGACCACGAACCGGAGGATCAGCAGGAGGGTGCAGCCGATGGTCAGGGCGAGGAGGACCATGCCGCACATCATCAGACGGCCGGCGGCCTCCACGACCTCGTCCTTCATGCGCTGACCGGACAGGAAGCGGTGGATGGAGACGGGCGCGATGAGTGACGCGGTAGCCGCGGCGCCGAGCACCACGGTGATGACGTAGATGCCGCGGTCCAGTGTCTCCAACTGCCTGAACGTGGGCGTGAAGGCGACACTGAGCAGGAAGCCGAACAGGATCTGCACACCCGTCTGGGTGACGCGAGTCTCCTGGAGTATTTCGTTCCAGCGCCGGTTGACGCGTTCCCGCGGTGTCTCCGGCGCCTCGGCCTCGGACTCCTGGCCGTGGGCGTGCCCGCAGCACGCGGCGTGCTCCCTCACCGATCGTTCCGGCTGCTTCGTCGTCATGGCGTCCTCCGAGTCCGAGGCAGACCGTTTGCCCGCGACGGGCACTTCCATGCAGGTCACGTGACATACGCGGACACCGGCCCGGCGGCATGGCGCCGGGGAGCGAGTTCGCGGAGTCAGCGGACGCCGGCCCGGCCTCAGCACAGATGACGCAGGGGCAGGTCCGGGATGTACGTGTGCCATTCCTCCGCTGTGATGTCCCGGCCCGCCTTCCGGCACACCGCGGTGGCGAGCGGCTTGGGCGTCAGGTCGACGGACTGGACCCGGCTTCCGTTCAGGGCGCGCGGCACACTGCCGTCGAAGGCCAGGTCCACGGCGTCCCCGCCGCCGAAGCCCGCGCGGCGGCTCGTCCCCGTCGCCAGGTCCAGGACGTCCCCCTCGGCGGTGAGCCATCGGCGGCCGTCCGGACTGAACGCGCCGAAGCCGTTGTGGCCCCCAGGGAGTCGCCGGACGCGATGCGCGGAGGCCGTCGGCGCCGACCGCAGCCGGTCCGGCGAACACGTCTTTCGACCGGCTTTCGGCCGGGGCGGGCGGAAGAGGCCCGGCGGAGTGCTACGGGGTCCCCTCGGCGTGCCCCGTGCGGCGGCGGGCGAAGTCCACGGTACGGGCGTAGCAGTCCTCGACGTCCTCCTCGGACAGGCCGGCCCAGAGATGGTCGCCGCCGGCGAGCAGGCGCAGCTCCGGGTGGTGGCCGGCGGCGCCCAGGGCCTCGGCGAGGCGCACGGACTGCCGGGCGGGGACCAGGGTGTCGTCAGCGCCGTGCAGGAGGAGGAAGGGCGGCGCCTTTGGGCCCACGTGGGTGACCGGACTGGCGTCCCGCGCCGCCTCGGCCCGGTCCGCCGGGGCGCCGCCGAGCAGCAGGGCCTCGAAGGAGCCGGGATCGTGCGGGTCGTACGCGCCCCGGGGGCGGTCATCGGCGAGTCCGGGCAGGTCGGTGGCGGCGTACCAGGTGACGCAGCCGGTGACCGTCGCCGTGCCGGTCCGGGTGGAGTGGGTCAGCGCGGTCAGGGCGGCGAGGTGGCCGCCGGCCGATTCGCCCCACAGCACGGTCCGTGCGGTGTCCAGGCCGAGGTCGTCGGCGCGGGTGTGGAGCCAGGCGAGCGCGGCGGCCAGGTCGTCGGTCTGGGCCGGGTACGGTGCCTCGCCGCTGAGGCGGTAGTCGGGGCAGGCGACGGCGAAGCCCGACCGGACGAGGCGGGCGAAGGGGCCCGGCTGCCAGGAGCGGAAGCGGTGCCCGAGGTCGTCGCGCAGGCCCGTGCGCCAGGCGCCGCCGTGGACGAAGACGACGACGGGCACGGGTGCGGATGCCTCCACGGGCAGCCACAGATCGATCGCCAGGGGACGGCTGCCGTCGGGGACGCCGTAGAGGGCGCCGCGCAGCAGCCGCACACCGTCGGCGGGCCGGGCCGGGTACGGCAGGGGCAGCGTGGCCGGATCGGGCGGGGCCAGGAGGTGGAGGGGGAAGGGCGCGGTGTCGGTCACGATGGTCGGTTCCGTCGTCTCAGAGGGCCGTGCGGGGCAGGCAACGGCGGGCGTTGGCGGTGGTGAGGGCGCGCCAGCTCGTGGCGCCCTCCGGCGCCGGGACGGAGTCGAGGCCCGCGACGTGGGCCTCCACCCCCGCGGCGGGAGTCCAGCAGTGGTCACTGCCGTACAGGAGCCGGTCGGTGCCGACGAGGCCGAGGAGGGCGGGGAGCTGACGGGGCAGGGCGGGGCCGGCGAGGTCGTAGTAGAGCCGGCCGAGCTGCTCGACGGCGTCGGGGGCCTCGGTGTCCGGCGGCATGAACATCTTCATGAAGCCGTTGACGCGGTCCGCCAGGACCGGCAGGGCCCCACCGCAGTGCGGCACGATGACCTCGAGGTCCCGGTGTCGGTCCAGGGTGCCGGCCATGAGCAGGTCGGTGACGGTGCGAGCCGTGTCGAAGACGAACTCGACCATCGGACGGGGGCGCCCGAGGGCGGACCGCTCCCAGCAGACGGGGGACGTCGGGTGCAGGAAGACCACCGCGCCGCGCCGGTTCAGCTCGGCCCAGACGGGCTCCAGGCCGGGGGCGCCCAGGTAGGTGCCGTGGGTGTTGGTCTCCAGGACCACGCCGTCGGCGTGCAGGATGTCGCAGGCGTACGCGATCTCCTCCAGGGCGCCGTCGACGTCCGGGAGGGGCAGCGAGGCGAACAGCCCGAATCTGCCCGGGTGTTCGCGTACGGTGTCGGCCCCGGCCTCGTTGACCTCGCGCGCCAGGCGACGGGCGGCGGCGTCGTCACCGAAATGGACGCCGGGGGAGGAGATCGACAACATCGAGGTCGCGATGCCGCAGCGGTCCATGAGTTCCACGTGGGCCTTCGCCGACCAGGAAGGCCAGGCGGGGACCCCGTCGGGGAGTTCGTGCCCGGCCTCGCGCGCCTGGCGGACGTAGGAGTCGGTGACGAAGTGGGCGTGGACGTCGATGTATCCGGGAGCCTTGGGGGACACGTACATCTCCTCAACCGGTGGTGGACGAGCGGGACGAGGCGAGGGCGGAGCGGCGGGCGAGACGATCGCGGACGGCGGCGGCGGCACGTTCGCCGAGCACGATGCCGGCCAGGCCGGTCAGGCCGACGAGCGGCGGAGCGGGCGAGGTGACGTCGAGCGCCCAGTACACCCCTCCCATGAACAGGCCCGCGGCGAAGGCGGCCAGGGCCCGGCGGAGCGGAGCACCGGCCGCTCCGGCGGCCCTCATCGTGTCTCCAGCACGGCCTGGCCCAGCAGCATGCCCAGCAGGCCGACCAGAGCGATCGGGGGCGGCGCCGGCGACTTGCGCCGCACCACCACGTAGAGCACACCGACGAGGACACCGGCGAACAGAGCCTTGAGGTACGGCACGGTGTGGTCTCAGCTTCCGGTGCGCCACGTGTGGCCGGGCAGGAAGGTCACGTCGTACTGCTGCGGCACGGTCCCGAACTTCCGCGGGTCGGGGACGTAGGGCGTGCGGGGCAGGCCGTGCTCGTCGGTGGGCGTGCCGAGGTTCTCGAAGAACCGCTCGAAGGTGCCGCCCGGGCCGGCCGCCACTCCGACGATCCGGGAGTGGTGGCGCTCGATGCGGTAGGCGTGCGGGCAGTTCTTCGGCACGAACCCGAAGTCACCCGCCGAGAGCAGCCTTTCGTACTGCTCGCCCTCCAGATCCTCCACGAACAGGCGCACCGCGCCTTCGGCGATGTAGAAGACCTCGTAGGTGTCCGGGTGGGAGTGGGCGGGGATGATGTCGCCCTTGGGGCCGTCGCAGGTGAAGAAGTTGAAGGTGTTCTCGGTCTGCTCGCCGCCGGCGTAGACGGTGAACAGGTCGCCGAAGAGGTGGGCGCGGTCGCCCTCGCCCTTCTCGATGAAGTACGGCTTGCCGGCTTCCGGCGGAATGAGGGAGCGCTGACGGTACCGAGTGGCGTACTCGATGGTCACGGGAATTCCTTTCAGCGGTGAGACCGGCACATGATCGGGAAGGGGGGGCGCGGCCGGGCGCCCCGTCCCGGGCTGCGGCTCTCACGGTGTCTTCTGTGGCGGCCGACCGTTCATCGGGCCCTCGTCGGACCCCGGCGGCGCCGATGTCCACCAAGCTAGCCCCGCCGGACGGCACTGTTCGGCCTACACTCGGGCACGCGATGAAGGGAAACGGACACATCACGGCCGGCCGTGGGGCAGGTGGCATCCCGACGGTGGTCTACCGGCCCACGCCCGGGCGGCCGCCGGGCCTGGAGATTCTCGATCTGCCCGGGCTGGCCGTTCGCGCCGGCGAACGCGAGACGCCCCTCACCCAGCCCGCTCGTCCGGGGTTCCACCTGGTCGTCGCGGTGCGCGGCGGGCGGGTGGACTGCTCGGTGGACTTCACGGCGTACCGCATGGGCGCGGGCGACTGGCTGTGGGTGTGGCCCGGTCAGGTGCTCCAGTTCCCGGACGGCCCCGGTGAGGCCGATGCCACCGTGCTCGTCTTCCCGACGGGCTTCCCCAGCGCCGCGACCGACGCGCTGATCCGGGACGGAGAACACATCGCGTACCGCCTGGTGACGCCCGACCCGTCTCGTCAGGTGGCCATGCTGCGGCTGCTGGACTCCCTGGTCGAGGAGCACGCCTGTCTCGCCGAGCTGCCGCTGGAGGCGTACGTCGAGACGCTGCGCGGCCTGCTGTCCGTGATCCTCATCCGGCTGGTGCACCTGGCCGACCCACGGCAGCGGACGCGCTCGGGCGGACGCGAGCCCTTCCAGAGGTTCCGCCAGGCCGTCGAGGAGGGCTTCGCCCGCACCCACCGGGTGGAGGACTACGCCGCGCAGCTGGGTTACAGCCCGCGGACCCTCACCCGCGCGACTCGGGCCGCGCTGGGCTGCGGTGCCAAGCGGTACATCGACGACCGGGTGCTGCTGGAGGCGAAACGGCTCCTCATCCACACCTCACTGTCGCCGGCCGCCATCGGCGAACGCGTCGGGTTCGCCTACCCGACCGTCTTCAGCGCCTTCTTCCGGCAGCACACCGGGATGACACCGACCACGTTCCGGTCGGTGACGAAGCACTGAGGCCCGCCGCGGGCACACCTCGCGGGTCCGGCGGGTGTCCGACGCCGGGGGCGGCTCTTCGCCGGGGCGGTCCAGCGGTCCAGAAGGGGGAAGCGGCGGGACGGAGGAGTCGTCCGGTCCCGCGCCCGTCGGAGCGGGGCGCGGGACCGTGTCGGTGGATCCGTGCTCAGCTGGTGGTGAGGGCGGTGTCGTCCACGACGAAGTCGGTGGCGAGGTAGGCGTCCTCGACGCCGGTGAACTTCAGGGTGACCGTCTGGCCCGCCAGCGACGACAGGTCGAAGGTCTTCTTGCCGTAGCCCGAGGCCGCGTTGGCGTTCGAGTACGTGGCGAGGGTCTTGGAGCCGGCGGTCACCGTCAGCTTGTCGTAGGCGGTGCTGCCGATCTCCGCGGTGTCGATGTGCAGATAGAAGGTCAGGGTCGCCTTGCAGCCCGCGGGGATGGTCACCGACTGGGAGAGGGTGTCGGTGTGCGCGGAGCCCCAGCCGTTGAGCCAGGCCGTGTAGGAACCGCTGTGGGCCGGCTCACGGCTGTCGTTGTTGATGACGCCGCTGTCGGTCCAGCCGGTGTCGCCGGACTCGAAGCCCGGGTTGGCCAGCAGTTGCGTCGCGGTGCAGCCACCGCCACCGCCGCCGCTGGTGCTGACGGTCCAGGAGAAGGCCGCGGTGCCGGTCGCGCCGGTGGAGTCCTTCACCGTGACGGTGGTGCTGTAGGTCCCGGCCGCGGAAGGCGTACCGGAGATGACACCGGTGGAGCCGTCGATCGACAGACCGGTCGGCAGGCCGGAGGCGCTGTAGGTCAGGGAGCCGCTGCTGGTGCTGCTCGCCTGGACCCGGAGGCTGACGGCGGTGCCCACGGTGGAGGACTGGCTGCCCGGGTTGGTGACCGTCACGCCGCTGCTCGGCGGGGTGATGTGGCTGCCGACGTTGATGCCGGCGAAGGCGTTGCCCACGGCCGCGTACTGGACGGAGTTGGCGCCGTACAGCGCGGAGGCCGCGTTGAGGGCCGCGGTGCGGGCGCCGGCGTAGTCGGTGCTGGACGTCATGTACGTCGTCAGCGCCTTGTACCAGATCCTCAGGGCGGCGTCGCGGCCGATGCCGGTGACGGCGACACCGTCGGAGGTCGGGCTGTTGTACGTGACACCGTTGATCGTCTTGCTGCCGCTGCCCTCGGAGAGCAGGTAGAACATGTGGTTCGCCGGACCCGAGGAGTAGTGGACGTCGAGGTTGCCGAGGGAGGACGACCAGGAGTCCGCCGAGTTGCCGTCCTTGCTGGGCTTGTCCATGTAGCGCAGCGGGCTGCCGTTGCCGTTGATGTCGATCTTCTCGCCGACGAGGTAGTCACCCGGGTCGGAGCTGTTGTCGGCGTAGAACTCGACTCCGGTGCCGAAGATGTCGGAGGTGGCCTCGTTGAGGCCGCCGGACTCGCCGCTGTAGTCCAGGCCCGCGGTGTTGGCGGTGACACCGTGGCTCATCTCGTGGCCGGCGACGTCGAGCGAGGTCAGCGGGTCGTTGTTCCCGGTGCCGTCGCCGTAGGTCATGCAGAAGCAGCTGTCGTCCCAGTACGCGTTGGCGTAGGCGTTGCCGTAGTGGACGCGGGAGTAGGCCGCCTTGCCGTCGTTCTTGATGCCGCTGCGCCCGAAGGTGTCCTTGTAGAAGTCCCAGGTCTCCTGCGCGCCGTAGGCGGCGTCGGCGCCGGCCGTGGTGGCGGTGGAGTTGGTGCCGTCGCCCCAGGTGTCGCTGCTCTGCGAGAACAGGGTGCCGGTGCCGGAGGTGGCGTGGTTGAGGTTGTAGGTCTTGTGGCCGCCGCGCGTGGCGTCGGTCAGGGTGTACGACGAACCCGACTTGGTCGAGGTCAGCGCGACCTGGCCGCTGTAGTGGGTGTTGCCGACGCCGGTCTGGATGCCCTGGTACCGGTACAGCTCCTTGCCGGTGGTGGCATCGGTGACGACGTGCAGTTCACTGGGCGTGCCGTCGTCCTGGAAGCCGCCGATCACGGTCTCCCAGGCGAGCTTCGGGGTGCCGTCGCCGGCCCATATCACCTTGCGGGCGCTTTCCGCGGCGGGCTTCTTCGCGTCGAGGGCCTTGGCGGTCTTCAGCGCCTTGCCTTCGGCGGACGCCGCGGTGAACGTCGCTGTGGTGGAGGAGACCGCGATCCGGCGCTTGTTGTTGAACGTGGCGCTGACGGTCCCCTTGGCCGACGAGGCGGGCGGGGTGTGCACGATGAGGTCGCCGCCGAGGACGGGCAGGCCGTCGTAGGTGCGCTCGTAGCGCGTGTGCAGGGTGCCGTCGGCGTCCTTGACGACGTCCTTGACGACCAGTTCCTCCTTGGCGCCGAGGCCCAGGGTGCGGGCGGTGCCGGCCGTCCTGTCCCGAGCGCTCCGGATCAGGTCCTGGTGCTGGGCGGGGCTGAGCCTGGCCTCCAGCGCGCCGGCGCGCAGGGGGCTGAGACGGTGCGCGGCGGGGGCGGAACTGCCCTCGGCGGCCGCGGCGGTGCTCGCGAGAGTGCCCGCGAGGCCCGCCGTCAGCGCGAGCGCGGAAAGGGCCGCCGTGAGTCTGATGGGGGGCACGTCTGCTCCGGTTTCTGTAAGGGGGAGCCGGTGGGATGCGCCGAGTATGGGCGTGGGCATGGCAAGAAAGGGACATCTCATCGGTCATAACGGCGGTGTTATGACCGGCCCCGCCCGAACCCCTCCACGCCGCCCGCCGCCCTGCATATGCTGGTGAAATGCAGCTGGAGTTGAGGCATCTCGAAGCTGTCCGCGCGATAGCCGAAGCGGGCAGCGTGGGGCGTGCGGCGGTTCGGCTCGGGGTGTCCCAGCCGGCCCTGTCGGCGCAGCTGCGGCGCATCGAACGGGCCATGGGCGGCGAGCTGTTCGTCCGCGGGAGACTCGGCGTGGAGCCCACCCCGCTGGGCGAGCTGGTGCTGTCCGCGGCACGCCGGGTGCTGGGCGAGATGGACGCCCTGGCGGCCGGAACGCGAGCAGTCGCACCGCATCCGACACTGCGGCTCGGCTGCGTCCTGCTCGTCCTGGTGGACCGGTTGTTCGCATACCTGGAGGAGGAACTGCCCGGTCACGAGGTCGACATCACCACCGAGCACTCGGCGACCACGCTCACCCGCATGCTCGGTGCCGGCAAGTACGACGCGATCCTGTACGGAGAGGTCGGCGACCACGAAGTGCCGCTCCCCGACGGCGTGGCTGCCCGCACCCTCATCCCGAAGGAACCCGCCTGCGTGCGCCTGTCGGCCACCCACCCCCTGGCCGGGCAGGAGGAGATCGAACTCGCCGACCTGGCGGGCGAAACCTGGACGGCGCTGACCGACGACGACGACGGCGGCCCGGAGGCCATGACCGACGTCTGCCTCCGGGCCGGCTTCACGCCGAAACTGCGCTACCGGATCGCCGACCGCAAGATGCGTTGGGAACTGATCGCCGCCGGACGGGCCATCTCCATGTGCCAGCCCACCTCTCCGCATGTCGAGGGAACGGTCCTGCGCCCGCTGGCCGGCGACCCGCTCACCGAACGCATCCGGATCGCCTGGAACCGAGCGGCAGTCACGGAGCAGCGTGCCGGGCTGCTGTACCGGGCGGCGGGACGCGCGTACCTCGACAGCATCCCCAACAACACCTTCTACCGCCTCTGGTGGGAATCCCGACCGGAGCTGCACCCCGTCCTCGACTGAGCCCGGCGGGCGGCGGCGGTCCGGCCTTCGTGGTGCGGGAAGACACCGGGCCTTGCGCCGAACCGTTGCCCGGCCCCGACGGGTCCCCGACGGACGCCGTCGGCCAGAGGTCCGCGCATCGGGGCGGGTGTCTCACAGCCCTCGATTCGGCGAAGGCGGCCGCCTCCGGTCCGGCGCCCGTAGGTCGCCGACCACGGAGCAGATCGAGGGCCCCGGCCTCTCACGGGCGACGAGCCGCATCGGGCTGCCGCGGTCGCGCCCGTCCGGGACAGGGCCGGGCAGCCGAAGGCCCTGGTCGGAGGCGCGGGGAGTGAAGACCGCTCAGCGCTGGGCGGGGGTGCGCCGCGTCGCCGGCAGCGGCGGGGTGACGACGGGTTCCAGTAGCTGGGCGAGCTGACGGCGCTGCCGCGGGTCCAGCCGCCCGGTCGCTGGTGCCAGGGCGTCTCTGATCTCGCCGTCCAGCCGTTGCGTGAGCTCGAGTCCGGCCGGGGTGAGGAAGACGTCGACGGCGCGCTTGTCGTCCGGGTTCCTGTCACGGGCCAGCAGACCTCGGCGTTCGGCACGGTCGATGAGGCCGGACATCGTCGACTTGTCCAGACCCAGGAAGGCCGCCAGGTCGGTCATCCGGGGCCTGCGGTCACGGAGGATGCCCAGGACCCGGAGCTGAGTGAGCGACAGGTCGTGCGCGGCGCCGACGCGGGTGAGCACGCCCATGATCTGGAAGGCACTGCGGACGAGGCCGTCCAGCACGGCGTCCGTGGAGTCGTCGGTGGTCATGACCCCATGCTACTTGACATGGTTTGTTTTACCAATCATCGTTGATTTCGTTGGTAACACAAACTACTCCTCGTGGGAGGTCACCATGCATGCCGCCATCGTGACGGCGCTCGACGCTCCGCCGGTCTACGCCGAGCACCCCGAGCCGGTCGCCGGCCATGAGAACGAGGTGGTCGTGGAGGTCCTCGCGGCCGGGCTCCACCATCTGACCCGAGCCAAGGCGAACGGTTCGCACTACTCCACCACCGGCGCGCTCCCGCTGGTGCCCGGCGTCGACGCGGTCGTGCGCGATCCCAGGGGCGATCTCCGCTATGTGGTCATGGACGACACGTCTCTCGGAACGTTCGCCGACCGCACGGCGATCGACCTGCGCCGCAGCGTGGTCCTGCCGGACGGCGTCGACCCGGTCCGGATCGCCGCCGCGATGAACCCCGGCATCGCGTCCTGGGTCGCGCTGCGTCGCCGCACCGACTTCCGGCCGGGCGGGAGCGTTCTCATCCTCGGCGCCACCGGCAGCGCCGGACGCATGGCGATCCAGATCGCCAAGCGGTTCGGCGCCGCACGGGTGATCGCCGCCGGACGCGACACCCACCGCCTCGAGGCGCTGAAGGACCTCGGCGCCGACGAGACGATCACCTTCGACGAGACCCGGGTCGCCGCCGACGTCGACGTCGTGCTGGACTTCGTGTGGGGCGAGCCGTCCGCCCACGCCATGATGCCCATGCTCACCGCCCGCGCCGACCGCGGCGCACCCTTGACCTGGATCCAGATCGGGTCGGTCGCCGGCCCGCTCGCGCCGGTCCCGTCCGCCGCGCTGCGTGCGGCCCGACTGCAGATCATCGGCAGCGGCATCGGCTCGGTTCCCGCCCGTGACTTCATCGCGGAACTGCCGGAGCTGGCCACAGCGGTGGCCCAGGGCGCGATCGACGTCCGGGCCCGGGCCGTACCGCTCGCCCGGATCTCCGAGGCATGGACCCACAAGACGGACGAGCGCCTGGTCTTCGTGCCCTGATCCCCGAAGGCGGCCACCACGCGGGCTGTCCGCCGTCACCCAGCCCCCACCGGGCGGCACCGTAGGGCACCGGCGGACGGTACCGCGAGACGTTCCGCCTCCGAGGCCCGGAGCGGAGCAGCCGAACCGGGGGACGGCCGTGGGAGAGCGTGGCGAGAGGTCCGCGACCGAGGATAGGGGGACCGGCAAGCGGCTCCCGGTTGCGGGCGGCACGGCGGGCGGTGCTGGGCCTCCGCCGTGCTCCCGGCGGGCCGGACGCGGAGCCGCCCGGCCCGCCTACGGAAGGACGCATGATGCACGCACGCTCCCTGACGAGCCTGTCCACCCTCGCCGCCCTCGTGACCGGCCTGGCCCTCTCCGCGGCGGCTCCCTCGACGGCCGCCCCCGTCCGGGACAGCTACCTCACCCAGGCCGCCTACGACGCGGTCACCGCCGGCATGACGGCGCAGCAGGTCAAGAACGTCGTGGGTCCCAACCCGCACTGCTACGACACCTCGGCCGGCCTCGAATGCTGGACGCCGAACCAGCAGGTCGACATGTACGCGACCTTCTCCTTCAACGGCGACGGCCTGCTGTACCGCAAGGAGAAGAACGGTGCCTTCGCCTACGCGGCCTACACCCGGGACAAGCCCGGTGCGACGATGAGCCAGTACGACAGCGTGACCCAGGGAGAGCAGCTCTCCGCGGTGAACGCCGTTCTCGCGGGCGCCGCCTGCACCGACATGTGGGTGGAGTACCCCGCGTACCCCTCGTCGGCGGGGTGGCAGACCCTGGTGCAGTGCACCGGTACGGCCGCGGAGGCCAACCCGACCTTCGTGTACGCCTTCACCGACGGACGGTTGACCCAGAAGTCCTACACCCTGCGCTGACCGCCCCTGCCGCCCGCGGCGGAACTCGGACGATCGCCCCCGGCGGTTCCGGAGGGCGATCGTCCGGCACATGCGGTGGTGCTCAGCCGGAGGTCAGTCGATCCGGTCGCTCAGGCCCAGCACCTCCGGGTCGTCACCGGGGAAGTCGCCGGGCATGCCCGGCACATCGAGGGTGCGCCCGTACACGCCGGTCAGGAACTCCACGACGCCGACCGGGAACTCGTGCCACTCGGCGTTGTCCGTCCGGACGACCACCGGCCACGCTTCCGGGTCCCCGGGGCTCGTCCTCCAGTACAGCACGTCACCCGAATCGGACTCACCCCAGGAGATCAGGCCTCCCGGCCGCGGGTAGGGAACGTAGTCCTCGGCGTCCCCCATCTCGTACAGGTCCTGGAGGATCTCGTCCTCCCTGGACGCGGACGCCCACGACGCCTCGGCGCCGGGCCGGGGAACGGCAACGGTCAGGAAGTCGTCGATGACCAGCACCGGGTACGCCTCCGCCAGGGAGCGGAAGTCCGAGGGCAGCGCCGTGCCGAGAACCGCCTCGAGGGCGGCCCAGTCCACGCCGCGCCCGCCGGGCACACGCCACCGTGTCATCGCCGGAAGCGCGGCCTCCAGCTTTTCGAGCCTCAGCATGTCGTCTGCCGCTCCGTGCTGTTCTGGACCACGACGTCGGTGGACAGCGGTCCGTCCTCGGCGCAGGCGGACATGGTGCTGCCGTCCGCGTGACCCGTGGTGTGACTGTAGTTGACCTTCCCTGTGTACATCACCCGCTTCCCGGCCGCGAGTAGCTTCACCGTCGATGCGGCCACCGACGTGCTCGCCCCCGGCCTCGCGACCGTGATGAATCGGTCTTCGTGAAGTGATGTCGTGCGGGCGTGCAACCCGTCGCGGGGGTTCGGGAGTACCTACGAGCGGATGTCCGAGCCGCGACGCCGTCCTGGTGATCGCGGCAGGCCGGCACGCGGGCCCAGCGCGCCGGCCGTCGAGGACCGCCCGGCGCGGTGCCGGGCGGCAGCTCTGAAGGGGAAGTGCTCCATGGCTCTCAGTCCTGGCAGGAAGGCGGCCAAAGCGGCCGTCGCCGTCGCCGTCCTCGGCGGGATGTCGTTCGGTGCCTCCGCGGTCGCGGCGACGCCGGGCCCGGCCGCCCACACGGCGTCGGCACCCGCCTCAGCCGTCGCCGTACGATCCGCTTCCGTTCACCAGCGGGTGGCACCGCTGCCGCAGGTGGTCACGCAGGTGATCGGCAGCGGCACGGTGGACGGACACCGCTGGTCGGTGGCGCTGGAGTTCCACCCCACACTGCCCGAGGGCTACGCGCCGCCCACCCCGCCCGGCGGAGCCACGACACCGGGCGCCTCGTCGCTGCTGTGCCAGCGCATGTACATCGGCGGTGTCCGCATCGACCACCAGGGCGGCCCCTGGTCCGACTGCCAGTCGGTCACCGGCACCCAGGATCCCGGTGTCGCGGGGGAGTTGGGTCTGTGGGGTCTGCACGACAAGGGCCTCAGCGGCAGCCGGCTGCTGGTGTCCAATCCCGAAGCGGCGGTCGCCTACGGTGTGGTGTCGCTGTCCGACGGTACGCGGGTGAAGGCGGCCACGGTCTCCGTGCCCGGCACCGTCTACCGTGCGTGGGCCGTGGCCGTTCCCGACGGGCTGACCATCACCGCGGTCGACCAGTACGACGTCCACCACCACCTGCTCAGCCACGACACCGGCTGGCACTGACCACCCAGACGAAGGACGGGCACATCCTGCCGTGCAGCCAAGTGACCGCAGGGCCGCGGACAGCGGACCGGACTCGGACTTCACCCGGTTCGTCACCGCCCGTTGGCGGGCCCTGACCCACACCGCGTACCTCCTCACCGGCGACTTCCACGAGGCGGAGGACCTGGTGCAGACGACGCTGGCGAAGGTGTACCCGCACTGGCGGCGCCTGGAGCCGGAGCGCGCCGAGCACTACGTTCGGCGCGCCCTGGTCAACACCAACCGCAGCCGCTACCGCCGCCGCAGGATCACCCACCTCCTTCTCCCGTCGCTGCCCGACACCGGTCCCGTCCACGACGACGGGGCCGGTGCCGGGGGTTCGGACGTGCACGACGCTCTGGCCCGCGGGCTCGCCGAACTGCCCGAGCGGCAGCGGGCGGTCGTGGTGCTGCGCTACTGCGAGGACCTGTCCGTCGAGGAGGTGGCGGACATCCTCGGTTGCTCGACCGGCACCGTGAAGAGCCAGGCGTCCCGGGCCCTGGCCAAACTGCGCAGCCGTTCGACTCTCGCCCGCACCTACCTCCCCAGCCGCCCCGCAGAGGCACGATGACTCCTGACCAGGACCAAGAAGACTGGCTGCGCGCCGCCGTCGCCCGGTCACGCGACGCCCACCCCGCGTCCCAGGCTCCCGTCGGCCGGATCCTGACCGTCGCGCGCGCCCGCAGGAAACGCCGCCGGGTCGCGGCCGCCGTGGCGAGCGCCGCCTGCGTCCTCGGCCTCGGCCTGGCGGCCCCGTCTCTGAGGCAACCGCCCGGCGCCGTCGGCGCCGCGGGCCGGCCCTCGCCCTCGACGCCCCACTCCGCCGCCCCCACACCCGCCCCCGCCCCCGGCGCGGTCAGCGCCCGGGTGGCCGAGGGGACGACGGGCGGCCACCGCTGGTCGGTGGCGCTGGAGTTCCACCGCACACTGCCCGAGGGCTACGCGCCGCCCACCCCGCCCGGCGGAGCCACGACACCGGGCGCCTCGTCGCTGCTGTGCCAGCGCATGTACATCGGCGGTGTCCGCATCGACCACCAGGGCGGCCCCTGGTCCGACTGCCAGTCGGTCACCGGCACCCAGGATCCCGGTGTCGCGGGGGAGTTGGGTCTGTGGGGTGTGCACGACAAGGGCCTCAGCGGCAGCCGGCTGCTGGTGTCCAATCCCGAAGCGGCGGTCGCCTACGGTGTGGTGTCGCTGTCCGACGGTACGCGGGTGAAGGCGGCCACGGTCTCCGTGCCCGGCACCGTCTACCGTGCGTGGGCCGTGGCCGTTCCCGACGGGCTGACCATCACCGCGGTCGACCAGTACGACGTCCACCACCACCTGCTCAGCCACGACACCGGCTTGCGCTGACCGGACCGACCGGGCGACCGGCCCCAGCGGCCCGGGCATCTCACCGCCCTTCCGGGCGAGTCGACCCGCTGCCGGGCGGGTGGACCGCCGTGATCAGGCGGCCGGGCGGGCGGTGCGGCCGCGCCCCGAGCCGGCGCGGCGGACGTCCCGGACGTCCCGGGCGACCGGGGCGGTCACGACGGCGGGAACGAGAACGTCGTCGGCCAGGACGCCACCCGTGTTCCCGGCGGCGTGGTCGCCGTTTCGACGGCGTTCGCCGTGACGGGCGGCCAGGTCGCGGGCTGGGTCCACGCACCCCACGGGCGAAGCGAGGACCACTCCCCGCTTCGTGCTAGGGTCCGACTCCTGACACCTGAACGGGCAATGGTCCCCACTTCTGTCCGGAGTGGCCGATGAGCACACAACACCCCACCGTCCGACTCGCCGACCTCACCGACGACTTCACCGCCGACCCCTATTCCGCCTTCACCGCACTGCGCTCCCGCGGGCCCGTCCACCACGTGCGTTTCCCCACCGGGGACGAGTCATGGCTGGTGGTCGGGCACGAGGAAGTGCGCGCCGCGTTCGCCGAACCCAGGCTGCGCCATGACGTGCGGCACTCCGCCGACTTCGAGGACGACGGGCTGTACGCCGTGGGCCGCAACATGCTCCAGGTCGATCCCCCCGATCACACCCGCCTGCGGATCCTGGTGGCCCGCGAGTTCACCGCCCGCCGCGTCCAGGCGCTGCGGGCCCGCGTGCGGGAGGCGGCCGGTGCGCTCCTGGACGCCGTGGTCGCCGACGGCCGTGCCGACCTCATCACCGCCTACGCCTACCCGCTGCCGCTCACCATCATCTGCGAGTTGCTCGGCGTGCCGGACGTCGACCGGGCTGCCTTTCGGGCGTGGTCCACACAGGTCGTCGCCCTCGACGACGCGCAGCAGTCCGCCCGAGCCTCGCAGGAGATGGCCGCGTACCTCGCGGGACTGATCGAGGAGAAGCGGCGGCTGCGGGACGCGGCGGAAAGCGATCTGCTGCACGCCCTGGTCCGCGCCAACGACGGGGACGGCGCCGACCGGCTCGCACCCGAGGAACTGCTCGGCATGGCCTTCTTGCTGCTCGTCGCAGGGCACGAGACCACCGTCAACCTCATCGCCAACGCCGTCCACCTGCTGCTCGGCCATCCTGGGCAGCTCGCCGCCCTCCGCGCCGACCCCGCGTTGTCGCAGGGCGCCGTGGAGGAGACGCTGCGCTTCGAGTCGCCCGTACCGGCGGGCACCTACCGCTACACCGCCGAACCGATCACCCTCGGCAGCGTGCGGATACCGGCGGGCGCGCGTGTCGTGCTCTCCATCGCCGCCGCGAACCGCGACCCCGCGCGTTTCTCGGCCCCCGAACGGTTCGACATCCGCCGCGATCCGGCCGCGACCCGCGCCCACCTGGCCTTCGGGCACGGACTGCACCACTGCCTAGGTGCCCCGCTGGCCCGCATGGAGGCGACCCTGGCCCTGCGCATCCTGCTGGACCGCTTCCCCCGCCTGGACTTCGACGGTGACGGCACACCGCGGTGGCGCACCAGTCTCATGCGGAGCCTGCGGGAGCTGCCGGTGCGCTGGCAGACGTAGGTCCCCGCCGCCGAGCACGAACGCCAAGGCGTGCAACGGATCCCCCTCTCGGCGCGTGGCCCGCCCGCGCGGCATCGTCGCCGGACGGGGCCGGGCGCCCCTGATCAGGAGGGAGAAGGACGGTCGTCGACACCAAGAGCCTGCCGCTGTTCGCGTTCGGCAGCAGCACTCGGAGGTGAGCGCTGGTGACAGGAGCGTATCGATGTGAGCCAGACCGGTCTCACCACGGCCGGTCTCCACCACGGTCACCGGTCAGGCTGTCTCAATCGTGGCGGCGATGCGCGCCCGCCGTTCCGGTGGTCAGCAGCCGGCATTCAGCCGGAGTACACGCTGTCTCCAAGTCGCTTCGCCAGAGTTCCGCCTCGTGCCTACTTCACACTCACGCGTCGGCGTCGCCTCGGTATGCGCCGCGGCTTTGACGTTCTCAGGACTGGTCGCCACCGGGCTGCTGGCCGCTCAGCCTGCGGCTGCCGCTGACCCGGCCGGCTACCGAAACGTTCGCATCAACGAGGTCACCTCCTCGAACAACGACACGGTGGAGCTGTACAACACCGGCTCCACCGCGGTGAGCATCAGCGGCTGGAAGATGTCCGACGACAGCTTCTCGCCGCAGTCGTTCATCCCGTCCGCCACCACGATCACTGCCGGCGGGTTCGTCACCTTCAACTCGCCCAAGGGCCTCGGTGACTCGGACGAGCTGATCGTCTACACGGCCGACGGCACGGTGGTCGACCGCGTGGAGTGGGCCGGCGACAAGGCGAAGCCGGCGATGGCCCGCTGCGGGGGTGACGGGACCGGCGCATGGGTGACCACGGCCAAGGAGACCACGTTCGGCGCCGCGAACGCCTCGGGCTGCCCGTCGTCGATTCCGTCGGCGAGCCAGGTGCGGATCAACGAGGTCACCTCCGACGGCTCGGACACCGTGGAGTTGTACAACGGTGGGGCGAGCGCGGTCGGCATCGGGTCGTGGAAGTACGTCGACAACGACACCGGCCACGCCCCGGTCTCGGTCTCTTCCTCCTCTCCGAGTGCCACGAGCATCCCCGCGGGCGGCTACGTCACCTTCGATTCCACCCTTGGCCTGGGCGACCAGGACTCGCTCTTCCTCGTCGACGGCAGCGGAAACTCCATCGACTCGGTGACCTGGGCCACTGACGGCGCCAAGCCGTCGGACGGGCGCTGTGCCAACGGCACCGGCTGGTTCCAGACCTCGACGACCGCGACGCTCGGCGACGCCAACTCCTGCTCCGGCGGCGGGAGTGGCGGCGGTGGAGGTGGCGGTGGCGGTCAGACCGGCCATCTGCTGGGCGGGGGCGGCTCTCTGACCAGCGGCTGCACTCCTGAGGCGCCTTCCGGCTCGGGCACGACACCGGCGGGCGCGTCGGCGTGGCCTGGCGGGCTGGACGTCACCATCGCCGACAACGTCTGCGCGTTCACCACGTCCACCGGCCCGGAGGGCCGCGACGTGAGCGGGCTGGCGTTCGACCCGGCGAACCCGTCGGTGCTGTGGGCCGCCAAGAACAAGAACTGGCTGTACAAGCTGGTCAAGAGCAACGGCAAGTGGGTCCCGGACCCGTCGTGGAGCGCGACCGGCAAGCAGATCCGCTTCGCGGGAGGCTCGGGCCGGCCGGACTCCGAGGGCGTGACGGTCGGGGGCGACGGCCACATCTACGTGACGTCCGAGCGAGACAACGCCGACAACACGGTGCCCAAGGACACGATCATGGAGTTCGACCCGGCCGCGACCGGATCGACATTGACGCCCGTCCACCAGTGGGACATGACGTCGCAGTTTCCCCAGCTCGACACCGGCAGCAAGGACGACGCCAACCTGGGCTTCGAGGGCGTCGGGTACGTGCCCGACAGTTGGCTGACCGCGAACGGCTGGGTCGACCCCCTCACCCACGCCGCCTACGACCCGGGCAACTACCCGCTGCACGGTTCGGGCCTGTTCTTCGCCGGTCTGGAGTGGGACGGCACGCTGCACGCCTACGGTCTCGACTCCGACGGCTCGTTCACGACGTTCGGCACGGTCTCGACCGGCAAGGCGTCCGTGATGGACGTCATGTTCGACGCCGGGACCCAGCGCATCGTCGCGACCTGTGACAACACCTGCGGCGAGACGCACACGTTCATGAAGGTCGACGCCGCCGGCACGATCGTGCCGGATGTGACCTACACGAACCCGGCCGTCATGCCGATCGACAACCTGGAGGGCTTCGCCATCGCCCCCACATCGACCTGCGTCGGCGGCCTGCGCGAAGCGGTGTGGAGCGATGACGGCGTATACGGCTTCGGCTCCGGAACCTCCTCCTACGGACACGCCCTCTACAGCGGCACGTTCCCCTGCTGATTGTCTGAGCGCCGAGGGAGGGCTCACGGACGAGGCCGGCTCCAGACGATGCGGAGCTGGTCCTCCGAGTCGGGAATCGAGGTCAGACGCAGGGGGCGTCCGATGACGCGTACTCGGCGGTCCGGGTGGCCGAAGGCCGAGTTGATCCTGTCGGACGCGGAACGGGCCGCGCTGGAGGGATGGGTGCGGCTTCGTTCCGCGCCGCAGGCACGGGCACTGCGCTGCCGGATCACCGAGGATCGCTGCGGGTGGTTCGGCGAGGAGCAGGGCGCTTGCTCGCCCGGATGGTGTCGTCGAAGGTCGCCTGCCAGATCGGCCCCGCCAGACCCGCCCCGCCAGACCCGCCCCGCCAGACCCGCCCCGCCGGGGACGCCCCGGCCCCTCGCACTCGCGGGGGCGTCCCTACTCGCGCTCGTCCAGAGGGTTGTCGTCGGCGTCGATGTACTGCTCGACCTGGGTGTAGCCCATGGCGAGGCTGCTGCGACGCCGTCTGCCGGTGGAGATCACGCGCAGTTCCAGACGCTTCGACCAGCCCGCCACGTCGGCCGGGGAGACCGGTCCGACCTCGCACTGGCGCAGCCAGAGCACGGGGTCGAAGCGGTCCGCGGTGCCGGTGAGGGCGTCAGCGAGGTTGAAGGCGATGTTCCGGCGGGCGTGGAAGTCCTGGTCGCCGGATTCAGCGATGGCCGCGGAGATGGTCTCGTAGTCGGCGCGGCTCATCTGTCGGTTCGTGGCCATGGGGCCCCTCCTGGGTCGAGGTGGTTCGCTGTTCGGGTGCGGGACGGCTCGCCGGACTCGGATGTCGAGCCGGACGCCCGCACGCAGGGGGTGCGTACGCATCACGCAGCGATGGACGCGCGTTGTCCTCCGATGGCACGGCCGCTGCTTGAACGGACGGACCGAACGGCGCTGTCTCCGGCGGCGGGCGGTGGTGCTGCAGGAGGACGGTGCGGGAGCCTTCCAGGCGCCCCGTCGCCCGCCCCCGTATCCGCGGGGACCGTCCCGACAGCGTCACGCACGGGGACCCGCGCCGATGTCCGTCGCGCCGCCGTCGCGGGACAGCAGACTCCAGTCACGTGGGCGAGGTCATGGGCGAAAGCGGGACGGCTGTCAGGGGGGCACGCCGTGACGTCGTGGAGGATGTCGGTGCCGGCAGGCAGGCCCCGGGAAGTCAGGGAAAGGGCCCCCGACCGCGCCTCGCGGACGCGGAATCGGTCCGTGCCGTTCGGTCCGGGAACCGGCTGTCGACGACCGTGCACCGGTGGAGTTCCCGGCCCGGGGATGTGGTCGCAGCGTCGAACCTGCATGAGGGGCCTCCTGTGGACGAAGGACCCCCTTACCCACCGGCAGGGAGATCGGTGCTCACCCCCACACGGTCGTGGGAGCCGGTCCTCGGTGCGATCGGCACCGTGACCGAGCGGAACGATGCCACAACACTGGCCGAGTGGCAAACCGTTGTGGATCACGTTGTGCGAGATCCGGAAGGGGTGTTACTTCCGCGCCCAGGTCACAAGTTCCGGCGTCAAGCCTCGGTTCGCTGGACGGCATCCCGCTCGCCGCGGACGCACCGGACGACGACCGGCCCAGCGCGGTGCGTGGGGAAACGGGCTTCCTTGACATAGCCGCATCTCTGGAACGTCTTCCACGTTCTCACTCCGTGATCGCCGCGCGAGACGCGTCGTCTGCCACCGCAGAGGTGCTCGATCTGGTCAAGGGGCCTCGAAATTGGTCACGGCCAGTGCCTTGTCCACTCGGGCGGCGGCCAAGTCGTCGTGGCGGATCACGAAACTCGTACAGTAGGCCTCGTACTCCGGGAGTTCCCTGGCGAGCGATATCCATTCGCTCGTCATCCGGTGCTTTTCCTCCTCCAGGTGGGAATACCATTTCGCGATCGGGATGGCGGGAATCTCGCCCGCCTTCTCGCGTCCCGCGAGAGTCTGCTCCGCGATGCTGTTGATCACCTCGTCATCGGCATACCCGCCGATGAGGACGCCGGCGCCGGACGGCCAGAGGTCGTGAGCCAGAGCGCGAAGTTCTTCCAGGTGCGGCAGGTCATGCTCCATGTACCGGAACAACTGCTGCTGGAAGGGAGACATGTCCTCCCAATCGAGGTCCTCCCAGTACTCGTGCCAGTCCTCGTCGCCCTCCTGGAGCCACATGGGCAGTTCGGCTCTGAGTTCGGCGCAGACGTCGAACCGCACGCGGACACACGCGGAGTCGGGGGGTTCCGCGACCGCGGTTTCGCTGCCGTCCGGTACATGCACGACTCGCGCGTACCTCCCGGAACTGTCCTCGTGGTCCCTCTCCTGGTGAACGAAGAAGAGCAGCGTCCCGTCCGCGGGCAGGTCGAAGCCGTCGACTCTCGGCAGCGCCCCACAATCGACGGAGAACAGGAACGGCAACGGAATGCCCCCGGCAGACGGCCACTTCATGCCCACCGGCAGCCGGGGCAACCCACCGAACTGCCCGGCCGGAGAACCACCGCTGCCCCCGAACAGCCCGATCGACAAACGAAGGTGCCGACTGAACCTGCTGATCTCGTCGTCCGGTATGCCCATTTCAAGCGCTGCCCGACGAAACTCCCCCTGATGATCCATGCGCAAGAAGATAAACCCTTTTCACCCGGCTGCGCCAACAGGGTGTCGGCGGCCATGGGCTGTATGTGGTGGATGCGAGCGGGCGGTCACCTTGGAACCTCCCAGCGGATTCACCGACAGGAAGCAGCGCGGCTCCAAGGCGGGGTCACGCACGTACTCTCCGGGACAGCGATCGGTCCTGGCTTCGAAGTGCCACGCGTCGTTGGGAAATGGATGGTGCAGCCCTCATGTCCGTTGGGCATGGGATTCCACGAGTTTTACCGAGACCGGCAGATCTCGTTCCGGGGAACGCCAGGTTCGGTCATCGTCCGCCCGCGACCGCGTCGCCTCGCGTGCTTCGGTGAGGGCTCGCTGCCTGAGGTTGCCGCCGAACAACTGAATCGTGGTGGCGGCCAGGATGTCCTCCCGGCCGATGGTCCGTCCGTCCCTCCTGGGAGGGGAGAGGGCGCTGAAAGAATCCTTGACGAACGTGGGTGGCTCGGGTTCGCCCGGCATCACCAGGGCGACCGTACCGAAGCGTTCGACCCCGCCCTCGCGGGCGACCATGGCCGCGTCCCGGGCGAGGTCCGTCAGGAACACGCTCGCGATGCCGTCCAGGTCGCGGACCATCGCCGGGACCGCGGTCGCTCCCCGGCTCCGCAGGAGCTTCTTGACCCCAGCCTCGAACCTGTGGGCGCCGACCACAGCGCTCGGTCTGCGCGACCTGCCGCGCTGACGGGAAGGCGCGACGACACCCTCGGAGTCGTACAGGACACCGGTCATGCCCTGAAACGTCGGGCTGTGGTCGTACCACTCGGTCCCCACCTCGAGTTCGACGTTCCGGTCGATCGCCGACAGAAGGTCCTGGGGAATCAGCTTCTTCCGGGCCTCCGCCGCCGCCGCTCTCCTCGCGCCGTCGATGATCTCCGTCAGCACCGTCCGTGTCACCGACGCGGCGGCCCACGCGGCCGACCGGGAGACGTGCATCGAGGTCACGTCCCTGAACACCGCCTTGACGAGAGGAGGCTTGAACGACGAGACATGCTTGACCGAGGCGGTTCGGGGACCGCCGCGCCCAGGGTGTGCGGGCATCGGAACGAACGCTCCTTGCTGTCGGAGTTGTCAGAGGCCCACACTTCACCACGCAGACCGCTCTCTTCCTCCATCCTCCGTCGAAGCGGTACCCGGTCAAGGGCCTGACGGGCACCTCTCGACGGGCGGGCGGTCGTCGTCGACGTGCCGGTCGGGCCGGGCACCACGGTCGGGTGGCCTTGACGATGCGCTTCACCCCGGTGGCGCCTCCGTCGTCCTGGCCGTAAGAGCCGCCGGGCAAGCGTCGACTCGTCGGCGGGGACGGGGGGCAGACCCGACGTCGGCGCGCGGGGTGGTGCGGCAGCTGTTCCCCACCGGGGGCTGGGGGAGTGCCGTAGCTGTCGTCGCGCGCCCACCGGTGATCACCGGACAGCTCTTCAGCCGAGGTAGTCGGCGACCAGGGCGGCGAATTCGTCCGGGGTGGCCAGGCGGATACCGAGGTCCTCGGCCTTGGCCCGCTTGGATCCCGCGTTGTCTCCGGCGACGACCAGGGTGGTCTTCTTGGAGACGCTGGAGGAGGAGCGGCCGCCGGCTTGTTCGATGAGCTCGTTCATCTGGTTGCGGCTGAGCGTCTCCAGGGGGCCGGTCATCGCGCCGGTGACGACCACGGTCATTCCGGCCAGTGGTCCGCCCGCACGCTCGGTGTCCTCGTCCTGGCCGCCGGCGTCGCGGGTGTCTCCGGTGTCGTCGTGGGGCGGAGCGGGCGGGGTGGCGCCGGGTTCGGTCATGTTCACCCCGACGGCGGCGAGTCTGTCGATGAGCGGGGCGAGTTCGGCGAGTTCGGCGACGATCGAGGGGGCCTTCTCGGTGCCGATGCCCTCGACCTGCTGCATCGTTTCCACGTCGGCGGCACGGATGTTGTCCATGGTGGCGAAGTGCCTGGCGATACGGCGGGACATGGAACGGCCGGTGCCGCGGACCCCGAGCGCGCACAGCACCCGCGACAGCGGCCGTCCCTTGGCCGTGGCGAGAGCGGTGAGGAGGTTGTCGGTGCTGGTCGCCCCCATCCGCTCCAGGCTCATCAGCTGCTCCCGGTTCAAGGTGAACAGGTCGGCGAGATCGGCGACGAGACCGGCGTCGACGAGCTGGACGACGCGGGTGTGGCCGAGGCCCTCGATGTCGAGCTGGTCGCGGCCGGCCGCGTAGGACAGGGCGGCCACCAGATGGCACGCGCGTCCGTTCTCACAGCGCCAGCGCTGCTCGCTGGTGTCGATGCCGGCCCCGCAGCGCGGGCACGTCTCGGGAAAGGCGATGGGCTTCTCGTCGCCGGTGCGCAGATGGGCCACGGGCGCTTCGATGCGGGGAATGACGTCGCCGGCCCGGTGCACCATGACGTGGTCGCCCAGTCGCAGATCGCGGCGGGTGATGTCGGCCGGATTGTGGAGCGTGGCGTAGGTGATGACGGCGCCGTCGATCTCGACCGGCTCCAGGACGGCGCGCGGGGCGATGACGCCGGTGCGGCCGACGTTCCACTCCACCTCGAGCAGCCGGGTGATCTTCTCGACGGCCGGCAGCTTGTAGGCGATCGCCCAGCGCGGAGCGCGTGAGCCCGATCCTGCCGCCTGCTGGTCGGCGGCCAGGTCGGCCTTGATGACGATCCCGTCGATGCCGAACGGCAGATCGGCCCGCAGGGCGGCGATCTCCCGCACCCGGATCAGCACCTGCTCGACGGTGTCGGCGGTGACGCCGGGCACCGCGGTGGCGGCGGTGGTGTTCACCCCGTACGCGGCGGCCCGGACCATGAGATCGCTGTGCGCGAGGCCGCCCAGCCGCGCGGCGAGCGCCGCCCCGGTGCCGGGCAGGGGCAGCAGGCCGTAGCCGAAGAACGTCATCGGCACCGTGTAGGCGCGCTCCTTGGCGCGCAGGCTGCCCGCCGCGGCGCCGCGCGGGTTGGCGAACGGCTGCCCGCCGTGCGCGGTGCGCACCTCGTTGGCCTGCTCGAACTGGGCGGTCGTCATCAGGACTTCGCCGCGGACTTCGACGGTGACCGGTTCGGCGAGTTCGTCCGGCAGGCCCGCGATGGTGCCGATCGCGTGCGAGACGTCCTCCCCGGCCGTCCCGTCCCCGCGGGTGATCAGCTGTCTGAGGCGGCCGTCGGTGTACCGCGCGGCGACCGCGAGCCCGTCCAGCTTCGGCTCCACGCTGAACCGCTCGATCTCGTGGCCGACGCGCCGGGTCAGGGAGGCCGTCCAGGCGGTGAACTCCTCCGGCGAGAACACGTTGTCCAGGCTCAGCATCGCCACCGTGTGCGGGACATCTCCCTCCACCGCGCCGCCGGCGACCTTCCCCGTCGGGGAGTCGGGCAGCACCCGATCGGGGTGTTCGGCCTCCCACGCGGCGATGCCCCGCACCAGTCGGTCGTAGGCGTCGTCGTCCAGGGCCGACGTCCCGCCCGCGTAGTAGGCGGCCGACGCCTTCACCGCGTCCTCGACCGCCTGCGCGTAAGCGGCGGCATCCATGATCACAGCTGCAGGAGTTGTCATGCCCGTCACCCTGCCTGCCACCACTGACATCGCCCGATGCCGCGGGTGGGAAGGTATGCCGGAGGTTCTGTTCGCGGCGAAGCCGCCGGCCGAGAACCGCGAGAGGGCGAAGGATCCTTCCGCGCGCGGAGCGGGCATCGGCCGAGCCCGTGGCCGCGTCTCACGTCGCGTTCGACCTGGCCTCCGCAGGGAGGCCAGGGCCGGCGCTTGCCACGACCACGTCTTCGACGGGACGGAAGGCGGCGTCTTGACCTCAAGCGCGCTTGAGACCCGATGATCGAGACATGCATGAGATCAGTGGCACGTCCACTCTCCGGGACCACTTCGAGATCACCACCGTCATCAGCGGCTTCTTCCGCGCCATGGACGAGCGGCGGTTCGAGGAGAGCTGGGCCGGGGCCTACTTCACCGAAGACGCGCGGACCACGACGCCGCTCGGCGTGGCCGAAGGCGCCGAGGCGATACGCCAGGTGGAGGAGTCCGTCGGTCGGTTCGCCGCCACCCTGCACCTTTCCTCCGACGTCGTGGTCCGGGCCGAACCGGGCGCGAGGACGGCCGATGCCTCCTGGAACGCCCACATGACCCACGTCCACCTGGACTCCACGCTCCGTGCGCGGGGCGAGGACGCCAACCCCCTCTTCACGGTGGGCGGCGTCTACGAGGGGAAGTTCCGACGCACCGACAGCGGCTGGCGCATCAGCCACATGTCCGTGCGCACTCTCTGGACCGCGGGCGAGCCGCCTGTTCTGCCGGAGGAGACCGCTGGTCGCGTAGCGGAACTGACCGGTGCCCGGGCATCGGGCCGAGCCCGGTAGCTCATGGGTGGTGCGGCCCGGACCTGGGGAGCCCAGCGCGCTTCCCAGGGCCTCGTACGCGAGTGCCGGCCGTTGCCCCGAGGCTACGGTCCTGCCGTACGGCTCGATGAGTCACCGTCGGCTCGGACCGAGGAAGGCCAGGTGCCGGTCACCGTGCCATGTGCCGTGCGCCGGTGACGATGAGTGAGACGTTCTGTCCGCCGAAACCGAAGGAGTTGCTGAGCACGGCGTCCTGGGGGACGTCTCGTCGCTCTGCGACGACATCGAGGCCGATGTCGGGATCGACGCCGGCCGCGGTGAGGTTGCGAGTCGGCGGGACGACGCCGTGCTCCACACTGAGGACGGCGATGAGCGCTTCGATCGCGCCGGCGGCACCGAAGAGATGGCCGAGCGCCGCCTTGGGGGCCGTCACGGTGGCCCGGCCGAAGACCTCCCTGATCGCGTGCGCCTCGGCCACGTCGCCGACCGGAGTTCCGGTGGCGTGGGCGTTGATGTGGCTGATCCGCTCGGGAGCCAGGCCGGCTTGCGCGAGGGCCTTCCGCATGGCCGAGATCTGACCGGAGCCGTCGGCAGCGGGCGCCGTGATGTGGTGAGCGTCGGCGGCGATGCCGGCGCCCGCGAGTACCGCGTGGACGCGGGCGCCCCGGGCGCCGGCGTGCTCGGCGCTTTCGAGCACCACGACAGCGGCGCCTTCACTGAGGACGAAGCCGCTGCGGTCCGCGGCGAACGGCCGTGACGCCGAGGCGGGTTCGTCGGTGTACCGCGACAGAGCCTGCGCCTGGGCGAAGCCGGCGACGGTGATCGGCGTGATCGCGGCCTCGGTCCCGCCCGCGATGACCACGTCCGCCTCGCCGGCGCGGATCAGCCGGGCTCCCAGGGCGATCGCCTCGGCGCCGGAGGAGCATGCCGAGACGGGCGTGTAGGCCCCGGCCCGTGCGCCGTACTCGATGCTGATCAGCGCCGCCGCGGCATTGGGCATGAGCATCGGCACCGTGCGGGGCGAGACGCGCCGCGCCCCGGCCGCCTCCAGTACGTCGTCTTCCTTCAGCAGCGTCCGTACGCCCCCGATGCCCGTGCCGATCGATGAGGCGAGCCGGTCCGGATCGACCCGCGGGGCACCGGCATCGGCCCAGGCTTCCGCCGCCGCGGTGAGGGCTGCCTGCTGCGAGCGGTCGAGCCGCCTGGCCTGCACGGGCGGTAGCGACTCGGCGGGGTCGACCGCCATCGTCCCCGCGACGGCGCAGGGAAGGCCGGTGTCCTCTTGGCCTGGCAGGACGGCTCGGCGGATGCCGGACTCGCCGGCGAGCAGGGCTGTCCAGGTGGACTCCACGTCTCCACCGAGTGGTGTGATCGCGCCGAGTCCCGTCACGACGACTTCGGTCCCGTGCATACCCATGGCCCTTTCTTGTATGCGATACAAGTGAATGGAACCCTGTTGTATCACATACAATTCCGGCGTGGAGAAGCAGCGGACCGAAGCCCGGTCGACGTCGGCGCGCTCGCGTGACCGCGGTCGCGCGACGAGGCGCCGGCTGATCGAGGCCACTGCGGAGCTCTGCAAGGAGCGGCCCGGCGCCGAGGTGAGCGTCGCGGAGATCGCGAACGCGGCGGGCGTCTTCCCCAACCAGGTCACCTACTACTTCGGCTCCAAGGACTCGCTGCTCGTGCACGCCGCCTTCCTCGGCCTGCTGCACGACGCCCGACGGATCGAGCGCATCGGGCGGCAAGCCCCCGATGCGGCGGCGTTTCGACGCAACATCGCCCGCGCCGTACTGGCCATGCCCTCGCTCCCGTCGGTCGCGCGAGCACTCGCCGCCGGGATCTCCAAGCCCGAACTCGCCCCCGTGGTCGACCAGCACCTCCAGCTGCTGTTCCGGCAATCCGAGCGCTTCGTGAGCCGGCTCATCGACGGCCGCGGCTGGAGGGCCCGTCGACCGCTCGATGTGGAGACCAGGACGTTCTGGAGCACCGCGCTCGGCGCGGTGCTGCTCGTCCGCGCCGGCGCACACGGCACTGTCGCCGATCTCGACCTCGCCGGAGCATTGACCATCCACGACGACCTTGAGCCCGTATAGGGCCTCGCGTCTGGATCAGAGGGCTCATGCGGAGCCGCGTGGCATCGGGATCTTCCTGACTCCGGCCGCAGGACCGCATCTCGGCCGCACGGCGGAGCAGCTTCACGTCTCGTCGGCGGCGGTCACAGCCGTGGCGGTGATCAGGCTCTCCGCCCCGTGCCGACGGAACGCGGCTGCCCGGCCTCCCCATCGATCCGCGACGGCCGTCGGTGCTCGAACAGCCGCCGACCGGAGACCGGAAATCGCTGAACCGTGACGACACAGAAGAGTGGGAGCCTTCCTGACGTAAGGAAGGCTCCCACTCTTCTCGTGAGGTACTGCGGCGATCGAGGACCGAGGACGTCAGTGCTTGAACGCGTCCTTGGTCTTCTCCTTGGCCTCGCGGGCGTCGCCGGTGCTCTTCTCGGCCTGTCCCTCGGCGGCCATACGATCGTTGCCGAGGGCGCTGCCCACGGCCTCCTTGGCCTTGCCCTCGGCCTGCTCGGTCTTCGCCTTCGCCTTTTCGCCGGCACTCATGAAAGACAGCCTCCTCGTAGTGTCCGCTCGCGGCGGTAACCGGCTCGTGCCCCGCCTTTCTCACCGCAAACAAAGGTGTTGCCGAGGAATGCGAACAGCAATGCAGGGCAATCGGAGGGCAGGAGGTAGATAACGATGGTTCCCCTTTTGCTTGTCCTGCTTCTCGCGCTCATCCTTTTCGGCGCCGGCTTCGCCCTGAAGATCCTGTGGTGGGTGGCGCTGATCGTCCTGGTGGTGTGGCTGCTCGGCTTCGTGATGCGTTCCACCAACACGGGCGGCGGCCGCGGCCGCTGGTACCGATGGTGACCTGACACACCGCACGCACCCCCGGGTAGGGCCCTGCCGAGATCGGCAGGGCCCTACCGGTCTGACCGGCGAACTGTCCGTGGACCGCGTCGGGCGGATGCGTCCAGAAGGGAATTCCGGGTAGGTGTGGTGCAGTTCGAGGGCGGGACGGGCACGCGCGCCAGGACCCGCGCAACCTCCATGTCGCGTTCCCGCCCCCGGCGTCACCCGCTCGCCACCGGGGCCGGCCGGGCGGCGGGCGCGGGGACGCGTCCTCCATGCCGCCTTCCGCCGCCGTCAACGAGCGCATGCGACGGGTGTCGCGGGACACGTCGAAGAACGGTGCAGCAGTGAGCACGCTGCCCGCCCGCACGGGGTCAGGCGGGCTGGCCGATCGGACGGATCGTCACCGTGTTGAGGTCGACGCCTGCCGGCTGGTCGAGCGCGAAGCCGATCGCCTCGGCCACCGAATCCGGGCTCATCGCGATGGGGGGAGCCTGGCCGTGCCAGAACGCGGTGTCGATCATGCCTGGGTTCACGACCGTGACTCCGATGCCGCGGGTCGTGGCGTGCAGGCGGAGGTTCTCGGCGAAGCCGACCACCGCCCACTTCGTGGCGGAGTAGAGGTTGCCCGGGCTGTTCTTGATTCCGGCCACGCTGCCGATGAGCACCAGCCGGCCGTGGGACTGCTCCAGGTGGGGCAGGGCCGCCTTGGCCAGCAGAGCCGGGCCGAGCACGTTGGCGAGCACCATCGGTGCCCACAGCTCCGGATCGCCGCCGTCGATGACGCCGGCACCGCCCGTCCGGAAGTGATCCGCGGACGCGCCGCCCGCGTTCGCGATCGCCGCGTCGAGCGCACCGAAGCGCTCCACCGTGCCGGCGACCGCCGCGTGCGTGCTGTCCCAGTCGGAGGCATCTGCCACCAGGCCCAGGACGCGGTCGGCGTGGCCGACTTCGTCGAGGAAGGCCTTGAGCCGACCGGGGTCGCGCCCGGTGACCGCGACCCGGTGGCCACGCAGGAGCAGGAGCCGAGCGGTCGCGGCCCCGATTCCGCTCGTGCCACCGGTGATCAGGACCGTCCTTCCGGCGACCGGCGATGCGCCGGAGTCAGTGAGTGTGTCAGTGAGTGAGGCGTTCATGGCGTCCACTCTGTGGCGCGGCGCGGGCCCGCGACAGTTGCTGCCGAAGGTGGGGACGACATCCCCTGGCATCGACGTGGCCACCCAGGGAAGCTGTGCCTATGTCGAACACGCGGTACTCCGAACTCGGTGGCTTCCTGCGTTCGCGGCGCGAGCGGATCCGCCCCGGGGAGGTCGGGCTCGCGCCCGGCCCGCGGCGCCGCGTCCCCGGTCTGCGTCGCGACGAGGTCGCCGTGCTGGCCGGCGCCTCGGTGGAGTACTACACCGAGCTCGAGCGCGGTGCCGGCTCTCAGCCCTCCGACCAGATGCTCGCCGCGCTCGCCCGCGCCCTGCGCCTCAGCCGCGACGAGCGTGACCACCTGTACCGGTTGGCGAACCGCCCGATCCCGCACCAGGGCGGGACGGCGTCACACGTCCACCCCGCGATGCTCGACCTGCTGACACGGATCGACGGGACCCCGGCGATGGTGAGCACCGACCTGCACACCGTTCTGGTCCAGAACCGGCTCGCCATCGCGATGCTCGGCGACCTGTCCGCGCACCACGGCCGCGCGGCGAGCTTCATCCACCGATGGTTCACCGACCCGGCCTCGCGGCGGATCTACCCGCAGGAGGACCTCGCCCCGCAGTCACGCTCGTTCGTTGCCGACCTGCGCGCGGCGGTCGGGCGGCGCGGCCCGGGCGACACCGAGGCGACCGAGCTGGTGGACGAGTTGCTGCGGCAGTCGCCGGAGTTCGAGGCGCTCTGGGCCGACCAGGACGTGGAGGTGCGCAGGGACGAGCGCAAGCGGATCGTCCACCCCACCGTTGGCGTGCTGGACCTCAACTGCCTCAGCCTCTTCAGCGAGGACGGCCGCCGGCGGTTGCTCTGGTTCACCCCACGCGCCGGTACCGACACCGCCGAGAAGCTCGCGCTGCTGACCGTCGTGGGCACACAGGCGATGTAGCCCGGACCAGTCCGGTGAACCGTGCCGCGTTGTCACGGGTGGCGGCGGTTCCTGCGAGACGTGTGAGCCTGTCCGCCGCGTCCCGGGCGGTCGTACACACGGGCCCGCTCCGCATGCCCCACCGCAAGTGGGCAACGGCCAGGAGCGGGCCCACCGCCGTCTGCGGCCGCGCCGCCGTCACCTCACCGGTCAGCGCGACCGCCGCCCCGGCCGCCGATGACCTCGGCCAGAGGATCTCGCCCGCTTGCCACGAGAGCTTGACGGCCGGCGGGCGCCTGCCGGTCTCGTCGTCCGGAGTTCTCCTTCAGGCGCTGAGGCGCTGGGTGAGGAACAGGGCGGCGCGGTCGAGTGCGTGGTCGGCTTCGTCGAGTTGGCCGATGAAGGACTGGAAGACATGCGGTACTCCGGCCGTGATGTCCAGGATGACGTCGACCTCGGCGTCCCGGGCTCGTTCGGCGAGGCGCACCGAGTCGTCGAGCAGCAGTTCGTTCGTGCCGACCTGCAGCAGCAGCGGCGGGAAGCCGGTGAGGTCGGCCAGGACGGCCGGCGCGAGCAGTTCCTGGTTCGGGTCCTGTCCGCCGAGGTACCAGTCGCCGGTGTGGGCCATGCCCTCGCGGGTGAAGAAGGGGTCGATCCCGGCTTTGGTGTCCATGCTGGCGCCTGAGCGGGTGTGGTCGAGGCCGGGGGAGAACGCGACGATGGCGCCGGGCATGGGCAGTCCGGCCCTCTTGGCGGCGAGGGTGGTCGTCACCGTCAAGCCACCACCGGCCGAGTCGCCGGCGAACGCGACGGATTCCGGGCTGACCCCGTCGTCGAGCAGTGACCGGTACGCGGCGAGGCAGTCCTCGATCGCGGCGGGGAACGGATGTTCCGGCGCGAGCCGGTAGTCGAGCGACAGCGCACGGAACCCGGTACGGGCGACCAGGCCGGCGGTCAGCCCCATCGCCGTCTGTGGCGATCCCAGGGAGAACGAGCCGCCGTGGAAGTAGAGGAGGGTGCCCGGGCGTGCCTCGCCCTCCGGTTCGACCAGTACCGCGGGCCGCTCGCCGAGCACGGTGCCGGACGTGCGCACGTCCGGCACCGGGAACAGCGCCATCAACGCCGTGAAGTCGCCGCGCATCTGCTCGACGGGCCGCGGCATGAAGCCTTGCGGGCCCCGCCTCAGCATGGCGTCGACCGCCGCCCGCTGTGCCTTGCTCATGGCTGTGCTCCTCCAGAGGTACGTCACTAAACTGTATGCCGTGGAAGGTAATATATATGCCGCGGCATCTAAGAGGGTAGGGTGACGACTGTGACGTTCTTCAGTGATCTGGTGCGGTGTGAGACACGCCTGTACAACGCGCTCAACGATCAGATGCGCGACCGCCACGGGATCGCGGCCTCACAGTTCGAGTTCCTCCGCTATCTGCGCGATCACCCGGGCGCACGCGTCGGCGACCTCGCGGGGTTCTTCGCGATCGGGGTCGGAGCGACCAGCAAGGGGATGGACCGCCTCGAAGGGCGCGGCTTGGTCAGGCGCATCCCCAATCCCGCAGACCGCCGCTCCTCGCTGCTCGAACTCACCGACGCCGGCACCGAACTCGTCAACGACGCGGAGAAGACGTTCGCGACCATCAGCGGACTCGTCCAAGCAGCGCTCGACCCCGAACAGCTGCAGGCCACGGCGCAGGCGCTGCGACGACTGCGCGTCGCGCTCGAACACGACAAGATCGGCACGCCTGTCGGCTGAAGCGTGTCCAGCGGATCATGATGCGGCTGGGATGGGTGTCTCCTGGAACTCCCGCCGGTGTGCCGGCCACAGCTGTCCGCACCGCACCCTGTCCTTACTCCTTCACTCCGGCCAGGGACATGAGCGGGAGCGGCCGCGGCCACTGGCGCGCGGGTCGGCGTCTCAGCAGGGCACCGGCGTTCCGTCGTACGGCCGTCAGGGAGCCGCTGGTCGAGGACGGGACCGGTCGACGCCGGCGATGTCGAGGCCGCCCGCAGGGCCGGCTCGTGCGCCCTGCCCGGTCGGCCCGCCCGGCCGTAGCGTCATGACCAGGCCACGGCTGCCCGCCGACGGCGCCCGAAGGGCGAGGAGGCCGATGTGAAACGACGGAGTGTGCTGGGCCGTGTGTCGAGAGCATGGACGGGCCGGACGATGTGATGTCCAGATCCGGCCCGTCTGTCCGCCGCTAGAGGTCGAGTTGGTACTGGTGTGTCGTGTGCGTGGGCGTGTAGCCGAGGCTGTCGTTGATCTGTCTCATGTGTGTGTTGCTGTCGGCGGTGTCCGTCAGCAGGCCCCCGAGGTCCGGATAGCGCTCACGGACATGCCGGATCGACTCGGCCTTCATCCATCGGCCGAGGCCGTGTCCGCGGTGCTCGGGCAACACACCGGTGCCGTAGTGCTGGCCGTCGCCTTCGCCGTCGCCGGGGACGACCAGCTCGGTGAACCCGGCGATCGAGCCGTCGGAGGCGTCGACGGCGACGACGGTGTGCAGGTGGTCGCCACGCTGCTCGACAGCCTTCGCCGCGGCCCGGACACGGTCCACGTCCCAGGTCACCGTGCCGTAGTCGGTCTCGTCCATGGGCATGTCGTCCATGGCGCGACGTGAGGCGGCGAACGTCTCGGCGAGTGCGTCGGGCACGGTTCCGTACCACGACATCAGCCGGTATCCGGGATGCGGACGCTCGATGATGCGGGCGAGGGCGGTGGTGTCCGCGTCGGCGAGCGGCAAGCGGGAGAACCTCAGGGTGAGGACGTTCCTGAAGTCGAGCGCCGGCAGGAAGTGGTCGCCCGGCGATCCGGCCTCGGCCTGCGCGATGACGCAGCGTCGGGCATCGGCCCGGGCAGCGGCCACGGCGGCGTCGACGAGCCGGGAACCGACGCCCCTGCGTCGTTCTGCGGGATGGACACCGAGGGTCAGTTCGGCCAGGTGCTCCTGTCCGGGACTGTTGAACAGGCGCAGAAAGGCGGTCCCGACGGGAATGGAATCGGCGCCGGACGCCAGCCATGCGAGACGCCGGCTGTTCGGGCCGTGAACGGGGTCGGTCAGTGGGGTGATGCGAAACGACAAGGTGTCTCCGTCGTGAGGCAGTGGCAAAGGTCAGTACGCGGACTCAACACCTGGGCACTCGTGCGCACGTGCTCCACACCTCCTCGTCGACATAGCCGGCCCACGACATCGGACGGCTGGAAGAATTTAGCTGCCCCGTCGGCTCCTCGGCAAAGGGTTGACGAAAAAGCCGGTGCGGATGTGTGGCCACAGCCACTCGTTGATGACCGCGACCAGCCCGGTCGCCTCATATCGGACCGCCGACCGTGCCGCACCTCGTAGCCACGGCCGGTGGCGCTTCAGACAAACGATGCCGCACTCGACAGCGTCCTGGGCCGGGAACCAGCACGGCATCGCCCTGGCGGACCAGGACGGAACCGTCGACGGCCACCGAGGAAGCACTCCTCGCCCACCCGGACTCGGAGCTCCTCACCAGCTTTCCGGGGCTGACCCGCACTCGCGCTCGCGCACTACGCCGCACTCGCTGCGTGATCGTCTGACAGTTGAGGATCACTGCTGCTGGGTGTCTCCCCTTGGGGGCGGCTGTTCATGGCGGTCATGATCACTGCTGATCGAGATCCGGGACAAGGGCTCATCACGCGATTCCGTCCGCGGCGGGCGGAAACGGTCGCTGCCGGGCGAGGTCGCTCAGAGCCTCTTCGTCATGAAGGTGCTGTTCGGATCCGGCCGGTAGTCCGCGAACGGCTCGCAGAGCGTGAACCCGAACTTCCGGTACAGCCTCCTGGCGGGCAGGAAGAACTCGGCCGACCCCGTCTCCAGGCTCAGCCTCGTGAACCCCATGCGCCCAGCCTCCGCGATGATGTGCTCCAGCAGCAAGGACGCGATCCCGCTCCGCTTGCGGGCCGCCGTGGTCCGCATCGACTTCAGTTCGGCGTGGTCCGCGTCCAGCCTCTTGATCGCACCGCAGCCCACCACCATCTCGCCGTCCCGCACCGACCAGAACGTGATCTCGGGCCGGCGCAGAGCGTCGAGGTCGAGCGCGTGCTTGCTCTCCGGCGGCGAGACGGACCGCAACTGACGCACGTGCTCCTCGAGGAAGACGGCGATCTCGGGACCGGAGAGGTCGTCCGTCGCGATGTTCACCCGTGCCCGTCCTTCGGTGCGCCGTCATCGGTGCCGCGCGTACGCCCCGGACGGCGCGGAGAGGCCTGGTGGGCGAGGCGTTCGGCGGACCTCTTGCGCGAACATACACCCGGCTACGGGGCCGCGTGCCGCTCACGCTGCTGCATGCACGCGCCTTGACCAGGAGCGGCCATGGTGACGATGAAGGCGCCCGGGGGAGCGGACCGTGGCGGGTCGGCACGGGAAGACGTGTCGGGGAGACGGCTCGCGCGGCTGTCGGCGGACCGGACGCGCCGCCCCGTGAAGGCGGCTCAACGGCCGGTCGCCTCGCCTTGGGCGATCTCGATGTCCTGGTGGACGCCGAGCGCCCCGGACGCGGCGGTGGTGCAGGACAGCAGCGTGCAGACGGTCAGCAGCGCGGCGACCCAGGAGATGGCGCGCGGTGAACGGGCGGCCGGTGGCGACAGCAGGGCTGCGACGCGCTGGGGCACGGGACCGGAGGTGGCCGCCGGGGTCACCGCCGGCCGGGCGGTGTCCGCCGTGTGTGCGGCGAGGGCGGCGCGGGCTATGGCGCGCGCGGTGAGGTGGCGGTCGCCGACGACGGTCGCGGCGGCTTCGTCGGCGGCGCGCTCGGCGGCCAGTCGGATGGCCTCGCGGACCGGCCGCAGGGCGGGGTGGCAGTGGGCGGCGACCTCTGCCGCGACCAGGAAATAGTGATGACCGCCGGTGTTGTGAGCGCGCTCGTGGGCGAACAGCACTTGGCGTTCGCGCGCGTCGAGGCTGCGCAGCATGGCGGTGGTGACGACGATGCGGTGCGGCCGCCCGGGCAGCGCGTACGCGTCGGGGCGGGGGGAGTCGATGACGCACAGGTCGCCCGCCGCGGGCCGGCGGGCCTGGGAGCGGGCGGCGCGCAGCCCGGCGACCTGCCGCACGGCCGAACGCCCGAGGGTGAGCACCGCGAGCGCGAGCAGGCCGGCGGCGAGCGCGGCCAGGGGCAGCACCAGGCGGACCGAGGGGGTGCGCAGCGGGTGCACGAGTTCGCCCAGGGCGGCGAAGGCCGGAATCTTGAGCAGGCCGGTCAGTGTGAGGGTGCCCAGCGCCGCGACGGTGCCGGCCGCGAGGAGCAGCGCCGAGACGGTGAGGGTCCACAGGGCGGCCACCGGGGCGCTGCGAGCGAGGAGCCGGCGGGCCGGCAGGGCCGCGGCCCAGGGCAGGAACAGCGGTACCAGGAGCAGGGCGATCCTCATCGGCCGTCCTCCAGCAGCCGGCGCAGGACCTGCTCGTCGTCGGGGTTGAGCTGTGCGACGAACCGGGCCAGTACGGTCTCCCGGTCGCTGTCGCGGTTGAGTTCGCTGTGCATGCGCAGGGCGGTGAGGCCGTGCGGGTCCTGCAGCGGCCGGTAGACGTAGGCGCGGCCCTGCCGCTCCCTGTCCAGGGTCCCCTTCTCGTACAGACGGGTCAGAATCGTCGTCACCGTGGTCCGGGCCAGGTCCGAGGCCACTTCCGCCTGAACCTGGGCCGGGGTGAGCGGGACGCCGGCGGCCCACAGCGCGGCCATTACCGCGGCCTCCAGCTCACCGGCCGGTCTGCGTTCGTCTCTTTCGCCGCTCAGGTGCTCGTCCTTTCGGGTGCCCATGGGAACGTCCTCACCCCCGCAATCGTCTACAGTGCTGTAGACCGTCTACATCATTGTAGACGGTCGAGGCGTCGTGCTCACGGTCGCCCACACAGAAAGGAACTCTGCCGATGACCGCATCCGTGGTCCTATCGTCGCAGCTCGCGGTGAATCCCCTCAGCGCGCAGTCGCTGCTGGCCGCCTTCGGCGTGCTCGGCGTCGGCGCGGTGATGTTCGCCGAGACGGGGCTGCTGATCGGGTTCTTCCTGCCGGGCGACTCCCTGCTGTTCACGGCGGGCCTGCTGTGCACCGGCACCGGGCAGCACGGAGTGAAGCTGTCCCTCGCGCCGCTGCTGGCCGCCGCGGTCCTCGGCGCGCTGGCCGGTGCGCAGTGCGGCTACCTGATCGGACGCCGCGCGGCCGGCGCCCTGCTCGCCCGCAGCCGCTCGGCGCGCCTGCACGAGGGGGTGAGGAGAGCCGAGGAAATGCTCGCGCGATACGGGCACGCGAAGGCGATCGTCCTGGCGAGATTCGTGCCGGTGGTGCGGACCGTGCTCAATCCGCTCGCCGGAACGCTGGGCGTGTCCGCCCGTGAGTTCACCGTCTGGCAGGTCGTCGGCGGCCTGGTGTGGAGCGTCGGCCTGACTCTGGCGGGCTACGCTCTGGGCTCCTCCGTCCCCGACGTGGACCGCTATCTGCTGCCCCTGGTCGCGCTGGTCGTACTGGTCTCCCTGATCCCGCTCGCCGCCGAGCTGCTCCGCGGTCGCAGGCGCCCTCAGGTGAGGGGGTCCCGCGGATGACGCTCGCGTTCGGAGGAGCGTCGGTCGACGGCTCCGCGTACCGGGACGTGGTCGACCTCGCCCAGCGCTCGCCGGGCTGGCTGGACACCGTGATCCAGGTGTGGTCGACGTACGGACTGGCGGTGTTCGCTCTGTTCATGGTCCTGGCCTGGTGGCGGGCCCGGCGTACGGGGGCCGCGACGGCGGTGTCGGCGCTGGCCGTCCCGGCGGCCGTGGTGCTGGCGTACGGCGTCAACGACCTCCTGAAAACGGCCGTCCACGAGGACCGGCCGTGCCAGAGCCTGCGGGTGCGGACCCTCGAGGCGTGCCCGGCGCACGGCGACTGGTCGTTCCCGAGCAACCACGCGGCGATCGCCGCCGCGGCCGCCGTGGCGCTGCTGTTCGTCTCGCGTCGGCTGGGCGCGGTCGCCTGCGGGACGGCTGCTGCCATGGCGGCCTCCCGGGTCTGGGTCGGCGTGCACTATCCGCACGACGTGCTGGCCGGGCTGGTCGTGGGCGGGCTCGTCGCACTCGCCCTGATGCCGCTGGTCAACCGCCGGTCGGCGGCGCTGGCCCGGCGACTGACGGCGGCCGCGCCCCTGCGGCTGCTGCTGTCCGGCTCATGAACCGCAGGGACACCGCCGATCTGGCGGGCAGCGTCGGCCTCGGCGCGTGGGCGGCGTTCACCGTCCTGACGCTGGTCGTCACCGGCCGGTCCGGCGCACCGCTGTGGCCGGACGACGGCTTCCTCATACGGTCCGTCGACCACCGTCCGGAGGCGGCGGTGGCACTGGCCCGTGCGGTGACCGCCACGGGCAGCGGCGCCGTCCCCTACGTCCTCGCCGGGCTGGCCGGCGCCATCGCGGGGCGCACGACGCGCTCCCGGCTGTTCGCCGCCGTCGCCGGCCTCGCCTGTCTCGGCCTGGGCCAGCTGTTGCGGTACGGCGTCATGGAACTGGTCCACCGGCCGCGTCCACCGCGGGGCGACTGGCGGGCGCACGCGAGCGGGTGGGCGTTCCCCTCCGGGCACACCACCACGGCCGCGCTGACCGCCGGCCTGCTGATCGTGGCGCTCACCCTCCGGGCGCCGCGTGGCGGTACGGCGCTGCGGCTCTCGGTGTGCGGCTGGGGTCTGCTGGTCGGACTGACCCGGATCTACCTCGGCGTGCACTGGTTCACGGACGTCGTCGGCGGCTGGCTGTTCGCCGTCGGCTGGCTGGGGGTGTGCGGGTGTGCGGCCGCCCACCTGTCGCCCGCGTCCTTCTTCACCTCTCCGAGCCACGCCGCCGACCCGCCGACGGAGAACCGCACGGGCCACGAGTCGGGCGACCGAGGACGATCACGCCCCGCGTGACGTCCCGCGGCGCGAGCGTCACATCGCCGACAGGCCCGCGCCGTGCGGGTGCGCGGCCAGGCCGGCACCCGCGCCGTGCGGGTGTGGCGCCGGGCCGGCAGCCGGACGGCTGCCGGCCCCGAGGCGGGGGAGCGCCCGGTGTGCGGCTCGGATGATGACGTCCCCGTCGGGGCCCTTTTCTGTGACGCCACCCATAGGAGCCGGATCACGTCCTACCGGGGTTCGTAGGTCCGGATCGGCATCAGCGACGGGCACATCCGAAACCGGTACATCTGGGACTCCGTAGCGGGGTAGTACGTCACACCTTTGCACCCCGCCCGGTCCGCCGCTAACCATGGCTGTCGTTGCTCCGAGCCACGACGAACGGGACCGGCGGATCACGCCGCGGCCCACCGGTTCGGAACACAGCGGGGCACCGCCGCCCCGACGCCGGCCCCGGACCCCGACGGCCGGCGCCACGACGACGATCCCCCTGGAGAGTTTCCCTTCATGATCGCCACCCGCACCCCCCGTGCCGCCCGCCTGCGCACCCTCGCCCTCACCGGCATCGCCACCACCGGCGCCGCGGCCGCCGCCATCACCCTGATGCCCACCACCGCGCAGGCCGCCGAGCCCGTCCAGGCCAAGGCCGCCACCGTGGCCTCGGCCTCGCACGACACCCACGCCGCCACCGGCAAGAGCGGCCACGCGAACAACCTCGACGGCTGGATCAAGCAGTCCCTGGCCATCATGAAGGACAAGGGCATCCCCGGCAGCTACGAGGGCCTGCACCGCAACATCATGCGCGAGTCCTCCGGCAACCCGAACGCCCAGAACAACTGGGACGTCAACGCGCAGAAGGGCATCCCGTCCAAGGGCCTGCTCCAGGTGATCCAGCCCACCTTCAACGCGTACCACGTCTCCGGCACCTCCCAGAACATCACCGACCCGGTCGCCAACATCACCGCCGCGGCCAACTACGCCGCCCACCGCTACGGCTCCATCGACAACGTCAACTCCGCCTACTGACCGACCGGTGCCAGAAACTCCCCCGGGGTCGGTGCCGACCTCGCCCACCTGAATGCTCCTGCCCGCCAGGTACGCAACTGGCGGGCAGTGTCGACGGCTTGACGATCCAGGACAGCTGACCTCTGCTTCGGTTCCTGCTGTGACACCGCCGTTGGGCGACGCGCGGGCGGACCGGAACGTTCGGTCCAGCCGACCGGAGGCCTCATACGGTCTCGCGCGGCCGCCGTGCGGGTGGCGCTCTTCTCCCGGCGCGTTCCTGATCCCCGGGGGGTCTCAGGAGTCGACCCGGTCCTGTCGCTGCCGCGGGAGAGCGGGCCGGCCGGATGTGCCGGCGGTGTGACCGGCGGTGCCGCGGGCGGCGGCGCGGGCGGGGCCGTCGGGGAGGGTGAAGGCGAAGACCGCCGTCGCCGCCGCGATCGCGGCCAGAGCGAGATAGGAGTGCTGATAGGCCGCCGGCGGCGGTACGTCGCCGGCGGCCGACGGTGTGCCCAGTACGAGTGCCGTGGTGACCGCCGCGGGCGCGAGCGCGCCGCCGGTCTGGCGTACGACGGTGTTCAGCATGGTGGCCTGGGGCAGGTCCGCCCGCTCGACGGTGGACAGCGAGGCGACCGTGGTGGGGATGAAGAAGCAGCCGATCGCCGCCCCGAACAGGAACATCAGACCGCGGAAGGTCCACAGGCCGGTGTCCGTGTCGCAGCGGGCGAACAGCAGCAGTACCGCGCCGACACCGGTCAGTCCGCAGCCGACGATGACGCGTGGGCCGACCCTGGTGTACAGGGCGCCGGAGAGCTGGACGGTCAGCAGCACGCCGAATGCCTCGGGGAAGGTCGTCAGGCCCGACTCCAGCGCCGAACGGCCCTGGGCCTGCTGGAGGAAGAGCGGGGTCAGGTACAGGGTGCCCATGATGGGGACCAGGCCGACCAGGTTGATCAGGTTGGTGTCCCGGAACAGCCGGTCGGCGAACAGGCGCAGCCGTATCGCGGGCCGGTCCGTGCGCAACTCCACGGCCACGGCGGCGGTCAGCAGGACCGTCCCGGACGCGAGGGAGGTGAGCACGGCGGGGGAGGACCAGCCGCGGTCGGGCCCTTCGCACACGCCGAACATCACCGCGCTCAAGCCGCCCGCGCTCAGCAGCAAGCCGGGCAGGTCGAAGCGGCCCGGCCGGCTGCCGCGGCCGTCCGCCAGGAACAGCGCGCCGAACAGCAGCGCGGGCAGGCCCACCGGCAGATTGACGTAGAAGACCCATCGCCAGGACAGGTCGTCCACGAGCAGGCCGCCCAGGACCGGGGCGGCGGCCGGAGCGATCTGCTGGGGGACGATCATGTAGCGGGAGACGCGTATCTGCTCGGCCGAGGTGAAGGTGCCGAACAGCAGCGCGGTGGAGGCCGGGAAGAGCACGCCGGCCGACAGCCCTTGCAGCGCGCGGTAGGCGACGAGCTGACCGATCCCGAGCGCCGCCCCGCACAGCAGCGACGAGGCGAGGAAACCGGCCAGGGCGGTGAGCAGGACGCGCTTGCCGCCGAATCGCTCGACCAGCCACGCCGAGGCCGGGATGGCCATGGCCAGGCATACCGGGTAGACGACGACCGCGCCGTCCAAGTCGGTGACGGAAAGCCCGAACTGACGGGCGATCGAGGGCAGCGCCACGGTGGTGATCGCTCCGTCGACGATCGCGATGAACGTCACGCTGACACACACGACGGGGACGACCAGACGCTGGCTGAGCCGGAACGACGGGGCGGCCGGGAACAAGGTGAGTCGTCGTCGCATATACTGAGCATACTCACTATGTGTTTGCTCAGTACATCGCTTTCTCGCGGTGCGGCAGTGGCTCGGCCGACACGGGGCACGTGCAGGGGCGGCGCGGGACACGGGAGACTGGGCACCATGGCAGTGCAAGGCAGCAGCGACGTCCTGGTCGACGAGCTGTACGAGACGACGTACCGGCTGCGGCAGTTCGTGGAAGCCCGGCTGCGGGAGAAGGGCGCCTCGGTGGCCCGCCTGCGCGCCCTGCGCATGCTGGCCCGGGCCCGGCAACCGCTGCGGATGCGGGAACTGAGCGAGATGGCGGGCATCGCGGCCCGTACCGCCACCACCATCGTGGACAGCCTGGAACGCGACGGCCTGGTGGAGCGGATCCCCCACCCGCGGGACCGGCGGGCGCTGCTGGTCCGGCTCACCGAGGAAGGGCTGCGCTGCCACCGCGAGGCGGAGGAGATCGACCGCCTCGCCCTCGCCGAGGCGACCGCGGCCCTGGACGACGACGACCGCGCCCACCTGCGAGCCCTCCTCGCCCGCATCCGCGCCCACACCCCCGACTAGGGTCTTTCATCGGGATCAGGCCGGATCAGGGAGCGGGGCCCGGCGGTGGGGCCCCGTCCCACGCTGTTCGGGCGGTGGGGTCGGCCCGCCCGCCTGATTCAGCCCCGGAGGGTGGCGAGCCAGTCCGTCAGCAGGCGGTTGACCTCGGCGGGGCGCTCCTGCTGGGTCCAGTGGCCGCAGCCGTCCAAGAGATGGGAGGCCGACAGGCCGGGCAGGGTGGTGGGGTGGGCGTCGACGGCGTCGGACATCCAGGTGGTCGAGGCGTCCAGGACGCCGCCGATGAACAGGGACGGCTGCGTGATCGGGGCTCCGCGGTGCGGGGCGAGGTCCTCCCAGTCCCGGTCCATGTTGCGGTAGCGGTTGAGTGCGCCGGTGATCCCCGTGCGCTCGAACTCCCCGGCGTAGACGTCGAGGTCGTCCTCGCTCAGCCAGACCGGGAGGACCCCCGTGGGAAAGCGGTCGCGCAGCCGGCCGCCGTCGCGCGCGACGAAGTGCGGGTCGGCCTCGCCCCGGACGGGCATGGTGCCGGCGGACAGGGCCGCGTAGAAGCCCGCGAGCCAGCCCCGGACGTCGGGCTCGATCTCCGCCTCGGCGCGGCCGGGTTCCTGGAAGTAGGAGACGTAGAACTCCTGCTCGGGACCGCCGATCCGGCCGAAGACCTCGGTGGGGCGGGGGCCGCCGGGCGGCGCGTAGGGCACGCTCAGCAGGCCGACGGCGCGGAAGACCTCGGGGTGGAGCAGGGCGGAGGCGGCGGCGATGTTGGAGCCCCAGTCGTGGCCGACGACCACCGCGTTCTCCTCGCCGAGGGCGCGCACGACGGCGACGTTGTCCTCCACCAGGTCGAGCATCCGGTAGGCGTCGGTCGCCTCCGGCTTGGAGGAGCGGCCGTAACCGCGCACGTCGATCGCCACCGCCCGGTGGCCGGCCGCGGCCAGGGCCGGGAGCTGACGACGCCAGGAGTACCAGGACTCCGGGAAGCCGTGCACGAGCAGGACCAGCGGGCCGGCGCCCTGCTCGACCAGGTGCAGGCGCCCGGCCGGGCCCTCGACGGTGCGGTGGCGGAGTTCGGTGGTCGGCTCGGGCTCCATGGGCCTTCTCCTCGGTTCGCGGCGGACGCGGCTACCCGTCGATCATGCGGCGCGGCGCCTGTCCGACGCGATGAGCCTTGCCGGCCTGGCAAACTGCCAGGACAGAGGGCTGGAGCGGCACGGTGGGAAGGAGCGGGAAGGTGGCGGTCGACGAGGTGGACGGCACGCCGGCCTCGATGGGGCCCCGGCTGCGGGCCGCGCGCGAGCGGCACGGCGCGACGCTCGCCGGTGTCAGCCGCACGACGGGCATCTCGACCAGCACGCTGTCCCGGATCGAGACCGGCCGGCGCAAGCCCACCCTGGAGGTGCTGCTGCAGTTGTCGAAGGAGTACGGCGTCTCGCTGGACGAGCTGGCCGGCACGGCGCCCGCCCCCGCGGCCGAGCCGCGCGCCACGGCGCCCCTGAGCTTCGGCGACGACAAGGCGGTGCTGCCGTTGACCCGCTACGTCGGCGGCCTGCACGCCCACAAGCATGTGCTGCCCGCCCGTGAGGACCCGCCCGCGCGCCCCCGTCAGGTCTCCCACGACGGTTACGAGTGGCTGTGCGTCCTCTACGGGCGGCTGTGGCTCGCGCTCGGCGACCAGGACCTCGTCCTGACCCCGGGGGACGTCGCCGAGTTCGACACCCGCACCCCGCACGGGGTGGCGAACACCGGCCGCGGCGGTCCGGTCGAGTACCTGATCATGTTCGGACCGCAGGGCGAGCGCCTACGACCGCGCACGGGGCCGGCGGTCCGGACCCGTCCATGCGATCCGTGAGCATCGCGCCCGCAAGGAAACGAGGGGCTTCGGACGACGTGGCCTCCGATCTCCCGATGGGCTGCCCGGCGATGCCCACCAGCCCGCGCGGTGGGCGACTCCCGCAGGGCGGGCGGCCGACCCCGGCGCCGTCTGCCCACATTCCTCCTCGGAGAGGACGAAGCCCCGACTGTGCGGCACGTCGGTGGCGCGCAGTCGGCGCGGCGGGAGGCTCCTCCGCCGGGCAAGTCGGCCACAACGCAGGTGGATCCAGCGCGGAAGCGGACCGTGACGGCGCCCGTGCGGGGCCGGCTCGCGCGACGTGGAACCCGGCGGTCACCCGCGCGGCGGATACGCCGGAGGGCCGCACCGGTCGAGGCGCACCCCTCCGACGTGTCCTTTCCTCGATTCAGACGGTGTTCTGGCGGCTCACGCCAGTGAGAAGTGCTGGGCGCCGGAGCCGTTGCAGTCCCAGATCTGCAGGCGTGTGCCGTTCGCGGTGGCCCCCGACGGCGAGTCGACGCACCGGCCGGTGGTCGGATTGGACATCGAGCCGTCGGCGTTGGCGACCCAGTTCTGGTAGCCGCCGCCGTTGCAGTTGGCCAGCTGCAGCTTCGTACCGGCCGCGTTCACACCGCCTGCGATGTCCAGGCACTTGCCCAGCGTCCGCAGGGTCTGGCCGTTCCAGGTCCACTTCTGGTCGAGCGACGTGGCCTGCTGGCAGTCCCAGAGCTGGACCGCGGTGCCGTCGCCGCCGGTGTCGTCACCCGCCACGTCCACGCACTTGCCGCCCGGTCCGTAGATCGGGGTGCCGATGGCGAACTTCTGGGCCGCGGAGCCGTTGCAGTCCCAGATCTGCAGGCGTGTGCCGTTCGCGGTGGCCCCCGACGGCGAGTCGACGCACCGGCCGCTGGTCGGGTTCCGCAGCGAGCCGTCGGGTTGCCGCACCCATGACTGGTAGCCACCGCTGTTGCATGTGGCGAGCTGCAGCTTCGTACCGGCGGCGCTGTTGCCGCCGGCGATGTCCAGGCACTTGCCGAGGGTCTGCAGGGTCTGGCCGCTCCAGGTCCAGTGCTGGTCCTTGGCCGCCGACTGGCAGTCCCAGAGCTGGACCGCGGTGCCGTCGCCGCCGGTGTCGTCACCCGCCACGTCCACACACTTGCCGCCGGGTCCGGTGATCGTCTGGCCGCTCACCGAACCGCCGCCGCCACCGCCTCCGGAGCCGGGCGCCTTGTTGTAGACGGCCACCGAGTCGATGACGAGCTTGCCGCCGGAGACCGTGGACGCGTTCGGGCCCCCGCCGAAGGCGTCCGGGAAGCCGCCGCCGATCGCCAGGTCGTAGATGATGAAGAAGGGGTGGTCGACGGCGTCGGACCAGGTCGTGGCGTCCACCTGGTTGGCGTTGACGGTGAAGAAGTTGTTCCCGTCGAGGTAGAACCTGATCTGCTCCGGCGACACCGAGCGGTCGATCTCCGCCGCGTAGTCGTGGAAGCCGGTCTGGCAGCCCGGGCAGGGGCGTTCACCCGAACCGATACCGGTCGACTCGTTGCACGGCCCGCCCGGGTTCACTCCGCAGTGCAGGGTGCTGAAGACGGAGCCGCGGCCGTTGATGTCCTCCATGATGTCGACCTCGCCGGACTTCGGCCAGGTCACCCCGGAGCGCAGCGGCGCGCCGAGCATCCAGAACGCCGGCCAGTAGCCCGCGCCGTCGGCGGTGGTGACGTTGGGCTGCTGGAGGACGGACTCGATGCGTACGACGCCGCCGGCCGGGGCGCCGAAGCCCGCCGACTGGGTCTCCACGCGCCCGGACGTCCAACCGCTGCGTGCGTCGGAACCCGAGTGCAGGGCCTGGAGCACCAGATGGCCCTGACCGTCGTAGTGGACGTTCGAGGTGCTGCTGGTCATCGTCTCGATCTCGCCGGTGCCGAAGCTGCTGCCCGGGCCGGTGTCGTACTTCCACAGGCTCTGATCGATGCCGGTGCCGGACGCACCGTTGAAGTCGTCGCTCCAGGTGAGTGTGAAGCCCGACGGTGTCGGGGGCACTGCCGCCTGGGCGTTCAGTGTCGTGGTGACGGTCGCGGCCACCGTCATCACGACGACGGGAATCAGAGAGAGCGCTCTCTTCCAGCCGCCGCGCCGTGCCCTTGCGGGGGGTATGTGCATAGGTCTGGCCTCCGAAGGAAGGACATGATCGTGTCTGTTCGCTGCGCCGCCTCCGGTGAGCTCCAGCGACGGTGAGCAGTGCACGCGCCCTTGCGGATCCGGGTCACGGTGAACGGGGGCGACGGCCGGTGCCCGGGCCGCCGTCGACGGGCTGTCCCGCGATGGCAGGCGGCCGGGCTCTCGTCGGGCTCCCGTCTCCGAGCCGGTGGATGCGACGTCAACTCCCTCGGGAGTCGGCGGTGTTGATCCGTGTGGAGTTTTGTGCGAGACAGACGTTATTGGCGCAGACCAATACCGTCAAGGCCGCGCGACAGACGGAGAACGGCTGGGTTCCGAAGCTCCGGTCCACCCCCGCGATCCACGTCTGACCCGCCCCACCGGCACCCTGGCGCGAGCACCTGGCCGACGGCACCCTGCGTGCCTGGACCGAGCCGCCGGCCGGCGAGACGAACCACCCCGCCCAGGAAGACCCCGCCTTCGACGCGATCTGCGGCTGCCCGGCCGTCCCGCCCGTGTTCCGCCCTCACCAAGGCCGGATCGGGCAGACTCCCACCCGCCGCCCGTCGTCGTCCAGCAGATGCCCCATCCGCTTGACGGTGCGCACGCCCAGAACACGGTCGGTGACTTCCAGGCTCGGCAGATGGGCGCAGGCCGCGGTCTCGCGTTGCTGCACGGCGCCGGTGTCGCGCAGCCAGTAGGTGGCGAGGACGTTGGCGGGGCCGGTGACGGCGGCGAGCAGGCGGCACTCGGGCAGGGTGGCGAGGGTGCGGTGCAGGCGGTTGACGTCGCCGGCCGCAGCGCGGCCGCGGAAGGTGACGGACACCGGCAGACCGGACACCGCCGGGGCCACGTCGCAGCGGAACGCCACGACCCCCGCGGCGGTGAGCCGGCCCAGGCGCCGCCGGACGGTCGCCGCGCTGCTGCCGGTGAGCGCGGCCAGATCGGACAACCGGGCGCGCCCGTCCCGCACCAGCGCGTCGAGCATGGCCCGATCCGCCTCCCCGAGGTCCACGGCCGTACCCGGCGCCCCGTCCGGGCCCGCGGCCCGCCCCAGCACGGACAACTGGGAGGAGTCCAGGGAGCCGAGGCGCCAGCGGGTGCCCTCCTGGTACAGGGAGGTGGCGACGACGCACTCCACCTCCAGGACGTCGGGCAGCACCGACAGTTCCTCGTCGACGAAGCGGTGGACGCCGGGCAGATCGGGCGCCAGCACGTCCAGCATGAGGTCGGCGCGCCCCGGGGCGAGAAGTTCGACCGTCACCGCCTGCCGCAGCGCCGCCACCCGCGCGGCCAGACGCCGCCGGGCTCCGGGAACGCAGCGGACGAAGACGAAGGCCGTGCAGCCGCTGCGGGCGAAGACCGGTCCGGGCACCGCCGACACCCAGGCCAGTCCGCGCGCGGTGAGCCGTTGCCAGCGGCGGGTGAGCGTCACCGCGCTGGCATCGAGCAGAGGGGCCAGATCCGTCCAGGCCGCCCGGGGCCGTACCTGCAACGCGTGTACGAGAGCGAGATCCAGCTCGCTCACCATGACCGATTCCAACACCAAGCCCTTGTCGCTCGAAGGTTTCTGTCGTTTTCCCATCCCGTTCGCACCTCGGCCGCACCCTAGCCACCACGCGTATTCCAGCCAAGGGAAAGAGGGTGAGACCGTGACGAACCCCATCAGCCGGGGCCGGGGACTGATCGCGACGATGTGCGTGGTCGTGGTCTGCAGTGGTGTCGTCCAGGGGTATCTGACTCCGCTGCTGCCGGTCGTGGGCGCTCACGTCGGCATCGGCGGCGTGGGCCAGAACAACCTGTACCTGCTGTCGCAGGTCGCCTTCGCCGTCCTCACCCCGCTGCTGTCGCGCTGGGGCGACATGTGGGGCCACAAGCGGCTGCTGCTGATCGCCGTCGCCATGGTCGCCGCCGGTTCACTGACGATCGCCGTGTGGCCCACCACCGCCAGCCTGGCCGTCGGCATGGTGCTCCAGAGCTCCGTGGTCGGCTTCTTCCCGCTGCTCGCGGGCATCCTGCGCTCGCGCTCGCCCGAGCACGGCCGGATCGGCATGTCGGTACTGGTCGGCGCGTTGCTGCTGTCCATCGGCGCCGGCGGCTACGTGGCCGGGACACTCAGCGACGAGCACGCCCTCGCCGGGCTGTGGACCGCGGTCCCCTTCTGCGCCCTCGCGATGGCCGCCGCCATCGCCCTGCCGACGAGCACCACCGCCCGCGCAGGCCGCTTCAACTCCGCCGCCGCGCTGCTGCTGACCCTCGGTCTCGGTGCCCTGATGCTCGTCCTCACCGAAGGCGCGTCCTGGGGCTGGGCATCGGCCTGGTCCCTGCTGACGATCCTCGCGGCACTGCTGCTGCTCGCCGCCTGGATCCGGGTCGAGCAGCGCTCCGCGCATCCGCTGGTCGACCTCGGCCTGCTGCGCAACCCCCGCCTCGCCGCGGTCAGCGCCCACACGTTCTGCATCGCCTTCGGCGCGATCGGCTTCCTCGGCGCCAACGCCGTCTACCTCGGCACCGAGCCGGACGGCCACGGGTTCGGGCTCGGACTCGGCGCCCAGGACATCTCCCTGATCTCCCTCGCCATGGTCGCCGTCGGCTTCGTCGGCTCCACCCTGACGCCACGCCTGGCGCGAACCACCGGTGACCGCACGGTTCTCGGAGCCGGCGGCTGCGTCGGCGCGATCGGGTTCCTGAGCCTGGTCCTCTTCCACTCCTCGGTGCCGCAGTACGTGGCGGGCGCGCTGATCGTGGGCCTGGCCACCGGCATGTTCGAAGCCGTCACCCGGACCCTGTCGGTCGAGGTGGTCGACGAGGCGGAGACCGCGCTGTCCGTCGGCGTCAACGAGATGGCGCTCTCCCTCGGCGCGGCGATCGGGGCGGCCGTGATCGGCGCCCTGTGGTCCGGCCACACCACCGCCCACGGAGCCGTCACCGACGCGGGCTACCGGTGGGCATGGGCCGCCTGCGCGATCGTGGCGCTCGCCGGAGCCGCCGTCGGCCTGCTGTTCCGCACCCCGTCCGCGCCCCTGACACCCGAAGCCGGCGCCGTCCCCGCGGGGAGGACCGCGTGACCACCACGATCTCACAGGCGCGCGAGCGCGCCCTCGCCGAGACCGCCGCCGCCGTACGCGCGCACGGAAAGACTCTCGTCGCGCTCAGCCACAGCCTGCACGCCGAACCCGAGACAGCCATGCGGGAGCACAAGTCGGCCGCCAAGATCGCCGCCGTCGCCGAGGACGCCGGCTTCACGGTCACCCGCGGGGTGGCCGGCCTGCCGACCGCCTTCGTCGCCACCCGCGGCACCGGCGAGCTGGTGGTGGCGCTGTGCGCCGAGTACGACGCGCTGCCCGGCATCGGGCACGCCTGCGGACACAACGTGAACGGCGCCGCCTCGGTCGGGGCCGCCCTCGGCCTCGCCGCCGTCGTCGACGTCCTCGGGATCACCGTGAAACTCATCGGTACGCCCGCCGAGGAGGACATCGGCGGCAAGGCACTGCTGCTGGAGGCCGGCGTCTTCGACGACGTGGCCGCCGCGTTCATGGCGCACGCCGCACCGGAGGACTCCGTCGGCGCCTCGTCGCTGGCCATCGGAGCCTGGGACGTCACCTACCGCGGGAAGCCGGCCCACGCCGCGCTCGCCCCCTGGGAAGGGATCAACGCCCTGGACGCGATCACCCTCGCCCGCACCGCGGTCGGCCTGCTGCGCCAACAACTCCCGCCGGGCGCCCTGATCCACGACGTCGTCCTCGAAGCCGGTCACGCGGTCAACGTCATCCCCGACATCGCCCGTGCGCGCTACGAACTGCGCGCACGTACCACCGAGGACCTCGCCCACGTCCGCCGCAAGGTGCGGGCCTGCCTGGAGGCGGCCGCCCTGGCCACCGGCGCCGAACTCCGACTCACCTCGCACGGAGCCGACTTCGCCGACCTGCGCCAGGACGACTTCCTCACCGAGGCCTACACCCGCGCGGCCCGCCTTCTCGGCCGCGACCCCGTAGACCGCCGGGGCGAGGTCATGGCCTCCACCGACATGGGCAACGTCTCCCACATCCTGCCCGCGCTCCACCCGACCATCGGCTACGACACCGGAGGCGCCCTGCACCACACCACGCCCTTCGCCCGGTACGGCGACTCGCCCGGAGCGGACCGCGCCGTACTCGACGCCGCCATCGCCCTCGCCCAGGTCGGCGTGGAGCTGGCGACAGACACGGAGCAAAGGCGACGTTGCCTCGGACTTCTCGCCGACCGGCACCGAGCGACGCCGGCCGCCCCTGTCACCTGACATCAGGTCGGGCGGCGGCATCGTCACACCACCATCGACGAGTCGCCGCCGACTGGATGAAGGCGGTACCGCTGGGGCTCCCATGGCCGGTGGTGGACGGGCTGTTCCGCCTCTTGCACCAGGGCCGCCCGCGCGATGTCCGGCTCGCACTCGCCGGCCGTCCGACGCGTCCGGCGTCACCGCGGACGTACGAGCCGCCGACCGTCCGGACGAACGGATGGCCGGGGGCGAGTGTGACGCGGCAGGATGCTCCGCATGACCTTGCCCACCCCCGAGCTGCACACCGCCCGCCTGCGACTGCGGCCGTTCACCGACGCGGACGCGGCGCCGCTCCACGCGCTGCACAGCGATGCCCACGTGCTGCGCTACTGGGACTCCCCGCCGTGGACCGAACCGGCTCACGCCCGGCGCTTCATCGCGACCTGCCGGACGATCGAGGAGGAAGGCACGGGAGCGCGGGTGGCCGTCGACCGCGTCCCCGACGGCGCGTTCATCGGCTGGTGCGGCCTGACCGGCTGGAACCCGGACTTCCGCAGCGCGTCCCTGGGCTACGTCTTCGACGTCGCCGCGTGGGGCCGCGGCTACGCCACGGAGACCGCGCACGCCGTCCTGCGGTGGGCGTTCGACACCCTGGACCTGAACCGCGTCCAGGCCGAGACCGACACCCGCAACGTGGCGTCCGCGCGGGTCCTGGAGAAGCTCGGCTTCGTCCGCGAAGGCACCCTCCGCGAGGACTGCGTCGTGAACGGCGACGTCTCCGACTCCTGGGTCTTCGGTCTCCTCCGCCGCGAGTGGCACCCGACGGCGACGCCGACGACCGACCGCTAGGACCGAGATCTGCCCGTCGGGCCTGTCAGCCGTTCCGCGGACGCCTCCGGCTTCGTCGTGCTGCCCCGCCGGGTCGTCGAGGGGGCGCCGTCGTGGATGAGGCACGCCCGCCGCCACGCGAGGGACCACGCACGGCTCATCCGGCACTCCTCCGCGTCGCCGAGGGGGACGCGGAGGCCGTACATGCCCCTGCCGGCCCTCGATCACGGCACCGCGGCCCGGCCGAGGGCTCGCCGGACACCTTCCGCATCCGCGGCCTGGGAGCGGAGGTGGGTGAAGGCGGTGAAGGCCGGCCGATCTCACTGATTCTCGACCGGTCCGGCCGCTGGGGTCGACTGTCAGTGCGCGGTGACTGAATACGCGGCGAGCGCGCGGTTGCCGCGCGGCCTGGCGATGGCCCGGAGAACGTCGGCCTGGCTCAGGACGAGCTGTCGCACCGGCTCGGGCAGCGCGGCCAAACGCTCCTCCCTCTCGACCAGGTCGAGGCAGGCAGCGATCTCCCAGTCGCCGTCCTGAAGCTCTTCGGTATCGACCGACCTGCTGCCGTCGGCCGTCCAGCCGGCCTCAGGCAGGAGCCGCAGCAGGCACTCACGGGAGAAGGGTGTGCGGACGTTGCCCTGGCCGTGCGAACCTGCGGCCTCGGCCTGCCCCTGGATCAGCACGGCGAGCAGGTGCGCCAGCTGGTCGTCACAGGCAGGCGTCAAGTCCCACTCGGTGAACCACAGTCGGCGCGCCCACGTCCGCACCCGGGCCAGCGTGTCTCGCAGTTGTCCGAGCGATGCGAAGTACCAGGAGCAATGCGCGAGCACCACGTGGTCGAAGGTGCTCTCGGGGAAGTCGACTGAGGGATCGAGGACGTCCGCGCCGAAGCGGAAGTCGATACGCGGCCCGAGAGGGCCCGCCGCGAGCCGGGCCGCCGATTCTCCGAGGGTGACCGGCGCACCGTAGGAGGGTTCGGCCACGTCGATGGCCACCACGCGCCCTTCGGGCCCGACCGCCTCTGCGAGGACGGCGGTCATGTCACCCTGGCCGCAGCCCAGTTCGAGGACGGTCGAGCCTGGTGCGATCTGCCAGCTCGCCACGAGCGCGGCCCGGTGACGAGTCTGGGACAGCTGGATGTCAGGGCTGTGATCGGCGGCGGCCATGCCGGCCGCGAGCGCGGGGGCCTTGGCGCGGAGATCGGAGTGATTCACGAAGTCCTTGGTGATACTCGACGGGTCGGTGCAGGCCGATGCTATGAGACGCGCGGCAGCGACGCCTCCGATTTCCTGGGCATCCTGTGAGGCCGCAGCCTGGGCGGATCAGCAACACGAACGCACCGTCGACGAACCCGGCCCGCTGTCCGGCTGCGCGTGGATCGCGGTACGCGCGCCGTGTGCCGACCGTCCCGCCGAAGCCCACCGACCTCTACGCGGAGTGCGGGGGCGGCCTCAACTGATGACGCCTTGTGGGCCCATGGGCGTGTCCCGTCCGCCCTCGACCGTGAGCGCGGCGGGTGGGCGGCCGGCGCCTGCACCGCTACCAGCCACCGGCCTGGACCCTCCCGCAGGAGCCAACCCCTACAGGCCGCTGAAGATCTCTCGGATCTTCCGGTCAGACCCGCGCCTGGAAGACGGGACGACTCCCAGGAGACGAAAGTGGCTTGCGGGCGGCTTCTCGCCCGCCCGGCCGCGCCTTAGACTGCGACGGCTCCGAAGCCTGGCGATCTTTTGGAGGGTGTGCAGGATGAACCGAGCACTCATGACCGCATGGGCGGCAGCGGCGTTGGTCGTGGCCGGGGGTGGCACCACCGCCTCCGCTTCCGATGCCCCGCCGCGAACCACGCACGGTCCTTGCCAGTACACCCAGACCCCGGACGAGCCGGCGGCGCGGCGGGTTCCCCTGCCGCCCGACCCGCGGCACACCCCCAGTCACGGCACGGTCGACACGGCTGTCCGGACCAGTCAGGGCCCGCTCCCGCTGCGTCTGGACCGGGCGAAAGCGCCGTGCACGGTCCAGAGCTTCGTGCATCTGGCGCGGCACCGGTTCTACGATCGTACGGTGTGCCATCGGCTGACGGCGTACCCGACGCTCAAGGTCCTGCAGTGCGGCGACCCGACCGGCACCGGTGAGGGTGGGCCGGGGTACGCGTACAAGGACGAGCTGCCGGTGGACCTGCCGCCGGCACCGAGCGATCCCACCGGCGTCCGTCGCCTCTACGGCCGTGGTCTGCTGGCGATGGCCAACGCCGGCCCGAACACGAACGGTTCACAGTTCTTCGTCGTCTACGGCGACTCCGCGCTGCGGCCCAACTACACGGTGTTCGGCACGGTCGGTGCCGCCGGTCTGAAGACGCTCGACAAGATCGCCGCCGGCGGTATCGAGCCGACCACGCAGGACCCGGCGCCTGTCGACGGCGCGCCCGTGCTGCGGACCGAGCTGCTCAGCGTCCGGCCGTCCTGCCGGCCCTGACGAACCGCGGTGCGCTCACCGTGGGTCCAGCTGCGTGCCTGGTCCCACGGTGAGCGCCGGGTGAAGGAGGACAAGGCCCGGCACGAGATCGTCCGTCGCCCCGAAAGCTACGCGGCCCGAGAGGCCTCCCACCTGATCAAGCAGCCAGTGGACGCAGAACTCCTGGCAGGCCGGGTCCTGCAGCTCTTGTTCAGCTGGGCGTGAGTGTGATCCGCCGGGAGCATGGATGGGAAATGGCGTTGCGTCGTGTGCGACCGGTGGGGAGGCTTGCTGGTCGGAGGCGGTGAAAGTGATCGATGTGGTGTTGAAGCTGTCGGCACGTCATTTCGTGCATGCGGACCTCGTGTCGTGCACGTGGGCTGGGTCCGAACTCCACTTGGCCGGCGTCGCCGCGCAGTTGGAGCGTGCCCGGCTCGGAGAGGTCGACTACCTTGCCGTCTGCCCGGCGACAGACATCCCGGTCGCGAAGGGGGGCGTCGACTACCGGGTCAAGGAGGGCGTCGGCACTCTGTGGCAACTGGCAGTCCATCCGGCATTGCAGTCGTGCGGGATCGGCACCTTCCTTGTCGAAGCCGCGGAGCTTCGGATCAAGAACCGCGGTCTGCGGCAGGCCGAACTCGGCGTGGAGGAGAACAACCCCCGGGCTCGGGCGCTGTACGAACGGCTGGGCTATGTCGCGTACGACCGTCAGCCCGACGCGTGGGACGAGCAAGCCCCGGACGGCACGCTGCGCCGCTACGAAACGATGTGCACGCTGATGCGTAAGGAACTCTCGTAGGACCGGCCACATCAAGCCGTCGACGCACGAACGCGTCCTCGCGCCACGCGACCGCAGGCCCTGGGCACCTGTTGCCGCTGGCGTGTCGCTCTCCGGGTGACTTCCCCCAAGGTGTGACGGCGCCCTGGAGAGGGATGAGCGGGACGAACACGTCGGCGGCTCCACGCTCTGTGCGGGTCGGCCCGGGGGCGTGGGGATGTGCGCGACGTCGGACGAGGGCAGGCGGGTCGTCGGCCATGAGCAACTTTCACCACCAGGAGCTTCGCATCTCGCCCACCCGTTCGGGCTGGATCTGTCCACGTTCGCAATCGGAATGCTGCGGCGGGTGTTGGCCACTCGGCGAGGACAGATCGGCGCCCGGCGGCGGCTGATCCGCAGCCGCCGGATGCTGACGATCCTCGCCCTCCTGCTGCGCGATCACGCCTTCGTCAGCTCGCGGCCGGGTTCCGCGTGGGCTTGGCCGCAGCCGCACCGCCGCGCGACGTCAAGAACCGAGCCGAGGAGGAACGTCGGATCGCACGAGGCGGACCCGCGAGGCGGGTATGCGGCTGGGCACGTAGTCGAATCCATTGCCGTTGTCGAGGAGCGACGCCTGATCGATGCCGTCCACGGACCAGAGGTCGACCGGCCCACCGGTGTTGTTGATCATGTGAAGGAAGAACTCCGCTTCTTCCTCGCCCCGACAGACGAACACCCCCTCCACCTCGGGGCGGCGGCTGCCGGCGATTCCCGGTGCGGCGCCCATGCGCGTCCAGTCCAGGCCATGCTGCGCGATCGACCGCCGATTGAGCACGGACGAGACGTGGAAGAAGTTCGGCGTATCGAACACGCCTGAAGTATAGGAGGCGGTGAGGCTTCCATCCTCATCTTGAGACGGGTCGGCCAAGACCCGGACGTCGACGCCGAGCTTCTTGTGCGTGCCGGAGTGGAACGGGCGGTCGGCAGCGATGCGGGCGACGGACAGCAGGGTGCCGTCCAGGATGATGAATGTCTTGCACGCGTCGACGGACATGGCCGCCTGCGGAGGGATCGAGGCTCGGGACCGGGTGGAGGGCACCGGGCGGAGGTCGCCGCCCGGTACAGGCGTCGGTCAGGGCCATGGGCAACTGGTGGGCGAGGTGGCAGGCCGGTGGAGCGATGTGTCTCTACGGCCACACTTGACCTGGAGCGCGCACCAGATCCGAGGATGGTGGGCATGGACCTCAACATCACCGGCCCCCAACTCGTCCTCGGCACGATGGACTTCGGCACCCGCGTCGGCCCGGACGACGCTTTCGCGATCCTCGACTCGTTCGTCGCCGGCGGAGGCGTGTGGCTCGACACCGCGAACTGCTACTCCTTCTGGGCGGACTCGAGCGGCGTCGGCGGCGCCAGCGAGCGGGTCATCGGAGCGTGGCTCCGCGCCCGCCCCGGCGCGCGCGACGCGGTGCGGATCGCGACGAAGGTCCGCCAGAATCCGCTCGTCCCGCACTCCTGGCCACAGAGCGCCGAGGGCCTTTCCGCCCATGCCGTACAGACCGGCGTCGAGGAGAGCCTGGGGCGTCTCGGAGTCGATCACGTCGATCTCCTCTGGGCCCACGCCGAAGACCGCACCGTGCCGCTGGAGGAGACCGTCGGCGCCTTCGGCGCGCTGGTCGCGAAGGGAACGGCGCGGCGGGTCGGGGCGGCCAATCATGCCGCCTGGCGCGTCGAGCGCGCCCGGTCGCTGGCCCGGGAGCAGGGCGTGGAGCCATGGACGGCCCTGCAGTTGCGTCACTCGTTGGTCCAGCCGCGCCCACTCACCCCTCTCGCGGAGGCCGGTCATCGCCTGCTCGCCGACGAGGACCTGGACCTCGCGCGGTCGGAGGGGCTCAGCGTGTGGTCGTACAGCTCGCTGATGTGGGGTTCCTATGTGCGCGCGGACAAGCCGCTTCCGCGGACATATGATCATCCGGGTACTGCCCGGGTGCTCTCGGTCCTTGAGGATGTGGCCGGCGAGCTGTCGGCGACGAAGAACCAGGTCGTCCTCGCGTGGCTGATGCGGCAGGGGATCGACCCGATCGTCGGTGCGAGCCGGGTGGAGCAGATCGAGGAGGCACTCGCCGCACGCCGTGTGCGGCTCGATGACGAGCACCTGGCGCGCTTCGCGAAAGCGCGGTAGCAGCGGTCAGAAAGGGAACCCCGTGACCACACTCCTCACTCCGGCGGCAGTCGCCGACCGTACCGGCGTCTCCCTCGACACGCTGCGCTACTACGAGCGCGAAGGGCTGATCGGTCCGATCAGACGCTCGGTCGGCGGACGCAGGCAGTACACCGAGGAGGACGTCTTCTGGATCGGTCTGGTCACGTGCTTTCGTGAGGCCGGCCTCGGTATCGCGGACCTGCGGGACTTCGTCGCGATCCTGCGCGCCGACCGTTCCGCGCAGGACCGGGTCGCCTTCCTCCGCGAGCGCCGTGCCGCCCTGGAGCAGCGAGTCGCGGCGCTGTCCCGGGCCATGGAGGTCCTCGACGACAAGATCGCCTACTACAGCTGAGCGCCGAGGGCCCCCTCGACTCGAGCCCTGCCCACCGCCCATCGTCCCGGCGTCACGGGGCCCCATGGCGGCCGTGTAGTGACAGGGCCCGCACCCGCACGCCCGTCCCTCCGGGGAATCCGGGAATCTCGCAGGACCCCCGGTGGGACAGGCCTCGGACGCCGACGACACGGCCGACGGCGGGGACCTGTGGGAGACCTCGCCCTGGCCGGTCGCCACCGCCCCTCACGGGCGAGGCACTTGGTGCACCGACCTGCTCAAGAGGCCGACCACCCGATCCGCGGCCGGGGCCGGTCGTGAGCAGGCCAGGGGCGCGACCTGAGACGTGAACAGAAGCGCCACGGCGAGCACTGCTCAGGGCCTGTGGAGCGGCCTCGGGAGGGGCGCCGCCTTCTACTGGGGCCTTCCGGGCGGTCGTCCGACTGTTGCTCAAGGATGCCGTTGAGGGCGAAGGCCGTCGAGGAGGATTGAGAGGGCGTTCATCAAGGTCACCGCCTCCATGCGGCTCTCGCTGCCGCCCTGCTCCGTTGGCCTTCGTCCCATGGACGGCGAGTGGCACTCGCCGGGCGGATGCTCCGCCGTCCGTCTCGCTCGCTTGCTCGCACACGTGGAAGCCCATCCGGTTCGCAGTCACCCCGACAGAGATGAGTGGCTCCAGGAGCCATCCGATCGGGGCTCTGGTCCGTACCGATGAGGAGACATGTTCCAGCGAACGTTCACCCAGTGGAGGCGCCCCATGGCGATCTTCAAGGACCTTTGCCTCATCCGCCATGACGACCGCGGCGATCACGACGACCACCACGGACACGGACACGGCCACGGACACGGGCACGACGACCACTCGGGCCACGACGACGACTCGATGCGGGGCCGGCGCCGTTCGCACGACGAGGATCACGAGTTTGGCCACGACTACTGACAGGGGGTCCGGGCGGGCGGGCGGACCGGTGCGTGAGGGAGTCGGTCCGCCCCTCCGCCGCGTCCTGCGGCAACTGGTGGCCTCGGGCGGGGGCCGGGACCCGGACGCCGTCGTCGAGCCCGCTCCGGTGCTGGCGCCGGGGGACGTGTTTCGGCGGTTCTGGCCGTACACGAGGGGACAACGCCGGTGGCTGCTGCCGCTGACCGCGTTCGGTCTGGTCGGGCCGCTCGCCGACGGGGCCGAACTGTGGCTGTTCAAAGTCGTGGTGGACGAGGTGCTCGTCCCCAGGAACCTGACTCCCTTTCTCTGGGTCGCCCCGGCCTATGTGGGCCTCGTCCTCGTCTCCGGGATCCTCGGTTTCGCCGACGACATGACCTCGACGTTCGTCAGCGAACGGTTCCTCGTCGCGCTGCGCACCGACGTCTTCCGCCACGTGCAGGGGCTGTCGCCGGCGTTCTTCGAGCGGCAGCGGTTGGGGGACGTACTGGCGCGCATCACCGGTGACGTGGACGCGGTCGAGACGTTCCTGCTGTCCGGGGTCGCCGACGTGCTCTACTACGTGCTGCGGCTGGGCGTGTTCCTCGGGCTGCTGTTCTACCTCCGCTGGGACCTCACGCTGCTCGCCCTCTTCATCGTGCCGCTGTTCTGGGGCACCGCCCGGCACTTCTCGCGGCTGGTCAAGGAAGCGTCGCGGGAACGCAGGCGTCGCGGCGGATCGCTCGCGGCGGTCGCCGAGGAGTCGCTGGACAACGTGACGCTGGTCCAGGCGTACAACCGTCAGGGATGGGAGCAGCGGCGTTTCGAGCGCGAGAATCTCGGCAAGTTCCACGCCGCGATGGCCTCCGCCCGCGTCCGTGCCGTCTATCGGCCTCTGGTGGAGCTGATCGAGGTGTCGGGAGCCCTCGCCGTACTGGGTCTCGGCACCTGGAAACTGACTCAGGGGCAGCTGAGCCTGGGCGGGTTGCTGGTCTTCGTCGCCCTGATCGGCAAGCTCTACGGTCCCGTGCGCGACCTGTCCCGTCTGGGCACCACGTTCTACGCCGCCTCCGCCTCGGCCGAACGGATCGCCGAACTGCTCGACCAGCGACCAGAGGTCGCCGAGTCGTCGCGGGCACGGCGGATCGCCCGGGCGCGCGGCGACATCGAGTTCGACGGGGTCTTCTTCCGCTACCCCCGCGGCGGCCCCGAGAGCGCCGACGGCGCCCCGGCACCGGCGGCGTCCTGGGCGCTGCACGACGTCTCCTTCCATGTCTCCCCCGGTGAGACGCTGGCGCTGGTCGGTGCCAGCGGAGCCGGGAAGTCGACGGTGGCGAAGCTGCAACTGCGCTTCTACGATCCCGACCTGGGCACCGTCCGCCTCGACGGGACCGATCTGCGCGACCTGGCCCTGACGGACGTACGCGCGAACTTGGCGGCCGTCCTGCAGGAGACCCTGGTCCTGCACGCCACGATCCGCGAGAACATCGCCTACGGTCGGCCCGGCGCGACGGACGCCGAGATCGAGGCGGCGGCGCGGGCGGCGGACGCCGACGAATTCGTGCGCTCGCTGCCGGAGGGTTACGACACGGTGGTCGGCCAGCGCGGCCGGACCCTGTCCGGCGGACAGTGCCGGCGCCTGGCGATCGCCCGTGCCATGGTCAGGAATGCGCCCGTGCTGCTCCTGGACGAGCCCACCGCCGGCCTCGACGTCCAGTCCGGACGCCGGATCATCGAGCCGCTGCGGCGTCTGATGACCGGGCGGACCACCGTCGTCATCTCGCACGACCTGCTCACCGTCCGCGACGCCACCCGGATCGTCGTACTCGACCGCGGCCGGGTCGTCGAGTCCGGGACACACGACGAACTGTGCCTGCGCGGCGGCACATACGCCCGCTTGTACCGGCTGCACGCCGCCGGCGGCACATGCGCCACCGGTGGTCGCGTGCCGCGAGCAACGGAGCGATGAGCGAAGTCCGCCCGGCGCGGTCCCGCCGCCGACGCACCGGCTCGCGACGGGGGCGCCGCGGCCGGGGTGGTGCGGGCGGCGATCGGCTAGGCCGTCGCCGACGGCGAGTGGTTCGACGACATCCACGGGCCGCCCGAGTGGCGGCGGCACATCCGTTCCGCGCCCGGGTACGCGGTTCCCGGAGTCTCGCACGCACCGGGGCCGGATGCGCGCGACTCCTGGAGTGAGGAGCGGGCCTGCCGGTGCGTGGCGTTTCCGCGTGTCCGCAAGGCCTGCCGCCCGTGCGGGCGGGTCAGCTCTCCCGGCCGGAAGTGAAGTGCGTGACGGCCAGCGGCGTGCCGTCGGACGCCGTCAGCCGGGCACCGGACAGCGCCGCGTCGCCGACGGAAGAAGGCAGCGGCGCCGCCCACGTGCCGCGGCCCTCGTGCAGACTGAAGCTGCCGACCCGAACGGCGCTGCCGTCGCGGCGCACCAGCAGACAGAAGACCTTCCCTGTGTGGCGGTCGCCCGCTCCGGCGAGATCCACCGACATGTAGACCCAGCTCGGGTCGCCGAGGTGACTGTAGACCTCCCCGGCGGACTTTCCCGCCTGGCCCCGTATGGCCGTCAGGCCGCCCCACAGCATGGCCGAGTCCTGTCCCGCGCCGGACGCGGCCGGGCCGGCCAGGGCACCCTCGACCGCTGTTCCGACCGACCAGCCGCCGAATCCGATCGCCAGGGCGATCGCGGTGGCGGCGGCAGCCAGCCGCCGCCGTCGGCGCCGCCGGACGCGCGGTCCGGTGAGCGGCCGACGCCGGTCGCCGGGCCCGGTGGATCCGATGGATCCGGGAGGCGCCTGTGAGGAGCCCCGGCCTCCGTGGCCCGTGCGTGCTCCTCGCCTCTCGAAGGGGTCGGGCACACCGGGTTCGTCGGAGGCACCGGGTGCGTCGCATGCATCGCCGGTGGACTGTCGCGCCGCGAGGGCGCCCGTGGGCCGGCCGGTGCCGGACCCCCCGGCGGCCAGGCACGTGTCGGTGCCGGGGCTCCCGACGGGCGGATCCGCCGCGGGGAGGCCGCCTCGCGCGGCGGACTCGGCGGCCTGCTGTCCCGCCGCACGCGTCAGTGCCCACGCCACCCGGGTCTCGAAGCCGACCGGTGGCTCGCCGGCCGGCAGCAGGCCGATCAGCCGGTCGCCGATCCAGGTCAGCTGCCGTACTTGCTCACGGCAGTCCGCGCACCGCTCCAGATGCGCCACGGCCGCGGCCCGCGCACGGCCGGGCAGCACTCCGAGCGCGAGCTCGGCGCAGATCTCACGCAGCTTCTCGCAGGTCACCTCATTGGGCATGGCCGCCGCCTCGCCACTCGGACTGGAGCATCGTCCTCAGCTTCCCCATCGCCGTCCGGATGCGCGTCTTGGCGGTGCCCAGCGGAATGTGCTCCCGGTCGGCTATCTGCTGGGCGCTCATGCCGTAGATGCCCGCCATCACCAGGGCTCGTCCCTGTTCGCGCGGCAGGCGCGCCACCGCTTCCCGCAGCCGCGTCGACGCCTCGTCGGCCAGCGCGTGCTGCTCGGGCGTCTCGGTGACCACGTCGAGAACCGCGTCCAGGTCCTCGGGCGCCACCGGCTCCGCCCGCCGGGAGCGGACGGTGTCGATGGCGAGGTTGTGGGCGATGGTGGTCAGCCAGGTCGTCACCGAGCCTCGCCGCGAGTCGTAGATCTGCGCGTGCCGCCACGCCCGCTCGAAGGTCTGCTGGGCGACGTCCTCGGCGAGCTGCGGATCTCTGGTGACGGCGACCGCCACGCCGAAGACCCGGTGCTGGAACCTCCGCACGAAGCCGACGGTCAGTTCCGGATCACCGGCGGCCAGCCCGGACAACAGCGCCTCGTCGGAGAGACGGCCCGCGGAGAACGGGAAACTCGACACATCCGTGTGTACGGTGCGATCGCCTTCAGGGATTGCGCGAGCGGAGCGAAGCACCACATACCGATTGTCTCTCGACGCCGCAGGTCGTTCACACCGTCACGGGGCACCGACACCGCCCCACAACACGTCATGGGAGCGCTGCCCGCGCCGGGCGGTGTCAGGGGTGCTCCAGCCGGCCGTTCGATGTTCGGCTCCCGGCCTCGGAACCCGTCTGCCGGGGGCGTGCGGCATGATGGCGACCATGGGTAGCGGGGTGGGCGGGGGGTTCCGCCGGTGGTGGCCATGGCGCAGGCACGACGGGTCGGCGCTCGCCGAGATCGAGGCCGAGATCACCGCCTTCGGTGAGGCGCTGGACGTCCATTCCTTCAGCCCCGGCCAGGCCGGTGCCACCGATGAGATGCGCGCCGAGCTGGTGCGTGCCCTGGACGCATACGACCAGGCGAAGCGGGACGTCGCCGGTGACCGGTCGCGGGCGGGCACACTCGATGTCCTGCGCACGCTGGACGAGGGCAGGCACGCGCTGGCCCGTCTGGACGCTCTGATCGCAGGCCGGCCTCTGCCGCGGCGCATGCCGCTGTGCTTCTTCGACGCCCGGCACGGTCGGGCCGCCCGGCAGGTCAGTTGGGCGCCTCCCGGGGGAGCCGCCCGCGACATCGCCGTATGCGCGGCGGACGCGGTCCGCCTGGCGGAAGACCCGAACCCCGGCATCCCGAGACGGCCGGGCCCGGAAAGCGGGGCCCGCACACAGCGACGCGAGGCCGAGCCTCGCGCGAGGACGCTGACGAGTCCCCCTGAGCCGCGGGTCGGCGGGCAGGGAGGCGGTGGCGAGCAGACCCACCGGCTGAAGATGCCGCCGTACCGCCCGGCTGTGATGGTCTTCTCGAGCACCGGGCAGGCACGGGTCCACCTGCGCTTCGAGGGCGGCAGGAAGGGGCGTTCCTCACGCCTGTACCGGCTGTCCGGCGACGGAACGCCCTTCACCGCCCGGATCCCGCTGCCGGAAGGGAACAAGGCGATCACCTTCCGCGTGTTCGGCGCCGGTGAACGCGAAGCGTGGACGGCCACCGCGGTACCGCTCCGAGAAGTCCCGCGCTTCCACGACGCCATCAACGGGACCGGTTCGGATGTCGTGCACTACCGAGGGGAACCGGGCCCGGGCGTTCTGCGCTACGCGGGGTCGAGCCTGATCCAGTTGGAGGCGCTGGACGACCGCCTCGCCTACTGGGTGACGGTGACCGAGGGCCGCGCCGGGGAGCATACGTTCCAGTGGCCGGGCCGCGGCTACTACCAGGTGCGCTCAGCCGGAGCATGGAGCCTGTCCGCTACGTGACGTACGTGACGGCGCAAGCCCGGCACCGTCAGCGGACCCTCGCCGGTCTCCCGCCGCCACCGCCTTGTCGCCTTCGCCCCCGCCGCGAGGTCATCGACTCCGGGTCGATGACCTGGCGGCCGCACGAACGCTGGGCGACGCCGCCGGGTCACGCTCGCTGCCGCAGCGCAGCACGCCCGTGGCCGCCGCGCTCACCCGCGCCGTCCGCGGTGGTGGCGGCGTGCCGCGCGGCCGGGTTCTCGATGCCTCCTGAACGATCCCACGTCCATCACCTGCCGTCATCAGCGGCGGTTTTCGATCTTCAGGCCGCCTCCGACCACGGTGCGGATGTGGTCACCGGCGAGGAGGTCGTGCGGGTAGCCGAGGTCGATCGCGCTGGCCTCGTCGAGGCGGGCCAGCTGACCGGCGGTGAAGTGGACCTCCAGGGCGCCCAGATTGCCCACCAGCTGCTCGGGGGTGCGAGCGCCGATGACGGGCGCCGTCACGCCCGGGTTCCGCAGGGTCCAGGCCAGTGCGACCTGGGCGGGTGTGCGTCCCAGCTCCGCGGAGACCTCCCGTACGACGTCGGCGATGGCGAGGGTGCGTTCGGTGACCATGCCCAAGCCGGCGTTGAAGCTCTTGCGGTTTCCCTGACCGGAGTCAGTGCTCGTCGCGGTCAGGTCGGCGTGGCTGTACTTGCCGGACAGCACGCCGCCGCCCAGCGGTGAGTACGGGGTCACCCCCAGCCCCATCGCCCGCGCCATGGGGATCAGGTCGCGTTCTCCGGCCCGGTTGATGAGGCTGTATTCGATCTGCAGTGCGATCAGCGGCGTCCAGCCGCGCAGGTCGGCCATGGTCTGCATGCGCGAGATCTCCCAGGCGGGGGCGTTGGACATCGCCACGTACAGGATCTTGCCCTGCCGGACCAGGTCGTCCATGCCGCGCAGGATCTCCTCGACCGGCGTCGTGAAGTCCCACACGTGCAGGAAGAGCAGATCGATGTAGTCCGTGTTCAGCCGCCGCAGGCTGGACTCCACCGACGCGAACAGGCTCTTGCGGTGAGCGCCCCCGGAATTCGGGTCGCCGGGGCGGCGCAACGTCGTGTATTTCGTGGCCAGCACCAGGCTCTCGCGGCGGTCGCGGACGAATTCGCCCAGCATGCGCTCGGAGCTGCCGTTGGTGTAGGTGTTGGCGGTGTCGATGAAGTTGCCGCCACGTCCGACGTAGGTGTCGAACAGCTTGCGCGCGTCGTCCTGCTCGGCGCCCCAGCCCCACTCGGTGCCGAAGGTCGCCGTGCCCAGGGCCAGCGGTGAGACCCGCAGCCCGGAGCGGCCCAGCAGCCGGTAGGTGTCGAGGGTGAGCGACATCGTGTCCTCCTGTGCTCGTGATCGTCGTCGAGCACCAGCCTGCGGCCACCGCGAGCCGGGGGTAAGGGAAGGAAGTTCCTGGGAACACCGGTCCTACCCCGGCTGTTGAACCAGCCATGATCCCCGGCACCGTGGATGTGACACAGGAGCTCGCCGTCTTCCTGCGAACCCGGCGGGAACGCCTGGATCCGCGGGATTTCGGCCTGCCGTCGAGCCGGCAGTCCCGGCGGACTCCCGGATTGCGGCGCGAAGAGGTCGCCCAACTGGCCGGGATCAGCGTCGACTACATCGTGCGGTTGGAGCAGGCCCGCGGGTTGCGACCCTCAGCGGACGTGGTGGAGGCGCTGGCCAGGGCGCTGCGCCTGGCGCCCGACGAACGCGCCTACCTCTTCGGCCTGGCCCAGCAACGGCCCCGCGACGCCGACAAGCTCGCCACCACAGCGGCGCCGTCGCTGGCCCGACTCGTCGCCGACCTCTCGCCGCTACCTGCCATGCTGATGAACCATCGTTACGACATCCTGGCCTGGAACGACGAGATGGCGAGACTGCTCCTGGATTTCGGCACCCTGCCGCCGTCGCGGCGCAACGCGATGTGGCTGTGCCTGATGCATCCGCAGACACGTGAGTTGTACGTCGACCGCGAACGCGTCGTGCGGGAGGGGGTCGCGCACCTGCGCACCGCGTGGGCCGCGCATCCGCAGGATCAGGCGTTGACCGACCTCATCACCGAATGCCTGCGCCGGGACGAGGAATTCGCGCGACGGTGGGCCGAGCGAGACGTCAAGGTCAACGGCCGCGGACGTAAGACGTTGCGGCACCCCGACGTCGGCACGATCACCGTGCAGTTCGAAACGCTCACACCCCTGCAAGATCCGGAACAGCTGCTGGTGCTCTTCCGCGCCGCCGACCAGGAAAGCCGGTCCGCGATGGAGGAACTGCGCGCACGATGAGGTCGAACCGCGAGGCCACCGGCTTCCACGCCCGCGCGGTCCCGTCTGTCGAAGAGTGCCCCGACAACGACGTGATGTCGGCCGCTCGGGGTGGCCCGTGCCGGCGTGGTTCGCTGTGGCGTCGGAAGGTCAGGCGCGGAGCAGGTCGGTCGAGACGGTCCACAGGCGCTGGGCGGTGGCGGGGTCGAGCGCCCACTCCTTGACGCCGTGCGGGTGCTGCGCGAGGTCGGCGTCGTTCGGCACGGTGTAGGCCTCTTGGGCATCGTCGAGATAGCGGCCTCCGCAGTGGGCGAACTCGGGGGCGACGGCCGCGACGACACTGCCGGCGGCGCCCTGCTCGACCGTTTTGTACGTGAACATTCCGGCGGCCTCGGCCGCGTCGAGCGACGCCTTCTGTTCCGGTGTGAAGTTCCGCTGCAGGCCCGTCGCGATGCCGCCGGGGTTCACCGCGTTGGCGACGACACCGTCGGACGCCCACAGGCGGGTCGCCTCGACGGCGAAGAGGGAGTTCGCCGTCTTCGACTGGGCGTAGGCGATCTGTGGATCGTAGGCGCGCCGCTCGAAGTGGAGGTCGTCGAAGTCGATGCCGGACCGCATGTGCGCCGTCGAACTGACCGAGACGATCCGTGCCCCGTCGCGGTCGGCCGCTCCCCGGGCGAGGGCGTGGTGAAGGCCGGCGGCCAGTGCGAAGTGGCCGAGATGGTTCGTGGTGAACTGGAGCTCCCAGCCCTCAGGAGTCCGTTCGAGGCCACCGGTGACCACGCCGGCGTTGTTGATCAGCAGGTGAAGCGGACCGCCCCACGCGTCGACGAACCGTGTGACGGAGACCCGGTCGGCGAGATCGAGCCGGACGACGCGGGGCCGGGTCCCCCCGGTCGACCTCCCGATCGTCTCGGCGACTGCGTCACCCGCGGTTGTGTTCCGGACAGCGAGCGTCACTTCCGCCCCGGCAGCGGTCAGCGCACGAGCCGTTTCGATCCCGAGTCCGGAGGAGGCCCCCGTCACGATCGCGCGGACGCCGGTGAGGTCGATGTCCCGCAGCACATCGTCCGCGGTGCTGGAGGAGGTGAAGGGCGTGGAGATGAGCTGGCGAGTACTCATGATGCAGCCACTATACGAAGTAGGCGCAATTTGTATAGTCAGAGTCCTCGCTCGTATGCTCGCCCCATGAGCAGTCCCGACGCCGGCCACCCGCCGTCGACAGTCACTGGAGCCGACCGCCGGACCATGGTTCTGGAGTCCGCCATGACCACGTTCGCGCGCTTCGGTTACCGGAAGACCTCGATGGACGAGGTGGCGCGGGCGGCGCACATCTCCCGGCCCGGGCTCTACTTCCTCTTCTCCTCGAAGGAGACCCTGTTCCGTGCCGCGGTCACCCAGGCCTTGGACCGCGATGTCACCGCGGTCCGACAAGCCCTGGCCGACAGCGGCCGCCCCCTCTCCCAGCGCCTCGTCGACGCGTTCGACCAGTGGGCGGGCCGCTACGTCGGCCCACTGACGCGCGATGTCGCGACAGTCATCGAGGACAACCCCGACCTCCTCGGAGAGATCCTCGAAACCACGCCGCGACGTTTCGAGGAACTGATCACGGACGCGATCGCCGTCGAGAAAGGACGACGAACAGCCATCCCCGTCGCACAGACGCTGATCAGCGCATCGATCGGCATCAAGCACCAGGTCGCGTCGCGGGAGTCCTACCTCGAACGGCTGACGGTCGCGATCGGTCTCCTGCTGCGCTGAAAACGCTCCCGGACCCCTCCAGTGGGGGGAGGCGGCAGCGGAACGCCGGAACGAAACGCCCGGACGAAACGCCGTGGTGGTGAAGACCGACGGTCAGGCCGCCCGCCTGCGTGTCGGCCTGCCGACGTCCTGTTCCCGGGCTTCGTCCGAGAACCGCTCTCCGGGCCGACGTCGCGACGCGAGCTCAGCCGGTGTGGGCCACCAGGGCATCGATGAGCGTGGGCCAGAGCTCACGGGGGCGGTCGTGGCCCATGTCAGGGACCAGCAGGAGTTCGGCGCCGGGCACCAGCTCCGCGGTGCGCCTCCCACCGCTGGGATCGATCAGCGTGTCATCCAGGCCGTGGATGACCAGTGTCGGTACCCGCAGTTCCCGGAGCGCGTCCGCGCGGGAACCGCTGAGGATCATCGCGCCGAGCTGGCGGCCGATCCCCGCGGGACGGTAGGCGCGGTCGTAGCCGGCGGCGGCCAGTTCGCGCAACGCCGCGGCGTCGCCGTACCGCCTTGAGGCCCACACCAGTTCCCTCTCGGCTGCCGCGACGTACCCCTCCCGGTCCGCGGGCCTCGGACCGAACAGCACGGCCTGCGCCTGCGGGCTGGGCCTGCCGTAGGCGCTCTCGCCGGTCGAGGACATCATCGACGTCAGGGTCAGTACCCGCTCCGGGGCGGAGACGGCCATCGTCTGGGCGATCATCCCTCCCATCGAGGCGCCGACCACGTGGGCGCGTTCGACACCGAGCGCTGTGAGCAGGCCGAGGCCGTCGTCGGCCATGTCGGAAAGCCGGTAGGGAACCATCTCGAGCGCGGCGGCCAGATCCCCCGAGCTGACGGCGGCGATGAACTCGCCCATGTCGACGGGGTAGTCGTCGAACGTGGTGGACAGCCCGCAGTCGCGGTTGTCGTACCGGATCACGTAACGGCCGCGGTCGGCCAGCGCCCCGCAGAAGTCCTCGTGCCAGGCGAGCATCTGCGCGCCGAAGCCCATCACGAGCAGGATCGGAGGGTCGCTGAGGTCGCCGAAGGTCTCGTACGCGAGGGACACGCCGGGAGACACACCGATGATCGACATGCGTGGAGACTGTCACGGCCGACCACGGCCCGCATCCGAGATTCCGGCGCGCCCTTCATGAGCCTCCAGTACGTCCGACCATGATCGACCGGACGGATGCCGGCCACGCCTGTGGGCCGGCAGGCGGCCGCGGCCTGGGCACGCGCCGGCGGGCCGCCTTCCGTGAAGGGGACTGACCGTGGCCGTCGTGAGCCCTGCGGCGGCAGCGGCTGGAAGCTGAAGGCCGCTTCGCGCCCCGCACGTCGAGCCCGGGTAACCGGTGACCGCGCCGCGTGTGTGCGCAGAGCGGATCGAGGCGACGGGGTCGAGTCGTCCACCTGTGCTCCACCGGCGATTCGGTCACGGAGGTCAACAGGTTCGGCCGGGTGGCCCGCCGGCTCGGCCGCTCCGGGCGCTGAGGGCGCAGGGTCGAGTCTCCGTGATCGGGCCATGGCGGCCGCCGCTGCCGGCTGCCGGGCCCGACCCGCGTATCCCCCGGACGCAGCACAGCGGGATGCGACCTGAGCCGTCGTCGAAAGGCGACTCCAGGCGTCCTTCTCCCCTCCTCCGGCGCATGCCGGGTCTTGCGCGGGGCTCCTCACGCACTCCGGTGGCCTGAGTCAGTCCAAGAGGGCGACGAGTCCGTTCACCCAGATCGCGAGGAACCCGAGGGCTGCCGCCAGGCAACCGACGCCCACCAGCACACCGCCGACCGTCCATGGCTCGGAGGGCGCCGCGTACTCCCCTTCCAGGTGGTCCCGGTAGGAGGCGGGGTCGTCCCAGCCGACGGGGTGTCCCAACTCCTCGGCGCAGGCGGTGCGCACCGCGGTCAGCTGCCCTCGGGCGAAGGCGGTGGAGGCCGTCACCTCGGGGCCGTGCCAGGCGAGGGCCTTCATCCGCCACGCGGGGGACCCGTACCGCGCCTCGAAGGCCGCGGTCTCGTCGGCGACGCGGTCCTCTTCGAGGTACATCCAGCGCCCTGCCTCTGCGGCGTCGCCGTAAAGCCGGTACACCTCGGCCAGACGACGGCGGAGCACCAGGTCCTGGGGGAAGGACGAGATGAGACCGCGCAGGCGCTGGCGAGCGACGGGCACCCGGCCGGCGGCCAGGTCCGCATCGACCCGGGCAAGGGTGTCTTCGAGGGGCATGAACGCATGATCGGGTACCGCACTGACCCGCGTCGACCCGGTTTCGTCGCTCGATACTCGCTCGCTCCTGACTGCATCGGCTGAATCCCGCTGAGACAGGCCACCGCCGGTCACGGAACAGCCCCCGGGCGCCGGCGGCCCGTGCCGTCCGGAAGGCGATCGCGCAGTGGTGGGCCTGATCCGGTTCGACGGACGCTCGGCGCGTCGAACGCCGCCACGGTCTCGCCCACGAAGTCCGATCGTCGGGCGACGGCCGGCGTCGGCCGCCCGCACTGCGGCTCGGTCCGTCGTCCGGGACCGGTCTCGGCCTTGGTGAAAAGTGGGTAACTCCAAACGGGCGAAGTCGAGTTGATGGTTTTCCCCAATGGGGACGATCGCCGGAGGCTGACTAGCGTCGAGGTCAGGAATCGCCGGGTGTGCCACCGAGGTGTGCTGGGCCACGGGATCCTGCCCGGCTCTGCGGAATGAGAGTGAGTGTGACGAGCACAGCGGGCAAGTCGGACCGTTTCGTGCCCGGGGGCGGAGTGGCGCCTGTGCTGACCGCCGCCTTCCTGTGGGGCACGGTCGGCCCGGCTCAGGTCCTGGTCGCGAGCAGCGCGTCTCCGGTGTCGATCGGCGGCTGCCGGATGCTTCTCGGCGGTTTCGTCCTGGGGTTGTTCACCGCGCGGCGGACCGGAATGCGTACCTTGTCGCGGCGTGGGACGCGCTGCTGGACGGTCGTGGGCATCCTGGTCACCGCGGCCTTCCAGGTGTGCTTCCTGGAGGCGGTGGCCCGCTGCGGCGCCGCCCTGGCGACCGCTGTCGCCTTCGGCGCCGTACCGGTGGTGTCGGGGGTGTGCGGGCGCGTCCTGGCCGGTGAGCGGCTCAGCCGGGTGTGGGCGTGCGGGACCGCGTGCGCCGTCGGCGGTATCGCCCTGCTCCTCGTCCCGGCCGACGGGCGGCCGGCCGACAGCGTGGGCGTGCTGCTCGCCGTGGTGGCCGGGGCCAGTTTCGGGGTGTACATAGCGGTGACCAAGCAGTTGGGGCAGCGCGGCGGAGACACCGCTGCCGCCGCCCCGGCAACCGTGTTCCTGGCCGGTGTGCTGGTGCTGCCGTGGGCCTTGGCCCACCCGGACGGGCTCGGTGACCCGCGGACGCTTATCCTGATCGGCTGGCTGGCCCTGGCCACGACGGCCCTGGGCTATCTCCTGTTCACCTGGGGTGTGACCCGGATCAGCGGGGCGACCGCCGGCACGCTCAGCCTGGCGGAGCCGCTGGTGGCGACCCTGCTCGGAGTCCTCCTGCTGGGGGAACGACTCGGTGTGCCGGCGGTCACCGGGGCGGTGCTCCTCCTCGGCGGACTCGTCCTTGTCTCCGTCCCGGCGCGGTGGAGCCGTCCGGGTGAGCCGTCCCGCGAGTGACCGTGCCGGCCCCCTGTCCGGGCGGCGACAGGGCGCTTCCCGGGCCGCCCGGACGGGGGCGGCGCGGGAGGCGTTCGGGTGGGGGTGGCGCGGGAGGCGTTGAGCGGCTTGCCGGAGGCCGTTCTGCGGCTGCCGAGGGCTGTTCCGCAGGACGCCCAAGGCGACGATGAAGGCGATTCGTACGAGGAAGGCTGCCGCCGGTCTGTCGCGCGCCGCGGCACGCGCGGGCGGCGGTGTCAGGGTTCCGCGGTGCCGGGGGGCGGGGACATCGCCCAACGGATGGTGGCGGTGACGGCGGTGCCCAGCGGGCGTACGCACACGTCCTCGGCGAGGGGGAGGCGGGGCAGCCGCAGCGCTCGGGCCGCCCAGAGGGGCAGCAGGGAGACGGCGCCGGCGGCGATCGCCCCGTACGGCGGCCGGGCGAGCAGCGGGACGGGCGGGCGGAGCAGGAGGTACCGCGCGGTGCTGCGTGCCTCGGGGGTCACGCGCAGTTCACCGCGGTAGGCGGCCATGCACTCGGCCAGTTCGGCCCTCGTGGTGGGCGGTTCGTGGACTCCGAGCGCGGTGGCGATGCGAGCCGTGTCGGCCACGTAGGCGTCGCAGCCCTCGTCGTCCAGCGGGTGGGCGCCGTAGAGCTGGTGGGCGCGCAGGAAGCTGTCGACCTCGGCGATGTGCACCCAGCACAGCAGGTGCGGGTCCGAGGCCGCGTAGGGCTGCCCGTCCGGGGTGGCGCCCCGTATCCGCTCGTGGACTGCTCGCACCCGGGCGCAGGCTTCGTGCGCGCTGTCGGCGGTTCCGAAGGTCGTGACGGCGAGGAAGGCGCTCGTGCGCTGCAGCCGGCCCCACGGGTCCCCGCGGAACCCCGAGTGGGCCGCGACGGCCGCCATGGCCCGCGGGTGCAACGACTGCAGGAGCAGTGCGGACAGGCCGCCGATGAACATGGCCGCGTCCCCGTGCACCCGCCGGACCGGCCGTTCGGGTCCGAACCAGCGCGGGCCCGGGGTGTCGTGGATGCGGGCGCGGACGGCGGGGCCGTCCGGCCCCGCCACCCGGGAGAAGATCAGGTGCCCGAGCCGGCCGCGCACGTCGGGACGCCGGCTGAGGAGAGGATTCATGGGGTCGCCTCCGCGTCGTGCGTCGCTCTGTTCGTCACGTCACCGGCCGAACTCGTCACCGCTCCCGGACGACTCCTGTCGGGTCCGCCGCCGCGGTGCGCGGGCACGCCTGCCCGGCCCGGGGCCCGCCGGTCTCACGGGCCGGGCCTGGGCGCGCGGGCCGGGGCCCCATCTCGTGGAGGGCCGTCGGTGGGCTCGAGTGCCTTGTACCCCGTTCCTTCGATCGTCGCACCGGTTCGGGCCCGTGCGTGGGCGCTGTGTTCACGAGCCGCGGCAGCACCGGTCGCGGGTGCTCGGTGACGGCACGTGGCGGTCGCGATCTCGATGAAGGATCAGGCCTACGGGCTGCCGCACCCTCGTTCCACCCTTCCGGGACCCCTATTGCCCCTGTTCGTCCGTTTTTGGCCGTCTTCTCAGTGACGCCGGACACTTTCGGTCACCGATTGCGCATGCAATCCGCAGGGTCGGGCATGCGGCCACGATCCCCGAGCGTGACACCCATGTGACGCAGGGGGACGGAACAGGAACGGAAGGCTGCACCGAGCATGGCGGACAGAACGCAACGACAGGACCAGGCGACCATCCACGCGGGAGGCGAATGGCTACGGGCGAGCTCCGGCGCGACGCGCGAGGTCCTCGACCCGGCCGACGCCCGGCCGTTCGCCGTGGTCGCCGAGGGGGACGAGAGGGACGCGGAGAAGGCGGTGGCCGCCGCCCGACAGGCGTTCGACCAGGGCCCCTGGCCGCACACCCCGGCCGCCGAGCGCGCCGCGCTGCTGCGCCGCGTCGCCGGCCTCCTGGTGCGCGACCGCGAGGAACTCGGCCTGCTGGAGAGCCGCGACGCCGGCAAGACCGTGGAGGAGGGCCGCGTCGACATCGACTGTGTCGCCGACGCCTTCCGCTATTTCGCCGACCTGATTGCCGCCGAGGCTCCGGGCCGGGTGGTCGACGCCGGCTCGCCCGACATCCACAGCGTCGTCGTGCACGAGCCGGTCGGCGTCTGCGCGTTGATCACCCCTTGGAACTACCCTCTTCTCCAGGCCAGTTGGAAGATCGCTCCGGCCCTGGCGGCCGGCAACACCTTCGTGGTCAAACCGAGCGAGATCACCCCGCTGACCACCATCGCCCTGATCGAGCTGCTCGCCGAGGCCGGGCTGCCCGCCGGCGTCGCCAACATCGTCACCGGCCCCGGCCACACCGTCGGCGCCCGGCTCGCCGACCACCCCGGCGTCGACCTGGTCTCCTTCACCGGCGGCCTGGCCAGCGGCACCAAGGTCGCCCGAGCGGCGGCCGCCGGTGTGAAGAAGGTCGCCCTGGAACTCGGCGGCAAGAACCCCAACGTGGTCTTCGCCGACGCCTGCGCCACCGACGCGGACTTCGACACCGCCGTCGACCAGGCACTCAACGCCGCCTTCATCCACAGCGGCCAGGTCTGCTCGGCCGGCGCTCGCCTGATCGTCGAGGAGTCGGTCCGCGACCGCTTCGTCGCCGAACTCGCCCGCCGCGCCCAGAGGATCAGGATCGGCCGTGGTACCGAGGAGGGCATCGAGTGCGGCCCGCTCGTCTCCGAAGAGCAGCGCGCCAAGGTCGAGGCGTACGTCGCGTCCGCGCTGGCCGAGGGGGCGGTGCTGCGCTGCGGCGGCCGGCGGCCCGAACCGTCGGCGCAGCGACCCGAGTCGGGCTGGTTCTACGAGCCGACCGTCCTCGACGCCTGCCACCGCGAGATGCGGGTCGTCCGGGAGGAGGTGTTCGGACCCGTGCTCACCGTCGAGACCTTCCGCACCGAGGACGAGGCGGTCCGCCTCGCCAACGACACCGAGTACGGTCTCGCGGGCGCCGTGTGGACCACCGACGCCGGCCGCGCCCGCCGCGTCGCCGGCCGGCTGCGGCACGGCACCGTCTGGATCAACGACTTCCACCCCTACCTGCCACAGGCGGAGTGGGGCGGCTTCGGCAAGAGCGGCACCGGGCGCGAACTGGGCCCCGCCGGACTCGCCGAGTACCGCGAGTCCAAGCACGTCTACCAGAACCTCGCGCCCAAGCCGGTGCGCTGGTTCGCCGGCTGAGCCCCCACTCGCCCAGCCGGCGAACCCGCCGCTACCCCTCGCACGCCCTTCCACCCCGCAGGAGTAACCAGCCCATGCAGGATCACACCCACATATTCGACTACGTCGTCATCGGCGGCGGCACCGCAGGCTCCGTCATCGCCTCCCGCCTCACCGAGAACCCGGACGTCACCGTCGCCGTCATCGAGGGCGGCCCGAGCGACGTGGGCCGCGACGACGTCCTCACCCTGCGCCGCTGGATGGGCCTGCTCGGCGGCGATCTCGACTACGACTACCCGACCACCGAACAGCCGCGCGGCAACTCCCACATCCGGCACAGCCGGGCGCGCGTCCTGGGCGGATGCTCCTCGCACAACACCCTGATCTCCTTCAAGCCGCTCCCCTCCGACTGGGACGAGTGGGAGCAGGCCGGTGCCGAGGGCTGGGGCGCCGTCCCCATGGAGGCCTACTTCGCCCGCCTGAAGAACAACATCGTCCCGGTCGACGGGAAGGACCGCAACGCCATCGCGCGCGACTTCGTCGACGCGGCCGAAACGGCGCTCGGAGTGCCGCGCGTCGAGGGCTTCAACGCGAAGCCGTTCACCGAGGGCGTCGGCTTCTTCGACCTCGCCTATCACCCGGAGGACAACAAGCGCTCCTCGGCCTCCGTCGCCTATCTGCACCCGGTGATGGACGAGCGCCCCAACCTCCGTGTCTTCCTGGAGACCTGGGCGTACCGGCTGGAACTGGACGGCACCCGCGCCGAGGGCGTCCACGTGCGTACCAAGGACGGCGAGGAACTGCTGGTGCGAGCGCGCAACGAGGTCGTCCTGTGCGCGGGCGCCGTCGACTCGCCGCGGCTGCTGCTGCATTCGGGCATCGGCCCCCGCGCCGAGCTGGAGGCCCTGGGCATCCCGGTCGCGCACGACCTGCCGGGCGTCGGCGAGAACCTGCTCGACCATCCCGAGTCGGTGATCGTCTGGGAGACGAACGGCCCCATCCCGGAGAACTCCGCGATGGACTCCGACGCCGGCCTGTTCGTGCGCCGCGACCCCGAACACCCGGGCCCCGACCTGATGTTCCACTTCTACCAGATCCCGTTCACGGACAACCCCGAGCGCCTCGGATACGAGCGCCCCGCGTACGGCGTCTCGATGACCCCCAACATCCCCAAGCCCAGAAGCCGCGGCCGGCTGTTCCTGACCAGCGCCGACCCGTCCGTGAAGCCCGCCCTGGACTTCCGCTACTTCACCGACGAGGAGGACTACGACGCCCGCACCCTCGTCGACGGCCTCCGCATCGCCCGGGAGATCGCCAGGGCCGAGCCGCTGGCGGGCTGGCTCAAGCGCGAGGTCTGCCCCGGCCCCGAGATCGTCGGCGACGCCGAACTGAGCGAGTACGCCCGCAAGGTCGCGCACACCGTCTACCACCCCGCCGGCACCTGCAGGATGGGCGCTGCCGACGACGAGCTGGCCGTGGTCGACCCGCAGCTGCGTATCCGCGGCCTGTCCGGCATCCGTATCGCCGACGCGTCCGTCTTCCCGGCCATGCCCGCCGTGAACCCGATGATCGGGGTGCTCATGGTCGGGGAGAAGGCCGCCGACCTGATCGGAGGCGAGTCCCGATGACCCTCACCGTCCCCACTCGCAAGCCCCCCACCGACGCCCCCGTCTTCTCCGTGGACGGCCTGTGGAAGGTGTTCGGCCCCAAGGCCGACCGCGTCCCCGCCGATCCCGGGCTCAGCGCCCTGGACGCCGCCGGACTGCGCGCGCGGACCGGCTGCACCGCCGCCGTCCGCGACGTCTCCTTCGATGTCCTGAAGGGCGAGGTCTTCGTGGTGATGGGCCTGTCCGGCTCCGGCAAGTCGACCCTGGTGCGCTGTCTGACCCGGCTGATCGAGCCGACGGCCGGCACGATCGCCATCGACGGCGAGGACGTCCGCGCGATGGACAAGGGCACCCTGCGCGAGCTGCGCCGGCACCGCGCCGCCATGGTCTTCCAGCACTTCGGCCTGCTCCCGCACCGCACGGTCCTGGACAACGTCGCCTACGGCCTGGAGATCCAGGGCGTCAGCAGATCGAAGCGGCGCGAGCGGGCCGCCGAGGTCGTCGCCAAGGTCGGCCTGGAAGGCATGGAGAAGCGCCGGCCCGGCCAGCTGTCCGGCGGCCAGCGCCAGCGGGTGGGCCTGGCCCGCGCCCTGGCCGTGGACCCCGAGGTACTGCTGTTCGACGAACCGTTCAGCGCCCTCGACCCGCTGATCCGGCGCGACATGCAGGAAGAGGTGGTCCGCCTGCACCGCGAGGAGGGCCGCACGATGGTCTTCATCACCCACGACCTCTCCGAGGCCCTCAAGCTCGGCGACCGCATCGCCCTGATGCGCGACGGGCGGGTCGTCCAGCTGGGCACCCCCGAGGAGATCGTCGGGTCTCCCGCCGACGACTACGTCCGCGAGTTCGTCCGGGACGTTCCCCGCGAACAGGTGATGACGGTCCGCACGGCCATGCGCCCCGCGTCCGCCACGGACGCGGCCGCCGGCCCCGCGCTCCGCCCCGAGGCCACGGTCGCGGAGGCGATCGAGGCGGTGGCCCGCGCGGGCGCCGCGGCCCGGGTCATGGACGCGGGCCGGTGCCTGGGCGTCGTGGACTCCGACACCCTGCTGGGCGTGGTCGCCGGAACGGCCGACCCCGAGCGGCCGGACACCACCCGGGCCGCCACCGAACCTCCCGTGCCCGCCGGCACCCCCGTGGTGACCACCACCGCACCCGGCACCGGTCCGGAGGCGATCTGATGGTCACGCTCTCCGTCCCCGCCGCCCGCGCCGGCGTCCCCCGCCTGCTGAGGAGCCGGGCCCTGGGCAAGCTCCTCCTGCTCGCCCTGTTCGCCGCCGTCCTCGCCCCCTGGGCCGCCACCCGCTGGCCCGGCGCGACCTGGCCGCACGCCCTCACCGTCGACCTCTCCGCACCGCTCGCCTCCGCGAGCGACTGGGTCATCGACAACCGGGACAGCCACCCCCTGTTCCTGTACTTCTTCGGCTACCTCAGCAACGCGGTCGTCCTCTCCGTCCGCGCGGTCTACCTGACCCTGCTCGCCGCCGGCTGGACGGGCGTCACGGTCCTCGGCGCCCTCGTCGCCTGGCGCGTTGCCGGTGTCCGTCTCGCCGCCGGCACCGCCGCCGCCTTCCTGGCCTGCGGCGCCCTCGGCATGTGGGTGCCGACCATGCAGACGCTCGCCCTCATGGTCGTGGCCGTCCTCGCCTCCGTCGTCCTCGGCACGCTCCTCGGACTCGCCGCCGGACTGTCCGATCGCCTCGACCGGACGCTGCGTCCCGTCCTGGACACCATGCAGGCGCTCCCGGCCTTCGCCTACCTGCTGCCCGTCGTCCTGGTCTTCGGCATCGGCGTGCCCGCCGCCGTCCTCGCCACCGTCGTGTACGCGGCCCCGCCCATGGCGCGGCTGACCTCGCTCGGCCTGCGTGCCGCCGACCCCGGGGTGATGGAGGCGGTGGAGTCGCTCGGCGCCACCTTCCGGCAGCGACTGCTGACCGCCCGCCTGCCGCTCGCCCGCAAGGAGATCATGCTGGGCGTCAACCAGACGATCATGATGGCGCTCTCGATGGCCGTGATCGCGTCCATGATCGGGGCCGGTGGTCTGGGCGACCGCGTGTACCAGGCGCTGGCCTCCGTCGACGTGGGCGCCGCTCTGGCGGCCGGCATCCCCATCGTGCTGCTCGCCGTCGTGCTCGACCGCGTCACCGCCGCCGTCGGCGAACGCCTGGGCGAGGGCACCGACGAGGCCGCGCCGGGGTGGACGGCGGCCCGTTGGCCCGTCGTGGCCGCCGTGACGGCCGCCGCGGTCCTGATCGGCCGGCTCACGGGCACCCTGGCCTGGCCGGGCGGCTGGGTCGCCGACATCGCCGCGCCGGTGAACACCGCGAAGGACTGGATGGTCGACCACCTCTACAGCGGGGTCCCCGTCGTCGGCGGCACCGCCGACTGGGCCGCCCACTTCACCACCTGGGTGCTGGACCCGATCCGCGACGGTCTGCAGTGGCTGCCCTGGTGGGGGATTCTCCTCGTCGTCGCCGCGCCGGCCTGGCTGATCGGCACCTGGCGCACGGCGCTCACCGCGACGCTGGCCATGGCGGCGATCGGCGTCCTCGGGGTGTGGAAGCCGTCCCTGGACACGCTCTCCCAGGTGCTGGCCGCGGTGGTGGTCACCCTGGTCATCGGCCTCGGCACCGCCGTCGCCGCCGCCCGCAGCAGCCGGTGCGAACGGATCCTGCGCCCGGTGCTCGACGTCTGCCAGACCATGCCGCAGTTCGTGTACCTGATCCCCGTCGTGGCGCTGTTCGGCGTAGGCCGCGCCCCCGCCGCCGCCGCTGCCGTCGTCTACGCCCTGCCGGCCGTCGTCCGCATCGTCGGCCAGGGGCTGCGCCAGGTCGACCCGGCCGCGCTGGAGGCGGCGCGCTCACTGGGGGCCACCGGCACCCAGCAGCTGTGGCAGGTCCAGCTGCCGCTCGCCCGGCGTGCCCTGCTGCTCGCCGTCAACCAGTGCGTGGTGCTCGTGCTCGCCGTGGTCGTCGTCGGCGGTCTCGTCGGCGGTGGAGCGCTCGGCTACAACGTGGTGTTCGGCCTCGCCCAGGGCGACCTGGCGACCGGACTGGTGGCCGGCGTGGCCATCGTCTGCCTGGGGCTGATGCTCGACCGGGTGACCCAGCCGACCGAACGCCGCGCGGGGAAGGGAGCCTGACATGCGGATCCGCACCACCGCCCTGGTCGCCGCCGTCACCGCGCTGGGCGTGACGACCGGCTGCGGCGCCGCCGACATGACCAAGCAGGCCAGTCCGTTCGCCAACGCCCGGGGTTCGAAGACCGTCACCCTCTCCGTGCAGTCCTGGGTGGGCGCACAGTCCGACGTGGCCGTCGCGCGGTACGTCCTGGAGCACAAGCTCGGCTACCGCGTCGACACCGTGCAGGTCGACGAGGTGCCGGCCTGGGACGCGCTCAGCCAGGGCCGGGTCGACGCCCTCATGGAGGACTGGGGCCACCCCGACCAGGAGAAGCGGTACGTCGAGGACAAGAAGACCATCGCCGACGCCGGCGAACTCGGGGTGACCGGCCACATCGGCTGGTACGTGCCGACCTACCTGGCCGAGCAGCACCCCGACATCACCGACTGGCACAACCTCGACAAGTACGCCTCGCTGTTCCGCACCGCGGAGAGCGGCGGCAAAGGCCAGCTGATGGACGGTTCGCCGTCCTACGTCACCAACGACAAGGCGCTGGTGGCCAATCTGAAGCTGGACTACCAAGTGGTGTTCGCCGGTTCCGAGGCGGCGCAGATCACCCAGATGAAGCAGTTCGCCAAGGAGAAGAAACCCTTCCTGACGTACTGGTACACGCCCCAGTGGCTGTCGAAGAAGGTCCCGATGACGGAGGTGAAGCTGCCGCCGTACAAGGAGGGCTGCGACGCGGATCCGGCGAAGGTGGCCTGCGCCTACCCGCACACCCCGCTGAAGAAGTTCCTCAACGCGGATTTCGCCGAGTCCGGCGGCAGGGCGGCCGCGTTCCTGAAGAAGTTCAAGTGGACCACCGAGGACCAGAACGAGGTCTCGCTGATGATCGCCGATCAGAGGCTGAGCCCGCAGGACGCGGCGCGGAAGTGGGTGGACGGCCACCCGGAGGTGTGGAAGCGCTGGCTTTCCTGAGCCGGCCGGCGGACGGGCCCCGGCCCGTCCGCCTGCCGGGGGGGGGCCCGCCCGGCGCCGGCGGGGGGGGGGGGGGGACCCCCCCGGGCCCCGCCCGCGCCCCCCCCCGGGCGGGCGCCCGCCCCCGCACCGCGGGCGG
>NZ_JBISAL010000004.1:419794-505515 GCF_044391765.1 Streptomyces sp. NPDC018610
CGGCCGGCGCCGGTTGGGTGGGTGCCGCCCCCCGGGTGGTGTGGTAGCGGTGGGGTCGCGGCCGCGGCCGGGGGGGGGCCCCCCCGCCGGGGCCGGGGGGGGGGGGGCCCCCCGCGGCCCCCCCACGGCAGGCGGCCTACCGGTGCGAACCCTGCTCGACGCATCTCGTTGGGCTCTCGGAACCACCCGGTTCACGCAGTGCTACCGCCAAGGTCACGAAGCAGGCGCTGCACCGGGTGCAGCGCCTTGCCGGCACCGACGGCCCGGTCCCGCGCGACGCAGGATCCGGTGGGACGGCACGAAGCGGTGAGCGAAGTAAGGGCAGGTCCCCGGGCGAGAGCGCGCTTCCCGGGGCTTCCGGTGTGCAGTTAGAGTGCGGGCATGAGCGATCGGGCCCCGACCTTGGAAGACGTTGCCCGTGAGGCGGGCGTGTCCCGGGCGACCGTTTCCCGGGTGGTGAACGGTGTCCGCAACGTGGATCCGGCGATTCAGGAACTGGTGCACCGAGCGATCGAGCGATCCGGCTATGCCCCCAACCGGGCCGCCCGGTCGCTGATGACCCGGCGCGCCGAGACGGTCGCGCTCGTGGTCTCCGGCGCGGGGGACCCTCCGCAGGACACCCCGGAGGCCTTTGCCGCCCGGGCACTCGCGGACCCGTTCTTCGGACGAGTGGTCTCCGGAGTCGTCGGCTTTCTGCGTCCACGCTCCATGCATCCGGTGCTGATGTTCGCGGAGTCGCCCGAGGACCGGCAGGAAGTGCTCGCCTATCTGCGGCAGGGCCGCGCCGACGGTGCGCTCGTCGTCTCGACTCACGCCGATGACCCCCTGCCCGCAGCGCTGGCCGACGCGAGGCTGCCCGCTGTGCTGTTCGCCCGCCCGGGCCGTCCGGTACCGCTGAGTTACGTGGACCTGGACCATCGGGAAGGCGGACGGCTCGCGGCGGAACACCTCCTCGCGCGTGGCTGCAGCAGGCCGGCGACCATCGCCGGACCGCTCGCCGTGTACGCGAGCCGGGAACGGCTCGCAGGCTTCCGCGACACATTGGCTCGTGACGGCCATACGAATGTGCCTGTCGCCGAAGGCGGATTCACGGTCGACAGCGGCATTGCCGCCATGGGGAAGTTGCTCGACGAACACCCAGGACTGGATGCCGTCTTCGCGGCCAACGACCTCATGGCTCAGGGCGCCTGCCAACTGCTGCGTGAGCGCGGCAGACGAGTTCCCGAGGACGTCGCGGTGATCGGTTTCGACGACGCCGGGATCGCTCGGTCCTCGGTTCCCGCCCTCACCACGGTTCGCCAGCCGATCGAGCACATGGCGGCTGAGATGGCCCGCCTCCTCGACGAGCATGTTCGCCGACAGCGCGCCGATCCGGCATCCGTCGTCTTCGCGCCCGAACTGGTGGTGAGAGAGACCGCGTAACCAGGTACGAAGACCGAAGCGTTGTCCGCAAGGCATTGCGGAACAGCCCTCAGCGAGCCGTCTCGCGTATGCCCGGCGGGTGGGAAGCGGCTGACGGGCCAAGCGGCCGCCGGGGTGGTCGGTATGCCGGTGGCGCGGACCGCCGGGGTTGACTTGCCGATCAGTGAGCGAGCCGCCTGCTCAGGGATGCCTGCCAGGGCGGGAGCGGCGTCGGCCGGTCCGTGGGGTGCGGACGGCGCCCGCCATGGGCGAAGAAGTCGGCGAGTGGCAGGGTGGCCGCGCCGACGGTCACCGCGTCGGGTCCGAGCCGGCCGAGTTCGATGCTCACGCTCGAGGCAGGGTGCCGCAGCGCGTGCGCACGGGCCTGCGTGCGCACCGCCTGGAGAAACGGCGGACCAAGTCGAAGACCGGCCCAGCCGCCGACGAGGATCCGTTCCGGCTGGAAGAGGTTGATCAGGTCGGCAAGCCCCGCACCCAGGTACTCGGCCGTCTCAGCGAGGACGGTCGCCGCCACGGGATCAGGGGCGCGTCCGTCCTTCGGATAGGCTCCAGACAGCAGTTCGACGAGGGCACTCTCCTCGTCGGCGCCTGCCGAGGCCCTGCCGCCCGCCTCGCGCCAGCGGGCGAGGAGCGCGTCGGCGCCCGCGTATGCCTCCAGGCAGCCGGACGCGCCGCAGCGGCAGCGCCGCCCGCGGACCTGCACGGTGAGGTGACCCCATTCGACGGCCCGGCCGCGTTCCACGTCGTCGGTGACCACGCAAGCGCTGACACCGGAACCGAAGAGCACGACCACAGCGGAGCGCGCGCCGCGTCCGGCTCCGAACCACATCTCGGCCTGGCCCAGGGTTTTGGCCCCGTTGTCGATGAAGTACGGCACACGGTGGGCCGGCCGACCGGTGTCACGCAGCAGTTTCTCCAGAGGCACGGCCTGTCGGCCGATCGTCTGACTGTGGACGACCACACCGCCTTCGGCGCCGCCGTCGATGATGCCGGGCACTCCGATTCCGACGCCCAGCAGGGTGTCGCCGTCGACGCCGGATGACCGTACCACCTCGGCGATGCTGTCGTTGATGTGTCTCACGATGACGCCGACGTCGTGGGGGCGCCCGTTCCGGCGTTCCAACGGGCGTTCCGCGCGGGCGAGTTCGGTCAGGCACAGGTCGAACAGTTCCACCAGCACTCGGGTCTCGCCGACATCCACACCGATCAGGTGACCACCGCCGGGCGCGATGCGCACGAGTATGCGCGGGCGTCCCCGGCGGCTGTCGATGCTGCCGGCCTCCTCCACCAGACCGTCGGTGATCAGTTCCGTCACCACCTTGCTGACCGAGCCGGAACTCAGTCCGGTGGCCGGGACGAGCGAGTAGCGGCTCATGGGCCCGTCGAAATACAACCGTTGCAGAACGGCCGTCCGGCTCTCCCGTCGCAGGTCATGGACTGTGCGGCCACTGTGTTCGGCCACCTGGCCTCCTGGTTCACCGACGTGGTGGGGCGGACGCGGAGCCGAGCCTCTTGACGCCGCACTTCTCATGGGTCTTAACTCACATCCTAAATTAAGCCGGAGCCGGTCAGGAGTCGGACGTCGCGTCGGCGGCGTCCGAAGGCTTCCACGGCTTTCGACCCCGGAAAGGGACACCAGGAGTCATGCGCAGCATCCGAGTCGCGGCCGTAGGCGCCGTCACCATGTCTCTCGCCCTGGCGGCCACGGCCTGCGGTGGCGGTTCGTCGACCGGCGGCGGGTCCAACGACAAGCCGAAGACGCTCACTTACTGGGCCTCCAACCAGGGTGCCAGCATCGAGGTCGACAAGAAGGTCCTCCAGCCCGAGCTCGACAAGTTCGAGAAGCAGACGGGCATCAAGGTCAAGCTGGAGGTCGTGCCCTGGGGCGACCTGCTGAACCGGATCCTGACCGCGACCACGTCGGGTCAGGGCCCCGACGTGCTGAACATCGGCAACACCTGGAGCGCCTCCCTCCAGGCCACCGGGGCGCTGCTGCCGTGGGACGCGAAGAACTTCGACAAGATCGGCGGCAAGGACCGCTTCGTCGACTCGGCCCTCGGCTCCACCGGGGTCCAGGGCAAGGACCCGGCCGCCGTACCGCTGTACTCGATGGCGTACGCGCTCTACTACAACAAGAAGATCTTCGCCGACGCCGGCATCGCCAAGCCGCCCGCCACCTGGGACGAGCTGGTCGCCGACGGCAAGAAGATCCAGGCCAAGGGCAAGCAGGCCATCGGAACCGAAGGGTCCAACCTCTCGGAGAACATCCACCAGGTGTTCGTCCTCGCCAAGCAGCACGGCGCCGACTTCTTCAGCGCCGACGGCAAGCCCGACTTCGCCAACGACGGCGCGGTCGCGGCGGTCAAGCAGTACGTCGACCTGATGGCCAAGGACAAGGTCATCCCGGCCAGCAACGCCGAGTACTCCCAGAACCAGTCCCTGAGCGACTTCGCCAAGGGCAAGACGGCGATGGTGCTGTGGCAGACCGCCTCCGCCACCTTCAAGTCGCTCGGTATGAAGGACACCGACTGGGCTGCCGCCCCCGCACCTGTGCAGTCGGGCACTCCGGGCACGGGAGCGCAGACCAATTCGATGGTGGCCGGCATCAACATGGCCGTCTTCGACAACACCCACAACCTCGACGGCGCGACGAAGTTCGTGAAGTTCATGACCAGCGACGACGAGCAGAAGATCCTCAACAGGGCCTACGGCTCCATCCCGCCGGTCAAGTCGGCCCAGTCGGACCCGGCGTTCAACTCGCAGGGCACCGCGGTGCTCCGCCAGACCCTGGCCGCCAGCGCGCAGGCGCTGCCGCAGGTCGCCGACGAGTCGCAGTTCGAGACGGCCGTGGGCACGGCCGTGAAGGAGCTGTTCGCCGAAGCGGCGGCCGGCCGAGCGGTGACCACCGAATCGGTGAAGGCCAAGCTGCTCAAGGCCCAGCAGCAGATGCCGACGAAGTGAGCGCGGACACCCCCATGACGACCACGCTCCCCGAGACGGGAACGCGGCCGGTGCACAAGAACTCCCCCGGGGCGGCGCGTGGCCCGCGCCGCCCCGGGCGGATCAAGCGCATCGGACTGCCCTACCTGCTCCTGCTGCCCGCGCTGATCCTCGAACTCCTCGTCCATCTGGTGCCGATGGTGATCGGTATCGTGATGAGCTTCAAGGAGCTGACCCAGTTCTACATCCGCGACTGGGGCGCCGCGCCCTGGTCGGGAATCGACAACTACAAGCTGTCGGTCGACTTCAACGGCCCGGTCGGGGAAGCGCTGCTGCACTCCTTCCTCGTGACGGTCGGTTTCACGCTGCTGTCGGTGGGCCTGTGCTGGGCCATCGGCACCAGCGCCGCGATCTACATGCAGGACACCTTCCGCGGCCGCGGCCTGCTGCGCACCGTCTTCCTCATCCCCTACGCCCTGCCCGTCTACGCTGCCGTGATCACCTGGGCGTTCATGTTCCAGCACGACAACGGCCTGGTGAACCACGTCCTGCACGACCAGCTCCATCTCACCGACAAACCCTCCTTCTGGCTCATCGGCGACAACAGCTTCTACACCCTGCTCATCGTGTCGGTGTGGAAGGGCTGGCCGTTCGCCTTCCTCATCGTCATGGCCGGACTCCAGAACATCCCCAAGGAGCTGTACGAGGCCGCGGCCCTGGACGGGGCGGGCATGTGGCAGCAGATCCGTCGCATCACCCTGCCCTCCCTGCGCCCGGTCAACCAGGTCCTGATCCTGGTGCTCTTCCTGTGGACGTTCAACGACTTCAACACCCCTTACGTCCTGTTCGGCAAGGCGGCGCCCGAGGCCGCGGACCTCGTGTCCATCCACATCTATCAGTCCTCGTTCGTCACCTGGAACTTCGGCACCGGCTCGGCCATGTCCGTCCTGCTGCTGCTGTTCCTGCTCGTGGTGACGGGCGTCTATCTGCTGCTGACCTCCCGAGGAAGGAAGACGGCCGATGTCTGACAGCACCGTGCGCGGCGCACGGCCGGCCCGCTCCCCGATGGCCCCGCCTCGCTCCTTCCTGTGGTCCCGGCGCCTCTTCCTCACCGCACTCACCAGCTTCGTCCTGGTGCCGGTGTACGTCATGGTCTCCAGCTCGCTGAAGCCGTTGCAGGACGTGTCGGGCAAGTTCCGCTGGCTGCCCAGCGGCCTGACCTTCCGGCCGTACATCGACATCTGGTCGACGGTGCCGCTTGCCAGGTACTTCGTGAACTCGCTGATCGTGGCGGGCGCGGCGACCGCCGGCTCGGTGGTGATCGCGGTGTTCGCGGCGTACGCCGTCAGCCGCTACTCCTTCCGCGGCAAACGTGTCTTCACGGTCACCGTCCTGTCGACGCAGATGTTCCCCGGCATCCTCTTCCTCCTCCCGCTGTTCCTCCTCTACGTCAACATCGGCAACGCCACCGGCATCGCCCTGTTCGGCTCCCGCGGCGGCCTCATCCTGACGTACCTCACCTTCACGCTGCCGTTCTCCATCTGGATGCTCATCGGCTACTTCGACTCGGTGCCGCGCGAACTGGACGAGGCGGCCATGGTCGACGGCTGCGGCCCGCTTCGCACGCTGTTCCGGGTGGTCGTGCCGGCGGCGGTCCCCGGCATCGTCGCCGTCGCCGTCTACGCCTTCATGACCGCCTGGGGAGAAGTCCTCTTCGCCTCCGTGATGACCAACGACGCCACCCGTACCCTCGCCGTGGGCCTGCAGGGCTACTCCACGCTCAACGACGTGTACTGGAACCAGATCATGGCCGCCTCACTCGTCGTCAGCCTCCCCGTGGTCGCCGGCTTCCTCCTCCTTCAGCGCTACCTCGTCACCGGACTCACCGCCGGCGCGGTCAAGTAACGCGTTTCCCTCTTCGTGAAAGGTCCTTTGTTGTCCGACTCGATCGACCTCGCCGCCCTTCCCCACGACTTCGCCTGGGGCACCGCCACTTCGGCCTACCAGATCGAAGGCGCCGTGGCCGAGGACGGCCGTGCGCCGTCCATCTGGGACACCTTCTCCCACACCCCCGAAAAGATCGACAATGGCGACCACGGCGACATCGCCTGCGACCACTACCACCGATGGCCCGAAGACATCTCCCTCATGAAGGAGCTGGGCACGGACGCCTACCGGCTGTCCATCGCCTGGCCCAGGGTGGTGCCGGACGGCGACGGTCCCGTCAACGCCAAGGGCCTCGCCTTCTACGACAAGTTGGTCGACGGTCTGCTGGAGGCCGGCCTCACCCCGAACGTCACCGTCTACCACTGGGACCTCCCGCAGACGCTCCAGGACCGCGGCGGCTGGAACGAACGCGCCACCGCCGAGCACCTGGCCCGCTACGCCTCGATCGTCGCCGAGCGCCTGGGCGACCGCGTCACCCAGTGGGCCACCCTGAACGAGCCGCTCTGCTCCGCCTGGATCGGCCACCTGGAGGGCCGGATGGCGCCCGGCCTGACCGACCTGACCACCGCCGTCCGCGCCTCCTACCACCTGCTGCTGGGCCATGGCCTGGCCACCCAGGCCATCCGCGCCGCGGTCCCGGACGCGCGGGTCGGCCTGGTCACCAACCACTCCACCGTCGCGGCCGCCTCCACGCGCCCGGAGGACATCGCCGCGGCCACGCGCATGGACGGCCACACCAACCGCTGGTGGCTGGACCCGGTCCACGGCCGCGGCTTCCCCGCGGACATGCGCGAGCTGTACGGCGTCGAACTCCCCGAGCGCGCGGGCGACTCGGAGGCCATCGCCACCCCGCTGGACTGGCACGGACTGAACTACTACTTCCCCGTCACGGTCGAGAACGACCCCACCGGCCCGGTCCCGTACGCCCGCGAGGTGCGGCTGCCCGACGTGCCGCGCACCGGCATGGACTGGCAGGTCGACGCCGACGGCCTGGAGAGCCTGCTGATGCGGCTCACCGACGACTACGGCGTCCGCCGCCTGTACGTCACCGAGAACGGCTCCGCCTTCCCCGACACCGTCGGCCCCGACGGCGCCGTGGACGATGCCGGCCGGACCCGCTACCTGGAACAGCACCTCGCGGCCTGCGCCCGCGCCGTCCGTAAGGGCGCCCCGCTCGCCGGCTACTTCGCCTGGTCGCTGCTGGACAACTTCGAGTGGGCGTACGGCTACGACAAGCGCTTCGGCCTCGTCCACGTCGACTACGCCACCCAGAAGCGCACCGTCAAGACGAGCGGACGGCGCTACGCGGAGATCGTCAGCGCCCACCGCCAGGGTGCCGCCACGGCCTGACCGGCCCGCACGGACCCGTACGCACCTCGTACTCACCGCGGCCCCGCCCACCGGACCCCACCGGCGGACGGGGCCGCGGCCGTGCCTCGCCCAGCGGGACCGGGCCACCGGCCTCGCGTCCCACGGGACCGGCCCCGCACCAGCGGCCGCCGGTCCCGCGATCACCGGTTCGGGTGGGGCCGGGCGCCCCCCCCGCAACGCCCGGCCCCGCGCTCACCTCACGTGGTGACCGTGAGCGAGCCTTCCCAGCGCGTGTCGCCCGCCGAGCGTCCGACCAGGAGCCGGTACGTCCCGGGCTCCGTGCGCCAGCCGCCGTCCGCCTCCGACCAGTACCGCAGGGCACGGGCCGGTACGGCCACCTCGGCGATCGCCGTCCCGCCGGGCTCGGCGCGTACCGCGGCGTACCCGGCGAACCACCGCTCCGGCCGGTCCACGGCCGAACCGGGGCACGCCAGATAGACCTGGACCACCTCGCGCCCCGCCCGCCGCCCGGTGTTGCGCAGCCCGACCCGGACCGTGAACCCCGAGCCCGCGGCGACGTGCCCGGGTGCGTCCACGGTCCCGTAGGCCCAGGTGGTGTAACCGAGTCCGTGGCCGAACCAGTACGCGGGGGTGTGCCCGGCGCGCAGCCAGGCCCGGTGGCCGATGTGCAGGCCCTCGGTGTACTCCAGGGTGCCGTCGGCGGCCGGGCGGGTCTCGGCGACGGGGGCGTCCGTCAGGGAGGCCGCCCAGGTGGTGGGCAGCCGGCCCGCGGGCTCGGCGTGGCCGAAGAGGACGTCGGCGATGCCCCCGCCCGCCTCCTGGCCGGGGAACCAGGCCAGCAGAACGGCGCCCACCTCCTCGCGCCAGGGAAGTTCGACGGGGCCGCCGCTGTTGACGACGACGACCGTGCGCGGGTTGACCGCGGCCACCGCGCGCACGAGGGCGTCCTGCCGGCCGCCGAGGGACAGACCGGTGCGGTCGTACCCCTCGGTCTCGCTGTGCTCGGTGGTGCCGACGAACACCACCGCCGCGTCCGACCGCCGGGCGGCGTCGACCGCGGCGGCCAGCGCCACGTCAGGGTCATCCTCGGGAGGTGCCGCGGCCAGGATCGTGGCCCGGCCGGTGCCGGCCGCCAGTTCGCGCCGGGCCATGAGGAGCACGGGCCGTTTCGGGGCGAGGGCGGCCTTGACGGTGTGCAGGGGCGGGGTGACGTGTACGACCGCCGGGTCGTCGGTGCGGCACGGGAAGTCGTCGTCCAGCAGCACCTGTCCGTCCAGGGCGATCGTCATCCGGCCGAACCCGCCGACGCCGAAGGTCCATAGGCCGCCGTTCTTCGGCCGCAGCACCGCACTGATCTCCACGGTGTGGGCGCCGGGGACGAGAGTGGGTTCCAACTGGCGTCCGGAAAGGCGGTGTTCGGAGTGCAGTTCACGACCGTGCTCGTCCAGCAGCCGCACCAGCAGCCCGGGTGTGCCCGTTCTCGGGTCCGTGCACCGGTCGGCGTCCAGGGGCGCCGGGGGGAGGCCGAGGGAGGGGCCGGGTGCGTGCAGCACCCGGGCCCGTCCGCGCAGCCGGGTGCGGATGCCGTCCAACGGGGTGACCACGCCCGACGGGTGGACCCCGGCGCTGCCGCCGCCCTGGACGCGGGGCGTCGCCGCGTGCGCTCCGATCACGGCGACCGTCGACAGCGCGGCCGGGTTCAGCGGCAGCGCGTCGCCGCTGTTGCGGACCAGTACGGAACCGGCCGCGACGGCACGGCGCAGCAGCGCGCGGGTGTGGCGCACGGAGACCGCGGGGGAGGGGCGGGGTGAGCGGGGACCGAGGGCGCCGACGCGGTCGGCGAGGCGGAGCAGGCGCCGGACCTTGTCGTCCACGGCCTCCTGCGGCACTCGCCCGTCGGCGACCGCGTCGGCCAGGGACTCGGCCCACGGGCTGTGCGGGCCGGGCATCGCGAGGTCCAGCGCGGCGCGGGCCGGCTCCTCGGCCGTCCGCAGGGCGGCCCAGTCGGAGACGGCGACCCCGTCGAAACCCCACTCGCCCTTGAGGACGTCCCCGAGCAGGCCGCTGGCGGTCATGGTGGTGCCGTTGACGCTGTTGTAGGCGGCCATCACGAGCCACACCCCGGCCTCGACGGCCGCCTCGAACGGGGCGAGATACACCTCGCGCAGAACCCGCTCGGCGACCCGGACGTCGACCGTGAGCCGGTCGGTCTCCGAGTCGTTGGCGACGAAGTGCTTGGCCGTGGCCGCGATCCCGTGCGCCTGGATGCCCCGGATCAGGGCGGCACCGGTGCGCCCGGTCAGTTCCGGGTCCTCCGAGAAGCACTCGAAGTGCCGGCCGCCCAGCGGGCTGCGGTGCAGATTGAGGGTGGGCGCGAGGACGACGTCCACTCCCTTGCGGGCGGCCTCGGCGGCGAGCAGTCCGCCGAGCCGTTCCAGTAGTTCGTCGTCCCACAGCGCGCCGAGAGCCGAGGCCGAGGGCAGCAGCGCGGAGGTGCGCCGTTCGTCCCAGCTCTCCCCGCGCACGCCGGCCGGGCCGTCGGACAGGACCAGCTGCCCCAGCCCGATGTCCGGCTCCGCCGCCGTGCGCCAGGTGGTCGCGCCGGTGAGCAGCCGTGTCTTGCGCTCCGGGCTCAGCTTGTCGATCAGCCGGTCGGTCATCTCGTCGTCGATGCCGCCGTCGGTGTCGTCGTTCATCCCCACCCCATGGTGTGCCGGTGAAGGCCGTCCCCCGCGGCGGGGGACGGCCGAGGGCCCGGCCGGGCCGCGCGAGGCGCGCGGGACCGGCCGGGCCGTGCGGAACGAGCCGGCGGTCAGGGCAGCCGGTAGTCCGCGTTCAGAGCCGCGCCCGCCTCGGGGTGCGTCTGGTCGTAGCCGCGGGCGTCGCACTGCAGGCCGCCCACGATGCAGTGGTCGACCATCGCCTTGAGCGTGCGGTCCTCCCAGGCGTTGAAGAAGTCGTAGTGGAAGGAGTAGCCGCGGCCGCTGGCCAGGCGTACCTGGGACATGTCGCCGTTGACCGGGAACGCCATCTTGAACTCGATCATCGGCACGGCCACCGGGTGGTCGGCGGGGCAGATGTTGTCGTTGGTGCCGGGCTTGACGACCGGGTAGGCCATGTGGCTCTGGTGGTCGGGGGTGTCGAGGTACTTGCCGTCCCAGCAACTGGGCGCCTGGAAACGGATGTTGAGCTGGACGTCGGCCCGGTCGGGACAGCTCGCCGGGAAGTCGATGTTGAAGTAGCTGTCACCGCACTCCCAGCCCTCGACGAAGCCCTTGAGGTGGCGGAAGTCGTCGGCGCTCTGCATCGGGTTGCCCACCACGAACCGCAGGCCCCTGGGGAACGGCCGCACGCTGGTGTAGTCGGTGACGCCGGCCTTGTAGTAGATGGTCTGCGGACCGACGGGCAGGATCTTCTGGTCGCCCTTGTACAGCGAGGGCATCCAGTACGCCGAGGCGTCGGCGGGCGCCTTGCAGGTGGTGGCGCCGCCGGCGAGGGAGGCGGTGGTGCTGTTCGCGTTGGTGGAGGTGTTGCCCATGAACGTGTGGTCGTGGGACTTGCCCGGCTGGCCCGGGAAGACGATCGGGTCGTCCGGGGCGGTGTGCGTGACCGAGCAGTTGGCCTGGAACTCGTGGAAGTAGCGTGCGGGCGGGGTGGCCGTGGACGGGGTCACCCCGGTGACCTGCGGGACGGCGGGGATGTAGCCGTCGCCGTCCGGGTCGTCGGCGGACGCCTGGGTGGACACGGCCATCGCGTGCCCGGTGTGGACGGCGCTCGCCGCGGCGGGTGTGTCACCGCCGGTGTCGGTGGCGGCGGAGGCGATGGTGCCGACGCCGAGGACGCTCGCGAGGAGGGCGGTGCCGAGGAGGAGTGCGGGGAGCCGTCTGGGACTCGATCTCATGGGATTCTCCTGCCCGTGGGGTGGGAAGAGGTGCCGCGCACACGTGTGACGCGGGTGGTGCGATCGTGCGGGGCACAGCGGTCAGCTGTAGATCCCCAGCTCGTGGAGGGAGTAGCCCCAGCCGGTGCCGCGGGCCGTCAGGTGCAGGCGGACGTAGCGGCCGGTGGCCGAGACGTCGAGGGTGTCCACGTCGCCGTCGCCGGACGTGGTGGAGTACACCGAGCGCCAGGTAGTGCCGTCGTCGGAGACCTGGACCTCGTAGGACTTGGCGTAGGCGGGGTCCCAGACCAGCTGGAGCCTGCGCAGGGCCTTGGACGAGCCGAGGTCCACCTGGAACCACTGGGGGTCGCTCCAGTCGCTGGCCCAGCGGGTGGTGGTGTTGCCGTCCACGGCCAGTTGCGGGGTGCAGGGGCAGTCGCCGTAGGACTGCTGGGAGGAGGAGGCGGTCGCCGGGCGGTTCAGCGCCAGGTCGGTGCCGCTGACCGGCGGGGCGACGACCTTGACGGACTTGGTCTCGATGCCGGCGTTGCCGTGCCCGTCCTCGGCCTGGATGTAGACCTTCCACACACCGAGCTTCTGCGGCGCGGTGACGGCGAACGTCCCGTTCCCGGTCCGGCGCCACTTCGCCTCGACGAGCCCCTTGTCGCCACTGGCGTAGTTGCCGCTGAGGAACACCTTGTAGGTGATCGGGTCGCCGTCGGGGTCGCGGACGTCGGCGCGCACGGTGAACTCGCCGCCGGCCGGGGCGGAGGAGGCCGGATCGACGGCCATGTCGCTGATCACCGGGGGAGTGTCGTCACCGGCCGTCGACCCGGTGTAGGCCTTCTTCACCGCGTAGTACGACAGCCGCTTCAGCCCGTCGGGCACCAGGTTGAACCAGACGCCGCCGAAGTCGTGTTCGGTGCCGTAGTGGAAGAGAGTGGCGCCCAGGGCCACACCCTGATGACCCGTCACACAGTTCCACGCCTTGGTGTAACCGTCCGCCTTCTGCACGTCGGTCGGCTCGTCCGGGATGCCGTTGGCGTCGTTCGGCACCTCCCACTCGCCGGCCGGACCGGTCTCGGTGATGATGTACGGCTTGGTGTAGCCGCCGTCGATCCAGTCCTGGCGGACCTTGCACACGTTGCTGTACGAGTTCATCGCGTACAGGTCGAGGTCGGGCGCGTTGCGCTTGTAGTACGGCCAGGCGCCGGTCCACGCGTCGGTGGAGGTGACCGGGTGGTCGGGGTCGATGCTGTGGATCTTCTTGGCGACGTCGTTGACGAAGCTGGTGTACGCGTTGCGCTGCGCCTCCAACGCGCTGCCGCTGTAGCAGTTCTGCAGGCCGAGCACCGACTCGTTGCCGACGTTCCACATCAGCGTCGCCGGATGGCTCTTGTAGGCCTCCACCCACTTGGCGAACTCGGTCAGCGAGTTGTTCTTGTACGCCGTGTCGGTCACGTAGTCGACACAGCCGCCCGCGCCCGGACCGCCGCCCGGCTGGAGCCAGAAGCCGTTGATCACGCGGATGCCGTTGGCCGCCGCGGAGTCCAGGAGCGCCTTGCTGGAGGCGTCGGTGCCCCAGGTGCGGATCGTGTTGGCGCCCATCGCCTTCACGTCCGGCAGGTACTTGGGGCCGTCGGTGACGGCCGGCCCCCAGGTGACTCCCTTGACGGTGTACGGCTGTCCGCCCACGGTCAGGCGCCAATTGCCCTGGGTGCCCTCGACCTTGACGGCGCCGCCCGTGGTGGGCGGCGGGGTGGTGCCGCCGCCGGGAGTGCCGTAGACCTGGAACTCCCACAGCGAGTAGCCGTAACCGCCGGAGCGTGCCAGGCCCTGCATGCGGACGTAGCGGCCGGTTCCGGACACGGTGAGGTCGTCGGTGCCGCCGTCGCCGCCGGTCACCGTCTTGAGGGTGTGCCAGTCGGAGCCGTCGTCGGAGGCCTGGATCTCGTAGTCCTTGCCGTAGGCCGACTCCCAGGTCAGGACGACGCGGCTGAGGTCCGACTTCTGGCCCAGGTCGACCTGGAACCACTGCTGGTCGCTCCACTGGCTGGCCCACCGGGTCCCGGTCAGGTTCCCGTCCACCGCCAGGGCGGCCGAGTAGCCGTCCCCTTCCTGCGAGGAGGCGGTCGCGGTCTTGCCCTGCGACAGCAGGGCGTCGGCCGCGTGGGCGCTCGGGGCGAGGGCGACGGTGAGCGACGAGGCGAGCAGGGCGCCGACGGCGAGGGACACGCCGGCACGGCGTGGGGCGGGGATGGTCGTTGACGGTGGTCTGGACACAGGTGCTCCTGATGGGTCGGGTCCTTGCGGCGTGGCCCCTCCGGACCGGGGTGCGGGGCAGGCTTCCGGTCCGGAGGGGAGTCGTGGCCCGGGTGGTGCCGGGGGCGGCAGAAGCCCGGGTGCGGGAAAGGAGGGAGGAGACGGCGGCCGACATGGCGGTCGAGGTGGTGATCACGTCGGCGGCGTACACGGAAGTCGTTTCCTGGAGGCGAGGACTGGGGGGAAGAGTCGGATCGGGAGAGCGCTCTCCGGAACCATGCCCGGGAGTCATGCAAGCGTCAAGAAGGTGAACCGAGTTTTCTTAGAGCTTGACTTAAGATCTGGGCCTTCTCCCTCGTTGCTTCGCCGTCTGAAGCCCGAGGGTGGGGGCAGAGCGGGTCGGCTCTGACTCCCAGAGCGCTCCGGCATCCGTGGACACGACCACGACCTCGTGCCAGGAGCAGCGGTGGGTGAGCCTTGGGTGGACCCGGGCCCACGCCTGGGTCTCGGCCTTGCCGTAGTCGGCGGTGTCCGTGACGGTGGTGATCGCGGGCGGGCCAGGTCTCCGGCTTGGAGAAGCGGAGCTGCCGGCCGTGATTGAGGGGGCGATCATCGACCCCGTGCATCCGTGGTGGCTTCGGCGGACGCAGCACGGGATCGGAGCGGATCCGGCCGACCAGCTCGACCGGCAGGTCGCGCAGGCCCCAGGCCAGGCGGGTGACGTCGTACCCGGATCGCTGACGATGACGATGGCCGGGTCCCCGGCCCGCCGTCGAACCGCTGCGACGAGCCGTTCGACCACTCCTAGGAGCCGGGCTGCGGTGATCGCGATCGCGTCGTCCGCTGGTTCGAGCCGGGCTGGGTCCGGGACCGCGGCCCAGGCAGCGGCGCCCGGCTCCAGCACGGCTGCGAAAGAGTACGGCCGGCCCGGAATGAACTGCGAGACGTCTTCGCGCGGCTGTGGACATGGCAGAACGGCCGGTCCGCCGGGCACGGCGAAGAGCCCCGGTCGACCGGCTCGGTTCGCGGTCCGGGATCGTGGTTGCCGACCGGATCACTCCGTCATGGACAGGCACTCGGCGAGCAGGTCGAGGACATCCCGCCAAGCACGCCGCGCGTGCTGCGGGTGGTAGCCGACGCCTGGGAGCACGATGTGGTCGACCGGTGGGTGATGGAAGGCGTGCAAGGCGCCGCCGTAGACCACGAGACGCCAGTCAACGCCCGCAGCCTGCATCTCGGTGGTGAATGCCTCCCGTTGCGCGGGCGGCATGATCGGGTCTTCCGACCCGACCCCGGCCCACACCGGGCAGTGAATGCGCGCTGCCTCGCCCGGCCGGCCCGTGATCAGTCCGTTGACCGTCGCGATCGCACGCAGGTCGACGCCGTCGCGCCCGAGTTCCAGCCCGATCGCGCCTCCGGTGCCGTAGCCGACGGCCGCGATCCGGTAGGGGTCGGTCCGCGGCTCGGCGCGGAGCACGTTGAGCGCCGCGTGGCCGATGTCCCGCATCCGGTCGGGGTCGGCGAGCAGCGGCATGCAACGGGCCAGCATCTCCTCAGGGTCGCCCAAGTAGCGTCCGCCGTGGAGATCGAAGGCCAGGGCCACGTATCCCAATTCGGCGAGCGCGTCGGCCCGGTGTCGCTCGACGTCGCTGAGGCCCATCCCCTCGGGCCCGACCAGGACCGCGGGCCGGCGGTCGGCACCAGCCGGGAGCGCGAGGTGCCCGATCATCGTCAGGCCGTCGGCCGTGTATTCGATCGTGCGCGTTGCAACCGTCGTCATGAACCCGGACTGTAGTGATCGTCGAGCCTGGCCGGGCCGGTGTTCTGCCGCTGGCAGAACGCGGGCTCCGGCGTACGGCGAAACCACTCCGCCAGCGGTTCAGCTCAGAGCCGGTGAACAATCGGCCGTCCGCCCGAGAGGCGGGCGCACCGGACGCCGCGACTCGCAGGGGGATCGTTCACAGGCTCCCGTCTTGACTTCGTCGAGGATCTTGGAGTTTCGCGGTGCGAGGTCTCATGGCGAGCGGCGGCCCCTGCCCGGTCAGGGGTACCGGCCTCGACGCGGCGTGCCGTCCCCGCCGGGAAGGCGGGGGTGCCGGTGCCGGGACATGATGGGTTTACCGGCCCACCGGGAGGCGGTGACGAGGAGCCCCGCCCAGCGTGACATGGTCGGCGCGACCTGCTTGGGGGTCGTGCACGATCCCGTGGCCGGACGCTGCACGATGGCGGCGGCGGGACATCCGCCGCCACTGCTGGCCCTGCCGAACGGCCGAGTCGCTCCGATGACCGTGCGGCCGGGGCCTCCCCTCGGTGTGTGGGCGGCCTGCCGTTCGAAGCGACAACCGTCGACGTTCCGCCGGACAGCGCCCTCGCCCTCTACACCGACGGCCTGCTCCAGCGCTACGGCACCGACATCGACGGCTCCACCCGTGAACTGGCGGACCGGCTGGCTCGGCTCAGATCCTCCGGTGACGACGCCGCCGCAATCGCCCAGGCGCTCATGACCGGCTGCGGAGCGCGTCCTCGGCGCGACGACGCGGCCGTCCTGGTCGCGCGCACCTCCGCACTGGAGGCGGACTCCGTCGCCGACTGGGCATTCCCGGCCGACCCCCGGGCGGTGGCCTCGGCGAGAGAGGCGGCGACGGGCAAGCTCGCCGAATGGGGTCTTGGGGGCAATGCCTTCGTGACCGAACTGATCGTCAGCGAGCTCGTCACCAACGCCGTGCGATACGCGGGCGGTCCCGTGGGCCTGCGACTGATCCGCGACGAGGCCCTCGTCTGCGAGGTCACCGATCCCAGCAACACCCAGCCTCGCATGTGCCGCGCCCGCCCAGCGACGAAGGAGGCCGAGGGCTGTTCCTGGTGGCTCAGCTCAGCCGCCGGTGGGGGAGCGGGTACGGACAGGCGGGCAAGACCATCTGGGTCGAGCAGGAGCTATCCCTGTGAGCCGGCCGCCGCGCGTTCTCAGGCCCCGCCGGATGCCTCCGTACCCGGGTGGCTGAAGAAGCCGCGACCCGTCCTTACGGCCTGGCTGGCCCCTTTGCGCCATGCGAGACGGCGGCGGCGGTGGAGCGTAGGGCGCGGGGACGCGAGTGTGCACCGCTGGTTCCCGCCCACCGTACGGTTCGTCGGTGACCGTGCCTTCGTCGAGACACCGGCCGGCCTGGCTACCCAGCGGGCGAGCCGCAGGCGCCACTCTCACCCAGCGGTCCGCGCCCGCCCGGGCGGGGTACGGCGGCGCGAGGCGGCTGCCGGGCCGGCAACCGCCTCGGCGTCCTGCTCCGCCCGGTCAGCCCCGGACGATGTTCTGGGCCTGCGGCCCCTTCTGGCCCTGTCCGATGTCGAAGGTGACGTGCTCGCCCTCCGTCAGCTCGCGGTACCCGCTGCCCTGAATCTCGGAGTAGTGCGCGAAGACGTCCGGACCCCCGCCGTCCTGTGCGATGAAGCCGAAACCCTTCTCGGAGTTGAACCACTTCACGGTGCCGCTGGCCATACTGTCGATCCTTCGTTCATACCCGGGAGCAGCCCGGCCGTCCGGGCCCGCTCCGGCCCCTGGCAACAGGAGCCGCACTCGTTGTACCCCGTACTGCCCCGCTTATCCTACGGACGACACACCCACGAAAGATTTCGAGACACAGGCGGATTACCTGCTACTGGGAGCGCCTACCGTGGGTGCAAGGCTTCGGCTACCGCGATGGTGTCCCAGTAGAACGGGTGTATCTCGGTGATGAGTCCGTCTTTGACAGTGATCAGTTGCATGACCGAGGTGTCCAGGATCCGACCGGTGGCGCGGGCCTGCAGGCGGCCCCGGTTCAGTACAACGACGACGTCTCCATCGACCACGAATCGCTGCTCCAAGAATTCCAACGACTGCCACGCCTCGCTCATCGCGGCCATGAACTCCTCGATGCCGCGCGGCCCGCGCCAAGTGCCCCCGTAGGGCAACCCAGGTGCCTGGTACATCACCACCTCAGGATCGAGACACCCAGCGAGTCCGTCGAAACTGGCCTTGCCCATACCTCCGGCGGCAATGTAGGCCGCTTCGGCCGCGTAGAACTCCCGCAGTACGGCCAAGGCGTCGCCTCGTGCGCGCACGCCTGTGCGCGGCCCGGTCGCCGATACCGCGATCGGGCCCGAATTCATCGTGTTTTCAGCGGTCATCAGCCCATGGTGACGATCCGACGGAAAGGACGCCGGCGAGAATCGGACATCGCGTCCTGAGCGTCATCGTCACGGTCAGTTCAGGAGATCCTGCTGGCGGCCCCCGCAGCGGCCAGGGCACCCACCGTGCGTACCGGCAGACACAGATCACCACCATGCCCACGGCAGGAAACAGCACCGCCCGACGACCGACCACGCCCATTACCGACCCACGCTCCTGCACGACGGCCGAGCCGGCGCGTGATGGGCGAGGTGGGACTCCAGCACGCCCAGACCGTGCGGCGCACCGTGCAGGGCTGCACGCAGAGTGCTGATCGCGCCGGTCCGCATCGTGCCGGTCACCACGGCGACCCGGTCGTCGGAGCGGGGGGGCGTCAGGTACCGCGCCGTGGCGGACCAGCAGGCCAAGGACGGCGGACAGGGTGTGCGCGGGCCCCTCGACGGTGAAGCGGTCGACGGGTTCGCAGACCGTGGGACCCGCCTGCCCGATGGCCTCCCGCACCACGTCCGCGACCGTGTGCCGTACGTCCACGGCGCGCGGGCCGGCCGGAGCGTAGGCGCTCTTGGTCACCATGATCCGCAGGTCGGTCACCGGCCAGCCGTACGGGCCCGACGCGAGAGGTTCGGCGAGGTAGTCCAGCATCGCCGCGCGGAATCCGCCGATGGTGGAGTAGACGTGCAACGGCAGGCCGGAGCGTTCCGCTGCGACAACGAGGTGGACGCCGCTGCCGGGCGGGGCAGGCTCGACACGGACGCCGAGGGTGACGTTGTGCAGGTGTCCGGGCTGGCCCATACGCAGCACCACGGTCGCCGGGCCCCACGGCCTTTCCACACACAGAACGGCGGCCTCGCCGAAATCGGCGTCGATGCCGTACTCGGCCGCCAGCGTCTGGGCGAGGACCTGCCGCTGCACTTCACCGTAGACGCTGATGCGCGCCGCACCCCGGTCCGGGCGGACGGCGATCAGCGGGTCGATGTCCGCCAACTCCGCCAGCGCCCGGTGCAAGGCGCCCTGCCGGGCGGGATCGCGGGCGGTGACGTGCGTCTCGAGTCCAGGCGCGGGCAGTGCCGACCGCGCGACCGTCTCAGGCCGGATGCCGATCCAGACCCCGATCCGGGCGCCGTCCAGGCCGCGGATTCGGGCGACCTGTCCGGCGACGACCGAAGGGTCGGCCGCGTCCGGTATCAGGGCCCCGTGCTCGTTGCACGCCTGCGCCGAAGGTGTCGCCCAGGCCACGGGCGCCCGTCCGCCGCGCCGTGGGCGCCGCCTGGGTCTGCTGGTGGCCCGGACATGTCGGGGAGTCCGGCGGAGCGGGACCGATCTCGTCGAAGACGACCTCGGCGCCCTTGGGACACGTGTCTGGCGCGGGCATTCGAGTCTTGCCAGGCCGTGCGTGCCGTCCGGCAGCGGGTACTCGTGGTGTCTGACACTCGGTATCACCTGCCTGCGGCTGGGACGGAGTTCCGAAGTGGTGCGCGGGTGGTACGTGGCTGCCCGGCGAATGGATGGATGACGGTGACGGAGAGCAGTGCGGTGTCGCTGGTGGGGTTGATGCAGGCCAGCCATACCGCCACGTTCGAGCAGCTCCCGCAGTTGATCGCTGATCATGCCGCCTCGGTGGGCCTGCGGGATGTGGCCCTGTTTCTGGTGGACGTCCGGGAGACGGTGCTGCGCCAGGTCACGGGGCGGGGACTGGACGCCGGGGAGGGCGGGCAGGAGTTCACCGTTTCGGGAAGCCTGCCCGGCCAGGCCTACCAGCGCGTGGAGGTGATCCCCGATCCCGCGGGAGGCCGGGCGGGCGAGGGTGCGCGGCGGCGGTGGTGGGTGGCCGTCACCGACGGTGTGGAACGGCTGGGGGTGCTGCGGGCCGACACCGCCACCGACACCGAGCTCGCGCGTCGGGCCGTGAGCGACCTGGCGTCGATGGCGGCTCTGATGCTGCTGAGCAAGCGCTCCTTCAGCGATTCCTATGCGCGTCTGGCGCGCACGGAGCCGATGAACGTGGCCGCGGAGATGCAGTGGAATCTGACCCCGCCGCCCGCCTACGCCGGGCACGACGCCACCGTGGGTGCGGTGATGGAGCCCGCCTACCAGGTCGGCGGGGACGCCTTCGACTACGCCGTGGCCGGCAGCACTCTGCATGTGGGCGTCTTCGACGCCATGGGTCATGACACCACCGCCGGGATCACCGCCAACGTCGCCGTGGCCGCCTGCCGCAACGCCCGCCGCCAGGGCGCCACGCTGACCGAGACCAGCCGGGAAGTGGAGCGGGCCCTGCTCGAGCAGTTCGACGGACGCCGCTACGTCACCGCGATCCTCGCCGACCTGGACATGGAAGGCGGCCGGCTGACGTGGATCAACCGTGGCCACCATCTGCCGATCCTGATCCGCGACAACCGCTGGACCACCGACCTGTTCTGCCCCCCGGCCGGCCCCATGGGAGCCGACCTCGGTCTGCCCATTCCCACGGCCACCGAGCAACTGGAACCGGGCGACCGCCTGCTGCTCTACACGGACGGCGTCGTCGAAGCCCGCGACAGACACGGGAACGAGTTCGGCCGCGACCGGTTCGTCGACTTCATCCGCCGCCACCACTCCGGCCGGCACACCCTGCACGAGACCCTTCGTCGGCTGATGGCCGCCGTCATGGAACATCACGACGGCAAGCTCGACGACGACGCCACCGTCCTGCTCACCGAATGGCGCGGCGGTCACCAGCACGAGCTGACCCCGTGAAGCCGCCGCTCGCGCGGAGGGAAACGCGATGAGCACCGACCAGACGCCCGCCCCCGACGATCACCATCACACCCCGTACCTGCATGTCCGTCCTCTGAGCGCCGACCGCCACCTGGTGACGGCCCGAGGCGACCTCGACCTGCACACCGCCCACCGCCTCGCCGACACCCTGCAGCCACTGCTGCTCACCAGCGGACACAGCGTGCTGTTGGACCTGTCCGGCGTCACGTTCCTGGACTCCACCGGTCTGACCTGCCTGATCACGGCCTACCGCACCGCCAGAACCACCGGCGCCCGCCTGGCACTGATCGCGCCCAGCGAACGCGTACGCCACATGCTGGCCCTGACCGGCGCGGACCAGGTCCTGCACAGCTACCCCACCCCCGACGCGGCACCCGACTGACCGGCCCCCTCGGCGATCACTCCGCAAGTCAGCACTTCGCAGCCGTCCCGGCACGGCCGTCCTCGGCACCTGCGTCTGCCGGCCGCTTCCCCCGCTGTCTGACCGCTCGCAACGCGACCGCTTGCCTCTCCCACCACGGAGGGGGCTCATTCCCTCACGCCTGCCGTGCCCGCATGTCGCCGCACGGACGCGGTGCGCTTCCGCCTGACCGCGTACTCCGCGGGCCGACCGGTCGTCCATGGCGAGTCAGCGGGATCTCACACACGCACTGGCCGTGCGGCACGCTTGCGACGTCATCACACTGGACTCGTGAAGTTGTGCCTTCTTCAGCGGAGCCGATCGTGACGCACGCCGACGGTGCGGAGCGTCTTGACTACACGGGTGCCGTGTACGGCTCGCTGCTTGCCGCCTCCGTGGTGGTCGGGGCAGGGGCTCTGGGTGATTTCCCCCGGATCGAACTGGCCCTCCTGCTCCTGTGCACCGGGGTGGTGTTCTGGGCCGCCCACGTGCTCACCCGGTTGCTCGGGGAGCGGATCATGTATGTGCCCTTGGACAGACGGGAGGTCCGGCGGGTGTGCATGGCCGAGTGGCCGATCGTCAAGGCGGCCGTTCCACCGGCCGCGGCGGTCGCCGCCACGCCACTGCTGGGCCTGGGTCCGGAAGGGGCGGCGTGGCTGGGCCTGGGCGTCGCGCTGGTGGGGCAGATCGGCTGGGCCTCGGTCGCTGCCCTGCGCGCGGGCGCCACAGCCCTCGTGGTGGTCACCGCTGGAGCGGCGAACCTGGTACTTGGCTCGGCCATAGTGCTCTTCAAGGTTGCCCTGACTCACTGACGTCATCGGTCGTCGCTTCCGAAGCGACGATCAGCCGGACATCCGTGGTGATGCCAGGGCGCGCGGCCGGAGGCCGGTCTCCTGGGTGATCGACACCAGCCCCACGCCTTCCCCAGCGGCGCGGCTTCGTTCGCCCTGCGGGGCAAGCAAGTCACCCCAAGCGGCTCGCTCAGGGACCTGATGAAGGGCCTCGGGGTGCCGGTCATGAACCGGTACGGGCTGCGCCCGGCCACGCGCGAGGGCGACCGGATCGCCCCGTTGTCGACGGTCCGGGACCTGGATACGAAGGGCTGGCTGGAGGGAGTGACGAGCTTCAACTTCCACCTGCACCTGCCGCACTAGGACGTGACGACCGACGACCCGGACGCCGTCCGGGTCCTGGCCAGGCAGCCGATCGACACCTCCCGGCCGCGCCCGTTCACCGAGGCCGGCAACACGGAGTTCAACATGTTCCTGTGGATGCTGCCCCGCGGTGACCGCGCGGCCGATCTGCTGCTGGCGGATTCCACCATCTTCAGCTCCCTGTTCGGCGGGGACGACGGTCTGCGCGACTTCTGGCGCAATGTCGTCTCCGAGTAGGACCGGGGCGGAGGGAAGCCTCCGCGGCGGACTCGGTCAGCACCTGGGTGAGTGTGGCCCTCACCTGCCGCGGCCTGCGGGCGCTGGGGGCGCCACCCGTCTCACTGGACACGTTCGCCTGGGAGTTCCGGCAGGGCATGGCGGCCCTCGCCACAGCGCTGGGTGATGTGCGCGAGAGCAGCCCAATGCACTGGGACACGCCACTGGGCAGCCCCGACGTGCACGTGGTCCTCACGGCGGTCGCGCCGGATGCCGTACAGCTGGAGGCGGCCGTTGACCTCGCCCGTCCCGCATACGACCGGCTCTCCGGTGTCACGGCGGTATGGCGGCAGGACTGCGTTCTCGTGGAGGGCCCCGAAAAGCTTTTCGGGGGTGATTCCCGTTCGCTCCTCTGGCCTGACTGCTACCGGTTACCCACCACTCGGACGGCTCTCCTGCGTATCTCGATCGCCGAGCTGAAGTACGAGCATGAGGCTCGCTCTGGAGCCTGAACGGGCCGTCAAGAAGGGCAGGTTCGGCCGCTCGTGAAGGGGTTGCCGCGACGTCCAGAGGCCACGTCGGCACCTTGGCGTTCGAACTCCAGGAATCGCGGCACCGCCGTCCGAAGTGGTCATGGCTCGATGTGACGGACACACGGTGAGCGGAGCTCTTTCGTCCTGTGCCGACGGGTGAGATGAGCCGGTCAGCGGGTGTGGTGACGAGGCAGGCCCCTCTTCGCCGGCGGGGTGATGCCACTCAGCACACCGGCGGTCGAAAGGCGCTGTTGGTTCCGCGTCCCGCCACGCTTGACGTCCCGCACGAGCTTGTCGGGCATATTGCCTGACTGTTGCACGAACGCCGCCGGGTCCACAGCGTACGCCGACGCGAGTTCGGCTGCTGCAGGCATTGCTCAGGCTGGTCCGTCCGCGTAGGGACGAGAGGTTCTCGCAGCGCGGAGCAGGTCTCGGGATATCCCGGGTCACCGGCGGTCATGCGTGCTCGACGAGCTTCGCGCGACATGCGTGAGGGCAGGGAAATGGAGAAGTTCTCCTCGCCCTTCTCAACGTATAGCGCACGGGGGGCCTTGCGGCAAGGCCCCGGTCGTGCCGCAGAATCCCGTTCGAAGCCGGAACCTGCGGAAAGAGTGGATTCGCGGTGTACGCCTGATACGTCTGTGTGCGTTCTGCGGGGAGTCCGCCGCCGGACGACGAGCGGCGGCCGGCTGGGAGTCATCTCGTTCGATGGGGGTTTCGTTGATTGACGTCATCGTGGTCGGCAGCGGCCCGACCGGCCTGATGCTGGCCGCTGAACTGCGGCTGCACGGCATGAGCGTGATCGTGCTGGAGAAGCAGGCCGAGCCGACCAGGCAGGTGCGCGCGCTCGGCCTGCACGTCCGGAGCATCGAGATGATGGACCAGCGTGGTCTGCTGGAGCGGTTTCTCGTGCTGGGCAGGAAGTATCAGCTCGGCGGCTTCTTCGCCGGCATTCCCAAACCGCGGCCGATTCGGCTGGACTCTGCCCACGCGTACGTCCTCGGCATCCCGCAGACCTTCACCGAACGTCTGCTGGCCGAGCACGCCACCGGGCTCGGTGCCGAACTGCGGCGCGGTCGCGCGCTGGCCGGGCTGGCCCAGGACGGGGACGGGGTGACCGTCGAACTGGAGGACGGCACGCGGCTGCGGGCCCGTTACGTCGTCGGCTGCGACGGTGGTCGCAGTACGGTGCGCAAGCTCCTCGGGATCGGTTTCCCCGGCGAGCCCGCCGGTAAGGAGTGGCTGCTGGCCGAGACGGAAGTGGGCATCACACCGGAGGCGATGAGCACCGCGGCGGCCGAACTGGGCTCACCAGTGCTCCGGTTCGGTCCCGCGCCGCACGAGGAGGGGGTGTACCGCTTCGTCGTCCGCACCGAGGACGTGGCCGAGGGACGCAGGGCCGCACCGACCCTCGAGCAGTTCGCGCACCGGCTGCGGCAGCTCGCGGACACGGACTTCGGGGTGCACTCCCCGCGCTTCCTGTCCCGATTCGGCGACGCCACCCGGCTCGCCGACCGTTACCGGGTCGGCCGGGTGCTGCTGGCCGGCGACGCCGCTCACGTCCACCCTCCCATGGGTGGGCAGGGTCTGAACCTCGGTGTCCAGGACGCCTTCAACCTGGGCTGGAAACTGGCCGCCGGGATCAACGGCTGGGCTCCGGCGGGGCTGCTGGACAGCTACGAGACCGAGCGACGCCCGGTGGCCGCTGATGTCCTGGACAACACCCGCGCGCAGAGCGAGCTGATGGCTCCCGAACCGGGCCCGCAGGCAGTGCGCCGGCTGCTCACGGAACTGATGGACTTCGACGAGGTGAACCGGTACCTGACCGAGAAGATCGTCGGCATCGCCGTCCGCTACGACTTCGGCGAAGGGCACCCGCTGGTCGGCAGGCGGATCCGGGACGTGGAGCTGGCGGAGGGGCGCCTGTACGAGCACATGCACGGCGGGCGCGGGCTGCTGCTCGACCAGACCGGCCGACTCTCGGTGACGGGCTGGGCGGACCGGGTCGACCACGTCGTCGCCGTCAGTGAGGAACTCGACGTACCTGCCGTACTGGTGCGTCCGGACGGCTATGTGGCCTGGGCCGGTGAGGACCAGGAGGACCTGGTTGGGCGGCTGCCCACGTGGTTCGGGGCGGCCACCGGCTGAGCGCCGGACCCGGGTGCCCTGTCGGCCCCGCTCCGTCCGGTGCGGGGTCGGTGGGGACGGAAGGCCGGCGTTCGCTCGATGCGGCGCCCGGCGCACCGGCGTCGGACTTCACCGAGGGGCTGCGGTTGTCGGCCCGCCTCGCCGCGGCGGCCTTCGCGACAGGAGTCCTGCTTCGTACTCCCCGCCCGTCGCCGAGGCGACACTTCCGCCGCGAGGGGAGAGACTGACACACCGTGTCACCTGGCAGGCCTGCGAGGTGACCCGGCAAGAAGCCCTCACAGAGAGGTTGACCGACCATGACGAAGCCGACGAAGACCACCCCGACGGATCCGGCACGCCCCCTGACCGCCGAGGTACTGCATTACACCGCCTTCACCACCAGCCCGGCCGGCGGCAACAAAGCCGGGGTCGTCCTCGACGCCTCTTCTCTCCGCGACGCCGAGATGGTGACGATCGCCGCCGAACTCGGCTACTCGGAGACCGCCTTCCTCACCCCTGGGCCCGATCCGGACAACGGTCGCTCGTTCACTCTGCGGTTCTTCAGCCCCAAGGCGGAAGTGGGCTTCTGCGGCCACGCCACCGTAGCGACCGCGGTCGCGCTCGGCGAGCGCGTCGGCGAGGGCGACTTCGACTTCCACACCGCCGCAGGCCATGTGCCTGTCGCCGTCCGCGAGGAGAACGGCGTACTGAAGGCCACCCTCACCAGCGTCGAGCCACACGTGTACGACACCGACTCGGCCGATGTGACGGAGGCCCTGGCGGCGCTCGGCTGGCAGGCCGGCGATCTCGACACCGCGCTGCCTGCGAGGATCGCCTTCGCGGGCGTGCGCCACCTGGTCCTCGCGGCCGCGACCCGCGAGCGACTGGCCGACCTCGACTACGACTTCGACCGACTGCTGAAGCTGATGCGACGGCTCGACCTGACGACTGTGCAACTGGTCTGGCGCGAGACAGCGACCGTCTTCCACGTCCGGGACCCCTTCCCGGTCGGCGGCGTGGTGGAGGACGCCGCGACGGGCGCCGCGGCCGCGGCTTTCGGCGCCTACGCCCGCGACCTGGCCCTCGTCCCGGCAGATGCGAAACTCATCCTCCACCAGGGCCACGACATGGGCCGTCCGTCACTGTTGGAGGTCGATCTGGTCACCGGCGATCCACGGGTACGCGTCACGGGCGCCGCGATCGGCATCCAGCCGGCGGTGGCGCCGGGGTCGTAGCGGGACGTCACGGAGCGGCACGCAGAGCGTGCCGCTCCGTGCGAATGAAGAGCTGCCCGGTGTGCGGGACGTCGAGACGGTGACGGCCCTTCGCCCGGTCAAGGGCGCCGTCGCCTCTTCCCCCGCCCGCCGACACGCGCATCGACGACATGCGCCCGCCCGAGCCGGGTCACCGCGCGGCCCTGACGCACGGTGACCCCGTGCTTCAACGCACCGACCCGGACAGCGGGTGGCGCCCGACGTCAGCTCGGGCGACGTCACGTGGAAGGCGCCGGGCCTCTCCCACGTCCGCGGCCTCGGGGCACGGCCGAGGTGGCTATGCTGCGGCACATGGACATGGTGATCCCGCTCTTCGACCGGTTCGAGCCGCTCGACGCGATCGGACCGTACGAGATCCTCGCATATCTGCCGGGCGCCACCGTGCGGTTCGTCACGGCCCGACCCGGTCTCGTGCAGGACGTGCTGGGTTCACTGCCGGTGCACGTAGCCACCGGATACGCCGACGTCGAGCGCTGCGACGTGCTGCTGATCCCGGGCGGGGGCAGCTTCCAGACCATGATGGACGACGCCGACTTCCTCGACTGGGTGCGGCGGATCCACGCGGGCACCCGCTTCACCACCTCGGTCTGTACGGGTTCCCTGGTGCTCGGCGCGGCCGGCCTGCTCAACGGCCTGACCGCCACGACCCATTGGGACGCGGCCGCACAACTGGAGTCGTTCGGCGCCTGCTACACCGCCGAGCGGGTGGTGCGTCAGGGCCGGGTGATCACATCGGCCGGGGTCTCGTCCGGCATCGACATGGCCCTGCACCTTGCCGCCCTCCTCACCGACGAGTTGACCGCGCAGGCGATCCAGCTCTACACCGAGTACGATCCGCAACCCCCTTACGAGACCGGCTCCGTCGCGAAGGCGCCGGCTGAAGTGCTGGATCGCGCGCGGACCCTGGGGGCTTAGCGGACGCATCCCGACCGCGCATCACTTTCGGTCGGCCGCTCCTTGCCCGACGGCCTCGGAGGCCTGCCGGGCGCTCCGGAAGAGGCGTGGTGTCCGGCAGACGGTTCGCCGTGGTGTGACTCGGCGCGCGGCCGGGGCACAAGTGAGGGTATGAGGCTGATCGGCGAACGCGACGGCACCATCCGACGGACCGCGCCCTGGGTGCGCTATGGGGCGGCCGCGATCGCCACGGCGACCGCGGCCGTCGCGGGTGCCACGGCTGTCGAACCGGAGAGCGCCTGGTACAGGGCCTTGCGGAAACCATCGTGGCAACCGCCGTCATGGACGTTCGGGACTGTGTGGACTCCGCTGTACGCGACGGTCGCCTACGCCGCCGGGCATGCGCTCGGGACGACCACGACCCCTTCGCAGCGCACCCGGCTCATCAGCGGCCTCGTCGTGAACCTGACGCTCAACGCGGGGTGGAACCGGCTGTTCTTCGCCCGGAGAAGCCCCACAGCGGCGCTGGCGGACACCGTCCTGCTCGATCTCAGCAACGCCCGGCTCATCAGCCAGATCGCCCGTACCGACAAGACCGCGGCATGGGCCCTGGCCCCCTATGCCGCGTGGTGCGCCTTCGCGACAGCGCTGAACGCCTCCATCGTCAGGCTGAACCGTTCCAGCCACGGCTCGACGACGAGGGCCCGCATCAGCCGGCGTGCTTCGTCATGTCGGGTGACCTTGCCTGGTGGTGGGCGTCTTCTCCGGTAGGGGGCTGGGGGAGGTGCAACGGCTCCGGGGTGAGTCAGCGGAGTTCGTAGCCGATGTGTCCGCCGCACCGCCGCTGCGGGATCAGCGGCGGTGCGGCGCGTGTCACCTGGCGGGGCCTCGTACTGGACGGCCGACGCGAGTCGATCCGGCCGATGGCCGAGCGGCCGCCGGACGGTGACCTCCCGTTCCAGCTCGGCCTCGTCCGGGCATTCCTCGGCCTCGGGCGACACGACCCGGGAGTCCGCACACCGGCCCGACCCTCCACCAGGTCTCCGACGCTCTCCAGGACCTGCTGAGGTGCTGGACCGGTACGCGCACCGCCTGCGGACACCCCCTGCCCAGACCTCGTTACGGCAATGGCCGGCCCAGAACCCGGCGCACCACTACTGGCCGACCGTCGCCTCGTTCGCGGCCGGTATGACCACGAGACGCAGGTTCTCCTCGTCGTTGTGCCCGCTGATCGCGAACAGGCGGGTTCCGTCCGGAGTCCATGCGAGGCCATGGGGCCGCAGGTACCCGGCGTCAGAACCGGTCGCGGGGGCGAGGGACACCGTGCGGTAGGGGGAGTCGGCGCCGGCCCGGTACAGGTACACGTCCGGGTCGGGCTCGATGCTCTGCACCCCGGCCGCGACGTCGCCGCGCGAGGAGACCGCGACGGCGTCGGGGTACGACGTGCTGGGATACGTGTGGCCCTCGGTCAGGGCCGGCAGCCGGAACGACGGGTGGTGGTACGGCGCCCCGGACGCGGTCAGCAGCGTCTTGCCGTCCGGGGTGATGGCCAGGTCGCTGAGGTTGGAGGCGCCGCCGGGATCGTTCACGGTCGTCCGCAGCACCGGGCTGCCTGCGGAGACGTCGTACACCGAGAGCTGGGTCGGGGAGGTGTTCTCGTCTCCGGCGACGAGCGTCCCCGGTGCAGCCGGCGAGCTGACCAGGAGCGGCGCCCCGCTGAAGGCGCCCTCGGGGATGAGCCCCAGACGCACCTGCGGGGCGGAGGCGCCGAGTGCGAGCGAGCCGATGCTCGCCTCCCACTGCTCTCCGTAACCGAAGAACAGCGTCCGGCCGATCAGCGCCGCGTGGCGCGGCGCGGTGCCGGCACCGGTGGCGTAGCGTGCTCGCTCCTTGGCAGTACCGGTGTCGATGACGCTGATGGCGTCGCCGAGCACCAGCGGCGCGTACAGCGTGCGGGAGTCGGCGGACAGTTCCAGGTCGCACACGCCCGGCAGATTCTCGATCGTGCGGACCAGACGGCCCTGGTAGTCGGCCACCAGGACGCTGCCCGTGGTGTAGTCGGAGATGAACACCTGCTTGTGCAGCGGGTCCACGGCGAGATCGCAGTGGTAGGCGATCGGCAGTGCGGTGCCCTCGTTCGCCGGCGCCGCCTGTGTCGCGGGCGCGGCGCCGAGCGACAGGCCCAGCAGGGTCGAGAGCGTCAGCATCAGGCGGGCACGGAAAAATCGTCTGCGCATCGGTGTCCTTTCGGCGACGGGCGGCATCCCTGGTCAACGCGCCGGCCCGTGTCACGGTCCATGGCCGCCTCGGAATACCCCCGGTTCGTTCGCGTACTCCCCGCCCGTTCCGATCAACACAAGGGATATCGACTGTTCCGCTTACCGCGGACGTCGTCGGAGCGGGAGGCGGAGGTGACAAGGTGTGCCGCCCTGCCGGGTACGGCGAGGACGGTCTCCCCATGTGACGAACGACGGGCTTCCCCCGTGCCCCCGCCGCCCGGCTCTTCCACGTGACCGCGCCGCAGGCGCCAGCCTCGGTGGGCCGCCCTCGACCCCGACCGCGGCCATCGGTGCGTCCTGGGCCTGACCGACGTGTCCCCGTGCTCGCGCTGGCGGTCGGTGGGCACGGGTACACGGCCGTCTCCGCGTACGAAGACATCACAAGTGTCGCCGTCCGACCGGCTGAGGGTCTCGGTGCCGGATTCCGGAGCGGAGGGCGCCCCCGTGGGCGAGACCCTCGCTGCGCGGCCTCCGGGCGGCGCTCCACGCCCTGTGCCCCGTCGAGCCGGTCCGTCCGTCCGTGACCGCGGTGCGAGGTCCCGTGCCCGCTACCGCGCGGCAGCGGCGGGCCGGGGCGAGTGCCCCGGCCGGAGGGCCCCGGCACCGCTCAGGACGAGGCCTGGCGGCGGTGCAGGGCGGCGACGGCCCCCAGGACCACGCCGACCGCGATGACGATCGACCCGCGCGCCCAGACGTCTGCCTCGATCTGCGTGGCGAGCGCCACGCAGGAGGCCGCCCCCAGCACGGGGACAGGGGTGTACGCCCGGAAGTGCGACCGGTCGCAGCGGTCGCGCCGCTGGACGAGCACCGCGGTGTTGACGATGAAGAACACCACGAGGAGGAGCAGCACGAGGGTGGAGGCGAGGCTCGCCACGTCACCGGTGAGAGCCAGCAGGAAGGACAGTACGGTCGTGACCGCGATCGAGGCCCACGGAGTACGGCGGCCCGGGAGCACCCGGGTCAGGAAGCGGGGGAGGAGGCCGTCCCGCGCCATGCCGTAGGCCAGGCGGGAACTCATGATGCCGGTGAGCAGCGCGCCGTTGGCCACGGCGACGAGGGCGATGGCGCCGAACACCTTCGGCGGTACCCCGCCCGCCTCTTTCACCACCTCCAGCAGCGGACCGCTGGAGCGGGCCAGCGTCGCGGTGGGCACGGCGGCCGAGGCGACGACACCGACCGACACGTACACGGCTCCCGCCGTCACCAGGGCGCCGAAGAGGGCGCGCGGGTAGGAGCGACGCGGGTCGCGGGTCTCCTCCGCGACGTTGACGGAGGTCTCGAAGCCGACGAAGGAGTAGTACGCGAGCACCGTTCCCCCCAGCACACCGGCGGCGGCTCCCGTGTGGGTGGTGCCGAGGTGGACGAGCCTGCCGGGGTCGCCGTCGCCGCGCAGGAACAGCCAGATCCCGAGCCCGACGACGAGCAGGAGGCCGCCGACCTCGACGACGGTCGCCGCCACGTTGGCGCGGGTGGACTCGCTGATGCCACGGGCGTTCAGCAGGGCCAGGGCGCACAGGAAGACGGCCGCCACCAGCACGACCGGAAGGCTGACGAACACGGCCAGGTAGTCGCCGGCGAAGCCCCGCGCCAGGGCGGCGACGGAGACGATGCCCGCGGCGAGCATGCAGAATCCGGCGAGGAAGCCGGTGAACGGCCCGTAGGCGAGGGCCGCGTAGTGGGAGGCGCCGCCCGCCCTCGGGTACTTCGTGGCGAGTTCGGCGTACGAGGCGGCCGTCAGGAGCGACAGCAGCAGGGCCAGGAGGAGGGGCAGCCACACGGCGCCGCCCGACTCCGAGGCGATCTGGCCGACCAGGACGTACACACCGGCGCCCAGGACGTCGCCGAGGATGAAGAAGTACAACAGGGGGGTCGTCAGCGCCCTCTTGAGGGGTGCCCCGCTCTGCGGCGCGCCGTTCGTCGCAGGAGTGGCGGGGGTGGAAGGAGTGGAAGATGTCACCACGCCCGCCTACCCTCTGGGGCCGGACGCAGACGGGGCCCCCTCGACCGGGGCCGGGCCACGCGGGGCCACACCGGGCAGGCGGCCTGGCACGGGGAGACGGCTGGCCCCGCGAGCGTTCCTCGGCCGGGAGACGCTCGCCTTGTCCCGCGGGCCGGCCCGGTGCTCCCGCGCAGCGCTGGGCCGGACCGAGTGTCGTGGGCCGTCTCTTCGCGCCTGCTCCCGACGGGATCAGAGCTGAGGTGCGGGGCGCGTGTCGGTCAGGAGAACACGACGGAGCGCAGGAGCAGGCGGCTGGACGCGCCCGAGCCGGGGCGCAGGGTGTAGTAGGTGTCGCCTTCACAGCCGGCGTCGAGGAAGACGGTGGCGGTGGCGTCGGTGCGGTTCTGGGGCGCCCTGGAGGCTGCTCCGGGGGCGGAGCCCGGTGCGGGGAGGTCGATGCACGTGCCGCTGGCGGGGTCGTTGAGGAAGCCGACGGCTTCGTAACCCTCGGCGGTGGTGTAGGTGTAGCGGAACTGCCCGGTTGCCGCGGAGGCTGTGCCGGGTGCGGCAAGAAGCAGGAGGAAGGCGCTGCAGGCAGCGCCGGCGGCCGCCGTCATGGAGCGAACGGTCACGGTGCTCTCTCTTCCGGGGTATCGGTGCGGTCAGTAGCAGCGATGCCCCGATGAAGAGGAGATAGGCGCTTTGTCCCCCGAACGGGAACGCTGAATCGTTCCGTCCCGCAAAAGGCTGCCGGTGTCATTATCGCCTCGGAGGCAATTCAGCCTGACGGCGTCGGTGTTCCCCGCCGCCGGCACGTCCAGGGGCGGACAACTGGGTGAACGCTGTATCACCTGTCGGACATGGATCGGTCCGGGCCGCAAGGCCTGCGAGGTGGAAGACTGCCGGGTTGCGCGCAGTCGAGGATCGGCAAGTGCTGCCAGTGGTCGCAGGGCCACGCCATCCCGATCAGCGACGCCGGACTGTCGAACCTGCCGCTGCCGACCGCGAAGACCGCGCTGCCGTCTCGGTGACCCCACCGAACGCCTCAGGAACGATCACCGGAGTGAACGCCCTCCCAGCCGTGACTGAGTCCGGGGCCTGGGGGCATGCGGGGCTTCAGGACGGTGGACGGCCTGCCGGTCCGGTGAGGCGGCCGGCAGGAGAGAGGCGGACGGGTATGACAGGGTGGACCACGGAGGCGTCGGGACAGGGGGTCCGGTCGGCGGCCGGCCATGATGCCGGGACGCCACCGCTGCGGCCCGGCGAGTACGATCCGGCCGACTACGCGGCGTACGTGGTGCGCAGCGCCGACGCGACCGGGGTGTCGCCCACGCTCGTGATGACCGTGCTGCACAACGAGGCGTACAAGCCGCACCACCCGCTGCTGGAACGGCTGTGGCAGTGGTGGAAGCCCGGGGCCTCCTTCGGAGTCGTCAACATGCACCGCGCGACGTTCGAGCGGGTACGGCGAACGCACGGTCTGTCGTGTCGGTGGCAGGATCTGCGCGACGACCCGGCCACCGCCATCCACGCGGCCGCCCTGCACCTGAAGGATCTGGACCGGAGCCTGCCGCGGCGGCACGTGCCCCGCTACACCCGCGACGAGCTGCTCGCGCTGGGCTACAACACGGGCGAACGCAACATGAGGGCTTTTGCCCGCGGCGTCCCGCCGGGCCCCATGGCACGGTCGTATCTGCGCCGGTTCCGCACCCACCGGGGGCGGGCCGCCGAGGCCCTGGCTGAGTGGGGCGGGCGGCGCGACGCCGTGACCGACTGAGGTCGCGCCCCTCTGGGACGGCGGCAGGGCCCCCGTCGTGGGGGCGGACTGTCGCCGCGGACGGGCGTCGCGTGCCGTTCGCCCCGCCTCGGTGACCCGCGCCGCGCCGCCGTCGGCGGCCCTGGCTCCGGGCCCTCGCCATCGACCCCGGCCAGGTCGAGCGTGGCTCGCCCCGCTGCCGGTGGAGCCCCGCACAGGACCGGCCCGCGCCAGGCCGGAGCCCCGGACGACTACGGCACCCACGCGGTCGGCGTGCTCGCCGCCGTCCCCACCGCCGCCGTCCAGCGCCGCCCGGACGGCAAGGCCGTACAGCTGGTCGCCGACCACGCCCGCGGCAACGACCCCCGCCCATTCGTCCCGCCTGACCTGCCCCGGGCAGCGAGCGTCCGGCACGGATTCGCCTTCAACCGTTCCAGGTCTCCACTGGCCTGCCGCCTGACGAAACCGAGCTTGTCACCGGCGGTCTGGAACGTGACGATGCCGGCCTGCTCGGCCCACTTCCCACCGTGCTCCAGACCCACCGCTCGGTGATCTCCGCTCACCCGCTCGAACGACGAGGGCGCTTCCCGTACCCGTCGCACATGACAAGGTTCCGTATCGCTGTGATGGGTGGCGTCGGATGTGGCACCCGGTCCGCATGCGGACCAGCGTCCGTCCCCCTTCCCGGACCGCCCGCGCGTGCGGGCCGCCCGGGAATCGAAGGAGCACGATTTCCATGCGCTCATACACTGTGGCCGTCGTGGCGGCGGCCGCGTCCCTGACCGGCCTGTGCGCACCCCAAGTCTTCGCGGCCGCCTCCGGCGCGACCCAGGACCAGACGTTCTTGGTGCAAGCCCACCAGGGCAACCTTGCCGAGATCGCCGCGGGCAAGGACGCCGGGAGGCACGCCACCACCACCTGCGTCATCAACGTCGGCAAGACCCTGGTGCGCGACCACACCAAGCTGGACGCCTCGGTGCGCAAGCTGGCCGCCGAGACGAACACCACCCTGCCCAGCACGCCGACCGCGGCGCAGCGACAGCAGCTGAAGGCCGTCCAGGCCAAGGCGGGCGGATCCGCCTACGACACGGCGTGGCTGAAGGTTCAGGACACGGCCCACCGCAAGACGCTGACCCTCATCGACAAGGAGATCGCTCAAGGGAAGAACAGCAGCGTAGTGGCCGCAGCCCGCTCCGCGCGGCCCGTGGTGGCCATGCACCTGAACATGGTCCGCGGCGGCGTCTGCCACACGAACCTCCAGCACCACGGCAGCCACTGACCTCTTGGACCAGGCGGCGTAGCGTCTCACAGGCCGGCGGGCCTCCCGATCGTGCGGGGCACACCCTGGCACACCCTCCTTTCCGGGCCCGTCGTCCTGAACACCCGTGGCGGCCCGACGTCACCGTCGGCACGCTGACGGCGGCGATGCGTGCGGGACGTAGGTGAGTGACCTGGGGTGCTGCCCCGGCCGTCCCTGCCTTCACTGGGAGCCGAGGGCCGCTTGCGGATCGTCTGGCTGCTGTAAGAATCGGCTTACCGGGCATTGTCAGAGGGATCAGGCACACTGCGCCGTATGAACTCGGTGACCGCACACGACTATGCCTGGATCCGCACCTCGCCGCTGTTCCGCCACATGATGGAGAGCGGATACACCTTGACACTGGTACGAGGGCGGAGCCCGCAGGAGGTGCTGCGTGCGATGGAGGCGGGACCGCGCGGCACCGGGGAGGGCGCGGCCGGGCTGATCGAGGCGGATGACGCTCACCGCGCCGAGGTGGATCACGACTACTGGGATGAGTCCTACGTCGCGGGCGCCTTCGAGGTCCCGGGCGAGAACGGCGACTGGACAGTTGTCCTCGGCTTCGAAGGTGGCCTTGGGATGCAGTGTGCGGAGACGCTGTCGCAGGGCGGCCGGGTAGTGGCGCACTCGAGCAACGGGGGCAAGCCCATCCATCTCTTCCACTGGTTCGAGGACGGTGAGCTCCGTTCGACGTTCGAGGGCCCCTCGGCGCGCCAGGGCAGCAGCCCCGATGAACTGGTTCCCGTGTTGCGGGAAGTCGGCTTCCCGCTGACTCCCGAGGGAGGACACGGCGGCGGTCCTCGCCCTGGCCGAGAGACTCACCGGCATACGCGTCACCGCATCCCTCCTTCAGGACGCCACGTACGAACTGGGGCTCGTCCCCGAACGGCCTGCCGAGGAGTGGACCGGTCTGGTCATCGACATCACCGATGCCAATGGCGAGCGTCTGTACAAGGAATGGACCTACGAGGAGATCGCGGCGGCTTCCGACCGCGCACGGGCGGAGGCGGACGCGCCGGTCCGGATCACCTACAACGAGCCTCTCGCCAAGGACGGTTCGGAGCACGAGACGGGTGAGTAGCGAGCGGGCGAGTGGTGGGTCCCCCGGGGCGCCCACCACCCTCTCCGAGGGACATTGCCGCCATGAGAGCTTTTCGATCACGGAGCGGCATCCCTCCTGAGCCGTCGGTGACAGATGAGGCTGCGGGCGAGGGCGACGCATGCATCGTGAAGTTCGGTGGGGCGTTCCCTTCGGACGGCGAGTCGTGTGAAGTGGCGAAGCAGCGCAGCGGAGCAGCGCAGAGGCCTGCTCGACGACGTGGCGGAGCTTGGCAGGCCCTCGATGTCTGGGGCGCCTCTGCGGGAGACGACCGGCGGGAAGCGGTCTCCGCCACCGCGTGGCGGTGAGAGCCTGTTGAGCTTCGTCGCCGGATCCGGCCGGTGTGTACGGATTCGCCCTTCGGTTCGTCGCTGCCGGTCCGAGCGTTGCCGAGACGCGCGATCACCAGCTGTACTCGTCCGGTTCCGCCGCTCGACCTACGATGACGCGGTGAAGTTCGTGATGGTGCCGGGTGGCTGGCAAGGTGGATGGGTGTTTGACTCGGTGGCTGCTGAGCTGCGCCGAGACGGTCACCACGTCGAGGCGGTGACCTTGTCGGGGTTGGAGTCGGACGGCCCGGTCGATGTGGACCGTCCGCCGAACCTCGACACCCATATCGACCAGGTGGCCGAGGTCATCGAACGTGGCGACGGAACGCCCGTCGCGCTGTGCGGGCACAGCTACGGCGGGATGGTGATCGCCGGTGTCGCGGATCGGCTCGGCGACTGCCTCGATCAGCTCGTCTTCATCGACGCCTACGTCCCGGACGACGGGGATTCATGTTGGTCTTTGACCAGCGACAGCTTCCGGGAGCTGTTCATGGCCGGCGCGCGCGGCGACGGGCGATGGGTCGCAGTCCCCGAAGGACTCGACCCTCGCGCGCGACCGCACCCACTGGCGAGCTTCGTCCAGTCGATCAGGCTCGGCGGCGCCCCAAGCCGCGCGCTCGGCCGGACGTTCATCAGTGGCGGCGCATGGCCGGGCAGCCCGTTCGTGACCCTGACCGAACGGTTGCGCAACGACTCGGGCTGGCGGGTTCACGAGATCCCCGTCGGCCACAACATCGCCCGCCGCGACCCGCACAGCCTCGCGGCCGTCCTCGGCGCATTGCCACTCGACTCCGCCTGACACACAGTCGCTCACCGCTCTGTGCCGTCGTCCTCGAGGCGGACGATCGCCGCGGGCGACGTCCTCGTCCAGGACCTCGTGCTCCCGCTCCTCCGCGGGGAGCGCCCGCAAGTGCGCGACGGAGACGGCGAGGCAGCGGGTCGTCCAGAGCGCGCCGGCACGGAGGACCAGTCCGAGCGTGCCGAGTTGGTCCTCCTGACCCGTCCGGTACACCTGCCTGATCTGTCACGCTCGCCGTTGCAGCTGCCGGCCGGACCGACAACTCACGTTCCGAGTGGCGGGCAGTGCACGACGGCGTGGCTCAGGCCGGGCGGCTCGACATAGGCGCGGGCCGCGCTCGCGTCGCGGAGTTGCGCCTCCATGCCGTCGGCGCTCCAGGCGTCGCGTCTGGCCTGACCGTAGTCCCAGCCGTCCATGATGCTGAGGGTCATGTTGTTCGCGGCCCGCGACATTTCGGCTTTCAGGGCGAAGTTCTGGAGCGCGCTCTGCGCTGCCCGGACTTCCAGGCGGGCGGCCAGGATTCCGGGCGTGTCGGGCACCCGGGTGGGCATCGGCGCCTGCGGTAGGCGGGATATGCGAGTGTCGCGGCGGGCGAGGTTGTCGATGCCCGCCCGTTCGAGGTCGGTTCGTCGACGTGTCCTCCTCCGGCCAACAGCCGGCCGAGCGTACCTCCGTAGGTCCTGGCCGGTCGCGATCCGATACGTGCCTGAGACGGCACCTAAGAGCTCAGGCTCGTCCCCTCGACAGCGCACGCATCCAGGTGATCACGCCGATCGCTGTGCCGGGCCCGATGGTGATGTTCGTGCCGGTCTGGTGTGGTCGCCGATCAGTGCGCCGAAGCGTGGCGCAGACGCGGCTTTCTGTCCTACCGCACCGTGGGCTCCCCCTGCTACCGCCGACGTCAGCACCCCGTGTCCGGCTCGGCTCAGCGCTGCGTCGCGGCCTGCCCGGACGAGTGCCGCCGCGGCCGGGGCGGTCACCCGCAGGCAGCGTCAGGGGCGGCGGGAGTGATGGTGGCGGCGGCGAGGTCCATGTCGAGCGCTCGCCGTGTCGCGGGATCCCACAGCCAGATGCGGTCCCCGTCGGGGCCGAAGGTCAGCAGCGGGTGCGTCAGGGGCACGGCGCCCCCGTACGCGGCGCCGGGGAGGCCGCGCTCGGGGTGGGGTACGCGCGTGAGGGGGTGCACGCACACCACGGCCGGGTGCAGGCCGTGGAAGGCGGCGGGCTGCCAGCCTTGCGCTGCCGCCACCTGGGCGTGCGCCGCGTCCTGGGTATAGGCGTCGGTGACGAAGGGCAGGAGCACCGTGACCATGCCGAGGAGAAGCCCCAGGCCCGCGCCGAACGCCGCGTTGGCGGTCTCGATGCCCGCGGTGTCCGCGTGCGCCCAGCGGTTCCAGCCGTAGGCGGCGACCCCGAACGCGGTGCAGTACAAGACGCCCAGGACGGGCAGCATGCCCGCCCACAGGCGTTCCGTCGCGCCGGTGTGCACCGAGTCCGCGGGGATGCCGAAGGCGCGGATGTAGCGCTCCTGGACCAGAGTGCCCAGCCAGGTGACCAGCGGCAGCAGGAAAGGGGCGGCCAGCGGCACGGCCCAGGCCGCGGCCTTGCGGGTGGGTGAGTCGCGCAGGGCGTGGCGCACGCCCCAGGCGAGGAAGGCCAGGCCGAACATCACGGTGACGAACCGGCCGGTGAACTGCCAGGCGCCGTGGGCAGCCTGGGCGAGCACGGCTGCCGCCAGGACCACCGCGTTCCCGGTGTTCACCAGGAACAGGTTGGCCTTGACGTCGAGGGACGTCTCCAACACGTCCACGTCCGCGTCGGCGCCGAGGGCGGGTCCGGCCAGGGCCCTGGCCCGCAGGTCCGCCAGTGCCCCGGCGTGGCCGCGCGGCTCGGCAACCCGCGTCACCCGATGAGACCGGGGGGCTCCCGGTGCGGCCCGCACCCGCCAGGCGGTGTACTGCTCGGGCTGGTGCTCCAGGAGCACCGCATCGCGCGCCCACATCCGCAGCGACGCCGCCACCGCAAGGCGGTCGATCCCGCTCAACGCGCGCTCGACCACGCCGTCCCGCGCACCGGCCAGCCGTACCTCGACCAGCCGGGCCACACGGCCAGGCGGGCAGCCGGCCCGCTCGTGCTCCGCGGCCGCACGCACCGGCCAGCCCCGACCGGCGAACAACTCCTCGGCCAAGGCTGTCTCGTTGGGATCGTCGGCGATCTCGACCAGGACGAGGACCCGCCGGTCGAAGGGCAGACCGGAACCCGCTTCGACCCCTTCCACCGCGGTGGAGCCGCGACCCGGGTGAGCAGCGCGACCGGTGAAGCCACGGAAAGCGGCCCCATTCCTGGGGCCCGTCGAGGAGCGCATACCCCGCCACCCTGGCGCAACGGCCTGGCCAGGGCAAGTGCCTTCCCGGCCGCCTTTCTCACCCGGCCCGCCAGAGAGTGGGGGAGGGGAGCCACCCGGCCTCGATCGGCTCACGCAGCGCGGCAATGGCGGTACCGAGGACGATCACCGCGAGCGTGACGGCGAGCCGACGGCGTCTGCGAGACGGGCGGCCCCACTGCCGAGTCCCGGCGGCGCCGGGCGTGCCGTTCCTGTTCTCGGCATCGACATGGTGCTCAGCGCACCCGGGACCAGGGGATTCATCCCGATCCCGAAGCAGCGGGCGGTCGAGGGGACCTTCGGCTGGCTCAAGCTCCACCGCCGCCTCGCCCGCGACTGTGAGACTCCGCCCGTCCGCTCCGCCGACGCCATGATCCACCTCGCCGTGACCGACCTCATGGCCCACCGCCTCACTGACCGCATGCGGACCGGCCGGCCCCTGGCCGTGCGCGAATGGCCTACCAGAGCTCACCCGCTCCCGCGTCGAAGCCTCCTTCCCATTGTGGAGCCACGACGTCGAGGCCGCTGCCGCTCCCGGCGCGCCGGCGACGAGCGGCATCCACGTCACATCCCGACCCGTTCCACCGCTGTCGTCCGTCTCGGTCGGCTCGGCACCAGACCGTCCGTCTGCAGCAGCTCGACGAGCGGCGTGACGGCTCGAGGTGTAGAGGTGGGTGCATGAGCGAGAGTGCGGTTCCGCTGCCCTCGACCCACCTGGTGCGCCCGGGAAAGAGCTGTCACCTCGCCCCGAATGGACGCGGTCGCATCACTTGAGCCGCCTCAGGGGCCGCTTCGGCAAGGGCTCCTGACCGCGACATGTCGCATCGGCGTGGACAGAAAAAAAGGGGACACTACCGCATGTCGGATCACACTGTGGAAGAGCCCGGGGCCGGTTGGGCGGCCAGGTGGGCCGGAGCGCTGCTGTGCCTCGTGGTGGCCGGGGTCCATGTCGTGGACCAGGGCGGCATCACCGCCACCAGGGACCCCTACTACATCGGCATCGCCTACCACGTCCTCGAGATCGCGGCCGTCGTCGCCGCGGTACTGCTCCTGGCCGGTCGTGTCCGAGCCGGATGGCTGCTGGCAGCAGGGGTCGCCGCCGGTCCCGTACTGGGCTACATCCTCTCCAGGGGGCCGGGCCTGCCCGATTACCGGGACGACGTCGGCAATTGGACCGAGCCGCTCGGACTGGCCAGCCTCGCCGTCGAAGGCGCTCTGTTCCTCCTGGCCGTTCCGCTTCTCGCCCACAGCGCGCGACGCGGGCCCCGGTGACGCACTGCTCGTGACGTTCGTGCCCATGGTCATGTGTCCACTTCCAGGGATCGACGCCGCTAAGAAGGCCGTCTCCCATCCGAAGGCGGGGGTCGAGTTCCTGGGCCGGTCCGACACCGGCTTCCATGCCCGGTACGCCCTTGATGCCTCGGCGGCCCGTCCGCGCGCCCGAGCCGGATTTCGGACCCTTCATGCTGATCCACATGCTGCGGGGCACCGCCGCCTGGTCCTGTGCAGCGGAAAGGGGCGCGCACGAAGAGCCCCGGACCCGGCTGAACTCGAACCGGTGACCTCTTTCAGCGTTGCCGCTCCGGGATGAGAACGGCCGCGGCCAATGACGTCATTCGAGTCGGGCTGCACCGGGACCCACGGAGGATGCGCCAGGACTCCAGCCGTGCCACGCCGCGTTCGACTGGCGCCCGTGCCGCGGACAACGCACGATGGACGTTCGCTGTGTCGGTTGGGCTCGCGCCCCGGCCGACGTCAGAGGAGTCCGCACTCCGTCGAGTCGTCGATCCGCACGGACTCGAGAGGGGCGCCCAGCCACTTGTCGAAGACCGACTCGGGCAGAATGCACTGCGCCCCGCCCTTGGTGTCGCCGATCCATATGGTCTCGTGGCGGGTGTTGATGACCTGGAGCGGTGCGGGCAGGAGGTCCGGCAGGTACTGCCAGGGGGTCACCTCGTCGTACTCGTAGACCACCTTGCCGTCCTTGACGAAGCAGACGGAGGGATACGGGCAGGAGGCCGCGGGCGTCGGCGGGTCAGTGGGCTCGGCTTGTGCCGTGGCGGTCGCTCCGCCGAGCAGCAGGGTGGCCGTCAGTGCAACCATGACGCCCCGCGAGCCGATGACTGCCTTCATATGACCCCCCGGTCTCGGGGAGATGCGATCGAACGCATCTCCGACGATTCACACTATCCCCATAAGTCACGATCGTGGTCAAGGAACAGGGCTGTGGCCAACGTTATAGGTGATGAGCCGGAGTTGAGGGCCAAGAGCGCGGTTGGGCGGCCCGGCCCGAGGCCCGATCGGTCACTGGGAGCTGAGCGGCCGCTCAAGAAGCCGCGGTCCGCGCCTGCACATCCGCCCGTCTTTGGCCGTCGGCGCCTGGGGACGACGCCGGCGCCCGGCCGAGGCCAAGGGCGCGGCGGCGATCGCGAGCCCCCGGGCCCGCGTGGCCCGACCGTGCGGCGCCACCGGCCGAGCCTGTGCCCGGCTGGTGCTGAAGCTGGAGGCCGTCACCCGCTCACCGTGTCGGTGTCCGCCCTCATACGTCACCTGGCGCACGGCGTCGTAGTGGGAAGGTGGCCTGCGCGAAAGGCAGTTGGCGACACCCCATGAGCTCGTGGAAATCAGCCGCCATGTGGGACTGGTCGTAGTAGCCGCTGTCGACGGCAAGGCCCGCCCACTTCGCCGAGCCCGCCCCGGCCAGGACGGTGCGGACCCGCTGGATGCGGGTGAAGCGCTTGGGTGCCAGGCCGACCCGGTCGGTGAACAGGTCGCGCAGGTGGCGTTCGCTGACCGACAGCCGCCGGGCCAGTGCGGCGACCCGGTCACCGGTGGACGACAGCGACTCGACGGCCTCGCGGAGCAGTGGGTCGCGCAGGTCTGCATCGTGGTGCGGGCCTGCGAGCAGGGCATCCTCGATCCGCCGCAGGACCGAGTCGGTGCCGGACAGTCGGTTGAGTCGGTGTTCGAGGCGGGCGGCGCGGTCACCCCACAGTTCAGTGAGCGGTACGGCCCGGTCCCGCAGTTCGCTGACCGGAACACCGAACATCGACCTGGCCACACCGGGGCGCAGCCGAACCCTGATGCACATCGGCAGTGTCTTCCCCGGATGGTAGGAGGCGCGGCTGCGCGGGCCCACCACACGCAGCTCCCCGTCCCGCGGGCCGGTCCTGCGATAGACCAACGCGGTGGCGACGTCGGGCAGGTGCACCAGCGGCAGGAGCCCGTCGGGCCGCATCAGCGTCACATCTGCGATCAAGGGCCGGAGCGCGGACCTCGGCATCATGGCCTCCACGCCGGCCACTCTACGGTCTGCCGATTTCTCCTATATCGGCTGGGCGGCGGAGCGGCAGGGTGCTCGGCATGATTCTTGTTGCGGGTGCGACGGGCACCATAGGCACGCAAGTGGTTCGGATCCTGGCCGAACGGGGCGAGCGGGTCCGGGCCATGACACGCAATCCGGAAGGCGTGAGTCTGCCGGCTGAGGTCGTACGGGGCGACTTCGACGACCGTGATTCTCTCGACGACGCGTTGGCCGGGGCTGACGCTGTATTCCTGCTGGACGCGCCGGGGTCCTGGATCGAGCGGCACGACCTGGCGATGCTCGACGCCGTGCGGTCCCACGGCATCGGAAGGGTGGTCAAGGTGTCGGCCATCGGAACCGGCGAGAACACCGGACTCAGGACCAGCGCCTGGCACCTCCCCGGTGAACGCGCACTGCGAGAGGGAAGCACGGCCTGGACGATCCTTCGGCCGAGCAGCTTCGCCACCAACACCCTGCACTGGGCCTCCGACATCCGAGCAGGGCGGCCCGTCGCCAACCTGACCGGGGACGGCGCTCAGGGCGTGATCGACCCCCGGGACGTCGCCGAGGTGGCGGTCGCAGCGCTGACCACGCCTGGTCATGCGGGCAGGACCTACACGTTGACCGGTCCCGAGTTGCTGAGCACACCCGACCAGGTGGAGATCTTGCGGAAGGTGCTCGGCCGCCCGGTCGGAATCGTCGACGTGCCGCTGGAGGCGGCGAAGGAGCAGATGATCGCCGCCGGCCGGGACCCGGAATTCGCCGAGGGCGCGATACGCGGCCAGCGGTTCATCGCAGAGGGAGGAAACGCCCGGCTGACCGACGACGTGACGGCCGTTCTCGGTCGCCGGGCCCGAACCTATGCGATCTGGGCCGCCGATCACCGGACGGCGTTCGACTGAGGCCCGGCCGGCCGTGTCCGCTGCCTTGGCCGGCCGCGGGAACGCGAGGAGGCTCACACTCTGACCTTCCAGGTAACTGACTTGCGGCCATGCGCCAACTTCCCCCATCGCGCGCTGCGGGGCGGGGGAAGTTCGATCGAGAGCCGTCGATGTGGCACTGCCGTGCGGCGGCGAGGTTGACCGTGCGGGCGGGCCTGGTCCTGCTTCCACCGGCCCCGGCCCCGGCCCCGGCCCCGCCTCCGGGGCCGGGGCGGGCTCCGGCTTGAGTGTCTCCAGCAGGTACTGCTGCGCTGGTGTCAGCCGGTCTTGTCCGGCGCGCTGTGCCGCGGTCCGGGCGCCGAGGTTCTCGCCGTGGACGAAGCGGCGGCTCGGAGCCGCCCCTACCGCCCAGTCGTCCAGCGCCATCGTGCAGGATGGAGCCATGACGGGGGACGCGAGCGAGATCGTTCTGAGCAAGCAGGACCTGCGTGAGGTCGCCGCGTTCGCCGCGGCGTGTGCGGAGGCGGTGCTCGAGATATTCGAGGCCGATCAGCCGGACGACTCGCGGCCTCGAGAGGCTGTCAGTGCCGCGTGGGAGTTCGCTCGAGGCGGTGAACGCGGGAAATCTCTGCGCGACACGGCGTCGGCAGCCCTGAAAGCGGCCAAGAGCGCCGACACTGCAGCTGCGCGCGAAGCCGCGTGGGCGGCGATGTCTGCGGCAGGCGCTGCCTACCTGCATCCGCTGGCCAAGGCCACCCAGGTCAAGCACATTCTCGGAGCCGGCGCCTACGCGGCCAGAGCGGCCGAACTCGTCGCCGACGACGATCGGAGCGTGGGTACTGAGAACATTGAGCAGGCGGTGCAGCGTGTGACACCCGGCGTCGTCGACGTGCTCAAACGCTTCCCGGTGGCACCGAGTGGAGGCGGACGGGTCGGCGAGTTGCTCCGCATGCTGGACGCTGACCTTCGTTCGCTCAGCCCCGCTGGATGACTTCCAGCGTCCGGACGGCGTGGCCTCGCATCCGTGGTCGATGTGTGTCAGCAGCAGCTGACCGCCCGCCTGTCGGGGAACCTTCGAGAAGTGGTTCTGGCACAACTTCCGTGACGGACACACGGTGAGTGCGCGTTCACCGGCTGCCCGCGGCCGTGTCACGGAAACCGGCGCACTGCGCTCGCCGGGTGCCGCCCATCAGCCCAACGTACGGCTGCCTACCAGTACCGTGCCGGAAGGGCCGGCCACGGCACCGATGTCCAGTGCCTGGCGCAGCAGGCCGATGTCGGTCTTCGTGGTCACTGCCAGAACGGCGTCTTCCTGATCGATTCCGTCGCGGAAGATCAACGCGGAGGCGGCCGGGAACTCCTCGTCGCTGCGACAGATCAGCGCCTGGTGTGTCAGGTGGGGCGCGGTGTCGGGGAGCGGACGGTGCCGCACCGTGGGGGTGGTCATTCTGCCGTCTCCCGCGCGGTGACGACCAGCGCGGGCTCTCTGTCCCATCCGACCACGCTGATGACATGACGCAGCATCGGGTGGAGGTCGATCACGCGCAGCCGTCGCCCTTCCGGCAGCCGTTCGGCGGTGCGGACCAGCGCGCGTATCCCGGCCAGGTCGAGGAACTGCAGAGCGCCGGCGTCCACCGTGATGTCTCCCGGCCAGCCCTCGGCGGTCCGAAGCGCGGAGGCGAGAGCCTCGGCGGTGTGGTAGTCCACGTCGCCCACCACTCGTAGCGACCGTCGGCCGTCGTGGAACGACGGCACCAGCCGCAATGTCGCGCCGCTGTACAACGGGACGGCTTCCACCGTGCCGGGGTGCTTTTGGCCGAAGGCGTGCAAGGCGGCTGCGTCGAATCGGCGGGCGTCGTACTGGCAGATCGCGGACGCACGGTTCTCGGCGAACACCGCGTTGACCTTGCGCTCGTACTCGCCGAGCCGTTCGGCCCCCGGCACGTCACGCAGGGCCCAGCCCATCTCGCCGCTCACTCGGAAGCCGGAGTAGCCCGCGGCGAGGGAGTCGGCGACCTCCTGGCGCAGCGTGGCGACCATCGCATCGGCGTCGAAGGAACCGGCCGCCAGGTAGCTGTCATCGGCCGTGGTGACCTGGAGCTGCCCGCTGTCGAGCGCGGTGCCGGGGTCGGTCCCCGCCACGCGCAGCCAGTCCAGCACCTGCTCCGGAGCACACTGATCGGCGAAGTAGACCACCCGTTCTCCGCGCTGCAGCCCGTCGCGAAGGTAAGCAGTCACCACACGGCGCTGCTCCTCGTCATCGGCGAACGCCAGACACAGATGATCGCCGTGGTCCATGTCGTGGACCTGGCGTTCCCCGACGGCTTGTTCCATCACCTCGGCCACACGGCCTGCACCGTCCCTCCGGGGGTTCCCTTCGGCCGACCGGCCCGGGGGAACCCGCAATAGTCTATCGTCGGCTCGCCGCGCCGTGGCCTTCCCCAGCACTGCCGAATTCCGGCACCGCGCTCCCATGGCGGCTGGCCCGGCTCGATCGTGCCGAGACGGCCGGTGCGCTTGATGGAGCCAGCGGCTCGGCTCACGAACGGCCGGTTGTGGTGAGGTCGGCCAGGCCGGAGATCGTCAGGACCGGGGCCAGGAGTGGGCCGGCGACGAGTTCGAGGCGCTCGGCGTGGGCGAAGAGGACGCTCAGGCCGGCGCTGTCGAGGTATTCGACGCCGCTGAGGTCGAGGACGAGGGGGCCGGGTGTGCGCTCCAGCGCGGCGGCCAAGTCGGCGGTGTTGCTCATGTCGATCTCGCCGACGGCGGTCAGCACGGCGGTCCCGTCGGGCCGTCGGCCGGGGGTGAGGGTCAGGGGCGTGGTCATCAGGCGATCCTCGCGTGCATGTCGACAGTGGTTCCGGCCGGTCCGGGGGTGACGGTGACCTGATGCATCAGAGCATGCATCAATCCCATGCCCCGGCCCCGATGGGCGTTGCGTTCGGGCTGGGGGGTCTTCCAGCGGCCGGTGTCGGCGATGGTCAGGTGCAGGTTGTCGACGTATGCCTCGGCGCGGAAGTAGACGGTGTCACCGGGGGTGTCACGGTGTCCGTGTTCGATGGCGTTGGCACATGCCTCGCCTGCCGCGACCAGGATGTTCTGGACGGTTCCCGGGGGAAGTTCGCACTGGTCGAGCCAGCTGCGCAGCGCCTTGCGGACGGGGGCGAGCTGGGACGACTCCGCGGGGAAGGACATCTCCAGCGGTGCGGGGTGCCGGTACAGCAGGAGGGCCACGTCGTCGTCGTAGCCGTCGGCGGGTGCCAGGCGGGACATGACGTCGGTGGCGAGGTCGTCGACCGCGGTGTTGCGGCCGTCCTGGAGTGCTTCGCCTGCCTGGTCGATGCCGGCGCTGAGCGGGCGGCGGCGGCGTTCGACGAGTCCGTCGGTGTAGAGGAGCAGGGTGGAGCGGGCCGGGATGGTGCAGGTGCCTTCGGGGCGCGGGTTGCCGGGCCGGACGGCCAGGGGCAGGGAGCGTCCGTCCTCGAGGAGCTGTTTGGTGCCCTCGGGGTGGACGAGGATGCCCGGGGGGTGGCCGGCGCTGGAGTAAGTGAGCTGTCCGGTTTCGGAATTGAGGACGGCGCAGAAGACGGTGGTGCACATCGCGCCGGGCACACCGGCGGCGAACTGGTCCAGGGACATCAGCGTCTGGGCGGGACTGGCGTCCTGCAGCAGCAAGGCGCGGCAGGCGCTGCGCAGCTGCCCCATGACGCTGGCGGCTTCCAAGCCGCGGCCGACGCAGTCGCCGACGACGATGCCGATCCGCCTGTCGGGGAGGGGGACGGTGTCGTACCAGTCGCCGCCGACCTCGAGGGGCTGGGTGGCGGGTTCGTAGCGGACGGCGAATCCGTCGGGCAGGTGGGAAGGGCCGAGAATGGCGCGCTGCAGGGCGATGGCCGTCTCGCGCTGCTGGTCGATCTGGTGGGCACGGGTCAAACCCTGGGCCAGGTGGCCGGCCAGCAGGGACAGCAGGAGCTGGTCCTCGCCGGTGAAGGGGCGCTGCTCGCCGAGGTCGATCCACAGCACGAGGGGCCCGTCGGGGTAGTCCAGCACAATGCCCGCGCCGCCCTGGCCGGCGGTGAGGGTGAGGGGCGGCTGCTCGCGCAGGTCGGCGAGCGTGCGTCGGCGGTCTGCGGGCAGCTGCTGCCAGATGAGAGAGGGGACGGTGGCGGTGAGGGACGGCTCGTCTCCGTGGTCGAAGACCGCGGCGACGACACGCCGGGCCCGCCACAGCTTCTTCAGTTCCTCGAGGGCGCCGGCTACCGCCTCGGGCAGGCTGGTGGCCCGGGACAGACATGTGCCCAGGGCGGCCAAGGCGCTCTCGCGCTGGATGGCGTAGTGCTCAGCGGTCACGTCCCGGAAGGTGCCGACAACGACGGTGCGTCCGGTGTCGGGGTCCTGGACCTGGTTGAACGTGGCGGTGACCCACAGACGGTGGCCGTCGCGATGGGTGACGGGAATGGTGTAGCTGCCCTGGCTCTGGCCGAGCAGCGTGCCGAAGGCGTCGGCGACCTGCTGGTGGGCTTCGGGGTCGGTGGCGGCGTCCGGCCACCAGGGGTGGATCGGCTGGTAGGGCAGATCCTCGGTGCCGTAGCCGAGGGTGGTGGTGAACGCGGTGTTGATCTCGATGACCGCGCCGTCCTCGTCGCAGACGAAGAAGGCCTCCTGGAGGGAGTCGACCAGCGCGGTACGCCAGCGGGCGTGGTGGTTGCGCAGCCGCGCCAGCTCCACATTGGCGCGCACGCGGGCGAGGAACTCAGCGGCTGCGAACGGTTTGACGAGGTAGTCGTCGGCACCGGCGTGCAGGCCCTCGATGGACGCCTCCTGTCCGGCCCGGGCGGACAGCAGCAGCACCGGCACCGACGCGGTGCGCGGATCTTTGCGCAGTACGCCGACCAGGGCCAGACCGTCCAGGTGGGGCATCATGACATCGCTGACCACCAGGTCGGGGGCATCCGTCCGGATCGCCTCCAGTGCCTGGCGGCCATCGATGACGGTGTCGACCCGGTAGCCCGCGCCGCTCAGCAGCCGGCTGAGGTACTCGCGCATGTCGGCGTTGTCGTCGGCGACCAGAACCCTCGCGGGGGCGGCGACCCGCCCGCCGGTGGCCGCCTGGGGTGCGCCGTGATCAGCCGGGCCTTCTGACGGTGACCCGCCGGCCTGCTCGTCCGGGAGCCAGCGCAGGGCTTCCTGTACGAACGGATCGACAGCCAGGTGCGCCGCATCCGCGCCCGCGGCCGGGCGGAGGGCGTCGTCGGGCAGGTGTGCGGAGCCGAACGGCAGACGGATGGTGAAGCACGTGCCCTGGCCTTGGGCGCTTTCGGCGGTGATGGTGCCGCCGTGCAGACCGACCAGTTCCTTCACCAGGGCCAGGCCGATGCCGCTGCCCTCGTTGGAACGCGAACGGGCGTTCTCGATGCGGTGGAACCGCTCGAACAGCCGCGGCATCTCCTCGGCCGCCACGCCGATCCCGGTGTCGGCGATCTCCACCACGGCCTCGGGGCCGTCGGCGCGCACGGCCACGCGGATCGAGCCGTCGAAGGTGAATTTCAGCGCGTTGCTGAGGAGGTTGAGGACGACCTTCTCCCACATGCCCCGGTCGATGTAGACCGGTTCGGGCAGCGGGGCGCACTCCACGTGGAAACGCAGGCCGGCCTTGTCGACAGCGGAACGGAACACGCTGGCCAGCTCACCGGTGACCGTGGTCAGGTCGACCGGCTCGTAGGTGGCCTGCATCCGGCCCGCCTCGATGCGGGAGAAGTCCAGAAGGGTGTTGACCAGTTTGCCCAGCCGCAGCGCGTTGCGGTGGATGACCTCCAGTTCCTCACGCACGCGTGGGGCCGCGTCGGCGAGCTCGCCCTGAAGCTCTTGCAGCGGCCCCATGATCAGCGTGAGCGGGGTGCGGAACTCGTGGCTGATGTTGGAGAAGAACGCCGTCTTCGCCCGGTCCAACTCCGCGAGCTCTTCGGCCCGGCGCTGCTGAGCCTGGTAGCTGCGGGCACTGGCCACTCCGTTGGCCACATGCCCGGCGACCAGTTCCACAAAGGCACGGTAGTCCTCGTCCAGTGCCCGGTAACGGTTCAGGCCGGCCACCATGAACCCGTACGGCGCCCCGCCCTGCTGCAACAGTGGCGCCACGAGCGCCTGGACGGGGGGATCCCCCCATGCTCCGGACGGCAGCTGCCCGAACAGTGCTGGGTCGAGGTCCACTTCAGCGCTCTCGCCCCGTGTCGCAGCGGCAGTCGGCCACAGTGCCTCGGAGCCCGCCGGGAGGGTTTCGAGGGCGGCCGGATGGCCGGCCGGCATGCCGCTGGACGCGGTGAGACGGGCGCTGCCGTCGTCCTGGAACAGATACATCATCGTGAACGGCAGGTCGCGTAGGTTGCGGGCGAACTGCACGCCGGCGAAGTCGAGCATCTCCTGCTCGGTGCGCACCACGCTCGGATCGGAACCCAGATCCCTCAGCGTGGCCATGCGCCGTTCGCCGACGACGCGTTCGGTGTCCTCACTGACCACGCACAGCATGCCGACCACTGCTCCGTCGTCGTCGCGCAGCGGGCTGTAGGAGAAGGTGTGGTAGCTCTCCTCCGTGTAGCCGGAGCGCTCCAGGAACAGCAGCAGTCCTTCGTCCCAGGTCGCCTCCCCGGTGGCCAGCACCCGGTCGATGCGGGGGCCGATGTCGCCCCAGATCTCCGCCCACACCTCGCTGGAAGGCCGGCCCAAGGCCCACGGGTACTTCTGGCCCAGGGTGTCACGGCGGTAGGCGTCGTTGCAGAAGAAGGTCAGCTCAGGGCCCCAGGCCATCCACATCGCGAACTTCGACGACAGCAGAATGCTCACGGCCGTCTGCAGACTCTGCGGCCAGCTCTCCGGCTCCCCCAGCGTGGTCGCCGCCCAGTCCACGCGGGCCAGGTCCTCGCCGACCCTCGCCTCCACGGTGAACACGCCGGCACCGGTCCCCGACGGCATGGTGAGCTCACCGTCGTTCGCATGCGTCACTGAACACCCCTTCGTTCGCCCCAGCCCTTGCGCGACGAGCCGCCCGCGGGCCGCTCCATTGTGCCGCCGAGCGGTTGTGCGCCGTGAACCGAGCACTGTGGGACCGCCTGTACGCCCGCCCAGGGTGACCGTTGACGCATCCGTAGGATAAGCCAGCCGCAGACGGTGGCACTTGCACAAGTCGGCACCGGGCGGAAGGCACCATGACGGCGATCCGGAACTCCGCCTCGCGCACCGTGAGCTCTCAAGAGGCAGGCGAGCAGCTTCGGCTGGCCGCGGTCCGCCGCTACCGCCTGGAGGACAGTTCCTCCGACGGCGCCTTCGACGAGATCGCCTCGCCGGCAGCCCGGACCTTCGATGTCCCGATGGCCTCCGTGACGATCGTCGACGACGACCGCGTGTGCTTCAGAGCCGCTCACGGCTTTCGAGCAGTCCAGACGGGTCGTGAGCCGGGCCCGTGCGCCTCCGCCATCGCGCACGACGGCCCCCACGTCGTCACCGGCACCCGCACCGACCCGTCCATCGCCGTCCACCCCTCGTACGCGACCTGGGCGCACGCTTCTACGCCGCCGCTTCCATCACCACCGCCGACGAGCAACGCCCGCCCACCGTCAACGTCCTCGACACCCGCCCCCGATCGTCGGCCTCGACCAGATCTTCACCTTCCAGCCCACCGTCCACGATGCCGTCAGCGCCCTGCGCACATCCGGGGAGCACTGACCCGCGCACAGATCACCGCATGACACTCAAGACCGGATGGCCGCTCACGACGGTGCGTCGCTGTCGATGAACCCCAACGCGCTGTCCGGTCGGCGGCGCACGCAGGCGATCACCCTCACAGCAAGATGGGTCACGTGGGCGGGGAGGGCGTCGACGGCGGCGCGGATGAGGGTGCCGGTGTGGATGGAGATCAGATTCTCGCTTCCGCAACCCGCTTCGACGACCCGGCGTCCAGCTCCATGAAGGACGGCTGCCGATATCACCCGGGAGAGCACGTGGCGAAGAAGGACCAGAGGACGGACACGGCGGGGGAGAAGGACCGCGAGAAGTGGATGGCGCGTTTCCAGGTGCGGCTGGCCATGCAGCCGGGCGTGGACCGGGCGGTCGTGCTCCAGGCGGTCAAGGAGGTCACGGCCCACTGCGCGGATACGGGAGAGCACCCACGGACCGCCTTCGGCGACCCGGACGCCTACGCCGTGCAGGCCGCCGCGCGGCTGGTGCCGGCAGACCGGGCGGCGCGCGCGAGGCAGCGCAACGCACTGGTGGACGCGCTTGACTCCGTGCGAAGGAGGGCCGGGGACGTCGCAGGTCTGTGACCGGTTGAAGCGTCCGTCATGGCCTGGCGCACGGTTCTGACACAGCCTCCGTCCGCCGGGGCTGCTGGGCAGCTCAGGCGATGGGCGGAGCTCAGGAGCCGGTGACACCGATCTCGCGTTGCGCGCTGCTGGTGACAGGCAGCGCTCCGCCTCGGTGACAACCTTCGTGCTTCGCCCGGTCGAAGCACGAAGGTTGTCACCGAGGCGGCAGGTGACACCTATCGTGCTTCGGCTCGATCCGGCGGTCCGTCGCACAGCGTTCTGGCGGCGGACCCGCTCCCCGATTCACAGCAAGGGAAAGAGGCCGCCGATGGCCAGGTTCTGGCCGTCTCGGCGCACCGTCCGCCGGCCGCTCGCCGCGCGCGTTGTCGCGCCTCGCGAGTCGGCCGTTCGGGCTGGCGTCGGCCGCCGCGCCGTACGTCGCCGGGCCAGGGCAGGGACGCCGGTGCCATCGCGGCGGCCCTCGAGGATTGGTTTGGTCTGGACCATTGCTCTCCGGGCCGGTGTGGGGGAAGCTGCTCACCGAGCGCCGGATCATCACGACCGGAATGCCCGCCCGCTCGCCCCCGGACCAGGAAGGCAGCAACACACCCATGCGCAAAGCGATCTCGACCCTGAGCTTGACCGGACTGCTGGCCGCGGCCGCCCTGTTGCTCGCCCCGTCCGCCCAGGCCGCTGGGCTCGTCTACGTCGGCATGTACCCGACCGCCGCCGCCTGCGACGCGGCCGGCAAGGACTACGTGGCCCGCGGCCTGGCGGTCAGTTACTTCTGTGACGTCACGCCGTACGCCAGCCGCCTGTCCATCTGGAGCTGACCGCACCGGTTTCCGCCCGGCCGGACTCCCGGCAGGATTCCTGACACACGGACCTGGCCGACGACACCCGCGGCCGGGCGGAACGCGCGGAGTGGGAGCGCCGCGGCAGTCGCTCGCCGCCGCTGCGTCGGGCACCGACGACGTCGTCCGGGCAGAGCTCGCCGCCGAGCGGAGGCCGCTGCCGAACGGGTGCTTCGAACCATCGCAGCGACCACCAGCCGCAGCGGCATCGCCGTCCACGCCGAAGTCGACAGCGGCCGGCACCCCACCGGCATCCGCGTGAGCGACGGCGCGATCACCGCCCTGCCCATCACTCGCCATCGCTTCCTCGGCGACTGGATCTACACCCTCCGCCCCCAGCGTCCGACGGCGATCACCGGCACAATATTCGCCCCGTGGCCCTCGAGACCGTCGGCCTTCGTTCCCCGTCCCGGGCGCAGTGACCGTGACCACCGGTCGCGGCCTCACCCAGCGCGACCTGGTGCCGCCCAGACTCGTGCCCGCCGTGGCGACGTACGAGCCTGGGCCGACCCATCGACCGGGCCGGGTCGGTCGGTACCTCGATACGGCGGCCGGGCTGACCCAGTGGCCGGCCCCTCCACGGAGGACACCAGCGTCTACGGAGAGGGGGCTCATGTGGAGCCGCGTGACATCGAGAATCTTCCTGACTCTGACCGAGGAACTGCGCTTCGGCCGCACGGCGGAGCGGCTGCACGTCTCGGTAGCGGCGGTGAGCTGCGCCGAGCTCTGCCGTGATCAGCGTTTCTCCAAGGGGTCCGCCTGCCCGAGTAGCTCGGCGAGCGGCGTGCCGGTCCGAGTGGCGACGATGCGGCGGGCGCGCAGCTGGGCGCGGGTACGGGGGCGAAACTTCGGATCCCGCCCGCAACCGCACGGCTCGAAGCCCTCGTAGCGCAGCCCGGCGCCCAGGACCACGGCGACGACCGACCATGCCTTCCGATCGCTGCGGCGGGGTGCCGCGAAGTCGTGGCCGGCACACAGCAGCGGCCCGGCGCAGCGCGGGCAGGTGTGTCCGGCGTTGCCGGGATGGCGTTTGAAGCTGATCCGGCACGATTTGCATGCGACCTGCCGCGGACGCGAATGACGGGGGTCTGCCCACGCCGGCCCCAGGTGTGGGCGCGGGGAGGAGTCATCGAGAACCCGGCCTCGTCCTCGAAGACGATCCAGGCGCCGGACGCCGCCGCGAGTCCTTTACCCGCGGCCACACTTCCTCTTCCACAGCTCCACCGCGTGGTCGTCGCGTTCGAGGGCACGGCGGGCGGGTGCCTGCCAGGACCAGCCGTGCCGTGTCAGCAGCCGCCACACCGTCACCACCGACAGGCTCACCCTCAGCCGCCGGCGGATCACCGTCTGGACCCGGACCAGGGTCCAGCGCTGATCGTCGAACCCGTGCGCTGTCGGCCCCTTGCCGAGTTCCTCTTCGAGTTCCGCGAACTGGGCATCGGTGATGGTCGGGGAGTTCGCCGGACCCGTGGAGCGCAGGGCTTCCAGGCCGCCCTCGCGCCAGGCACACGCCAGCGTTCCACCGACCGCACGCTCACCCGCAGATCCTTCGCGATCACCGCGGTCTTCTCACCCGCCGCGAACCGCTCGCCGGCCTGAAGCCGGATCCCCTCACGAAACGCCCGCCACTCAGCGGTCAGGCCCCCACCCTCTGGATACCTCACCCCACCGGCATACCGCAGAGATCATGAACCGTCACCACCGACGACAACCCGAAACATCAGTAAGTAACAGCACCGCTGGTCACTAGTCGGCGGGGCGCCGCAGAACCGTCCGGTGCTGCTTCTCCGACGCCAGCGCCGCCCGGAAGGTGGCGGCGTCCCAATACCGGTCGATCACCCGCTGGTACAGGCCGCGCAGCTCACTCGGGTCCACGGCGTCCAGCTCCCCCTGCACCGGGTACGGCCGGTCCTTCTCGTCCGCCCCGAAGCCGTGTCGGGCGTGGATCTCCGGTTGGGCGGCGATGAAGTCAGCGGCCCTGGAGTCGGTGGACTTGCCCCGCAGCACCGGCAGCCCGTACCGGGTGATCAGCCCCTCGTCCAGGCCGATGCGGTGGACCTTCTTCCAGCAGCCGGTCATCTCGACGAGGGAGCGGCTGATGTCCATGCCGCTCGCGTCGAAGTCGCCCGGCAGTGCTGGTGTGTCGGGCGCCCCTCCGCCTTGCCCCTAGTCTTCGCCTTTGCGCGTCATCAGGCGCCTGCGTGGACGTGTGCGGCCCATACCGACGGCAGGTTCGGATACTTCGCCCTGAGCTGCCTGACCGTGTGATGGACCGCCGCCGACGCGCACAGCGCACCGGATCGGTCCGCGATCAACTCGCCGTAGAGCTGCCGGCTGAAGGCTGGCGCTACCACGTCGTCGACGCGCCAAAGAGTGCCGACCACCTGGGAAAAACCGGCTATCTGAAAAGCCGCCAACGGGTGGATCGCCTCGTCGGACAGGCGCGCAGGGGTGCGGGCCGTGTCGCAGGCCGACAGGAACGCGAACTCCGCGTTGCGCAGACGCAGCCGGGAAAGGTCCAGCACCCGAAGCGGCGCGCGGTCGTGGTCGTGCAGCGCGAGGTGGCTGTCCGAAGGGTTGTCCGGGTCGCTGTACCCGTGGCAGGCGAAGTGCGCCCAGCCACTGGCCGGCAAGGCGTCGAGAACGGCGTCTCGAGTCGCGTCCGCACCGACCAGGACCGTGGCGCCGGGTATGAGAGCGGCCAGGTGGTCGGCTTCGGCCTGTGCGCCGGGCAGGTCCGGGGCACCGGGAGTGTGCGGCATCGCGACCACCAGCAGCCGCGGTTCGTTCCGGTCGTCGCGGCGGCCCGCGCGGGCGTGGCCCAGGGCGCGGATCGTCGGCGTCGTCGAGGAGACGACGCGGTCGAGGAGCACAGGTCCGCCGTCGCGGTGGTGGCCCGCCGCGTGCAGGGGGAGCAGGCTGAGCGGCCCGACCGGGGCCCACCAGATCCTTGGCCACGGACCATCCGCCGCCGGTTCCGCCGTCAGCCCCAGTTCGCCGAGCACAGGGCCCACGACGGTGTCCCACAGCCACTCGAGCGTGTCATGGATCGCCTGCTCGGCGGCCAGCCGCTCCTGCGTGAACGCGGTGTGCAGAGCGCGTACGCGCTGGCTCACGGTCTCTTCGCTCAGCCGATCCAGCGCGCGTGACCGGACCCCGTCCGGAGTGATGATCAGCGCGTCACACCGGTGCCGGCTGACGTTGACATACACGATCGGGCCCTCGTGTGCCTGCGCGGTGAGGTCGGTGAGCAGCGGGGGTCGCAGGAACCGCTCCATCCCGGGCAGCGCGCGGATTTGGTCGGTCACCGCGTCGAGTTCGTCGGCGAGCGCCACTCGGTCGCTCGTGGTGTCGGTCTCGAATTCCGCGGTGAGTGTCCGGAAGCGGTCGGCCAGCTCGGGTGCCCGCTCGCGCAGGTCGGAAAGGTCACCGCGGCTGTCGAGTGCCTGGGCGGCGAGCACGCAGCGTCCGGATTCGAGCAGGGTCACCGCGCTCACCTCGTCGCCGACGGCCAGCGCGCACGCTGCCGCGTCGGCGGCGACCCCGGCGAACCGGCCGAGCCAGTACTGGGCGTCATCGCGGCCGAGGCGGCGCCCGGCGAGCCGGGGCAGCAGCCGGACCGCGGCGGCGTACCCTTCGGCAGCCACGTCGAACTGCCCCGCCTCAGCGGCCAGATCTCCCCACCGGTCCGCCGCTTTCGCCCGGCTCTCCGTCGGCGATCCGGCAGACGCCGCGGCCTCCCGGTAGCAGCCGAGTGCTTCGGTGAGCGCCTCGCCGTCGCCGAGATGCCGGAAGCCGAGCGCCAGGACGTTGGCGACGTGGGTCAGGAAACCCGCCCGGAAATAGGCGTCCTGCGCGGGCCTTCGCACCGCACTCCGGGCCAGGCCGACCGCCTCGGCGAGGACCTGCGGATCCGGCGCCTCCCGTCGCGCGAGGGCGGGTGCGGCGGGGTTCGTGCACCAGTCGCCGAGCGCGGCGGCCAGGTTCGCGGTGTACCTGGGCCAGTCCGGGCTGTCCTGCGGAGTCGCGGCCACGGACGCGCGACGCGCGGCGATTGCGTCCCGCAACGCGTTCCTGTCGCCGGAATTCGTGTACGCCATCTCCAGCACACCGCCGAGATTGGCCAGCCGCACTGCTCGGTGCGGGTCGTCGTCCGCAGTGACATCCGCGGCCGCGCGGTGTGCGTCGATCGCTTCATCGAGCACGCGCGCCTCGCCCGTCCTGGTGAACCAGTCGGACAGTATGGCGCCAAGGTTGGAGAGCCGCTGGGCCTGCCCGGCGACCAGGCTCGCGCCGAGGCGGACGGACTCCCGGGCACGGTCGACCGCCTCCGACAACACCTGCAGTTCACCGGTCACCTCGTACCGGTCGTGCAGCATGACGGCGAGGATCCCGAGTGAACGCGGGTGGTCACCCTGCCCGGCCGTGGCCTCAGCGGCACGGCGAGCGACGTCGATCGCGTCCGTGACGTGGGCCAGGTCTCCGGTCGCGTGGAACAATGCTTTCAGGTTGGCGGCAAGGTTGCCCATGAACTGTGCCCGCTGCGGATGGTCCGCCGGCGTGCACGCGACCGCCTCCCGCTCGATGGTGACGGCCTCCGCGAGCGCGGCGTGGTCCCCGAAGGCTTCCCCCCGGGTGGCCAGCGCCGTGGCGAAGTGGTCCAGCCGCACGCCGCGACGGGGGTGCCCGGCGGGGGTGGCCGCCGCCGCTGAACGCCCGAGCTCGATGGCCCGCTCCAGCAGGTCCGAGTCCCGGGTCTGCTCGAACTCGGCGGCGTACCGGCCGCACACTTCGGCCTCGGTGTCGGCACGTTCCCAGCCACTGCTCGATGTCGGACGCTCGCCGGTGAGCGCGGCCCATTCTCGTTCCGTGGTCGTCAGCTCGACGAGGTTCTGCGAGTGCCGCGGATTGGTGACCGGAGTATGGGCCACCAGCGTCTGCCGGACCCGAAGCACTTCGGCCAGATCGTCCCGCGCTCCACGAGCCCGGTAGCGGTCGTAGAGAAGGTACGCGAGGATTCTCAATCGTTCGAGCACGTCGGACGACCCGGCCGGCGTGAGCTCCACCGCTCGCCGCGCGGCATTGACGGCTTCCTCCACGACACCGGTCTCCCCGGTCTCACGGAACCAGTCGCGCAGGACGACGGCGAGGAAGTGCAGACTCCTGGCGGTGGTCACGTCATCGGGGGAGCACTCGGCGGCGGCCCGCGCGTGCTCGGCGGCCTCCGCCAGGGGGGCGAGGTCCTTCGTCACGGTGAACGCCGTCCGCAGCGCGACAACGAGGTTGCCCAGGTAGTACGCCTTCTTCGGGGACGGTGCCTCGTCGACGGCCGTCCGGCTCCAGTACAGCGCGTCGGTCAGAGTGCCACGGTCTTGGTTCTGCTGGAACGCGGTGTGCAGCAGCATGCCGATGTTGTTGGCATAGTTGGCCGAGTCCTCGGGGCTTTCGTACGCACGGACGTAGGCCTCCATGACTTTGCTGACGGCTTCCCGCAGGAACTCGAAGTTTCCGGTCTGGTGGTAGCGGGTCTGCAGCAGGCCCCCGAGATTGGACAGGACCAAGCAGCGCTCGGCCACGTCCTCGGCGGCCAGCACGGCATGGCCGAGGTCGATCGCCTTCTCGACCGACGCGGGGTCCGCGCTGTGTCGGGCCACCCGGAACGCCTCCCAGAACCGCTCGGCCAGAGCGTTCGCGGGTCCGCCGTCCACGCGTCAGTCCTCGTTGCCGTTCGAGGTGCCGGCTGGGCCGTCGGGCGCGTCGTCCGGCTCGGCGACCGTGCGTTTCGGGGTGTAGCCGCGTTCCGCGGCCTCCTGCAGCAGCGCCGCCTCTTCGGGCGTGAGCTCGAGTTCGTGCGAGAGTTCGGGTTCGTGCGAGAGTTCGGGTTCGTGCGCCATTATCGCTCCTCCTCCGGCACGGCCGCCGGTTCTCCGGCTTCGACGAACTCCAGCACGTCGAAGTCTTCCGCCCGCAGCCGCAGGCCCGCCGTCCCGCGCACGCGCGCGCCGAACGCCCCGTCGGCACCCATCACGCGCGCCGATTCGAGGTACAGCTCGGGCGGATGGGGGTACGAGGAGGCGTACGACCGGTTGCCGTACCAGCCGCCCGCCCAGTTGCCGTCCTTGAGCCGCACGCGCACGAAGCACGGTTCGCGGTCGCGGAACGCGTGGTCCCAGGCGCTGGGCGTGCGCAGGAACCGAGCCTTGCGCCGCTGCCGATCCACCAGGGAAACGGTGACCGCCGCCATTGCCGGCACGACGAGGAACAGCACCACGGCGACGAAGCCGACCACTCGCGGCCGCTCCACGAAGCCGTCCCAGCCGCCGTCGGCGCCTCGAGCCAGGCGAACCAGCGCCGGCCCCGCCACCACTGCGTACAGGGCGTCCAGCGCGATCGACGCGACGATCGCCCGCAGCACCCGCTCACCCAGATCACGCTCACCGGGCACCGGCCCACGGCGGCGTTCCCGGACGAACTGATAGGTGACCCCGGGCAGCACCAGAAGGACGAGTAGAGCGAGCTGCACGACGGTCGCAGGCGCCTGCACTCGCCACCTCCCCCATGTCTCACAGACTCCGCTCGATCAGGCTACTGGCTTGCGTCTCCGCGGTCGACAGAACAGCCCTTTCCGCGGCTACTGGGAGGCAGCTGGCCGGCCTCGACGACGCCGCGTTCGCTGCGCAGCCTGCGGATCTCGCGGATCTCACCGTATGCGGTCTCTAGAGGTTGTCCCGTAACCGGTGGGGCGGTTGGTGCGTTGGCTGGGCATGGGCGGGGTGATCTCAGCGGATGATCCGAAGTGGATCGAGCCGTTCTCGGGGCTGGCCGAGTCGCAGTTCGCCAGGCTGGTGGCGTTGGTGCGGCGCCCGGGCGGTGACGTGCAGCGCGGCCGGCCGTGGCACCACAGGGTGGCGTGGCCAGGACCTGCTGCCGGACAGGCCGACTACCTGGCCCGAACGCCGCAGGTGCACGCGGCACTGGCGCTATCTGCTGTCGAACACCGGCAGCACGCTCCACCTCCAGTGTCCGAGCTGCACCCACGTCTGGGATCACGAGACGGGCTTCGGCGCGAGCCGGGGCCGCCCGAACCGGGCGGCAAAGGACCGCTGACATCTGTGCCGGGGGCGGCAGGGATCAGGCCGCGCGGCTGAAGAGGGGCAGGTAGCCGAGGGATTGCCCGGAGGCGTTGGGGTGGTATGACTCGGTGAGATCCAGCACCTCGATGCTGCGCAGCCACGGCCCCGCGGAACAGATCTCGTGCCCCTCGAAGGCGCTCCGGGCGTCCGCGAACGAGAATCCGTGGCCGGTGGCATGCCGGGCGATCACGCCGTCGAGGTGGTCGATGGCTGCGTTGAGCGCCGCTCGCTCCTTGTCCTCCAGCCCCCGCGCGCAGGCGCCGTGGAGCTGGTAGAAGTGCGGGTAGCCGAGCACCACGACACGGGCGGACGGCGCCTTGGCGCTGATCGCCGAGTAGAGCCGGTCCAGGTTCCCGGACAGCGTCTTGTCGACGTAGGCGCGTGCGGTGTCGATGGCGTTGAGGCACGCGGTGGTGCCGGGCAGCGCGCAGATCCCCATCACCTTGGCCCAGCTCGCGTCACTGCCGCCGACGGTGACGCTGACCAGATCGGTACGGTCGCTCAGCGCCCCGAGCTGCTTCGTCAGCACATCCCCGGTCCTGGCGCCGTTGCAGGCGGCGAAGGCGAAGGACGAGGCGTGCGCCGCGGCCCACAGGGCGGGGTAGGCCCGGCTGCTGCGCAGACAGCGCGCGCCCTCGGGCAGGTAGTTCCCGGCGCCGACACCGGCCGAGTAGGAGTCCCCGAGTGCCACGTAGTCCAAGGCCGCCCGGTTCGGTGCCGCGGGGGCGCTGGCTGGACCGGCCAGGGTGCAGGCGCCCGCGAGGAGCACGACGGCGGCCCAGGACTGGATGCGGAACGGTCTCATGCCCCCGTTTATCGCGCACCCGTCGCGCCCCCGCCTCGTCACGATCCGCGACCTTGACAATCCAATCCGTCGATGCCACCGAGGCCGGAACTCGGGAGGGAAGTACATCGGGCGTGGTGCCGTCGGCCCGTCGACCGCCCGGAATTCACCCGAAGGGCCAGTCCCCCGTACGGCGTAGCGAAACGGAAGAGGCAAGGAGTGCGTACTCCTTGCCACTCTCAACTCATAGCGGGTGGGGGGCCTTGCGGCAAGGCCCCTCCCACGCCGCACAATCTCCGCTCCGGACAGTGAATGGCAGGTGGGACGCCTGCCGTGGGTGAGGGAATTTCATGATCGACGTGATCAATCGCGGGCGGCGGACCGACCGGTCTGATGCTGGCCGCCGAGCTGCGGCTGCACGGCATCCGCACCGGCGTGCTGGAGAAGGAGGTGGAGCCCACCCGGATCGTCCGGGCGCTCGGGCTGCACGCGCGAAGCATCGAGGTGATGGACCAGCGCGGTCTACTGGAACGCTTCCTCGCCCAGGGCAAGCAGCATCCGCTCGGCGGCTTCTTCGCGGGCATCCGCAAGCCGGCGCCGACGGGACTGGACACTGCGCACCCGTACGTTCTCGGCATCCCGCAGCCCATCACCCAGCGCCTGCCGGCCGAGCGCGCCACGGAACTGGGCGTCGAGTTCCGCCGGGGCTGCGAACTGGTCGCCCTGAGCCGGGACGAGGACGCGGTGACCGCCGAACTGGCGGACGGCACCCTGCTGCCGCTCGCGCTACCTCGTCGGCTGCGACGGCGACCGCAGTACGGTGCGCAAGCTCCTCGGCATCGCCTTCCCCGGCGAGCCCTCCCGCGTCGACACGCTGCTCGGCGAGGCACGGGTGACCGCCTCGCCGCAGGAGGTGGAGGCCGTGGTGTCCGAGATCCGCAAGACCCAGCTGCGGTTCGGCCTCGGACCGCTCGAGGACGGTGCGTACCGCTTCGTCGTACCGGCCGACGGCGTGGCCGAGGACCGCGTGGCCCCGCCGACCCTGGACGAGGTGCGACAGCGGCTGCGGGTCGTCGTCGGCACCGACTTCGGCATCCACGCGCCGCGCTGGCTCTCCCGCTTCGGCCACGGCGCCCCGGAGGCCGAGCGCTACCGGGCCGGCCGCGTCCTGCTGGCCGGCGACGCCACCCACGCCCACCCGCCGATGGGCGGACAGGGACTCAACCTCGGCTGGAAACTGGCCGCCGAGCTCGCCGGCCGGGCGCCCGAGGGGCTGCTCGACAGCTATGAGCGCGATCGCGTCCCGCTTGAACTCCTCGGAGACCGGCGTCCTCGCAGAAGCGCAGCGTCGTCGCCGGAACGCCGGAGCGGTCGGCCGGCTGTGAGATGCGGTAGGTCGTCACGCAGCCGACGGTGAACCTTCGACCCGACTCGAAGGTCAGGTCGGGATCCGTCTCCCCGGCACCCTGGCCCGGTCAGTCGGCGACAGCCGGCTCCGGCACGGAGGCGGGAAGGTCATGCACGCCCATCCGCAGGTGCTCGACGTGGTAGAGGGCCTGGTCGAGGAGTTCGGCGACGTGGTTGTCGTAGAGGGCGTAGACGATGGAGCGGCCGTGGCGTTCGCCGGTGACCAGGCCGAGGTTGCGCAGCAGGCGCAGCTGGTGTGAGCAGGCGGAGGCTTCCATCCCGACGGCCTTGGCGAGGTCGCTCACCGAACAGGGGCCTTCCTGGAGCCGGGCCAGGATGTGCAGCCGCGAGGGGGTCGCGAGGGCCTGGAGGGTGGCGGCGACGTCGGCGGTCCCGACCGCGTCGAGGCGCTCGCGCGTCGTGGCGTTCCGGTCACTGCCCATTCCATGGCCCATGAGGCCATCATACCAATAACACCTGAAGACCTATTCAATCGTTCCTGTATGGTGGAGGTGCTGCCCAGTCCGCCCGTGAAGGGTTGTTTTGTCATGTCTTCCGTCCTCGACCAGCGGCCCGCACCGCCCGCCGCCTGTCCACGGCCAGCGGCACCGCGGCGGCGTACGCGGGTGCTGACGCTGCCGGAGGCCCGGTGGGCGCTCGCCTCGCTGGTCCTGTTCCTCCTCGCCCTGCCCGTCCACCTGGCGGGCGGCCCGTCCTGGTTGTGGGGTGTGCTGTTCGCCGCCACGTACATCACAGGCGGCTGGGAGCCGGGGTGGGAGGGTCTCAAGGCCCTGAAGGACAAGACTTTGGACGTGGATCTGCTGATGGTGGTCGCCGCGCTCGGCGCCGCGGCTGTCGGCCAGGTCCTCGACGGCGCCCTGCTGATCGTCATCTTCGCCACCTCCGGAGCCCTGGAAGCCGTCGCGACCGCCCGCACAGCCGACTCGGTGCGCGGCCTGCTCGACCTCGCACCCACCACCGCGACCCGGCTCCTGCCCGGCGGTGCCGAGGAGAGCGTGCCCGCAGACACCCTCGTCGTGGGCGACACGGTCCTGGTCCGGCCTGGCGAGCGGATCGGCGCTGACGGCCAGGTGATCGACGGGGCCTCGGATGTCGATCAGGCCACCGTCACGGGCGAGCCGCTTCCGGTGGCCAAGCAGGCGGGGGACGAGGTGTTCGCCGGCACCGTCAACACCACCGGAGCTCTGCGCGTGCGGGTGGAGCGGAATCCGTCCGACTCGGTGATCGCCCGGATCGTGAGGATGGTCGAGGAGGCCTCCGGGACCAAGGCCCCCACGCAGCTGTTCATCGAGAAGATCGAGCAGCGGTATGCGATCGGCATGGTCATAGCCACTCTCGCCGTCTTCGCGATCCCGCTCGCTTTCGGCGACGAGCTCGCCTCCGCTCTTCTGCGGGCGATGACGTTCATGATCGTTGCCTCCCCGTGTGCCGTCGTGCTGTCCACGATGCCGCCGCTGTTGTCCGCGATCGCCAACGCCGGCCGTCACGGCGTCCTGGCCAAGTCCGCCGTCGTCATGGAGCGCCTCGGCCAGGTCGACGCCGTGGCCCTGGACAAGACCGGCACCCTGACCGAGGGCACCCCCCGCCTCACCGACGTCCGCCCCGTGCCCGCTTGCGGCCTGGACGAGGACGCGCTTATGGCGCTGGCCGCGGCGGCCGAGCACTCCAGCGAGCACCCCCTGGCCCGCGCCGTCGTCGCTGCGGCCCGCGAACGCGGCCTCACCCTCGCCGAAGCCACCGACTTCACCTCCGAGCCCGGCGCCAGCGTCACCGCCGTCGTGAGCGGCCGCACCGTCCAGGTCGGCTCGCCTGCCCGGCTCGCCACCACCGGCGATGCGGCGACCGGCAACCTGGTGCAGACCCTCGAGGAACAGGGCCGTACCGCCGTCCTCGTTCTGCGCGACGGTGCACCGGTCGGGGCGCTGGGCATCTCCGACCGGCTCCGCCCGGACGCAAAGGCCACCGTCGCCGCACTCACCGCCCTGACCGGCCGCGCGCCGGTCCTACTGACCGGCGACAACGAGCGTGCGGCCCGCCGCCTGGCGGCCGAGGTCGGCATCACCGACGTCCGCGCCGGGCTCCTCCCGCAGGACAAGGTCACCGCCGTCCAGGGCTGGGAAGCCGAGGGGCGCCGGGTGCTTGTCGTCGGCGACGGCGTCAACGACGCCCCCGCCCTGGCCGCCGCCCACACCGGCTTTGCCATGGGCAGGGCCGGCTCCGACCTCGCACTGGAGACCGCCGACGCCGTCGTCGTCCGCGACGAACTTGCCACCGTCCCCGCCGTCGTAGACCTCTCCCGCAGAGCCCGCCGCCTCGTCGTCCAGAACCTGGTCATCGCCGCCATCTTCATCACCGTCCTCGTCGCCTGGGACCTGATCGGCACCCTCCCCCTGCCACTCGGCGTCGCCGGCCACGAAGGATCCACCGTCATCGTCGGCCTCAACGGCCTACGCCTCCTGCGCGAACGCGCCTGGACGAGCCCTGCCACCAGGGGCACCAGGTGAGTCGGCGCACCCGGCGCGAACGGACGGCCGCCCCGCCCGGGGCAGATGGTGTCGCCCGCTGCACCGTCACCGTCTGCCGGGGATGCTGCTGCGGCACCACGGCCAAGGTCCCCCGCCTCGACCACGAAGCCCAGCTCACCGACCTGCGCGCCTCCCTGTCCGGCATCGCGGCCATCCGGCGCACCGACTGCCTCGATGCGTGCGAGCGGGCGAACGTCATCGTGATCCAGCCCTCTGCCGAAGGCCGCAAGGCCGGCGGCCGGCCGGTCTGGCTCGGTCAGGTCAACGACCCGGGCGCCGCCGCCGACATCACCGCCTGGGTCCGCGACGGCGGCCCCGGCATCGCCGAACCACCCGGGATCCTCGACCTGTACACCTTCCAGCCCTCACGTCGCGTACGTGCTGAACTCCACGACGAGTAGCACCCGCACGCGCCACCCTGAACCCGCTCGTGCGACGTGCGCAGAGGCTGTCGCACGAACGGGTCCGCGCTGTTTGACGTTCGGCAATCTCCGAACCCTCGCGCGTCCCGTGGCCCCGGGCGGAACTCGCGGTCGGCGCGCAGGCAGTCGACGAAGGCGTTGACGGCTTGGCGGAAGCGGCGGCTCTGGGCGGGGGTGAGGCGACGAGGGTCGGTGGTGAAGCGCGGCGGGCTCTCGTAGGTGGGCACGGTGAACCTCCAGGACCCACGCAGCCCCCGGCCGGTCGGCCGGGGCGGTGGTGGCTGTCCGGGTCGAAGGGCGGCGGTGTCGAGCAGTTGCCGGGTCGGCAGGCCGCCGTCGGAGGTTTCCATCGGCCAGCCGTTGCGGGTGATCCATTCCTGGTCGGGGTGGGTCTCGGTGTAGGCGCGGATCCGTGCCGGGCAGTCGGCGGCGCCGGCGGTGCCGGTGAGGTCGCAGGCGGCCGGCTCGATGCCGCCGCCCACGGGGTGGATGTGCGCGTCCTGGAAAGCGGGAAGCAGCAGCTTCCCGGCGAGGTCGACGACCTCGGTTCCCGGCTCGATCAGTTCGCGGACCTCGTCGTGGCCGACGGCGGTGATCCGGCCGCTGGTCACGGCCAAGGCGCTCGCACGGGTGCGTGCGGCGTCGCCGGTGTGCACAGGGCCGCGGGTGAAGACCGGATCGGCCTTGCTCATGGGTGGTGCTCCGTTCTCGGGTGGTAACGGGGTGGCGCGAGGCGCCGGCGACTAGCGGATCTCGTCGAGGAAGTACGGTGAGTGGCGCCGCCAGCGGGCCCGGGCTGCCGCCGGCAGGCCGCTGACGATCATCAGGATCACCACGGCAAGTTCGAGCCAGCTGTTGTCGGCGGCGAGTTCGAAACGGCCGGCGGAGTCGTAGAAGGTCCAGGCGAGGTAGCCGCCGACGGCGAGCAGCGCCGCGGCGCCGAACAGCGGACCGACCACCGCGCGCAGGCCCTCCAGCAGGCTGGTGCGCAGCAGGTGACGAAAGCGGACGGCGGCGGCGACGGCGGTGAGCGCGTAGTACAGCGCGACGATGATGCCGATCGCGTTGACGGCGTCGGAGATGAGGTCGTTGACGGTCGGGATGGTGACCGCGCACAGCGCCGGGGCGACCGCGATGCCGGTAGCCGGGGGGGGGGGGCAGTCTGCATGCTTGTGGCCCGGGTGATCGGCCTTCCGGTGATCGTGGGGCTTATGCGTGTGTGACTGTGAGTGGTCCGGGTTCGTTGCCCGGTTATGGGAGAGGGCGGCCCTTGTCGCGTTTCAGGAGTTCGACTTCGCGTCGGTCACGGCCACCGTGCGGTGGCCGGCCGTGTTCACTTTTGAGGAGGTGCGTGTTCTGCTGCGGCTGTGGATGCCGTCCGCTGCCGGGCGCGAGTGCGCGTGGAACACGCCCTGTCGCGGTTGAAGGACTGGAAGATCGTGTGTGACTGCTGACAGTCGACGGCTTGGACGGCGTGGTGGAGGCCGTCGCTGTGCTGTCGGCAGTCGGGGAGGGTCTTGTGGTTCTTCATACGGCTGATCGCATGCTCCATCTGTGTGCGCGGGCTTTGCGGTGCGCGGCGTTGTCCGCCTCCTCGCCCGGCAGCAGCTCGCGTCGGGGGCGTTCCGGTGCGGGATGGCCATGCCGCAGTCGAGGTGGGTGCCGTCTGCGGGGACGGTCACGCCCTGACGGTGTCTGTCCAGGCCAGCAGCGGGCCAGGCGTGGGCGTCGGCGATGGTGCCCGGTGCCGGCCGGGCCGCTGCGGTCGTGAGGCGCGTGTTCGTGTCGATGACGAGCTGAACGTTCGCGGAGAAGTGGTAGTTGCGGCTGGACGCACCGATCTTGTGGTCACGGACCGGGATCAGGATGTTGTCCGGATCCCCCCGGTCGGTCGTCTCCGCTGGACGGGTGACGGGTTCCAGGGCCGACAGGGGACCAAGCCGCTGGATCACCCGGCACACGGTCGGGGAGGAGATGCCGAACAGTGGCCCGAGCTGCCGCATGGTCAGGTTCGCGCGGTAGTACACGGCCACCGCCAGATCGCGATCGGCCAACGGCAGGCTCCAGGGCCGGCTCCGCCTGTAACGCCTTGCACTGGCTCACCGCGCTCGCCTGGGCTGCGCGAGGCTGCTGCAGCACGCTGTCCAGCGCTGTCGTCTCGTCCATGAACCGATCTCTGCCCGCCCGGACAGGTGCGCGGCCCGCCGGATTCCACCGCGGCTTTGGCTGCCTTGCGACCCGGCCCCCCCGGTGCCCGCACTTCATCCCGCACGCCGACGGGGCGGATCCTTTTGGGGTTGGAACCGTGCGTGAACAGGGTGCCGCCGTCCCGAAAGGGCCCGGAGGACGGGATCGGCGTGGACGGAGGCTGACGGCGGACGGGATCGGCGTGGGCGGAGGCTGACGGCGGGCTCGGGCCCGGGGCGAAGCTGTTTTAGAGGTGGAAGCAGAGCGGGGTGCCGTCGCGTCGGCCGGTCGCGTAGGCCGGTGTCCTGGGGCTGTTGGGGTTGTTCCCTCCGGAGAGGACCGGGGGGCCAGGCCCGCCCGGGAACCGGAGAGGGCCGGGGGGCCAGGCCCGCCCGGGAACCGGAGAGGGCCGGGGGGCGGGTGCGGGGAACGGCAGTCCGGGGGGCCGGGGTGGCCTGGGCGGGCAGGGCTCGTGGGCCGGGCGGGGGCTCTTTCGCCGGTGGTGTGGCAGCCGGGCCGGTCGTGGGGGTGAGGGTCGGGTCTCAGGCGGGTGTGTCTGTTGCCGGGCCGCAGAGGGGGTCGGGGGGCAGGTTGCCAAGCCGTGTTGTGGACGGACCGAGGAGCAGGGTGATCGCGCCGCGGTTCGGACGTCCGGGGCGGGGTGTCGTCGGTGAGGCAGCGCTGGAGGATGTGCCGGCGTTCGTCCGGTGTCACTGGGGTGTTGGCGCGGGCGGCAGCGGGGTGTTCCTGCCTGGGAGGGTTTTGGCTGGTGCGGAGGTGGAGGTGGAGGTGGAGGTGGAGGTGATGGTGTGTGTCCTCGGTGGGCTGCGGCGCCCGGTCCGCCGGCCGTCACGGCCGGCGGCCGGCGGCATGTGTCAGGCGGTCGAGGCGATTGCCCGGGTGACGGCCGTGATCGCCGGGGTGGTGCGGCCGGCAAGCCGTGCGACGAGAACCCGGCGGATCTCGCGTGGTGCGCCTTCGACGTGGAGCAGGCTCACCCCGGGCGGCAGCACCGGTGAGAGCCGTGAGGGCGCCGTTGTCACTCCGAAGCCGCCGGCGACCAGCTGGAGCTTGGTGAGCCAGTCACGCGCGCGGTGGACGATGTTCGGCCGTCCGGGCAGGCCGGGCCAGACGCCGAGCAGGGGCTCGGTGTTCGTCGCCGGGGCGGCGATCCACGGGGCGTCGATCAGTTCGTCGACGTGCACCGCGCTGCGGCCGGCGAACTCTCCCGTCGAAGACACCGCCACGGCCAGTTCGGTGTCCGTGACGGTCTCGACGTGCAGGCGCGGCGACTCGCCGTCCAAAGGCCGGTGGGGCGGGCGGGACGTCAGCACGGCAAGGTCGATCGAGCCCGCGCGCAGTGCCCGGATCAGGGAGGGCGTGGTGCCCTCGGTGGTCGTGACCGTGATCTGCGGGTCGGTCGCCGCCAGGCGGGTGAGTGTGAGAGGCAGGACGGCCGTGCCCGCGCTCAGGAACAGTCCGAGCCGCACCAGTTCGCCACGCGGGAGGGTGCCGGTGAGGTCGCGCTCGGCCGCCGTCAGACAGTCCAGGATCGTGCGAGCGTGGCGCAGCAGAGTCAGCCCCGCGGGGGTGAGCCGCACTCCGTCGGGGCGGCGTTCGAACAGGGCGGCGCCCGCGCTTCGTTCGAGGGCGGCGGCCTGGCGTGAGACCGCCGACTGTGTGTAGCCGAGCCGGATGGCTGCCGCGGTGAAGCTGCCGGACTCGGCGATCTGCCGCAGGACCCGTAGGCCTGTGCTGGAGATGTCCATGCGGGATACGCATACCACACATGCTTGATCGTCGCTTCCCGCATGCCCGCCGGATTCCTAGTGTCGGTCCCGACGAACACGGACGAACACGGAGGTCATCACGTGCGAGCAGCAGTTCTGACGCAGTTCGGTGCCCCGCTCACGGTGCGGGAGGTTCCCGACCCCCAGGCCGGCGGCGGCGAGGTGGTGGTCGAGGTCCTCGCCGCCAGCGTGGCGCCCTACGCGGCTGAGGTCTTCAGCGGCGAGCGGAACTACCCCCTGGTCCCTCCCGTCGTGCCCGGGACCGGCGGCGTGGGACGGGTCGTCCACGTGGGCCCGGACGCCACCCGGCTGCGCCCCGGCGACCTGGTGTGGTGCGACTCGACGGTGCGCTCACGAGATGACGCCCTGACGCCCGACATCACGCTCCAGGGCTGGAGTTCCCGCGGCGAGGGCGGCGCGCGTCTGGCCCGGTACCTGCACGACGGATCGTTCGCCGAGTTCATGCGGGTCCCGACGGAGAACGTCTTCCCGCTCCCCGCAGCGGCGGGGGACGACCCGGCCCGCTGGGCCGCGCTCGGCGTGCACGTCATCCCTTACGGCGGGCTGCTGGCCGGCGGCCTCGCAGCCGGTGAGACGCTGCTCGTCAACGGGGCCACCGGCAACCTCGGCAGCAGTGCGGTCGCGGTCGCGCTCGCCATGGGGGCGGGCCGCGTGGTCGCCCCGGGCCGCAACCAGGCCGCGCTCGGTCTCCTCGCCGACCGGTTCGGTCCGCGTCTGCGCCCGGTCCCGCTCACCGGGGACGAGGCCCGTGACCGCGCGGCGGTGTCCGCGGCGGCCGGCGGCCCGATCGACATGGTGATCGACCTGCTACCGCCGAGCGCACCCAGCTCGGCAGCGCGCACGGCGGCCATGACCGTGCGCGAATACGGCCGCGTCGTGCTCATGGGCGGCGTCGGCATGCTCGGCGGCGACGACCTCGCTCTCCCCTACCCATGGATCATGCGCAACTCGATCACCGTGCGCGGCCAGTGGATGTACCCGCGCACAGCGAACGCCGGCATCATCCGGCTCCTCGCCTCGGGCACGCTGGACCTCGCCCCCGAACGGGTCCGGTCGTTCGGCCTCGACGCCGTCAACGACGCCGTCACGTACGCCGCCTTGCACGGCGGCCCGTTCGACCGCACCGCCCTGACCCCGCCGGCCCGCTGACAGGACCGAACGGTCCCCCCACGCCAGCGCCACGCCCCCGCCCTCACGAGAGCATGCTGTCGGGGTGGGGAAGGCAGCGGTCGCGGTGATTCCTCGAAGCGGGGGTGTACCGGGGGAGGAGCCGGGTCGATCCGGTGCTTCGGGAACGGGCCGTCGGGCTGGAGGAGGGTGGCCATGTACGGGTGGCCGCGGACGCGCCAGGAGTGCCGCAGCGCACGGTATTGGCGGTGGCTGGCGGCCGCCGAGCGTGACGAGTCCGCGGCCGCGGAGCCCGGGGCGCGGGGCGCGGGGCGCGGGGCCAGAGCAAAGACCGCTTCTCTGTCACCCCGGAAGTGCGCCGCCTGCTGGCCTTGTGGGAGGGGAACGCCGCGGCGGTGCATCGTGAGCTGACGCTCGTGCGGCCAGGGGCGAGGGGGAGCCGCCTCCGTCGCTGACGACGCCGCACCGGGCGATCCGCCGTGATCTGAGCCCGGGAGAGCGGGCCGGACTTACGGGTGGGGAGCGGGCGGCGCGCAAGCATGATGTGCCCCCGGCCCGGCCGCGGCCAAGGGCGCGGGCCGCCCGCAGCCGCCGCCTGAAGAAGGACCTCGAAGCATCCCAGCGACAGCGCTACGCCGCCGTCACCCAGGCCGAGCCCCCTCGGCAGCTCGGCGCGCTGACCGCCGCGCAGGCGGAGGCCGAACGTGCTCAGAGTGCCGACGCCGGATTGTCGCAGCTCGCGCTGCCGGACGTCGTCCCGCCCGCCTGGTCCACGCCCGCTCGCCCTGCCCCGGGCTGCTCCTCTGCCCCGGGCTGCTCCTGTGCTGCTCACCCGCGCCAGCCAGGCCGCCGCCACGAACGAGTGCCGTATCAGCCAACAGCCGACTCGGCACCGGCGCAGCGGGCTCAGCCGCTGTCTTCCCGGCCGCCCGTGGTCAGCATCTTCCGGAGCACCTCGACGGGCATGTCCACCCACCGGGCCACCTCTTCCAGGGGCACCCCGCCGTTCACCGCCGCCGCGGTGCGTTTCCAGGCGTTCTTGATCAGGCCGGCGCTGTGGCCGAGGCCGCGCAGCAGCCGCCGGGCGACCTCGGCGGTCGGCACGCTGTGCGCCCCGCGCAGCTGCAGCAGCTGCTCCTCGGCGCTGTCGACAGTGCTGGTGATCAGCATGCGCTGCTCTGCGGGTACCGCAGCCCGCCACATCGTCCCCGAACCGGGGGCCTTCTTCTCCTTGCCGAGCACCCGCAGCTGGCCGGCCATGGTCGCGGCGTGGTGCTCCTTGCGCAGCCACCAGGGGTCGTTGTCGTAGCCGGGCGGCCCGCCGGCGCCGCGGCGAAGGCGGATGACGCTGCCCATCCACGTGATGAGCGGCCCGCCGTGGCCCGTCGCGGCCAGCGGCCCCAGCCATGGCCGGCCGACCTGCTCGCCGAGCCTGCGGCAGAACATTCCGTCGGCGGGCAGCGCCCGCGGCCGCCCGGCCGGTGACACGGTCCTGCGCATCCCTGTCGCTCCCGCCGTCCCGCTCGTCCTGCTGCCGACGCGGAGACCGCACACCGGCGGGCGGTCGCCGGCGGGAACCCGCCGGGACGCGGAGCCGTACGTCGACACGCGCGAACCGTGCGAGACGTGCGCGGGGGACGCGGGGGACGTGGGTCGAACCGCGCGCGGCACGCGCGAACCGTGCGAGACGCGCGCGGGGGACGCGGGGGACGTGGGTCGAACCGCGCGCGGCACGCGCACAGGGACGCGGGGGACGTACGCCCTGGGCGACGCGTGAGCGTGCTGGGCCGCAACCCGGTAGGGCGGCCCGCGTGCGGGGAACCTGTCCTCGCATGCACATCGATCTGACTGGACGTACAGCCCTCGTCACCGGTTCGACGCAGGGCATCGGTGCCGCCATCGCCGCCGGTCTCGCCCGTGCCGGCGCCCGGGTGGCGGTGAACGGACGCAGCGAGGAGAGCGTGTCGGCCGCGATCGCTGCGCTGGCCCGGGAGGTCCCCGGCGCCGACCTGGTGCCGGTGGCCGCGGACGTGGCGGGCGAGGACGGGGCCGGCCGGGTGGCCCAGGTGCTGCCGCGGGTCGACATCCTCGTCAACAACCTCGGCGTCTTCGGCTCCGCCGACCCGCTGAAGATCACCGACGCCGAGTGGCGGCGGTACTTCGAGGTCAACGTCCTGGCCGCCGTACGGCTGACCCGGACCTACCTGCCCGGGATGACCGAGCGCGGCTGGGGGCGGATCCAGTACATCGCCAGCGACTCCGCCGTCGTCATCCCCGCCGAGATGATCCACTACGGGATGTCCAAGACCGCGCTGCTCGCGGTGAGCCGCGGATTCGCCAAGAAGGCGGCGGGCACCGGCGTGACGGTGAACTCCGTCATCGCCGGGCCCACCCACACCGGCGGGGTCGAGGACTTCGTGTACGAACTCGTCGACCGGTCCCTGCCCTGGGACGAGGCCCAGCGCGCCTTCATGCGCGAGCACCGCCCGCAGTCCCTGCTGCAACGCCTGATCGAGCCGGAGGAGATCGCCAACATGGTCGTCTACCTCAGCTCCGAGCAGGCCTCGGCCACCACCGGGGGAGCGCTGCGCGTCGACGGCGGGTACGTCGACGCGATCCTGCCCTGACCATTCCCCCGCCCTACCAGACCACCGGCAGGACGCGCGGCCCGCGAACGCACTGATCCCCGAGCCGGCGCGGGCCCCGCCCACGGACCGAGCACGCGTCCGGGTACGGCATGCATACGCTTCACGTATGCATGCCGTACGGGGCATGCACGTGACTGTGTCGGGTCGCCGGTTTTTCACGCTGCAGGCCTTCGGGCCGCCGGTTCATGGTCCAGGTCTAGGCCCATTCGATGCCCAGCTTGTGTAGGGCGTCGAGTTGTTCGGCGTCGAGTTTGTCCCGCCGGGCCTTGGTGTTGGAGATCCATACGCCGAGTTTCGTTTCGGTGCCGTCGGGCAAGGTCACTACCGCCTTGCGGGGTACCGGCCGACCCGGGCCTTCGTGGTCGATCCACTGCGTCAGGGCCTCAAGTCCGCGTTGGAAGGCCTGCTGCGCCCTGCTGGGCACCCTCGTCCTGCCCGAGGCGGCGGGGGCCGGGGACGCCTGAAGCTGTGAGTGGGCGTGTTGGTGGCATTGGGTGGGTGTCAGCGGGGTTGGGTGCTGGGTGCCTGGTCCGGGGTTTTGTGTGGGGATGGGTTCGCTGTCATGGAGTGACCAAGCGGCTGCTGTTTTCTGATCTGTGTGGGGTGGGTCGGCTGTTGTGGGGGTGGCTGTTCCTATGGGGTGTCGGGGGTTGTTTGGTGTGGGTCGGGTCGGCGGTCGCGGAGTGCTTGGAGGATGTTGGTCTGGTGTGGGTCGATGGGGGGTGGGGTGTCGGGGGAGTGGTTGAGGTGGGGCGTGAGGCGGTTGTAGAGGTCGTCGTGGGTGAACATGGCGTCGAGGCCGGCCCAGGTGTCGTTGTCGATGAGGGGAAACGGGAACTGCTGGGGCGTGATGAGTGCGGCCAGGAGCGGCAGGAGTTCCCATCCTTGGTCGAGGCGGGCGCGTAGCCAGGTGCGGAGGCTGGCGGGGTCGGTGTGGCGCCACATCCAGATCAGGGTGTCGTCCTGGTCGGTGAGGTCTGTGGAGGGTCCCGCGGCGGCTGGTGTGAGGTGTTCGGCCAGGCGGCCGGTGAGGGCGTCGCGGGCCTGGGCGGCCCACGGTTCAGTGGTCGTGACGTGTTCGGAGGCGGTGCCCTCGGGGTTGGTGGCGCTGTGGAGGGTTCGGGCGGCCAGAACTGCTCCATCGGGTGTGGCTGCCATGGCGGCCACAACGGCGGGACGCTGGTCGGGAGGCAGGTCGAGGAGGAGGCTCGGGGCCAAGGTGCGTACTCTGCTGTCGGCGCCCAGCAGGCCCATGGCTTCCGGGTCGGCGGTCAGCTGGCCGTAGTTGTCGGCCATGGCCCGGAGCAGTGCGGCCGAGGGTACGGGGATGTTGTCGGCGCGTAGTTGGTCGATGCGCCGGACGATGCGGTGGGTGTCGTCTCTGAGCCGGAGCAGCAACTGTGCGGCCTCATCGCCGTCAGTTCCTGCTGCGAGCTGGGCCAGAGCCTGCTCGAAGACCGTTTCTGGGAGGTCGTCGGCGGGGACGGTGAAGACGACGTACCGGTCAAAGTAGTCCTGGCTGCCGATCCCGCGTCGGCGCGCCGCGGCGCGGGGGTCGCCGCCGTTGCCGACGGCCTGCCGGACTGCGGGGAACAGCAGGCCAAGCAGCCCGAGCACCCCGTCGAGGTTGTCCTGGGCAACGCCGGCCTGGCGCAGGCGTTCCTTCCATCGCTCGGCGTGTTCACCGGGTCTGGAGTCGCGGTGCAGCGCCGGGTCGATGCTGGTGCCGGTCAGTTCGGCGCGGTGCCTTCCCAGCATCCGGTAGACGCCTGGCTCGCTGGTCCGCAGAAAGGTGACGACCAGGAAGTCGACGATGTCGACCTCCCCGGCCAGTGAGCCGAGCGTCGCGCCGGCCTGTCCGAAGTAGCGTTTGATGGCCCGCGGGGTCCTCAGCCGGTCTAGGAGGTGGCGGAAATACGCCTCGGAGAAGCGCCGCTCCTGGTCCGGAGTCATGGACATCCCGTGGGAGTCCAGCAGTGCGTTGAGGAGACGCGTGGTCATGGCGGCGATGTCGCGGTCACGGAAAGCCGGTAGGTCGAGCCGGACCTGGATGAGCTTTTCCAGGAATTCCTGGGCGCGCTGGTCGTTCGAGCCGACGAGGTCGGTTCGCCGCAGGACGTCCAGAAGAGTCTGCTCGTCGAAGCTGATCAGGTAGTACACGTTCGGCAGGTGGCCAACCAGGCGGATGAGCTTGAAGACGACCAGCAGTTCCTCGGGGGCGAGTCGGTCAAGGTCGTCCATGACCACCAGAACCGGCAGGCCCGCCTGTCGCAGGGCCGTCTCGGCGGTGCGTTTGGCGGCCGAGGCGCTGGTGTCCCCCGCTACGCGTTCGGCGACGAGCTTGATCAGCTCCGAGGAGTCCAGGCCGAGCAGTCCCGTGAGCTTTCCCAGCGGACTGACCGCCTGCCCGAACGCTCCGACCTTCCTGCGTAGTTCGGACCACTGGCCATCGTCGGGGAGGGCGGCGCGGATCTCGCTGAACAGCGCCAGCGTGAGTGATTCGAGGTCCGAGTACATCCACGGGTTCAGCTCGGCGACCGACCACACGCTGGTATCGGCGCTGGCGACCGTGTTTTTGAGGTGCTGGATCGCCATCTGCAGTACGGATGACTTGCCGGAACCCCAGGGACCGATGAGCGCGAGGACTCCGGACTCGCTCTGCTCGCGCACCTGGTGGAGAAGTCCGACGGCATGCCGGGCGTACTGCCGGCGCCCCAGCAGGTCAGGAGCGCCGGCGCTCCCGTCGATGGGGTCATCGTTGAAGAAGCGCTCACCGGGCATCGGCCCATCCTGCCCGACAGCGCAGCTGCTCCGGTCTGGGATCGGCAGCGACGTGCAGATCGGCTGCTGTCATGGGGTGACTAGGTGGCTGTCACGGTGTGGCTAGCAGATCGCGGTCCGGCTGTGTTGGGTTTGCCGGTCTTCCTGTGGAGGGGCGGCCGGGGCGGTGGGGTTGGCCTTGTGACGGGTTCGGGAACCCCAGTGGGGAAGACGGCGCCGGGTCCGGCTGCTGTGGCGGTGGCTGGGCGGGTGGAGCGGGCCGTGGTGGTACGGCGGCTGCTGGCAGTGGACCGGGGTGAGGGTGGCCTGTCGTCGTTGCACGTGCGGATCGCGGCCGGGCTGGCGGGGGTGACGGAGCGGACGGTATGGCGGTGGCTGGCCGAGGGACGCGAGGGGCGGGTGCAGGCCCGGCCGCGGCAGGGCGGGTTCACGGTGGGCGACGCCTTGTGGGAGGTACTCACCCAGGTGGGCGGGAACGTCGCCGAGCTGCGCCGCAGGATGCTCCGGGCGCAGGACGAGGGCGTGCTGGACCACTGGGGGACGGAGTTCGTGCCGTCGTCGGCGACGCTGCACCGCGCGATCAAGGACGAACTGAGGGCGGGCCGGGCGCTTCAGATCGCCCGCCCGGCGTCGGGCCGGGTGGAGCCGAGCCGGTATGACCGGGCACTGGCCGAACTCGGTTTCGCAGAAGGTGCGGACGGTCCGCCGGTGGTGGACGGCCCGGATGCCGAGCCGTCCGGTACGGGTGGTGAGGAACGGGCCGGCGCGTTGAAGACTGCTGCGCGTGCCCGGGTGTCCGGTGGGGTGCGCCTGTACGCGCCGGGGGCGCGGCTGGTATCCACGCGGCAGGTGGCCGCCGTGGTGGAGGCGGTGGGGCACACGGTCGCCGCGCGGGGGATCGGCTGCGTGTACGGGGACACGGGGCTGGGGAAGACGGTCGCGGTCGAGCAGGCTCTGCATCTGCTGCCCGGCCGGGTGCCGGTGTGGCGGGCCGTGGTGGGGGTCAGACCCGGGCTGCCGCAGATGCGGGCCGCGTTGTGCGAGGCACTGGGGCTGCCCTCGGGGTCCCTGACCCACCGTGCCGGACCGGCCGACCAGGCGCTGGCGGAGGCGCTGACCGAGCCGGGTGTTTTGTTCCTCGACGACGCGCAGCGCTTGTCGCCACCGGTGCTTGACTACCTGCGGCAGCTGTGGGACTCGCCGGGTTGCACGGCTGCCCTGGTGCTGTGCGGGGCGGGCAGCGAGCGGGCACTGGCCCGGGCAGCGGCGATGCGTTCCCGCGTCCTGACCTGGCACCAGGTCAGCCGCCTCGACACGGAGGACGTGCCGCGGACGTTGGGTCTGTTCCACCCGGTGTGGGAGGACGCGGATCCGGCCGACCTTGGGCGGGCGGATGAGCAGACCGCCCGCGGCAACTTCCGTACCTGGGCGAAGATCACCTCGCATGTCTGCGCCGCCCGGGGCCGCGACCCCGGTGCGGGAGTGGAGCGAGACGCGATCGACCGGGCATGCGCCCGGCTCGGCCCGTACTCATGACGGCCCCGGCCCCTCTCACGTGCCCGGCGCACACCGGTTCCGACGGCAGAGAACCTCACCCCGTTCGGCGAGGAGAAGAAACGGCGCGATGACGGACAGCAGAGCGCAGGGCATCAACGACGGCCGTGGCCTTGACGGGGGAGGGCAGCGGCTGCCACCACCGGGGGATCCGGCCGGTGTGCTCGAAAAGCAGTCGCTGGTTGCGCTGCGGGCGCCTGCGGTGCGTCGTCTGCTGGCGCTGCGGGCCCGGGGCGGTCTTTCGCGGCAGCACGTGCGGCTGGCGGGGGAGTGTCTGGGGGTATCGGAGCGCACGGTGTGGCGGTGGCTGGCCGAGGCATCCCAGAGCCCGGCGGCCGCTGCGCACCCCGGAGCCCGCCACACCGGCAGATTTGAGATCACCGCGGAGATCCGGGTGCTGCTGGCGTACTGGCACGGCAACGCCTCCGCAGTGCACCGCCAGCTCATGGAACGCGCCGCAGCCGAGGTTGGGGGCCCACCAGCGCAAACGACCGGCGCTTCCATGTCCGTCCCGCCGGACCTGCTAGCTGTTCCGGGTGGGGCCGCTCTGTCGCAGGTGCCGCTGCTGGATCCGGTCCCGTCCCTGTCGACGTTCCTGCGCGCGCTGCGCCGCGACCTGACAGCGGGGGAGCGCGCCGGTCTCGCCACCGGACCGGAGGCAGCACGCGCCCATGACGTGTTCGGCAAGCGGCCACCGTCCTGGCGCAACTACGCCTGGGAGACCGACCACGTCCAGGCCCCGCTGCTGGTCGACACCGACGGTGACCTGGTGCGCCCGTGGATCACCTGGTTCATCGACACCGCCACCAAGGTCATCACCGGTACCGCTGTTACCCCGGGCCATCCCTCCCGCGCGTCGGTACTGGCCGCCTTGCGCGCCGCAGTGGTGCGGGACGAGCCCTACGGCCCGGCCGGGGGAGTGCCGGAGCTGGTGAGGATGGACCGGGGCAGGGACTTCCTGTCGGCCACCGTCACCACCGCACTCGGCGCGATGGGCGTGACGGTCAAAGACCTGCCCGCCTACAGCCCGCATCTGAAGGGCACGGTGGAGAGCCTCAACCGGGCCGCGGACCGGATGCTGTTCGCCGCCCTGCCCGGCTACAGCGCCGGGCCCACCGGGCCTCGCCGGCGCGGGCGTAGCGCGGGAGCAGTGTCCGCCCTGTCGTTCCAGGACTTCACCGCGGAGGTCCTGGAGTGGACGAACTGGTGGAACACCGCGCACCGCCCGAAATCCCTGTCAGGCCGTACACCGCTTCAGGCGTGGCAGGCCGATCCGACGCCTGTCACCGACATCTCTGCCGCTGACCTGTGGGCCTTCACCCTCGAGGACGACGGCCGGCCCCGGAAGCTGACCAGCCACGGCGTGAGCTGGCGCGGCCGTACCTACGTCGCCGCGTGGATGACCGGTCAGGCCGGCCGCGAAGTCCGCGTGCGCTACATGCCGCACCACGACCACGAGATCGAGGTCTGCGACGCCCGCGGCCGCCACCTCGGCCCGGCGCACCTCGCGGACGCGGCCACCCCCGAGCAGCTGCAGGCGCTACGCGAGGCACGCTCGGAGCGCGCCCGGCGCCTGCGCTCCGACGCGAAGGCCGCCGAACGCCTGCGCCGCCAGCGATTCGCCCCCACCACCAGCGCGGAGCCCGCCCAGCGGCTGGGAGCCATCACGGCCGCCCAGGCCGACCATGAACTCGCCGCCGCCGACTACACCGACGCCGCACGGCTGGCCCTGCCCGACCTGATCCCGCCCGCCCCGCCCCCGGCCGACTGGCGCACCCCACCCGCCCTCGCGGCCGGCGCAGCGCCGCCTCCGCCCGCCTCCACTCCAGCCCACCCGTCGGCGGCCGTTGTGCCGAAGCCCGGCTCCCGGCCCGCAGGAGATGCCTCGTGACCGCGGCCACCTACCAGTACGTCGACCTGCCCGATGCCTACGTGGTCACCACCCGCGCCCTGCTCACTGCCCGGGAGAACATCACCGACACCGTCGCCGCCCGCGCCATGATGTGCATCCACGGCGGCGCCGGCTTCGGCAAGACCCTCGCCGTCAACACCTGCCTGCGCGCACTCGAACCCGGCGAGGACGTCCGCAAGATCACCTTCCGGGCCAGGCCCACCGCCCGCGCGGTGCGCTACGAACTGTTCACCGCCCTCGATCTGGCCGGCGAACCACCGCGCCACCCCAGCGAGTTCGACCGCCTGCTGAAAACGGCCCTGGCCGAACGCCCCCGCACCTTCCTCGTCGATGAGGCCCAGTGGCTCAACGGGGAGGCGTTCGAATACTTCCGCTACCTCTGGGACGAGCCCTCCACCCAGCTTGCGATCATCTTCGTCGGCGGCGCGGGCTGCCACACCGTGCTGCGCCGCGAGGCGATGCTGTCCTCCCGCATCTTCATCTGGCAGCAGTTCACCCGCCTCACCCGTGATGAGGTCCTCGAGGTGATCCCGCTGTTCCATCCGGTCTGGGCCGACGCCGACCCCGAGGACATCGCCTTCGCCGACCAACATGCCGCGCACGGCAACTTCCGCGCATGGGCGAGACTGACCGCCCACACCCGCACCGCACTTGCCCGCACCGGCCGCACCCGCGTCGACCAGGAGATGCTGCGCTGGGCCTTCAGCCGCCTGGGCGCCTCAGCATAGGAACGACCGCCAGTGAGGGGCGCGGAGAAAGACGAGGAGCCGGCGGTCGGCGGTTGGGGGACGGTCGTCGAGGACGATGGTCGTCCGTCCGCGGCACTCTCACTCGCCCCGGATTCGGCTGTGGGGGTCATGGCGGTGTAGCGGGTGGGGGGTCGGCCACGTTCGTGGGCGTCGATGTCGGTTCGCCCACTGCAGACGGAGCAAGGGGCGAAGCCTGTACTCGCTCGAGGTAGGCAAGCGCGGTGCCGATGTCGGTGGCTCCGCTCAGGAGTCTGTCTTCCTGCCTGCATCTCATCGAAGCCGTGCGGTAGCGGGAGATCCCGGCAAGTACCTCGTTGAAGATCCGTGCCAGGGCGAACAGCACCGGGGGGAGCGCGATGGTGAGCGCGAGCCAGAGAGGGGCCTTGCTCAGCGCTGTCAGGCTGGCAGCGGCGATGGTGAGAACGTCGTGGACGCGGGGTGTCGTCATGGGCTGGCTCCAAGAGGCGAGGCGGTGAGCGTGGGCAAGCAGGGGCGGGCAGCAGGAGGCGTGGCGGTGCGGCGTGATTGACGGGACTGTGCCGAGCACGGTCGCTAGTGGCGCAGGCCCGCTGTAAACGGGGAGCGGACCGCCGTCGCACCCTGAGTCGAGCGAGTCGAATGCCCGACAGCAGCAGATGGGCCGTGTGTTACACCGCCACCGCCCAAGCCGCGCAACCCGCGGAGGCCCGGGCCAGAGCCTGGGCCTCCGCCGACGTATGGGGTATGTCGTAATGCCGGGCGTCTGTGACGCTCGGCCGTGGAGCTTGTTGCGCTACTTGACCGCAGTGATCAGCACGCCGAGGAGGGCCACGCCGATCGTCAGCGTGCCCGCGAAGGCGAGGGCAGCACGGCTGACGGCGTCGGGCACCGCAGCGCCGGTCCACCGGGCCAGGCCGAAGCCGATGATGCTTACGAGAACCGAGGCCAGTACCAGGACCAGCACGGTGAGCATCAGGAACAACACGTCATGCGTGGTCACGCGGCACTCCGCTGGCTCGTGCGATCGCCGTCGACGTGCAGCGGCGTCGGGATCCATATCCGGCGCTCACGGGCCGCCTCATAGAGGACCGTGCGGAAGCGTGACCGGCGGTTGCGCACGGCGCCGACCGTCGACCTGAGCTTCTCGGCGATCTCGCTGTCCGCGTAGCCCTCGAACGTCAGGCGCACCACGGCCTGCGTCTCGGCCGGCTGAGCGTCGAGCAGCTCCATGAACGGCCCCGTGAACAGCACGACCTCGGGCTCCGCGAGGTGCGGCAGCGCGGGACGCAGACGGAAGAACGCCTCCGGGTCCAGCAGGGCGGCCTCCCGCTCCGCCAGCCGCGCCCGCTGCTTGGCCCACTTCAGGTAGGCGCGACGGAACTCCAAGATGCACAGCCCGATGAAGTACGACGTCAGGCATCCGGGACCCTTCGGCCCCCGATACTCGGGGTTCCAGCCGCCACCCATCAGCGCCTTGAGGCGGAACTTCCGCAGCGCCGGCAGCACGATGTCGACGAGCAGCTCGTCCCGCTCCAGGCCGCTGGTGCGCAGCAGGTCCCTGTGGTCAGGGGGCACGAAGAAGACGATCTGGCGGTCGGTGAACCACTTCACGGACAGCTGGATGAGCAGGCCCGTGCGCAGCATGCCCCGCAGCGCTGGCCAGGCCTCACGACACAGCCGGTCCTCGAACGTCTTGTAGACCGGGCCCTCGAAGCCGTGTGCGGCCAGCCCTTCCACCACCGCGACGTCACGCGCGATGCGCGCCGTACGCGGTTCCGGAAGGATGTCGTCCAGGACCTCAGCGGCTGATATCTCGTTTGTCATGCAGCCCTCCCCGTCTTGAACTGCCCCTCCGAGCCATCAGTTTCAACTCGCGCGCGCGAGAAACAGAGATCTGGTTGTACGCGCTCGTTAGCTTCTATGCGGGCTGAAAGTGCGAACGTCACACGAGCGAGCAAAAAACTTTCGGACGAGGCGAAAAATTTGATCCCGCACGTGAATTGGTGCGGGCTCAAATGCTTCTGCCGGTCGGTGCAATGCCGCACTGAGCAGCAGCAATGCACCGGACGCACACCGAGGTTCATGCTGCGGGAACCGGGCCTGCGGACGACCCGGCCCGGCAGCTACCAGCGCATGCCAAAGGCTTCGAGGACAGGCTGGCCCTGCAGAACCGCTGCTCTGTGTGGGGTGCGGCCCGGGTGGGTTGTAGGTAGTCCTAGCGCGTAAAGAGACACGCCACAGCCCCACGGCCTCCTCCCCGCCGCACATGCCGACCAGGAGCTGCCGTCCGGCCGCGTTCAGCAGCACCTCGGCGTCAGCCCGCGCGCCGCCGCCTTGCTAGCAGCGAGCTCACCCAGGCCAAACAGCACGCAGAAGAGTGCTTGGCCAGCGCACGCCAGAACAACCGCTTCCTCGACAAACGCACCGCGGACCTCGAAGCCCAGCTCGCCCCGTACCTCCCTGCCCCGCATCCGCCAGCCCCGTGGAACACAGGCTGAGCGCCCCAGAGCGCCCGCTCTGTACGCACTCCGTACGCCATATGTACGCTTCACAGTCGGGTAGGCGGTGCGGCCGCTGCGCCTGGGCGGTCGCGCTTGGTGGCGGTCACGCCCATCGCATGCCGATGGCGGCCAGTTGCTCGATGCGCTCCGGTGACAGGGTCGCGGCTCTGGAGCGCTGATTGCTGACCCATGCCCCTAGCCGCAGGTGGTGTTCCTGCATCTCCGCCTTCTCGCCGTCGTGGCCGCCGTCCGCGCCGTCGACGACGATCCGTTCGGTGTGGTGTCTGGGTACGCGGAGGTGGCCTTCGCGTTGGTAGTACTGGGTGGCGGCGGCGTGGTTGAGGGCCCATTTGTCGGCTTGGCTGCGTCGCGGCGTGGGTTTCTCGTCCTCGGCTGCGGGTGTGATCCCGAGGACGTGCTCGCACAGCCACTGTTGGGCGCCGGTGAGCTTGTCGAAGCCGAGTCGCTGCGTGCGTACCCATCGGCCGAGGTCTTCGCCCTGGCGCACGACCGTGTCGGGTTCGGTGGGGAGTGTGCCGCCGGTGTCGAGGTGCTGCCGGACGAGGTGGAAGCAGCGCTGCCAGTCCACCGACCAGGCCGGACACCATGCGGGGTCGATGTCCTCGAGCTGCTCGCGCCGCTCCTGCGACAGCACACCGGCCGCCGACGCCCCGGGCAGCCCTGTGGCCCGCCGCTGCTCCTCCACCACCGCTCGCCGGGCGGCGGCGCGCGCGTTCTTCAGATATAGCCCTACGCGGTAGCCGGCGTGTGTGGCATCGGTCGGTGCCGCGAGGTGCCCGTGTTCCTGTGCCCATCCGCGGGCGGCGGCGAGTCCGTCTTCCCAGGCGACGTCGAAGTGGCTCCAGATCATGCCCAGCTTCTCTAGCTGCTCGGCGCGGTCTTCGTCCATGTCGCCGCGGGTGTAGAACCTTCTGGCGTCGGCGATCCATTGCCCGAGGGGGAAGTCGGCGAGTGAGGCTGGCCAAGTCTCACTTTCCGCTTTGGGCCTAGGGGCCTGCTGGCCCTCGCCTGGCGCCTTGGCCGGTGTGGCTGGCCGCCCCTCGTCCTCCGCCGCCTGGTCGCTGCCGGCGGGGATGCGGTAGGTGAAGGGGACGCGGAGGTCGCCGTGGTGGCGGTGGTAGAGGGTGGCGGCCTCGATGCCGCGCCGCCAGTGAGCGTGTTCGGGGTTGAGGACGCGGAGGTTGATGAAGGCGGCCAACTGGGCGGGATCGCGTGGGGTGGAGAACTTCAGCAGGTCCCGGGCCGGCATCGACAGCCGGGCCTGCTCGTCGGCATCCGGGCCCTCTCCGGCCTCGTCGTTCCCTTCTCCGGAGCGAGTATGGACACCTCTGACGCGGCTTCGCGCCTGAGGTTCGGCGAGTGCCTCGACAACGCGGGCGTCGTGCGCCCGGAGCGCCTCGAGCAGCTTCGCGAGCCCTCCGTACGCCCGGGAGGTGAGCATGCTGTCCACCGTCTCGCCGGGCCCGAGCAGGACGGGTACGACGAGTGAGGCGATCTTGCCCTCGCCCGGCCGCACTCGCAGGGCGCGGCCGACGGCCTGGACGAGGTCGGGCATGGAGCCGCGGACGTCCGCGAAGTACACGGAGTCGCAGCGGGAGGTGTCGATGCCTTCGCCGAGCACCCTCACGGAGCCGAGGAACGTCTTCTCCACGACCGTGCCGTCAGCGGCGATCCCTTGGGAGAACTCGTCCAGGACCCGCCGCCGATGGCCAGCCCGGTGCTCGCCGCACAGCCAGTCGGCCCACACCTCGCGCGGGTACAGCCCGGGATCCGCGGCGTGCAGCCGGCCGGCCACGCGGGGGAGACCGGCCGCGAACGCTTCGGCCTCCTTCACCTGGTGGTGAAAGACCAGCGTTCGCCCAAAGCCTTCCTCGGCCGAGGCCTTCACCAGCGCCGTCTGCAGAGCAGCGAGCCGTGCCCCCCGCACCTCGTCCGAGCGGGCCTCCACACCCAGCAGCTGCGCCGCCTGGAGCTGGCTGTCGGTGATGTCCAGGCACACCACCTGGTACGGCGCGCAGATCCCGCGGTCGATCGCCTCGGACAGCGTCAGCGTGTAACACCGGCTGCCGAAGGGCGAGTCGGGGGAGTCCTCCATGCTCGCGACCAGCTCACCGGGTGCGCCCGGTGCGGTCTCGGTGTCCTCGTCGAGTTGCCACAACCGTGGGGTGGCGGTCATGTAGAGCCGGCGCAGCGCGGGGATGCGGGTGTTGTCGTGGACGACCGCCCACGGCCTGCCGATCCTGCCCGAAACCCGGTGCGCCTCGTCCACGACGATCAGGTCCCAGCCCGGAAGGCCGGCCTGGTGTGCGCGCTCCAGCGTGCCGAGCCCGAGGGAGGCGTATGTGGCGAACACGGTGACCTTGTCGAACGGCCGCACCCAGGCGACCAGCTCGCCCACGTCCGTGGTGTTCGGGAAGGACGCCTCCTCCCCGCGCAGGGAGGAGACCCCGATCATCGGCCCGGTGCGCCCTGCCTCGCGCCAGGCGGCTTCGGTCTGGGCGAGGAGGTCCAGGGAGGGCACGAGTACGAGCACACGGCCGGCCCGGAGCTCCTCCGCGCTGCGCACGGCGACGAGGGTCTTGCCCGATCCGGTGGCCATGATCACCTGGGTCCGCATGCCCCGCTCGGGCACAGACGATCTTGCAGGCAATTCAAGCACCCGGAGTACTGCATCCACGGCTTCCCGCTGATGCGGACGGAGTTCCTTCGCAGCCACTACGGTCCAATCCTCCTGCAAGCCGGACGACAGTCCTCACCCCGCAATACGGGCAACTAGCCTTGGCTGCCAAGGGACTTGGTCAGCAGCCCATCCGTAAAGCACAGGTCCGCGTCCTCGGACCTGGAGCCAAAAATGACTTCCCTCCAGCAGGCCAGACACTCACAGAGGCACGGCCACTCGATTCCAGACTCTATCCTAATCACAAAATGAAGCAGACGAGCCGAAGAATCAGCACCCAAGCTACGGGTACTCCGCATTCATCGCCGCCCACCCGACCAGGAGAGCCATGACCCACAACACTGACAACACTCGAGGCAACCGGTTCTGCAAGGCCTGCGGCACGCCCGCCGAAGACGGGAAGCTGTGCAACCACTGCGGTGCGGTCCTCGACCTCCCCGACCAGGCCGGACTGATCGAGGATCAGGGAGCCGCGGTCCGGCGCGACTTCGAAGGCCGCACCGAACAGCAGCAGAACTGACCTCGGAACGACCGTGGGCCGGCATAGCAACCCCAACAGGCCGCGCGGCAACTCGGCCGGCCCGCGCACCGCACTCCCCCCTGATGCGCGACCAAGGGGGAGGCTGCCAGCACGGCACCCGGCTCCACGGCAGGGCCCACCCCTTACCGCTGCCAGCCCGGGCCGCGCGGAGCGTGGCCCGATGCCTCGCACGCAGTGCGAGGCACGCGGTTCGCAGCGCAGCGGAGAACCGCCCCAAGCCCCGCGCGGAGCGCGGGGCCGGCCACGTAGTGGCCCGCTCCTGAAGCGCAGCGCAAGGAGCACCAACTCCCACGCGAAGAGCGGGAGTTGGTGCGGGGAGCGCAGCGAGCCGCTCACGCTTCCGCGGAGCGGAAGCGCAACACCCGCGCGCAGCGCGGGTGTTCGCTTGCATCGCGCGCAGCGCGATGGGACCCGCTCCGCGGG
>NZ_JBISAL010000005.1:0-10910 GCF_044391765.1 Streptomyces sp. NPDC018610
TCGAGATCCGCAAGCAGAACCCCGCCTTCGGACTCGGCTCCTACACCGAACTCCCCTCCTCCAATCCCGCCGTGCTCGCCTTCCTGCGGGAGTACCGGGACGACCTCGTGCTGTGCGTGCACAACTTCTCCCGCTTCGCCCAGCCCACCGAACTGGACCTGAGCGCCTTCGACGGACGGCATCCGGTCGAGCTGATCGGCGGGGTGCGCTTCCCCGCCATCGGCGAGCTGCCGTATCTGCTGACCCTGGCGGGACACGGCTTCTACTGGTTCCGGCTCACCAAGGTCGCGGCCCGGGTCGGACGGCGAGTCTGAGCGCGCGACCGAGACAGAAGGAGGCGTGACCATGCCGAAGACCGCATCCCTGAAGCCGAGCACCGCGGGCCTCGACGAGCCCATGGCCTCGCTCGGATCGCTGCTGCGCGAATGGCTGCCCCGGCAGCGCTGGTTCGCCGGCAAGGACCGGCCGGTCACCGATCTGCGGCTGCTGTCGATGACGGAGCTGTTCCCGGGCTGTCTGCATCTGCTGGTCCACGCCGAACACGCGGGCGTCCCCACCGGCCACGGCGGCGTCCCGGCCCCCGCCGGGACGTCCGTGCCGCCGCCCGCCGACTGCTACCAGCTGCTGCTCGGCGTGCGCCGGGAACTGGCGCCACGCCTGCACCGGGCCTTCATCGGCCGTCCGGTGGCCGGACCGCTGGCCGGCCTGGCGGTCTACGACGCGCTGTGCGACCCGCGCTCGGCCCAGCTGCTCCTGGAGCGGCTGCGGCGCCCGGGCACCGCGGGTCCGCTGCGGTTCGAGGCCGACCCGTCCGTGCCCATCAGCGGCGGACTGGTGCCCAGGCTGCTGGACGCCGAGCAGTCCAACTCGTCGATCGTCTACGGCGACGAGTTCATCCTGAAGGTGTTCCGCCGGATCCAGCCGGGCGTCAACCCGGACCTGGAGGTGCCGTGGGCCCTGGCCCGGGAGGGCTGCCGCCGGGTCCCCGCCCCGGTGGCCTGGCTGCGCACCACCCAGCCGGAGGCGGCCACGCTCGGTGTGCTCCAGCCGTTCCTGCGCGACGCGGCCGACGGCTGGACGCTGGCCCTGCGGGCGCTGGCCACCGGCGACGACTTCACCGCCCAGGCGCACCAGCTCGGGCAGGCGACGGCCGAGGTGCACCTGGCGCTCGCCGAGGCCTTCCCGACCGGCGCCCACCGCGAGATGGCACGCACCGCGGCGGCGATGACCGAGCGGCTGGAGGCGGCGGCGCACAGCGTGCCCGCCCTGCGGCCGTACGCGGCCCGGCTGCGCACCGCGTTCGCCGCGCTGGCCGGCTGCGACGCCGGGCCGCCCGCCCAGCGCATCCACGGCGATCTGCACCTCGGCCAGGTGCTGCGGGCCGGACGCGAGTGGTTCGTGATCGACTTCGAGGGAGAGCCGTCGCGTCCGCTCGCCGAGCGCCGCATCCCCGAGTCCCCGGTGCGGGACGTCGCCGGGATGCTGCGCTCCTTCGACTACGCCGCCCGGCAGCGCCGCCCCTGGCGCCCGGAGTGGGCGCGCCGCTGCCGGGAGGCGTACTGCGCCGGGTACGCCTCCCGGGCCGGCTGGGACCCCCGTAAGAAACACGCCCTGCTGCGGGCCTACGAGACGGACCGTGCCGTGTACGAAGTGCTGTACGAGGCCCGGCACCGCCCCGACTGGCTCGCCGTACCGATGGCGGCGATCGAACGTCTCGCCGTGAGAGGAGGCTGAACCGGTGGCACTGCGCGAAACGTCACTTCCCGAGCCGTCCGGACCCGTCCCGCCCGCGGCGGGCCAGGTGCGGGCCGCTCCGCCCCTGGACCCCGCCGACCGTGCGCGGCTGCTCTCGGGCTCGCACCACGATCCGCACGCGCTGCTGGGCGCGCATCCGGTGGACGGCGGCGTCGCCTTCCGGGCGCTGCGCCCGTTCGCCCGCGCGGTGGGAGTCGTCGTCGACGGCGACCGCACCGACCTGGTCTCCGAGGGCGACGGGCTGTTCTCGGCCCTGCTGCCCTTCGAGACGATCCCCGAGTACACCCTCCAGGTCGCCTACGAGCACGACGCGTACGAGGTCCATGACCCCTACCGCTTCCTGCCCGCGCTCGGCGAGCTGGACCTGCACCTGATCCGGGAGGGCCGGCACGAGCAGCTGTGGCAGGCGCTCGGCGCGGAGCCGATGGTCCACCAGGGCGTGGCCGGCACCCGGTTCACGGTGTGGGCGCCCAACGCGCGCGGTGTGCGGGTGGCCGGGGACTTCACCTACTGGGACGGCACCGCCTTCCCGATGCGCTCGCTGGGCGCGGCCGGCGTGTGGGAGCTGTTCCTGCCGGGCATCGGCGAGGGCGCGAAGTACAAGTTCGAGATCACCTCGCAGTACGGCGGCCGGTTCCTCAAGGCCGACCCGATGGCGCGGCGCACCGAGGTGCCACCGGACACCGCCTCGATCGTGACGGCCGCGCACCACGAGTGGGGCGACGCCGAGTGGATGGCGCACCGCGGGGACACGCCCGTGCACGAGGCGCCGCTGTCGGTGTACGAGGTGCACCTGCCGTCGTGGCGCAAGGGGCTGACCTACCGCGAGCTGGCCGAGGAGCTGCCCGCGTACGTCAAGGACCTGGGCTTCACTCACGTGGAGCTGATGCCGGTCGCCGAGCACCCCTTCGGCGGCTCCTGGGGCTACCAGGTGACCTCCTACTACGCGCCCACCTCGCGCCTGGGCACCCCGGACGACTTCCGGTACTTCGTGGACGCCTGCCACCGGGCCGGGATCGGCGTGATCATGGACTGGGTGCCGGCCCACTTCCCGAAGGACGACTGGGCGCTGGCCCGCTTCGACGGCGACCCGCTGTACGAGCCCGGGAACGCGCAGCGCGCCGAGCACCCCGACTGGGGGACCTACGAGTTCGACTTCGCCCGGACCGAGGTGCGCAACTTCCTCGTCGCGAACGCCGTCTACTGGTGCGAGGAGTTCCACATCGACGGCCTGCGCGTGGACGCGGTCGCCTCGATGCTCTACCTCGACTACTCGCGCGACTCCGGCCAGTGGACGCCCAACCGGTACGGCGGCCGGGAGGACCTGGACGCGATGGCGTTCCTCCAGGAGATGAACGCCACCGTGTACCGGCGGGCGCCGGGCGTGGTGACGATCGCGGAGGAGTCCACCGCGTGGGGCGGGGTGACCGCGCCGACCGACCGGGGCGGGCTCGGCTTCGGGCTGAAGTGGAACATGGGCTGGATGCACGACTCGCTGCAGTACATGAGCAAGGAGCCGGTGCACCGCAAGTACCACCACCACGAGATGACGTTCTCGATGGTGTACGCCTACAGCGAGAACTACGTGCTGCCGATCTCCCACGACGAGGTGGTGCACGGCAAGCAGGCCCTGGTGTCGAAGATGCCGGGCGACTGGTGGCAGCGCCGGGCGAACCACCGGGCCTACCTCGGCTTCATGTGGGCCCACCCGGGCAAGCAGCTGCTGTTCATGGGGCAGGAGTTCGCGCAGGGCGGCGAGTTCTCCGAGGAGCAGGGGCCGGAGTGGTGGCTGCTGGAGGAGGGCAACTGCTCGGCGGGCGATCACCGCGGGGTGCGCGATCTGGTGCGCGACCTCAACACGCGCTACCGGCACACCCCGGCGCTGTGGCAGCGCGACACCAGTCCCGAGGGCTTTCGCTGGGTCGCCGTGGACGCCGCCGACGACAACGTCTACGCGTTCCTGCGCCACGACGCCGAGGGCGTCCCGCTGCTCGCGGTGTCCCACTTCTCCCCCGTGGTGCGCGAGGACTACCGCCTGGACGTGCCGGGCGAGGTCACCGCCTGGACGGAGGTCCTCAACACCGACGCCGCCCCCTACGGCGGCAGCGGTGTCGCCAATCCGGACCCGCTCAAGCCGGAGGACGGCCGCATCCGGCTCACGCTGCCCCCGCTGGCCACGGTCTGGCTGGCTCCGTACCCCGCCTGAGCGGCGCCGCCCCGGGGCCGCGGCCGCAGGACGTCTCACCGCACCGAGGTGTCCGGCCGCCGTCCCGGGGCAGTCGGGGCGTACGACGACCCGGCGCCCGCCCGGTGTCGCGCGGAGATACGGAAAGGCGGCGACAGGTGCGGACCGTCGGAGTGGAGGAGGAGCTCCTCCTGGTCGACCCGGAGACCGGTGAGCCGAAGGCACTGTCCGCGGCGGTTCTCGCCCGGGCGGAGGCGGACGACGCGGACCAGGACGTGTTCGAGAAAGAGCTGTACGGGCAGATGCTGGAGTTCGCCACGCATCCGCAGACGGACATGTCCGAGCTCGGCGCGGAGATCGTCCGCTGCCGCAAGGAGGCGGCCCGGCACGCCGGGGAGATCGGCTGCGCGGTGGCCGCGCTGGCCACCTCCCCGCTGCCGGTCAGCCCCACCATCAGCATCAGCCCCCGCTACCAGTGGCTGGCCGACCAGTACGGCATCGCCACCCGGGAGCAGATGGTGTGCGGGATGCACGTGCATGTGTCCGTGGAGTCGGACGAGGAGGGCGTCGCGGTCCTGGACCGCATCCGCCCCTGGCTGCCCGTGCTGCTGGCCGTCAGCGCGAACTCGCCGTTCTGGCAGGGCAGGGACACCAGTTACGACAGCTACCGCAGCCGGGTGTGGGACCGCTGGCCCTCGGCCGGCCCGACCGAGCTGTTCGGCTCCCCGGAGCGCTACCACCGGCTCGTGGCGGACATGGTGGCCACCGGCGTCATCCTCGACGAGAAGATGGCGTACTTCGACGCGCGGCTGTCCGAGCGGTACCCCACGGTGGAGGTGCGGGTCTCGGACGTGTGCCTGCACGCGGAGACGGCCCAGCTGATCGCCACGCTGGTGCGCGCCCTGGTGGAGACCGCCGCGCGCGACTGGCGGGCCGGCCGGGAGCCGGTGGACCACAACGTCGGTCTGCTGCGGCTGGCCGCCTGGCAGGCCGCCCGTGCGGGCCTGGCGCGCGAACTGCTGCACCCCGCGACCATGCGGCGGCTGCCGGCCGAGTCGGTGCTGGAGTCGCTGCTGGAGCACGTCGGTGACGCGCTCGCCGACTCCGGCGACCTCGCTGGGGCCCGTGAGGCCGTGGCCGGACTGCTGCGGCGCGGCACCGGCGCCCGGGTGCAGCGCGAGCTGATGGAGCGGACCGGGAGCCTGCGCCAGGTCGTCACGGAGTGCGTGCGCCACACCCAGGGGTGAGGCGCGCGCCGGGGCCGGCACCGGGGCCGTTCAGAAGATCAGGCCCAGGGCGTACCCGAGGAAGCCGACGGCGATCAGCAGGACGAGCAGGAGGATCAGGGTGAGCGGGGCCTTGGCCCAGCCCCTCGACGCGTAGTCCGGCGCGTGCGGCGCCGCCTCGGGCATGCTGCTCTCCGCGGGCGGGGTCTCGCCGGGTGGTACGCCGCCCCCCGGCAGCAGGCCGGGGGTCCGGTCGGGATCGGGATCGGGATTGACGTAGCTCATGGCCGCCGGGTTCCCCGATCGGCCGAGATCACGAAACAGGGCCACTTCCCGGTTCCGGGTTCGCGGGCACGGCCCCCTGGGCTACATTCGACCCCCGCCGACGACGACGCTACTCATCGGCGGAGTCACCCTCCGTACACCGCAGGAGCAGCGCATGCGCGACTTCGCCCTCGCTCCGTCCGGCTCCTCCCCGACCGGCGGCCTGGCCGACAGCGTCTTCGAGACCGCCGTCGCCCGGCCGGACCTGCCGGTGGTGGCACGGCGCGGCGGCCCGGCCGCCGGCTGGCAGACGGTGACCGCCGTGGAGCTGCGGGACGAGGTGACCGCCCTCGCCCGCGGTCTGGTCGCCTCCGGTATCTCCCCGGGCGGGCGGGTGGCGGTGATGGCGCGCACCCGGTACGAGTGGACGGTCCTCGCCCACGCGCTGTGGACGGTCGGGGCCGAGGTCGTCCCCGTCCACCCGACCGCGTCGCGCGAGCAGGTCGAGTGGATCCTGCGCAGCTCGGGGTGCGTTGCCGTGGCCGTGGAGGACGAGCAGGGCGCGATGACGGTCGGGTCCGTGTGCGCGACGCTGCCCCGGCTGCGGCACGTGTGGCAGCTGGACGCCGGGGCGTTCGCGCAGCTGGCCGAGCGGGGCTCCGTGGTGCCGCCGACCACCGTCGACTCGCTGCGCCGGATCATGCTGCCCGACGCCACCGCCGTGGTCGCCTACACCTCCGGCACGACGGGCCACGCCCTGGGCTGCGCGCTGAGCCATCGCGCCCTCGCGAGCGTCTGCGACACGCTGCTGGCGGGCTGGGGGCACACCGCGGCGCCGCCGGGCGAGCAGCCCTCGGTCCTCGCCTTCCTGCCGTTCTCGCACGTCTACGGCCTGATGGTGCAGAGCATCTGCGTACGGGGCGGGATCCTGCTGGGCCACGAGCCCGACCTCGCCGAGGCGGTGCCCGCGCTGCGCTCGTTCCGGCCCACCTACCTCTACGCCGTCCCCTCCGTCTTCGAGAAGCTCTACAAGAACTTCCTGCGCACGGCCCAGCAGGAAGGCCGGGGCGCGCTGTTCGAGCGGGCGGCGGACACGGCGCGGGACTACGCGGCCGCGCTGGAGCGGCGGCGGACCGGGCGGGGCGGGGGCCCCGGCCTGGACCTGCGGCTGCAGCACGCCCTGTACGAGCGGACGGTGTACCGCAGGCTGCGGGCGGCGCTGGGCGGCAGGGTGGCGCGCGCGACCTCGGGCGGTTCCCCGCTCAGCCGCGAACTGTCCTTGTTCTACGAGGGCATCGGCATCTACGTGCACGACGGGTACGGGCTGACGGAGACCGCCGGCGGCATCACCATGCAGCCGCTGGGCCGGGAGAAGTCGGGGACCGTCGGCAAGCCGCTGCCGGGCACGTCGATCGAGCTGGCCGCCGACGGGGAGATCCTGGTGCGCGGGCCGTCGGTGTTCCAGGGCTACGTGGGCGACGAGGCCGCGACCCGGGCCGTGCTGCGCGACGGTCTGCTGGCCACCGGGGACCTCGGCGAGCTGGACGCCGAGGGCTATCTGACCATCACCGGGCGCAAGAAGGACGTCATCATCACCAGCGGGGGCAAGAGCGTCGCCCCGGCCCTGCTGGAGCAGCGGCTGAGAGCGCACCCCCTGGTCCACCAGGCCGTGATCGTCGGCGACAACCGGCCGTGCGTGGGGGCGCTGATCACCCTGGACCCGGAGTTCCTGGCGCACTGGCGGGCGGGGCTGGCGCTGCAGGCCGACGCGCCGGGCCGGGAGGCGCGGGAGGAGAACGCGCTGCGGGAGGAGGTGGGCCGGGCGGTCGCCGCCGCCAACAGCGCCGTCTCCCGTTCGGAGTCCATCCGGGTCTTCCGGGTCCTGCCCGAGCCCTTCGACGTGTCCCAGGGACTGCTCACGCCGTCGATGAAGCTGCGCCGGGCAGCGATCGCGGAGCGCTACGCGTTCGAGATCGACGCCATGTACCAGGCCCGGACGCGTCCTTCGCGCCGGCCGGCGGCGGACCCGGCGGCCGACTGGGAGGACCGCGACGACGTGTTCCGCCGAACGCGGTCCCGGGCGGCGCGGCCGGGGCAGGCGTGAGATCGGAATCCCGGGAAACCTGTTCTCGCATGTTCCTGACAACATGCGAGATCCTCGCCGCCGTCCGTGTGCGAAGCGGGAGGTGAGCCGTGCTCTTCCTGGTCGTGGCCCTGCTGTTGCTGGCCGTCGTCCTCGGGTCGGTGGCCTACCTGCCCTGGCCCGTCACCCTGGTGCTGAGCGCGGTCGTCATCGGATGGCTCGCCGTCTTCACCGTGCGGGAACGCCGGCGGCGCGGCCGGGCGGGGAGGGCGTGAGCGATGCGGATGACCGCACCACCGTCCCGGTACACCGGCAGGCGCGACACCGAGGGCATGGCGGTGGCCTCCTTCGTGCTCGGCCTGGTCGGCCTGGTCGTGCTGAACCTGGTCCTCGGCCCGGTGGCGATCGCCCTGGCCGTGATCGCGCTGCGCCGGGGCACGCCGCGTCCGGCCCGGGCCCGGCTCGGGCTGGCGCTGGGCGTGGCCGACCTGGTGGTCCTCGCGGCCCTCATGGCCGCGCACCACGGCTCGTCCTGGACCGCCTTCCACTGAGCGGGGAGCCCCGCCCCGGCCGGGGTGAGCCTGGGGAGCCCCGGCCGCCCCAGACTCACCCCGGCCGCGTACGTCTCCGGTTCTTCACGGCCGGCTACGTCACCGGCCCTTCCCGGCCCGCGTACGTACGTCGCCGGCTCCGCACGCCGTCGTACGTCGCCGGCCCTTCCCGGTCGCCCTCCCGCGCGCCCCTCCGCGGGCCGTACCCGTCTCCGGCCGAGCCCGGGTTCACCCGTCTCGGGTCGGACGGGTTTACATCCGCCGGATCGTCGCAGACGCGGAGACGAAGCCGTGCCGATCAGCGTGAGGGGAGCCCCGACCATGACACACCGCCGCCGCCCGCTGCCGTGCCCCGCCCCCGGGCCGGACCACGCCCGCGATCCCGGCGGCGCGGCGGCCGGCGGCGGCGCCGGGACGGCAGGGGTGTGGCGGGAGCTGTACGAGGCCTGCTGCCTGACCGGCTGGGAGTCCCGGGGCAGCGTGCACGACCCCCGGGCCTGTCCGGGCCTGACCGCCGCGTGAGGCGGCCGTGCGCCGCCGCTGAGACCCGTCCCACGCGCCGCGCAAGCGTAGGGTCCGCGCCCATGGGAACCAGACAGTGGGACGGATGGGAACGAAAGGACGACGACGACGCCCTGCTCTCACGCCGGGCCGGGAAGGCACGATGGCAACCGAGCCGCATTGGAACGAGACACTGGCCACCGAGGGGATTCCGACTCGCACCGCTCGCTTCGCGGGCGAACTGCACCATGTGACGGGTGCGCGCCTCGCCGCGGAGGAGTTCCTCGACGACCTCGCGCGCGCCGCGCTGCCGACGGCGCAGGAGCACTGGGACGACATCCTGCTCGTGGTCACCGAACTCGCCGCGAACGCGGTGCAGTACGCGCCGGGACCGTTCGTGCTGCGCATGCGCCGCACCTTCGACGGTGTGCACGTGACGCTGAGCGACACCAGCACGACGCCGCCGGCCCCGAGGCCCTTCCACCCCAGCCGCGGCGGCGGCGGGATCGGCTGGCACCTGATCCACACGCTGTGCGACCAGGTCAGCGTGGTGGTGAACGACCGCGGCAAGGACGTGCACGTCTTCCTGCCCTGGTGAGGCGGCGCGGTCGGCCCGCGCCCCCTGCGGGACCCCGTTCGCTCACGCCCGGCCCCGGCGCACGGGGCCGTCCGCGTGCGGCCCTGCGGGGCGGCCGGAGAGCCGGAGCCCCCTGCCGCCCCGCAGGCCGGTCGGTCAGGCGGTGGTCGCGTCGCGCGGCCCGAGCCCGTGGTAGTAGCTCCCCACGCCGCTCAGATAGCCGGGGTCCATGGTCTCGCTGTCGGTGCGGAAGCGCGGCGCCGCCTTGATCTCCACGCGGGAGCAGGCCACGGAGATCCGCCGCTCCTCCGTGTCGACGCCGGTGACCACGCCGACCGGCACCAGGACGCTCTGGCCGAACACCCACACCCCGGTGTCCACGACCAGGTGCCGCATCCCGAAGTGATCGGCCTCCCGGTCCACATGGCCCACGACGCCGTCCGGGGCGACGACGGTGAAACCTGTCAGGTCCTCCCCCGGCTCCCGAACGGCCTCGGGCGGGTACGACCAGATGCTGTCGACGGTCACGCTGCTCCTCTCCGCGGTGAACGAGCCGTGTGCCACCGGACCTTGGGCGCGGCGCCCCGGCTCACGGCACCGACTACCCGGCGCGGCCGGTCGCATTCGGTGTCCGCGGGGCCCGGACCGGAGGGACCGGACGGCGCCCTCGGCCCCCGCGGCGGGCCCCGGCCACAAGACCCGCGACCAGCACGGCGAACCAGAGCGTTTACCCGCTTCTCGGCATGTCATGCACGACGCATGCGAACGGGAATTCCGCGGACTCCGATCGCCACGGGCTTTTGTTCGGCGGGGGCCGGTTGGGTTAGCCTGCGACGTATTTTCTCATCGCGCGCGGATCCGTGACATGCGGAAACGCGCGCCGCGAGGCGGGCCCGCCGCGGCCCGGCGGGGTTTTCCGAGCCCTCATTCGTCGAGGGCTCCCTGGGGAGCGGGACGAGGGTGCGCATGACCAGCGACAAGACCGAGGTCGCCGACGCCGTGCCGGGCGACCGGGAGCTGAGGCAGCTCCTGGCGGGTCTGACGGCCGTACGGGACGGCGATTTCGGCACGCGTCTGCCGGAGGACGCCGACGGTCTCATGGGCGACATCGCGACCGTGTTCAACGGCATGGTCGACCAGCTGTCCGTCTTCACCTCCGAGGTCACGCGGGTGGCCCGGGAGGTCGGCACCGAGGGGACGCTCGGCGGCCAGGCCGAGGTGCCGGGGGTCTCCGGGACCTGGGCCGACCTCACCGACTCCGTCAACGCCATGGCCGGCAACCTGACCACGCAGGTGCGCGACATCGCCCAGGTGGCGACCGCGGTGGCCAAGGGCGACCTGTCGCAGAAGATCGACGTGCCGGCGCGCGGGGAGATCCTGCAGCTGAAGGAGACCGTCAACACGATGGTCGACCAGCTCTCCGCCTTCGCCGACGAGGTCACCCGCGTCGCCCGCGAGGTCGGCACCGAAGGACGCCTCGGCGGCCAGGCCAAGGTGCCCGGAGTCGCCGGCGTGTGGCGTGACCTGACCGACTCCGTGAACTTCATGGCGGGCAACCTCACCAACCAGGTCCGCAACGTCGCCCAGGTGACCACCGCCGTGGCCAAGGGCGACCTGTCGCAGAAGATCACCGTCGACGCCCGCGGCGAGATCCTGGAACTGAAGAACACCATCAACACGATGGTCGACCAGCTCTCCGCCTTCGCCGACGAGGTCACCCGCGTCGCCCGCGAGGTCGGCACCGAAGGACGCCTCGGCGGCCAGGCCG